>JBLWTQ010000035.1:0-5922 GCA_048270065.1 Parasphingorhabdus sp. | reverse complement strand
CTAACACCAGTCTCTTTACAAGCCGCTGCCCTTAACGGGGTGGCGGTTTTTTTATGTCTGCAATTTGGAGTCCACTATGCAAGACAACAAACTTTTGGGCGATAACCCTGCCTCAAAATCAACAGTCAATGCGACCACGGATATGAGCCAGGGCGAGAGCCAGGGATACACGCTACCGGCTAACTTTAAATTCGTTGACCCGAACGCGAAAGCGCCGGATTACTCCGCCACACTAGGCGACGCGGCTAAGGCATTCGGTAGTGGCGCATTGCGGGGAATTGCAGGCATCGGTGAGCTGGCTGAAAACACATTAGGCGTGGGTGAAAGTCTGCGTGATGTGGCGAACTCCGGCGCGGATTTTGTTGAAGAAAGCATGACGCCGGAAGGGCGAGAAACGCTGAACGCGCGCCTGTTTGAAGAAAACGAAAACGGCAATCCTGTATTCGCTGATGGTGCCGGTGATATCGATGTATGGGCCATGAAGATCGCTAATGGCCTGGGTTCGTTGGTGCCAAACCTTGCCGCCGGTGGTGGTGCCGGTGCGGCTGCAAAAGTCGCGCTACGCGGTACGATTATGCGTTCAATGGTCAAGAAGGGTGCAACGGAACAAGCTGCCGCCGCAGTCGCTGACAAGGCGATTGCGCGCGTCGGTGGTGCCGGTGCAATGGCGGCAGGTGTAGGTAGCTCGCTAGGTAGTGCGAGCATGGATGCCTATGACACTGTGATGCAAATGGATTCCTCAACATTGGCTGACCAGTCACCTTACTTCCAGAACTCATTGTTACGTCTGGCCGATGAACCGGATAACAAAGAACTCAGCGCGACAGAGCTGTTTGATAAAGCCAAGGAAGAAACCGCACGTTACGCCAGTGCGCAAATGTCCACTGACCCGACCGCGATTGCCGCCTCGGTCGCCGGTGCAATGGGTGATAAATTCCTGTTTGATGCCCTGCTTGGCAAAATGGGCAAAGGTGTTGTGTCTGGCGCAGTCAAAGGTGCTGCCTCCGAAGGTGGTACGGAATTCATGGAAGGTTACGGCCAGACAGTGGCACAGAACCAGGTAATGAATGATGTGGCCGGTACGGATGTTGACCCAACCTCGGGCGCGATGGCGAACGCGTTAGAAGGTGCGGCAGTCGGTATGGGTACGGGTGTGCCATTGGGTGCCGGTGGTGGTGCACTTCGCCGCTTCCGTGATCGAGGCGACCAGGCTCAAGTGATCGAAGATGCGGAGATTGTCTCTGGCGAAGCCGATTCCTCTGCAGACGCAGAGGCGACCGCGCCGGTCGATGGCCGCGAACCAGTCCAGGGCGGTGTAACAGACGCCGCGCCGGTCGAAGGTCAGCAGCCTCTTGAAACTCAGCCTCAGGCACAAACGCAAGAGCAAGCCAAGACGCCGGAGCAGCTCAGAGAAGAAGCGGCAGAGCGGCAAGCCGATGATGAGCGCCGCGCGGCAAGATACAGCAACTTTGCCACAACTCGTCAGAACCTGATCGGTGCCCTGCAGCGTGACGGACGACCGGTAAATCGTAGTCTGGCTGAAAGTACACTCACCGCCAGTCCTGCCGACCGTGAAATGATCGCCAGCGCGCGAAGTGTTGACTCAGAGCGCGTGGATCAGCTGCTCGATACCATTGCGAATGGCACCGACGGCGAAGCGGAAAGCGCTTATGGTGAGTTGGATGTAATGGCGTCCCAGGGAGAATTAAGCGCCGGATCCGCTCAGAATGGCATTGTTAACCGCGCCGTCGAGCGTAACCGAACGACTCCGAACGATGAGCAGCGAGTGGCTCAGCGCATTAACCGTTATGCGGATAACGGAGTGATTGATAATCCGCGCGGTGCGCGCGCAAACCTTGCTATCTCACGTTTAGGCGATGAGGCGTACCAGTCCGCACGGTCACTCAACACCGGCCCTTGGGGTACGCGTCAAGAGCCGGAAGGCTGGAACCAGCGCCAAGAACTGCCGACCGAAGCCTGGCAGCGTCGCCAAGATGAGCAAGCGCGCGCCGGTTTAGAACAAGAGCGTCGTGATGATGACTTTGAACCGGCTCGCGCTCAGCAGCAAGCGAATGATCAGCGCCAGGAAGATATCGATACCCGCCGCAGTGCGTTGGGCCAGACCGGCAACCGACTCGATCAGCTGTCTACTGCAGAAACCAATGCCCAGGGGCGAAGAACGCCGGAGCAGCTCGAACAACTGCAGCGTGAAAACAAAGAGCGCGAGTTAGAACGCACTTTCTTCCCGCAGCCATTGGGCCAAGAAGGGATTTCCAAGCGCTTGCGCCGTAAGCTGCGTCGTTCAAAAGGCTTTGACTCTGACGCCGTATTAGAAGAACTGCGCAACAACGAGCAACGCTTGCGCGCCTATGCTCAGGATGGCACGGTATTGCGTGGTGAAAGCCTCAATGATGCGGTCGCAGACCTGGCCGCGCGTTTCAACCAGCCGCACGACCGTCGCCAGGACAACAGCCGTGAAAAGGCCGCTGAAATCCTTGAACGAATGCAGTCTCGCCCTGCCGCCGAGTTTAAGCAAAACCTGATCACGCAATCTATCCGACGTATCAACCAGGTGATTGATAGTGCGCCAGGTGAAACCGTTGAAATCGACGGCCAGCAAGTCAGCAAGCAAGAAGCCAAATCCCAAATGGCTGGCAGCGTTCGTAGCCTGGCGAACAAGTTTTTAGGTAAGACTGCCGCACTCAATGAGCGTACCCGTCTGCGCCGTGCAGAAAACACAATGGAGACGGTCAACGAACGTCAGCGCGACCAGCGTCAGAGTGATTTGCGTTATGCGTATTCGGACGCGCGCAATCGTTCTCAGGCGCAACGCCGTGGTAGTCAGAATGAATCAGCAGAGCATGGTTTAGTGCAAACCGCCGTCACGGAAGCCGTGCCAGGTGTTGAGCATTTAGGGCAGGACACCGACCCAAATGAACCAACCATTAACCGCCTGCATAATGAAGGCTACGAAGGGCTTGGGGCATTCGTCGATTCGCCAGAAAGTTTAGTGACTAGTGATGTGCGCGCTAATCCTGGCAATTACGTTACGCACCAGTCCAAACGGGGCGCGTACATGCTTTGGCGCAGACCTCAAGGCAATCAAACTCAAGCCGCCGACACCAACAATTCGAATGCAAACTCTGAGGACGAGCAATTATTAAAAGACGCCGAAGATATCATTCGTGAAACCATCCAAACGAACCGCGATAAAAAAGGCAATCCGAAGGCTAAGCCTGAACTTAAAGGCGTTCGTGAAGCATACCGGAAGGCAGGGTTTACCGCGAAAGACTTGGGCGATGCGATTAAGCGCTCAACCAGTTTTTCTGACCTAAACGAATTCGAGCGCTACTACAGAGATAATCACACTGACCGCAATGAGGTGGCGGAAGCGGGAAAGCCAGAAGAGAAAGAGCGTGAAGCTCGGAGTGATGTCGTAACTGAAACTGATACAGCAAATGAAAATATTGGCATATACTCGAATGAAGCAACGAATAATACTGAAGGGGAACAAGATGGCAGGAGTAGGGCAAGTACAAGCAGATCTAATGAAAGATCTCCGCGACAATCCGAAGTTCAAGCGGATGCCGGTAGAGCAACTGACGCCAATCGCGCGCGCGATGGCGAAACAGATAGTCAAGCAGACCCTAATCAAGATCCAGTCGGGAACGAATTACCTGATGGCGGAGAGCGAAGCGTACAGGGAAGCGTTGATGAACGCTTAAACCTGGACGACGTACCGGACTTTTCCAGCCGCACTCCATCCCAACGAATCGCCGCCAATATCGCGGCGATTCGCTTATTAAAGAACCTGCAACGCAGTGGCGAACCGGCCACGTTAGAGCAAAAGCAGATCCTCGCACAATACAGTGGTTGGGGTGGCTTAGGCTCAGTCTTTGATATCAACAACACAAGCAAGTCACAGAACGAAGCGCACCAAACGCTCAAGGCAATGCTGACCGACACAGAATACAACACCGTGCGCGGCAGTGTTCGTAACGCTCACTACACTAGTGAAAGCGTCGTCAAAGCAATGTGGGATGGCGTTAAGGCGTTTGGTTTAGGCGAGACGCCTATGAATGTGTTAGAGCCGTCGTTAGGCTCTGGTAACTTCATCGGCTGGCAACCGGAAGGAATGCGCGATAACTCCACCTGGCACGCGTCGGAGCTGGATACCATCACCGGCAACATCGCCAAACTGATTTACCCTGATGCCAACATCCAGGTTTCAGGATTTGAAGAAACGCCGTTTAAGACCGGCGTGTTTTCTTTGGCCATCGGCAACCCGCCGTTTGGTAGTACGCCAATCACAGACCGTAAAAACCCTGACCTGTCAGGGATGAACATTCACAATTACTTCATTGGTAAGTCGGCCAAGCTACTGCATGAGAATGGCCTGATGATGCAGGTCATTACCAGTCGCTTCCTCGATACACCGAACAAAAATCACCGCCAGCTCAGCAATGACTTAGAATTCGTCGGTGCGGTGCGCCTGCCAAACAATGCGTTTAAAGAGAACGCAGCAACCGAAGTGACCACGGATATTGTCGTATTCCGTAAGCTGAAAGCCGGAGAGAAGGCCAGTAACACAGTATGGACGGACACCAACGGCGAACTGAACGGCTTCCGCATCAACAAGTGGTTTGAGCAAAACCCGCAATTCATCCTTGGTGAAGTCGCCCAGGGCACGATGTATCGCGGCGACGAAACCGAAACAACCGTTAATCCGACGGCAGAACATGCGAACCTGCAGAAGTCGATCACCAACGCGCTGACCGCGTTTGCCCAGGGCCAGGATTTAAGCCTCACGCCAGAAGCGAAAGACACCCTGGCAAGCCAGGTGATGTTGTCAGAGTCTGACCTGGCGATTGACGGCATGATGTTGAACGACGAAGGCAAGGTGATGCGTCGCGGCATGGATCACCCGACCAATGGTGCCCAGGTGTACGAAGTGACGCCGGAGACGATTTGGTCAGACGAAGGCATGACGTTCGACCATATTCGACAGCTGGTGGCCGAAGGCGATAAAACGCGCCTGAAACAGTTGGTCGAGCAAGAGCTGTTAAACCCTGTGAGCGGCGCGATAAAAAGTGAATATCGCGGCTCTAAAGTTCGGGATGCCGCATCAAAAGCGGCAGTGGCTTACCTGAACGGCAATGGTAGCAAGGCTCAGGCGCTGTCCTCTCTCGATGCGGCGATCGACAATACGCGCCTTGGTAAGAACCCATTCCGTAAGCTAAAAGGCTTACTGGCAATCCGCAATACGGCGCTTGAGCTGATTCAGGCGGAGAAAACCGGCGGCGATAATATTGAGCCGTTACGCCAGCGTCTAAACACGCAATACAATGAGTTCGCAAAGGCGTTCGCCGGCAAAGGGAAAAATGGTGCGCCGGCTACGATTTCGGGCAACCTGAATGTGTTAGATGGTGATGTGGGTATCGAGTCTGGTTTGGATTTTGTCAGCCCGTCAGGCGAGGTAACGAAAAGCGCTATCTTTGAGAGCCGAATGCTGTTCCCGTACAAGCGCGCGACGACGGCCAGAAGCATCGATGACGCGGTAAACTACTCGATGCGCGAGCATGGCAGCGTGAACCTGGAATACATTAGCCAGCTATTAGGTAAAGATAAATCCGCCGTGTTAGAGCAACTGACGACCGGCGATAAGCCTTACCTGCTGATGAACCCGAAAACCTCACAATTCGAGTTCATTGATGATTACCTGTCAGGCAACGTCAAAGACAAGTACCAGGACGCCAAAAATGCTGGCCTAGAAACCAACATCAAGTTGCTTGAGTCGGTACTGCCGGAAGACAAAGCGCCTGACCAGGTGAAGCCGTCTATTCGTGCGACCTGGATTGACCCAGAAGTGTTTGAGCAGTTCGGGGAAGCGCTCGGCCTGCAGGCGAAAGTGCATATTAACCG
>JBLWTQ010000034.1:0-6161 GCA_048270065.1 Parasphingorhabdus sp. | reverse complement strand
CAGTTTATTGGCGGCGACAATCGGATTTCAGGAGGTAGCGGCGATGAGTGAATTAATGAAGGGCAAGCGAGGCTTGATCATGGGGCTTGCCAACAACAAGTCGCTGGCTTGGGGTATCGCGCAGCGCCTGGCTGCAGACGGCGCCGAACTGGCGATCAGCTATCAGGGCGAGGTAATGGCCAAGCGCGTCAAACCGCTCGCAGAACAGCTGGGCTGCCAATTCCTGCTCGACTGTGACGTCAGCGATATGGGCCAGCTCGACGAAGCATTTGCCGAGATCGAAAAACGCTGGGGCAAACTGGATTTTGTCGTTCATGCGATCGGCTTCACCAATAAAGAAGCGCTGCGCGGTAAATATTTTGATGTGACCCTGGACGATTTCCTGATGACGATGAATATCAGCGTCTACAGCTTTACCGCTGTTGCAAAACGCGCTGCAGCGCTGATGAGTGCAGGTGGGTCAATGCTCACATTATCCTATTATGGCGCCGAAAAAGTGATACCCCATTATAATGTCATGGGCGTAGCCAAATCCGCACTGGAAACTTCGGTCAAATATCTTGCAAATGATGTTGGCCCAGACGGCATTCGGGTGAACGCGATTTCGGCCGGCCCGATCAAGACACTGGCCGCCTCGGGCATCGGCGACTTCCGCTATATCTTGAAATGGAACGAGCTGAATGCCCCGCTCCGACGCAACGTGACCATCGACGATGTGGGGGCTTCCGCTCTCTATTTCCTGTCCGATCTGTCCGTAGGCGTGACCGGCGAAACCCATCATGTCGATGCAGGCTATCATACGGTGGGCATGAAGCAGGAAGACGCGCCCGATATCGCGCTGGATTGATCATTCCCGTTTTTTCGTGAATGATCCGTTCGCAAACAGAATTGAGCCTATCAACGCGGAGAGCGAATTTTGAGTTTCAATAGCTTCGGCCATGCTTTCCGCTTTTCCACCTGGGGAGAAAGTCACGGACCTGCGCTTGGCGCGGTGGTTGATGGTTGTCCGCCGGGACTGGAATTGAGCGAAGCGGACATCCAGCCGTTTCTCGATGCGAGGCGTCCCGGCCAGTCGAAATATACGACCCAGCGGCAGGAACCGGACCAGGTCAGGATTCTGTCCGGCGTGTTCGAGGGCAAGACCACCGGCACTCCGATTTCGCTGATGATCGAGAATGTCGATCAGCGGTCCAAGGACTATAGTGAAGTTGCCAAAGCCTATCGCCCCGGCCATGCCGACTATGCCTATGACCAGAAATACGGCTTTCGCGATTATCGCGGCGGTGGGCGATCCAGCGCACGAGAGACCGCGGCACGGGTCGCAGCGGGTGCTGTAGCGCGGCTGGTGATACCGGAAGTGTCCATTCGCGCCTGGGTGACCGAAATCGGTGGCGATGCGATTGATCCGACGGATTTCGATGCCAGTGAAATCGGTAACAACCCGTTTTTCTGCCCCGATCCCGCTGCGGCGCAGCGCTGGGAAGCGCTGGTCGATGGTGCGCGCAAGGATGGCAGCAGCCTCGGCGCGATTATCGCCTGCGAGGCCGTCGGCGTGCCCGCCGGATGGGGTGCGCCCGTCTATGCCAAGATGGACAGCGAGATTGCTGCTGCGATGATGACCATCAACGCGACCAAGGGTGTCGAAATCGGCGATGGCTTTGCCGCCGCCCGGCTGCGCGGTGAACAAAATGCCGATGCCATGCGACCGGGAGAAAATGGCCCCGAATTTCTCGCCAACCATAGCGGTGGCACCGCTGGTGGGATCTCGACCGGCCAGGCGATTTTTTGTCGGGTGGCATTCAAACCTACCAGCTCAATCCTGACGCCGGTCGAAACCATCACCCGCCAAGGGGAGGCGGCGGAGATATCGACCAAAGGCCGTCATGACCCTTGTGTGGGCATTCGCGGGGTTCCGGTTGTCGAGGCGATGATGGCGCTGGTGCTTGCCGATCAGAAATTGATGCACCGGGCGCAATGCGGATGAAATTTCTTCTGGAAATAGCGACTCTGCCTATCGCACTTCTTCGTCTGCTGAGCCCGGTTGAAGGTTGTTCCTGATCAATGGTCGATCTCATCCTTCACATCCTCAATGAATATATTCAGGCGAACAAGGCGATCATCGGTCTGATCATTTTGGCCGCGCTGTTTGCCGGATTCATTATGGAGCGCTTTCCGGCCGCCGTGGTCGCGGTGCTCGGGGCCTGCATGTTTCTGTTTCTCGGGATCATCGATTCCGATGGCCTGTTCTCGGTCTTCTCCAACACTGCGCCGATCACCATTGCAGCGATGTTCATCCTTTCGGGCGCGTTGCTGCGAACCGGGACGATTGACGCGATCGCCGGGTTTATTATCAAGCGCGCCAAGCGCCATCCCAAACTGGCGGTCGCCGAAATGTTTCTGGGCGCCTTCGTCGCCTCCGCCTTCATGAACAACACGCCAGTCGTGATTGTCCTTATTCCGATTATCCTCCGACTGTCGCGGGCAACCGGTTTTTCGTCGAAGAAATTGCTGATCCCGCTCAGCTTCATCTGCATATTGGGCGGTACAACCACGCTGATCGGCACATCGACCAACCTTATCGTCGATGCGGTTGCACGGGATCAAGGCCTGGCCGGTTTCGGGATTTTCGAAATCACGCCATATGGTTTGATCGCTGCGGTTGCGGGTACCTTCATGATGGTCTTGTTCAGCAGCTGGCTGCTTCCCGGCGGCGACGTCAAAGGCGAGTTTGACAGCAGCGATGAAAGCGCTTTTCTCACCGAACTGACGGTCCGCCGCAAGGCATCGGTGATTGACAAGAAACTTTCTGCCGTCCCGGAATTGCGCCGGGCAGGCCTGGAAGTCACGGCGGTCAAGCGGCTCAGCAGCTATATCCGTCATGATCTCGATTCTCACATATTGAGGGCAGGCGACCGGGTTGTCGTGCAACTGGATCTCGCCGAACTGATTTCCCTGAGAAAATCAGAAGATTTCAAAATCGGTATCGTTCACAAGGGCGATGTCGGACCCTTGGGTGAGGAACTGGTCGAGGCAACCGTAGCGCCGAGCCATCCCAGCATCGGTAACCGGCTGTATGACATTCCCTTCCTGTCGCAGCTCAATGTTCGCATATTGGGTATGACCCGTTATCGCAACTTGCCGCGGTCCGATCTGACCAATGCGCGCATTCATGCAGCAGACCGGTTGCTCGTTACCGGTTCCAGCGAAGATATCCGTCGCATGTACCAAAACCCCAATTTATTCGGAATCGGCCAGACCAAGATCCGTGCCTTTCGGCGGGATCGCGCACCGATTGCCATTGGCGCGCTTGTTGCAGTGGTGGTTCTCGCCGCACTCAATATCATTCCGCTTTCCGTCGCCGCCATTCTGGCCGTCGGCGCGATTCTGGTGGCCCGTTGCATTGACGCGGAGGAAGCCTGGGGGTCGATCGACGGCAATGTTCTGGTCCTGATATTCGGCATGCTCGCAGTCGGCCTGGGCCTGCAGCAGGCCGGTAGCGTCGACCTGATTGTTTCAGAACTGACTCCCTTTTTGCGGGAGGTGCCTCCCTGGGGCCTTGTGTTTGCTATCTATGTCTTGTCGGTGGTCATGACCGAAATTGTGACCAACAATGCGGTGGCCATCATCATTACGCCGATAGCGATTGCGCTGGGCAATGATCTGGGCGTCGATCCGCGGCCTTTGGTCATCGCTGTCATGTTTGCAGCCTCGGCCAGCTTCGCGACACCGATCGGCTATCAAACCAACACTTTGGTCTATGCAGCGGGCAATTACCGGTTTACCGATTTCTTCAAGGCCGGCATCCCGCTGACCTTTGGCGTCGGCCTCTCGACCTGCCTGGCGATCAGCTTCTGGATGTAGAACAGCCCGAAAGGCTTGCCGCGCACTCCTGTGGACTATAGGCATGGGCCGGGAAATCAATCGGGGAAGATAATATGCTGGCATTCTGGTTCAAGATTCCACTTTGGCAGCGGGTGATTGCGGCCCTTGTCCTCGGTGTAATCACCGGTCTGATATGGGGCCCCGAATCAGAAACCATCAAGTGGATCGGCGATTTCTTCATCAAAGCGATCAAGATGCTGGTCGTTCCGCTGATCTTCTTCTCGCTCGTCGCCGGTGTTGCCGCACTTGGCGACCTCAAGAAGCTGGGCAGCGTTGGCGGACGGGCGATGCTGCTGTTCGTCATTACCGGGCAGATTTCTGCCTGGCTGGGCCTTGCGCTCGGCACCTTCGTGCGGCCGGGTGAAGGGGTCGATACCAGTGCGATCCAGAAGGGCGATACGCCGGTCCCCAACGACGCGACTGCCGTCGACATGATCCTGTCGATCGTCCCGGACAGCCCGGTCCAGGTGATGGCCGATGTGCGCGTCCTGCCTTTGATCGTCTTCGCCCTGTTGATCGGTATCGGTATTTTGATGGCGAAGGAAGACGGCAAGCCGCTCGCAAAAATCTTCGATAGCGGTGCCATTGTGATGCAGAAGGTCACGATGATCGTGATGGAACTGACGCCGTTCGGCGTGTTCGCGCTGATGGCATGGGTCGCAGGCACACTGGGTATGGACGCCCTGATATCGCTCGCGCAGCTGGTGGGACTCAACTATCTTGGCTGTCTGCTGATCATCGGCGTGATGTATTCTTCGATGATCAAGTTTGTCGCCAAGCTGCCGGTGATCGACTTTTTCCGCGGCATCGTCGATGCGATGGCGGTGAGCTATTCCACCGCCTCGTCCAATGCGACCCTGCCGGTGACGCTGCGCTGTGTCGAACGCAATCTGGGGGTCAGCAATTCGGTCGCGAGTTTTGTCGTGTCGCTCGGTGCGACAATCAACATGAACGGTACCGCAATGTATCTGGGGCTAGCCACCTTGTTCGGTGCACAGATTTTCGGCGTCGATCTGAGCTGGGGCGATTATCTCCTGATCTCGATCACCTCGACCCTGGGCGCCATCGGTGCGGCGGGCATCCCGGGCGCCGGTCTCATCATGATGGCGCTGGTGTTCGGCAGCGTCGGTGTGCCGCTGGAAACCATAGCGTTTGTCGCTGGCGTCGACCGGATCATGGACATGATGCGGACGACCACCAATGTGTCGGGCGACGCCGCTGTCGCGGTGACGGTGGCGACGATGACCGGCGAGATCGACCGTGAGGAAATGATCTCGGCGGACGATGTTTAGCGACGGGAGCACGGCCAGATGTGGGGCCTTCAATAGAGGCCACCGCTGCGTTTGACAGCCTGCCGGTAACCCCGAAAGGAGTCGATCGGTTGGACAGTGCGCAATGCCCGACCTAGGCCGGGATCAGCACATTGCGATAAAGCGGATCCTCGAGCGCCCGCCCTGCTCCATTGGCAACGCAGGTCAGCGGGTCATCGGCAATGGTGACGGCCAGTCCTGTTTTTTCGGAAATAAATTCGTCAATTCGTCCCAATAATGCGCCACCGCCGGTCAACACAATGCCCTGATCCATGATATCGGCCGCCAATTCCGGCTTGGTATTCTCCAGGGCGCTGAGCACGGATTCGGCTATCTGGCTCACTGGTTCGGCGATGGCATGGGCTATTTCGGCCTCGGTGATGGCAATTTTTTTCGGCATGCCGCTCACGAGATCGCGTCCCTTGATGTCCATCGTCCGTCCTTTGTCGGCAGGACTCACCGCACTGGCAATTTCATGTTTGACCAGTTCGGTGGTGGTTTCACCGATGGCGAGATTATGCTTGCGGCGGATGTGGGATGCGATGGCATCATCAATATGATCGCCCCCCATGCGCCCCGATGTGCTGTAGGTAAGTCCCTGCAAGGACAATACAGCGACCTCGGTTGTACCCCCGCCAATATCGACCACCATCGCGCCGGTTGGCTCGGCCACCGGTATCCCGGCGCCGATAGCCGCGGCCATCGGTTCCTCGATGAAAAATACACTGGACCCGCCTGCATTGGAGGCGGCATCGCGAAGGGCGCGACGCTGGACGTTGGTGGAACCGGATGGAATACAAACGACAATATCGAAACGCCGGAATAGCCCGGGCTTCTTTCCATGCACTTTATGGATGAAATGCTTGATCATCTGTTCCGCGACATCGAGATCGGCGATAACCCCGTCCTTGAGTGGACGACTGACCGAAATATTGCTCGGTGTTTTGCCCATCATCAGCTTGGCATCGC
>JBLWTQ010000033.1:0-6442 GCA_048270065.1 Parasphingorhabdus sp. | reverse complement strand
TAGAAAAAGCCGGTGTCTGCTGTGCTGACGAGTTTGATCTTTACATTGGCTGGTTTCGCCATGGCGCATTCCTTAGGGCAGAAGCTGAAATAAAAACAGCGACGCATGGGCGCCGCATTCGTTCACCGCGCTAATGGTGAAAGTGCCGGAGAATGTCAAGAAAAAGCCTGCACCGTTATCCTGTCGAAAAACTTTGTTCCATTTACCGCTTCTTTACCATGTTTTTGCATGGTCGCGTGGAAACAGGGGCATTCGCGATGGACCATGATCAAAATCTGCTTGTGCAGGCCGAAATACAGACTTTGCTCAATGACTTGCCGGCAGAACTGGTTGTGCGGCATCCGGTGCAGTTTCTGATGCATCTGGATCATATCCGGCAAAAGGCCACCCAGCACCA
Organism: Parasphingorhabdus sp.; assembly: GCA_048270065.1. Classification (GTDB taxonomy): domain Bacteria; phylum Pseudomonadota; class Alphaproteobacteria; order Sphingomonadales; family Sphingomonadaceae; genus Parasphingorhabdus. The sequence goes on along the minus strand of JBLWTQ010000033.1, from coordinate 6,045 downwards.
TCTGTCGGCGCTCCACGATCTTAGCTGCGCACTGGAAACTGCATTGCAACCGACTCTTCGAAACGGCGGCGCAACAACCATAGCACGCTTTTATCTCGAAGCGATGCGCGCGACTCTGGACTGCGACGAGATCAGCCCGTCAATGACCGAAGCGCTGATGGCCAACGTAGCGCTTCGCCTTGGCGGCCAACCCTAGCCGCACAGGATAGTGGATGCGTTTCTAACTTCGCTTTTTGCCATGGGGCTCGCAGAATTTGGCGACCGGCCGCAGATTCTTTGTGCTGCGCTGGCCATGAGATACGGCCGTATTTCGCCGATCATCTGGGGGTTGGGTCTGGCGACCCTGTGCAATTGCCTGATTTCCGCGATCGCCGGATCCGCCGTGAACCAGTGGATTAGCGAGGAGCCCTTGCAGCTCTTTTATGCCTTGTCCCTGTTGCTTGCCGGGATCGGCATGGTTGCTTGGCGTCGACCAACCGACCTGTTGGAAGACTGGAAGCTTGGGCCGTTCTGGACTTCCTTTCTGGGACTATTCATTCTGCAATTTGGCGACAAGGGCCAGTTCATTCTGGCGGCGACCGCTGCGCGAACGGACATGGCAATATTTGCGGCAACGGGTGGTTGGATTGGAGTCATGATTGCCTGTGTACCCGCCATTCTGTGGCAGCGGCGGCTGGCTGAAGTTATTCCGATTCGGGCGATCAGGGTCGTCGGCGGCGTTGCCTTTCTTTTGATCGGCATCATCCTGGCGCTCGGCGCATGGGGCATTTTCTGACTAAATTATACAAATTCTCAATAGAGCCAGTTTGATATTATCGATCTGTGATACCCGATTTTCCCGTTGGCAGAATTTTCTGAAACCACGCAAGACCAAGAATTTCCATTGGGTGTTTCGGAACCCCATTTCCGCGATTATCACCTGATGTTTGATGAACATGCGGCGCGGATTCTCGGCACCACAGACGTGATCGCCGAACGTGTCCGCAAAATTGGTTATCGCAAGCTCACTTCAATCGGCGATATAGCCAGCCGTCAGAGCATCGCCGACAATGATGATGTCAAGGTGCCGGCAGCGGAGATGCTGGAAGAGTTGCGTTCGGATAATCTCAAACTCGTGGCGAAGCTGCGGGAGGCCAAGGAACCTGCATCGGACGCTGGAGACAAGGCCACCGATGGCCTGCTCGACGACTGGACCGATCAGGCGGAAGAACGCGCCTGGTTCTTGTTGGAGATGGCGCAGTAAGACTAAGCAAAGATCAAGCATCGTTCACGGAATTGCATCAGAAAAATACAGCCGACTCAAATTCCAACCATATATCCGTGCAAGCGCGCGCCGGCGGCTCCCGTTTTTGGCTGAATTCGGCCAGTATCTGTTGCCAAATCATCACAGATGTAACCAAATTTTAATCTAATCCTAAATAGCAATGGCGGAAAACCGGCCTTTTTTTGTCACCAGTTCTATTTGAAAGAAATTTCACTTTGATTTGACTAGCAAAATCAAGCAGAGCACTGGCTCAAGTCTATTGGGGCTGAATATTTTAGGGGACATTCTTCCATGATCAAGAACTTCGGACATTCCACACGCACTGTACTTTTGCGGACCGCGGCGACGGGGGCAATTGCTACGCTCGCTCTGGCAACACCTGCCCAGGCGATTGTGCCCAACGATAATTTTACACCCGCGGAAATTATTGATGAAACCGGCGCAAACGGCGTCGGCATGTTCTTCCGCAACGATGGTTTCGTTTGCTCCGGCACGCTGATCAACCCCCGCACGGTCTTGTTCGCTGCCCACTGTGTGAATGACCGGCCCGAGAGTGATTTTGCCGATGGCAATATCAACTCTGCTTTTTCCTTTGATGATAATGCACTGCCCGGTTTCCAAAACTGGATCGGTAACGGCTTCGCATCCAATCCCGACCTGTTCGTATACAATATCAGCCAGATTTACTGGAATCCCCAATCGAACGAGCGTCCTGACAGCTTCGGTTTCCTGGAAGGGGATATCGCGCTTGCGGCGCTTGATGATCCGGCCCGGAATATCCCGACCTGGGCATTGCTTTTCTCGCCTCTGCCAACTCCCGATTCGATCAGCGATGAAGATGGCACCGGCTATCATGTAAGCATAACGGGATATGGCCGCTCGGGTAGCGGTACAACCGGTGCGTCTCAAGGCATTGACTGGCGTCGCCGTGCCGCTGAAAATATGCTCGGCTCGCTGACTAGCTTTGATGATCGCAATCAGTTTTTGTTTGGCGATCCATTTGGCGATCTGCCGCAGGTTCTTTATCGTCTGGACTTTGACGACCCGAACAAAACCAACCCGTTTGATTTCAATCTCTATAAAGATGAGCCCCGTGTTCGCGAAGCTACGACAGCTGGCGGAGACTCCGGCGGCCCCTTGATCCTCGATGCAGCGAATAACAGCCTTTCTGACGAAGACCTTCAGATCGGCGTGCTCTCCGGCGGTTCACGGTTCTTTGGCCCCCAGGTATTTAGCTCCTATGGTACAGAAAGCTTTTATCAGCCGCTGTTCCTTTTTGCCGACTATATCGCGGCCACAAACCCGTACCGTTATGTCAGCGCGAAAGCTGGTGATGGCGCATGGGAAGACGCAACCCACTGGCAGACTGATCTCGACCCCGCTTACCGCATCATTGATGCAAGCGGAAACGTGGTAAACGGTTTCCCTGACACGCAATCGGCGGGCCGTTTTGGTGATAGCCCCCAATTTGGCGAGGCTTGCTTCGATCTGGAAGGTGACAACGTCGGTGATGAGTGCCAAGATCTTGCAACAGGGGATTCGACTCCTCCCGCTCGGCAAGCTTCCGCTCCGACGCCAGCGCCAACCTCCAATATTGGCGAAGCAAAGATTCCAAATGCGACACCTGCTGAAGTAGCAGCAGTTGCGCCAGCGGCTCCCGTCGTTGAAGCATCTGCAGAAGTTCAGGCAACTGCAGTTACATCAGAGGCGGCTTCTGCCGGACGGCCAACAATGGCTGCCAACACCGCGATCCGCGGCGAAGGCATGATAGCCGAAAATGTAGCCATCAGCGGTGGCGCGACGATCGTCGACAATGTGGCAATTCGTGGCGGTGCCCAGCCAGTTGGTGACGTTGCGATTAGCGGCGGCGCAACACCAGTGGCTATTGCTCCAGTATCCGATGGCGGGCCTGAAACCGTAGAAGAACAGCCACACGCGCCGGGCGATCCTCAGCCGGCACCTACCATTGACAATGGTCTTGTAGGTGCGACCAATTTCATCCCGGACAACGTAGATTCCGATATTGATGGCGTGCTGGCAGGCCGGCGTTATTTCGAAGTGACGCTTAGTCAGGCAGGCACAACAACCTTGAGCAGTGCTCGGACGATTGATCGTTTGAATGTCGGTGGCGCGGCCGGACTTGTGATCGATTCCGACGGCAGCCTCACGCTCGAAAACGACGGGAACCAGACGGGTGGCCGTGTTGCAGTCAATGGCTTGTTGACCAGTGCCTATGATTACACCCTGTTTTCTGGCGTGCTTTCCGGCACCGGTACGGTGGCCGCTCCATTCGTAACCAGCATCGCTGGCGGGATCGCTCCGGGAACGATGGGCACAATCGGAACGTTGACGATCGACGGAAACCTAATTCTGGCATCGGGATCAACCCTGCTTGTAGATATTGGGGCACCCGGAAACTCCGATCTGCTTGCCGTAACCGGTGAAGCGAACCTCGGCGGGAATATTGGAATTGCAAGCGTTGCCGGCTTCCAGACTGTAACGCCGAGTACATACCGTATCCTGACCGCTGATGGTGGAATCACAGATCAATTTAGCGGCGTTTCAAACCTGTCGGCAATCTTGTTGTCAAATCTGACCTACAGCGCAAATGCAGTCGATCTGACGGTTCGTGCGCAAAGTTACCAGAATGTAATTGATCGCAACAGCCCGGTCCAGGTTAGCTATGCTGCCCTGATGGACCGGAATCGCGGTAATGGTGCCGTTTCCGAGTTGTTTTCATTCCTTGATTTCACTGATGCAGCGACGATCCAGGCGACCTTTGACAGCTGGGCACCGACAACTGAATCGACGGTTCGCTCCATGGGCAAGTCCACGGCGACCAATATCGCCAACTTCTTCGATTCCCGTATTGCTTTGTCGGATCGGGACTCCAGTGGTGGCACCATTGCTACGATAGGACGACCGATGCAAACCGCAGCGATGGCGCTTAATGGCAATGGCAGCGGAAATGCGGCAGTTATGACAGACTTTGCAGCTGCTAGTGCCGCACAGGATATTGAAACTGTAAGCAACGGGGTTAACGAAGATATCGCCGTATATCTGGCAGGCGGGTATTTGGATGGTGAGGGTCGTTCCATGCCGTTAGCTGGTCAACCTCAGCGCGATGATGAGTTCGATGGTTATTTCATCGCCGCTGGCATCGAGCATTTTCTGTCGGACACCAGCATGATCGGCTTGGGCTTTCACTATACAGATACTGACGCGACTGCTGCGCTGGGCAACACCGCAGGTAGCAAGACGATGACCGGTACGCTCTATGGGCGCACGATGGTCGGACAGCTTGCTTTGGATGCTCAGATGACAGCGGGTGTTTATGAGGCCAGCACGCAACGCAACCTGGCGCTAGGTCCACAGACGTTCACGCTGAATAGTGAAGACGATAACCTGTTGTTCACATCGTCCGTTGATCTTTCCTACAAGTTGGGTGCCGGCGGGTTCTCCTTTGCTCCGACGGCAGGCATGCGCGCAACCAAGATCGATTTCAGCAATGTAATTGAAACGGGCGGACCGATGGCGCTAACCACCTCGCGGCCTGACTATGACAGTCTGCAAGGTCGTGCGGGTGTTGAATTTGAAGGTGGAGGCGGCAGCAATGTGCAGTTCTTCGGTTCGGCATTTTATGTCCACGAGTTTGAAGATGCGCAGACAAATGTCGCGGCAAACTTCACCAATGGTGTCGGCTTGCTGGCCCCATTTGCCTTGGCCGGCCAGGACGATGACTGGTTTGAAACATCTGCGGGCGTTCGCGTCAACACCGGCAACATGTCATTCGGCCTTAGTGGATTTACCACGATTAAACGTTTTGATGCGGAGGCGCGCGGCGTATCAGCATCGGCGACCATACGCTTCTGATAGAGGCTTGCACGAAAAAAGCCCGCCTGGTTTCAGGCGGGCTTTTTTATTTCAGTAATAATTGTGCCGAGCGGAAAGCCACCAGTTCTTTATCTGAAAACCATTATGTTCTGGGCACCAAATTGACCGCTGCAGTTTTGCCGCGTTGGTCCACTTCCAGTTCGAATTCCAGCTTGTCCCCTTCTTCCAGCCCACGCATACCGGCGCGTTCCACGGCGGAAATATGGACAAATGCATCAGGCTGTCCATCATCCCGCTGGATAAATCCGAAGCCTTTGCTGCCGTTGAAAAATTTTACGGTGCCGGAGGCCTTTTCTCCGGTAAGTTCCCTGCGCGGCGGGCCGCCACGATCTTCACGCTGGCCCCCGCCATCCGGAACCGCGATAAGATCACCTTCAATCTGAATGTCCGAAGCCGACACTTTTCCGCCGCGATCAACCAGCGAAAACCGCAATGTTTGACCTTCTGCGAGACCCTTCAGGCCCGCGCGTTCGACCTGGCTTATATGGACAAAAACGTCTTCGCCGCCACCATCTTGCACGATGAAACCAAAACCTTTTTGCGCATTGAAAAATTTTACGGTTCCGGTGCTTTCGCCGACAACCTGGTCCGGCATGCCGCCGCCCCGTCTGCCGCCGCCCGAATCACTGTCCGGCCGCGTATATCTTTCTACGGGCGGACCATTATCACCTTGATATCCATCGAAGTTTTCGTCACCGAAGCCGTCGCGCTTGTCCCGGCCTCTACCTCGCCGGTTTCTGTCAAAACCCATTCTTAAATCGTCACTTTCAATTCGCCCTACCCAGTAATACCAATGTCACAGCGGACGATTTCCGGAGCATTGTTTTGCGCGAATCCAATTGCCGCGCGGCTCAATCATATAGAAAAATAGAGGAATAAGCGAATGA
>JBLWTQ010000032.1:0-8476 GCA_048270065.1 Parasphingorhabdus sp. | reverse complement strand
GTGTAGCCTTGTCAGATACATCCAATCCTGCATAAATAGTCATCGGTCACTCTCCTTCTTTGGAACCCCTCGCGGGTGATTCCGTATCAAGCAGGAGAGTGGCTACATCAATTACGCAACGTCACCGTAATTCTAGGGAATTCTAGGAGCCAAGAACCCTATAATCGGGCTATACGAAAATACAGCCTCGACTACCCCATTCTGGTTTGCCCTAAAAACAAGTGAGTAGTCCTCAATGCCGATGAAGGTAAAAAATATATAATATTTTCCGTCGTTTCCAATCGATGCTCGCTCAAACGACCTCTGAAATTCATTCTTTGCATATTTGGTGTCGCCGTAACAAAAATTTATTTTGTCAATAGCTTCGTTCATACCGCGCAGACTGTTGAGTTCAGATAAATCAGTGAGCTCCACATCAGTTCTATTTGCCTCGGAGAGCCTTTGGGGGAAGCTGGAGCACACATTGTTTGGAAAGCAAGATTGCAACGTCATCGCAGCTAAGACTAAAAATAGCGATTGAATTTGGGCGATTTTCGTTACGGCCAAAAGATGTTTTCCCATTTAATTAAACTCCGATGATTGTAACGAATTAATCATACATTACGATACCCCACCCCTCTACCACCAGACCGCGTGAAACAAAATTTCCTACATCAGCAACAATCTATCCAACATAACGCAACATAACGCGTCCTTGGCCCCAACTTTGACAAACTTTGGATTTGTTCCTGCACTTGAGGCGTGGGTGCAAGCATCACCGCAATCCCGATTGATGTAACCTGACAGCCCAAAATCCGGAGAGCAGAATCTGCCCCTCCAATTGCAATATTGATTGCAACTGACATTGCTGTAAGCTGCGCAAAAACCGCCAATCTGGAGCGGTACAGGAGAGCAAATTGGCGACGACCGCGCAATCAGGGGAATCGCCCCGCAAATTCTATGGCTGGACCAATGTCGGCCTGTTCTTCTTCATCCAGTTCGCCGCCTCCGGCTTTGTCTATTTCGCCTATTCGGTCGTGTTCCCGGTGATGGTCGAGACGATGGACTGGAACCGGGGCACGGCATCGCTGGCGCAGTCGATCGCCCTGATCGCGTTAGGCTTGTCCTATCCGTTGACCGGCTATCTGCTCAGTCGCCTTGGCGTCCGTCAGACGCTCACCATCGGGCTTCTGGTCATGCTGACCGGTCTCGTGCTGCTGGTTTCCGCAGTTACCGAGATCTGGCAGTGGATCCTGATCTGGGGGGGCGTCATGGGCCTGTCCTTTGCCCTGACCGGTCCGATCTGCTCCCAGACCGCGATGATCAGCTGGTTCAGCATCAAAAGATCGACAACCATCGGCATCGTCATGACCGGCGGCGCATTGGGCGGTGCGCTGGCGCAGCCGATGCTCGCCACGGCGATGGACCAGTTCGACAGCTGGCGCGCCGCCTGGCTGATCGCCGCTGCCATGGTCATCATCGCCCTGATCGCCACCCAATTTGTCATCAATCGCCCGCAGGATATCGGTCAGTTTCCTGACGGTGTCGATCCGGGCTTGGCGGCCCGTAGTCCACTGACCAGAAACTTACGCCCCAAAACCCATCGCACCGGCCATGACTGGACGATGAAGCAGATTATCCGGACGCCGGCGATCTATCTGGTCTTGCTGATCTCGGTTGGCTATTTCGGTAGTTTCTTTTTTCTGCTCAACCACGGCGTATTGCACCTCACCGACAACGGACTCTCCCGTCTGGAAGCGGCCTCGATCATCGGCCTGGCGATATTGGGTAGCGGTCTGGCGCGCATTCCTGCGGGCTGGCTGGGTGATCAGTTCGAATTGCGCTGGACAGTGTTCGGATTCATCGCCCTGATGGCCATTGCTCTGGCCGGTTTCTGGTTCGGCCAGGACGTCGTTCTTCTCTCGGTCATGGGCATGCTGTTTGGTGCGGGCTACGGCGGCTTGCTCGTGCTGGGACCCGTGGTAACCGGCAATTATTACGGCGAACGCGCGTTCCCGATCATAAATTCGGTGCTCGCGCCGGTCATGCTGCCTTTTGCTGCGGCGGCACCGGTGGGTGGCGGCTATATTTTCGAAATAACCGGAAGCTACGACCTCGCCTTTGCCATCGCGATCGGCTTGCTGGGCGCCGGGATGGTCGCCGCGTTTTTCATGAAACCGCCGGCTGCGCCCGGCTAAACATTACCATCGCTGGAGAGCAGCGCCGCAATCGGCCGGGTTCCGGGACGGCGCGCCAGCACGATCATCAGGATAGTGGTGAACGGCACCGCCAGTATCGCACCGGGAATGCCCCACAGGCTGCTCCAGATTGCGAGCGAGACCAGCACCACCATCGGGCTGAGATTGACCGATTTGCTGAGCATCTTCGGTTCGACAACATTGCCGATCAGCACCTGCGCTGCCGTCATCAGGCCGGTGGCGATCAGCGGAATCGTCAAATTGCCGAACTGGGCGACAGAAAACAGCGCCGGAAAGGCAACGCCGACAAAGGAACCGATATAGGGAATATAGTTGAGCAGGCCGATGATGATCGCCCACAGCGCAGCATATTCCACGCCCAATATCAACAATATGATCCAGCATACAATGCCGAGAATGATATTAATCAACGTCTTGGTCGCCAGATAGCTGCCGATATCATGGTTGATTCGCGCGATCATGTTGAGCGTGTCGGTGGAATGGCTATCGGAACCAAAGGCACGCCGCACCTTCTCGGGAAAACCGGTGATCTCGCTGAGCAGGAAGGAGGCGTATAATATGGTGATGAAGACAAAACCGCCAAAACTGGTCAGCGAAGACAAAACCGACTGAGCAAGCGCGGCGATATCGATCTCGGTGAAAAATCTGGTCGTAAATTCGCTGAGCGCTTTGACGACCGCTTCCGTACCGCGGTCAAATATCGCCGCCGGAGAAGCCATCAGCTCGGAAACCTGCGGCTGTCCGCCCCCGGCAACAACCGGAGCCGGAAACCATGCCGCGAACAGATTTTCCAGATTGCGCTGGTAAATTGGCAGCGATGGCACGAGATTCTGCAAGCTCGCCACCAGCATCCGGGTCATCGCAAAAAGCAGGGCCAGAACCCCGATCAGGGCAAGCGTGGCACGCAGCCACAACGGAGTCCGGCCCAATCCCGGGATGCGGGCAACCGTGGCGCTGGCGGCATAGAGAATCTGCAGCAGAATGATCGCCGTCACGATCGGCAGAATTATGTCCTTGCCGACGTAAAACAGCCAGCCAACCATGATGGTAATGCCCACCGCATAAAATATGGTGCTGATACGTCCCTGAAACATGATTTGCGGATAGCCGGATTTTACCAGACTGTCATCAGGATGATTGCACCAGGCACCGCGTTAAAAAACATCGCGGCAGCATCTTGACGCGATACGCCCTTCTCGGCCAATAGCCGCTATGGCCGACACTATTTCTTCCCAGAGCATCGACAGTGATCACCGTGAGTTGAGCCGCCGCGGCCTGCTGTTCGTGCTATCCTCCCCCTCCGGTGCCGGCAAGTCGACGCTGGCAAGTATGTTGCTCGAATCCGACGACGAGATCGCCATGTCCGTCTCAGTCACAACGCGCACAAAAAGACCCGGTGAGGAACATGGCAAGGACTATTATTTCGTCAGCGGCGATGAGTTTGAAGAAATGGTCGCCGATCACAGTTTCCTGGAATATGCCACGGTCTTCGGAAACCGATACGCCACGCCGACCGTGCCGGTTCAACAAAGTCTGGCGGAGGGGCAGGATGTACTGTTCGATATCGACTGGCAGGGGACACAGCAGCTCTATCAACGCGCCGGACAGGATGTCGTCCGGGTCTTTATCCTGCCGCCCTCGCTCGACGAATTGCGCAAACGGCTGGAAAGCCGCAATACCGATGCGCCCGACATTATCGAAAGCCGGATGCAGCGTGCGGCGAGCGAGATCAGCCATTGGGACGGCTATGACTATGTTCTGATTAACGACGACCTCGACGCCTGTTTTGCCAAGGTGAAGCAGATCCTGGCCACCGAGCGTCTGCGCCGGGCTCGCCAGACCGGCCTGATCGGATTTGTCCGGGATTTGATGGCTGAGTGATCAGCCCGCCGGCGGTAGCGCCTGCCTGACATAGAGTCCGTCGAAAACCGTCGACCAGCTGGCGCCATTATCGGACGAGGCCTGCCAGTGCTGGCGGACACTGCCGTCACTGTTGGGCGTCCAGGTAACCCGGTTAATCGCCGTGCCTTCGAGATAATAAGGCGTGTTCCGGTTGCTGAGAACCATCTCGCCCCGATCATTGAGACCACCCGCGATGAACAGCGCCGTGCCATCCGCGCCCATCCAGGTCTGATGCCATTTTTTCTGCCGGGCGTCATAAAAGCTCATGCTCATACCGGTGTAGCCGCCCCTGGTGCGATAATCTTCTCGCAAGACGCAACCGGCATGCTCGCGCGAAATCCGGTTGACCGCGCTGGGCTGGTCCTGCCCGGCAGCGGTCACGTCCCAAACACCGATCCAGAAATCAAAGGCGCGGTGATCGTCGGTTGCACAGGCCGGCGGGGGAGGCTTGGCGGCGGGGGTCGCCACTTGCTGCGCCTGAACCGGCGCAAACAAAGGGGATGGCACCAAAAGCGTTGCAAGGACCACGCCCAGTAGGGGTTGGACGGGAGACCAACTGTCCCGGGAATAGGAGCATGCCCATGCGGTAGGCAATAATCCCCGGTTCAGCATTTTGCGATTCCGCATCTTGACACCATCCCCCATGGTTGCGCTTTGCTGCGACCCGAAAGCCATTGGCGCTCTTTCCGGATCATCACTCAGCTGTCTGCAGAATAGCACAAGAGCGCTTCGCTCCGCTTTTCATTCGACCAACGACGATTGCCCGTCGATAAACGGGGCAAATCGGTTGGATTTTGATTCGATGCGTTCATTGCAGAGCAGTGCTTTTGTTTCGAACCTGGCGAGAAGCCCAGGGAGCAAGCCGATATTCAACTATCGCAAGATTATTTCGTTTCCGGTGCTGGCAGTGGACATCTGGGCAGCGGCGAAACCATATCTTGCAACCATTTTCGGTGTTCAACCCACCTTCATTTGCAGAACGCATTCCTGAAGCTTGGTTTGCATCGCTTTAATTTCCAGCGATACAACCCGGGCCACCAGCATATTTCGGACCATTGTCAACGTCTTCAGTTGGGTCGTTAGAAAATCAGATGCCTGTCCAGTTCCGGAATCTGAAAAGGCCTGAATCATATTGTTATCAAGTGCCTGCATAGCTATTTCCGCGTTCTGCAAGTTTTTTTCGGCGTCGTCTTGCTCTTCCACCAATTTTTTTAATTTTGCCATGAGCGAATCCACGTCCCGTTCGCCTAGCCCCATTAAGCGTTCGCCCAACTCAACATCGATGACTCCCAGCGCGCCGGCAATCGCATTAAAATATTGGTCGCCAACGTCGAGATCGATAGTGCTGCCCCCATCATCCGCTGCGATTGCCAGAAAGGCGCTGTCGTCACCACCCGGAACACGACGGTGAAAATGGGTGACATCGACGGACTCGGTTCTGACACAGGCTACGGCTTCCATAGCAATATTAAACAATTTTGCCTTCTCTTCGGGAACATAAAAGGATTGGGCACCGCTCAAAAATCCGGCGCTCGCGCCGGCTGCCAATGAGCCGTCTGCGGTCAGACCAAAAGTTGGTCCGACCAGACCGGTTACAGTGGCAAGCAATGCGGGTACCTGAAAAATCTGACGTCCGTTTGCCGCTTCTTCGCGGGCACATCGATAGCCAATGCGATAGTTTTCGATCAGTTGCTGAGCGCCAGCAAAACCGGTGCCCATGGCTGAACCGTCGCTATTACTGCAGTTTGCAAGGTCCGTTGAAACATTCTGATGTGAAATATGAGGAGGGGAGAAACTGAAAGTGGAACAACCAGCCAGCAATATGCAACCGGAAACACTGGCCAAGACTTTTTTCATCGAGTCAAACATGACAATGGTCCTCTTTCAACGTGAGCAGGAACATGAGCGCTAACGAACAGTTATACCCGTGACCCCCATCACGCTGCCCCAAAAACTCCCCCCTTGAAAACGGAACAAACATTGAACATATAGCCCCGACCGCCCTGTCCTTTTGACCCGCTGGACTCTCTCCGGCATCTTCTGCAAAGCACCCGCATGAGTCTGACCCACATCAAAGTAAAAGGCGCCCGCGAGCATAATCTCAAGGGCGTGGATATCGAGCTTCCGCGCGAGAAGCTGATCGTGATCACCGGGCTGTCCGGCTCCGGCAAATCGTCGCTCGCCTTCGATACGATCTATGCCGAGGGGCAGCGGCGCTATGTCGAGAGCCTGTCGGCCTATGCGCGGCAGTTTCTCGAGATGATGCAGAAGCCCGATGTCGAGCATATCGAGGGCCTGTCCCCCGCAATCTCGATCGAGCAGAAAACCACCAGTCGCAACCCGCGCTCGACCGTCGCGACGGTGACCGAGATTTACGATTATATGCGCCTGCTCTGGGCGCGCGCCGGGGTGCCTTATTCGCCGGCGACCGGCCTGCCGATCACCGCGCAGACGGTCTCGCAGATGGTCGACCGGGTGATGACCCTGCCCGCAAAGACCCGTTTCTTCCTGCTCGCCCCGGTGGTGCGCGGGCGCAAGGGCGAGTATCGCAAGGAACTGCTCGAGTGGCAGAAGGCCGGTTTCACCCGTGTCCGCGTCGACGGCGAATTTTACGATATTGAGGAAACCCCCAAGCTCGACAAGAAATACAAGCATGACATCGAGGTCGTGGTCGACCGGCTGGTCGTGCGCGAAGGCATGGAACAGCGGCTGGCGGACAGTTTCGAGACTGCTCTGCGGCTGGCCGACGGACTGGCCTTCGTCGATCTGGCGGATGGCACGGTCGAGGAAGCGCTCGCCAATCGTGCTTCGACAGGCTTAGCACGAATGGATGCGGAAGACGATAGTACGACAAAGAAACCCGTTCGTCCTGAGCCTGTCGAAGGACAACAAGTCGCGGAAGCCAGCGCAAATTTCAAACCGGAACCGGATAATTCCCCCTCCCGCTTGCGGGAGGGGCCAGGGGTGGGCCAGTCGGACACCCAGGATATCCCCACCCCCGACCCCTCCCGTAAACGGGAGGGGAGCATGAAGGGCACGGGCCTGCCCGACAACCGGATCGTCTTTTCCGAACGCTTCGCCTGCCCGGTCAGCGGCTTCACGATCGAGGAAATCGCCCCGCGCCTGTTCTCTTTCAACGCGCCGCAGGGTGCCTGCCCGTCCTGCGACGGCCTCGGCGAAAAGCTCCACTTCGATACCCAGTTGATCATCCCCAATCCGGCGCTGTCGATCAAGCAGGGCGCAGTCGTGCCCTGGGCGAAGTCCAACCCGCCCTCACCATATTACATGCAAGTACTGGGCAGCCTCGCGCGGCATTTTGAATTTGATCTCGACACGCCGTGGAACGAATTGAGCGACCATCACCGCGATGTGATCCTAAACGGCACCCAGGGCCTTCCCGTGACCCTGCGGTTCCAGGACGGGCGCAAATCCTACGAAGTCAAAAAGCCGTTCGAGGGCGTGGTCGGCAATCTCAACCGCCGGATGCTGCAGACCGAGAGCGCGTGGATGCAGGAGGAACTGGCCAAGTTCCAGGCCGCGGCCCCGTGCGAAACCTGTCATGGTGCGCGGCTCAAGCCCGAGGCGCTGGCGGTCAAGATCGCGGGCGAAGATATCTCGATTTCGACGCGGCGCAGCGTCGGCGATGCGCTGGAATTTTTCGAAGGCCTCGGCGCCCAGCTCGACAAGACGCAGAGCCAGATTGCCGAGCCAATTTTGAAGGAAATTATTGAGCGCCTCGGCTTTCTCAACAATGTCGGGCTCGACTATCTCAATCTCGACCGGACCAGCGGTACGCTGTCCGGCGGCGAGAGCCAGCGCATCCGCCTCGCCAGCCAGATCGGATCCGGCCTGAGCGGGGTGCTCTATGTCCTCGACGAACCCAGCATCGGCCTGCACCAGCGCGACAATGACCGGCTGCTGACCACCCTCAAGCGCCTGCGCGATCTTGGCAATACCGTGATCGTGGTGGAACATGACGAGGATGCGATCCGCACCGCGGACTGGATCGTCGACATGGGGCCGGGCGCGGGTGTGCATGGCGGCGAGGTCGTGGCCGAAGGATCGCTCAAGCAGATATTGAAATCGAAGAAATCGCTGACTGCCGCCTATCTCAACGGATCCCGCGAGATTGAGGTCCCGGCCGAGCGCCGCAAGGGCAATGGGAAGCACCTGACCGTGCACGGCGCCACCGCGAACAATCTGCAGAATGTCACCGCTTCGATACCCCTCGGCACCTTCACCTGCGTCACCGGCCTTTCGGGTTCGGGCAAAAGCTCGCTGACCATCGACACGCTCTATGCCGCCGCGGCGCGGACGCTCAACGGCGCACGAATCATCGCCGGTAAACATGACAAGATCACCGGCCTGCAATATTG
>JBLWTQ010000031.1:0-10454 GCA_048270065.1 Parasphingorhabdus sp. | reverse complement strand
GCCAGTACGTTGCACCATGGCGACGGCGTCACGCGGTCGCCGTCGAGATGAATCGCATAGTCGCCTGTTGCCGGAATGAAGCCTCCCAGAGAGTTGTTGAACATCAGGTTATCGGGGCGCCGTAGTGGTTCCACGTCCAGCGGTTTGGACGTAGGCACTCCGAGCGGCTGGAACCGGGGTAGCGGGGCGCGCCCAAGCTGCAACTGAGCCATCGCAGTGGCCAGTGATCCCGCTGCGGCGTCTAGCGTCACGCGGGCCGTGGCCTCGAGGGCGCGCCGCTCGACCGCACCAATCCGCTCGGTTGCCAGGAGATGAACGCCTCCCCGTCCGCCGAGCCCCTCTAGCACGTTCGCGTCGCGAAGCGCGGCAAGCAGCAGGTCGCGAATCGGCTCTTGATAGCCTGAGAGGCCATCCTGCAGGAACACCAGATCCATACGAAGGCCGCGTCTCTGCCACCATCGATGGGCGCGGATGATGGTCGGCAGCAGCGTCGCATGGGCCTCATCAACGACTCGCACCAATACGATTGGCAGATCACCGGACAGCCCCATGCTCCAGAGATGCGGCTGTGCAGGAAGCATTGTGTCGGCCGCTACTAACTGGATCGGCGGCGTACGCGGAAAAATCAGGTCCCGGAAAAGGGTCTGCGCCTCGGCCAACGTTCGTGAGTCGAGCCCGAGGCGTTGCGCTTCGAGCGCGGCTGATCGCCGCGCGTCTTCCGTCGCCCAATCGAGAGCCGACCTGGTCACGAAGCGCTCGACGATCCCGAGTGCCGCCTCCCGTGAGCCGGCAGCGACGGTCACGAAATCGATTTGTGCCTGCGCCCTGGGCGGCAAGACGACATGCGCCTGCAAGGCCATGACCGGGTCGAGCGTCCAGCCAACCGTTCCATCCAGCGTCTCGGACGCCCCCAACGGTCGTTCCGGGTCGCCGTGTCGGCCGAGAAATCGCCTGCGGTCGGTCTCAAAGCCCGTCGGTGTGACCGCTGCGTCGGTCGACAGCAAGCGATGAAGCAGGGCCGGTGGTTGATCGTCGAGTCGTCTCGGGCGGCGCTCGAAGATAAGTGTATTCTGGTCATCCAGGCGCTCGCTGTGGATGAAGAGCTTGCTAAAGGCGGGGTGGCGTTCATGGCTGGCCGCAGGTGCAAGTACGATCTCCGCATAGCTCGTCACATACATCTCGCGCACCCGGTCGCTATCGTTGGAGATCGTGACGCGGCGGATCTCCACATCGTCGCTGGGGGCAATCACGATTTCGAGGCTCGTCGACAAACCTTCCCTGCGCTCGTGAAACTCGATCTTGTGGGCGTGGTAAATGGTGTCAGATGTCCGGTTCGAGCCGTGTCCGCCGAGCGACCAGATTGCGCTACCGTCGCGTTCGCTGACATGGATACGCGCCTCACCGCCACGGCGAACGGGATCTCCCGTCCAGCGGGTCAGGGCTTGGCCGCGCCACCAGAGTGCACTGTCTCCGGCATTGCTGATCCAGGCGGCCAGGCTGCCGTTGCCGAGCACATGGAGCTGAGGGTCAAGCTGGTGCGGTGCCGTCCAGGTATTCAACGTCGGTGTCGGGATGCGGGTAAGATCCGCTGTCGTAGTGTCGGTTTCGGTCGCCTGCTCGGGTGAAAACTCCCATGGAACACGTTCCTGCAACAGCAACTCGGTGGCGCGCATGCGCGGGTCGCGGCCGAAACGTCTGATCAGGATGTCGTCGTTCAGCGCGTTGCCGATCGCGGCACAGATCATGCCTTGGTGGTGAGCCATGTAGGCGCGTACCGGCGAAACCCCGCCTTCTAATGGCACCCGGTCTGGCGTGAAATCGGCGGCTTCAAAGAATCCGTACCGGTCGCGCAGACCGAGCTTATCCAGCCGCCGCAAGTTGGAGGTGGCGGCGGCTGGCGCCACGCTCAATGCCAGGGCGCTTGCATAGGGTGCGACAACATAGTCGTTGGCAAGACCCCGCTTCAGGCCGAGCCCGGGAACGCCAAATGCCTGATACTGATAGTGATGAGAGCCGTCCCGGACGGCAAAGCCGGATTCCGACACACCCCAGGGCAATCCGAGCTTCTCGCCATAGCGCTGCTGCACATTGACCGCGGCACGTTCGCTCTGGCCGAGAAGTCGCCCGGACTCGCTCGGTAACAGCAGAGCCGGCATCAGGTACTCAAACATTGACCCATTCCACGACAGCATCGTCAACGTGCCAGCTATCTTGGTGATCGGGCGCCCCAGGTGGAACCAGTGCTTGACGGGCACGTCGCGCTTGGCGATCGCGACATAGCTGGCCAGCCGAGCCTCGCTCGCCAGCAGGTCGTAGTGGTGTGGGTCGAGAACATCGGCGTCGAGATCGTAGCCGATGAAGAAAGTGCTGGTCTCCTCGTCATAGAGTGGGTGGAAGTCCATACCGAAGGCGCGTGCCTCCGCCCGTTCAGCGCAACGGCGGAGACTGTCGCAGAGATCACGGCAAGTCGTCTCCCCTTGGTCGAGCGCCTCACTCATCTTGGCGACCCAGTGTCGACTCTCCGGGTCGGCCGGAACCAATTGTGAAAGAGCGCGGCGCGCCTCGTCGATGCTATTGACTCTCCCGGCGAGTGAGGTGTCTGGTGGGGGCAACGCATCGAGCACCTCCGACACGCCGACCAGTCGGGGCGGAGACGTTTCGGCCAAGGCGAGCCAGGGCACCAGCGCGTCAAGATCGCGCCGCATGGCCATCAACTGGTGATTGACACGCTTGAGCCAAAGATGGATTTCGTGTGGGTCGGACTTCACGTCGTTTTCGAGCACTCGAGCGATGCGAATTTGAGCCTGCGGCCAGTCATCCGTGTTAATCCGTACCAATGCTGACCGCCAGTCTTGCGGCGTGCGGCGGATGGCGGGGAGTCGGCCGATGATGGCATTGAGGTGATCAGCAACCGCGCCTTGATCTGTCTTGGGAAGTTGGGAGACAGCCTCCCGCAGTAGGTGAAGGGCATCGCCAAGGCCGTCCCACCGTGCCGGGCACAGCGTCGGGCCAGCCGCGGCCTCCCGACAGCCTGCGGACAACGTCAGCAGGCTCGCCGCCAGATTACCGCTGTCAACCGTCGAGACATAGCGTGGCTCAAGCGACTCGAATGTTCTGGTGTCAAACCAGTTGAGCGTGTGACCGGCATGACTCTCCAGTCGATCGAGCGCGTTCAGTGCAGCGGCCATGCGCGCGGCAAGATCACGTCGTCCGATGTGGCCCAGGTCCCATGCCGTCAGTGCCGACAGCAAAAGCATCCCGACATTGGTCGGCGAGGAGCGGTGCGCAATGTCCTCGTGCGGCGCGGCCTGATAGTTGTCGGGCGGCAGCCAGTTGTCGTCGGGGCCGGCGAACGTCTCGAAGTACAGCCAGGTGCGTCGTGCGACCAGGCGCAGATAGAGCCGGTCATCCTCTCCCAGGATTTCCGACACTGGTTGGCGCTTACGGCTGATCAGCCAGGCGATCTGGGGGGAGGCGAACCACATGAGCAGCAGCGGTGCGGCCCCTGCCAGCGCGATGGGATTCAGCCAAGCGAGCGTCAGTGCAATCACGGCTGCGAACGACGGCGCCGCTGCCATCTCGCGCCAGGTACCGAGCAATGTTTGCGAAACCTCCTCAGCAGAATGGGCCGCTGAGGTCCATTCCAGCAGGCGGCGGTGTGAGACATGGACGCGCCATAGTGTGCGTGCGATCGCCTCGCTCGCGACTGCGGCCTCGTGGGCCAGGAAGATAACCGCCAGCAGCCAGCGTCCGGCGTGATCAGCCAGTGGATGCAGCATGCTTCGTATCGCGCCGAGCTTGCGTCCACGCCCCAGGCCGGGGATGAGGCTGATGAACAGATGGGCCCCCGGCGCGCCCACTGCCAGCACTGTCCAGATCAGGGCCTGTCCGGGCAGCAGCAGCCAGCCGGCCGTTGCCAAGGCGAGGAGCATGGGGGCGATCAGGCTGCGGCGCAGGTTATCAAGCATCTTCCAGCGGTCGAGGGCCAACAGCCGGTTGGGAACGTGTTGGTCGCCGCGGCCCGGCACGATGCTGCCCAGCCAGGGCGTGAGCTGCCAGTCACCCCGGATCCAGCGCAGGGCGCGCCGGGAATAAGCGAGATAGTTCGCGGGGAAGTCCTCGTAGAAGACTATGTCGCTGGCAAGCGCGGCGCGGCCGTGAAGCCCCTCGAACAGATCGTGGCTGAGGATCGCGTTTTCCGGCACGCGTCCGTGCAGGCACTTGTGGAATGCGGCAACGTCGAACGCCCCCTTGCCGGTGAATATCCCTTCGCCGAACAGATCCTGATAGATATCCGAAACCGCGCGGCTGTATATGTCGATCGCAGTATCCCCGGTGTAGAGACGGGTGAACAGCGACCGGTCTCCGGCATCGGGTGAGATTTCGACCCGGGGCTGGATGAAGGTATAGCCGCGAGTCGGCTGTCCCGTGGTCGGATCGAACTCAACGCGGTTGAGCGGGTGGGCCAGTGTCCCTACCAGACGGTTGATATCGTTCGGCTGCGCCCGGGTGTCCGCATCGAGAGTCACGACGAAGCGTGTCCGGCGGAGTGCATCAAGATCGCCTTCACGTAAGGCGAATGCATCCGGTCGGTGGCCAAGGATGAGGCCGACAAGCTCTTCAAGCTTGCCGCGTTTGCGCTCCCAGCCCATCCATCGGCCTTCGGCGGTATTCCAGCGGCGCCTGCGGTGCAGTAGCACGAACGGTGCCTGTTCGGCGTAGCGTGCGTTGAGGCGGCGCAGACCGGCGACGAGGGCGGCTTCGATCGATACATCAGCCGGCGTGTGTTCCGAATTGGCGTCCGCGAGGTCGCTCAGCAGTGCCATGCGCATTAGCGGGTCCGGATTCGACAACCAGTGCGCTTCCAGCCGCTCAATCAGTGGCGCGACCTCAGTCTCATGGCGCAGGATCACCGGCATCACCAGTGCCGCCTCGCAGCCGGCGTCGAGGCCGTTTTCGATGGCGAGTTTCGGCAGTACTCGGGGCGGTACGGACCGGCTGACGAGCCAATGTGTGAAGGTGATGCCGATGATCATCGCCGGCATGAGCGAGAGCGCGAGTCCCGCCACCCACGCTGCCACGTTGGCTTCGAACATGGCGAGCAGCAGTGCCGGAAGGAGCAGTGCGGACATAGTGAAGCCGGCTAATGCGCCCGCATAACTTCTGCCGGGATGAGCCATGATCCAGCGGCTGCAGCTCGCGCGCCACCCGGCGCGATAGCCGACCTGTCGCTCAAGCTCGGCTCGGCCTTCCGCGACCAGCCAGCAGCCGACATGCCCTGAGCGCCGTGCTCGGGGATGAGCGCTCGCCAATTTCAGTGCGGTCTCGGCGACTTCCCATTCGGAGGCCAGCGCGCCGTCGGCGATATCCTCGACGGCTTTGCGATACCGGTCGCGTGTGTCGAAATCCATGGCCAAATAAACGCCAGCAGGATCATCCTGCAGGATCGCCTCGACACGGCTCACCTGCTCAAAGAACGTCTTCCAGGAAATATGCGAGATCGTCACGATGGACGAGATCGCGCGCGAAACGCCTTCGGTCGGGTCGAGCGCCTGATGCAGAGTCGATCGTGGGGTCATTTCGAATGGCGGCGTGAGTTCAGGCAAGAGCTCGGAAAAAGATTGAACGAATTCCTCAAGACAAACAAGGCGTAGCACCGCCGGGAACGCCCAGAGTTCGGCGATCGTCAACGGTCCCTCGCGCTGATAAGCGTTGACGAAATCGACCGCCCCCGCGAGACCGACTTGCATCCGATCCACGTCGAGCATACCTCGTGCCAGCGCCAGGACACGCGGGATGCCGCGATAATCGGCCGCGGCGAGTCGCGGCAGGCGCTGATAGAATGAAGCGGGGAGGTCTTCCCGCACCTGTCGGACAGCGCGGCGCAGGTGAAACTCGTTGTCGAGCAGCCACTCCGAGGCTTTGGCCATATGAGGCGGTGGCTTGACACAATGGTCATGAGCGCGATCCAGCCAGGGGAGAAGCGCGGAGAGCTGTTGCCACGCGGAGGCCGCCTCGGGTCGACCTGCAATGATGTCGTGACGTGCCCGGAGCGCGGCCGCACTCCGGGCATATACGTCGGACCGCACAGTGTTGCCTTCCTGTAGCGTTGCGGTTGGTGTCACATTATCCCCTGGCTCGGTAGCCTCGTGTCTATGGCGGGGTTCGGACTTCTGTGAGGCCTCGGCGAATTTATTTTGCATTGCCGCACGAGCAGCACCGGGATGTTCAGGTGGTTGATCAGATAGCCGGCGATGCTGCCAATGGACATTTCCGGGTGCCCGCTCTTGCCGGTGGAGGAGAGCACTACTAGATCGGCGCACTCTTTTACGATCGCCCGTGCAAGCGCACGGCGCGCATCGCCGCTTGGCAGCAAACGGGTTTGGATCGTCGGTGTGGCGGGCAATAGAGATCGAATCCAGTCCAGGTACTGTCGGGCAGCGTGTTCATTGCGACGATACAGTCGATCGCGCAGGGCAACTGCCTCCGCGTCGAGCAGGTCTGACTCGATGAGATCGACTTTCGGGGCGGCGTGAACCAGCACCATCTCGGCTTCGTGGGCGGCCGCAATCTTCAGACCGAGTGGCAAAGCGCATTCCGATCGTGATGAGCCATCAAGCGGGGCGAGCACCTTGCGGTAGCGGATCGGCGTGTCGCCGACCTGTATCGATGGCGCGAGTAATACCGACGCGTTGGCGAGTTCGGCGACCCTACGCGCCGTGTTGCCCAGCTCAACGGAAAAACCATCGCTTTCGCCACCTCGACCCAGCACGACCAAGTCCGCCGCATTGTCATGAGCCCATGCGTTGATGCGTTCGGCGGGCACCCCGGCCAAGATCACCGCATCGGCCTGAAGAAGGCCGATGCGCGACATGCGCTCGTGCAAATATGCGGTCGCGTCGCGGTGACGTAACGCCCACTCCACCGGATCTATCGGCTCATGCGCCGCTGGCGATTCGAGCACGTGCATGACAGTCATACGTGCACCGACAGCCTCGGCCACTGCGGCAGCGTGAGCCAACACGGCTTGTGCGAAAGGGGCCGCATCAACTGCGAAAGGGGATGCATCAACACAGGCCAGGACATGGCGAAGGATAGGTTGCTTGGCGAGCGGGCTCGACTGCGGAGTTCCTGCCGGAAGTTCAGATTCAGACATGTCGTGCTCCTTATGGCGAACCGCCATCAGGCAAAAGCTCACTGCCCAGCTATCGGGCCGTGAGGTTAACCAAGGGTTTCTTCGAGGACTTTGACATCAAAGTAATAGCTTACTATCTTTTGTAAAGCAAGTATGCTAAAGGGAGTGCCCCGATTGGTGGTTTGGTATGTTTGAATCTGGGTCCTATTCAGGAAAGCGTATGAAAAACCACTACGAACTCTCTTATTATCTGCAGCAGCGCGGGGTACTCAAGTCCCCGCTGCTTGTGGACAGTTTCAACGCTATTGACCGTAAAGATTTTGTAAGCCCGGCATTACTGAGTGAGGCATATGAAGATCACCCTCTTGGCATCGGTGCAGGCCAAACCATCTCCCAGCCTTACACTGTCGCTTTTATGCTGGAGCTTTTGGGACTTGGAGAAAGCGACCATATTCTGGACATTGGCTGTGGTTCGGGTTGGAGCACGGCGCTTCTGGCTCAGACGGCCAAATCGGGTTTTGTAACAGGGGTTGAGCTCGTTCCCGAGCTTCTGGAGCTGGCACGAAGTAATCTCGAAAAATACCAGTTTGCCAACATCAAGCTGGAGTTAGCCGGTGAGGCCCTCGGTATTCCGGGGCAGATGTTCGACAAGATTCTGGTATCCGCCGCCGCAGAAGAAGTCCCTCCCGAGCTGATCGGGCAACTTAACCCTGGCGGCATCATGGTGATTCCCGTTAAAAACGACATGGTTGTCGTCTTCAAGCGCGAGGACGGCAATATTGAACAGAGTAACTTCTCTGGCTTTCGTTTCGTGCCGCTTATTTACTGAGCGCCAAAGACCGGTCAAGTGCTCTCAGCAAACTGGCGTCGTGCTGATAGACATCCGGGCGAAAAACCAGCTCGCCGTCTGTTCCGGGGTGAACGGTCCAGTAGTGCAGAATGACCGGCACCGACCGTTTCAGGTGAATGTCGCGGGTTTCGCCTGCGGCGATCAACGAGTCTATATCAGCTGCGGTGTCAGTGTCGTCAAAGAGCAGTTGAGCGAGCTCTAGCACCCCCTGGACACGAATGCAGCCAGAGCTGAACGCGCGTTGCTGTCGCGAAAATAAACCTTGGCTCGGTGTGTCGTGCAGATACACCAAGTGATTATTGGGAAAGCGCAGTACCACTTTTCCCAACGCGTTTGTCGGGCCCGGATCCTGGCGCAACATAATGCCCCCCGGGTTCCACCAGTCAATCAAGTGGGGGTCCAGCCGCTGTCCTGAGAAGCTCAACACGCTCATGTTCTGTTGGTCCAGGTAGGTAATATCGCGACGTATTCTGGGCAGCATATCTTCAGTGTATATGGTGGGCGGCACGGTCCAGGTTGGATTGAGTGTCAGGTGTGTAATTGCGGAACGCAGCGAAGGCGTGCGTCTGTATGGTTGGCCCACCACGATGCGGGAGCGCCATATTTCGCCATTCGGGCGAAAATAACTGATGCGATAACCCGCGATATCGACCAGTACAAAATCTTCAGCTTCACCGTGCAGCATCCAGCGGGCGCGCTCAAGGTTTACCCGGATTTGATTGATGCGCACAGTGACCGGCACATTCATTGCAGCCCGGGTTTGTCTGCCGACGATTCCATCCTCCTTCAGCAGGTGATGTTGCTGGAAACGACGCACAGCATCGACCAGATTCTCGTCGTATTGATAGGTTTCAGGCAGGGTATTGACGGTTGTCTGAGCAGCCAATTCATCCGCATCAGGGGTGGCCAGTTCGCCGGTGATAGCCAACCGTTTCCGCAGCAGAGCCACATCTTTATGGATGTCGCCGGGTCTGAGCGACTGTTGACGGTCTGGTAGCCGGGGCCAGCCCCCTTGTCGCTCCAGATGGCGATATTGCGCCAGCCCCGCACGCAAGCGCTGGTAAGGTGCAGCTTGGGGCCGCACCAGAGAAAATGCCTGCTCGAAACGCTGGGCATCTACCGCCTGCGATACTGCAGGCAAGTCGAGCGGTGCGGCCAGGATGGGCATTTCCCATTCGGGGTCAACACTATAGGGGTCAACTTTACCGCGCTGCAGGTGCTGCAGCACCGTCATAAGCACACGGCTGACACGTAACTCAAACTGGACCTGGTCTTCCATGGTTCCGGCGGCGGTCTGAAGTTGACGATGCGTTGAAATCAGAGCGGCCGGTCGATAATCCGCTGCATTCAAGCCGTCAGTTTCCAGCGCGCTGAGTGCAGCGGCAAAACCGGCAACGGCTTCGGTCTGTTGCCATGCAGGGCTACCCTGCCTGGCAGCATAAAAGTCTTGCAGGTCAGCCTGCTCGGTCGGTAAACGATCTGCGAGGGCTTCGAACAGGGTGCGGTCGTGTTCATTTGCCTGGGTAGGTGGTGCCAGATGGAGCAGGAGTATGATTGCCAGACTTGCAGACATTGAGTGAGTGCTGAAAGTCATCTCCCTCTCCTGGGTGATTCGGGCAAAGCCTTTCCATAACGAAACTTATGGTTATAATACTACCCGATTTCTAAACAGGTTTTCTGAATGCCCACGAACTTCCTGAACCGATGGCTCTTCGGTACAGTGTTTTGCAGTCAGCTTTTGCTGGGCACTTTGCCTGTGCTGGCTGGTGATCATCAAACCGAGGCAACTGCCGTGCACTCCACGGCACACGAGTTGGTTCTTGATAAGACGCTTGCCAGGCTGGCACCTCAAGCCGATCCTCATGTGATGCGTCTGGCGGCCCAAGCCGTATCTTGCGCTGCTCCCGGTGCTGAGCGTCTGGCGGTCATCGATTTCTCCCTGCCTTCTACGCAGCCTCGGCTTTGGGTGTTTGATCTGAAGAATCAGGAGCTGTTGTTCAAGGAACTGGTGTCTCACGGCCAGGGGTCCGGCAATGCAATGGCCAGCACGTTTTCCAATGTGCCAGAGAGCCATCAGTCCAGCATTGGTCTGTTTCGCACGCTCAACAGTTATCAGGGCAGGAATGGTTATTCGTTGCGCCTGGAGGGACTGGAGTCCGGCGTTAATGATCTCGCGTACCAGCGTGCGATTGTGATTCACGGTGCGGATTATGTCAGTGAGAGCTTTATTGGAAAGACCGGCCGCCTGGGCCGCAGCCATGGCTGTCCTGCCGTTCGCCAGGAGATTGCGGGGGCACTGATCGACAGCCTGAAAGAAAATCAGTATTTGTTTACCTACTATCCGGACTCGGAGTGGCTGGCAAGTTCGGAATTTCTGCGCTGTAACCGTAGCGATGGTCAACTCGCCCTGACTGATCCGTATTATTAACCGGTACCTCGGGGATCCGGTTTTGCTTCCCACCAAATAGA
>JBLWTQ010000030.1:0-14437 GCA_048270065.1 Parasphingorhabdus sp. | reverse complement strand
CGTGGTCGTTCAGCCAAGATTATCAAGCCATTTAGCCGCGTCCGCATTGTCGTGCGCGAGCATGAAGAGGAAGAGGCGTAACCATGGGTCAAAAGAGTAATCCTATCGGGCTTCGCCTGCAGATCAACCGGACCTGGGACAGCCGCTGGTATGCGGAAGGTTCCAATTATGGCAATCTCTTGATGGAAGACATCAAGATGCGCAAATATATCTTTGACGCGCTGCCGCAGGCCGCGATTTCGAAGGTTGTGATCGAGCGCCCGGCGAAGAACTGCCGGATTTCCATCTATGCTGCCCGTCCTGGTGTGATCATCGGCAAGAAGGGCGCGGATATTGAAAAGCTGCGTCGCAAGCTTAGCGATATGTCGTCCAGTGACGTGTCTTTGAACATCGTCGAAATCCGCAAGCCGGAAGTCGATGCCAAGCTTGTTGCACAGGGCATCAGCGATCAGCTGATCCGCCGTGTGGCTTTCCGGCGCGCCATGAAGCGCGCGGTGCAATCGGCGCTGCGTCTTGGCGCCGAGGGCATTAAAATTGTTTGTGGTGGCCGTTTGGGCGGCGCGGAAATCGCGCGGGTCGAATGGTATCGCGAAGGCCGCGTGCCGCTGCATACGCTGCGCGCCAATATTGACTATGCCGAGCATGAAGCGCTGACCGCGTACGGCATTATCGGTATCAAGGTCTGGATTTTCAAAGGCGAAATATTGGGTCACGATCCGATGGCTCAGGATCGGTTGAATGTGGAAGCACAAACTTCCGGCGTTCGTCCGCAGCATCAACGTTGATTTTTGAGGAATAGGTAGAGCATCATGCTGCAACCCAAGAAACATAAATTCCGCAAGGCTTTCAAGGGCCGGATCAAGGGCAAGGCGCCAGGTGGCACCAGCCTGAATTTCGGCAGCTATGGCCTGAAAGCCATGGAGCCCGACCGGATTACCGCGCGCCAGATCGAAGCGGCTCGCCGTGCGATCACGCGTCACATCAAGCGTCAGGGCCGGTTGTGGATCCGCATTTTTCCGGACGTGCCGGTATCCAAGAAACCTGCCGAAGTTCGTCAGGGCAAGGGTAAGGGTTCGGTAGAATATTGGGCTGCCCGGGTGAAGCCAGGCCGGATTTTGTTCGAACTGGACGGTGTTCCCGGACCGATTGCAGCGGTCGCTTTCGAGCGGGCAGCGATGAAGCTCCCGATCAAGACAAAGGTTGTGGCCCGCCTCGGCGATACGTCACATCTGGAAGGTTAAGGTAGATGAGCATCAAGACAGAAGATTTGCGGACCAAAACCGACGATCAACTCGGGGCGGAACTGGGCGAACTGAAGCGCGAGGCATTCAACCTGCGCTTTCAGGCTGCGACCAACCAGCTCGAAAAGCCGAGCCGTACGCGGGAAGTGCGTCGCACCATCGCCCGGATCAAAACATTGCAGGCCGAGCGTGCGAACGCGGCGGCCAAAGAAGCTAAGGCGTAAGGAACCGATATGCCAAAACGTATTCTCACCGGCACGGTTGTGTCAGACAAGGGCGACAAGACGGTTGTCGTCAATGTCGAACGCAAGGTGAAGCATCCGCTTTACGGAAAAATCATCCGGCGCACGAAGAAATATCATGCGCATGACGAGAAGAATGAAATGAGCATGGGTGAAACCGTGCGCATTGAGGAAACGCGACCGATTTCCAAACTCAAGACCTGGAAAGTTCTCGAGCGGGTCGGTGCAGCAGCCGGCGCCGCAACACCAACGGTTCAAGAGATTACGGCCAGCGATCCGAAAGACGAAAAAGTCAAGGCACCGGAAAAGCCGAAAGCGGAACCTGCGGCTGACGAAAAGGCCGAAGCCGCACCAGCGAGCGAATAAGATTAGAATATCCCGGCTCGTGCCGGGGTGACGCAATAGGAAACGCCCGGTTCTCCGGGTTTATGAAGAAGGAATTGGATCCATGATCCAGATGCAATCGAACCTGGAGGTCGCTGACAACAGCGGTGCCAAACGCGTGCAGTGCATCAAGGTGCTGGGCGGCTCGAAGCGTCGCTTTGCCGGCGTTGGCGACATCATTGTTGTGTCGATCAAGGAAGCTGCACCGCGCGGCAAGGTCAAGAAGGGCGACGTTCACCGGGCGGTGATCGTGCGCACCAAGAAAGACATCCGCCGCAAGGACGGATCGGTGATTCGGTTCGACAGCAATGCTGCGGTTCTGGTGAATAACAACCAGGAGCCCATTGGCACCCGTATTTTTGGCCCCGTGGTTCGCGAACTGCGTGCGAAAAAGCATATGAAAATCATCAGCCTTGCGCCGGAGGTAATCTAATCATGGCCAACGCAAAGATCAAAAAAGGCGACACCGTGGTTGTCCTGTCCGGCAAGGACAAGGGCAAGTCGGGTGAAGTCAGCAAAGTGATGCCGAAGGATGGCAAGCTCATCGTTTCCGGCGTGAATGTCGCTGTGCGCCACCGCAAACCGACCCAGGCAAACCCGCAGGGTGGCCTGGAGCGGCGTGAAGCGGCGATGCATATCAGCAAGGTGGCCCTCGCCGATCCCAAGGACGGCAAGCCGACCCGGGTTCGCTTTGAAAAGACAAAAGACGGAAAGATGCAGCGTATCGCTGTGAAGTCCGGGGAGAAAGTCGATGGCTGACAAAAAATATATCCCGCGCATGCGCAAGAAATATGACGAGGAAATCGTCAAGGCGATGCAGGAAAAGTTCAACTATTCCAATCCCATGGAAGTGCCCCGGATCACGATGGTCACGATCAACATGGGTGTCGGTGAAGGCAGTCAGGACAAGAAAAAAGTCGCGACTGCTGCGAACGAAATGGAATTGATCGCTGGCCAGAAGCCGGTTGTGACCAAGGCGAAAAACTCGATCGCAACGTTCAAGTTGCGTGAAGGCATGCCGATTGGCTGCAAAGTGAATTTGCGCCGGGAACGGATGTACGAATTCATCGATCGTCTGGTGACCGTAGCAATGCCGCGGATCCGGGATTTCAGGGGTTTGAATCCGAAAAGCTTTGATGGCCGCGGCAATTTTGCCATGGGTCTGAAAGAGCAGATCATTTTCCCCGAGATCGCCTATGACAACATCGACGTGGTGCGTGGCATGGACGTGATCGTGACGACGACAGCAAAAACTGATGACGAGGCGCGTGCGCTTCTGGCATTGTTCGGTTTCCCGTTCCCCAAAGAGGAACAATCGGAAGAAAAAGAAGCCGCGTGAGCGCTTCATTATACGGAAGGACGAGAACTTAAGTCATGGCGAAACTGAGTTCCATTAACAGAAACGAAAAACGCAAACGGATGGTGAAGAAATACGCCGGTCGTTACGCGAAATTGAAGGCTATGGCAGCAGACCAGTCTCTCGACGAGACGGAACGTCTGATGGCGCGCCTCAAAATGGCGGAAATTCCGCGCAACGCGAATCCAACCCGCGTGCGTAACCGCTGTGAAACCACAGGACGGCCACGCGGCTATTACCGCAAGTTCCGCCTGTGCCGCATCGAGCTGAGAGACATGGCCAATAAAGGCCTGATCCCCGGCGTCACGAAATCAAGCTGGTAAGGGAGAGATAATATGGCTTTTACCGATCCCTTGGGTGACATGCTCACCCGTATCCGTAACGGACAACAGGCTCGCAAGGACAGTGTCCTTACACCTGCCTCCAAATTGCGCGGTGCCGTCCTCGAAGTGTTGCAGCGCGAAGGTTATATCCGCGGCTACAGCGAAGAAGAGGTCAACAAGCATCCCGGCCTGCGGATTGAACTGAAATATTTCGAAGGCGAGCCGGCGATCCGCCACGTGGCCCGCGTTTCGAAGCCTGGTCGCCGTGTCTACAGCGGTTCGGAAGAACTGCCACGGGTGCGCAACGGCCTGGGAATAACAATCGTATCGACGCCAAAAGGTGTTCTGTCTGACGCGGAAGCGCGCCAGGAGAAGGTCGGCGGCGAAGTACTGGCTGAGGTATTCTAATCATGTCCCGTATCGGCAAAAAATCAGTAGCAATTCCGGACGGCGTTACCGCTGTCATGGAAAATGGCCTGGTCAAGGTCAAAGGACCGAAGGGCGAATTGTCGACCCCGATGGTTGATGACCTGACCTACGAACTGAGTGATGGCGGTTTGCAGGTCATGCCAGCGAACAAGTCCAAGGACGCACGCGCTTTCTGGGGCATGCAGCGGACGCTGGTGCAGAACCTGGTCGACGGTGTCACCGAGGGCTTCACCAAGGTGCTCGAGATCAACGGCGTTGGTTATCGTGCCGCGGTTCAGGGCAAGACCCTCAACCTGCAACTCGGTTACAGCCACGATGTCAATTTTCCGATCCCGGAAGGCATCACGATCAAGACCCCGGACCAGACCACGGTCGAGATTTCCGGCATGGACAAGCAACAGGTTGGCCAGGTTGCCGCCGAAATCCGGCGCTGGCGCAAGCCCGAGCCGTATAAAGGCAAGGGTATCAAATATCGCGGCGAATATATTTTCCGCAAAGAAGGGAAGAAGAAATAAGCCATGGCGAATATTTCTCAGTTCAAACGGCGCCAGCAACGCGTACGCAGCAAATTGCGCAAGCGCGGGCTCTCAAAGCCTCGTTTGTCCGTGCATCGCACGAGCCGGCATATCTATGCGCAGGTTATCGACGATGCCGAGGGCAAAACGCTGGCTTCCGCCTCGACCATCGACAAGGCTTCAAAGGTCAAGACCGGTGCGGATAGCAAGGCCGCTGCCGACGTTGGCAAGCGCGTAGCCGAAGCTGCGAAAAAGGCAGGCGTAAAAGCAGTAATTTTTGACCGTGGCGGGTTCCTGTTTCACGGACGTGTGAAGGCCCTGGCCGACGCAGCACGTGAAGGCGGATTGGAGTTTTAATATGGCCGACGAGAACAAAACACCCGAAGGCGCGGCAAAGCCTGGCACGACCGGTGAAGGTAACCAGCCCGAAGCAGCGATCGCACCTGAAGCAAAAACCGGTGGTCCCGAGCGTCAGTCGCGCGGTGGAAACCGTGGCGGTGGCCGTGACAATCGTGGTGGCGGACGCGACAATCGCGGCGGCGGACGTGGTCGTGGCGGTCGCGGTGGACGCGACAATGACGGCGGCGAAGAGCTGATCGAGAAACTGGTTCACATCAACCGGGTTTCAAAGACCGTCAAAGGCGGCAAGCGTTTCGGTTTTGCTGCACTGGTTGTGGTTGGCGATGGCAAGGGCCGGGCCGGCTTTGGCAAGGGCAAGGCACGCGAAGTGCCGGAAGCAATCACCAAGGCGACCGCAGCTGCGAAAAAGCATATGGTTCGCGTTCCGCTGCGCGAGGGTCGGACCCTGCACCATGATGGCAAGGGCCAGTTTGGTGCCGGTAACGTGACCGTCCGTTCGGCGCCTGCCGGTACCGGTATCATTGCCGGCGGCCCGATGCGTGCTGTTTTCGAAAGTCTCGGCGTTTCCGACGTTGTGACCAAGTCCAACGGTACGGCCAATCCCTACAACATGATCCGCGCAACCTTTGCCGCACTGGCTGATCAGTCGAGCCCGAAAGCCGTGTCCCAGCGGCGCGGCAAGAAAGTGACTGACCTGCTGGCCCGGGCCGGTGGTTCGGCTGCTGAAGTAGCAGCAGATGCCGCGGCAGTTACGGAGTAATTTTTGATGGCCAAAGTTAAAATCAAGCAGATCGGTTCGCCGATCCGTCGTCCGGAATCCCAGCGGAAAACGCTGATCGGTCTCGGCCTGAACAAGCTGCACCGTGTTTCCGAACTGGAAGATACAGCAGAAGTACGCGGCATGATCCGCAAGGTACACCATCTGGTGGAGGTTGTTGAAGGGTAAGACCTCAACACTTCCGTGCGAATAAAAGCGAAAGCGAGTACACGACATGAAATTAAACGAACTTAAAGACAACGAAGGCGCGCGCAAATCGCGCATGCGTGTTGGTCGGGGCATTGGCTCAGGCAAAGGCAAAACCGGCGGACGTGGCCAAAAGGGCCAGAAATCCCGTTCCGGTGTATCAATCAACGGATTTGAAGGCGGCCAGATGCCGCTCCACATGCGTCTTCCGAAGCGCGGGTTCAATAACCCGTTCGGAACGGATTATGCGGAAGTGAACCTGGGCATGATCCAGAAATTCATCGATAGCAAGAGTCTCGCCAACAAGGGTACAATCGATCACGCGACCTTGAAAGCCGCTGGTCTGGCCCGTGGTGGCAAGGACGGCGTGCGTCTCCTTGCAAAGGGCGAATTGAAAGCGAAAATAACGATCGCCGTTGCCGGAGCTTCCAAGGCCGCTGTCGCAGCAGTCGAAAAAGCCGGCGGCAAGGTCGAAATTCTTCCAGCGGGTGGCGAACGCCGTCCAACGGGCGAGAAAAAAGCGGTCGCTTCGAAACCTGCCCGCGAGAAAAAAGCCGCCAACAAGGCGAAAAAGAAAGATTGATCTTCGAGAGGCGCTAGATTTAGCGCCTCTTTTTCTGGCCCCTTGTTTTTGATGGACTAACATCCGATATGGGGCGGGTTGCATAGCTGCACAGGCAGCTATCCATCTCCGAAGATTGCAACAGGACGCAATAGTGGGAGGTGGGCCTCTGCCCTGGCAGGGACGCGTTGCAAACTAACATTGGGGCAGGGAAGTCACGCATGGCATCAAGAGCCGATCAGGTCGCAGCCAATCTAAGCCTGGCAAAATTCGGGCAAGCTACGGAATTACGCAAACGCATCTGGTTTACGCTCGGTGCGCTTGTCATTTTCCGCCTGCTCAGCTTTGTCCCGCTGCCGGGCGTCGATCCGGTAGTTCTGGCTGATCTGTATGACCAGACCCGTGGCGGTGTACTCGATATTTTCAATACATTCTCGGGCGGTTCGCTGGAGCGGATGAGCCTGATTGCCTTGGGCGTGATGCCCTATATTACCGCATCGATCGTGGTCCAGCTGGCTGCCGCCCTTTCGCCAACACTGGCCGCGATCAAAAAAGATGGTGAAGCAGGCCGCAAGAAGCTCAATCAATATACCCGTTACGGTACGGTCGGCCTGACCGCTGTCCAAGGCTATTTCATTGCGGTGGGTCTGGAAAGCTTTGCATCCCAATCCGGTTTGCAGGCGGTTGTCGAGCCGGGCTATATGTTCCGGATCGGCGCGGTTATCAGTCTGGTTGGCGGAACCCTGTTCCTGATGTGGCTGGGTGAACAGATCACCAGTCGCGGCATCGGCAATGGCATTTCGCTGATTATCATGGCCGGTATTGTCGCCCAGATGCCGACTTTCGTCGGAAATCTTTTCGAAGGCAGCCGCACCGGTTCGATCAGTGCGCTGACCATCGTCGGTCTGATTGCAATGGTGGCCGGCCTGGTGTTGTTCATCAGTTTCATGGAACGAGCCCAACGCAGGGTGCTGATCCAATATCCCAAGCGCGCGACCCAGCATGGCGTTATGCAGGCTGATCGCAGCCATTTGCCTCTCAAGGTCAACACGGCAGGCGTCATCCCGCCGATTTTCGCTTCGTCGCTGTTGCTGATGCCGCTGACGGTGAGTCAGTTCGCCGGCAATGCCACCGCCGGAGAGACTGTATTCGGTGATTTCATCATCACGCTCAACCAGTATCTGGCGCATGGTCAGCCACTCTATATGGCGCTTTATGCGGCAGGGATTATCTTCTTCTGCTTTTTCTACACGGCGGTTGTGTTCAATCCCGAAGAAACGGCTGAAAATTTGAAGAAAAACGGCGGTTTCATCCCCGGCATTCGGCCGGGCAAGAATACGGCCGATTATCTTGATTATGTGCTTACCCGGATCACCGTGGTTGGTGCTGCCTATCTGGCGCTGGTCTGCGTCCTGCCCGAATATGTCATGGCGCAAACCAATCTTCCGCTTTTCTTCCTGGGCGGAACCAGCCTGCTGATCGTCGTCAATGTGACGGTCGATACGGTGACGCAGATCCAGAGCCATCTGCTGGCGCTGCAATATGGCGATTTGCTCAAGAAAGCGAAACTAAAGGGCGGTCGCCGTAGACGGTGACATCTGAACGCGCTAGTTGCGCATCAGAATCATTCATTTCTACGGGGGTTATTGCATGGACATCATCTTGTTGGGACCGCCGGGTGCCGGGAAGGGAACTCAGGCCAATCGTCTTGAAGAGGAGCATGGCATGGTCCAGTTGTCCACCGGTGACATGCTCCGGGCCGCGGTCAAGGCGGGTACCGAAGTAGGATTGAAAGCAAAAGCGCTAATGGACGCTGGTGAGCTGGTTCCCGATGAAGTGGTGTCGGGCATTATCGGCGACAAGCTGGATGAACTGGGCCCCGAAAAAAGCGTTATCTTTGACGGCTATCCCCGAACCGCCGCGCAGGCAGCGTCGCTGGACAAAATTCTGTCCGCCAGAAACCGTGCTCTCGCCCATGTAATCGAGCTTGCCGTCGATGAAGACGCGCTGGTCGAACGTATAGTTGGCCGGTTCACCTGCGGCAATTGCGGCGAAGGCTATCATGACAAGTTCAAGCTGCCGGCCAAGGAAGGCGTCTGCGATGTGTGCGGCAAGAGCGAATTCAAGCGCCGGCCCGATGACAATGAGGAAACAGTCCGCATCCGCATGAAAGAATATCGGGCCAAGACGGCACCCATCCTGCCGATCTACGAAGCGCGCGGGATCGTGCACAGGGTCAACGGCATGGGCAGCATGGCGGAAGTCAATGATGCGATCGAGGCAGTTCTTTCAATCTGAACAAATTTCCCGGGAGGCACGGCCATGAGGAAGCAGATGTTGCGCATGATACCGGTACTGGCTGCGCTCGCGGGCGGGACTGCGGTGCAAGCCGAGGTGACCAACACCGCCGACAACGGCTTTACCGTGCGTCATCAGACCATGATCTCCGGCGATACAGAAGCGGTATGGAAAGCCATGATCGCGCCGTCGCGCTATTGGAACGGCGATCACAGCTGGACCGGCAATGCGGAGAATTTCTATCTGGTACCGCAGGCCGGTGGTTGTTTTTGCGAGCTGATCCGGACCGCTTCCGCTGACAATATCAAATCGTCCGACGGCAGCGTTCAGCACATGCGCGTGATATACGCACATACCAACAAGATGCTCCGCCTGTCCGGCGCGTTGGGGCCGCTCCAGGGGGAGGCGGTGACCGGTACGCTGACCATGCTCCTCCAGCCGCAGGGCGCGGGTACCGCGGCAAGCTTCACCTACAAGGTGGGCGGCTATATGGAATTCCCCGTGGATCAGATCGCGCCTGCTGTGGATGGCGTGATCGGAGAGCAACTGGCTCGCCTCGCCGCCTTATTTGGCGATCAGGAAAATCCCGACGCCGGTTTGCAGGACGGTTCGGCCGAGCAGGCTGCCGATGAAGCAAAGGCTGTCGACGCGGACGAAGATCCCAGCTGATTAAGGGGCAATCTCAAGGCTTTACCTCGGCCGTGTAATAGTTCTATGAGGGAATCATATTTGTTGCCGATTTGAGGAGGTCGACAACGATAATCGGGCCGTGCTGATATTTACTTTCGAGGGGGTAAGACGATGGCCGTTTCCGATCATGTGGATTTTCCGACATTCATGGCAGGCGTTAAAAAGCGCAATCCGGGACAACCTGAATTTGTTCAGGCGGTGCAGGAAGTCGCGATGGATATTTTTGATTTCATCGAGGACAAGGAGGCCTATCACAGCGCGCAGATTTTGCGCCGGATTGCGGAGCCCGACCGGGTGATATCATTCCGGGTTTGCTGGGAAGATGACAATCACTGTGTCCGCGTCCAGCGCGGTTTTCGCATCCAGAATAACAACGCTATCGGCCCGTATAAAGGCGGCATCCGTTTTCACCCGAGCGTCACCGAAAGCGTGCTGAAATTCCTGGCGTTTGAGCAGACGTTCAAAAACTCGCTCACCGGACTGCCGATGGGCGGCGGCAAGGGCGGCGCAAATTTCAATCCCAAGGGCAAGTCGGATGCCGAAGTCATGCGCTTCTGCCAGTCGTTCATGACCGAACTTTACCGTCACATTGGTCCGGATACGGATGTTCCCGCCGGTGATATCGGCGTCGGCGGTCGTGAGATCGGTTATATGTTTGGTCAGTACAAGCGCATCACCAATCGCTGGGAAGGCGTGCTGACCGGCAAGGGGCTGGAATATGGCGGTTCGCAGATGCGTCCGGAAGCAACCGGCTATGGCGCGGTCTATTTCATGGAAAATATGTTGAAGCATAGAAATGACGCTATTGCTGGCAAGACCGCGGTGATTTCCGGTTCCGGCAATGTCGCGACCCACGCGGCCGAGCAGGTCACCAAGCAGGGCGGCAAGGTCCTGACCCTCTCGGACAGCGGCGGCTTCATCCATGACCCTGACGGCATTGATCAGGAAAAGATCGACTGGGTCAAGCATCATAAAACGCACACGCGCGGTCGTATCAGCGAATATGCCGATCATTTCATCGGCGCATCCTATCATGAAGGCGCGCGTCCGTGGAGCGTACCGTGTGACCTGGCACTGCCCTGTGCGACCCAGAATGAACTCAATGAGGAAGAAGCCAGGGAACTGGTCAGCAATGGCGTGATCGCGGTGTCGGAAGGCGCGAATATGCCGACCACGCTGGAAGGTGTTCATGTCTTCCACGACGCCAGGATCATGTATGGTCCGGGCAAGGCGGCCAATGCTGGCGGCGTCGCAGTGTCGGGCCTTGAAATGAGCCAGAATGCCGAACGGATCAGCTGGAACCACGAGCGGCTCGGAGAGATGCTGACCGATCTGATGGAGGGCATTCACGCAAAATGCGTCGAATACGGCGACCAGGGCGATGGCTATGTCGATTATGTGAAGGGCGCAAATATCGCGGGCTTCAAAAAAGTGGCCGACGCCATGCTTGCTTATGGTGTCACCTAAGCCATAATTATCTTGCGCAACAAAGCGTCATCGGCCAGATCACGGTCGATGGCGCAGACAAATATTCCCGGGGCAAAGCGGCTCCGCCGCAAGCTTAAGGAGCCTTGCGAAATTGGCTGGTGCGAACTGGTCGATTTGCCCGGACTTGGCGTGACCAATCTTCACGCGAAGGTCGATACCGGGGCCGCAACGTCCTCGCTCCATGCCACCCACATCAAACCGTTTGAAAGAGACGGTCAGACGTTCGTGAAATTCACCATCCCCATGGGATCCGGCGTTTCCGATCATCATTGCGAGGCGCTGGTCTATGGCCAACGCAGAATAAAGAGCAGCAATGGTGTCATGCAGACCCGATATGTGATAGAGACCGTCATGAAGCTCGGGCCACTGGAGTGGGTCGGGCATATGACGCTTGCCAATCGGCAATCGATGATATTTCCGGTCCTCATAGGTCGCAGGGCGCTGAAACGGGGTTTCCTCGTCAACAGCGGCAAGCGCTGGATGCTGGGCCGCCATGAAGAAAGATAATTTATGAAAATCGCCATGCTCGCCCGCAACCCCAGGCTCTACTCGCATCAACGCCTGGTCGAGGCGGCGGAGCAGCGCGGCCATACGCTGGACATTCTGAACACCACCCGCTGCACGGTGAACATCGCCAGCCACCGGCCGACGATCACCTATGATGGGCACAGGCTCGGCGGCTACGAGGCCGTCATCCCGCGCATTGGCGCATCGATCACCAACTATGGCACCGCGGTGCTGCGGCAGTTTGAAATGGCGGGCGTGTGGCCGCTCAACGAAAGCGTTGCCATTGGCCGCAGCCGCGACAAGCTGCGGTCGATGCAGATTCTTGCCAAATATGGTCTGGGGCTGCCGCTGACGGCCTATGCCAATGATCCCAAGCAGGCCGAGGAGATCATCCGGGCGGTGAACGGCCCGCCGGTGGTGATCAAGTTGCTCGAGGGCACCCAGGGGATTGGCGTGGTTCTCGCCGAGACCATGTCGAGCGCGAAGTCGGTGATCGAAGCGTTTCGCGGGGCCAATGTAAATATCCTGGTGCAGGAATTCATCAAGGAAGCGGGTGGGACCGACATCCGCGCGCTGGTCGTGGGCGGCAAGGTGATTGCGGCGATGAAGCGGACGGGCGCGCCGGACGATTTTCGCTCCAACCTCCACCGGGGCGGCAGCGCACAGATCATAAAGATCACGCCCGAGGAGCGCTCGACTGCGGTCCGCGCGGCCAAACATATGGGGCTGAATGTGTGCGGCGTCGACATGCTGCGTTCCAATCACGGGCCGGTGATCATGGAAGTGAACAGCTCGCCGGGTCTCGAAGGCATTGAAAATGCCACCGGCAAGGATGTCGCGGGCCAGATTATCGAATTTATCGAGAAAAATGCCAAGCCCGGCAAGACAAAGACACGGGGCAAGGGCTAGCCCGGGCGGCGGAACGGATATGCAATTACTTGCAGCACAACGTGATCTGCGGCGGGCGTATGTTGGCGGCGGGCCCCTGGGTTGTTTATTTCGGGTTGTTGTGGCTGATAGCGGGTTTCCTTTTTGCCGGCAGTGACGGTGACCGCAACATTGTTTTTCGTCGGCATTATTGAAATTATACTCGGCGCTCTATTGCTATGGCGCGCACCGAAGTAACCATGCCAGCCTTTGAAGCGAAACATTTTATCCGTTAGATAACCTCATCCTCGTCGAGCAGCTGGTTGCTGGTAATCGCATCCTCGATCTGTTCCAGCCGCTCGCCGACCGTGTCGAATATCCGCACTTCGGCGATGTGGAGCAGCGCATCGCCCTGGTTGACGACCGGCAGGTTGCTATGGCCGATCACAATCCCGTCGACCGGTGACAAAATAGTTTCCTCTCCATCACCGAAAATATCGCTGATGCAGGCTACTGTGTCACCGATATGAACCTTGGTTCCGGACGGCGAAGTCAATCGGCAAATACCACCGCGGGTGGAGCGTAGCCAGACGGTCCTCGTGGTCTGGGCCGGGGGCGTGCCCCGTTTGCTGAACCGCTTTGTCGCGATCATCTCCAGCTTTTTCAACACCCGCAAAATGCCGTTGACGCCGGTCAGAACGGAATATTCATCGAATCGCAGAGCTTCGCCTGCTTCCATCAACAGCATGTCGACGCCCGCTTCCCGCGCCAGCGCGCGCAGTGAACCGGGGCGCAGTTCCGCTTCAATGACCACCGGTGGGCCAAACTCCATCGCGAGTTCCTTGAGTTCGGGATTGCCGGAAGCAATGCGGATCTGGGGGAGGTTGTACCGGTGCTGGGCGGCGCTGTGGATATCAATGCCGAGAGAGCAGTGATTGATGATCTCGGTCGAGAAAATATTGGCCAGTTGCGAAGCCAGCGAACCTTTTTCGGTGCCGGGAAAAGACCTGTTGAGATCGCGGCGGTCGGGCAGGTAACGGCTGTGGTTGATGAAGCCGAACATATTGACGACCGGAACAAAGATGACCGTGCCGGCCATGCGGCCAGGATGGAGTTTCTTCATGACCCGGCGAATGATCTCGGTGCCGATGATTTCGTCGCCGTGGATCGCCGCACTGACAAAAATCGTCGGCCCGGTCCGCTTCCCGTGAAACACGCGCACTTCCAGACTGGCCTGCATGCCGGCCGAGAGGTCGCTTACCGGGATGGCAATTTTCGCACTGGTCCCCGGCGTGACCGTGGTGCCGCTGATCTCGAAAAGATCATATTTGTTTCTATTGGTCAAAAAATGTCCCCCCGGTAAAATTTGACAAACGCTACTGCATTTTCAGGGTAAAGCGAAGCGTGAACGACGTTGGAAGCCATCCCCGCGGGAGCTTGGTAATGCCCCGTGCCATCGGCCAAATACCGTTGGGTCAAAGCTTCGACTTGAAACCGCAAGCCCGAGAGGATTGGAACAACAGCTGTAAAAACTGCAACGATTCAGTTTGCTGGAGCAGCGTCATTGTTTTTTAACACTATTGTCTTTCCCGACCAGTACGGTAGAAGCGTGAGCAGGTCGGACATAGCTGAATTTCAGGTCATTCCATTGTTGACAGCGACACCGACTCGCCCTACTTCACACTTATTCGAAATCCAACACAACCGGCAGCGCCCTTCGTGCGTCCGCTGGTTTTGTGCGTTTCGGATGTGTTTTTAACGACTTGGCGATGAGATAGGGACCGGCGAATCGGTTCCTGTGGAGCATGGAGAAAAATATTGGCACGTATTGCTGGGGTAAATATCCCCACTAACAAGCGCGTAATCATTGCGCTTACCTACATTCACGGTATCGGACGCACGGCTGCGGCTGAAATTGTTGAAAAATTGAAGATTGACCCGGCCCGCCGGGTTCAGGACCTTACCGATCAGGAAATTTTGCACATTCGTGAAACGATTGATGCCGAGCATACGGTTGAAGGTGATTTGCGGCGTGAAGTTGCAATGAACATCAAGCGTTTGATGGATCTGGCCTGCTATCGCGGCCTGCGTCACCGAAAAGGCCTGCCAGTTCGCGGACAGCGCACGCACACCAATGCGCGCACCCGCAAAGGCAAGCCCAAGGCGATTGCCGGCAAAAAGAAATAAGGCTTGTCTTCGGATAGGTATCT
>JBLWTQ010000029.1:0-16886 GCA_048270065.1 Parasphingorhabdus sp. | reverse complement strand
GAGAAAGATGGCATGACCAGCATGGCCAAGCTCAAGTCGATCCCGGTTCCCGCAGGAAAAACCGTAAAGCTGGAGCCAGGCGGGAAGCATCTGATGATCTGGGGTGTGGGCGAATATTCAAAGCAGCGCGGGTTGTTGAAGATGACTTTGATCTATTCCAATGATGACCGCATCGAAATCGATGCCGTGGTCAAAAAGGCCGGCGACGCTGCACCCGCTGTTGAATAACAAGTTAGCCAAGTGACCGGACGTGCGCTGACCAAAGCGGAAATCAGTCTGTGCCAGTCGGTATTCGGACAGGCGATTGACTATGATCAGGTCACGGTCTTCAACCGCAAATGGTGGCTATTCCAGCATCCGCGCGTCACCATGGCACCGGATGGCAACCTCTGGTTTCATCCGAAAAGCAATCTGTTCTGCGACGATTTCTGTGGCGCGCCGCAGACTGTCCAGGCGCTTTTCATTCACGAAATGGTTCATGTCTGGCAGCATCAGCAGGGCGTTTTCCTGCCGCTCGCGCGTCATCCCTTTTGCCGGTACGATTATCAACTGCAGGCGGGAAAGGCTTATTCGGATTTCGGCATCGAGCAGCAGGCCGAGATTGTGAGCCACTATTTCCTGTTGCAACGGGGAGCCAAATTGAAAAACGGTTACAGTATCTCAGATTATCAGGGATTGTTGCCCTTTTAGGGCGTCATTCCAGCCATAATGCTGATG
This sequence comes from Parasphingorhabdus sp., assembly GCA_048270065.1. Lineage (GTDB taxonomy): Bacteria > Pseudomonadota > Alphaproteobacteria > Sphingomonadales > Sphingomonadaceae > Parasphingorhabdus. The sequence goes on along the minus strand of JBLWTQ010000029.1, from coordinate 16,169 downwards.
GTCAGGACGCGCTGCATCCTGACCACTCTTCTTCCTTCCACCTTGCCTGTCGGTCAGAAACGATAGGCCAGTCCGGCACTGATCACCCACGGATCAATCCTGTGGCGGGTCCGCAATACTTCGGTATCGCCAGCAAACCAGCGGGCCGTGGTGGTGACGAAATAGCGTTTCGCATCGACGCTCAGCCCCAGACCCTTGTCATTGATCGGCAGATCAAACCCAGCCTGCAATGCGAGCCCAACCTTGTCGTTCATCTTTTGCCGCGTGGCCCCCAGTGCCCGAGCCGTTGCGCCGGCTTTTTCGTCAATGAAAATGAAATAGGTGGGGCCGGCACCGACATAGGGTTTGAAGCCGCTGCCGTCGCCAAAATGATATTTCGCGGTCAGAGTCGCAGGGATGATATTTGCGTCCGACACCAGTCCGGCACCCTCCAGGGGTCCGGTACCGGTGACGTCATGCTGGGTAACGCAGCAGATTGTCTCAAGGGACAGATTTGGCGTGAAAAAATATTCGGCTGCGATCGTTGGCACGAAATTGTCATCGGCCTCGGTTTGTGTGCCGGCCGGCAATCCGATATTGTCCAGTTCGATAGACGTAATCTTGCCATCCGGTGCAACCAGCGTGCCCATGGCCTTGATCTGGATTTTGCCATCACTGGAACCGGCGATGGCCGTTCCACTCATCGCCAGCGTCGCCGCCGCTACGGTAATTTTCAGCATGTTTTTCATAATCTTAACCCTTGAAAATCGTTCTACTATGTTTGCAAGGGGGACGGCTAAACGGTCAGCAAAAACGGCGACATACGCAATGTCCCTGAGGTGGAAGCTTGGCGGAAGATTGTGGTTGATCGGTCGGGGATAACAACAGAATGCCCGGTCCGAAATGGAGGGGGGGGCGATTTACGGCAGCAGCCCCAGTTTCGCCCGCATCATCCAGCGTGCCAGCATCAGCACCGCGACCACGCTCAGTCCCCCGGCCAGTCCGGTCCAGATACCGACGCCTTCCCAGCCCTGCCAGAAAGCCAGACTGGCCCCGAGGCCGATGCCGATGAACCAGTATCCCATCAGCGCGAACAGCATCGGCACGGTGGTGTCGTGCAGGCCGCGCAGCATACCGGCTCCGACGACCTGAGCGCCGTCGACGATCTGGAAAATGGCTGCTATGGCGAGGAAGCTGACACCCAGCGCTGCAACCTCGGCATTGCCAGGCGCGCTGGCATCGATGAACATCGAGATCAGAAAATCCGGAGCCAAGACGAACACCAGCGCCATGATCGCCATGAACGATGTGCCGAGAATGAAACTGACCCACCCCGCCCGCTTGATGGCAGCATGATCTTTCCGGCCATATTGAATGCCCACCCGCACGGTCGCCGCCTGTCCCAGGCCCATCGGCACCATGAAAGTCAGCCCGGCGAGCTGCAGGGCAATCGCATGAGCCGCTACCGATTCGGTGCTGATCAAACCCATGAGCAAGGCCGCGAAGCCGAATACCGAACCTTCCAGACCCATGGTGATGGCGATTGGCATACCGAGTTTCCACATCGTCCGAAAACGCTGCCAGTCGCTGCGCCAGAATCGTCCGAACAGATGATAGCGACGAAAGCGCTTGTGGCGCATCACGACGAGCGCCATGCCTCCAAACATCAGCACATTTGTCATCACGCTGCCGATCCCGGCACCGAGGACACCGAATTCCGGGACTCCGAACTTACCGAAAATCAGCGCGTAGTTGAACAGCGCATTGGACAGCACCCCGATGATGCTGATGATCAGAGCCCATATCGGCTGTTCCAGCGCCGAAATGAAATTGCGCAGGATGATGAAGAACAGAAACGGCAGGATCGACCACATATAGGCGCTGATATAGGTTCCCGCTATGGCAGCTAGATCCGGCTGCTGGCCGAAAAGCAATAACAGACTTTCGGTGTTCCAAAGGATGATCCAGAACGGCAGGATCACCGCCACCGCAGCCCACATCGCCTGACGAAACGTCCGGCGCACGTCGCGGACACTGTGCTGCATCCGGCCAATTTCTGTCGCCATCATCGGGGCGGAGGCGGTGATCAGCCCCATGCAGAAAATCGCTGCGGTCATCGCCAGATTGAACCCGAGCGTCGCCGCAGCGAGTTCCCGCGCCCCCAGCCACCCGAGCATCAGCACGTCGGTCGCCCCGATCAGCGCCATCGTCAGGTTCGACAGGATCAGCGGCCAGGCGAGCGAAATGGTGGCGCGCAGTTCATGCCGCCAAGGGCGTTGCTCTCGCAGATCAAGGCGCGCGCGGGCCATCGGCGCGCGTTAGCCGACGGCGCATTTTTAGGCCAGAGAAACCGCGCGCGCTCCTAAAGAACCGTGAATTTATCTCGGGTCGTCAGGATAGCCTCGCGTTCCGTAGCAATCATCGTCCAGCCGCCCGTCACGGTCATAGCCGTCACAGCCGTCATTCTTGTCGATAAAATAGCCGCCAGCCGCTCCCGCTGCGGCACCAATAGCGGCACCTGTCAACACGTCGCCGCCGGTAATCGCTCCAACAGCCGCGCCGGCTGCAGCGCCAGCACCCGCGCCTTCGACCGCATAGTTTTCGGCACAAGCCGAGAGGCTGATTGCGGCTGTTCCAGCCAGCACCAGTTTAGTTGCCAATTTGATCATCTTCATACTCCTTAAGGTCTACCCAGTGAATAGTGAACACACTGGCCCGTCGATGGTTCCTGAACGAAATATCTTTTTGGGGCAAGGCGCTTCCTGAATGCGATCAGTCGATCCGGCGAGGGCAATGAATACCGGAGTCGGTACCGGTGGCATATCATTCGACCAATATCTGACAACGAGGGTGATAAGAACAAAGTGGTGGTAATTCGCGTACCTGTTCCCCTCCCTCAAAGGGAACGGATAAAATCCTTGCACCCGCTCCCTGCCCTCTGCCACTAAGCGTTCCTCAACCGGGGGACATATATGCTATCGGCAATCGGACTTATCGGCGGACTGGCGCTGCTTATCTGGATGACGGTGCGCGGGGTCAATATCCTGATTGCCGGGCCGGTCGCCGCAGCGGTTGTTGCGCTGACCAGCGGGATCGCCTGGCTGCCGCCGCTTGCGGTTGAAGGCGCCCCGGATTTCGCCACCGCCTATATGGATGGCTTTGTCGGCTTTTTCAAAAGCTGGTTTTTCATGTTCCTGCTCGGTGCGATCTTCGGTGAGATCATGGGTGCCAGCGGTGCCGCCGCCAGCGTTGCCCACTGGATCATCGAGAAGATCGGGATCAGGCATGCCGTGCTCGCGGTGGTCGCCGCCTGTGCGGTGCTGACCTATGGCGGGGTGAGTGTGTTCATCGTGTCGTTCAGCGTCTACTCGCTCGCCGTGCATCTGTTTCGCGAAGCGGATCTGCCGCGGCGATTTATCCCCGGCGCGCTGGCGTTCGGTTCGGTCACCTTCACCATGACCAGCGCGGGCAGTCCGGAAATCCAGAATCTGATCCCGATGGAATTTCTAGGCACCACCGCTTACGCCGGCTGGCAGGTCAGTCTGGTGATCGCGCTGTTCATGGCGGTGACCGGCCAGTTCTGGCTCAACCATATGGTCCGGCGTGCGGTGGCCAAGGGCGAGCATTTCGTCGGGCGCGAGAGCGATGACCACAACACCGACTATGGCAATCTGCCCGCGCCGCTGCTCTGCATCCTGCCGCTGGTCGCGGTACTGCTAATCTTCCTGATCTTTCAATATCCGCAGGACATGGGGCCGCTATCGGCGATCCTGCCGCAGGAATCGCTCGACCAATGGGCGCTGGTGGCGGCGCTGGGTGCCGGCGCGGCTGTCGCCCTGATGGTTGGATATCAAAAACTGAAATCCATGCCCGAAGCCTTTTCGCGCGGCGCGACCAGCGCGGTGGTCGCGATCACCAACACCTGCGCGGTTGTCGGGTTCGGTTCCGTCGCCAAGCTGTCGCCGGCGTTCCAGGAAGCGCTGGTCATGGTGCAGAATATCCCGGGAAGCCCGCTGATCGGCGCGGCGATTGCGGTGACGGTGATCGCAGGCCTTACCGGCTCGGCTTCGGGCGGCCAGTCTATCGCCCTGCCCCTGATCGCTCCCCATTATATCGATGTCGGCGCGCAGCCGGACGAGCTCCACCGGGTCGTCGCCATCTCCTCCGGCGCGCTCGATAGCCTGCCGCACAATGGCTATGTCGTGACCACGATCCGCGCGGTATGCGGAGAAACGCACAGGGATGCCTATGGCGCTGTCGGTGCGCTGACCGTCGTGATCCCGGTGATCGGGACGATCATGGCGGTGATATTGTTCGGGATTTTCTGATGACAGTCACAACCCGTCTTTACCAGCCAGCAGACCGGCAGGCCTTTATCGATCTCAACCACGACTGGATCGAGGAATATTTCGTTCTGGAGGACAGCGACCGAGAGCAATTGGAAGAATTGGAAGCGTCTATTCTCGGCAAAGGGGGACGGATTGTCATTGCGACGCTCGACGGACCGGTTGTCGGAACCGGAGCGATCCTGCCGCCGCATCATGATCCGGGCGATGGCCGCAAATGGCTGGAAATCGTCAAGATGGCAGCGCGCAAGGACCTGCGCGGAACAGGCATCGGTCAGGCGGTGATGGATGCCCTGATCGTGCAGGCCCGCGCCATGACGGCGGACGCCATCTGGCTGGAAACCAACGGCGATCTAAAAGCCGCGATCCGGCTGTACGAGCGCAGTGGCTTCCGGCATCTGGGCGCGGACGAACTGTGGCCCACCCCCTATGCGCGCTGCAATGTGCAGATGGTGCTGGAGCTCCGGTAGGGTGAAATCGCGTTGGTGCCGCGGTTTACGAAGCGCAGTGGTGTAAAAACCATGCCTCGACAGGCTCAGCACGAACGGAACTTGTGGAGTCACGCGATCCCATAGGACACCGCAGCCGCTCATCGTTCGCCCTGCGCTTGTCGAAGGGCCGGTTGCGTCAAGCCAGATGCTTCGACAGGCTCAGCACGAACGGGGTCTTTCGGCGCCGCTCTACTTCAACCGTTCGATCTTGCTCGCCGCCTCGTCGATGATCGCGGTGACGTCGAGGATCTTGTCCGATCCCTTTTCCTCTTCCGCCAGCCGGATACGGATCGCGCTTTTGAGATTGTGGACGGCGCGGCGGACAGACGCGCCATCGCTGGCCTCGCCCATTTTCGATACGCCTTCCAGCCGGTCAAGAATTTCGGCAATATGCGCCTCGTCCTGTTTCAGCCGGGCGGAACCCGCTTCGGTGATCGAATAGATTTTCTTGCCGTCACCACCGACTGCCTCGTCGATCAGGTCCATTTCGGCCATCAAGGTCAGCGCCGGATAGACGATGCCAGGACTTGGCGCATAATGGCCGCCGGTCAGTTCTTCGATCTGGCGGATCAAGTCATAACCGTGCCGCGGTTCTTCGGCGATCAGATGGAGCAGCACCAGCTTCAGTTCGCCGCGCCGGAACATCCGGCCGCGCCGCTTCGCCTTTGCGCCTTCAAATGCCGCCTCGGCAAAGGCACGGGCAAATCTCTGCCCGGTTTCTGCATTCCAGCCATGCCCGCGACGGCCGCCGGGTCCACATTTTCTGCCATGTCTCATTTCATATTCCTTTTTATATCTAAGTAATCTCTAAGATATATCTTTATATTATATTTGCAACAGGGGAATGGTCAGAAAAGGACAAATGCTTGGAAGTTCACCAGAATTTCTCGCAGAGCATTACGAGCCGCTTTCGCCGACCCGTTTGCAAAAGGCGTTGGATTAATCGCCACCGGCTGTTAATCGATTAGCTAAATTTGAAATGGAGCGAGCAATGGACATTCCTATTCACGGCACATGCGATCCCCGCTTTGCCGCGGTGAAAATGGCCTTCGAGAATAATTTTCGCGAGCATGACGATCTCGGCGCATCGGTTGCGATAACGCTGGACGGCGAATTTGTCGTCGATCTGTGGGGCGGGCATCTCGACGAGGCGCGGACCGAAGAGTGGCAGGAGGACAGTCTGGTCAATGTCTGGTCGAGCACCAAGACGATGGCGGCGATGTCCTTGCTTCTGCTTGCCGATCGCGGGGATGTCGATCTCTATGCCCCCGCTGCCCGATACTGGCCCGAATTTGCCCAGAATGGCAAGGAACTGATCGAAGTGCGCCATTTTCTTTCCCACAGCGCCGGCCTGTCGGGCATGGAGGAAAAGGTCGCGGGCGATGCGCTCTACGACTGGGACTGGATGACCGGCGCGCTCGCCAGGCAGAAGCCATGGTGGGAGCCGGGCACCCAGTCGGGCTATCATGCGCTGACCCAGGGCCATCTGATCGGCGAAATCGTCCGGCGTGTTACCGGAAAATCGATCGGCACGTTCTTCCGCGAGGAAATTGCCGAGCCGACCGGCGCGGATTTCCATATCGGTGCGGATGCAGCGCTGGATGGGCGGATCGGCAATCTGGTCCCGCCGCCATCGCGCGAAGCCCCCGATGGTGATTCCATCGCCGGGCGCACCTTTGCCAACCCGGGCGTCGATGCCACCGAACCCAGAAAGCGGGCATGGCGGGCAGCGGAAATTCCCGCGGCCAACGGTCAGGGCAACGCCCGCAGCATCGTCCGCGCCCAGACCGCGATGGCCAACGGCGGCAAGGCGTTCGGCAAGACGATAATGTCCGAAGCGGGCACGAAGCGGATTTTTGACAAGCAGACCGAGGGCGTCGATCTGGTGCTCGGCCTGCCGGTAAGCTTCGGCATGGGCTATGGCCTGAACAGCGCATCCACCCCGGTCAGCCCCAATGCCAACACCGCCTTCTGGGGCGGCTATGGCGGATCGTCGGTGATTATCGACCAGGACGCGCGGCTGTGCTTTTCCTATGTGATGAACAGGATGGAAAGCGGGCTGCTGGGCGATCCGAGGGGGTTTGGGCTGGCGGCGGCGATGTATATGTCGGTGGCGGTTTAGCGGCCGCTGTCGCCCCAGCGAAGGCTGGGGTCCAAACCGAGGGTGGTGAGATCTGCACAGGCGGGCTGGATGCCAACCTGCGCTGGCATGACGGGCGCATATATGACCCAAAACGTTTAGAATATTTTCAACGATTTGCGCTAGAGATGCGCTATGAATGAAATGCCTATAGACATCGAAGCGGCTCAGGAAATTGGTAGCCTTTCGTCCACATTCAATATGGATGAGGCACATATTCTGCGTAGCAAAATTATCGCTGAATGCTCTGCCGTGGAGCGATGGCTTTTCAATCAGATTTCGCAGTTCCAGAAACCAGCGATGATGCTTTCCCAAAAAATCGATCAGATGGAAAAACTGTTCGATCAAGACGAAAATCCATCGAAGCACGCTAAAAAGATGAAGGAGCGCCTGTGCGCATTCAAGCCGTTCGCACAGTTTAGATCCGAAATAGCGCATTCGGAAATGAGTTGGGCAACGCGCGGATCTGAAATCATTATCTTATTCGAAAATGCAGCTCAAATTTGCAAGCCCCCAGTCCGTAAGACGACGGCTATGTCGATGAATGACTTAAAAAATATTCAGGCCGCTATGGCAAAGGCGGAGAACGAACTGACGATGCTGAGCTTCAGCCCCAAACCGTCTTGCATATCTCAATCGGCAAAGACCTCCGTCACCCCAGCGAAGGCTGGGGTCTAAACCGAGGGTGGTGAGACTTGCACAGGCGGGCTGGATGCCAGCCTTCGCTGGCATGACAGGATTTATCCGAATTGTTGGTCCATTTTCTCGCTGTCGTAGTCCAAAAGCCAATCGTTGAACTTGGTATAAAATGGTTCAATCGTCTCCTTGTCCATCGCAACAACGTCCATTCCGCGGTCGTCATATACGTGGACAATCATTCTCTTTTGCAAATCGACAAAATGGATATCATCCCATTCGGCAAAAGGTTGCACGTCCATGTCCTCGGCCACACAGTTCCATAGCAATTTGTCGATCTCAGCCGGTTCGTTAGCTAGACAACAGGAATACCAGTGCCGATATCTCAAATCTCCAAAATCATCATTCTGCCGAACTGCGCCGAGATAGACCAAACGCGCACTGTCAAAACCGATATCCTCGAGCTGGCCTAGTGCCCAACTAGTCGCTGGCACAGGCTCTTTCGGCCCGTAGCGTGAAAACAATACGGTCAATCTTTCAGAATTTTCCAAACATGCATGAGTGATAATTTTGGCGCGTGCAAGGGCATCGAGAAATCGCTCAATGTTCATTCTACCCGAATCAGTCTCGATATCTGAGAGATCGAAACGAAGCGCCCAAGGAAACTCATAAAATAGGGCATGCGGTAGCTCTTTTACCCCGAACGCAGTCTCGATTTCCTGAAATTCCATCCACTCATCCCTGACAGCGGTAGGTTTTACTCCGGCTTCTTCGCCACCCCCACAAATGCCGGACGCAGCAGGCGGTCCTTGATCATGTAGCCGGACTGCATTTCCTGGACGATGGTGCCGGGTTCGTGCTCGTCGGTGGGGACTTCGATCATCGCCTGGTGCTGGTTGGGGTCGAGCGGCAGGCCGATCGAGGGGACGCGCTTGATGCCGTTTTTCTCGAACACGGTCAGCAGCTCGCGGCCGGTGGCCTCGATGCCGTTGATCAGACCCTTCCATTTTTCCTCGTCCTTGACTTCGGCGGGAATCGCCTCGAGGGCGCGCTGCATATTGTCCATTACCGACAGCATGTCGCGGGCAAAGCCGGTGGCGGCATAGGCGCGGGCGTCCTGCGCGTCCTTTTCAAGACGGCGGCGGACATTCTGGGTTTCGGCCTGGGCATAAAGCACCGCCTGCCGGGCTTCGGCAAGCTCGGTTTCCAGCGCCTCGATGCGGTTGTCGGCGTTTTCCTCCTGGGTGGCTGCGCCTTCATTTTCACCGGCGCCGCCGTCTTTCATCGATTCCGGCACACCTTCCAGCTCGGCAGCGGCCGCTGCGTCGCCATTGTCCTGTCCGGGATTCTGCTTGGTATTGCTCATGTTCTAAATCACTCTACTTGCTTTATTTTGACAACAAACGCGACAGGGTTTGCGCGGTGAAGTCTACCATGGGTACGACGCGCGCGTAATTCAACCTTGTCGGTCCGATCACGCCGACCACGCCGACCACCTGTCCGTCGCTGTCCTTGTAGGGCGCCGCTATCACAGATGAGCCGGAAAGCGAGAATAATTTATTTTCCGCGCCGATGAATATTTTCGCCGCCTCGGCATCGCGGGCATTGTCGAGCAGGCGGGCGATTTCCTGCTTGCCCTCGAGCTCGTCGAGCAGCCGCCGGACCCGGTCGAGATCCTCGAGCGCGCTGTTGTCCTGCAGCAGATTGGCCTGTCCGCGGACGATCAGCACCGGCCGGTCGGCGGGATCGCGGCTCCAGGTGACCATTCCCGCCTTGACCAGCGCTTCCGAGGCCTTGTCGATCGCGAGTTCACCGGCGCTGATCTCGCGGTCGACGGTGGCCAGGGCCTGGCTGAGCGTCATCCCGCCGTAGCGCGCGGTGAGATAATTGCCGGCCTCGACCAGCGCCGATTCCGACACCCCGGGCGGCAGGTCGAGCACGCGGTTTTCGACCGCCCCGTCCTGGGAGACGAGGATCGCCAGCCCCTGCCCTTCGGACAGTTTGACGAAACTGAACTGCCTGAGCAACGGTTCACGCTTGGGCACCAGCACGAGGCCGGCGCAGGAGGACAGGCCGGACAGGATCGAGGTCGTGGCGCGCAGCGCATCCTCGACCGGACCCTGTTCGGTGATCTGGCTCTCGATCGCGGCGCGCTCCTGTTGCGAGGGTTCCGCTGCCTGCATCATGCCGTCGACAAACAGGCGCAGGCCGAGTTCGGTCGGCATCCGCCCGGCGCTGGTGTGCGGCGCGGCGAGCAGGCCCAGTTCCTCGAGATCCTGCATGACATTGCGGATCGAGGCGGGCGAGAGTTCAAGGCCCGGCGCCTTGGAAATGGTCCGCGACCCGACCGGCGCGCCGGTGTCGAGATAGGATTCCACGACGACGCGGAAGATGTCCTGTGCGCGGGTTGTCATTTCGGTGATCGGGGTGGTGGTCATGGGGGATAGATAGGATGAATCTCGACGGGATTCCAGCAATACTCCGCTCCCATCGGGAGAGGCAACCGGAGCTTGGCATCTTGGATGGCTAGCGCAGGTCGGTGAGGGGTTTTATGCTGTCGAAGGGACATACCCCGAGCGCGACCACGGTCGCTTCGCTACCAAGTCTTGCTTGCCTATCCCTCTGGGAGAGAAAGTTAATTTTATCCGTCATTGCGAGCAGAGCGAGTCGAAGACGACCGAAGGTCACTCAATCCAGGGTTTGGCGCCCAGACGCCCTGGATTGCCGCGTCGCTTCGCTCCTCGCAATGACGGTTGGATAGTGTCCGTTTTTGGAAGAGGAATAGGGTGGCAACCGCTTGCGTCTTTCTCTAAGCAACCCCCTTCAAAGCCACAGGAGAATCACACATGCGACCATCGGGCCGTGCGCCGGACGAAATGCGCGCCATTTCCATCGAAACCGGATTTACCAAACATGCCGAGGGAAGCTGCCTGATCAGCTTTGGCGATACGCGGGTATTGTGCACCGCCAGCATCGAGACCAGCCTGCCACCGTGGATGCGCGGGAAGGGTACCGGCTGGGTGACCGGCGAATATTCGATGCTGCCGAGGGCTACGCACACCCGTGGTTCGCGTGAAGCGGCGCGCGGCAAGCAGTCGGGCAGAACGCAGGAAATCCAGCGGCTTATCGGACGCTCTTTGCGCTCTGTGGTTGATCTGAAGAAACTCGGCGAGCGGCAGATCACGCTCGATTGCGACGTCATTCAGGCCGATGGCGGCACACGGACGGCGGCGATCAGCGGCGCATGGGTCGCGCTGCGGCTCGCGGTCAACGATCTGCTTGACCAGAAAGTGCTCAAGGAAGACCCGATCCAGCAGAAGATTGCGGCGATCAGTTGCGGTATCTTTGACGGCACGCCGGTGCTCGACCTCGACTATGACGAGGACAGCAACGCCGGCGCCGACGCCAATTTCGTGCTGACCGGCGATGGTAATATCGCCGAGGCGCAGGCGACTGCCGAGGGCCAGACCTTCGACGACGAGGGCCTGATGCGGCTGATGCGGCTGGCGAAAATCGGCTGCGGCCAGATTTTCGAGGCGCAGGACCGGGCGGTTGGCTGAGCAGTTGACCAAAAACGTGCAAACCGTTATTTTGTTTTTGAACGAAAGCTGAAAGTCATAAGGACATGAACGAATTAACGTCGCTAATTGCATCCAATCAGTACGATATGCCTAAAGAGTTGCGAATGCGGTTACTCGATGCAAGCTTCGATGATTTGATTGAACAGCAAAACAGAGATAGAACTACTGGATTGATGATTTTTGCGACGTTGTTGATTGTTTTTGGCAGTATCCTGGGATGGTCATTACAATATCTGGGAGTTCAAGACTTCCTCGACATGTTGGGTTCTGAACAATCTCGAGCAATAGGGAGCTTAATCGCTGTTGGAATTCTAGTTCCCTTATTCTTCATTCTATGGAGTGTAAGAATGCGGATCGGGAAGACGCGCATCCGGTTAGCCTCCTTTAAACGAGAAATAGAAATGTTTGACAGCGAATAATGAATCGCGGCAAAGTTGCGTTTAATTATTCTTCGGCCGAATGGAATGAATGGCTATCCCATTTTCCAGCGCCAACCGAAATGGAATTAGGTGCAGCTATGAAGCTGCGAAGATCTGTTAGCGTACACCTTGATAGTATGCCTGATCCCGCAATTCTTACCAAGCAAGAACGTCGTTGGATTGCTACCGATCTCTCTAATTTTTGTGAGAAACTTGTCAAAGATAACAGTAATATCAACCAGCTTGCGCTGGCCGGTTGGGGTGGATCAGGTCTCAGCCTAGCCGGACTTATTTTTGTTCCCGGCGCTCAAATCCCTTTTGCAGTTGCCATATTCGGACTCGGCGGATATTCGGTGTACAAAGGTTATATTTCTTGGCAGAAACAAAGGGAAATCGACAAGCTGACTACCAACATTGGTACGGTCATTTGGTCCCTTAAAAATTCACAGTGATAAACGGGACCCACCGCAAACTCGGCCCCGGACGCCTGATCATCGCCAGCCATAACCAGGGCAAGGTGCGGGAAATCCGGGCGTTGCTGGAGCCTTACGGGATCGAGCCGGTGTCAGCGGGTGATCTTGGGTTGCCCGAACCGAAAGAGACCGGCACGACCTTTGCCGAAAATGCGCTGCTCAAGGCGCGGGTGAGCGCGGAGGGCGCGAAGGGCGTGGCTCTCGCCGATGACAGCGGGCTGTGCGTGACTGCGCTGGGCGGCAAGCCGGGGGTCTACACCGCCGACTGGGCCGAGCGGCAATGGTTCGAGGGCGAGCCCGGTCGCGACTGGTATATGGCGATGGGCAAGGTCGAAGGAATGCTCGCCGAGCAAGGCCCGGATGTGGATCGCAGCGCGTATTTTGTCGCGACGCTGGCACTGGCATGGCCCGATGGCCATTCAGAGGTGTTCGAGGGGCGCGTAGAGGGCAATCTGGTCTGGCCGCCGCGCGGGACATTGGGCTTTGGCTATGATCCGGTGTTTCAGCCGGTCGGGATGGAGCAGACATTTGCCGAGCTGGATCCGGCGCAGAAACAGGCGATGAGCCACCGGGCGGATGCTTTCCGGAAATTGGTCGCGGGTTGTTTTTGAGGATTACCGTTTGCACTGAGCTTGTCGAAGTGCGTCGTGCGCCGACAGGCGTCCTTCGACAGGCTCAGGACTAACGGAATGGGCTCCGCGCTTGACGCGGAGCCCTGTCGGCGGTCCGTTTCAGGCCTCCGAAGCTCCGCATCAAGTGCGGAGCACTACGCTACCCCTTCAACGGATCCCGCCCGACGATATTGCCCGTCGGGCTGTAGCGGCAGACCAGATAGTCGCTGCGCGCGTTGGTTGCCACCGCGCAGCCGACGCGCTGACTGATCGGCCAGATGATCTGGGTATAATGGGCGACATCGCCCCAAGTGCCGGTGGTGCTGTTGTCGGGGAACAGGCCGCGCTTGAAATAGCGCTCCTCGTCGACCCAGGCGCCGGCCATTTCGCCATACGAATAGGCATCGCGGGTGCCCATCCAGAGATTCTCGCCTTGGCGGGGATTGCGGCCGGTCTGCGGATCATGGGCAAATTTTCCGGTCCGGGCCAGCGTTGCGGCATAGGCCTCGGCATCCTTCGCCAGTTCCTCGTTCCAGACTAGCGGGGGTGCGCCGACCGTGGCGCGGGCCTCGTTATGCGCCCGCATCATCGCGGCCTGCAGCCGGCTCTCGCCGCGCGGCTCCGGTACCATGCTGGGCCGTTCCTCGACCACCGTGGTCGGTGACGGACTGTGCGACGGCGCCGGCGAACAGGCGACAACGGCTGGCGTGATCAAAAGGATGGCGCTAAGGGCGCGGAAGATATGCATGAACTGGCCTCTAACAAAGAAAATCTGAACGGCACCAATATGGGGCCGCTGGCGCTCTATATCCACTGGCCGTTCTGTGTCTCAAAATGTCCCTATTGCGATTTCAACAGCCATGTTCGCGAACAGGTGGATGTGGCAGCCTGGCAATCTGCGCTGCTCGCCGATATGGCGCATGAGGCGGCGCTTACCCCGGGGCGCAAGCTGTCGAGCATCTTCTTCGGCGGTGGCACGCCCTCGCTGATGCCGCCGGCGCTGGTGGAAGTGCTGATCGCAGCGGCGGAGCGGCACTGGGGCTTTGAGAATAATATCGAGATCACGCTGGAGGCCAATCCGTCATCGGTCGAGGCGGCGAATTTTCACGATCTCTCCAGGGCCGGCGTGAACCGGGTGTCGCTCGGTCTGCAATCGCTGGATGACCGGACGTTGCAGTTTCTGGGGCGCGCCCATGATGTCAAGGAGGGCCTCGCCGCGCTCGACACCGCGCAGGAGGCGTTTGAGCGGGTCAGCTTTGACCTGATCTACGCCCGGCCCGGCCAGTCGCTGGCCGACTGGCAATCGGAACTGCAGCGCGCGCTCGGTTTTGGCACCGATCACCTGTCGCTCTATCAGCTGACCATTGAGCCGGGCACGCGGTTCGAGACATTGGTGCGCACCGGCGCGCTGGTCCCGGCCGACGACGATCACTCGGCCGATCTGTTTGAACTGACCCGTGACGTCATGATGGCGGCCGGGCTGCCCGGCTATGAAATAAGCAACCACGCCAGACCCGGTCAGGAAAGCCGCCACAATCTGACCTACTGGCGCTATCAGGACTATATCGGCATCGGCCCGGGCGCGCACGGGCGGCGGCTGAACAGCGCGACCGAGCGGCACAGGAAGCCCGAGAATTTTCTCTCTGCGGTGGCGCGCAACGGCAACGGACTGAAGGTCGAGCAGGGGCTGTCGCCGGAAACAAGGGCGATGGAAGCACTGATGATGGGGCTGCGGCTGGCCGAGGGCGTGGATCTGGCGGATCTGGAAGCGAAAACCGGGCTGGCGACTGCGGAGATGGTGGACGGGGCGGAAGTGGCGAAACTGGCCGGGCTTGGTTTTGTCGAGCAGTACGGGGACCGGCTGACCATCTTGCCGAAGGGCATGCCGTTGCTTGATGCGCTATTGCCGAAGATTATAGCGCTGTGATTTCCGCTCCCATAGGGAGAGGCAGCCCCATGGGAGAGGGAAGTTGGACTTTGATTCCGGGTCTGCTAAACCATTTCCGTTCACCCTGAGCCTGTCCAAGGGTGGCAGCCACCGTACTTCGACAGGCTCAGCACGAACGGGGCTTATGGCCGATAGCAGTCAAACAATAATCAGCGATTTCGCCACCCACCTCCGCGACGACCGGCGGCGGTCGCCGCATACGGTGCGTGCTTATGGGATTACGGCCGAGCGTTTCTGTGCTTTTCTGATGGACCATATCGGCGGCGGCGTGGGTGCGGACGAAATCAAGGCCCTGAAACAGGCGGATATCCGTTCCTATCTGGCGTATCGGCGGGGGGACGGGTTGACCAACAGCAGCGCGGCGCGGGAATTGTCGGCGTTGCGGGCGTTTCTGAAACATGTCGGCGGCGACGAGGCGCAAATCCCGCAGATAAAGGGCCCCAAGGTCAAGCGCGGCGTCCCGCGACCCGCCTCGCCCGATGACATACTCGCGATGGCCGAGGATATCGCGGAGGGCGCCAGAGAGGACTGGATCGGCGCGCGCGACTGGGCGGTGTTGCTGCTGCTCTACGGCTCGGGGCTGCGGATCAGCGAGGCGCTCGCCCTGACCGGCGATGCCCTGCCCCTGTCCGACACGCTGCGGGTCACCGGCAAGCGCAGCAAGGTACGGATCGTGCCTTTGCTCCCCCAGGTGCGCGCGGCGATCGAACATTATATCGACCTCTGCCCCTACCCGATTGCGCAGGATTTCGCGCGCTGCAAGAATGACCGGATCGCCGGATCGCCGCTGTTCCGCGGCCAGCGCGGCGGCCCGCTGTCGCCCAATATGATCCGCCGGGTGGTCCAGCAGGCGCGGACCAAGCTTGGTCTATCCGACAGCACCACGCCGCATGCCTTGAGGCACAGTTTTGCGACGCATCTGCTGGCGGGTGGCGCAGATTTGCGGAGCCTGCAGGAGTTGCTCGGGCATGCGAGTCTGAGCAGTACGCAGGTCTATACGGCGGTGGATGCGGCGCATTTGCTGGATGTTTATAACGCAGCGCATCCTAGGGCCTAACCGTCATTGCGAGGAGCGGAGCGACGCGGCAATCCAGTGCGGTGAGCGACGCCCTGGATTGCTTCGCTACGCTCGCAATGACGAGGCTCAGGTTGGATATACCAACCCTCTCCCTGTGGGAGAGGGAGTTTTAAGAGGCGGTCGAGGCATCGCATTTGCTGGATGTTTATAACAGCGCGCATCATCGGGCTTAGTTGTTGCTTTGGTACAGAAGGAGATTTCGAAGTTTTATCTGAATTACTCCTCCTCATCGTCAAGATAAAGTTGATGAACTCCGGCGTGTAAGTGTTGAAGACGAGCACCTGTATTTTCCACATCGTCGATATAAAGTTGCTCTAGTTCGTCAATAATTTCAAGTTTTTTCACATCGTTCTCCAAGGCTTGAAAATAGTCAGCTTCGAGTGCCGGGTCTAGGACCTGTTGACAAAGTGGATTCCCAAACGGGGTAATTTCTGATTCAAGGGAGTTTTGACAGGAGGCTATTTTGA
>JBLWTQ010000028.1:0-20828 GCA_048270065.1 Parasphingorhabdus sp. | reverse complement strand
AATCAGCGCCACGGACCAGAGTGAAGGATGGGACGGTACCTACAACGGTAACCCGTTACCTGCTACGGACTACTGGTTTAGAGTAACCTACCGTGAACTGGTAAACGGAGAACCTGTAGAGAAAGAGTTTAAAGCTCACTTCTCACTGAAGAGATAATATCTTTAACAAGCTATAAAACAGAAAAGGCAGCCATCGGCTGCCTTTTCTATTAACAATAAATTAAGGTTTTGTTGGTGAGATATTGTTAAATTTGAGTTGAATCAAAAAATCAATATTGACATGGGAAAATTTGTTAAAAAAGTAGCCAAGAACGGAGACTTCTATTTTAACCTGAAAGCAGGTAATGGTGAAGTGATTTTATCAAGCGAAATGTATAAAAGCAAAGCGTCTTGTGATAACGGAATTTCATCTGTAAAAGAAAATTCACCAAGTGATGAAAGATATGACAGAAAAACGGCCAATAACGGTAAACATTATTTCAATCTTAAAGCCAGAAACGGACAGGTTATTGGGAGTAGTGAAATGTATGAATCGGCTGCCGGGAGAGATAAAGGTATAGAGTCTGTTAAAAAGAATGCTCCGGACGCTTCGGTAGTTGAAGAGTAAGAAAGTTTTTAAGTCTTAAAAGCGGTGTTATTTAGTAAGAATAACACCGCTTTTTTTATTTAAAATTTAAATAAATCAAGTGTTTATAGAATTAATCTTGTTAAAGTATTGTTAACATTTTTATTAACATATTTCAGTTTCTTTATTTAAAAAGTAAATTTTTTATATAGTTTTTTCTGTTAATTATTTAAAATATGTTTTTTAAGTAAATGTTAAATTTAAACTTTAACATAGTCGTATTGCATCTAAAAAGTGTTTTTTATCGTATTTAATGAGTGTTTTGTCGATTTGTTTTTTTGATAAGAATTTGTTTACATAGGTTTATTCTTGAAAGTTGAAATTCGCCAAAAACATCAACTAGAAATGCACAACCCTTTTGTAAAAAAATATTTACTATTCTACTTTTTTGTAGTGTGGATAGGATTTATTAGCTGCGTTAACGCGCAGATAGTAATTTCTACTCCCGCTATTGGGTTTACACAGGCATGTGCTTCCTCTACTTTTAACAATTATAATTTCTCGTTTTCATTCTTTCCTCCGGCAAATCTTGGTCCGGGAAATCAGTTTATAGTTGAACTTTCTGATAATGCAGGCAGTTTCACTTCTCCAACTACAATTGCTACATTAACCAATACGACTTCTCCTGTAAATAGTAGTTTTGCATTACCTACTACAGCCTATGGCGAGGGCTACAGAATTAGGGTTAGAAGTACAAATCCGGCACAGACAAGTGCTTCGAGTGCTGTTTTTGCTGCTTACTATGCAGTGCACAATCAACCATTTGCTATAAACAGTAATGTAAGTACTGTTAGTTTATGTGGTGGTGGTTCTTATGATTTGACTATTGATGATTTAGGTACGCCGGCCTCTCCGGTTTACTATCCTCAGTTAAATTATATATGGTATAAAGATTATGTTGAGATTCCCGGAGAAACAGGTTCTACTTTAACAGTGACCGAAGCCGGTTCATACTATGCAGTAACCGATTATGGGTCGTGTAATATGGATTCTTATTCTAATATTGTACAGGTTACAGTCCAGGAATTACTTACTCCAACCATACAATCGCAGGGAGGGCAAACAACAATATGTCCGCCCGGGGGTATAGATCTCACAAGTGTGCTCCAGGATCCGGGGTATACATATAAATGGTTTAAAGACGACATAGAAATACCGGGAGAAACGGGGTCTGTTTACACTGCTACTGAAGGCGGTGTTTATCATTTAGTGCTGACAAGTAACGGATGTGAGTTTGAATCGAATGCTATAACGCTTGATTCAAATGACTTTACACTTGATATAGATCCCTCGGTTACTACTTCAATAATACCGGGAGAAACATTAACTCTTACTGCCATTACCGATGCTAATTCGCCAACTGTTGAATGGTATAAGGATAATGTACTGATTGCCGGGCAAACAGGACTTACACTTAATATCACTGAACCGGGAGAGTATAGGGTTTCGGTAAGCCAAACGTCGCCATGTTCAATTACTAAAGAAGCAACGGTTAATATTGAATACCCTACAAGTTTCAATTTACTTATACAAACATCGGCTTACACCTCATGTGTAAGTACATCGGTTACGCTTTCTATTTTCCAGTTTGATACTACACTTTTAAACGGAGATATAATTAATCTTATAGGTAATTCATACGGATACGGTTACCAGTGGTATAAAGATGGTGTTGCGGTAGCAGGAGCGACAGGTACAACACTTGCATTAAACGATCCGTCATTAAACGGTAGTTATGTGCTTAAAATTACTTTGCCGGGATATGGTGTTTTGGTTTCAAACACTATCAATATAAACTTAGGAGTTCCAACTCCTGTTATTTCAGGTAATACTACATTATGTGAAGGTGGTACTGTTTTATTTACTTCGAGTGTTAGCAGTGCAGGTTATACCTATCAGTGGTACAGAAACGGAACTGCTATTCCGGGCGCAACAGCTTCAACCTACACAGCAGACGCTGAAGGAGGTTACTACCTTAGAGTTACCGGAGGTTCATGTATGCAACAGTCTAACTCGTTATCATTGGTTCAGGATGTGATTACAGTGAGTAGTAATAACCCTGTTGTAGATGTAATCCTTCCGGGAGAAACAAAAGTACTTACGGTAACCACCGATGCTAATGGCCCTCAATACGACTGGACTCTTAATGGTAGCCCTATTGCCGGAACAACAGCTACAATAAATGCAACACAGGCAGGAGAGTATATAGTTACGGTAACACAATTGGCAGGTTGTACGGCAACAGCTCAGTATACCTTTACACTAGAGGCTCCTACCAGTTATGATATTACAATTAATCCTGAAGCAGGTTATATGGCCTGTACCAGTACATCGGTTTCACTTGATATAAGCAGTTTTACAGGAACAACCACTTCTGGTACAGTTGCGGTGACTGATTTTGGTTATAGTTACCAATGGTATAAAAACGGAGTTGCTGTTGCAGGTGCTACTACAACGAGCCTTACTTTAAACAGTGCTTCAGAAAATGGTAACTATTACTTGGTTGCTACTTTGCCGGGATATGGTCCTGTAACCTCTAATACAGTAACAGTAAATTTAGCAGTACAAACAGTTACCATTACAGGCGGAACCACTATATGTGAAGGATCGACTACGGTATTAACATCCAGTTTAACAGCACCAACGTATAGCTTCCAGTGGTATAAAGATAATGTTGCTATACCGGGAGCTACTGCATATACTCATACGGTAGATTCTGACGGTGATTACTATATAACCGTAGGTAACGGTACCTGTAACATGCAGTCTAATATAATGATAATAACAACTGAGGTTGTAAATATAACAAGTACCGATCCTGTTTTAGATGTCATAATACCGGGAGAGACAAAAACACTAACTGTTAATACTGATGCTAATGGTCCGCAATATTCATGGACCCGAAACGGAGCGCCGATTGCAGGCACTACTTCAACAATCAATGCAACGCAGGATGGTGAGTATATTGTAACAGTAACGCAAACAGTAGGCTGTGCTGCTACGGCACAGTATACTTTTGTGCTGGAATATCCAACGAGTTTTAATGTATCTATAGCTACTGGAGCAGGTTACATAGCCTGTACCAGTACATCAGTAGCACTTAATATAAGCAGTTTTACAGCTACAACCACTTCGGGTACTGTAGCTATAACTGATTTAGGGTATGCCTACCAGTGGTATAAAAACGGAGTTGCCGTTGCAGGTGCCACATCACAAACATTAACGATTAACAGTGCTTCGGAAAACGGAAATTATTACCTGGTGGTAACACTGCCTGATTATGGGCCTGTAACTTCAAATACTATAACTATAAACCTGGCTGTAGAAACAGTTACAGTAACGGGTGGAAACACAATTTGTGAAGGAGCTACTACAGTACTTACATCCAGCTTAACAGCACCAACATACAGTTTCCAGTGGTACAAAGATAATGTTGCCATACCGGGAGCTACAACTTATAATTATACAGTTGATGCCGAAGGTGATTATTATGTTACGGTAGGTAATGGTACCTGTAACATGCAGTCTAATATTGTAAGCATAACAACAGAGGTTGTAAACATAACGAGTACTGATCCCGTTTTAGATATAATCATGCCGGGAGAGACGAAAACATTAACTGTTAGTACCGATGCCGATGGTCCGCAATACTCATGGACCAGAGACGGAGCACCGATTGCAGGCACTACTTCAACAATCAACGCAACGCAGGATGGCGAGTATGTAGTAACAGTAACACAAACGGTAGGCTGTGCTGCTACGGCACAGTATACTTTTGTGCTGGAATACCCTACAGGCTTTAGTGTAACCATTAACCCTGATGCAGGTTATACGGCTTGTAGCAGTACAATGGTAACGCTTGATATTACCAACTTTATAGCCATAACATCTGAAGGTAATGTACCTGTAACAGATATGGGTTATGGCTACCAGTGGCATAAAAACGGTGTAGCTGTAGCAGGTGCTACTACGCCAAGCCTTACATTAAACAGCGCATCACAAAACGGTAATTATCATTTAGTGGTTACATTACCTGATTATGGTCCGGTAACCTCAAATATAATAGCTATAAACCTAGCATTGACATCTGTTACTATATCTGGCGGAAGTACTATTTGTACAGGTGGTACAACAGTGTTAACATCAAGCTTAACAGCTCCAACTTATACCTATCAATGGTATAAAGATAATGTGGCTATACCTGGTGCAACAGGCTCAACTTATACTGCAAATGCCGAAGGTGATTATTATGTTGCGGTAGGTAACGGTAGCTGTAATATACAGTCTAATGTTATGACTATTACTACCGAATCTATCTCGGTAAACAGTACCAGTCCTGCAGTTGATGTTATATTACCGGGACAGCAAAAATATATTACGGTTACTACCGATGCTATGGGACCTCAATACTCATGGACAAGAAATGGTGTGCCACTTGCAGAAAATACAGCTACATTAACAGCTACTCAGGATGGTGAATATACTGTAACTGTTACACAAACCATAGGCTGTAATGCTACAGCACAAATGACATTTATGTTGGGCTATCCAACAGGATTTACCATTACAATAGCTCCTGATAATTCTTATTCGGCGTGTACAAGTACATCAGTAACCCTGAGTGTGTCAGACTTTACGGCTATTACTTCTGAAGGGAATATTGCCATGACCGATTTAGGTTATGCTTACCAATGGTTCCTTAACGGAGTAGCCATACCGGGAGCAACATCACAAACACTAACGGTTAATGATCCGGCTCAAAACGGTAATTACAGGCTACAGGTTATAATGCCGGGATTCTCTGCATTACTATCAAATACAGTATCAATAACATTAAGTTTAGGGAATGTTACTTTATCTCCTAGTGGCTTATTGTGTCCGGATAATCCTCAGGTAGATTTAACCTGTAATATTTCAGATCCTACCTATACTTATGCATGGTATAAAGACAATGTACTTGTTTCTACTAATAATAATTCTGTTTATACAGCAACTGCCGAAGGTAATTACTATGTAGTGATCACAACTGCAAGCTGTTCGTTTACTTCAGATACGCTTAACCTGGAACTTAACGATTTTAACCTTATTCCTGATACACCTTTACAGGATGTGATAATACCGGGAGAGAACAAAGTACTATCAGTAACTACCGATGCCCTTTCTCCTGTATTTACATGGTATAAGAATGGTGTTACGATTCCGGGCGCTACAACATCATCTATTTACGCCAATACAGCTGGTGAGTACAAAGTAGAAGTTAAACAAACTGAGGAATGTGATATTGTAAAGGAACTGACTTTTACGCTTATTTATCCTTCCGGATTTAATATCGAAATAGCTCCTGATGGTGATTTTGTTGAATGTGCCGATACGGCAACCGCTTTAAACATTGTAGCCTTTGATGCTTTAACACAGGGAGGTCCTATTGATATTCTTAATAATAACTATGGTTACGGATACCAATGGTATATGGATGGCTCTCCTATAACAGGTGCTACGGGCACTTCTATAATGGTTTCTGAAAGCGGAACATATCAGCTACAGGTAACTATTCCTGATTTTGGACCGGTATCCAGTAATATCATTACAGTTAACCTTGGTTTTATAGCTGATGTTGTGATTGAAACCGAAGATGTATTTTGTGATGAGGGGGCTACTATCAATATAACTTCAAATGTTAATGATAGTACTTATAGCTATGCCTGGTATAAAGAGGGCAGTAGCACAGTAATAGGTACAGAAAGCTCTATAACAGTAGATGAATCGGGTAGTTATTTTATGGAAGTAAGCTTTGAAAACTGTACTATATCATCAAATGTTATTGAGGTTATTCCTTACGATATGTCTCAAATAGCGGTGAGTACAGGTCCGTTTTACGACTTGCCTGAAGGGACAACATCTACCATTACTGCCAGTGGTGCCGAAAGTTACATTTGGTATCATAACGGAGTAATAGTTTCTTATGGACCGGATGTTGAAGTAACTGAAGCAGGTGTGTATACCGTAGTAGCTACGGTAGGTAACTGTGAAGATTCAAGAGATGTAACTGTGTCACTTGTAGAGAATAATGTAATAGCCATACCAAATACAATAACGCCTAATAATGACGGATACAATGATAAATGGGCTTTACCAATTAAGTATGTAAATCAGGAGAATGTAGAAATTGTGATATATGCTGCTGACGGCAAGATTGTTTTCAGGGCATCAAATTATATGAATAACTGGCCGGAAAGTGATTTCACTTATGACACCAAGAGTTTGGTATACTACTATACTATCATGGAAGATAATGAGATTACAAAGCGAGGCTCTATAACTATTGTTGAATAACGGATGATTAAAAATTACTACTCCTTATTTTTCATATTAGTTTTTATTGCCGCTTTTACAAAGGTAAATGCGCAGGATGCGCCCGTAGTAACCTTTAATGTTCCATACCAGAATAACTTAAAGTTTAACAGGTTCTTATACAATCCGGCTTTTTCTTTTGTAAGGGAAGACAATACATATGTTTCACTATACCACCGTAACCAGTGGGTGCAGTTTGACGATTCTCCTAAGGTATATATGCTTAGTTATACAGGGAGGTTTTCAAAAACATCAGGTCTTGGTTTTGGTATCTACCAACAAAATGTTGGGGTAGTGACCAGCTTTGGCGGGGTAGCAAACTACTCATATAACATAAAGCTTAAGGAACGTATGAACCTTACATTAGGATTTAACGTGGCTTATTATAACAGCGGAGTTAATAAAACCAGAACTGTAACGGGTGAACCAGACCCTATAATTATGGAGCTGAGAAACAACTCTCTTGTAAGTATTAAGCCCGGAATTAATTTTAATTATAAAGATTTTGACATAGGTGTTTATGCTGAAAACGTGGTAGACTACGATTTCAAATCGGATGAGATGTCAGAGAAGTATACCGATAAGGTGTATTCAGGTCATGTTATGTATACGCATAAAATGGTAGCTATGAGAGATCTTTTTAAAGACAGCGAGTTTAGTCTTGCCTTGAGGGGGAGAATGAGCGAATTGTATGGTTTTACCTTAAACGGCTCGTTACTGGTACACTTCCCAAGATTGGGATGGTTACAAACATCGTTAGACGATTACTATGGGGTAGGTATAGGTGCCGGTTTTCACCTTACCAAGAGACTATCCTTAGGTTATGTGTACGAAAGAACCGTGAAGGAAGGATTGGTAAACCTTGGGCCATCACACGAAATTATAATGTCTTTTAAGCTAAAGGATAAACTGAGTTTAAGAGAACAAAATAAAAAACAGGGAGAAAAAAAGCAGGCTAGTCTTGAAGAACAACTGGAAGAGTTAGAAGAAGAGATGCTGGCAGAAGAGGAAGAAGGTCTTTATGAGACAGACGTGGAAAGGGATGCCGATATTGAAAAACTGAGAATGGAACTGGACGATGAGAGTCAGTACCTGTTAGATGCTTTGATTAAGGAAGATTCTATAGCTCAAATACATAAGGCAGAGTTTGATAAGAAGGTTAAAAACCTACTTGATTATGCCAAAAGAGAGCAGGCAGCAAGGCTTGAAAGAGCAAAAACAGAAATGCTGCTGATGAAGAGGGATGACCCGGGAGAGGATGCCGAAGAGAATCCGCAAACGCTGGAAGATCTTAAAAGAGCAAAAAGTGGTTACTATGTGGTTTCCACTCCGCCCGATGCAAGGACGGAAGATGAAGTGATCATTGAAAGATACGAACGTTTTACCGAAGCAGCTAATGCGCTTGAAAGGAAAAAATCTGAAGGGATAGAGAAAAATCCTTACCTGATACATGTTCAGGATAGCTCGGAAGATGAAGTGGAGAACATCAAAAGGAGAGAAAGAAATAATGAGGTGACAGATGGTAGTAACACAGGCCGAAGAAATAGTCGTGGTAATTCAAGGTCAGCAAACAATAATAGCAGGTCTAATAATAATCCTTCGGGTAACGGTGGCGGTATAAAACTTCCGTCTGTAGGAGTAACAGCAGGTGTGACAACAGGAGGTAGAGGTAACAATGCTAATAACGGTGGCAATTATACCGATACTGCACAACAGCCTGCTAACAACGGTAACAAAAGATATAGTGATAATGGTAATGTAAACGAAGGAGGATATGCAGATAACGGAGACCAAAATCAAACCAATAATCAGGGGAAGGATAATACAAATGCTACCCCAAATAATACGAATAATAACAATGCTCCTGCAGCACAGGCAGCTACACAACAGCCACAGGCAAGCAGGCAAGCAAATAATAATAACGGGCAAACGGCAACTGCTCAAAAAACGAACACCAATGCTTCAGGTAATAAGCTGGCAGCAAGCAATAACAGTCAAGATAAAAACACACACTTAACTAATACTAAAAACAATGCTAATGGACAGGGATCACAACAAACAGCGCAAGCGAAAAATGCATCAAAAGCTCCTTCTTCTAAATATGTCAGACGAGAAGAAGACCTCAGTACAGAGGAGGAGATAAAGGATTACTATGCTGCCAAAACTGATTTAGTTAGGCAGGCACCAAAGAGAAGTGATATATTAACAGTACAGGATGTCGAGCCGGGGTATTATGTTATCGCAAATGTGTTTAGCGAACAGGAAAATACCAATAAGTTTATAAACAGATTGAAAGATAGAGGTATACAAGCCGAATACTTTATTAACCCACAAAATAATTTTAGGTATGTATATCTTAAAAAACATGATAGCTGGAGAGACGCTCTTATTTCATACTATTCAAATGTTAACAATACTTACTTTGATACAGTATGGCTAATGAGCATAAATGTAGATTAATAAGAAAAGACAACTGATTTAATTGTATAAAACCAACTAAAAAACACCAATACAAACACAAATGCATTTAAGAATACACAATTTAAGGATAAAGGTCCTGTTAGGATTTTTACTGTCGTGTTTTGCCATGCAGGCACAGGTAGCGGTACCTTTTTCAATAAGGTACCAGGAAAATATCAAAGGAGATATTACTCAAATCTCCAACGGTATTGTTAATAGACACCAGGATGCTTATTATGGCTGGGAGTATTATAACGGAGGCTGGCATTATGACTACCACCCGGAACAGTTTCCCAATGATCCTTACGGAGGAAGCACAGCAAATGACGAATTTGATATGCGTTATATTGATATTGATGGTGATTCATCTACCTTCAGTTCAAGTAGTGCAACACTCTCAAGTATTACAGATGTGAGCTGTAGTACCGTAGTTTATGCCGCTATGTACTGGTCTGGTACTTACAGGTATAATACAGATGATGACACAAGCGGCAGAGCGACTGACTTTAACGAAGTAAAGTTAAAGCTGCCCGGAGCAACAAATTATACCGATATTACGGGATCCATAATTTTTGATGGTTTTGGTACGACCGACTTTGATTCAAACAGTCCTTATGTTTGCTATGCCGATGTTACATCGCTGATTAGTGGGTTAGCCGATCCAAACGGTACATATACGGCTGCTAATATAAGGGCTTCCGAAGCCGATCTTGGAGGAGGGATTTCCGGAGGATGGACTATTTTCATAGTGTATGAAAATCCTAACATGACAGGTAAATATGTAACTTCTTATGATGGTTTTGCAGGTGTTAAATCCAGTTTAGGTAGTATAGATGTAAACTATACAGGCTTTACAACAGTACCTGCTCCGCTTCCGGTTCGAGCTAAATTAATGGCTTGTGCACTAGAGGGGGATAAAGGTATCTCAGGTGACCAGTTATTATTCAAAGATGCTTCGGTAGCAACCTATACTCAGCTTTCAAACAGTTTAAACCCGGGTTCTAACTTCTTTAACGGTAGTATTTCCTATCTTGACGCGGGTAACGTAGAGCAAAGTTTTACCAATAGGGTTCCTAACAGTAGTAATACCTTGGGGTATGATGCCGATATTATTAATATTAACCAAGGGCTTATCCTTAACAGTTCTACAGGTGCAAACCTTAGAATAACTTCTACACAGGATACTTATTTTATGTTCTTCAATGCACTTAGTGTTGATATTATTGAGCCGGAGATTCAGCTTGTAAAAACGGTTGAAGATTTAGCAGGTAATGATATAGGTGGTGCCGATGTGAACCTTGGTGACTATTTAGAATATGTAATAAGTTTTCAAAACTTAGGTAATGACGATACTACTTCGTTTACTATTACCGATTTACTTCCTGAAAATACTTACTTTAATTCGGTAGACATCAGTGGGGCACCGGGAGTTACTTATACATACGATCCGGCTACAGAACAGGTAACTTTTACCATTCCTGATAATCTTGTTGAAGAAGATGATCCTGCTTATACCATAAGATTAAGAGTTCGTGTAGCCGAAAGCTGTAACGATCTTAAAGATGCCTGTTCTAATATTATTCAAAATAGTGCTTATGCTACCTATCAGGGTGTGTTAAACAGTAATGTTATTTCAAACGACCCTAGTATTGCAGGGATTAACGGTTGTGGTCAGCCTGTTACAGGGCCGGCAAACTTCCTTGTAGATATAGACGATTGTAATTTTGAACGTACAGTAACCCTTTGTTCTACCTCTGTTGATGTTTCGGCACCAGACGGGTACGACAGTTATGAGTGGTATGATAGTGATGATAACTTAATTGGTACAACACAAACCATAACTATAACTGCAGAGGGCGAATACTATGTGATAAACACTGCAGCTGCTCCTTGTGTTTCTACTACAGAACACGTAACGGTAAACAGCTACAGTACCATTATACCAAACCCGGTTATACCATTTGCCGATGAAACACCTATGTGTGCAAACAACGGTAAGGTTATGCCGAATATCTTTTTATGTGGTGCAGATGATGAACGATTAATTCAAACAGGTATTACAGATGCTACAAGTATCAGCTGGCAAAAACTTGATGAGTCAGCTTGTTTATCAGCTTGTAGTACATGTGGTGATTTACCGTCAGACTGTCCTTGGGTAGGCTGTCCTAACAGTAGTTGGGTTGAAGTAAGCACAGGTCAGGATTATACTGCAGATATTTCAGGTCAATACCGATTAGTAGTAAACTACGACGGATGTTTTGGTACATTCTACTTCAATGTGTATAAAAATCTTCTTGATCCTCAATACACAAAAGAAAATATTGTTTGTGGTAGCGACGGAAATATTACCATTACAAATGTACCTGCAGGTTATGAATATCAGTTAGTAAACCAAAGTACAAATACTGTTATTTATGATTATGCCGATGGCATGGGGCCATCATTTGATATTACAGCTTCAGGTATTTATACCGTTAATATCAGGCAACAGGGCGTAGATGCTACACCGGGTAACACTTACTGTGAATTCTCGGTAGAAAATATAGGTATACAAAACAATGCTATTAGTGTTAATGTTATTACCGAAAACGCAACGTGTGACGGTTTAGGTAGCATTAGGCTACAGGCATTAAATGTAGGTCCGCAATATTACTTTGAGATTACAGGTCCTTCAAGTGATTCACACGGTCCTGTAACCGATAATAACCACCTTTTTGAAAACCTTAACCCTGGTACATATAATTATACCGTTACTACAGATGACGGATGTAGTGAAACAGGTTCGGTTACAATTATAGATGAAAGTGACCTTGATTTAGTAGCATCTGTTTCTCAGAATATTTCCTGTAAAGAGGGTAATATCCAAATGAATGCTTCCGGAGGTAAAACACCATACATTTATGCTGTTTACAGTCAAAATGGTGTACTTCAAAACCCTACTGCATCAGATTTCCAAACCAGTGTGATTTTTGATGTACTTATAGGTGATGAAGGAGATTATGTATTCATTGTAATGGATGGCAATGGTTGTACAACACTTTCTAATGAAGTTACCATAATCATTGTTCCTGATGTTACATACACAACTTCTGTAAATATGGTGAGTTGTAATGGTGCTAACGACGGATCAATTATATATACTGTTACTAATACTAACGGTTATAATGTGTCTTTTGATCTTTTTGATGCTACCGATACAATAATTACATCAAACAATTCGGGTTCATTTACTTCACTTGCTCCCGGTGATTATACAGTAGTTTTACGTGAGACTAAAGGAAACAGAACTTGTGAATTCCCATTTGACTTTACTATTACTGAACCAGATCCGATAACAGGAGGTACTGCAGCAGTTACACAGGAATTTGACTGTACTATATTAGGTTCTTTAGGGGCTACCATAACAGTAGATACTTCTACAATAGCAGGTGGTACACCAACTTATGAATACAGTATTGACGGAATTACTTTTGGTACAGCAACCAGCTTTGCAGGTCTTACTGCAGGTACTTATACTATTACAGTAAGAGATGCTAACAACTGTACTCATGTAATAGATACTATAGTGATTGACCCTGTAGTACCGCCGTCAGATCTTACTGTGAGTGCCACTACACCTAGCTGTCCGGCATTGACTTCAGATCTTACTCTTACAGTTACAGGAGGCGAGGCACCGTTTAATTACGAAATTACGGCTCCGGCAGCAGCAGTAACAGACAACGGAACAAACAATGTGTTTACAGGTCTTACCGCAGGTACATATACCTTTATGGTTACAGACAGTAAAGGATGTACTTACAGTGAAAACTATACAATACAACAGTTAACCCCAATTACGGTTAACGGTCAGCCGGTAAGCAATGTTACTTGTTTTGGTGCTACAGACGGAGCACTTAACTTTAACGTTTCGGGCTTCTCTACAAACTATACTTATGATGTAGTTAACGGAGCATCTACTTCTGTTTCCTCTTCTGCATCGGCTACAAATGCTACAATTGCCCTTACAGGCCTTGCGGCAGATACATATACTATAACAGTACAGGATAATGTTACAGGTTGTACAGCAACTGCAACTGTTACTATTAGTGCGCCATCTGCAGCTTTAGCAATTACAACAACTGTAAATCCTATTACCTGTCTTGCAGACGGTAGCTTAAATGTTACTGCAACAGGAGGATGGGGTGGTTATGAGTATACCTTAACACAACCTGACTCTTCTACAGTAGGACCACAGTCGGGTTCATCGTTTACTGGACTTACTCAAAACGGTACTTATACTATATCGGTAACAGATGCTAATAACTGTACCGTTACAGATACATTTACTTTATCAACACCAGTACCACCTATGGCTTCAATTTCAGGTTCAGATATTTGTTATGATGCTAATGGTGCATCATTAACAGTATCGGTTACAAATGGTACTGCTCCTTTCACATACTCTATTAACGGGAATCCGGGTCAGTCATCTAATGTATTTGCCAGCTTAACACCTGGTAGTTATACTATAGTGGTTACCGATGCTTACGGATGTACTGATTCAGTTACACAAACCATAGCGCCAACGCTTACAGCTATGGCTTCTTTTGTAAAAGGTTTAGACTGTACAGTTTCTCCCGATGCAGAAATAACTGTAGCTATAAACGGAGGTACTGCACCTTACACTTATGAAGTTTCTTCAAACGGTGGTACTACTTATGGTGCTTCATCGACTTTAGCAGGGTCTTCAATAAGTTTCCAAACAGCTACTGCAGGATCTTTCAGATTCCGTATTACAGATACTAACGGATGTGTGGTACAATCAAACATTATAAACATTGCTCCACTTACATTACCGTCTATTACTTCTGCAACACAGTCGCAGGCAGTATTATGTAATGGTGACAGTTCTGGTGCTATTACTGTTCTTGTGGATAACACAACAGGTATAGGTCCATTTACTATAAACGTATATAACGATACTACAAGTACTGATTATGGTACACAAACTACAGGTTTACCTGCGGGTAGTTATACGGTAACCTTAACAGATGCCAACTCTTGTACAGATACAGCTACTGTTGTTATCACAGAACCGGATCCTATTACGTTTAATGTCTCTATTGTACCAATTACATGTAATAACCCGGATACAACTTTTGGTGAAATTATAGTTGAAAACACGACTGGTGGTACTGCAGATTATACTTATTATTTAACAAATAACTACGATAGTTCAGTACAGCAGTACTCAACTACACCGGGTAATGAAGACCATACTTTCCAGGTACTTAACTTTGGTATCTATACTCTTTCTGTTGTAGACGCTAACGGTTGTACTGTTGTAGATGACAATATTGTAATTGCTTCTCCTCCAACAGATCTTGATATTAGTGTAACACCTACACCACCGGCAGACTGTCTTTCGGGAGGTACTGCATCAGTAACAGTTCAGGCAAGTGTGGGTAGTGGTAACTATGAGTTTGCGATTTTAGAGCAATTAAATCTACCTTATGTAGACGATCCGACGAATGACTATCAGCCTGCTAACTCAGGTTCAGATACAAGAATATTTACAGGTCTAATTCCTGGTATAGTATATACATTTGTTGTACACGATATCACAACAAACTGTTACTACTTTAAATCGGCAGATATTGCTATTCCGCCATTATCTACATTAACATCTACTATAGATACGGTTAATAATGTAACCTGTACAGGTAATGCCGATGGTAATATTACCTTCACTATAGATAATTATGACGCTGCTACTACTCAGGTAGGATATGAGGTATATTATGCACAAACTAATACACCGCTTTCTCCGGTAGTAGGAGGAACTATACCGGTATCTGGCGGGCCGGAAATGGTTTCAAATGTAGGACCATTAGCTCCGGGTACATATTATGTGTTATTTACTGAACTTGACGGAGGTTTAGCAGGATGTACTAATGCTTCTGCTCAATTTACAATTGTTCAGTCGGCTGAGCTTCTTGAAGTGTCAGCTCAGGTTATAACAAACGATAACTGTAACACTAATGCAGGTGTTATATCGGCAACTGCACAGGGTGGTACAGCACCATACCAGTACTTAATCCAGCCAAGTACAGATGCTGCACCAACAGCAGGAAGTGCAGGATGGAGTAGTGCTAACAGTTTTAATGTTGAGGGTGGTACTTACACGGTTTATGCAATGGATGCTTACGGATGTATTCAGCCAATTGCTGCACCAATCACTCTTGATACAGATCCTTCTCCGGTTATTGCACTGTCTGTTGTTCAGCAATGTGATACTGCCGAAGGCAATTATTCAATTCAGGTAGACCTTACTACAGCAGGTATGCCTCCATATACTTACAGTTTTAACGGAGGTGGATACCAGGCACAGTCGGGTACTACGTTTACTTACGACGGCCTTCCTTCAGGAACTTATACAGTAGAGGTTAGAGATGTTAACGGTTGTACTAACCTTCAAAACATCACTATCTATCCTCCTTTAAACCTAACACCGGCAGTTACAGCACAGCCAACCTGTGCAACTAACGATGGTGAGATTACGGTAACAGCAGCAGGAGGTTCGGGTAACTATACCTACGAGCTTCAGGATTCATCAAATGCTGTGATTGTTGCTGCAAATGCTTCAAATGTATTTACAGGTCAGCCATTTGGTGATTACATCGTGCTTGTTACAGATACTACTACAGGATGTAGCGAAACAGCTACTGTTAGTCTTGAAGAACCTACTGCGGTTGTATTTACTTACGTTTCACAAAATGTAAGCTGTAACAGTGCAGATGACGGATCGATAGTAATAACTCTTGATGCTTTAAACGATAACCCTGTTTACACTTATACACTTGATGACGGAACTAATCCGCCGACAGTACAAAACTCTAATACATTTACAGGCTTAGCTGCCGGAACGTATGATATAACAGTAACTTCAGGTAAAAACTGTACAGCTACCGAAACAGTAGTGATTACAGAGCCTTTAGCACTAACACTTAGCGCAGCGGCAACAGGTTTTGCGTGTGACGTTACAAACACAGTTCAAACATCGGTAATTACTGCAACAGTAGGAGCAGGTACAGGTACGGCTCCTTACACTTACAGTATAGATGGTACGAACTTCTTTACAACAAATACTTTTGAAGTTGTAGATAACGGTGCTGTACAAAATATTACTGTAACCGTTAAAGACAGTAACAACTGTACAGCAACATTCCCGCTAACAATAAACCCGTTACCGGAAATAATAAGTGTTGTCCCTACACTACTAACAGAAATAACATGTAACAATGACGAAACAGTTACTATTACAGTAACAGGTGGTTCGGGTGACTTTACTTTTGATCTGCTTCCGTTAGGTTCGCAAGCTTCGGTAACACCGGGCGCAGGAGTATATACAGCAACATTCGACCTTACTACACCGGGCAGTTATAACTTCCAGGTGACAGATAACGTAACAGGTTGTTATGAAGTTACTTCAACACCATACGACATTGTTCCTTTTGATACTATTGCGGTAGAGGCTACAGCTTCTACTCAGGTTACCTGTTATGGTGATGCTGATGGGACTATCACTATAAACGTAACAGGTTATACAGGAAATTACGACTTTGTAGTGACCGATTCTTTAGGAGGTACTGTAGGCAGTGGCAGTAATGCTACAACTACAAACCCTTATACAATAACAGGTTTAGTAGCAGGTAACCATTATGTTACCATTACAGCTACAGACAGTCCTTTCTGTACTGCCGATTCTAATGTGATAACTATTGGTTCTCCATCAAATCCGTTAGTGCTAAACGCTTCTCAAACAGCAAGCGTTACCTGTACAAACGATCAGGGAGAAATTATAGCTACAGCTACAGGTGGTTGGGGTACTTACCAGTATGAATTGGTAAACAATACTACTTCAAGTACCGTTCAGGCTTATGCTTCAAACAATACTTTCACTGGGTTAGCAGCAGGAAACTATACTGTTTCGGTACAGGATGCCGGAGGTTGTATCGTTTCTCAAACTATTGATTTGGTACAGCCGGCACCTATTACGGCAAGTATTTCGGCTTCTGCAACAGCTCTTCTTTGTAACGGAGATAATACAGCTACTGTAACAGCTACATCTGTTACGGGAGGTGAAGGTATTTATCAGTATATATTAAATACATATGATGATGCAGGTACTACAATCGTTTATAGTTCTGATGCACAGTTAAGTCCTTCGTTTGATAACCTAGGAGCTGGTATTTATAGCATAACGGTAACAGACGGTTGGAACTGTGACGTTACTACGGTAACAGTTGAGATTACAGAACCAGACCCAATTCAGGCTTTCCTTAGCCTTACAGATACATTAACCTGTACAACAGGTGCAGAGATTACAGTTTCTGCAACAGGAGGTACAGCACCATACCAATACAGTTTAGATGGTGTTACTTATGGTACTAATACAGTATTCCCAATTGCTTCGGCAGGAACATACCAAGTATATGTAACAGATGCTAATAACTGTACAGCAGTATTAAGTAACGAAGTTACAATACTTGCGGTGCCGCCATTAACAATAAACCTAGATCTTACCAATGCAGTGATTAACTGTTTTGGTGAAGCAACAGCTTCTATTACGGCAAACGTAAATGGAGGTTTAGGTAACTACAGTTATGAACTTCTTGATAGCAGTAGCAATGTTATTGCAGGTCCGCAGACGGAGAATACTTTTACTGGTCTTGCTACAGGTACTTACTATATTCACGTGATAAGCGGTGATTGTGAGGAAACTTCTCCGGCAATCGACATTACGTCTCCACCGGAATTCATAGCATCGGTAACGCATACAGATGTACTATGTTATAACGAGCAAAATGGTAGTATTACTGTAACTGCTTCGGGTGGTACAGGAACTGTTCAGTATGCAATCTCTCCAAACCTTGACCAGTTTGTAGATACTAATGTGTTTACTTCACTAGCAGCAGGTTTATATGATGTTATCGCTCAGGATCAGAACGGATGTTTTGAACTGTTCCAGGTTGAAATTTTAAACCCTGCACTTCTTGAGGCTTCAATAGATGCTGCAAGCCTTGTAAATGAGGTTTGTTTAGGAGATTCAAATGCATCGATAACTGTTAATATAACAGGTGGTACGGGTACTTATGAAATCGCTATAGACAATCTTCTTGATGCGTCAGATGATGTACTTGCTTATATTTCTGTAACAGGCACTCAGCATACGTTTACTAACCTTGCAGGAGGTACTGCTTATGATATTTACATAAGAGATTCAAACGGATGTGACGTTAATCCGCAATTACAGCAATATATGCCACCGGGAGTTGATATGACTCCGTCGGCTACTGTGGTTGATAACTGTACTAACAATGTACCGGGTAATGTAGTAACTGTTGAGTATACTACAACTCAGAGTTTAAATGCAGCAGATATTTCATACTCTGTAGACGGAACTAACTATCAGGCTTCAAATACGTTTACTGACTTGGCACCGGGTACATATACTGCTTATGTACAACACACAAACGGATGTATCAAAACAGTAGACTTTACTATTGATAACCTGTTACCTATTACAGCTACTGCGGCTGCTACGCTTGATGTTCTTTGTAAAGGAGATGCAACAGGTGAGATTACAGTAACAGCTTCAGGTGGTACAGGTACACTTCAGTATGCTATTTCTCCATCATTTGTATATGGTACTTCAAATGTGTTTACAGGACTTGCAGCCGGTGATTATACCGTTAGGGTAACCGATGACCTTGGTTGTGAGCTTGAAATAACAACCGTAACTATTGATGAGCCAACAGATGCTCTTACAGCTACTATAGACGATATAACGAATGAGATATGTTTTAATGACGAAGACGGTACTGTTACTATTACTGTAGCAGGAGGTACTGCGCCATACTTTACGAGTCTGGATTCAAATAATCCGGCTGACTTTACTCAGGACCTGTTTACTTATACTAATCTGGCTCCGGGTACACATACCATTTATGTAACCGATGCTAACGACTGTACTATCACTACACCACTTACTTTTGATGTGGAAGAGGGTGCAGATATGACTCCGTCAGCAACTGTAGTTGATAACTGTACGGGTAACGTACCGGGTAATGAGGTTACTATCAATGTGGCTTCTTCTCAAACACTTAACGCTGCCGACTTAACGTACTCTGTAGATGGTACTACATACCAGGCTTCAAACGTGTTTAATAATTTAGCTCCGGGTAGCTATACTGCTTACGTGCAGCATGCTAACGGATGTATTAAAACAACAACATTTACAATTAATACGTTACAGCCAATAGCAATTGATACTGCAACAGTAACTGCTGATGTATTATGTTTTGGTGATGCAACAGGTGAGATTACAGTAACCGCTTCAGGTGGTACAGGTACACTTCAATATGCTATTTCTCCTGCATTTGTTTATGGTACTGCTAACGTATTTACAGGTCTTACAGCAGGTGATTATACCGTTAGGGTAACAGATGCTCTTGGTTGTGAGATTGAAACAACAACATTAACAGTAAACGAGCCTACTGCAGCACTTACGGCTTCTGTAGACGGTGTTACTGATGAGATATGCTTTAATGCTGCAGATGGTACTGTAACTGTTACAGTAACAGGTGGTACTGCTCCATATTCAACAAGTTTAGACGGTGCAGCTTATGTTCAGGATCAGTTTGTTTATACAGGTCTTACAGCAGGTACACATACTATTAATGTTATGGATGCTAACGGATGTGTTATCGCTACACCACTAACATTTACAGTTAATCCGGGTGTAAGTATCCAGCCGACAGCCGATACTTATCCTACATGTACAAACAATATACCGGGTAACGTAACCTTTATACTTACGAACCCGTCTATAGATCCTGCTGATCTTCAGTACTCTTTGGATGGGGTAAATTATCAGGCTTCTAATACATTTGCAGATTTAGCCGCAGGAAACTATACTGCTTATGTACAGCATACAAACGGATGTATCCAAACAGTAAACTTCACCATTAATGCACTACAGCCTATAGCTATAGATAGTGCTGTTGTTACAGCCGATGTGTTATGTTTTGGTGATGCAACAGGTGAGATTACAGTAACCGCTTCAGGTGGTACAGGTACTCTGGTTTATGCAATATCTACTGATGCGGCGAACTTTACTACCAATAACGTATTTACAGGTCTTACTGCGGGCACATATACTGTAACAGTAAGAGACGATATAGGTTGTGAGATTACAACAGGTAATATAGTGGTTAATGAGCCGACAGCTCCGTTAAGTTTAGACAATGCAGCTACTACTGATGAGGTATGTTACAATGCTGCCGATGGTACAGTTACACTAACTATTAGTGGAGGTACTGCGCCATACTATACAAGTGTTGATTCTAGC
>JBLWTQ010000027.1:0-29099 GCA_048270065.1 Parasphingorhabdus sp. | reverse complement strand
CCCTTCCCGGCATAAGCGGTCACGGCCATGATCGGGATGATCTTGAGCTGACTGTCTTTCTTGATCTGCTCGATCAGCTCCAGACCGCTGACATGGGGCAGCTGGATATCCATCACGATCAGATTCGGCACAAAGCTGCGCGCCTTTTCGAGCACTTCCCGACCATCGCTGACCGGCTCAACCACAAAACCATGGGCCCGCAGCAGATCGCAAAACAGCTTGAGGTTCAACTCATTGTCCTCAACCACCAACACTCTTTTTGCCACGACCGGATTTGCCCTTTCAAACTTGCTGTCGACCCATTAGGCGAAAGCGGCAATGGAAACAAATCCCAATCTCGGGCAGGATGCCGACATCATCGCCTTGCAGGCGCTCGGCTGGGTGCTGCAGGATCAGGACCGCGCGGAGCGGCTGCTCGCCCTGACCGGACTGGATCCGCGCGAACTGAGATCTGGCCTTGAAGACCCGGCGATGCTGGCATCCCTGCTCGGCTTTCTCGCCAATCACGAGCCCGATCTGGTCGCCTGCGCAGACGCCATCGGTGTAGCACCCGCGAAACTGGCTGCTGCGGCAGACCAACTTAACGCCCCCGGAGATTTTCATGAGTAAGAAGCCGCTTCTTGTCAGCGACTGCGATGAAGTTTTATTGCATATGGTGGTGCCTTTCCAGCAGTGGCTGGACAGCGACAAGCACATTCATTTCGATCTGGAGAATGGCAGCAATTTTGCGCAGGCCTTGCGCCACAAACATGATGGCACCCAGGTCCTGCCGGAGCAGATCTGGCCCATGCTGAAGGAATTTTTTGACACCGAAATGCACCGGCAAGGCGCAATCGAGGGCGCAGTCGAATCGATCAACAAGCTCGGCGAAATAGCCGATGTCGTGATATTGACCAACCTGCTGGATGATCGCCGAGAAGCGCGTGCGGAGCAGCTCCGGGCCGTCGGCATCGATTTTCCCGTCTATACCAATCAGGGTGGCAAGGGCGAGCTGTTGAACAGCATCATTCGCGAATTCGAGCCCAACGTCACCGTATTTGTCGACGATCTGGGTCATCAGCATGGCAGTGTTGCCAAACACGCACAGGATGTGTGGCGACTGCAGATGGTCGGCGAGCCGATATTGGCGAAACATATCGAGACCAATCCCGCTGCCCACGCCCGTATCGACCTTTGGGGCGAAGCCTTGACCTGGATATCGGACAAGTTTGACAATATCAAACCGGCTCCTGCGATGGACTTGTCATCGCAGGAGCTTGACCCAGCCAACCAAGCGTGAGAATTTTGCCTTATGACCGACAATATTGAAAAAGCCCTGACAGCCAGGGGCATTGAACTGCCGACACCCGCTGCTCCCGTGGCCTCTTATGTCCCCGCCGTTGAAGTGAATGGTCTGCTCCACATCAGCGGTCAGGTCTCCATGCACGACGGCAAGCTGATCACCGGACGCCTCGGTGACAATATGTCGCTGGAAGAAGGGCAACAGGCCGCCAAAGCCTGTGCACTGATGATCGCCGCGCAGATCAAAAAGGCCGCAGGCTCGCTCGACCGGGTTGACCGCATCGTCAAACTCGGCGTCTTCGTCAACAGCACTTCAGACTATACCGACCATCCCAAGGTAGCCAATGGCTGCTCCGACATGATGGAAGTGATTTTTGGGGCTGCAGGCAAACATTCCAGAAGCGCGGTCGGCGTGGCTTCGCTGCCGCTCGGTGTCGCGGTCGAGGTTGACGCCATCATTGCCCTGAAACCCGAGTGATCGGGACGCTGCTCGACAATGCGCTTGCGCCGGCGCCAGCACCCGAACGGGTGGCGTTCCTGAAAGGCCAGCCCTATGCCCATCGCGGGCTGCACGGCAATGGCGTACTGGAAAACAGTCCCGCTGCCTTCGAAGCGGCGATCAAGCTGGGTCACGGGATTGAATGCGATGTCCAGGCCGCAGAAGATGGCCGCGCCTTTGTCTTTCATGACTATGAACTGGACCGGTTGACCGATCAATCCGGCCCGATCGCAAAATTGCGGGCAGACGATATTGACCGGATTCAGCTGAACGGCGGGCATGGCAAGATTCCGCGCTTGCGCGAAACCCTCGCGCAGATAGCGGGACGGGTGCCTGTCCTGATCGAAATCAAGTCGCGCAACATGCGGGTTGGCCCCTTGTGCCTTTCGGTGCGCCGCGCGCTGGAAGGCTATGGCGGCAAGGCGGCGATCATGTCTTTCAACCCGCTGGTCGGTGCCTGGTTTCGCAAAAATGCAAGCCATGTCGTGCGCGGATTGGTGGTCACCGAAGAGGACAGCAAGAACTGGCGTGGCCGGATTGCCCGTCACCGCGATCTGTGGACTGCGCGGCCCGATTTTCTGGCCTATGACATCCGCGACCTGCCTTCCCGCTTTGCGGCGGCCCAACGGGCGCGCGGGCTGCCGGTCGTGACCTGGACCGTGCGCTCTGCCGAACAGGAAGAAATCGCGTCAGTATATGCGGATGAACCGGTTTATGAGATGCCGCAGACCTGATAGCATCACGCGCAATGTCCGAAACCCCTATCGAAATCCTCGCCCATGTAGCGCCCGATATCGCTAGCCTGCCGGCCGATCAATGGGATGCCTGCGCCGGTTCTGCCAATCCGTTCGTCTCCCATGCCTTTCTTTCCGCGATGGAGGAATCGGGGAGTGTTGGACCGGGCACCGGCTGGAAATCGATGCCGATCATCATCGAGGATGAGGGGGGTCAAATCGCCGCCTGCCTGCCCAGCTATCTCAAGTCGCACAGCCAGGGCGAATATATTTTCGACCAGCAATGGGCCCATGCCTTCGAACAGGCCGGCGGCCAATATTATCCCAAAATCCAGATAGCCTCGCCTTTCTCGCCAGTGCCTGGCCCCCGCCTGCTGCTGCGCGACCGGACTTTGGCCCTGCCCCTGCTGCGAGCGGCAGAACAATTGGCAGAGAATAACCGTATTTCCTCGGTCCACGCGACCTTTGTCCGCGAGGACCAGCTCGAGCATTTTCGCGAAGCCGGCTGGATGATCCGCGCCGACAGCCAGTTCCACTGGCGCAATGACGACTACGAAAGTTTCGATGATTTTCTCGCCGCCTTGTCTTCGCGCAAACGCAAGGCGATCCGCCGGGAACGGGCCAGGGCACAAGAATCAGTGGAAATCGTTCACCTTTCGGGGGATGAAATCCTGCCCCGGCATTGGGATTATTT
Source organism: Parasphingorhabdus sp. (assembly GCA_048270065.1). Taxonomy (GTDB): domain Bacteria; phylum Pseudomonadota; class Alphaproteobacteria; order Sphingomonadales; family Sphingomonadaceae; genus Parasphingorhabdus. Next base: position 25,891 of record JBLWTQ010000027.1, on the reverse strand, counting down.
CTGGGAATTTTACCAGGATACCGGGATGCGCAAATGGGGGCAGCCCTATCTGACCCGCGACGCCTTTGACCTGCTGCACCAGAAAATGGCCAACAAGTTGCTGCTGATATTTGCGATGCAGGACGGCATTCCGGTAGCCGGCGCGCTCAATATCATTGGTGAGGAGACGCTTTACGGGCGCTATTGGGGTTGCACGCGCGATATCCCGTTTCTACATTTCGAGATTTGCTATTATCAGGCGATCGACGCGGCGATATCGCGGGGGTTGAAGACGGTCGAGGCCGGAGCGCAGGGGAGCCACAAACTGGCGCGGGGCTATCAGCCGGTGCCGACATGGTCGGCGCATTATATCGTCGATCCGGGATTTCGTGCGGCGATTGCCGACTATCTCGAACGCGAGCGGCAGGCGGTTGCTGCCGACATCGAATTTCTGGCCGATATGGGGCCATTCAAAAAAACATCCTAGCCTATGCCGCGCGACGCGAGCTTTCCTGAAGCCAGTTGCGCGCTTCCCGCTGGGCTTCTGCAATTTCGCGGGCCGTCATTTCCAACGAAATTTCCGCCCGGCAAACCTTGCTTTCGTCATGCCCGGACAGGGCCGCCAGATTAAACCATTTATGGGCCTCGATCAAATCAACTTCGACGCCCTCCGATCCGGTGGAATAGATCACCCCGAGATCAAAATATGCATTGTTGCTGCCTTGCGCTGCCTCCGAGAGGCGGCTTTCGATAAGAAAGGCGGCGCTTTTCATGCTGTTGCCCATATTGTCGGTCCCTGTTTTTGTTGCCGCAGTTACTGGCGACAGGACGACTTTCAACGCAATTTCCTAAAGGAATGGTTAACGCAATTCGCATAAAATTTGCTGGAACGCCGCCGAAACCCACGAAATCAAACCTTTTTACATATTAAAAGGGTTAACAGCGAGGCTCTGCAGCCCTAGGATACGGGGATATTGTCGATCAAGCGGGTGCTGCCAATATGGGCGGCGGCAAACAGACGGGCAGGTTGTGTAAATTCATTCAAAACCGCCAGGGTATTGGCATCGCGGAGCTCGAAATAGTCAATATTGTGAAATCCTGACCGCAGCAATCGGGCTGTGGCATCAGCCAATATCTCTGCAACCGTTCCGCCAGCAACGATCGCCATCGCCGCTTCCTGCATCATTTGGGGGAGCGCCACAGCATCGGCCCGTTGCTGTGCGGTCAGATAGGCATTGCGCGACGACAATGCGAGGCCATCGGGGTCCCGGACCGTCGGCACACCGACGATTTCATGGGTAAAATCCAGATCTCGCGCCATCCTGCGGATGACCGCAAGCTGCTGATAGTCTTTCTCTCCAAAAAAAGCGGCATCGGGACGGACCTGGTTGAACAGCTTCGCAACCACCGTGGCCACTCCGTCAAAATGGCCCGGTCGCGCCGCACCACAAAGCCCCTCGCTGATCCCGCTCACGCTGACGTTGGTGGCATAGCCTTCCGGATAAACCTGATCCGCGGTTGGCGCCCACAGCAATTTCACGCCCGCCGCCTTCAGCACGGCGGCGTCAGTAGCTTCCTGCCGCGGATAGGCATCGAGATCTTCACCCTCGCCAAACTGCGCCGGATTGACGAAGATCGACGCGACCACCGCGTCACATTGTTCTCTGGCAACTTCCACCAATCGCATATGCCCCGCGTGCAGCGCCCCCATGGTCGGGACCAGTCCGACTTTCATTCCGGCTTTGCGAAACTCCGCCAATGCGTCCCGCAGCGGGTCAAGCTGTCGAACAATTTGCATGCATCACTCTTTGCGTTTAGATTTTGCTATAAGGCTCAGCTAAGCTATGCGACGGTGAACCGTCCTTCGCAAGGGCCTAGAACAGAGGGTATCGCTCAAAACGTGACCAGCAGTGCGCATCATATCGTCTTTGCCAATGAAAAGGGCGGGACCGGCAAATCGACGACCGCGGTTCACGTGGCTGTTGCGCTCGCCTATCAGGGCCACAAGGTTGCGATCATTGATCTCGATCCGCGCCAGCGCACATCCTATCGTTATCTGGAAAACCGTGACGCGACGATGAAGCGGCTGAATGTCGACATTCCGCAGCCCTTTTATGAAGTCTTCGAAGACGAAAATCTGGCCGGGCTCGAACGACAGATCGAACGGATGTCGCACGGGGTTGATTTCCTGCTTTACGACACGCCGGGCCGCGATGACGCATACGCCCGCTATGTAGCGACCCGGGCCAATACACTGGTCACACCGATCAACGACAGTTTTGTCGATTTCGACCTGATCGGTCAGGTGGATCCGGAAACCTACAAGGTTCGCAAGCTGAGCTTCTACGCCGAACTGATCTGGGACGCGCGCAAGGAACGCGCCAAGGTGGACGGCAAAACGATCGACTGGGTCTTGCTGAGAAACCGCACCCAATATGTCGAAGCGCACAATATGAAACGGATCGTCGCCGCCCTTGCGGAACTGTCACGCCGCGTGGGCTTTCGCATCATTCCCGGACTCAGCGAACGGGTGATTTATCGCGAACTGTTTCCCTCCGGCCTGACGATGCTCGACAAGCAGTATCTTGGTCGCCTGGCGACTAGCCATTTGGCGGCACGTCAGGAATTGCGCGAGCTGATCAAGCATCTTGCGCTGCCGCAATCCGCCCAGCAGATGCCTGAGAGCGACAAGCCAACCCTGGCCAAGCCGAAGCTGGTGGCCTGACCGATGGTGCCATTGCTCATATTCGGCGCCGCGATATTGGCCTGGCTGGTGTTGTCGGGCAAGGCAAAGACCATGACTCCCAACCAGTGGCTGGCATTGGTTATTGCCTTGGTCGGCGCAAATTTCCTGCGCAGCGGTGGATGGATCATGGGCGGGGCCATGCTTGCGGGCGCGGCCTTTTTAAGTGGCTGGCGCATATTGATCCCGGCCCGCGACAAGGAAGAGCCAAAGCGCAAGCCGCGCAATTTTGAACTGGACCGGGCGCGATCCCTGCTCGGCGTCAGCGATGACGCCGGCTTTATCGAGATCAATGCCGCCTGGAAAGAACGGCTGGCAGAACATCATCCGGATAATGGCGGCGATGAGCAGCTGGCGAAGATGATCAACCGGGCGCGGGACATATTATTGGAAGAATTGGAAGCATCCAGCCGACGGTGATCATGTACTCGCATATCGACGGTAATGCTGGATTTTTCGGCATTTACCTCGTACAAACACCGGTCAATCCAACAACCCCAGGCTCCTGTCATGACCATTCCAACCGCCCATGAATTCCATCCCAGTTCGCTGCGCGAATATGATATCCGCGGCATTATCGGCGAGACGCTGGGGGCAAACGATGCCTATGCCATTGGCCGGGGCTTCGGGACGCTGATTGCGCGCGATGGCGGCACCGCAGTCGCCACCGGATTTGACGGGCGCACCAGCTCACCGATGCTCGAGGACGCGCTCGTCAGCGGCCTCAATGATGCCGGGATCAATGCCATATCGGTCGGAATGGGTCCCACTCCGATGCTTTATTATGCCGAATGCGTCCTTGAGCAGGTGCAGGGCGGCATCATGATTACCGGCAGCCACAATCCGGCCAATTATAACGGCTTCAAAATGGTGTTCCGGGGTCGTCCCTTTTTTGGTGCGGATATCAGCAAGCTTGGCGCGATGGCAGCGAACGGCGACTGGGACGAGGGTAGCGGAACCCAGGAGCGGGTCGACATCATTGATGACTATGTCGCGCGATTGCTGAAGAATTTCACCGGCGGCGCGTTCAATGTCGGCTGGGATTGCGGCAACGGTGCCGTTGGACCGGTGATCGAAAAACTGACTGCGCTGCTCGCCGAGCGCGGCGCCGGAGAGCATCATCTGCTTTATACCGAGGTCGACGGATCCTTCCCCCACCATCATCCCGATCCCACCGAGGAGAAAAATCTCGCGGACCTGAAAGCGCTGGTCGCCGAGAAAAAGCTCGATTTCGGCGTGGCCTTTGACGGCGATGGCGACCGGATCGGTGCGATTGACGGCGAGGGCCGGGTGATCTGGGGCGACCAGTTGCTGCAAATCTATGCCGAGGATGTGCTGAAAAGCGAGCCGGGTGCGACGATTATCGCCGACGTCAAGGCTTCACAGGCGCTGTACGACCGGATCGCGGAGCTCGGCGGCAAGCCGCTGATGTGGAAGACCGGCCATAGTCTGATCAAATCCAAAATGAAGGAAACAGGTTCGCCGCTCGCCGGAGAAATGAGCGGCCATGTGTTTTTCAAGCATGATTATTACGGTTTCGATGACGCGCCCTATGCCGCGGTCCGCCTGATCCAGGCGGCAACCAATATCGGCAAGAGCGTTACCCAGCTGCGCAGCGATATGGTCGAGATGATCAACACGCCCGAAATGCGCTTTCAGGTCGACGAAAGCCGCAAGTTCGCCGTGATCGACGAAGTGCTGGAGCGGCTTTCGGCTAGCGGCGCAGATGTCAACAATACCGACGGCGCACGGGTCAACACCAAGGACGGCTGGTGGCTGCTGCGCGCGAGCAACACGCAGGATGTGCTGGTGGCACGGGCCGAAGCCAAGTCTCAGGAAGGGCTGGACCGGTTGATGGCGCAGATTGACGAGCAGTTGGCGCTATCAGGACTGGAGCGCGGCGAGCAGGCGGGGCATTAATGCCCGCCGTGGTGGTGCCCGCCCGCAACCGGGCTATTCACCAGCCTTGACGATGTCGTCCGATTCCCGGTTCATTTCCGCAAATATGCTCCACAGCGCGATGAACAGGGCCGCCACCAGCGGGCCGATCACGATCCCGTTGATCCCGAACAGCTGCAATCCGCCGAGTGTGGAGATGAGTACCACATAGTCGGGCATCCGCGTGTCCCGGCCGACCAGAATCGGGCGGACAATATTGTCGACCATGCTGATCACGAACACACCGCAGAGGATCAGCACGATACCCTGCCAGACCGCACCCGTGACGATCAGAAAAATCGCCACGGGAACCCATACAAATCCCGTCCCGATCGCCGGGATCAGAGAAAATATCCCCATCAATACGGCCCACAGCAGGGCACCGCGGATATCGAGTGCCCAGAACACCAGACCGCCCAGGCCGCCCTGGATGATTGCGATGATCAGGCTACCCTTGATCGTCGCGCGGATCACAACCAGAAATTTATCCATCAGGATTTCACGCTTTGCCTCGCTGAGCGGAACGATCTGTTCGATCCGCTGGGCCAGCGCGCGACCATCGCGGAGCAGGAAAAAGGTCAAGTACATCATGACGCCAAGACCCAAGAGAAACTGGAACGCGCCCTGACCAACGCTGAGCAGCCGGGTGACCAGAAATTCGAGGATAGCGGAAATGGATTGTTCGATCTCCGCCCGGATGCCGGCAAAATCATTATAACCATAAGCGGCCAGCTGGGCCTGCATCCACTGGGGAAGGGATTCTGCGAATGCATCGAACACGGCACCGATATCGATTTCACCCGCCTGAACCCGCAAATATATGCTCGCTGCCTCCTGCGCCAGCGCCATGCCGAGCAGGATCGTCGGCACCACGACCAGCAGCAATATGAGGATCAGCGTGACCACCGCCGCCAGATTGGTCTTGCCCGGGAGCAAAGCGAGCAGGCGATCGTAGACCGGACGAAACAGGACCGCGACGACCACGCCCCAGACAATGGCACCGAAAAACGGCTCGACCAGCACCGCGAATGCCAGGGAAACAATGACCAGAAGCGTGATCAGGAAGCCCCATTCAATCCGTTTGCTGACAAATTCTCGATTATCCATGGACATCACTCTGGTTCGGCCTGCTACGAAGACCGCGTTACAAATGTTCCCGTCGGCAGATACGGCAATATTTCGGGCCGGGCAAGGAGCAGACGTGACCACTGGATTATCCGACGCCTGTTGATGCCGGATGCTGCCAGAGCGATCGTGCATGGCACTAGAATATTCGCTTACCCTGCCCGCGGTCTCTGTTCAAATCTTCTGAAAACTGCAACAATGCACCGCAGGCAAAGCAGAAGGCGGGAAAACAATGACGGCAATTCCCTTTGAAAAAGGACTGGTTGAGACCGGTGACGGTCTTTACGCCTATCTTCAGCCCGATGGCGGCTGGGGCTGGTCCAATGCCGGTCTGATCAGCGATGGCGGGGAATCCCTGCTGGTCGATACGCTGTTCGATGCCAGCCTGACCCGCGAGATGCTTGGCGTCATGACAGATGCAGCCGGTGTCGGCGCGGATGATATTGGCGTCATCGTAAACACCCACGCCAATGGCGATCATACCCATGGCAATGGCTGCTGTCACAGGGCCGAGGTGATCGCCAGCGAAGCCAGCGCCCGGGAAATGTCCGAGTTGCCGGCGAGCGCGCTTGTAGCGATTATGGCGCAGGCACGGGCCATGGGTCCGGCCGGCCAGTATCTGGTGGATATTTTTGGCAGCTTTGATTTCACCGATGTCGAGGAGAAACTGCCGACCCAGACGTTCAGCGGTGAGCACAGCCTGACAGTAGGAAACAAAAGGGTTGATCTCATCGAAGTCGGCCCGGCGCACACGGCGGGCGATGTTCTGGTCCATGTGCCGGACGACAAAACCGTCTTTACCGGGGATATATTATTCATCGAGGGCACGCCGATCATGTGGGCGGGGCCGGTCGCCAACTGGATCGCCGCCTGCGACACGATTATCGATCTCAGGGCCAAAACCATCGTGCCGGGCCACGGCCCGATCACCGATGTGCATGGCGTCCGGCGGGTGCAGGATTATCTGCGCTATATCGATCAGGAAGCGCGCAAGCGCTACAACGCCGGGCTGTCGGTTCGCGATGCCGCGCATGACATCCGCCTCGGCGATTTCTCCAGCTGGGGCGACAGCGAACGGATCGCGGTCAATGTCTCGACGCTATATCGTGAATATTCTGGTGATAGCGCGGCACCGGATGTGGTGCAGCTATTCGGGCTGATGGCGGAACTGAAGCAATAGAGCCTGTTCCCATCAAAATGGCCCATGGAGAAATTCCGCAAATCCTGACCGACTGGTTCGCCTCTCGGGGCTGGGCGGTGCGCGAGCACCAGCTGGAGATGCTCGCTGCAGCGCAGGCAGGACGTCATGCCTTGCTGACCGCGCCGACCGGAGCAGGCAAGACGCTGGCGGGGTTTCTGCCGACGCTGGTTGAACTCGTCGAACATATGGATAAGAAATCCGTTCGCCCTGAGCCTGTCGAAGGGCCGAGTGCGCCAAGCCAGATGCTTCGACAGGCTCAGCACGAACGGGATGATGAAAGCGGCCTCCACACGCTTTATATCTCGCCGCTCAAGGCGCTCGCGGTGGATGTCCAGCGTAACCTGCTGACGCCGATCGAGGAGATGGGGTTGCCGATTACGGTCGAGACGCGCAGCGGCGACACCCCAGCCAATCGCAAGGCGCGGCAGCGGGTCAAGCCGCCGCAGATTTTGCTGACCACCCCGGAATCGCTCAACCTGCTGCTCAGCCAGCCCGAAAGCTTCACCCTGTTCGCCGGCCTCAGACGGGTGGTAATCGACGAAGTGCACGCCTTTGCCACCGGAAAGCGCGGCGATCTGCTCGCGCTGTCGCTGGCCCGGCTTCAGATGATCGCACCGGAACTGCAGCGCGTCGCTCTCTCGGCGACGGTGGCCGAACCCGATGATTTCCGCGCCTGGCTGGCACCCTACGGCGATATCGATACCGTCGTCCACGTCCGGGGCGCGGAAGGCGCGGCGGCTGATCTGTCGATCATGCTGCCCGAAACACCGGCAGGCGACCCGGTGCGCGTGCCCTGGTCCGGCCATGCCGGCGCCTATGCGATGCCGCAGGTGATGGAGCAGATTCGCCGGAACCGGATGACGCTCGTGTTCTGCAACACCCGCTTTCTCGCGGAGTTTACCTTCCAGAGGCTGTGGGAGATGAATGATGACACGCTGGCGATCGGCATCCATCATGGCAGCCTGTCGAAGGAGGCGCGGCGCAAGGTCGAGAGCGCCATGGCGTCGGGGAAGATGCGGGCACTGGTCTGCACCGCCTCGCTGGATCTCGGAGTCGACTGGGGCGATATCGATTGCGTCATCCAGATGGGCGCGCCGAAAGGATCGTCGCGCCTGCTGCAGCGGATCGGCCGCGCCAATCACCGGCTCGACGTGTCCTCCAGGGCGCTGTTGGTGCCGGGCAACCGGTTTGAATATCTTGAGGCCCAGGCTGCGCTTGATGCGGTGAACGAAGGCCGCCGCGACGGCGAACCGTTTCGCGCCGGCGGACTCGATGTGCTGGCCCAGCATGTGATGAGCTCTGCCTGCGCCGCGCCCTTCCAGGAAGACGCGCTGCTCGACGAGGTGCAATCCGCCCTGCCCTATAGCGCGCTCACCAAGGAGCAGTTCGAGCGGGTGCTGAATTTCACCCGCGATGGCGGCTATGCGCTCAAGGCCTATGACAGGTTCAAGCGGCTGCGCAGGGATGCGAAAGGCGTCTGGAGTCTGACCCATCCGAAATTTGCCGCCCAGCACCGGCTCAACGCCGGGATCATCGTCGATGCGGCGATGATGACCGTGCGGTTCAAGAACGGCCGCAGTCTCGGCAAGGTCGAGGAAGGGTTTGCCGCCATGCTGTCGGTCGGCGACACGTTTTTCTTTGCCGGTCTGAGCCTCGAGCTGATCAGGATGGACAGCAGCGACGTCATCGTCCGGGCATCGAAAAAGGCCGCGATGATCCCCAGCTATATGGGAGCCAGACTGCCGTTGACCACGCACCTGTCGGACCGGGTGCGCCATTTCCTGACCGATCGGGCGGGATGGGCGCGCTTCCCCGATGATGTCCGCGAGTGGCTGGAAATGCAGGACCATCGCTCGGTGATGCCCGAACCGGGGCAGCTGCTGGTCGAAACCTTTCCCCACGACAATCTGCATTATATGGTCGCCTACAGCTTCGAAGGCTGGAACGCGCATCAGTCGCTCGGCATGCTGCTGACCCGGCGAATGGAAGATCGCGGCCTCAAGCCGGTCGGCTTTGTCGCCAATGACTATGCGCTGGCCTGCTACAGCGTGGAACCGGTGACCGATCCTGCGCCCCTGTTCAGCGCGGATATATTGGAAGACGAGTTTTTCGAATGGATCGAGGGTTCGCACCTGCTCAAACGCGCCTTTCGCGAGGTTGCGGTGATCAGCGGTCTGGTCGAACGGCAGCATCCGGGCAAGCGCAAGACCGGCAAACAGGTCACTTTCTCGACCGATCTGATTTTCGACGTGCTGCGCAAGTATGAACCCGACCATTTGCTGATGCAGGCCGCCTGGGCCGATGCCAGGGCGCGGATGACCGATGTCGGCCGGCTGGGAGATCTTCTCGACCGTGCGGAGAGTTCCCTGATCCATGTTGATCTGGAACGGGTCAGCCCGCTCGCGGTACCGCTGCTGGTGATGATCGGACGGGAACATGTCGCACAGGGGGCCACCGACGATGCGCTGCTGATTGAAGCGGAATCCCTGATCAACGAGGCGATGAAGATCGACTAGATTGTAGTGCAGGATCGCATGATATTTGGAAGGCCATCATTTATGGCGTAGAGTGTCGGTATGGCTTGTCCGACAATGTTCTTTGCTCTTTTCGCGTCGCTGTCCGCGGCTCAGCTTGCGGCATCCGTTCCGGCTGAACCGGAGACCGAAGCCTATATTGCCGATGCCCTGCCCGAACAGTTTCTCCGGCCCGACGCCGAGCAGATTGCGATTACCCAGGACCGGTTGGAACGAATGACGGTTTCGGTCACCATCGCGCAGGGTGGACCCTATGAATTCATCATCGATACGGCGTCGCAGCGCACGATATTGTCGAAAGAAATAGCCGGCGCGCTGGCGCTCGATATCGAGGATCAGGTCAATATTGTCGCGCTGGCTGGTACCACGACCGTACAGACGGTCTACGTGCCCAGCCTGACGCTGGGCAAACGTAGCTATGACAGCCTGATTTCGCCGATTTTTCGAGCGGCCAATATCGGGGCAGACGGGGTCCTCGGACTCGACAGCCTGCAGGGGCAAAGGATCCTGTTCGATTTTGTCGGCAGACAAATCTCCGTCGAGGATACGAGCCGGAAGCTGCGCAGCCGTTCTCTGCGGGAAATTGTAGTGACGGCAAGACGGCGATCGGGTCAGCTGATTTTCACCAATGCCACGATTGCCGGAATCAAGACCAGCGTGATCATCGATACCGGCGGTGAGCTGTCGATCGGCAACAAGGCGCTACAGAGACGGTTGCGTCTGAAATCTTCCGCGATGGAACAGGCCAGTCTCGTCGATGTGACCGGACGCACGGTGCAGGCCGATTATGGTATTGCCGAGGAATTGCTGATCGGCCGCGCCCGCTTTGGCGTGATCCCGATCGCTTTCGCCGATATTGCGCCGTTCAAGGCATTGAAACTGGACAAGAAACCGGCCCTGTTTCTCGGCATGAATGCCCTACGCAAATTTGACCGGGTGGCGATCGATTTTGCCAACCGGAAGATCTATTTCCTGCTGCCGGAAGATGCCTAGCGTCGTTGTTGGTCGAGTCAGGGCGATGATTTGTGGTATAGTGGTAGTAAGTCGGAGACCGAGGGTTAAGCTCAGGCTCTCCGCAGAAACCGGATCGGAGAAATTATGTCGACCCTTTTAACGAGCATGTCTCCCGCTTTTCTGGCGTCCGCGCTGGCGATGGCCTATCCCCTGCCCCTCGGTCAGCCGGTAACACCCGGCAGCCTGACGAATCCCGAGGGCGAGATTGTCGACCTTGATGAGGATCGCGCCGAACGGATGACCGTGCCGGTGAGCATCGAAGGGAAGGGGCCTTTTTCCTTCGTGATCGACACTGGTGCGGAACGCACAGTAATTTCGCGCAAGATAGCTGATAATCTGGCACTGGAAGGTGAAGATCCGGCGGAATTGATGAGCATTGCCGGTACCTCCATGGTCGACATGGTCTATGTGCCCAGCCTCACTCTGGGCCGGAAAAGCTACGAAGGACTGGTCTCGCCGGTTTTGGCCGCGCGGCACATCGGGGCCGACGGCATATTGGGCCTCGACGGTTTGCAGGACCAGCGCATATTGTTCGATTTTATCGCCAATCAAATTGTCATCGAAGACGCTGAAAAAGCGCGCAGCCGACCAAGATCGCGGGAAATCGTGGTGACCGCCAAACGACGTTCCGGCCAGCTGATTTTCACTGATGCGACGATTTCCGGGATCAAGGTCAATGTCATTGTCGATACCGGCGCGCAGATGTCCATCGGCAATATCGCCTTGCAGAAGCGGTTGCTGCGCCGGGCTAAGGAACTGGGCGACGAATCGCTGTTGATTGCGGTCACGGGAGAGACTCTGGGGGTCGATTTCGGCAGGGTGCGCGAATTTCGTATCGGCCGCGCCCGCTTCGCCAGCCTGTCGGTTGCCTTCGCCGATGCGCCGCCGTTCAAACGATTCGGCTTGGGCGACAAGCCGACATTATTGCTGGGCATGGACGTGCTGCGAAAATTTGATCAGGTCGCAATCGACTTTCCCAAACGCAAAATCCATTTTCTTGCCCCCAGAAACGCCCGACTGCACGTCGACGAACCGAGAAGCAGCCGGATCAAATCCTGACCGGATAGATAGACGATACCGGCCGGAGAGCCCAAAGTTTGTCAGACTTGAGGCCAAGAACTTTTTGACCGCGATGCCCGATCCAATATTGCGTAGGTTGGAAATTATGTTTCTGATCGACGCCGATCGACCAGAGCGTCTAGAACGCCTTTTCACAAAAAATATGGATTAAACCGCCCCCTCCGTTCGTTCCCTTCTCACCGACAAGCACCCGCCGTGCAGGCGTTTTGCTATATCTTCAAGGAGCGAACCCGATATGCGTATTTTCCTTACCCTGCCGATATTTCTCGCCGCTGCCAGTCCTGCGCTCGCGCAGGATTCGATAGACCAAACGAATAGCAGCCCGCAGGATGAAACCCGTTTCCAGTTTTTCGCTGGCGTTGACCATGTGGAAGGGGATATCGGCGACGGGCTGGACTATAGAACCAGCTTTGCCACCACCGGCGTCGCAATGACCAAAGGCCGCTTCAGCGCGTCGGCGTCGCTTCCCTATATCTCCTCCACCGCCCCGCAGGAGGTCATCATCAATCAGGGTGGGCTGTTCGGCACGCCTCTGCTGGCGTCGAACGGCTCCCGGACAGATCAGGTCAAGCGCGAGGGCATCGGCGACCTCTCGCTCAATGCGGCTTATCTGCTGCCCGTGTCCGGTGTCGACGCCAGCATCGGAGCATCTGTCAAAGTGCCGACCGCATCGCGGGAAAAGGGGCTGGGAACCGGCAAGGTCGATTATGGCGTCTCCGGCCAGCTCTCCAAAAAAATCGGGGCCATCGTACCTTTCGTTGGCGCCGGCTATACGATCATCGGAGAACCGGATAATTTCGCAACCCGCAATATCGTATCGGGAACCGCCGGCAGCCATGTCCTGCTGGGCAAGAACAGCGCGCTGACCGCTGCCTATTCCTATGAGCAGTCCGCTTCTTCCAGCATTGGCGACAGCCAGAGCATCGGCATGGGCTTCGGCACCAGTCTGACCCGCTCTGTGCGGATCGGCGTCGATGGCGCCGTCGGCCTGTCGGATGCCGCGCCGGATACGAGGGTGGGACTCAAGCTTCGCGTGGGGATCTGAGGGCCGGTTTACCCGGAACCTAATGTCCGGAGGGGATTCTGTGACTACGCGCCAATGGCGGAGCGGAAATCCGGAACAATCCATTATCCCTCTCCCGTGCGGGAGAGGGTTGCGCAGACTTGGCAGCTTGCTGCCTGGTCGAAGCTGGGTGAGGGTGTACTGGACAGCGGTGGCATCGCAACCAACCAGCCGAACACCCTCATCCAACTGCATCTAGCCGCTTGCGCTGGCGCTCCGACGGCAAGATTTCGTATCCTTCTCCCTCCTGAGAGAAGGTGTAGCGATCCCTAAATTAATTGCCGCAAAAGCACTTTCCTACACCCACTCCGATCGCTTATTATCGCCCCCGGTTCCCGCTAAAGGCGCGGGACCGGCTCTTTGACAATCTGAATAGAAGATGGAAGGTCACACTCGGCGACAGGCTTGGGCTCCATAAATGCCGAAACTCTGCGGCTTCGGGGCAAAGGTCACAGAATATAAAATGGGCCTTCGGTGTCATCCTTTCGGCAAGACACAGCAAAGTTAGGCTCGCACGAAGACACAAAGCCACGAAGGCTAGTAGAATCCGTGTAATCCCCCTGAATTTTCATAACGCTTTGCGTCTTCGTGGCTTTGTGCGAGTCCGGATCGCGCTGACCGGTGCAACAATCCCCGAACCACGATGGCTTCGTCCGCGCTAAGCTGCCACTTCCAGAGCAAAAACCGGCTCCGCGTCTCCGCTCACCCACTGCGGATATTTCACCATAGTCGTGGCGAATAACGCAGAAGCAAGATGATCGCTTAGCCATTGCTGCAATGCGGGCAGGGGCAATTGGTCGAACCAGTCGCGGTCGTTGTTGGCGAACTGGCGGACGAAGGGGAATATCGCGTGGTCGGCAAGCGTCGGCTTTGCTCCCATGAGTTGCCCCGAATCCAGAAGCAAAGCATCAAGCTTTTCGAGAAAGACCAGACCGCCGGCGCGATGGTCGAGCGGATCGACATTTTCATAGCGGGTGGGATATTTATAGCGGTCGAGATCGTCCTTGAACGGGCCGTCGGCTTCCTCGATCAGCGCGGATTCCGCTTCGCTGTCCAGCAGCCACCCGTCCGGGTCATTACGTTTCAATGCCCAACGCATGATCGCCAGGCTTTCATCGATGACCTGTCCATCGGGCAGCACCAGCACCGGCACCGTGGCCTTGGGCGATACTTCGATCATCTCTGCCGGCTTGTCGCGCAGCACCACTTCGCGCAGGCGGACCGGTGTGTCGCTGACCAGCAGCGCCATTCGCGCCCGCATCGCGTAAGGGCAGCGCCGGAAACTGTAGAGGATCGGCAATCCGGTCATGCCGAACCGAGATGCTGGCGCCCCGTTTCCGCCGCCTGCTCGACCTGACGCTGGCGCTCGCGATAGCGCGCGCGCTGATCGTCGCTACGCTGATCGATGCAATGCGGGCAGGCCTCTCCGGCCACATAGTCCGGCGAAGCGCGGTCGGCAGCGTTCAGCGGCATCCGGCAGGCATAGCATTGACCATAGTCCGATTCCCGCAGCCCGTGGCCCACCGCGACGCGCTGATCGAACAGGAAGCAATCACCCTGCCACCGGCTTTCCGCTTCGGGGATATGTTCGAGATATTTCAGGATTCCGCCCTTGAGATGGTGGACATCGTCAAAACCCTGCGCCTTGACATAGGCGGTCGCCTTTTCGCAGCGGATACCGCCGGTGCAGAACATCGCGATCTTCGGCTTCTTGCTTTCATCCCGCTGCAATTGCTCGGAAAATTCATCGAACCATGCGGGAAAATCGCGAAAGCTCTTGGTGTCGGGGTTGATCGCGCCGTCAAAGCTGCCGATCGCCACTTCATAGCCGTTGCGGGTGTCGATCACCACCGTCTCGGGATCGGCGATCAGAGCATTCCACTCGCGCGGATCGACATAATCGCCCTTGGCTTCAGCGGCATCGATACCGGCAACGCCCATCGCGACGATTTCCTTCTTCAGCCGGACCTTCATCCGCAGGAAGGGCATGGTGCTGGCTTCGGAATATTTGACTTCCAGCCCGGTAAAGAGTGGCAGCGATTGCAGATAGGCGACTACCGCATCAATCGCGTCGGGCGCCCCGGCAATCGTGCCGTTGATCCCTTCCTCGGCGAGCAATATCGTGCCCTTGAGATGATGAGCCTGGCATTGCGCGAGAATATCGAGCCGCAATGCCGCGGGATCGCCGACCTTCGCGAAATGATAGAGCGCGGCCACTTTTACAGGTGATGGAGATTCGGTCATGGCAGCGCATATAGGGCGACTGGGCGCAAAATTCCAACCCGGCAGCTTGCATAGCGTGCATGTTCATCGCATAGAAGCTCCATGGTTCCCCTTCTGTTCGCCCATCATCGCTTCGATATCGTCGCGCCCGCCGCGCTCTACTGGCCGGCGAAAAACGCCCTGGTGGTGGCCGATCTCCATCTCGAAAAGGCGAGCTTCTATGCGCGTCAGGGCCAGATGCTGCCGCCCTATGACAGTCAGGCGACCCTGGCAGCGCTGGCCGACCTGATTGCCGATACCGGCGCGACAATAATATTCTGCCTCGGCGACAATTATCATGATGGCGAGGGCGAAGCGCGGCTGGAACCCGAAGCGGCAAGCCAGCTTGTCGCAATGACCGGGGCGCTGGAGTGGATATGGATCACTGGCAATCACGACCGCGATGTCGCCGGCACATGGGGCGGTCTGGTGGTTGACGAGTGGACCGGTGAGGGCCTCGCGCTGCGTCACGAGGCCACAGCCGGCTGCGGCCTGCCGGAAATATCGGGACATTATCACCCCAAGATCCGTATCCCGGTGCGCGGCCGTCATGTTTCCCGGCGCTGCTTTATCAAAGGGCGTCATCATCTGATCATGCCCGCTTTCGGGTCACTGACCGGCGGCCTGACGGCACAGCATCCCGCGATCGAGGCTTGCGTCGGCGGTCCGGCAGAGGCAATCATCGGACTCAAGCAGAGACCGGTGCGATTTCCGCTGCCGTTTCGCGAGACGGGGGCAACAATGACCGATGAAGCGCAGTTTGCATTGCCTCTGGTTAACACCCGGATCTGACGGCCAACAGCCGGGCGACAGGCTGGTTGGGAACCAGAACTCCGGATGGTCGACCCTCCCGGGTTTTCCCGGGATCGCAACATATTGTTTCAATCCTCGGACAAAAGAATCGATATAATGCCCCCTTATTTTCCTGATCGCGGGATCCAAAATCCGGTTATCGCGTTATTGAGGAAGCGATCGACTGTTTTCGTATATCCTGCGCTACGGGACTCGGAAAGTTTTTTGCATAAAGCCGAAAAACCCGCCAAGGAACGTTCATGGAAATAATAGATTCGCTGATGGTGAAGATCGCGCTGATCGGCCTGCTTGGCATCGGCGCGCAATGGATTGCCTGGCGGACGGGTCGTCCCGCTATCGCCCTCATGCTGATTGTCGGCATTATTGCCGGACCGGTGCTGG
Organism: Parasphingorhabdus sp.; assembly: GCA_048270065.1. GTDB lineage: Bacteria > Pseudomonadota > Alphaproteobacteria > Sphingomonadales > Sphingomonadaceae > Parasphingorhabdus. The sequence continues at coordinate 9,758 of JBLWTQ010000027.1, read as the reverse complement.
GTATCATCGATCCCGAACGCGATTTCGGAGCGCTGCAGGAACCGATCATCAAGCTGGCGGTTGCCGTGATCCTGTTTGAAGGCGGGCTCAGCCTGAACTTCCGCGAACTGAGGCAGGCGGGCGGAGCGGTAACCACGATGGTGCTTGTCGCCGGACCGATTGCCTGGGCACTGGGTACCGGAGCGGCGCACTATGGCGCCGGCCTGTCCTGGGAAATATCGGCTTTGCTGGGCGGCATCATGATCGTCACCGGACCGACTGTGATCGGACCGATGCTACGCACGCTGCGCGTGCCGGCGCGGGTGCGCAATATCCTGAAGTGGGAAGGCATCGTCAACGATCCGATCGGTGCGCTGCTCGCGGTCGGTATCTATGCCTATATCACCTACGAAGGACCGGATGCCAATATCGCCGTAATCAGCATGGACGTTCTTGCCGCGAGTTTCATTGCGGGTCTGATTGGCGCGGGGCTTGGCTTCGCCCTCACCTGGCTGTTTCCCAGGGGTCTGGTGCCGGAATATCTGAAGGCGCCATTTCTGCTGGTGACGGTGATCGCCGGCTTTGTCGTCGCCGACCTGATCAAACATGAGACCGGATTGATCACCGTGACGGTGATGGGCATCGTCATGGGGAACCGGCAAATCTATTCGAGTCAGGCGCTCTACCGGTTCAAGGAAGATCTCGCGGTGCTGCTGATATCCGGGGTGTTCATCATTCTTTCCGCAACCCTGGACTGGGAAACGGTGCAGCAATTCCGGCCGCAGTTCGTTATTTTCCTGATCTTGCTGCTGTTTGTCGTGCGCCCCCTTTCGGTATTGATCGCTCTGCTGTTCAGCTCCGTACCGTGGCGCGAACGACTGTTTATCGCCTGGATCGCACCGCGCGGTATCGTCGCGGTCGCGATCACCGGCCTGTTTGCGATCCGCCTCGTCGATTACGGATTCCCCGGGGCGGAAGCGCTTGTTCCGCTCAGCTTTGCTGTCGTCATCGCAACGATTTTTGCGCATGGCTTTTCGGCCTCATGGGTCGCCGAACGGCTCGGCATTTCGGAAGGCAAGGGCGAAGGCGTTTTGATTGCCGGCGCCAATCGCTGGTCGATTGCGCTGGGTAAAATGCTGCAATCGCTTGATATCGATGTCCTGATGACGGACAGCAGCAGATTTGCCTTGCGGCGGGCGCGCAGCGAAGGTCTGGCCATCCGCCACGGCGATGTGCTCGCAGAGGCCCATGACGACAATATCGACATGGGCGAGTTTCAGCATCTGATCGCCGCCACCGACAATGACAGCCAGAACCAGTTGATCACCGCCGACCTTGGCCCCGAAATGGGCTATGAACAGATCAGCCGACTGGCCAATGACGGACAAAGCAACAGCCGGGTCGGGCACGGCAGATTGCTGTTCGAATCCGGCACGGATTTTGGCACATTGCTCGACCGTGTTCTGGCGGGCTGGCGATTCAGCAAAACCAATATCACCGAGAAATTCACCGCCGAAGATTATCGGAAGAATCTGGAAGAAGGCGAGGAACCGCTGGCGGTTTTCAAACCGGACCGACGGCTGTTGTTTTTTGCGACCGATGCCCGTCCGGTGATTGAAGACGGCGATGTCGTGATCAGCTTTGTCGCGCCGGACACGCCGGAAGAACGCAAGGCGGACCGCGCCGCCAAGGAAAGCGAAAAAAACGGCAATGGCTAAACGGCTGGTTTATCCTATTTCGCGCGCGGGCCGAACAGGGCGGTGCCTATCCTGACATGGGTAGCGCCGAGCTTGATCGCGCTCTCAAAATCTCCCGACATGCCCATGCTGAGTCCATCCAGACCGTTGTCGCGAGCAAGCTTTGCGAGCAAGGCAAAATAGGGCACCGGGTTGGCGTTTTCCGGGGGAATCGCCATCAGGCCGACCACGTCTATATCGGCTGCCCGGGCTTGCGCGAGCAGCTGGGCAACGTCCGCGATATCGCAGCCCCCCTTTTGGGATTCTTCACCAATATTGACCTGCAGAAAGCAGGGGATGCGGCGATCCTGCCGGTCCATTTCCCTTGCCAGCGCCTTGATCAGTGAAAGCCGGTCCAGCGAATGGATATAGTCGAAAAGAGCGGCGGCTTCTGCGGCCTTGTTGGATTGCAGCTGGCCGATCATGTGTAGTTCGACATCGGGATATTCCGCTTTCAAGGCTGTCCATTTCTCCGCCGCTTCCTGCACCCGGTTTTCGCCGAAGACCCGGTGACGAGCCGCCAGAAGTGAGCGGATTTCATCGCTGCTGCGGGTTTTCGACACCGCAATGAGCGTGACATCGCATGGCTTGCGATTCGCAATCCTGGCAGATTTTTCAATCTTGCTGCGGATCTCCTGGAGGGCCTGGTTTGCCAATTTTGTGTCCATCACAATCATTCTCTTTCGCCAAGCTTCTGTCTATAGGCCTGCATATGTTGCGCGACCAGCCCTGCTCCGCTTTACCTGACTCGACCGATCCGGCCCTGCCCCGGGTATGGCTGTTCACCGACCAGCGCAATGACGACTGTCTCGGGCAGGCGATCAGGCGCCTGCCGCGCGGCAGCGGGATTGTCTTTCGCCATTATCATTTGCCGGAAGCCTTGCGGTGGACGCGCTTTGAAACCGTCAGGAAACTGGCCCGCCGGCGTGGGCATGTGGTTATTCTCGCCGGATCACCGGCTCTCGCCAGACGCTGGCGCGCCGATGGCGTGCATGGTCGAATGTGCCGGCGATCCGCACGTCGCGGACTGCTGCACAGCGCGCCGGTTCACAATGCTGCGGAAATCCGCCAGGCCAATCGAGCGGGTGCGCATATCTGCTTTCTGTCGCCGGTTTTTGCCACCCGGTCTCACCCCGGCCAGCCTCCGCTAAATCCTTTACAAGTCCGTCGCCTGGCTGCCTTGTGCGACGGTGCGGTCATATATCTTGGCGGGATGAACCGGAGTCGCTATCGCGCGCGAAAAAGCCACCTGATCCACGGTTGGGCGGCGATCGACGCTTTCTGCTGATTGGAGTATATTAGAAGCGGAACTGGGTTCCGACATAGACCGCCTGGCTGTCCTGACGATTATCGGTCAGCGGGGCCATCCGGTCGCGCTCGTTGTTGATCCGGACACCGGCGGTCACGTCCAGATTGCGGGTGAGCGAATAGCTGCCGCCAACATCAAGCGTATAATCTTTCTGGCTGGCATCGAGAGCGCGTGGCGCGGCGTTGATCGGTGCACTGGCATCGATCGACATGCGGGTGTTGAAACGGCTCTTCTTGCCGGAATCTTCCTCGCTCGCCAGTTTTCCTGCACCAATTTCCGACAGATCAGGCAGATTGCCGGCCAGTTTCTTAACCGGAATGGCGAAGCTCTTCAAGCCTTTGGCGGAGCCAAGGCTGTAAGAGACGGGGGCGATTCTCGCTGCGCTTGGCATACCCGATCCGGGTGCGGCAGCGAGCAGATTTTCACGAATCGAAACAGCACCGGCCTCGGACTTCTGCCGAACCACGACGGTGACCGATCGTTCACCGTCAAGCGTTCCGTCCGCCGGTGTGAATTTGAAGTTCGCATTTCCGCGCAGGGCGTTGAGCTTATATTTGGCTACGAGATCAGGATCGGCACCGGCAACCGTAAAGGAACCGACCGATCCCAGGGTTTTCAGGGATACCATCCCGTCATCGCTGGAAAGCACTCTCGCCAGAGCAGGGGTCATGGCAAGGCCGGAGATCGCGAGTCCCGTCGCTAACCAGCCCAAATGATTGCCCTTTTTCTTCATGACGAAGCCTAATTCCCCTTTAACAGACCATGAATATACCAAAAAATGGTGGCCTGCACGAGTCAACTTGTTGTTTTTGTCCGATTTTGCATGTCTGACAGCATTCTGTTGCAGATCGGTAACGCTTTTGTCCGGACGATATCAAGCATAATAGCGTAACACAGATGAACGGCAGATGATCCTACCCCTATTCAACCGGGGTTCAGCCCATGCTGCACAAGAGCGAAACATGCGCTTGTGCTTGCCCCCTGCGGCAAAGCATTTATAGAGAGCGCTGAAATGATATCATGTCCGGTACAAATCCTGCAAAAAAGATTTGGTATCGGTGCAAAATACAACCAGGAGCGCTTCATGTCCCGCCGCAAACCAACCCAATTCCTGCCTTCTGTAACCGCTGGCCTGCTGGCACTATCCCTGCTTTCTGCTTGCGGTGGCAAGGAACGGCCGAAAGCGGATCTTGCCGCATCACAGGTCACCACCATTGGCGTAAACAGCTATTTGTGGCGTGCCTCGCTTGACGCCTTGTCGTTCATGCCGCTGACCCAGACCGACAGCAACGGCGGCGTGATCCTGACCGACTGGTACGTCAATCCGCAGAATCCGGGCGAACGGATGAAAATCAATGTCTCGATTCTCGACCGCGATTTGCGCGCCGACGCCCTGCGCGTCGCGGCATCGCGCCAGATTGCGAGCAACGGCACGTGGGTCGACGCCCCGGTCAAGGCGGCGACCACACAGAAACTGGAACAGATCATTCTCACCAAGGCCCGCGATTTGCGGCGCGGTGTGATTTCCAACTAGTATTTCCTGCCAAATCATGGGGCCGCAATGACCGATCAGCGATTCAATCCACTGGCGGCGGACAGACGCTGGCAAGAGCGCTGGACAACGGCGGGCACTTTCGAAGCGGATGACGCCAGCAGCAAGCCGCGCAGCTATGTGCTCGAGATGTTTCCCTATCCATCCGGCCGTATCCACATGGGCCACGTCCGCAATTATACGATGGGTGACGTGCTCGCCAGGTTCCGGCGGATGCAGGGTTATGAAGTGCTCCATCCGATGGGCTGGGACGCCTTTGGCATGCCGGCGGAAAACGCCGCGATGGAAAAGAAGGTCCATCCCGGCGCGTGGACGAGAGCCAATATTGCAGCAATGCGCAGCCAGCTGAAAACGTTGGGCTTTGCCTTTGACTGGAGCCGCGAACTGGCGACCTGCGAGCCGGATTATTATGGCCACGAACAGGCGCTGTTCCTTGATCTGTTTGAGGGCGGCCTCGTCTATCGCAAGGAATCGGCGGTGAACTGGGATCCGGTCGACATGACCGTGCTTGCCAACGAGCAGGTGATCGACGGCAAAGGTTGGCGATCCGGCGCAGCAGTGGAAAAGCGCAAACTCAGCCAGTGGTTTCTGAAAATTACAGATTTTGCCGAGGACTTGCTGACGGGACTGGGCGACCTCAAGGGCTGGCCCGAAAAAGTGCGTCTGATGCAGGAAAACTGGATCGGCAAATCGCAGGGCCTGCAGTTCCATTTCGCCTTGGCGGAACCACAAAAAGAAATCGCGACCGTCGAGGTCTTTTCGACGCGGCCCGACACGATTTTCGGCGCGAGTTTTATCGCCCTGGCGGCGGACCATCCGCTGACCCAGACACTGGCCAAGGATGATAGCGCGCTCGCTGGCTTTGCCGAGCAATGCAAGGCTGGCGGCACCACCGCCGCCGAGCTGGAAACGATGGAGAAAAAGGGTTTTGATACCGGCCTGACCGTCACCCACCCGCTCGACCCTGATTGGCAACTGCCCGTCTATGCCGCGAATTTCGTGCTGATGGATTATGGCACCGGCGCGGTATTCGGCGTGCCGGCACATGACCAGCGCGATCTCGATTTTGCCCGTAAGTATGACCTGCCGGTCAAGCGCGTGGTCTCCGATGGCGAGGAAACAGACGCGATATTTGCTGGCGACGAAGCCTATACCGGCCCCGGCAAAATTGTGAACAGCGCGTTTCTCGACGGCATGACCATCGAAGAGGCCCAGCAAGCGGTTATCGAGCGCGCACAATCCGAAGGCTGGGGCATGGCCCAGACCACCTGGCGGCTGCGGGACTGGGGCGTTTCCCGCCAGCGTTACTGGGGCACGCCGATTCCGATCATCCACTGCGATAACTGCGGTCCGGTTCCGGTGCCGAAGGATCAGCTGCCGGTGGTGCTTCCTGAAGATATCGATTTCGAGACTCCCGGCAATCCGCTCGAGCGGCACGCGACATGGAAACATGTCGACTGCCCCAAATGCGGCCGAGCGGCGCGGCGCGAAACCGATACGCTCGATACTTTTGTCGACAGCAGCTGGTATTTCCTGCGCTTTGCCAGCCAGCCCGATGACCGGCCGTTTGACCCGGATGTGGTCAAGCAATGGCTGCCGGTGACGCAATATATCGGCGGGGTGGAGCACGCGATCCTCCATTTGCTCTATGCGCGCTTCTGGACGCGCGCGCTGGCGAGCATCGGCAAGCTGGATTTCGCCGAACCGTTCGAGAGCCTGTTCACCCAGGGCATGGTGACGCACGAAACCTACCAACATGGCGACGGCAGCTGGCTGTCGCCCGACGAGGTCGAGAAAAACGGAGCCGACTGGATGGTGATCGCCGATGGATCGCCGGCAACCACCGGCCGGGTCGAGAAAATGTCGAAGTCGAAGAAAAATGTCGTCGACCCGGACCCGATTATCGAACAATATGGGGCCGATGCGGTGCGCTTCTTCATGCTCTCCGACAGCCCGCCCGAGCGCGACTTGCCTTGGTCGGAAGCGGGTATTGAAGGCAGCTGGCGGTTTGTCCAGCGGCTGTGGCGCCTGTTCATTGCGGTGGTGGACAAAAACGACGCGCCCGTCGGCGAAGACAAGGCGCTTCGGCGCAAGCTCCACCAAACGATTGCCGGCGTTGCCGGAGACATTGAAGGCCTGTCTTTCAACAAGGCGGTGGCGAAGGTTTTCGAACTGGTCAATCTGATCGAAAAATCCCCTCCGTCGGCGGACCGGGTCATGGCAATCAAGGCGCTCGCCCGGATCGTCGCCCCGATGGTGCCGCATATTGCCGAAGAGGCCTGGGCGCTGTTTGGGGAAACCGGTCTGATCGCCGACGCGCCCTGGCCCGAGGTCGACGAAAGCCTGCTGGTCGAGGACGAGGTGACGATTGCGATTCAGGTGCGCGGCAAGCTTCGCGATACAATTACCGTTGCAAAGGGTGGTAGCAAGGCGCATCTCGAAGAAATGGCTCTGGCATCGGAGAAGGTGCAGCGCAGTCTCGACGGGGCCGAGGTAAAGAAGGTGATTGTCGTGCCCGACCGACTGGTCAATATTGTCATATGAAATCTGTGATCGCCCGGATGACCCTGGTCGTGACGCTGTCGGCGATGCTGGCCGGTTGCAATTTGCGGCCGCTGTATGCCGGCGGCACCAACGGCGTGGTCGCCCAGCAACTTGGCAATGTCGAGATTGAACCGATCGCCGGGAAGGCGGGTTGGCTGACGCGCAATGCGCTCAAGGACCAGCTGGGCGCGTTCGAGGGCCAGCAGGCAAAATATCGGCTGATCGTTGCTCTGGAAGACAAGATAGCCGGATTTGGCGTGCGCAGCGATGACCGGATCACGCGCGAACGCCGGACGTTGCGCGCCCGCTATCAACTGGTCCGCCTGGCCGATTCGGTCGTCGTACTCGATGCCACGGCGGGGTCCGATGCAGGGATCGACGTCGTATCCTCGGAATATGCGACTGTCGCGGCGGAGGATACCGCGCTGGAAAATCTGGCGACCCGCGTGGCCAACCAGATTGTAACCCGGCTTTCTCTGTTCGCCCGGGAAGAGGCCAACGCTTCACCGGAACCATGAAGGTCAAGCCGGAGGACATTGTCAGGCGCTATCATGCCGGTCCCGATCATTTTCGGCTAATCCTGCTGTGCGGCCCGAATGTGACCCGCTGTCAGGCGCTTGTCGACGAACTGGTCCAGCCGCTGGTCCAATCGGCGGAACGCGTGGATATGACCATCGCGGATGTCAGCGACAGTCCCGCCCGGCTGAGCGACGAGGCCAATTCCGCCTCGCTGTTCGGGGACAAGCGCTATATCATATTGCGGCTGAATAGCGGTGAATCGGTCCGCGCAACCGCCGCAATCGAAACCTTGCTGGCGAGCGCGCCCGGTGGCGACCCCGTTTTTGTCATCGCACCCGGCATGGGTGATAAAACGGCCCTGGCAAAATCGATGATCGCGGCGCCGGATGCCCTGATAGCAACCTGTTATGAAACGACATCGGCAGAGGCGGCGGCAGTGATCCTGACCCTGGCGAAACAGGAAGGTGTGCGGTTGAGCCGGGAAATGGCACAGGAAATTGCCGCGCTGACCAACAATGATCTGGTGCTGGCGCGGCTCGAGTTGGAAAAAATAGCCCTCTATCTGGATGCCGATCCCGAACAGCCGAAGACGCCTGAGTCCGATATATTGCTGTTGCTCGGTGCCGAGAATGACGAAGAGGATATCAGCCTGCTGATCAACGCCGCGCTCAATGGTGATGCGTCCCGTCTGGCGCAGGAGATAGCCGCCTCGCGGGCGCAGGGGATCAGTGAAATCGGCCTCATCCGGATCATGTTGCGCCATCTCGCCAAGCTCGCGGAGTTGCGCAGCAAGGTCGACAAGGGCGGCAATATCGATTCAGTCGCCGGCCATCCCAGCGTCTTTTTCAAGGAACAGAAGCATTTCAAACGGCAGCTGAGAATATGGCCTTCCGCCCATATCAGCCGGCTGATTGATCGGATCCTGCAGCTGGAGATCACGCTGAAAAGCAGCGGGCAACCGGACCAGGTATTGTTGGAGGACGAACTGCTGCTGATTGCCCGGAAAGCGGCGAGCAACCGATAATTCAATCATAATCGGCGGCAATCGCGATCCGGCCGCGCACCCGCAATTGCCCGCCGAGCAACGCCATCCACAAAAAATCGGGATTGGTCATACCATCTTAACTGCGAATTTTGCCCATATAAGGTTTCGGTAAAGAGCGGCCTGAATTCACGGCGATTCACGGCGCCAGGTCCCTTGACCGAACGCCATCGAGACGCCATTTACGCCATATGGAAAAAACAATATTGAGCGACGAAGAATGGCGGCAACGGCTATCGCCGGAACAATATCATGTTCTCCGCGAAGCAGGCACCGAACGGGCTTTCACCGGAGCGCTGAATGCCGAATATCGCGACGGCGCGTTTTTCTGTGCCGGTTGCGGCAGCAAATTATTTGAATCGCAAAGCAAATTTGACAGCGGTTGCGGTTGGCCAAGCTTTTCCGCTCCCGCCGATTCCGAAGCGGTCACCGAAGTGGAAGACAACAGCCTCGGCATGCGCCGGATTGAAGTGCGTTGTTCAACCTGCGATGGTCATCTCGGTCATGTTTTTCCCGACGGTCCTGCAGAAACCGGCCTGCGTTATTGCATGAACAGCGCCGCTATGGCTTTTGAACCCAAGGCAGACTGATTTTTCCAGTGCTTCGCTGTTCAGCCTGCAGTAAGGGACCAACACGCTAGAAAATCTGAAATTCAGGATATGGCCGTTTAGTGGGTGGAACAATATGGCGCGTGGCAAACAACGCAGCAAAAAACAGGGGCCGGTGCGCAAATGGCTGTGGCGGATCGCCAAGACCGGCCTTGTCGCGGGGTTTCTGGCGACGATTGCGTTGGTGGTTGCGGTATTGGTCGTCCGTTCCTCGCTCCCGGGCTACGAGGATCTGAAATCCTCGCCCAATGGTCAGATGATCCGGGTGCTGGATGTGAACGGCAAGGAACTGTTTTCGATGGGGCCGAGCTATGGCGAGTGGCTGCATTATTCTGATATTCCGGAGGTGATGAAAGCCGCGATGATCGCCGTCGAGGACCGGCGCTACGAGAATCATCCGGGCGTGGATCCGATCGGCATTGCGCGTTCGATTCAGGTCAGGATGCAGCGCGGCCGTTGGGCGCAGGGC
>JBLWTQ010000026.1:0-30907 GCA_048270065.1 Parasphingorhabdus sp. | reverse complement strand
CGCTGATGATGGAAAAGCTGATCGCCTTCAAACGGGCAGGATGTTCCGGCATCCTCACCTATTTTGCTGCCGACGCCGCGCGCGTGCTGCATGGCTGAGGAAGCAACCGACATCGTTCTGGAAACCGAACGGCTGATCCTGCGCAAGTGGCGGAAAAGCGACATTGAACCGTTCATGGAACATCTCAATACCCGCAATGTGATGCGCTGGCTGGGCGGCGTCCAGAGCCGCGAAAAATTTGATGCTGCCGTGGGCCGTCTGGAAGGCTATGACCGCGACTTCGGCCACACATTCTGGATTATCGAGCGCAAGTGCGATGGAGAAATTCTGGGGTTCTGCGGCCTCAAGCGGGTCAATGCGCCGCAACCCAAATTAACCGGCGCCCATGAAATCGGCTGGCGCCTGCGCGAGGACGCCTGGGGCAAAGGCTATGCAAAAGAAGCCGCGACAGCCTGCATGGAGGCAGCCTTTACCCGCTGGAAAGCACCCTATGTCGTGGCGCTGACCGTCGCGGGAAACGGGCCAAGCCGGGGATTGATGAAGCGGCTGGGCATGACCCACCGTCCCGAGCTCGATTTTCACGATCCCAATTATAGTGATGATCTGAATCCGACGATCGTTTACAAAATCGAAGCTGAAGACTGGAACGCCAAAACATGACAGACCCTCTCATCCTGCCGTTCAATGGCAAAACCCCGAAAATCCATGAAAGCGCCTTTGTCGCGCCGGGCTGCAAGATTATCGGCGATGTCGAGATTGGTCCGGAATCGAGCGTCTGGTATAATTGCGTGATCCGCGCGGATGTGAATTTTATCCGCATCGGTGCCCGCAGCAATATCCAGGACGGCACCACCATTCACTGTGATAGCCCCACTTCCGCGACCCCCAATGGCAATCCCACAATCATCGGCGACGACGTTCTGGTCGGTCATATGGTAATGCTGCACGGTGCGACGCTGGAAGACCGGGCCTTTGTCGGGTTGAGCACGACAGTCATGGATGGCTGCGTGATCGAGGGCGACGCGATGCTCGCTGCCGGAGCGACCCTGACGCCCAACAAAAGAATCCCCTCGGGCCAGCTGTGGGCCGGTTCACCGGCCAAATATATGCGCGACCTGCCGCAGCAGGCGATTGCCGGCATGCGTCTGGGCGTCGCCCATTACGTCGAAAATGCAAAGGCCCACAAGGCCGCCATCGACAACCTGACTTAACGCAGCCGGTTTTTCATCGCGTCGATTGCGGCCTGCTGACGATCCACTTGCGCCTGCACCGCGTCGCGCTGCCTGGCGATGATCGCCGTTCCGCCTGCTTCACCTCCGACCGCTTCGCGTTCGAGCAGATCCCGGTAGAGCGCGTCGATATCGGCCATCGCCTCGACCGAGGGACTCCGTTCGATCTCGAGCGCGGCGAGTTCCATCTGCGCGGCGACCCATGATTCGCTCGACACCGCAGCATTGCGCGCCGCATCCACTTGCCTTTTGACAGAGGGTAGCCTGGCTTGGAACCGATCATCCGCGGCCCCGCTTCTCGCCACGGCCGCGCTCAGAGTGCTTTGCAGGTCGGCGGGCAGAGAGAAATCGGGAGCGGGGGGTGGTGGCGATTCAACCATGACCGGATCGTCTTCGTAAGGGCGCTTCTGGAGCGACGGAAAATCGCCCTGCTGCATCGCGCAACCGGAGAGCGTAACCGTGATAATCGTCACCAAAACAGAGAGTTTTTTCATTGCCCTGTCTCTAGGATAGGCTTATCCGCTCTGCAACGGCGAATATTCGGGGAAGAAGAGGAGCATCGCCGGGTCTCTTGAATAGCCAAAATCGCCTTAAGCTGGTTGACAGCGCCACTCTCATCGGTTAGCTGCCCACTCTTTCCAGCGTGGGCCGAAAGACTCGCGTTGACGGGCTTGTGCGCTGGAACCACAAATTTGAAACGGAAAATAGCCATGTTCGCAATTGTGCGCACCGGCGGCAAACAATATCGGGTTGCCGCAGGAGATATTATCGCAGTCGAAAAACTAGCTGGTGAAGCAGGTGATTCGGTGACTCTGGATGACGTTTTGCTGGCCGGTGACGGTGGCGAAATGAAAGACCTCAAGGGCCTTACCGTTGCGGCTGAAATTGTTGCACAGGAAAAAGGCGAGAAGGTCATTATCTTCAAGAAGCGCCGCCGGCATAATTATCGTCGCAAAAACGGTCATCGCCAGCAGCATACGGTTCTGAAGATCAGCGCCATCGGTTCCGAAAAGGCAGCGAAGAAAGCCGCTCCGAAGAAGGAAGCCGCTCCTGCCGAAGAAAAGCCCGCTGCCAAGGCAAAGGCTGCACCGGCTGACAAGGCTCCGGCCAAAAAGGCGCCAGCGAAAAAAGCTGCTGCAAAAACCGAAACGAAACCCGCTGCCGCCAAGAAGGCACCAGCGAAGAAGCCAGCCGCCAAGAAGCCGGCTGCCAAGAAAAAGGACTAAACCATGGCACATAAAAAAGCAGGTGGTTCATCCCGCAACGGGCGCGATTCAGAAGGTCGTCGTCTGGGCGTCAAGAAATTCGGCAGCGAAGCCGTTGTCGCCGGCAACATCATCATCCGCCAGCGCGGAACCAAGACCCATGCGGGTCGCAATGTCGGCATGGGCAAGGACCATACTTTGTTTGCGCTCATTGATGGCAAGGTGGAATTCCACAAGGGCAAGCTCGGTCGCAAATATGTGTCCGTCGATGCCATGGCGGAAGCCGCCGAATAACCGGATAATCGATAACGGGTTATCCACAAGCAGGATGACCCGACAGGTTCAGAAGAACCGTCAATTTCAGGGAGAGGGTCATCCTCTCCCTTTTTTTGTCTCTCCCTGTCACAATTGTCTCATTGCTGTCACCGTTCCCTGTTAATGGCGGTCACAACAGAGGGGCAAACGAGAATAGACTGTGGAGAGTCGAAATGTTTGCACGGACCGAAAGGTTATTATTGAGGCCAGGCTGGCCGGAAGATGCTCCGGCGGTTTTCGAAGCGATTAACGATCGAGCAATCGTCCGCAATCTCGCATCGGCACCCTGGCCCTATGCGCGGGAGGATGCGGATATGTTCCTATCCCTGGAAAGGCCTTTGCTTCATCCAAATTTCCTGATTTTCCGGCGCACAGCGGGTTCCCCGCAACTGATCGGAGCGATTGGTTTCGGCGACACGGGCGATGGCCAGCTTGAAATAGGATACTGGATCGCCCGCGACTATTGGGGTCATGGCTATGCGACCGAGGCTGGCCGCGCTGTGCTCGACATCGCCAGAACCGTAGGTCACCGCGAACTACAGGCGGAGCATTTTGTCGACAATCCGGGATCCGGCAGGGTATTGAAAAAACTGGGTTTCAAACCAACCGGACAGATTGTGCCGCGCTATTCAAAAGGCCGCGGCGAGAAAGTTGATGCCGTGCAGTTCAATTTGCAATTGTCGGATGATGGCGACGTCATGCGACCACTGGCCGCCTGAATTCTGGCGCCGGGCAATCAGGCGACTTTTCTCAGAATATCCTGCTGCGGCGGCTCCTTGCGTACGGAGACTTCGACCAGAGGTTTCTCTCCGTCCATGATCGCGGCTTCATATTCGCTCTCGGCCAGTTGAATAAGGTGGCGATCATCAATCTGCCAGGGGTGAAAGCCGGGTTTGAAGAACTGCAGCCAGGGGCGGATCGTCCTCCGGAACGGAGCCGGGCCGACCAGCGCATAATGCGCCAGTCCGATCCATGCGCGGAGTCCGGAAATGCCATCCTGCCGCAGCAGGTCGAGAACCCCCTTGCTCCGGTTTATTGTAAAGCCAAGAGAGATTTTGGCCATGAACATGCTGCGGACATACCAACGCTTCAGGGGATTCCAGTCTCTGGTCACATGGACCCAGGTATCGTAGGCGACGCCCTTGTGCTCGACTTCCTCCGAAGCGTGCCACAGCCAGAGTTTGCGTTGCTGATCGTCGGCATGTTCAAAATGTCTTGGGTTGGCAATCGTTTCGGCTGCCAGAATCGCGGTTATATGTTCGATGCACATGGTCGCTGTGAGATGCGATGTCTCGGGCATGCGCCGGATCGCATCCACAACATCGGCGACCGCCTGTTCGAGTCGTGAAATATCCAGATCACAATCTTCCAGATGCTGGTTGAAACAATGGTGCTCGCGGCTGTGCGTCGCCTCTTGCTGGATGAAGGCGCGAATTTCTCCCTGCAATTTTGGCGGTACATGGTTGCGGAATTTCCTGAGCGACTCGATAAAAAAAGTCTCGCCTTTCGGGAATGCAACCGACAGGGCGTTGAAAAAGGCGGATGCAAAAGGGTCGCCACCAACCCAGCGACGGCGTTCGATCGCCGCTCTGGCAAAATGGCGGTTGCGGCACTGAATTTGCAGACCGGCCGGTGTCATGCTCTCGTGTTGATGGTCGACTTCGGTCGCCATGTCGGCGATAAATGGAGAACTGCCCATGTCTGCTTGTTACCCTTCGCAATGATCGGTGCGACCCAACCAATGATTCTGGTTAAGCGTTTCCTAGATGAGGAGGGTTAAGGATCAGCATCACGACATGCTTAATATCCATGATTAACTATTGGTTATCAGCGGCAAAAACCAAGGAATCCCGAGGATCCGGTACGATGCTGCCTAAAAGATTCTGGTTTACCTCCGCTGGTATCGAAAATACCAGACATCATGGCCCTGGCGGCGGGCCTTGGCTTCATAGCGCGTCTCCGGCCAGCCACCCGGGCGGATCATCCAGTCTTTCGGGCTGTTGCACAGCCACTCGAATTCATCCCGCTGGTTCATGATCATGCACGCCCATTCGAGATAGACCGGATGATCGGTCCCGAAGCGAAATTCCCCGCCGGGCTTCAGCTTGGCTGCGATCAGATCGACCGGTCCGTGGTTCATGAAACGCCGCTTGGCATGACGCGCCTTCGGCCAGGGATCGGGATGCAGCAGATAGACAAAGCTCAGCGCGCCATCGGGAATCCGCTCCAGCACATCCAGCGCATTACCCATATGCAGGCGGACATTGGGCAAATGCTGGTCACGGACATGCTGCAGCGCCCCGACCACGCCATTGAGATAGGGCTCGCAGCCGATAAATCCGTGATCGGGAAGCATGTCCGCGCGCGCCGCGAGATGTTCCCCGGCACCAAAACCGATTTCGAAATGCAGCGGCCGGTCGCCGCCGAACAGCGATGCCGATGTGACCGGCCCTTCTTCAGGAACTGCGATCTGCGGCAGCAGTTTCTCGACCAGTTCGACCTGCTGATCGCGCAGCGCACGGCCCTGGCGCCGGCCGTACAGCTGGCGAATGGTGGTCGGATCGCCGTCCTTATTCGCGGTCATCGCCCCTGGATTTCTACCGACAACATCACCTTCAGATAGCGGCCTTCAACGCTTCCACCAGATCGGTTTTTTCCCAGGTGAAAAAATCGCCCTCCGCCTTGCGGCCGAAATGACCATAGGCCGCGGTTGGGCCATAGATCGGCTTGTTCAGGCCGAGATGGGTGCGAATACCCTTCGGTGTGAGTCTGACCAGTGTCGGCAGGATTTCTTCCAGCTTTTCCTCGCTGACCGTACCGGTGCCGTGCAGATCGACATTGATCGACAGCGGCTCGGCCACACCGATCGCATAGGAAAGCTGGATCGCGCAGCGTTTGGCGAGTCCCGCCGCGACGATATTCTTCGCCATATAGCGCGTGATATAGGCTGCCGAGCGGTCGACCTTGGTCGGGTCCTTGCCCGAGAAGGCACCGCCGCCATGGGGGCTTGCACCGCCGTAGGTATCGACAATAATCTTGCGTCCGGTGAGCCCGGCATCGCCGTCCGGACCGCCGATTTCAAACCGTCCGGTCGGATTGACGTGGAACACCGTGTTGTCGGTGATGAAGCCGTCAGGCAGCACCGAATGAAAAACACCCATCACATAGTCGCGCAATTCCTGATAGAGCGCCGGATTGTCGCTGTCCTTGAAATAGCCCGGCGCATGTTGCGTCGAGACCACCAGAGCGACAGCCTCTACCGGTACTTCGTCGACGTAACGGAGGGTGACCTGGCTCTTGCTGTCGGGCTCGAGAAACGGCGCCTTGCCGCTATGGCGGTCAGCGGCCATCTGCTTCAGTATCTGATGCGAAAATTGCAGGGTTGCCGGCATCAGGTCCGGTGTTTCGTCGCTGGCATAACCGAACATGATCCCCTGATCACCGGCGCCTTCATCCTTGTTGCCGCTTGCGTCGACACCCTGCGCGATATGCGGGGACTGGGGATGCAGGTAATTTTCGAACGTCAGATTCTGCCAGTGAAAGCCGTCTTGTTCATAGCCGATTTTTTTCACCGTTTCGCGGACAGCGGTCTGGATTTCTTCCTGTGCACCGGGCGCCCAATTGCCGTCGGTGTCGATCATGCCCTTGCCGCGCACCTCGCCTGCAAGAATCACCCGGTCCGTGGTGGTCAGGGTTTCGCAAGCGACCCGGGCTTCGGGATCTTTCGACAGGAACAGGTCAACGACGGCATCGGAAATCTGGTCCGACACTTTGTCTGGATGGCCCTCAGAGACCGATTCGGAGGTGAAGATAAATTCGGAACGCATGGCAAAATCCTGATTTTTGGCCGAAAACAGGATCGGCCGATGGGACATAAGGAAAAGTTTATATGTACTTTAACGAGCGCGCGCACGGATAGCAATGGCCGACAGCAGCAAAATCAGAGCCAGACCCAGTGGCAATATCTGACCCCGGCGGGCAAATAATGTCGGCGGCTTGGGATGCGGCAAACGGGCATCGATCCTGCCCGCCTGTCCCATCGGCACACTGTCCACGATCCGGCCATCAGCATCGATCAGTGCAGATATCCCGGTCGGGGTCGACCGGATGACCGGCAGCCCCTCTTCAATGGCACGCAATCGCGCCTGTGCCAGATGCTGCGGCGGTCCCCATGCTCCGAACCAGGCATCATTGGATGGGTTGAAGATGAAATCCGGCCGATCATCGCCGTCCACGACCTGGCCCGAGAAGATGATTTCGTAGCAGACCTGCAGACCGGCCTTGCCGAATGCGCCGAGATCAAGCGACAACGGTCCGGGTCCGGGCCAGAAATCAAAATCTCCGGGCACCAGACGGGAAAGGCCGATCGCGGACAAAAGCGGCCGCATCGGAAGATATTCGCCATAAGGCACCAGGTGGGCCTTGTCATAACGTCCCAGAAGCTCGCCCTGCGCATCCATCGCAAAAACACTGTTTCGGGCACCGACCGCGCGCCCCTCGGCTTCGTCAAATTCCAGCTTGAGCGCGCCGAGCACCAGAACATCGCCGGGCTTCATCAGCGCCGTCAGCTGCTGCCGCACCAGTTGCGGCGGGCGCCCGTAATAATAGCGCGCCGGATATCCGGTCTCGAGATAATCGGGAATGGCCGCTTCAGGCCAGAACAGGATACGCGGGCCCTCGTCTTCCCGGAGCGTCAGTTCGGCCAGTTTGGCGAGATTCTGTTCTTCGTAACCGGCCTTCCACTTGTCCTGCTGGCCGATATTGGGTTGGACGACGGTTATCGGAAAGCCTTCCGGATCGCCGTTGTCGGTCGGGGCGCCGGGAGTCACGACCGTTGCCATACCGAAAAGAAGCAAGACGGAAAATGCCATGACCGTCGTCCGCCGCCATTGCCGACCGCCGACCGCAGACACCAACTGCAGAACCAGTCCTGCGATCATGATGGCGATCGCGGCGAGTCCGTAGGTTCCGACATAGGCAGATCCGGCCCAGAAGCTTGCAGGCAACAGCGCTGCCAGGGGGTTCCAGATAAACCCGCTGAACAGCCAGCTGCGCAGCCATTCGGTAATGATCCATATCCCGGCCAGGGTCAGAATGAATATCCAGGGCCGGTCTTTGCCGATCCACCCGGCGACCCAGGCAGCCAGCGCAGGGAAAACGGCCAGATACAGCGACAACAGGATCACAGCGACATAACCGAGCCATTCCGGCATCGCCGCCTGGAAGGTGAAAGCCGTGGCGATCCAGTTCAGGCCGACGGCAAAATGGCCCACGCCAAACATCCAGCCGGCAAGAAAGGCAGCTTTGCGGCTTTGCGCCTGCATCACCGTCGCCATCCACAGCGCCAGCATGAGCAGAGCCAACGGCCACAGGTTCAGCGGCGCGAAGCCGGTTGCGCTCAAGCCACCCGCAAGCAGCGAGATTCCATAAGGATGGCGGGCGATCATATCTTTGATTTTTGACACCGGCGGCTTTTGCCGTGTTCGCCGTCGCCATTCAATTGCTAATTGCCGGATCAGGGATTTGCTTGCTATTGCATGCTCATGAATATCATTCCCCTCCTGATGCTCGTCCTGTCGCAACCGGCAGCCAGCCAACCCGTACCGCTCAACGAGACCCAGCGGCGTGATCTGTCCTGTGTTGCCGTTCTGGCGATCATCGCTTCGGAGCAGCAGCGCGGCGGGGAGAGCGCGCTCGCCTTTCCCCTGCTCGCTGAACGCGGAGCCACTTATGCCGGTCTGGTCGGCCAACAGATTATGGACGATACCGGCAGAACCCGGGAGCAGGTAAGGGAAGATATACTGGCGGCGGTGTCAGCCCGGCAAGCCCTGGCGCAGGATGCCGCCGATCCCGACGAGGTGGTGAGGAGGGAAATGGCGACATGCCTGCCCGTGCTTGATGCCGCGGTTCCGCCGAAGCCCAAACCCGATCTGAACCAGTGCGCCGGGATATTGCAGCTGGCCTATGAAGAAGTCTACGATCGCGAAGGCCTGTCCAAAGCCGCGCAGGATCTGAAGACCCTGGCGGCTGTCCTGGACAGCCGCGCCCGCGACAAGATGCGTGCCGAGGGGCTGAGCGGTCAGGAGAGCGATATCGTGTTGACGCAAAGCCGCGAAACAATGCTGGCCGACGCCAGGCAAAAAGAAGCTCTGGGTCAGGGCTCGGATCTGGATTTCGAACATTGCTTCACGCTTGCCGCACCCGAAGACAAGGGCCGAAAATATGAACACTGAACCAGACACCGGCATACGGCCCTTCCATCTTGCCTTCCCGGTGCGGGATCTCGACGAAGCGCGCGTGTTCTACGGCGATTTGCTTGGCTGCGAAGAAGGTCGCAGCGATCCGCACTGGATTGATTTCAACCTGTTCGGGCATCAGATTGTTGCCCATCTCGACGAACAATGCGCTGCTCGGCAACTGCACAACCCGGTCGATGGCCAACAGGTACCGGTCCCCCATTTCGGCGTCGTGCTGACAATGGCCGGGTGGCAGGCGCTGGCTGATCGCCTGACGGCGGAAAACATCGACTTTGTCATCGCGCCGACGATCCGTTTCAAGGGGCAGGCTGGCGAACAGGCGACGATGTTTTTTTGCGATCCCAGCGGCAATGCGCTTGAGTTCAAGGCGTTCGCCAGCGACGATCAGCTATTCGCCAGGAACTGAAACCTAGGCTTCGTGCTCCTGCTTCCATCGGTCAAGCGCATGTCCCAATTGCTGTTCTGCCATGTCACGGGCGGAATCGCGTGCCAGAGCAAGCGATCCGGACAGGCGCTCACCGATCAACGCATCGCCGAGCGCCATCAGAACCAGAGCCAGCGTGTCTTCATGCATCTCGCGGTCTTCGTGACCATCTTCGGCGAAATCGTCGACCAGAGCGTGAATCGCGTCAACAATCGGGTCGAGCGCGTCTTCGTTGCCGGTCAGCATCATCCACGACCACAGCGCCGCCGCGCCCTGCTTGTCAAACGCGTCGAACGTCAGATCGACGATGTCGCGCACCGATCCTTCTCCGGTACGCGACTTGACGATCGCCT
Source organism: Parasphingorhabdus sp. (assembly GCA_048270065.1). Classification (GTDB taxonomy): domain Bacteria; phylum Pseudomonadota; class Alphaproteobacteria; order Sphingomonadales; family Sphingomonadaceae; genus Parasphingorhabdus. The sequence goes on along the minus strand of JBLWTQ010000026.1, from coordinate 21,124 downwards.
GCGCGATCGTCCCGCATACCTCGTTTGACAGATAGACTGCGAGCGCCTTTTGCAGACCGGAGGCGGAACCGAAATGGTGCAGGAGATTGGCATGGGTGCGCCCGATCCGCCCGGCAACAGCCTTTAGCGTGACAGATTGCGGACCCGTTTCGATCAATAGGTCACGGGCCGCTGCCAGCGCCATGTTGCGGCTTGCTTCCGGGGACAGACGTCGCTTCGCTATTGACATTTATGTTAGTAACCTTATTATCAATCCGGTCAGCTATAAGCCGCATTCCGGAAAATGGAAACATCTGATGAACCCTGACCGCGTCAACGCCGAAACCTCCCCTATCCGCACGCCAACGCCCGCGGGCCACCAAATCACGCCGCGCGACCGCCGTTTTGGGCGGCAAGCGGGCTATGAACCGGGAAAATATTGGCAAAATGGCGATCCGGTCGCGACCGCCTTTTACAATTGCCTGTCGCTTACCTTTCCGCGTGGCGAGGCTTTTTTCATCGAGAGCGTAAAAGCGTTCCGGGATCATACACCCGAAAAACTGCAAAAGGAAATCCGGGCCTTCGTGCAGCAGGAAGTGATCCACAGCCGCGAACATCTCGCGCTCAATCGCAGGGTCGAAGACAATGGATATGATACCAGCCGGATAGAACAGCGGATTACCGAATCGCTGGCAATGACCAAAGACCGGCCCAGGATTACCAATCTCGCGGCGACGATGATTCTCGAGCATTTTACCGCGATCATGGCTCAGCAATTTCTGGCCAATCCCCGGCATTGGGAAGATTCCGATCAGGAAACCGCCGATCTGTGGCGCTGGCATGCTCTGGAAGAGATAGAACATAAGGGCGTCGCCTATGATACCTGGCTTTACGCAACCCGGGACTGGAGCCGCTGGCAGCGCTGGCGGGTACGAGCCCTGATGATGCTGCTGATCACCCGCAATTTCTGGGGCAACCGCTGGCGTGACACGCTCGACCTGCTTGCGCAGGACGGCATCACGGGATGGCGGGTAAAATTGAAACTGCTGAAATTCCTGCTCGTCAAACCGGGTATTGCGCGGGCGATTATCATCCCATGGTTCAAATTCTTTCTACCCGGATTTCATCCGTGGAATGAGGATGACCGGCATTTGATCCAGCGGGCCGAAAGCGAATATGAAGCGGCGATGACGGGGCGCCCGGCGACGGCCTAATCTCGGATCAGTGCGCCGCTTTGCTTACATCGACTTTTTCGACCCATTCGGGGAAAAAACTCGGTTCGCGATTGGACCAGCCTGGTGCGGTCGCGGCGGCTTCGCTGATTGATTGCAGCAGTCCCTTGCGGGTTTTCGGGTGAAGATGCGGAAGCGACGCCGCCGCACAAAATGCGCTGGGCAGCCAGGGTCGCGATTCCGGGCCCAGCAGCCGCTCATAGAGAAAACGGAATGCCGGGAAACTGTGGATACGGCCCTGTCCCAGATCAAAGGCGGCCAGAGAAATCAGCGATGGCATGAATGCTTCGATACTGTCGATCGCGCAATCTTCGGGAATGGCCTTGCAAATGTCGTCGATGCGCCGGTACAGGGACATCTGGACCTTGATACCCGCCTCTTCAACCGGATCGCGCGACCAGGTTTCGATGGCATCGGATCGCTCGAGACCGACATCCAGCGAACGCCGGATATAGCGCTGCGTCGCAGAGCTGAAGCCAGCGAATTCTTTCATCTCGGCCAGCGTCATGGCGCCGGGAACGGCTTTTGTTTCCTTGGTCATGGTCTCGGGACTCCCTGTTGAATAATCCCACGAGTCCATTTGCCCCAAACATAGTTAGCAATTGGTTAATCTAGAGCAGATTAATTCCCGGTTGGGCGCCCGAATTCGGAAAATTGCGCGCCGGACTTAGAAAGTTTCGACCAACCGCAAGCCTGTTTCGACCGGTCACGATTACAATCGAGACAATTGATACCATATTGTCCTAAACTGCTTGGAAATCACGAACTGTATGCCCATGAGAAAATTTGAAATTGGAAACCACAAGCCGTCGGTCGGACATCAGGTTGCCATCCTGTCGATACTCGGATTCTGGCTTTTCTATGTGATCATCCTGACGCTTCGCATCTCGATCGGCGATTGGCCTGCACAGGGCGAAATGGCGATGCGACGCATCGTCGTGACCATTTTCGGCATTGGTATTACCTATTTGCTCTATCTATTTCTCCGCCAGTTTGAGGACAGGGCTCTCTCAACCCGGATCATCACCGCATTTGCCGCCGTCATTCCTTGTGCAATTATCATTGCCTCGTTCAACCACTATGTCTTCAACGTCTATTATCCGGAAAATCTTTGGGACGAGGCACATGTCGAGGAAATGCGTAAATATATGGCGCAGGATAATTTTGCCTTCAAGGCGATTTTCGAAGATGCCACCTCTCGCTTTTTCTTCATTGCCAGTTGGACATCGCTCTATCTGACCCTGAGCTATGCCGGGGAAGTCCGGCAGGTAGAACGCAAGGCCGCCCGCTTCGCGCAGGCAGCGCAGGATGCCGAACTCCGGTCGCTGCGCTATCAGGTCAATCCGCATTTCCTGTTCAACACGCTCAACAGCCTGAGCACCTTGGTGATGCGAAGCCAGCCGGAAGAGGCCGAGGAAATGATCCTCAACCTGTCGAAATTCTATCGCACCAGCCTGTCCGGTGACCCCCTCGAGGATGTGCCCCTGTCGGAAGAGGTGCATCTGCAGAATCTCTATCTCGATATCGAGGCGGTCCGTTTTCCCGATCGGCTCAGAACCCGAGTAAACATCCCCGACGAACTGCTCGGCGTGCTGGTTCCCGGACTGATCCTGCAGCCGCTGGTCGAAAACGCGATCAAGCACAGCGTCGCGCACAGCAAACGCCCGGTCACGATCACGATCAGCGCGCGTTCCGATGGTGACAATCTGATCCTGACGGTAGCCGATGACGGGGATCCGCGCCCGGTAGATATACAGGACGACGGCCCGAGCAGTGGCATTGGTCTCGCCAATGTCCGCGATCGTCTGGAAACCCGCTTTGGCCGACGAGCCGGCCTGCAGACTGTACGTCCTGTGGAAGGCGGTTATATTGCTCAACTAACCTTGCCACTGATGTTGGATAATCCATGATCGACGAAACCGAAGCCCGGCCGCTCAAAACACTGATTGTTGACGATGAACCGCTGGCGATCGAACGCTTGCAACTGCTCTGCGCGCGGCAGAAGGATATCGATCTGATCGGCACCGCCAGCGATGGCGAAGCGGCGCTGCGCCTCACCGAACAGTTGGAGCCGGATCTGCTGCTGCTCGACATCGCCATGCCCGGCAAGGATGGGCTGGATGTCGCGCGCGCATTGTCCGGCAAGGCCAATGCCCCTGCGATCATATTCGTCACCGCCTTTGACCGCTTTGCGGTCGAGGCTTTTGACGTCGCCGCCATCGACTATGTTTTGAAACCGGTCGAGAACGCGCGGCTGGCGCTGGCCATCTCGCGGGTCCGCGAACGCACGGAGGAACCGCGCAACGGCGAGGCGGAAGCCTCCCCCTGGGCCGAAGAATTCTGGGTGCCCTACAAGTCCGAGCTGCGCCGCATCGTCGCCACCGAAATCGACCGGGTCGAGGCCGAACGCGACTATATGCGCCTGCATGTCGGCCCCATCAGCTATCTCCTGCACCAGACGATCACCGGGCTGGAAGAACGGCTCAATCCGGACGATTTCATCCGTCTGCACCGTTCCCATCTGGTCCGGCGCGACTGGATTGCCGGCCTGCGCCATGACGGCGGTGGCGTGTGGATGGCCTGCCTCAAATGCGGCACCGAAATCCGCATCGGGCGGACCCATCTGGCGGAGGCAAAAAAACTCGCCGGACGATAGACAGCGGTCAAGCGCTCAGAAGCTGTAGCGCACCGACGCGGTCGCGCTGGTTTCATCTTCGTCGACCACCGCTACACCATCCCGCGCGATCTGGGCCTTGCGGGCATTGACGCCGAGATTGGTCGACAGGCCGCGGGCGATGTCATAGCGCAGACCCAGCGACGCGGCGGCTTCGGAGGAGCCGTCAAGCTCGCCATAATGGCCGGCGGCGGACAGGCTGAGCACACCGATCTTGGTCTGCGTTCCGCCGGATATATACCAGCGATCCAGATCCAGGGCGCCGACCTGCAGATTCTCATAGCCAAGGCCAAGGTCGAACAGGCTGCTGCCATAGACGAATTCGCCGACCGCGCCGGCGCCAATGGTTTCGAAATCGGTCACCCCATCCGGGGCCAGATAGCGGGCCTTGGCGACGCGCGTGGAAAAGCGATAATCCCTTCTGCCGATCGGCCGCTGAAATTGTGCGCCCAGTTCAAAATTGCCATCATCGTCGGCGATGCCGGTCAGGGTCACCGGGCCGAAACGCCCGCTATAGCCACCGCCCCACTGGTTGATCCGGCCATAGAAGTCGTCAAAGGCCAGAAACGCATTGCCGACGCCGCGCCGTCGCCGTGTCGCTTCCCGCACCAGCCCATCGACATTGCCGCCGATCAGGCTGCCCCAGCTGGTGCGGACAAAACCCGCGACATTATCCTCATAGTCATCGATGCTTTCATCATATTGCCCGAAATAGGCGACCCCGACATTCCACCGGTTGGCGAGCTGCATCTCCACGCTGACATCGATATTGCTGACCAGACTGACGTCGACATCGCCGCGAAAAACGGCGTTGTCCACCGTCAGCTTGACCGGCACATCGACCAGACCGCCGACCAGAACCGTGGCCTGGCCAATTTCAAACGCCAGCGGTTCTTCAAAAGAGGAAAGATCGTCGTAGTTGAGACTGATCTGCGCCTCGGCGCGACCAACGGACAGAGCCAGTGCACCCACAGCAACCAGAAACAAAAGCAAGCGGGGATATCCCGGTATCATTTTTCAGACCCTCCGCCGGAAATAATTGGCATGGGCATGATCGGCGATCGCCTTGCCGGCCTCCATCGCCACCAGATGATCCCGCATCCAGTGGACGCCGCCATAGATGCGGCTCCAGCCGTTCTCGTCGGCTGCCTGGCTCAGCCGCGTCCAGTGCCGGGTGACCCCCCGCAATCGCGGCCACAGCACCTGATCGGGCGATTCATGCGAGAAGCGCACTTCATCGGTGCCCAGAATATGCGCGATCATTGTGGCGCCAGCGTTGCCAAAGGTCGAATGGCCGGATGTATAGGCCGGAAATTCCGGTGTCGGAATATAGCTGCGCCACTGTCGTTCCTGCTGGACACGGGGATCGCGATTGCCGAATTTTAGCGCCCGGTGACGGATCGCGGTTTCCGGCCGGATTATGTCATGGCTATATTTGGTATCCCAGGCATGGATCGAGGCGTCGCACTGGGTCATGCCGATCAGCGCCATCGCCCGCGCCCATTCGATGAACGAAAGATTGCGGTCCTGCAGCACCTGAATGGCAATCAGCATGAAATGCCCCGACGGGGTGATCCCCCAGGGGCCGTCTTCCCAGAACATGGCTATTTCGGCCTGATCTGCGGTCCGGTCGGGACTGTCGACACCGCCCAGCGTCCGCACCTGGTCATAGTCCCTGGCAAATTCCGGACTCGCGGGATGATGGAAGGGGGCGGACCGGAAATTTTCGACCCGTCCCATCGTCCATGGCGTTATCCTGCCATGACCGGGAAACAGAGGGCGTTCAAAGCTGCCAAAGGCCGGCCCCGGCTTGGCGCTGTACAGCGGTCCGGTCGGCGTCCATTGCAGCGCATCGTGGCGGCGCCGGTAGCGGTTCAGATAATAGTTGACCTTGCTCGGCTGCGAACCGTCGCGGGTGCGCATCTTGACGATTTTCAGCCCAACCTGCCTGCCCCATGCGGCGCCGAGCGATTTGGCCTCGCCATCCGGAATATTTTTGGCGAAAGCCATCCGCTCGCCGACAAAGGGTTGCTGGAATACTTCCGAGGCCGCGGTGGCAAACGCCACGCCATAGGCCATTGCTGGGTCTGCTCCCCGGGGTCCGGTGCCGGTACCAAAGGGATCGTCATAGGCCTGCAATATGCTGTTCGCGGCCAGAAATCCGGCAGCTGTCGGCATGGCGAGATTATAGGCCGCGCGTGGCGGCGGCACGCGCTGATCGCGGATCTGCTGCAGCATGATATCACACCAGTGCGTGACAATATTGTGATATTGCGGTCGCAATACCGGCGTCAGATAAGATGTGGCGGTGCCGAACCGGGCCGTGCAGCCTGCTGTCAACCCTGCCAGCCCGGCAATGCCGGCGTTCGCCATGAAATGACGTCGTGATACTATCATAATCCCCCCAGGACCGTCGCGTCATCATCCTAAGTAGATAGAAACGCCAGATATTCTGATAGGGATAATGGTGAACCACAAATAAATTATTAATGTCGATCGCGGCCCGCTACTCCTGCCCGTTACAGCGTGAAACAGGCGGATACGCTATCGGCGGCGCGCATGGAGCTGGCGTTCCTTATCGATCTTCAGGGCGCAGAGCCGTCCTCGTCGATTATCCGTTTCGGACGAACCTTGGCATAGCGGGATTGCGGTATCCAGCTGCTGATCGTGCGCTTAAGATGGGACGAGCCGGTGACCATCACGCCTTCTTCGTCCATCGCATCGCGAATGGGGACATCGCCCATCCAGACTTCGGCGAGGCCGGCCAGACTGCTCGAAATATAGAGATCGACATCCTTGCCGGTATCGTCCGTGCACAGGTCGACCGTGTTGTCCCTCGCCACCAGCCACCACCGGTTGTGCGTTTCGATATCGTTGAAGTTGACGCTGATCACGGTTTCCCCGTCGGGCAGTTCTTCGGTCTTCAGGGTGCGATGAAAATCCCACATGAAACTGCCGGCATCGAGATCTTCATCGCGGATTCGCCGCCGTGCCCAGCGCAATCCCCATCGCGACATCTGGTCGATCAGCGGTGCCAGTTCGCGTCCGCAGCGGGTCAGATGATATTCGGTCGATTTCTGGCCGGCGCTCGATTTCTTGATAATCATCCCGTTCATTTCGAGCTGCTTGAGCCGGTTGCTGAGCACGGAGGGAGAAATGCGCGGCAGGGCGCTCTGGAAATCCTTGTATCGCGATCCGCCGAGAAAAAACTCCCTGAGGATCAGCAATATCCATCGATCGCCGATCATGTCAGCCGCTTTTACCGCCGGGCACAGGCTGCCGGAATCATTCATGAGACTTCCTCGTACATGGGTCGTCACTATCGACATATTAGCGCAAAATCCGCCAAATCCCAATCATGGAAGACCTTACTACGCGATCCGTAGTGAGTTCCTACGTCTTTCATAACGGCTTGCTCCATTTTGCAAACTATCGCGAAAGGCTGCGATCCGCGAATGTCCTGTTATCGCCGGAACGGTTCCGGTGCCAATGAAGGAGATACTATATGCCACTCGTTACCATTGACGTTATCGAAGACGTGTTCACCCCTGGCCAGAAGGCCGAGATCATCGAAAATATCACCGAAACGATGGTTGCCATCGAAGGCGAAGCGCTACGCGCCGTTACCTGGGTCCGCATCAACGAGGTCAAACAGGGGGACTGGGCGATCGGCGGGCAGATGCTCGGCGCATCCGATGTCCATGCAATGGCCACCGGCTAGCCGGGTGCGAAGCCATCGGGAACCGAGAGGTCGCCCCGGTGGCTTCCGCCTCGCTCTGGAAAGGAATCGGGTAAGGCATCTTTCTGGCCTCCCGGAATCCGCTATCGGGATGACCCGGGCAAAATGCCTTATTCCTACCCACAAGCATATTGCTCCTGTTATCGTTATGACTGGAACAGGAATGCCCGGCCCCGCAACAACCAACGCGATCAGGGCCATGAGCAAAGTCGGAAAATGCCATGCAAAGCGCACCATTTATTCGTGCTCGAATGGCAACGATTGGGTGGGTTTCCGTCCGCTTCCGAGCAAACAACCCGGCGAAGCGGACATTCAGACTGACAATCTAGGCGACGACAATGCGCCCAATATCGGTTATGCAACGATGAGAGAGCAGCTTCCGAAAGCGACCGATTATGAGCCCGAGCAGATCATGCCGTGTGCAGGGACACCTCAACTATAGGTTTGGGAGCACCATTAATTCCCTTCGTTACCTCCTTTTCCTTTCGGAAGCCTTTTAGCTCTAATCAATTTCCTTCCACCAAGCCTGAAGGTCGGCTCCCAAGGGATTACCAGAGCGTTCACAATCTCGCGGGCAAGATCGACCAGTTCGCGCATCTCTCGCTTGCTCGCGAATTCACCGCGATGTACGATTGAGTTGCGCTTCTTGTTCAGACGCACCGCGCGTTTCTTAAGAGCCTTGAGTGCCTTACGCTTCGCATCGTCCCGCTCTGCGGGGATAATCAGCCGATTAAATTTACCTTCGATGCCATTGGCCCAGATCAAGAGTGAATTCACAAATTCCGGCGCGAATTCACTCTCTTGTTCGAAGCGTTTTCTGATCGCGATGTTCGCCGCAATCTCCGCTGCCGTCGCTGCTCTGACGATTGCCGCCGACCACTCCTTTTGGCGGTCAATTATCCCGTCAATCTTCTTCCATTGCGATCGAAGTTTTTCTAGATCATCGCGGTCGTCATACGGCGTCTTGGTCATCTCAGACTAATCGCATGTGCTTCACAGAAAGAACAGTGCTAAGATAATTGCATGAGAGAAAAAACGACCAAGATCACCTTCGGTGGACGCCAGGCGCGAGCTCTTTGCAACATGAACCATGCGGCGCGGCTCGATTTTATCTCTGAGGGTTTGCCGATCGTGCTGCAAAGTGCCCGTGGTTTTTGGCAAGCGTCGGAGGTGCTTCACGAAAACCCGCGAGAGGCGGCAGTGCTGGCCGGCTTTGCCGAAGAGGAGTCGGCAAAGGCGCTCATCTTAATTGACTTGGTGCGATGCCCGGCGTCTGAGGTGAGCAAACGTGTTGGCCGTATTGTGAAAAGAGCGTTCTACGACCATTTAGCCCGCATGATTTATGCCAAGGCCCAAGCTTGGAAGCCTGTCAATGTCGCTCAGTTGCAAGAGTATATCGACCAAGAACGGCAGGGTTATTATCTCGAAGGTGGCATGAGCGAGTACATTGTGCCGAACTGGTCACTCTACCAACGCGAAAGCACTTTGTATGCAGATATCGAAGTCCATGAAGAGGGCGTACCCGAATGGAATGATCCAAACCGCTGGAACAAGTTTGTAACGCGGATGCCACCGCTCGCACTAAAAATTGCTGAGGCTTTGGAGGCTCTGGGCGTTCTTACCCGAGATGGATTGCAGGCCACCAGCGATGTCTGGGGAAGTATCGATTTTGTGGACGAACAAGGGCATAGCGATGCAATTGACTTGGCAAGGCAACTGGTCGCACGCCTTGATTCAGAAGGATTGGTGACGGAACTCGCCACAGAAGAGCACGCCCGGCTCTTCTACGACTACTGGCAGCTCCCAATGTATAACCTCGAGTTTGGTCTCATCAATGTGCCGTTAGAAGAGCTCGAGGCGCAGCGCGAGGCTGCGTACTGGAACGAGATCGGTGAATATTAGCTGGCGGACCAACAAGCGGCGATCCCTCATCTAGGAATACACAATGCGGATGGTCCTATATCAACCGAATTCCGGTCGCTAAACTTTGTCCGCTCGAATGGCAGCTTTCGGTAAACCAATTTGCTGTCTGGAAGAACCAAAATTGGGGCGTTAGCTGCCATAGCAATGACCACCGGCTTCTTGTCCCCTACGTGGACCGACTGGACAGAAGCGGATAGAACCTCTTTCCTACAAACAACCAAATGGGTTATATGTATAATTTTCTTTCACCATAAAGAGGATGATTAGCATGACAACCCAACCCTCCCCCACCGATCTCCCGCCATCCCCCCAACCCAGCTGGACCCCCGACAAGCAACGCACATTTCTCGAAGCGCTCGCCCGCTGCGGGTCGGTAAAGGCGGCCGCCGCCTTTGTCGGGATGAGCCGGGAGGGTGCCTATCGGCTGCGCCGCCGCGACGAGGGGCGGGCCTTTGCCCGGGCGTGGGACGCGGCGCTGATCCATGCGCGGGATCTCTACGCCGACACCCTGCTCGACACCGGCCTCAACGGCTGGACCGAAACGGTCTGGTATCATGGCGAGGAAGTGGGCGAGCGGTCGCGCTTTTCGCCCGGACTGCTGCTCGCGGCGCTGGCCCGGCTGGACGCGAAGGCCGATGGCCTGGATATGGCCGGCGATGCCGCGCGCGAAGCGGCCGCGGATTTTGACGAAATGGTCGAGGCAATCGGGGAAGGCAAGGATTGCGCCGCCATGCTCGACCAGCAGGATCAGGCCGCGCAGTCCCGGCGCAGGGCGCCGCCGAGTCCTTATATGGCCGAACTGAGCGACGAGGAACTGATCAGCCGGCTCGAGATGTTCCAGGAACGCGAACGGATAGCCGCGACCGCGCCGGAAGATGTCGACACGTCCGATCTCGATCCGGTCGAAGCGGACGACTGGGACGATCTGCAATGGGCCCGCGCCGAGCGCAGCGGCATGATGGACGAGCCGGGCTTCTGGGAAAAGGCTGCTCCGGATTGCGACGATGACGATGACGATGACGGGCCCGAAGGCCCGGATTGGGACAGCCGGAGTATTCACTAAAGGGGGTGTGACCCGTGTGACCCTGACGATCGCCGGAATCGGAAAGCCCGCGAAAAAACCGTCGACAAGAGATCAACCAAAGGCCTATTCGGTTCCTCCATCATCCGGGATCGTCGGTCAACATTTTGACACTCAACATCTTCATCATCCTTTCGGTTATCGCGACCGGACTGCTGCTGCTCTCGCCGCGCCTGTCGAAATCGAGCGTCTGGCGCGCGACAGTGACCCCGCTGGCCTCGATCATCGGCAGCGGTTTCCTTGTGCTCGCACCGATATTGGTGACCGATTATGGCTATATGGCACCGCTGATCATGGCCGGCCTTTGTCTCGGCGCGTTTCTGTTTGGCGCCGCGATCCGGTTCAATATTTTCCAGCGGAATGTCGAACATCCCCGACAGGACAATTGGACCGACCGTATGGAACTGGCCGCGTCCTGGGCGCTGGTCTTCGCTTTTACCATTTCGGTCGGCTATTATCTCAACCTGTTCGGCGCGTTCGGGGTCAGCCTGACGCCATTCGATAGCCAGGCCAATGCCAAGCTGCTGACCACAGCGGTCTACATCCTGATCCTGATCGTCGGCTGGACTCGCGGGTTCAAGGCGCTGGAAAAGATGGAATATAGCGCCGTCACCCTGAAACTGGCGATCATCGTCAGTCTGCTCGTCGGCCTCAGCTGGTATTTCTACCAGAAGGCAAGCGCGGCGACGCTCTTTGTCCACGCACCGCAGCTTTCCGGCTGGCCGGCAATCACGCTCGCCTTCGGCCTGATCATCACCGTGCAGGGCTTTGAAACCTCGCGTTATCTCGGTCAGGATTATGACTCGACCACGCGAATCAAATCGATGCGGCTGGCGCAGATCGTCAGCGCGGTGATTTACATGATCTATATCGGCCTGTTCGCCTATACATTCGAGCGCGAGCAATTTGCTCTCACCGAAACCGCAATTATCGACATGATGGTGATCATCACTCCGCTATTGCCGCTGCTGCTGGTGGCAGCCGCACTGGCGGCACAGTTCAGCGCGGCGATCGCCGATACCAGCGGTTCGGGCGGGCTGGTCGAGGAACTGACCAGAGGGCGAATCGACGCGCGCACCGGTTACGCGCTGTTGGTGGCGATTGGCCTAACGCTGACTTGGACCGCCAACATCTTCCAGATTATCGCTTATGCCAGCCGCGCCTTTGCGCTTTATTACACATTGCAATCGGCGATTGCCGCACGGCGGGCCTATCTGGTTCCGGGAAATCGCCTGAACGCGATTGGCTTCATCCTGCTGGCGATGCTCGGGACCATGATCATGCTGTTCGGCAATGACGTTGAAACGGCGAACGGGTAAGCGCTGTGCTAGGTCGCGACCGTCCGGGGACGCGCTTGCCGATAGGTTCCGAGCACCCGCACGCTGTTGCAGTGAAAGCTGAGTTCCTCGAGCGCGCGATCCACTGCCGGATCGCCGGGAGAACCCTCGATATCGGCAAAAAATTCGGTCGCGGAAAAGCTGCTGCCCTGCTGGTAACTTTCCAGCTTGGTCATGTTGACGCCGTTGGTCGCAAAGCCGCCCATCGCCTTGTACAGCGCGGCCGGGATATTTTTGACCTCGAAAATGAATGTGGTCATCAGCGGGCCATTGGGTTCGGGTTTCACCGCGTCCGGGGCGAGCACGACAAAACGGGTGATATTGTCCGGCGCGTCCTCGATCGCCCCCTCGAGGAGTTGCAGACCGTAAATCTGCGCGGCGAGCCTTGGGGCGATGGCAGCGGCATGGGGGTCGTCGGACTGGGCGACAAAGGCTGCTGCTGCCGCGGTATCGGCATAGGCCACCGGAATGATTCCGCGTTTGCGCAGATAATGGCGGCACTGGCCGAGCGCCTGCGGGTGGCTCATCGCTGTCCGGATTTCGGCATCGGCCGATTTTGCCATCAGGCAATGCTCGATCGGCATGAAATATTCGTCGACGATATGCAGACCCGATTCGGGGAGCAGGAAGTGGATGTCCGCGACCCGGCCGTGCAGCGAATTCTCGATCGGAATGATCGCGCTTCCCGCGGTTCTCTGCTTCACGGCGTCGATCGCATCCTCAAAGGAAAAGCAGGGTACCGGAAGGCCGTCCGGCGCATAGTCGAGCGCGGCGAGGTGCGAATTGGCGCCGGGCGCGCCCTGAAACGCAATCGCCATGTCCGGCATCTCGGCGCCTTTTTCGGTCATTTTCCTGACCATATCCAATGCGTTTTGCGGAAAGCTGTCCATCGTGCCCCTCTTCTGCTGCGCTGCGATAGTCGAACGGAGCGGGGCTGGGCAAGAAAGAACTGGCTTGCCCGGCGCACCGTGCCACATAGTGCACCCGATATTGCGCGACGGACGGCAATTGAGGTCTTGCGTTGGCCCGTTGCCCTCTTTACAGACAGCACAAATTTGGCAGGCCCACGGCCGCCGCTCACTCAGGGGTTTGAGAGACAATATGAGCAACACCAACACCATCGCAGGCTGGGTTCTTGCTGGCGGCATCGCTGCACTGGGCTTTTCCATTGTCAGCAGCAAATATTTTCATGCCGGCAAGCACGAACGCCCCGAGGTCATGGGCTATGTGATCGAAGGCGTGGAAGCCTCTGGTGGTGCCGATACCGGGCCGTCGATCGAGACGTTGCTGCAAACCGCTGATGCCGCCGCTGGCGAAAAGGTTTTTGCCAAATGTGCCGCGTGCCACACGATCAATCAGGGCGGTGCCAATGGCATCGGCCCGAATCTGTGGGCGGCAATGGGTAAGCCGCATGCCCACGTCGCAGGCTTTGACTATAGCGATGCGCTCAAAAGCAAACCTGGCAACTGGGACTGGACGAACATGGACGCATGGCTGACGTCACCGCGCAAATATGCCGAAGGCACGAAAATGACCTTTGCGGGTCTCGGCAAGGCAGAAGACCGTGCCAATCTGATGGTCTATCTGAACGCGCAGGGATCTAACATTCCGCTTCCGGCCGCTCCGGTCGTCGAGGCACCAGCGGAAGACGTGGCCGAAGCCGAAGCCGAAGCCGAAGCCGGTACTGATGCCGAAGCCGTGGAAGCGGTCGAAGCAGACGCAGCGGCGGCCGAAGAATAGGCCGGTAGCCCGGGCTGCCCTAGTTGCAGTCGAGTTGGTAAAATTCCTGAATGATCGACCAGGCCTCGTCGCCGGTTTCGACAAACTGGAACAGTTCGAGATCCTTGCGGCTGATCGTGCCCTCTTCGGCCAAGGCATCGAAGTTGATCACGCGGTTCCAGAAAGCCCTGCCGAACAACAGGATCGGCAGCGGTTCCATCTTGCCGGTCTGGACCAGCGTGACCAGCTCGAGAAACTCGTCGAGCGTGCCAAAGCCGCCGGGGAACACCGCCACCGCCCGCGCGCGCAGGAGAAAGTGCATCTTGCGCAGGGCGAAATAGTGAAATTGGAAGCTCAGCGACGGCGTCACATATTCGTTGGGTGCCTGTTCATGCGGCAACACGATGTTCAGTCCGATGGATTCCTTGCCGGCATCGGCCGCGCCGCGGTTGGCCGCTTCCATGATCGACGGCCCGCCGCCGGAGCAGACAACGAAATCGCGCCTGCCATTTTCGGCGATTCCGCAGCTGCTCGCCAGCCGTGCCAGGTTTCGCGCCTCGTCGTAATATTTGGCCTTTTCTTTCAGCCGCTGCGCGATCTTGAGCGATTCTTCGTCGGTCGCCGCCTCGATCAACGCATCGGCCTTGTCCGGGGCGGGGATGCGGGCTGATCCATACATCACAATCGTCGACCCGATACCGGCCTCGTCGAGCAGCATTTCCGGCTTCAGCAACTCAAGCTGGAAGCGGACGGGGCGCAATTCTTCCCGGAGCAGGAAATCGGTATCCTGGAAAGCCAGCCGATAGGCCGGGTCCCTTGTCTGAGCGGTGCCGATATCAGCCTTTTCGGCAAATTCGGCTTCCTGCTTCGCATGATAGAAACGGCCGTCGTGGAGATCTTTGTTGGTCATGCGCTCGCCCTAGAGCAAAGATTTGTGGCTGACCAGTGGCCTAATTCTCCTAGCGGCAATAGCCGTTGCCGCTCATGTCGAGATGGAAATGGTCGCGGTGCGCCGCGTTGTAATCGGGACTGAGAACAGTGCCAAATCGCTTGCAGGCACTGTCGTGGATAGCGGTCAGAAACTGCATTTCCTGGCGACCGCTTTTCCAGTTGCTCTCCACTGTTATCCGGCGGCCGTCGGCGAGCACGAACCCGGACACGTCGATCGCGTTGGCATGCGCATGCTGCGACAATCTCCGCGATCCGGCGATATTGCGGCAACTGTAACTGCCCATGGTCTCGATCCGTTTGAGGTCGCTCCCCAGATATTGGCGCGCTGCCCGTTTTACCGCATATTCGGTCCAGGCAGCAAATTTTCCGGCCAGTTCGCATTTCACCGGGCCCAGGTTGGTTACATCGGCGCCGACGTCGAGCAGCTTGATGCTGTCGATTTGGCTACATCCACCGCTGAACTGGCGATTGGGCAAAGGAGAGAAGCGGACATTGGCCCTGCCAAGGTCGCTGAAACATTGGCGAGCCGCCGGCGTGGGATCGAAAGAGCCGAGACCGGCGGAGGCCTGTGGTCGTTGCGACTGGCCGCTATTGCCGGCGGGGATTGCGCCGCAGGCGCTTAACAACAGCAAAACCAAACCCGAAAGCCCGGTCGTCCGCGCTCGGCGTTTTAGATGCAAGTTGATTTCCATACCGGCTCTACTGACAGAAGATGGTTAAAAAAACCTTGAAGAACGTCGTTAATAACTTCCTGCCAACCGGTCGACTCGGGACCCGCGACAATTTGCTACAAATTTAAGCTGGACCACCGGGTCTGCAATATCCATGAGAATAACATGTCCATTGTGCGGAAATTGAATAGTTTGCCGGTCTTCTGGATAGTGCTGACGATTCCGGCAATTCTGCTGCTACGCGGATTTTGGACGGGTGATATTATCGCAATGGACATGTTGCATCCGACCGGTGAATTTTCCGCCCGATTCATGATCCTTGCCCTGATGATAACGCCGCTGTCGGTGATATTCGGGAACCGCCGATGGATCGGGTGGCTGCTAAAACGCCGCCGGTCCTTCGGGCTGGCTGCCTTTGGATATGCCATGCTACATCTGGTCTTTTACGTGATAGATATGGAGGCGCTGGAGCCGATCCTGGCAGAATTCTGGGCGCCCGGTATCTGGACCGGATGGGCTGCGTTGATCGTTTTTGTACCGCTGGCCATCACCAGCAACAATGCATCGATGCGTCGTCTCAAGTCGGGCTGGAAGCGATTGCAGCGACTGGCATATCTTGCCGCCTTGCTGACGCTCGCTCATTGGCTGTTAATCCATGATGGCGTAGTCGGGGCCCTGGCACATTTTATTCCGCTTTTGCTATTACAGCTATTGCGAGGCATTATCATCCATGCCAGAAAGAACGATAGTAAAAAGCAGCGCGGATCGCTGCAGACCGAATAGATTTGGAGAAACTGACAATGAAAAATTCCGTGATTGCCGTTGCGACCGCCGCCATATTTGCCACTGCTGGCCTGTCCTCCCCTGCCCTTGCGACCGGCAAGATGACCTGCGAAGCGGGTCCGCAGTCCGGCTGGAAAAGCCGCGCCGCACTGGAGGCCAATCTGGTCAAACAAGGCTGGAAGATAAAGAAATCCAAGATTGATGGTGGTTGCTATGAGGTCTATGGCACCACCCCGGAGGGAGATCGGGTAGAAGCCTATTTCCATCCTGTATCGCTGGAAAAACTGCTGGTCCTGCGCCGTGGCCAGGAACTTTTCCGCAAGCAGTAGGCTGTCTGTCGGATACGGTTACCATCAGATATTTGACGCTTGACATGCTGCGCCGCACCATACAAAGCGGCGGCGGGCCACGCGGTCCCAACGCCGCGCGAGCTCTCTGTAAGGAGAAGCGTTAAAATGACTGATAAGACCGTACCGACGCCAGAGTTGCGTCCTGACTGCCCGAATTTTTCTTCGGGCCCCACCGCCAAATTCCCTGGCTGGTCCCTCGACAAAATCAATACCATAGCCATGGGCCGTTCGCACCGTTCGGCCACCGGCAAGGGCCGTTTGAAATATGCTATTGATCTCAGCCGCGAGCTGCTCGGCATCCCCGACGATTATCTGATCGGTATCGTTCCGGCCTCCGATACCGGAGCGGTCGAATTGGCGATGTGGAACATGCTTGGTGCCCGTCCTGTAACGGTCGCTGCCTGGGAAAGCTTTGGTAACGTCTGGATTCAGGACGCTGTCAAACAGCTCAAATTGGCCAATCTTACCGTCCTTGACGCTGACTATGGCGAAATTCCCGACCTTAGCAGCATCGACAAGGGCGACGATATTGTCTTCACCTGGAACGGCACGACATCGGGGGCGAAAATTGCTGACACCGACTGGATTGCCGACGATCGCGAAGGCGTGACCATCAACGATGCGACCAGCGCGGTCTTTGCCCAGCCGATGGATTGGGCCAAGCTCGATGCCACAACCTACAGCTGGCAAAAGGTCATGGGATCGGAAGCCGGCCATGGCATGCTGATCCTCAGCCCACGCGCTGTCGAACGGATTGAAAGCTATTCGCCATCCTGGCCGCTGCCGAAAATCTTTCGCGTCAAAAAGGGCGACAAGCTCAATCGCGCGATTTTTGAAGGCGCGACGATCAACACGCCGTCGCTGCTCGCCACCGAAGACTATATCGCTTCGCTCGAATGGGCCAAGTCGATCGGCGGCTTGTCCGAACTGCACGCCCGCGCCGACCGCAATGCAAAAATCGTCCACGACTGGCTCGAAGCCACGCCGTGGATGCGCAATATGGTCAGCGATCCGGCCAAATGGACCAACACCGGCGTCTGCATGGTGTTTCAGGGTGACTGGTATGATGGTCTCGATGATGAGGCCAAAGCCTCTGTGCCCAAGAAAATCGCCGCTATGCTCGAGAAAATGGACATTGCGTATGATTTCAACGGCTATCGCGATGCGCCGCCGTCGCTGCGCATATGGTGCGGATCGACCGTCGAACAGGAAGACGTTCGTCGTCTGCTGCTCTGGATCGAATGGGCTTATGCTCAGGTGAAAGCCGAACTTTCCTAATTTTTGTGCCGCCCCGGCCAAGGCCGGGGCCCAAACCAATGTCCGGAATATACCGACATTGGTTTGGAGGCCGGCCTGTGCTGGCCTGACGATCCCAACAAGGAATCCAAAACATGCCAAAAGTACTTATATCCGATAAGATGGACCCGAAAGCCGCCGAGATTTTCCGTGAGCGTGGTTGCGAAGTCGACGAAATCACCGGACTGACGCCGGAGGAACTGATGAAACTCATCGGTGAATATGATGGCTTGGCCATCCGGTCGTCGACCAATGTCACCGCCGATCTATTGGATGCGGCTACCAATCTGAAAGTGGTTGGCCGCGCCGGCATCGGGGTCGACAATGTCGATATTCCAGCGGCCTCGGCCAAAGGCGTTGTCGTCATGAACACCCCATTCGGCAACAGCATCACTACTGCGGAACATGCGATCGCAATGATGTTTGCCCTCGCCCGTCAGCTCCCCTCAGCCGACACCTCGACCCAGGCCGGCAAATGGGAAAAGTCGAAATTCATGGGCGTCGAACTGACCAGCAAGACGCTCGGTCTGATCGGCGCCGGTAATATCGGATCGATTGTTGCGGAACGGGCGATCGGTTTGCGGATGAAGGTCATCGCTTATGATCCGTTCCTAACCGAGGAGCGCGCCGTCGAGATTGGCGTCGAAAAAGTATCGCTGGACGATTTGCTGGCCCGCGCCGACTTTATCACCATGCACACGCCGCTCACCGACCAGACGCGCAATATCCTGTCCGCCGAAGCCCTAGCCAAGACCAAGGCCGGTGTAAGGATCGTCAACTGCGCACGCGGTGGCCTGATCGACGAGGCGGCGTTGAAGGAAGCCCTCGAATCGGGTCATGTCGCAGGCGCGGCACTGGACGTTTTCGCCCACGAGCCGGCCAAGGAAAATCCGCTATTCGGTACACCGAACCTTATTTGCACACCCCATCTCGGTGCTTCCACCAGCGAGGCCCAGGTCAATGTTGCGATCCAGGTTGCGGAACAGATGGCCGACTATCTCGTCAATGGCGGCGTCGAAAATGCGCTCAACATGCCGAGCCTTTCGGCAGAACAGGCTCCCAAGCTAAAACCCTATATGACGCTTGCCACCCAATTGGGTTCTCTTGTCGGCCAGCTCGCAGCGGACCAGATCAAGGGCGTCTCCGTTGAAGTGGAAGGCGCGGCTGCCGAACTGGACCAAAAACCGATTACAGCAGCGGTGCTGGCCGGGTTGATGCGGGCCTATAGCGACACTGTCAACATGGTCAACGCGCCCTATCTGGCGAAAGAACGCGGTCTCGATGTCCGGGAGATCCGCCATGAGCGCGAAGGTGACTATCACACTCTGGTACGGGTATCGGTGACAACCGACGAAGGCGAGAAATCGGTTGCCGGCACATTGTTCGGATCATCCGGGCCGCGACTGGTCGAGATGTTCGGCATCAAGGTCGAGGCCGATCTCGAAGGGGACATGCTCTATATCGTCAACCGCGACCAGCCCGGCTTTATCGGCAGCGTCGGTTCCACTCTCGGGGCAGCCGGTGTGAATATCGGAACGTTCCACCTTGGCCGTCGCAGCGATGCGCCGGGAGGAGAGGCCGTGTTGCTCCTCTCGATCGATTCGCCGGTGGAAGAGCCCGTGCTATGGTCCGTTTGTCAGCTGGAAGGCGTGAAGACGGTCAAGGCATTGCGCTTTTGATTCGGTAGACCGAGACCCAAGAAAAAAGATGGCCTGAGCCTTTGCTTGGGCTATGGAGCAGGGCCATGCGAACGCCATCCAATCTCTTGCCCGAAGGATTTCACGACGCGTTGCCGCCTTATGCCGAGGCGGCGTCGCGGCTGGAACGCGACGTGCTCGATACGCTGGCCAGTCATGGCTATGCCCGGGTGACGCCACCGCTGGCGGAATATGAGGATGGTCTGACCGAACGGATGCAGGGCGCGTCCAGCAGCGATCTGCTGCGCTTCGTCGACCCGATTTCCCAGCGCACACTCGCGCTGCGGCCGGACATGACCATGCAGATCGGCCGCATTGCCAAGACCAGCCTGGCCGACCGGCCGCGGCCGCTCAGACTCAGCTATTCCGGACAAGTCTTGAAACTGCGCTCGGGACAGTTGCAGCCGGAACGCAGCCGGTTACAAATCGGCGCTGAACTGATCGGCAATGACAGCGTTATCGCCGCCAGCGAGATTGTCTCGGTCGCGGTTGAAGCTCTGGAGCGGGCGGGTGTCGCGGGAATCACCGTGGATTTCACCCTGCCCGACCTGATCGACATTCTGGCGGCGGGACCGTTGCCGCTCAACCAAGCCCAGATTGGCGAAGTGCGCGGCGAACTGGATATGAAGGATGCCGGTGGTCTGAGCGCTATGGGAGCAACCGGATATCTGCCGCTGATCGAGGCGACAGGCCCGTTTGACGAGGCACTGACAAAATTGCGGTCCTTTGATACGGATGGCTTGCTGGACTCACGCCTGGACGGCGTTTCCAAGATCGCCGACAGTATCAGGGGCAAGGCCAGCCTCACACTGGATCCAACCGAACGACACGGCTTTGAATATCAGAACTGGTTCGGTTTCACGCTATACGCCGAAACATTTGTCGGCGCGCTGGGGCGCGGAGGCAGCTATGAAATTGTCGGTGCCGACGGTCAATCCGAAGCCGCAGTCGGCTTCTCGCTTTACCCCGACCCGCTGATCAATGCCGGTTTCGGAGCAAAAACCAGCGACCAGATATTCCTGCCGCTCGACCATGACCGATCTGTGGCAGCGCGGCTGAGAGACGCGGGATGGCGAACGGTGGCAGCCCTGTCAGACAAGGACCAGGCTGAGCCGCTTGGTTGTTCCCATATTTTGAACGGCGATCAGCCGGAACCATTATAAGAAAGTGATTCAATGGCCAATGTAACGGTAATCGGCGCCCAATGGGGCGATGAGGGCAAAGGCAAGATTGTCGACTGGCTGTCCGAACGCGCCGATGTGGTTGTTCGCTTTCAGGGTGGCCATAATGCCGGTCACACGCTGGTTGTCGATGGTGCGGTTTACAAGCTTTCCTTGCTGCCCTCGGGTATTGTGCGGGGCGCGTTGTCGATCATCGGCAACGGCGTGGTGCTCGACCCGTGGCATTTGCGCGAGGAGATTAAGAAGCTCGAGAGTCAGGGGGTTGCGATCAACAAGGACAATTTCGGCATCGCCGAGACTTGCCCGCTGATCCTGCCGATCCATCGCGATCTCGATGCCATGCGCGAGGATGCCAGCGGCAAGGGCAAGATCGGTACAACCCGGCGCGGCATTGGCCCGGCCTATGAAGACAAGGTCGGTCGCCGCGCTATCCGGGTCTGTGATCTCGCCCATCTCGACGATCTGGGACCGCAGCTCGATCGTCTGTGCGCTCACCATGACGCGCTGCGGG
>JBLWTQ010000025.1:0-36358 GCA_048270065.1 Parasphingorhabdus sp. | reverse complement strand
GGCAAAAACAAGCGACAAGGCCACAACGGCCGGTGAAAAACGCATAATCAGCTCCAATAAACTCTCGCGACCATAGCCAGATTTATCTGCATGCTGGCTTAACATGTTTTGCTATCACAATTTTTCGAGGCAAGTAAAATAAAAGCCATCCGTTCCGTCATGATGCGGTGAAAGAAGAGTGCCTTTACGATATGGGCGGCCAACCGGCAAATCAATCGATATTTCCCGCCATTGCGGATGGCTCTCAAGAAATTTGTTCGTCTGGTCGCCACCTTCCTCATCAAGCAGCGAGCAAACCGCATAAACCAGCCGCCCGCCGGGCTTCACCATTTCGCTGCCGAGATCGATCAGCGTTTGCTGCAATGCTGTAGTATGTTCGAGCCGTTTTGCTGTCATCCTCCAGCGCAGTTCGGGATTGCGCCGCCAGGTTCCCGTCCCGCTGCACGGGGCATCGATCAAAACCAGATCACAACTGGATTTCAGATGGTGCAACGCGTCGATTTCCTTGCCCGGTGCGAGCAGGATAGTCTCGATATTCCGGGCGCCGGCTCTCCGTTTGCGCGGCTCTATCCGGCTCAGCCGACCGCGATCCGTGTCTGCCGCGATGATCTTGCTGTCGTCAGGAAGCATAGCTGCCAGCGCAAGGGTTTTACCGCCGGCTCCCGCGCACAGGTCAAGCACCAGCTTCGGCTGGGTAGCCGCGCAGGCCATGGCGATCGCCTGACTGCCGAGATCCTGGATTTCAATTGCCCCTTCGCGGAAAAGCGTCTTGTCCTCCAGCTGGGTTCCGGCCGGTAGTTCATAGCCGTGCGGCAGAGCCAGTGCGATGGCATCGGGCCACGCCGATGTGACCTCCAAATCCGTGGCACGCTGACCATTGACCCGGATATGCAGCGGTGCGCGATCAAACAGCGCCTTGCGTTCGGGTTCGTCGATCAGAGTGGCAAAGCGATCCGCCAGCCAATCGGGAATTTGCGCGCCGCTGGCAACCGGTTCATCTGCTCCGATCGCTGCGGGACCGTAAGCACTACCGGTAAAAAGCTCTTGCAATTCGGGCTGTTCAGCCACCAGGCCGAGCATGGCCTCCCGGCCATTTTTTGGTCTCTCTCCCCAGCGCCGGATGGCGGTATAGACAAGTTCGCGAATAGCGCGGCGATCACCCGAACCGGCATAGCGTCGTTCTTTGAAGAATTTCTTTGCGATATTATCCGCGGAGGCCCCGTTGTCCCGGGCCGCAGCAATGATCCAGTCCAGCAGCTCTATCGCCGCCTGCAGCCTCGCCGGAGGGGTCATTTGGCCATGCGGCCGTCAGCCCGCCTGACAAGCCAACCAAACATCAACAGAAATATCCTGGCTACGATCACCCGAGACCTCCCAAGGCCCTATCGCGTCGGATAATTGGGGGCTTCTCTGGTGATTGCAACATCATGGACATGGCTTTCCTGCAATCCGGCATTGGTGATCCGGACAAACTCCGCCCGTTCGCGCAAATCTTCCAGCGTGGCGGAACCGGTATAGCCCATTGCAGCTTTCACACCGCCAACCAGCTGATGAATCACGTCCCGCGCGGGTCCCTTGAACGGCACCTGCCCCTCGATTCCTTCCGGCACCAGCTTCAATTGGTCGGTTATATCCTGCTGAAAATAGCGGTCTGCCGAGCCGCGTGCCATAGCCCCGACCGATCCCATGCCGCGATAGCTTTTATACGAGCGGCCCTGATAGAGAAAGGTCTCGCCCGGCGCTTCTTCGGTACCGGCGAGCAGCGAGCCAATCATCACCGCCGACGCGCCGGCCGCCAGTGCCTTCGCCACATCGCCCGACGTTCGCAAACCGCCATCGGCGATGACCGGAATGCCGGATTTTTCAGCCTCTTCCGCACATTCCATCACCGCGGTGAGCTGTGGAACACCGACACCGGCCACCACTCGCGTGGTGCAGATCGACCCCGGTCCGATCCCGACCTTGATCCCGTCGGCTCCGGCATCGATCAACGCCCGCGTTGCGGCTGCGGTCGCGACATTGCCGGCGATGATCTGGGCGCTGTTCGACCGCTTCTTGATATCTTCCACCGCCCGCGTGACCATCGCACTATGGCCATGCGCCGTATCAACAACGATCAGATCGCACTCCGCCTCGATCAGCGCTTCGGTCCGCTCCAGCCCGCTCTCACCAACGGTCGAGGCCGCAGCGACACGCAGACGACCGGATGCGTCCTTGGTTGCATTGGGATAGGTGACGGCTTTTTCTATATCCTTGACCGTAATCAGGCCGACGCAGCGATAATCCTTGTCGACCACCAGCAATTTTTCGATCCGCCGCTGATGCAAGGTGCGCCGCGCGTCTTCCTGACTCACGCCGGCCGGAACGGTGGCCAGATTGTCCTTGGTCATCAGTTCCGAAACCTTTTGTGCGGGGTTTTCTGCAAAACGGACATCGCGGTTGGTCAAAATACCGACCAGTTTTCCCGATTTCTCGACCACGGGAATGCCGGATATCCGGTTCTGCTCCATCGTCGCCTCCGCTTCTGCGAGGGTCGCATCGGGCGCAATAGTGATCGGATTGACCACCATGCCGGATTCAAATCGTTTCACCTGCCGCACGGCTGCCGTCTGTTGGGCCACCGTAAGATTGCGGTGCAGCACGCCAATCCCGCCCATTTGCGCCATGACGATCGCCATATCCGACTCGGTCACCGTGTCCATCGCCGAGGAGAGCACCGGGATATTGAGCCCGATCAACTTGGTCAGACGGGTTTTCGTATCGGCCTGGCTCGGCACGATTTCGGATGCAGCGGGCCGCAGCAGGACATCGTCAAAAGTGAGTCCCAATTGAATTTCTTTACGCTTGCCTGGCCTGCTCATGATCGCCACTTTCCGATATGCTGAATGTGATTCTGTGGCGGCCCATGTAATCAGTTATCGGTCCCGCCGCTAGTGGCTAATCCGGGATAAGTTCCGGTCGAGGAGAAATAACGGCCCAGCGCGACATGGAAATTGGCGTCAGCGGACGCTCCGGCCAGCAACAAACCGCCGTTCACTTCATCGCCAACATCATGATAGGGCCCGTTGATATAGGCCTGCAATCGTGCCTCGTCGGCAAATGCACTGGTGATCATATAGGCCGGGATGTCGCGTTCCAGAAAAACATAGCCGTCCTGCCGCCCAAGATATGCATCCGCCTGGCCACTGCGGTCAATCTCGCGCCCCTCCTGTGCGGCGACGATCTCGATATCCCCGTCGAGTCCCGACTGTCCCAGTCCAATAACCGCAATTGTCTTCCCATCATCCGAAAGCGCGATGGTGTCGGCATTGAAAACGGCAATAAATTTCTCAAGCGCGATCGGCGGCTTGTCAACGAAGGCCCGCGCACCGAGCAACCCCTTTTCCTCGGCGGTGGTGGCGAGAAAATATATATCCCGATCATGTTCTTCGCCGGACAGGCGTTTGGCGGTTTCGATGAGCAAAGATATGCCGCTGGCATTGTCGATCGCGCCATTGCAGATGCGGTCCTTTTCGGGTTCCAGCGGCTCTTCGATCCGGCATTCGCCAAAATGGTCCCAGTGCCCCATGAATAACAGCGCACCGCTTTTCGGATCGGTGCCAGGAATCTTTCCGATCACATTGTGCGACGCATAGAGGCGAACCTGTGTCCTGGCCGTTGCGCCCGCGCTCAGGCCAAGGTCGACGACAGAAATCGCGGTACGGTCTGCGAGCAGGTTTTCGGCGTCCAGGCCGGATTGTCCAGCCAGCTTCCTGAATTGATCGAAACTGATCAACCCTTCGAGAGCCGCATGATTCTCGGGACCGGCCAATGCTGTTGCGCCGCGCTGGAAGAATCGCAGAAGTCTGGGCCAGCGATTCTGATCGTCATTGACGGAAATCACGCCGAGCGCCCCGTCCCGGATCAACTGCAGTTTGCGATCCCGGAAACTGGGCTGATCGCCGCTCCCTTCCGGCGGCTTGCCCGGCAGCAGGACAAGTTTCCCGGCTACGGTCAGCCGGTCTTGCCCGGAATCGGCGTAGCCAGCAAAGACAACCGGAATATCGGACTGCCGGAAATAGGGATCGCGGCTCCGCAGGATGATCTCGTCCTGCTGCAACCGCACATTGTTACCACGGCTCCCGCTTGAAAAATCTATCCAGGAGCTCTCCGGTATACGCTCAACCAAGCGCACGGGTGCGTACCATGATCCATTTGCGCCTGCGGGCCGCAGCCCCGCTGTCGCCCATTGGGTCGCGATATAATTAACAGTCTTGTTTTCGCCGGGAGTGCCGGGCTTTCGCCCCTCAAACGCATCGCTCGCCAGGATTTCGATATGCTGGAGCAAGTCCGTCTCGCCAATCGTCCCGGCACGTAACCCACCGGAGAAAGCCAGTCCCGATAAAATCAAAATGGCAATGATACGCATTGCGACTACAACCCCTCTGTTCGAGCGAATAATTCGCTTTTCCCTTGGCATTATCCCGCAAATAATCAATGATAATGAGACGGTTCGCGAAGGAGAATGGAAATGGGCATTTCACTGTTACTGCTGGTGCTCCTGGTCACCATCATCTATCTTTTTGCGAGCATCAAGATCGTCCGCCAGGGCTATCACTATACGATAGAATATTTCGGCCGCTTCACGACCACGGCCCAGCCCGGGTTCAATTTCTACCCCGCATTTCTCTACCGCGTCGGTCGCAAGGTCAACATGATGGAACAGGTGCTCGACATTCCGGGTCAGGAAATCATCACCAGGGACAATGCGATGATCTCCACCGACGGCGTGGTGTTCTTCCAGGTGCTCGATGCATCCAAGGCGGCCTATGAGGTCAATGATCTGTACAACGCGATCCTCAACCTCGTCACCACCAACCTGCGCACCGTCATGGGCTCGATGGATCTTGATGAAACGCTCTCCAAGCGCGATGAAATCAACGCCCGCCTGCTGGTGGTCATCGACGATGCGACCACACCCTGGGGAATCAAGATCACCCGCGTCGAAATCAAGGATATCCGTCCGCCCCAGGACATCGTCAACGCGATGGCCCGGCAGATGAAGGCCGAACGTGAAAAACGCGCGAATATCCTTGATGCGGAAGGCGCTCGCGCTTCCGAAATTCTCCGCTCGGAAGGCGAAAAACAGGGCCAGATCCTGCAAGCCGAAGGCCGCAAGGAAGCAGCCTTTCTCGATGCCGAAGCCCGCGAACGCGAGGCCCAGGCCGAAGCAAAGGCAACCGAGATGGTGTCACAGGCGATTGCCGGTGGCAATGCCCAGGCGGTGAACTATTTCGTTGCTCAGGATTACGTCAAGGCGGTCGAAAAATTCGCCACCTCGCCCAATGCCAAAACGATATTGTTCCCCGTAGAGGCTACGCAGCTGATCGGGACATTGGGCGGAATTGGCGCTCTGGCCAAGGAAGCACTGGGTGAGGACGGCCACTCCTTCACGCCTCCGCCCCGGCGGAAGGGACCGTTTGACAACCAGGACGAATAAGACCGGAAGAGGGTAGAGCATGAAAAATGGATGATATCACCTTCAGCAATCCGGAATATGTCTGGCTGGGTCTCGCCGCGCTGCTGGCATTGGCCGAGCTGTTCGTTCCGGGCGTCTTCCTGATCTGGGTAGCCGCAGCGGCAGCGGTGACCGGAATCCTCTCCCTGTTCATCGATCTGACCGTCGCGGGTCAACTCACCCTATTTGGCCTGTCGACGATCTTCGCGGTCCTCGGCGGACGCCGCTGGTATCTGACTCACAATGTCGAAAGCGAAAATCCGCTGCTCAATAACCGGGCGGCGCAGCTGATCGGGAGAACCGTGACCGTAGTGGAGGCCGTTTCGGCCACCAGTGGACGGGTGAAGGTCGCTGACGGCGAATGGCCGGCGAAAGGACCAGACCTGAAAAAAGGTGATGTTGCAAAGGTTTCGGCAGTCGAAGGCGGTGTCCTCCGGCTCGAAGCACTGGAAGACCCGGCTCAGCTGGAAACCAAGCCTATTTCTTGAAGAGGCTCTTGGCCATATTGGTCAGATCATTGATCGGATTGCCGTCGCCATCACGGTCGAGATAACCGGAAACCTTGCCGAGCAAGCCGTCTTTGCCGGTCAGCTTGTCCATCAGACTGCCCTCACCATCAAGACCGGCTTTTTCCGCCATTGCCGGCAATAGCCCCTTGAGTTTCTCGGGATCAACACCGGCTTCGGCAGCGGCTTCCTTGATCGCGGTCATCCGGTCCATACCGCCATCGCGCAACTTTGCGAACAGCGCCTCACCGCCCTTTTTGGCTTCTTCTGCCGTCATTCCGGCTTTTTCCGCAATATCGTCGATACTGAAATTTTCCGGCAACATATCCATAATTTTTTCGAGAACAGTCATAACCTATATCCTTCGTTAAGGCTTGGTTTAACGTGCCAATCTTCCGGCCATACCGATGATATCATCCAGCGGATTGCCATCGCCGTTTAAGTCGATCATCGAAGCGATACCGCCAAGGCCGCTCGAAGACGCATTATTGCCGCCGCCCAGCAGACCACCGATCAGTCCACCCAGACCACCACCGTTGCCGGCGCTGTCCGCTCCCTGCTTGGCCATATATCCCGCCACCATCATCGCGACGACCGGCAACATTTTTTTGAGCAGATCGCTGCTGATCCCGGTCTGCTGTTCCGCACCGGCCGCGACGGTCCGGCTGACTTCCTTGGAACCGAAAATCTGGCCGAGTACGTCATCGCCCTTTTCAACTGGCGTCGGCTGCATACCGAGCACGCTGTCGAGCAGCCCCTCGCCGCCGAGTTGTCCGAGCAGTCCACCAAGACCGTCAAGACC
The DNA here is from genome assembly GCA_048270065.1 of Parasphingorhabdus sp. GTDB lineage: Bacteria > Pseudomonadota > Alphaproteobacteria > Sphingomonadales > Sphingomonadaceae > Parasphingorhabdus. Next base: position 29,553 of record JBLWTQ010000025.1, on the reverse strand, counting down.
GGCTGGCTGCGCCTGCGCCGTCCTCTTGAACCCGCCCAATATGGCAGGCAGCAACGCTGCGGTACCCGCTTCCGCGACGCTTTCGCTAATCCCCATCTCCTTGGCCATTGTCGCGATACCGCCGGATTGCTGCAACATGTCCAATATACTCATCATCACTCTCCTTGATCGACGCCAAGCCCGTCTCGATTCTTTATTTGCCAAGGGGCTTAGCATGTTTTCGGGGTCGAAACCGAATATTCGGCGGTTTTACGAGTATTTACACGGCATAGGCGGCGGAAAAGCGTGAGTGAAAGGGAACCCTGATTGACTTCGCAGGTTGGAATATTGAGGCGGTTGCCCAAGGGCGCCGGCAGGCTAAGCCAGACCGGGTTGCCTCAACTGCAAGAGGAGCAAAATATGAGCATTTTCGGAAAAATCAAAAACGCGATCTTCGGAAAAGACGCCAAGGCGGCAGAACCCGAAACCACCCCGCCACCCGTGACGTCGACGCCAGCCGCACCGGTCAAACACGCGGCAATCAGCGAAGTGGATGTGGCTTCGCGGCTCGACAACATTCCCGGATCCGACAGGCTCAACTGGCGCACCTCGATCGTCGACCTGATGAAACTGGTCCAGATCGATGCCAGCTATGCCAACCGCAAGGAACTGGCTGAGGAACTGGGCAATAGCGACTATAGCGGATCGGCCGAAGACAATATCCGGCTGCACAAGCAGGTGATGAAAAAGATTGCCGCAGCGGGCGGCATCATTCCGGCTGAACTGAAGGATTAATCATCTGGACGGCAAGTCCGTTTGATTTTAGGCGGGGGCTGTGAGCGATCATAGCCCCCTTCTTCTTGCCGAAGCCCCGAAGGGGTGCCGTCGCTGCCCGAGACTGGTCGGTCTGCGCAAATCGCTGCGCAAGACCCATCCGACATGGTGGAACGCGCCCGTTCCGGCCTTCGGCGATCCCGCCGCATGGCTGGCCATTGTCGGCTTGGCACCTGGCACCGAAGGCGCGAACCGGACCGGTCGACCATTTACGGGGGATGCATCGGGTGACATGCTGTTCGCCACTTTGACCAAATTCGGTTTTGTTGAAGGGGTGTTTGCCAATGACCCCGCCGACGGGATTAAATTGACCGGCGCAATCATCCTCAATGCCGTCAAATGTCTGCCGCCGGAAAACAAACCGACCGCTGCCGAGATCAATAGCTGCCGCCCCTATCTCGCCAGGGCGCTGGATAGCCTGCCCGCCCTGAAAATCACCCTGGCTCTCGGCAAGGTCGCCCATGACAGCATCATCCGCCTGTCCGGCGCGCGACTCGCCGATCATAAATTTGTCCATGGCGCGCTACACGAATTACCCGATGGGCGCACCCTGATCGACAGCTATCATTGCAGCCGGTACAATGTGAATACCAGGCGATTGACGGCGGAGATGTTTGAGGAAGTGTTCGATAAGGCCGCCTATATGTCCTCAACCAGCCGTCCGTAAAGTTCGGGCCGCCGGTCGCGGAAAAATCCCATCCCGGCGCGGTGCTTGCGCGCCTGATCCAGATCAATAGTCGTCACCAGGGCGCCGGTTTCCTGCGAGCCATATGCCTCCACCAGATCACCCCATTCGTTGGTGATGAAGCTGTGGCCGTAGAACGCCTGCCCCTCTTCCATACCAATCCGGTTGCTGGCGACCACCGGCATGCAGTTGCTCACGGCATGGCCCTGCATCGCCCGGCGCCACATGCGGCTGGTGTCGAGATCGGCGTCATAAGGTTCGGAGCCTATCGCGGTCGGATAGAAGAGGATTTCCGCGCCCATCAGCGCCATGGCCCGGGCGCTCTCTGGATACCATTGGTCCCAGCAGATACCCACGCCGATTCGGGTCCCGCAGACATCCCATACCCTGAATCCTGTATTCCCCGGTCGGAAATAAAATTTTTCCTGATAGCCGGGACCGTCGGGAATATGGCTTTTGCGGTAGACGCCCATGATCTCGCCACCGGTATCGATCATCGCCATGCTGTTATAATGATGCGGCCCGTCGCGCTCGAAAAAACTGGCCGGGATCGCGACGCCAAATTGCTTGGCAAGTTTTTGCATCGCCAGCACCGGCGCGCTTTCGCTGACCGGCTGCGCCAGTGCAAACAGCCCCTCGTCCTCGGTCTTGCAAAAATAGGGGCCGGCAAAAAGCTCCGGCGGCAGGATGATCTGGGCACCCTGCTCTGCCGCCTCGGCCACGAGGCCGCTGACGGCGAAGATGTTTTCCTGTTCGTTACCACCCAGGGGCAGTTGCAGGGCCGCTACGCTGATGTCGATCATAACGGCCCTGTTAGCGGTTTACGGACGCTTCTTAAACAATAATGTCATCCGGTCGGACTCACCGATCGCTCGATATTTGGCTTTGTCGGTATCGCCCAATGTCAGAACCGGGGGTAAGGTCCAGACGCCGCGATCATAGTCGGACATATCCCTGGGATTGGCATTGATCTCGGATTCGCTGACCAGCTCGAAACCGTTCAGCTCGAACAGGGCGATAACCGATGCCTGTTTCAGATAGCCCCTGGTGCCGTTGGACTTGGCGTAGGATGCATCATCCTTGGCCCGATGCTGGACAATCCCGACCATGCCATCATCGGCCAGCATCTCACGCAGGGCGCGCAGTTCGGAGTCGGCCAGATTATCATTCAGCATTCCGTGGAGGGACCTGAATATCAGGATCCGGTCGACCTTGCCCTTCATGGCATTAGGAACCTCGTCACTTTCAAAGGCCAATATCTTCTCCGCGTCGACGCCGGTCCAGTTTGCCGCGTTTTCCGGAAATCTTTCGGGCCAGCTCTTGGTACGCGCTTCGCGGGCACGGTCCGGAAAATCGGTAGTCGAGCTGTCTGCGTCGATCGCGATATATTGTCCGCTCGCGGCAAGATAAGGCAACAATATCCGCGTGTACCAGCCGCCACCGGGTCCGTATTCGACGACGGTGTGCTCAGGTTTGACGCCAAAGAAACCGAGAGTCTGTGCGGGATGGCGATAGACATCGCGGGCCCGGTCGTCGGCGCGGCGCTCGTGCGACAGAACCGTCTGCAGCTTGGTGTCCGTCATTGCCGCGCTGCCTTTTTCAGGTTGATTGGCCACGGCGGAAACGGCGGTCCCCAGCAACGAAAGTGCGGCACTCGCCATCAACAGTTTTCTCATGATCTCATTCCTCTCCATGGGTTGCGTGGGGTTTATCCCGATGAAAATTTTAGCCGGTCTCCACCGGGAAACAATACGTAATATCGGGCTATGCTATCAACGGGATTTGCTGCGAGATACAGTGGAAACTGCCGCCCCCGCGAAGCAATGATCGGCTGGATAGCCCGATCACCTTGCGGTCGGGGAACAGGGCGGTGATCTGATCGACCGCCCTGGAATCGTTTGCAACGCCATATTGCGGAACCACAACAACCGTGTTGCCGATATAGAAATTCATGTAACTGGCCGGTGCGATCGCTCCGTCAATTTGATATCGTCCCGCCGACGGCAAGCGGACAACTTGCAAACCCGCCGATTTCAAGCGCTCTGCTGCATCGTCAAAAATCTCTGCATTGGGATCGTCTGCGGTCCCGGCCTGCGGAACAGCGACCGTGCCGGGCGCAACAAATCGGGCGAGATTGTCGACATGGCCATCGGTATGGTCGGCGAGCAGCCCGTGGCCGAGCCAGCATATTTCCTGCGCCGCCAGAGCCTCGCGTAACCGCACGGAAGCTTGCTTCCTGGTCAGCCCGTCATTGCGATTGGGATTGAGAACGCATTGTTCGGTGGTAATCAGTCGGCCCGCGCCATCGCCATCAATAGCGCCGCCCTCCAATATCCAGCCCTGATCGCCGACCGGCAGGTCGAAACGTTTGGCGAGCCGCTGACCAATATCCTGATCACCCAAAATCTGATATTTTCCGCCCCAACCGTTAAAGCCGAAATTCCGGCCAGAAAGACCGTCCGGACCGACAGCAAAAACGGGTGCGGTGTCGCGCAACCAGATATCGCCGAACGGTTCGACAACAAGCCTTACAGTGGGTTCGGCCAGTGCGCGGGCAATATCCTCGTCGGCAGCATCACGGCACACCAGAACAACCGTCTCGCCGACACCGTCATCGGCCACGGCATTGGCAAAGGCGGCGACTTCGCGCTGGGCATCCTCCCGACCCTCCGGCCACTCCGCCGGATCGCCGGGAAAGCCGATCCACACCGCCTGGTGCGGTTCCCACTCTGCCGGCCATCTCATCCTGTGGTCTGGGCTTTGGGATCAGCTGCCCGCGCGGCTCTCGTCCCGGATGGCACGGAATTCATCGCCCTCGTTCCAGTTCGGCCAGTCCTCGGTCATCGCCAGCATCCGCGCAACGGTGTAATAGACTTTCAGATCGCCCATGACGCCATCCCAGTTCCAGTTCGGATCATACTCATCCTTGGGACCGTGATAGCGGTTTTCGGTATAGTCCTTGGAGATCGCCTCGCCAGCTTCCCGTCCGCCTTCGACAAGATCTTCCCCGCCCTCGAAATAGATCATCGGGACGCCCTGCTTGGCAAAGCTGAAATGATCCGACCGGTAATAATAGCCTTTTTCCGGTGTCGGCTCGGCTTCGGCTATCCGCCCGTCACCGGTCAGCGCCGCTTCGAGATAGCGATCCAGATCCGATTTGCCCTTGCCGACGACAACCACGTTTTTCGCTGGCCCGGCCATGGCGAAGGCATCCATATTGACCCCGCCGACCGTCTGGCTGAGCGGGTAAATCGGATTTTCGGCGTAATATTTGGAGCCCAGCAATCCGGATTCTTCGGCGGTAACGGCCAGGAATATTATGCTACGATCCGGAGCACCGGCCTTCACATGTGCTTCTGCGAGCGCGACCAGAGCGGCCGTACCCGTTGCATTGTCGACCGCGCCATTGCAGATATCATCACCATCGGGTGCGGGCTTGCAGCGGCCGAGATGGTCCCAATGGGCCGTATAAATAACATATTCGTCCGGACGGGTCTTGCCCTTCAATATGCCCACAACATTTTTGCTGTCCATCTTGCTGATCGTGTTTTCAAAGGAAGACGAAGCTTTCAGCCCGAGATCAACCGCCTTGAAGCCCTTTTTCTTGGCCGCCTTCATTTGCGCATCCAGGTCCTTGCCAGCCGCGGCAAAAATCTTCGCCGCCACATCTTTCTGGATCCAGCCGTTGATCTTGGTCTGATCCGCTCCGCCATTGGCGGACTGCGCATAAAATTGTGGCCCGCTCCAGCTCGATTCGACAACATTCCAGCCATATGCCGCGGGATCGGTGTCGTGGATGATCAGGGCCGCCGCCGCGCCCTGCCGCGCCGCTTCCTCATATTTGTAGGTCCAGCGGCCATAATAGGTCATCGCCCGGCCGCCAAATTCGCCTTCCAGGCTTTCGGTCCCGAAATCGGGATCATTGACCAATATAATGACGGTCTTGCCTTTGACATCGACGCCAGCGTAGTCGTTCCAGCCGCGTTCGGGTGCGTTCACGCCATAGCCGACAAAAACCATGTCGCTGTTCGTGACATCGATCTTCGGCTGCTCCTGATAGCTCGTGACCACCATTTCGGGGCCATAAGAAAAGCTCAGATTCTCTGATCCCCCGGTGACGGTCAGCGGCGAAACATTTTTGGCTTCGATCGACACGAGCGGAACATCCTGGAACCAGCTGTCGCCGTTGCCCGGCTCCAGCCCTGCTTCTGCGAATTTTTCTGTCAGCAACGCAAGCGTCTTTTCTTCCCCAGGCGTCCCGGGTGCACGACCTTCATAGGCATCGGAGGAGAGTTCCTCGGTAATCGATTTCATCGTTTCAACCGACAATTCCGGCGCCGCGATTTGGGGGAGATTTGCTACTGGATCATCATCTTCAATTTTGGTGCAGCCAGCCAGCGCTAGCGAAGCCACGAGAAGTGCCATCATCGACCGTTTCAACATATAGCTTTCCTTCTGAAATTTTCTGTTTCGAAAAACGTTGCATGCTCAATGGCAGACGATTTTCGGCATGGCAAGAAGTGTGGCAATTCAATTACCGCGTTGCCGTTTATCAAAGCTCGGGACGGAATTGGTACACAAAAAAAAGGGCGCCCGTTGGAGCCGCCCTTTTTCCTGAATATCGGGTGAAAACAATCAGCGCGAATAGAATTCGACAACCAGATTGGGTTCCATCGTTACCGGATAAGGCACCTCATCCAGTGTCGGGATGCGGACATAGGTTACCTTGTCGGTGCCGTCGGGTGCGACATATTCCGGAATATCGCGTTCCGGCAGGCTCTGCGCTTCGATCACCAGCAGCATTTCCTTTGCCTTGTCGCTCAGCGAGATTTCGTCACCGGGAACAACCTTCCGCGACGCGACATTGCATTTGACGCCATTGACGCGAATGTGGCCGTGGCTAACCAGCTGGCGGGCAGCAAAGATGGTCGGGGTGAACTTGGCGCGATAGACCACCATGTCGAGACGCTGCTCGAGCAGGCCGATCAGGTTCTGGCTGGTATCGCCCTTCATCGCGGCGGCTTCTTTATAGGCGCGGCGGAACTGCTTTTCGGTCACGTCGCCATAATAGCCCTTGAGCTTCTGTTTGGCACGCAGCTGGATACCGAAGTCGGACAGCTTGCCTTTGCGGCGCTGACCGTGCTGGCCCGGACCATAATCGCGGCGATTGACGGGAGATTTGGGACGGCCCCAGATATTCTCGCCCATACGGCGATCGAGCTTATATTTGGAACTGGTACGTTTGGTCATGTGAATGACTCCTGATTTGCTGTTTATAGTCTTCCCGGAGCGCACCATCCGAACACTCGTCCTGATGCGGCCACCGCTTCACCGGGGTGCGGGGCCAATTGCAAGAGCGCGCCTATGGCGAGCAAACCCGCCATTGTCAACAGTTATGGGGCACGAAAATCGCGCAAAAGGGAGCAACAAGTCTCGACTCTCGGTCGGCGGGTGATTAATGCGCTCGCATGACAGAAACCCAGCCTTTGCCGCCCATGGAAACCATGACCGATGTCCGCCAGCAGGTTGATCGCATCGATGCGGAAATCATTGCGCTGATGGCGCAACGCTTTGCCTGCATGGATGCCGCCGCGCGGATCAAGCAGGACCGCAACGTGGTGCGCGATGAAGTGCGCAAAGCCGCCGTTCTGAAGAATGTCAAACAACTGGCACAAGCAGCCGGCATTCCCGTGCCGACGATGGCGGCCATCTGGGAAATGCTGGTCGAAACATCGATAAGCTATGAATTGCAGAAATGGGATCAGCTGCGCAAATAGCGACTTCACTGCTATTTTTCAGCTTTGTCCTTGCGAGGCGGCCTTTCCAGCGAAGATATGATACCACGCCAGGTTTTGACCTCTTCATTCGTCCATGCCGGCTTGGTCAGCATATTGCGAAGCGTAACTTTCGTCGCTGCGGCCCGCTCCGGCGGATAGAAATAGCCGTTCCTGTCCAGCGCCCGTTCCAGATGCTCGTAAAACATATCGAGCTCCTTCTGCGGAGCCGGTTCAGCTATCTTCTTTTCCAGCGTCGGCTGGACATTGGCAGCGCTGTCCATTTTGGATATTTCATAAGCCACCAGGATGACCGCCTGTGCCAGATTGAGCGACCCAAATTCGGGGTTTATCGGTACGGTAATGATCTTGCGCGCCAGTTCGACATCGACAATTTCCAGACCGGCCCGCTCCGGCCCGAACAGGATCGCGCATCTGCCGCTCGCTTGCGCCATGTCCTCTGCAGCTTCCCAGGGCGTAAGCACCGGCTTGGTCATGCCCCGCTTGCGGACTGTTGTGGCATAGACATGAGCGCAATCGGCCACCGCCTCAGCCGTAGTTTCAAAAACTTGGGCATGTTCCAGAACCTGATCCGCTCCTGATGCCGACGGCCCCGCTGCCGGATTTGGCCAGCCGTCCCGCGGTTTGACAATGCGCATTTCGGTCAGGCCGAAATTCAGCATCGCCCGTGCCGCCTTGCCAATATTTTGTCCGAGTTGCGGGTTTACCAATATGATTGCGGGCTGGTTGCTCACGCCCCGCCGACGTCTTTCACGCTACCGGCAAATTCCTTGAAATCCTTTGCTTCGGTAAAATCCTTGTAGACCGATGCGAAGCGTATGTAGGCGACACTGTCGAGCCCCTTCAGGCCGTCCATCACCATCTCGCCGATCTTCTGCGAAGGAATCTCGGTTTCCCCGCTGGTTTCCAGCTGACGCTGGATGCCGGAGACGAGCTGGTCCATCTGTTCCTGCGCCAGGCCACGCTTGCGACAGGCAAGGGAAACCGACAGATCGATCTTCGACCGGTCGAACGGTTCCTTGCGGTCTTCGCTTTTGACAACGGTGATTTCCCGCAATTGCACACGTTCGAAGGTCGTGAACCGCGCGCCACAGCCCTCGCACTGACGCCGACGTCTGATCGTGGTGTTGTCCTCGGTCGGACGGCTGTCTTTGACCTGACTGTCGTCATGGGCACAAAAGGGGCAACGCATGATGGAGCTTTCTATCTATGCCGGGTAGATCGGGAAACGATCACAAAGCGCTTGCACCCGCTCACGAACGTCCGCTTCGACGGTCGCATCACCGCCCTCGCCTTTTTCGCGCAGCCCGTCGAGCACATCCGCGACCATATCACCGATCATCCGGAATTCGGCCGGACCGAAACCGCGGGTGGTACCGGCGGGTGAGCCAACCCGGATGCCGCTCGTCTTCATCGGTGGCTGCGGATCGTTGGGGATGCTGTTTTTGTTGCAGGTGATGCCGGCCCGTTCGAGCGCTTCATCCGCATCGCGCCCCGTGATTCCGAGAGGCGACAGATCGATCAGCGCGAGATGGGTATCGGTGCCACCCGCCACAACATCGGCGCCGCGTTCCTTGAGCGTTGCCGCAAGAATTTTGGCATTTTCGATCACCGCAGCAGAATAGCTCTTGAACTCCGGACGCAGCGCCTCGCCAAAAGCCACCGCTTTGGCAGCAATTACATGCATCAGCGGACCGCCTTGCAGGCCGGGAAAAACCGCAGAGTTGATTTTCTTGGCAATGGCTTCGTCGTTGGTCAATATCATGCCGCCACGAGGTCCGCGCAGGGTCTTGTGGGTCGTGGTGGTCACGACATCGGCATAGCCCAGCGGGCTGGGGTGCAGTCCGGTGGCAACCAGTCCGGCAAAATGCGCCATATCGACCATGAACAAGGCGCCGACCGTATCGGCAATGGTCCGGAATTTGGCAAAATCAATCTGGCGTGGATAGGCAGAACCGCCAGCAATGATCAGTTTCGGCTGATGTTCCTTGGCCAGCGCCTCAACTTCGGCATAGTTGATCAGATGATCGTCATCGTTGACGCCATATTGGATCGCGTTGAACCATTTGCCCGACTGGGCCGGTTTGGCGCCGTGGGTCAGATGCCCGCCGGCATCGAGCGACATGCCGAGGATGGTATCGCCCGGGTTGACCAGCGCGAGCATGACCGCACCATTGGCTTGCGCTCCCGAATGCGGCTGAACGTTGGCAAAGCTGCAATCAAACAACTGCTTGGCGCGTTCGATCGCCAGTGTCTCGACAGCATCCGACGGTGCACAGCCCTGATAATAGCGGCGCCCGGGATAGCCTTCAGCATATTTGTTGGTGAAAACAGAGCCCTGCGCCTGCAACACCGCCTTGGAAACGATATTCTCAGAAGCGATCAGCTCAATCTGGTTCTGCTGGCGTGCCAGTTCGTCATTGATGGCCCCGGCAACCGCCGGATCGCTCTCGTCGACAGAAAAGTCGAAAAATCCGGTTTGGCGGATATCCTGCATATCAGCTACGTTGCTCATGCGCTTACTCCTTCAACTTGTGGTGCGGTTAATTTGTCGACCCGGCGCTGGTGCCGATCGCCGCCAAATTCTGTTTTCAGAAAGATGTCGAGACAGTCTTTCGCAATTTCGATGCCGATCAGCCTTGCGCCCATGGCAATGACATTCGCATCATTATGTTCGCGCGACAGTTTTGCCGAGAGGCCCTCGGAAACCAGAGCGCAACGACAGGCTGGATTGCGATTGACCGCCATGGAAATACCGATACCTGATCCGCACAACGCTACCCCGCGCTCGACCCGGCCGGATGCCACTTCCTCGGCCAGCTTATAACCATAATCGGGATAGTCGACGCTGTCGGCGGTCATCGGGCCAAGATCTGCGACTTCATGGCCTGCCTCATTCAGCCAGTCCACCAAAGCGGCTTTCATATCAAGGGCGGCATGATCGGAGGCAATGGCAACGCGCATGGTCAATTCCTGTGGTTAGACTCGAATGGCCGCTATTTAGTAGAGAGTTCAGCGATAGGCCACCAAATATTTGACGCGCGGCGTCATGCGAAGCGTGACGAAGCGGCCTGTCCCAGCGCAGGGCGGGATCAACCCCGGCGAAGGCCGGGGTCCGGTTCAGGTTCAAGATAATTCACGCTTTACAAAACCCTCAATCAAGACCGGACTTAGCGTTGGCAGCAGCCTGACATGTTCTGTGACCGTCAGATTTCCATCTGGCTTCCCAGTTCCACGACACGGTTGGTGGGGAGCTTGAAAAACTCCATTGCCGTCGCCGCGTTGCGCAGCATCCAGGCAAAGAGTTTTTCCCGCCAGATCATCATTTCCGGCTTTTTCGACGGCAACAGGGTCTGGCGCGAGAGAAAGAAGCTTGTGGTCATCATGTCGAATTCCATGCCGCAGCCCTTCACCGTTTTCAGCGCCTCCGGCACGTTGGTTTCCTGCATGAAACCAAAATGGAGGATGAGTCGGTAGAAGCCATTGCCAAGATCCTTCACTTCGCAGCGCTTGTTCGCATCGATAGTCGGCACATCGTTGATGTTGACGGTCAGGATGACCACCCGTTCGTGAATGACCTTGTTGTGCTTGATATTATGAAGTAGCGCCGATGGCACGCCGGCTGAGGAGGAGGCCATGAAAATGGCCGTTCCGGGAACCCGGGTGGCGCTGTTGGCGGCGGATTTGGTGAAAATTTCGATTGGCATAGCCGATTCAGCCATGTTTTTCCGCATGATCTGACGCCCTTTTGCCCATGTCGTCAGGATGATGAAAGCAACGCCGCCAACCGCCAACGGGAACCAGCCGCCATCGGGAACCTTGGTAAGATTGGCCGCGAAATAGGCGCCGTCGACGATGAAGAAAACAGCCAGCAACGGCACGGCATACCACAGTTTCCACTTCCACAGGACCACCATCACGATGGCCAGCAAACAGGTGTCGATGAACATCGCGCCGGTGACCGCGATCCCGTAGGCCGATGCCAGATTGCTCGAGGTCTGAAAGGTCAGCACCAGCAGGATGACCGCAATCATGATCGCCCAGTTGACGAAGGGAATGTATATTTGCCCCGCTTCCGAAGCGCTGGTGTGCTTGATTGTCAGGCGCGGAATGAAACCAAGCTGGATCGCCTGATGGGTCACCGAGAACGAACCCGAAATCACAGCCTGACTGGCGATGAATGTCGCCATCGTTGCCAGGATAACCAGCGGGAGACGGAGCACTTCCGGTGCCATGATGAAGAACGGACTTTTGATCGCTTCAGTGGCACCGGCAGCATCGAGAGAGAGGATCATCGCACCTTGTCCGAAATAATTGCACAGCAGCGCCGGCATCACGAACCCATACCAGGCAATGCGCATCGGCTTTTTACCGAAATGCCCCATGTCGGCAAACAGGGCCTCGGAACCGGTCACCGCGAGCACGACAGAACCCAGCGCCAGGAATGCCTTGACCCCGTCGGTCAGGAAAAATTGCACGGCATACCAGGGGTTGAAGGCGAACAGGATCGAAGGGTGCTCGATAATCTGGATGATTCCAAGCGTCCCGATAACGGTGAAATAAACGAACATGACGGGCGCGAACAGCGCTCCTATTTTCGCGGTGCCGCGCGACTGGATCAGGAAGAGAAATATCAGCAGGGTCAAGGCAATCGGAATGACAAGATGCCCCAATCGAGGCTGGACAACGGTCAATCCTTCAACCGCCGAGAGCACCGAAATCGCTGGAGTGATCATGCTGTCGCCATAGAACAATGCTGTCGCAAAAACGCCGAGCAATATCGCCAGCCAGCCATATTTTGATCGTCGCATTACCCCGGAAATCAGCGCAACGAGCGCCAGACTGCCACCCTGCCCCTTGTTGTCGGCGCGCATGGTGATCGTAACATATTGGATCGTGACGACCAGCGTCATCGACCAGAAAATCAGGCTGACCACCCCGAGAACGTGAATTCGGTCCAGTTCCAGCGGATGCGCCCCGATGAAGGTTTCGCGAAACGCGTAAAGCGGGCTTGTGCCAATATCGCCGAAAACGATACCGATCGCGCCGGCGGCCAATTTGGCAATGGCAGTATTACGCTGTGGCGAGCCGTGGGTTTGTACCGGGCTGCTTTGCGATTCTGCACTTTCGGTTGGTTCTGCAGACATTGGTTAGCCGTTAAGGCGGTACCCCGATCAGTTTGGACACAACAGGCTGTTTACTGGCATTTGTGTCAGCAAGCGCGCGCGCTTAGCACGGCGATTTGACAGCTGCAATAAAACGACTGGCCGGGAATATCAACTCATTCATAATGCTGGGCTTTTACTGCTCTACCGGTGGTTCCGGGACCATGGGAAGCGACGGTTGTATCTGTTCCATGGCCGCCAGCCGCGACTCGAGATCTTCGCGCCAGGGGGCGTCCGCGCTGCTCCGGGCCAGCAATTCGGTCCAGATCGTCCGGGCCTTATCGATCTTGCCCGACTGCGCATAGGCAAGCCCGAGAAAAAATGGTGGTCCCGGGTGCTCCGGTGACAGATCGGCAGCTTTCTGGAAGGCAAATTGCGCTGCCGGCGTGATCACGCCATCGGCATGGACGACCAGCGCATTGCCCAGTCCGACCCAAAGATCGGGATCGTCCGGATGTTCCTTCACTCCGTTGCGCAAATAATTGGCTGCGGCTCCATGTTTCCCGGCCCGATTGAGAGAGTCGGAGAATATCAGCCACTCCTGTGCGGTGCCGAAACGCTCCCCCAACTCGTTTCGCGCATCAACCATATCGTCGTCAAAGCTGTTGGGTTTTTCTGTCGGCTCAACCGACACACCCGCCATGCCGGGATTTCCCTGCCAGGCGTAGCCGGCAACCGCGAGCAACAGCGCGGCAGCGGTGATTTCATAAGTAACACGGGACAATTTGCCGATTTTAATCAGAGCGCCAGCACAAATCAGCACAAATAGAAAAAGTATGATCCAGCCCATCATTCGTCGCCCTTTGATTTGCGAAACCGTCCGCGCGCCAGCCAAATAGCGGCGAACAAAAGGATGATCGGCGCGATCCACAGTGGCCAGGTAATGGCTGACGCGATGGGCGGATCGTAGGACACCCAATTGCCATAGCGCTCGATCAGCCAGCTTCTGACCTGTTCCGGCGTTTCACCAGCCGCGATTCGTTCCCGCACCTGACTGCGCATATCACCCGCCATCGGCGCATTGCTGTCGGCAATCGACTGGCTCTGGCATTTCAGACAGCGCAATTCTTCCATCAGGTCGCGCGCGGCGGCTTCCTGCCGCGGATCATCCAGTTGGCGATCGGCATAAGGCGCCGGTGGCAGGCCGGTTTGTGCAGCAATCGGTCCAGCAAAACCCATCAGCAGCAGAAGAAGAAGCAATCGCTTCATTTCGCATCCTCCAGCAATTCCAATAGCTTGGGAACATCCTCTTCGCGGATATCCCCGATATGCTGATGAACGATGATCCCATCGCCGTCGATCACGAAGGTTTCCGGCACCCCGGACGAACCAAGCTCCAGCTGCACCTTGCTGGTCGTGTCGGTCCCGATCCGCGTATAGGGATTACCCCAACGGTTGAGAAAATTGGCAATATCCTCGGGTGTATCGCGGCTGGCGATCGCATGGATTTCGACGCCCGCCCGCTGCAGGGCGAGCAGTTGCGGAGCCTCGGCGATACAGGGCAGACACCAGCTGGCAAAGATATTGAGCAATACCGGCTTGCCCCGGGCGAGATCGGCACTGCTCAAGGCAGGCCGCTGTTCAATCGCAGCGGGCAAGGCAAATGCGGGCATCGGCTTGCCGACCATCTTGCTCTCGATGATATTATCTTTCGGTATCATCAGACCGGCAGCAACCGCGGCGAAAAACAGGCCGAACAGCACGAGCGGCACCCAGAGCAACCAGCGGTTCATAGCATCGCCTCGGCAAATTCCCGCTGCTTGCGTTGCTGATAGCCGCGCCGCAACCGTCCGATCATGGCCAAGACACCACCCAATGCGACCAAGATCCCGCCATACCAGATCAGCGTCACGAACGGCTTCCACCAGACCCGCACCTGCCAGCGTCCTTCGCTGTCGCCATCCCCGAGCACGACATAAAGCTGCCCGTTCCAGCGGGTGAGCAGCGCGGCTTCGCTGGTTTGTGTCTGGGCCGCCGCAAACATCCGGTTCTGCGGATTGATCTGATGCAGCGCGCCATCACCATATTGCGCCGTCATCCGGCCTTCGAGCGCGGTCCAATTGGGACCGGCAACCGGTTCAATGGCCTCGAACTTGAGTCTCCAGTTGTTCACCGCAATTTCGTCACCCGGCTGTGCCGCGACCAGTCTTTCTTCAGTAAAGCTGCTTTCGCTAGCCATACCGACCAGAGCGACCGCGATTCCAAAATGGGCGATGACCATGCCATAGGTATGAAGCGGGGTGCGCAGCAGATTACGTTTCCACAATGGCGCAATACTGGCAACAGCGACACCCGCTGCCAGCCCCAGACCGAGCAGCGCGAGAACCGACATGCCGGTGGTGAACAGCGCCAGTGCAAATAGAGCGGCAGCCGCGACCAGAATCGGTATCGAAATGCGGTTCAGCAGCGCTTTGGGATCGTCGCGCCGCCAACGAAGCAGCGGTCCTGCCGCCATCACCGCGACCAGCATGAGCGCCAGCGGCCCGGTCGCGAGATTGAAATAGGGTGGGCCGACCGACAGCTTGTCCCCGGTCACCGCTTCGACCAGCAACGGATAGAGCGTGCCGATGAAAACCAGCGCCAATATCACCGACAGCAGCAGATTATTGGCAACCAGCGCGCCTTCCCGGCTGACCAGCTCGAACCGCGATCCTTCCTTCACCGTTCCGACTCGAAGCGCGAATAGCGCCATGGCACCGCCAATATAGATGGCGAGCAGGGCCAGAATGAAACTGCCTCTTTCAGGATCGACCGCAAAGGCGTGCACGCTGGTCAATATGCCGGAGCGGACCAGAAAGGTCCCGATCATCGACATGGAAAATGCAACCACGGCCAGCATCAGCGTCCAGGCGCGCAATCCGTCGCGCGTCGCCAGCACGGTCACCGAATGGAGCAGCGCGGTCGCTGCCAGCCAGGGCATTAGCGAAGCATTCTCGACCGGGTCCCAGAACCACCAGCCGCCCCAGCCGAGTTCGTAATAAGCCCAGTAACTGCCAGCGGTAATGCCGAGCGTCAGGAAAATCCACGCGCCCAGCACCCAGGGCCGCATCGCCTTGGCAAACGCGGCCCCGACATCGCGGGTAATCATCGCCCCGACTGCGAAGGAAAAGGCTACCGACAGCCCGACATAACCAAAGTAGAGCGTCGGCGGATGGAAGGCGAGACCTGGATCCTGCAACAGCGGATTGAGCCCCTGCCCGTCCGCAGGCACCGGAAACATCCGTTCGAACGGGTTGGAGGACACCAATAAGAAAGCGTAAAACCCCAGGCTGATAAAGGCCTGCGCGGCCAGGGTCGCGACCAGAGTCTTGTTTTGCAACGAGCGTTCGAATAGCGCGATAAAGGCGCCCGCCAGCCCCATCACCGTCACCCACAGCAGCATCGACCCTTCGTGATTTCCCCAGGTTCCGGCAAATTTGTAGAGCAGCGGTTTCACCGAGGCGCTGTTCATCACCACCAGCCGGACCGACATGTCGGACCGCACGAACAGCCAGATCAATAACAAAAAGGAGAGCGTCACGAACAGACCCTGCGCCACTGCAACCGGCCGGATCGCGGCGAAATAGTCATTCCGGTTGGCGCGCAGACCGATCGCGCCGAGGGCAAATTGCAGGAGCGCAAGTGCGGCAGCAAGCCAGAGCGCGATCAGGCCGGTTTCGGCGATCATTGGACCAGCGTCTCCGTCTTGTGTTGGCCGGCGGTCATATCGATGCCTTCCAGCTCACGCGGAATGTAATTTTCATCATGCTTGGCGAGTAGCGTCTCGGCAACAAACATACCGTTGGCATCCAGCCGGCCATCGGCAACCACCCCCGAACCTTCGACAAACAGGTCCGGAGTGATGCCGGTATAGGTGACCTTTTGCTGCGCAGTACCATCCTGCACGATGAACTCGACCGTCACACCGTCGGCGGAGCGCTGGATCGAGCCTTCCTCGACCATGCCGCCGAGCCGAATCGCCGCACCAACTTCCGGTTTCTTTGCCGCGATATCGGAAGGCGTATAAAAATAGCTGGCCTGATCCTGCAGCGCATAGGCCGCCAGCAAACCGGCACCGATAAGCGCAACCACCGCCAGCAGCACCAGGGTCAGTCTTTGATGCTTCGCTTTCATTTCCGTTTACTCAACTGTTCCGCCTTGCGTTCCGCTCTGCGCATCGCCGCAAAGCTATTCACGATAACCACTGCCGTGCCGATCAGCACTATGGCATATGCGGAAAAGACGAAAGGCCAGTGGTTCATTCGGCCGCCATCCGTTTTAGCCGCGCGTGGATCTTTGTTTCCGCCAGAATGCCGCGCATTCGCATCAGGACTATTGCACCAAATAGAAAGCTGAAGCCAATAACATTGACCAGCAATGGCCATAGAAAGGCGCTATCGATCGACGAACCGCTGACGGTGATACTGGCCGGCTGATGGAGGCTGTTCCACCACACAACCGAGCGGTTGATGATCGGAATGTTGATTGCTCCGACAATACCGAAAATCGCCGTTACCCGGGATACACCGCCCTTGTCGCCGCTGGCATTGGCAAGCGCGATATAGGCCAGATAAAGGAAAAACAGAACCAGCACCGACGTCACCCGGCCATCCCAGACCCACCATGCTCCCCACGTCGGCCGGGCCCAGATCGAACCGGTTATCAGCCCCAGCGCGGTAAAGACGGCACCAGGTATCGCAACCGCGCGGGCAGCCACTGCTGCCAGCGGGTGTCGCCACACAATCTGCATGATGCTGGCAATCGCGATGGCCGTCCAGCCACCCATTGCGAGCCAGACGGTCGGCACATGGATATAGAGAATGCGTACGCTGTCCCCCATCAACCGGTCCGCTGGTGCATAAAGCAGCCCATAGATCGAACCCACAACCACCAGAATGAGACCGGTAACCAGAAACCAATAGGTCAACGGCTTGGCCAGCGTCAGGAAACGGGTCGGGTTTGCAAAAGCGTGCATGGATTAAACGGTGATTGCCTCGAGCTAGATCGCGTCCAGTGTCATTTGCAAAATTCGATGGCAGAAGCACGGCCCAGCGACAAGTGTTTTTGCGATTTGTCATGGGTACCAAAGCTGAAAACCCACAGACCAACGGCGCTCGGGAAATTCTGCCGATCAATTACCAGAACAGGCTAGTGTAAAGTGATCGTGGTCAATTGTTCGGCAAGTTGCAGCGAAGCTGGATAATCGGCTTCAAAAAAAACATCTGGCTGGTCGCCGGACAGTCCGACGCGGGTGAGCATTGCTCTCGGCTGTGGCTGTACGCCGGACAAGATTATCTTGGCGCCGGATATGCGGGCTTGCTCGATAAATTCTTCGATCATCGTAACCCCGCTGGCATCCAGCATCGGCACGAGCCGCATGCGCAAGACGATGACCTTGGGCGTGCGCCCGATCTTGCGCATCGCATCGAGCAATTCCCCCGCTACCCCGAAAAACACCGGTCCGCTGATCCGGAACACTTCCACCCCTTTCGGAAGATCGTCGCGCTGATTCAGATCATCGCCATCGAATTCGCCATCCCGGTCCAGCGACTGTCCGTTATCCAGTTGCACGGTCTCGCTCATCCGCGCCATGAACAAAAGCGATGCCAACGTAACCCCGACACCAATCGCCACCGTCAAATCGACCAATATCGTGAGACCAAAGGTCAGCAACAAAACCGCACGGTCACTATTGGGCATTCGCAGCAATGCGATGAACCGGTCGATTTCGGACATTCCCCATGCGACGACGAACAGGATAGCAGCGAGCGCCGCCATGGGTACATAATCCATCAAATCGCTGCCAACCAAAACAAATGCCAATATGAACACCGCGTGCATCATGCCTGCCACGGGGGTTTTGGCACCGGCCTTGATATTCGTCGCCGTCCGGGCAATCGCTCCGGTCGCAGGCAACCCGCCAAACATGACGGACCCCAGATTGGCAATGCCCTGCCCGATAAGTTCCGGATTGGAACGATGCCGGGTGCCGGTCATGCCGTCCGCGACGACGGCCGACAGCAGCGCCTCAATCCCTGCAAGAAACGCGATTGTAAACGCAGAGGGAAGCAAATCCAGCATCCTGGCCCATGACATGACCGGCAGCGACGGCATCGGAATCGTTCTGGGCATGTCCGGAAAACGTGTACCGATGGTATCGACGGGAAGCTTGAGCAACGCGACCACGAATGCCGCCAGTATCAGGGCAATTAAAAAGCCGGGCAGCTTGGGGGCAAATTTTCTGAGTATGACAATCACGGATAGAGCGCCGGCACCAACCAGCAAGGTTGCAATATGCACCGATGATATGGCACCGAAATAGGCCTGCCATTTCGGTAAAAAGTCGGCCGGAACATTTTCGAGCGAAAGGCCCAGAAAATCCTTGACCTGGCTGGTAGCAATAATCACCGCGATCCCGGCGGTAAAGCCGGTCACCACCGGATGCGGGATGAACTTGATCAAACGCCCGATCTTGAACGCGCCGGCAGCAATCAGGATAAGACCGGCCATGAATGTGGCGATCAGCAGCCCGTCATAGCCGTGCTGGGCAATGACATTGAACACGACAACGACAAAGGCACCCGTTGGACCACCAACCTGAACGCGGGAGCCGCCAAAAAACGAGATCAGAAATCCGGCAATAACGGCAGTGATAAGCCCCTTGTCGGGCGATGCACCGCTGGCAATGGCAAGCGCCATGGATAGCGGCAAGGCAACTATGGCAACGGTCAGCCCTGCAACAGCATCCTCTTTATAAAGGCTGAAATTATAGCCCTCGCGCATGGTCGTGACGATTTTGGGGGTAAAACTCTGCACGGCCAAACTTCTATTCTGCTTCCGCGTCAGACGTTACCTGGTCGAACAGGATCGAACCTACCGCATCTGCAGCCTTGCCATCCATAGTCTCACGCAAACGCACCCCGCGCCCGATACCGGTGCTGGATGCATTCTCGCCAATCAACTCGATCCCGCTGCTCTCCAAGGCACCGATAACTTTGACCAGCGTGTCGACAACGCCGCGCACTTGTCCGTCCGATGCTTCCATACGCTGGATCGTCGGCAGCGAAAGCCCGGCGAGTTCTGCCAGTTGTCGCTGATCAATACCCAGCAAGGCACGCGATGCCCGCATTTGTTGAGACGTGATCATCTATCTATCCAATATGATATATTAAACATCAAATATCAGTATTAACAATTTATTCTAAGTCTGTATAGTGATCTTTCATCGTTCATGGTAACTCGGGACCGGCCATCCGGAAAAAAACCAAACATGATGGCGTGCATATTGGCGATAGTGCCTGCGCTTTGGCCAGCCGCGGCTGCCATGATGTCAGCCGGTATTTCCAGTAACAATTGGACAGGATAAAATTGATGACCGGATTAGAAACTTTGCTGGATAGAATCGGTGATGATATGCCCGGCGAAGATAGCGCAGACGCATGCATAGCGGACGAATGTACCGCTGCTGATTTGCCGAATACGGCCTTCGAGGCCGCGGTCCGGGGCATGCGTGGCCGTTGCCCGAGCTGTGGTGAAAGCCGGATGTTTCCACGATTTCTCAAGCCGATTGAACATTGCCCAATATGTGGTCAGGACTGGACCGCGCAACAGGCCGATGATTTTCCTGCCTATGTGGCGATCATCGTGACCGGGCATATCCTCGCACCAATCATCATCTTCATGATCAACGAAGCCGGTTTTTCAATGTGGACCAATCTCGCGATCATAATATCTCTGGCGCTGATCCTGATCGCCGCGTTGCTGCAACCGGCCAAGGGCGCGATCATCGCCCTGCAGTGGTGGATGGGGTTGCACGGCTTTGAAAGACCCGTCCGGCCAGCTGCCGCCAGATTGCCGGATACGGACCAGGATCACCGATAATCGGAATTTCCGGCGGACATGATGACAGGAATATCGAAGACTTGAACCGAAGGGAGCACTTCTAAGGCGCTATCCTCCTTCATCCCTTTAATCTTCTTTCCTACACCCGGCCCGATCGCTTATTCTCTGGCCTGTCCTTCGCCATGCGCAGGCCAGGCTCTTTGACATTTGAACAAGACGATGCTCGCCCATGATACAAACCCGCGCAATTGCGCACAGGATTGAAAGGTCACACTCGAAACCGAACCGAAGACTGGAAAATGCTGGAAATTCGCGGCTCTCGGGCAAAGGTCACACAAAATAAAACGGTTGATTTGTGTCAGGTTCTGGATCCGCTAGCCCCGTCCGATCAACGCCATCGCCATATTGTCGGCGACATCGGAATCGGGCAGTTTTTGCGATGCGCTCTGTTCCCATATCTCGGTCAGTCGCTGCGGGATACTCGCAACCCGGCGATTGACTTCCTTGACATCGCCATCGCCGAGATATTCCAGGCCAACACTGATGATACCGCCGGAATTGATGACATAATCGGGAGCAAACAGGATGTTACGGTCAAAGATTCGCTGGCCGTCTTCAGGGGTCGCCAGCTGGTTATTCGCACCGCCCGCGACAATCGGGACATTGAGATGGGCGATAGAGACCTTGTCCAGTATCGCGCCCAAGGCATTGGGGCTAAACACATCTGCCTCGATCCGCATGACGTCGTCGAGACCGACCACCGTCGCGCCAATTTCCTGTGCCAGGGCCGCGGCGTGATCCTTGTTGATGTCGGCGATGCTCAGCTTCGCGCCATCCTCGGCCAGCAACCGGGCAAGACCGCCGCCGACGCTGCCAACGCCCTGGATCGCGACATGGACGCCGTCCATCGAATCACGACCGAGCTTGTGCGCCACCGCGGCCTTCACGCCCAGATAGACGCCCATGGCGGTAAACGGACCGGGATCACCGCCGGCTTCGCCGCTATTGCTGACAGGCAGGCCGGAGACATATTTGGTTTCCTTGGTCAGAGCGACCATGTCGGCAGCGGTTATGCCGACATCTTCCGCTGTGACATATTGCCCACCAAGCGACTCGATCATCCGGCCGAAGGCCGCGAGCATTTCCGGTGTTTTTGTCCGGTTTCGGTCGGCGAGGATTACCGCCTTGCCGCCGCCCAGCGGCAGACCGGCCATTGCATTCTTGAAACTCATGCCGCGCGAAAGCCGCAGTGCGTCGGTTACGGCAGTCTCACGATTTTCATAATGCCAGAAACGGGTTCCGCCTGCGCCGGGGCCAAGATGTGTGCTATGCAATGCGATAATCGCACTGAGGCCAATGTCTGCATCGTGAAAAAAATGGACCGCTTCATGGTCGTCAAAGTCCGGCAAGTCCCACATCACGCTCATGACAAAAAGTCCCTAAAAATTGGAGTAATTAAATATCTCATAGCTGTAATTTAATTACAAATAAAGCGAGTCTTTCCACCACGGCCAGGCGGTAGTGGCCTTGCCCTTCTTTTACTTCTCAGGAGAAAATGGGGCGACCGAGGGGTCTCGAACCCCCGACCTCCGGTACCACAAACCGGCGCTCTAACCAACTGAGCTACGATCGCCACAAGCTGCACACTGTATAGTCGCGTTGCGCCGCGGTGCATAGGGACAGCGGATGGCAATCGTCAAGCATTTAGCGGGGCATTCCTGAATTAAAGCGCATCGCCGCGCTGACGGTGGACAAGGCGACCTGGCTGCCGTGCAGTGTCAATCAACGCCCGCTCTTCGACCAGCGCACTTTGCATCTCGACGGTCAGGTCGACCCGGAACCAGCGTGTCGTCAGCTTGATCTGGCTTTGCGCTTCCTCCGAAGCTGCCAAACTGGCCGGATAGGATTGCGCCCAGAAATCATTCAGGCTGGCATATCCCAACTCCGGTCGCCGCCCCAGGAATTGCCGGGCGGGGGTAAGATCGGAGGGAACCGCACCGAGCATAGCCAGCAAAATTGCCTGCTCCGGTCGCAGAATGTTGATATTGATGGGAGAGAGATCGGACGTTGGCAAGGCGCATATCCAGGGCACCAAACGGGTGTAGATATCGTTGGTTACGCCTTTGATTGCCCGCAATTCACTGACATCGACGATGAGCGCGTTGGCTGTGCGATAGGGCTTTTCTTGCTGCAGATAATATTGGTCCTCGGCCCCGCGCGGCGACGCCACCGTATCGCTGTCAATCCAGTCCGCAACGGATTCCGAAATGTCGGCCGCATCTCCGCCCGGTATGCCAAGCATAGCCATCAGACGTGAAAATTGCGCAAGCCCTTCCGATCTTGCCGACAAATGCGCTTGTTGCTGCGTGACCAGACTGTTGACGTTGAAACAATTTCCCCCGTCCGCGAGCGACGCCCCAATAATCCCGCCGGGTACCGGAAACTTCTGCTCCCGGCCGTTCCAGCCGCCAACATCGATTGTCCGGCCGGGAGAAGCTGATGCAATCCGCTCGGCCGTGCGTATCCCAATGGCTTCAGCGGCGATCAGATAGGCCTTGGCCTGGGACAATTCACGCGCATTGGATGCAAGCTTGGTGGCACCAGCCAGCCGATCAATCCCGTGCGCGGCCAGTATCGCAATAACGGCGACCAGCAGCAAAACCGTCAACAGCGCGGCACCGCGCTCCTTCCTGCCTCCGACTTCCCGCAAATTTCTCACAGATAGCCGGTCCCGACCAGAAATAAATGCCGGTAGCGCCGCCCCTCCTGTTCAAATTGAATTTCGATCGCGCGCGGCAATTCCACCAGTCTTTCCGTTTCCCAGTCATCGGACCACTGGCCACGTTTGTCGCGAAAACGCAGCGCCAGGGAATCAACTTTTGAGATCAGAACCGCTGGTTGATCAATCGAACCGCCATCGGTCATCCGGTAACGCCACCGCTCCAGATTGCTATCGGTCAGCCGATATTCCACCCGTTCCAGATTGGACCGGGCCTCGCCATTGATATTGCTCTGACCGCCCCGCGTAAATTTCAGGAAAGCGGTCGGCTGTTCGCCGCTGTTGCTGGCAAATGCCGGCATACGATCGCCGTTGCTATCACGATATGTCCGCGGCAAGGCTTGACTCAAATCAGATTCCATCAAGGAAACGAAGCGCTGCATCTCGGCCAACTGACCAATATTGTCCGCGGTGACCGCATCGCTATCGACAGCGGATCGCAGCATGATCACCCCCGCTACCGACAATATCGCAAAAACGAACAGCGCCACCATCATCTCGACCAGGGTGAAGCCATTGCGATTGCAGGGCCTAGCGGGAATTCTTTCCATCACCTCGTTAATACTCAAAACTGCCCAACCCGCAAAGAGCGGTTGCGATCAACGGCGATTCATTTATCGTCACGTCGGCAAGTTAAGGACAGTTCTGGACGTTCAAATGACAAATGCCAATAATACGTCGGCGGACTATCTCGTGGCATTGGGACAAGTCCAGCGCTTTCCGCGCAGGGAGATCGAACTGTGCATTCTTAAAGATTTCCTGACTCCCGCTGAATGCGGCAAGCTTGTCACGTTAATTGACGAGAAACGCCGCCCTTCCACTATCGCTGATCCCAATGGTGATGACTATTTCCGCACCAGCGAAACCTGTGACCTTGATCATTCGGATAGTTTCGTGGCCGGGATCGACGAAAAAATCTGTCGCCTTGCCGATATAGGCAAAGAATTTGGAGAACCTCTGCAGGGTCAACGCTATGGTGTTGGCCAGGAATTCAAGGCGCATACGGATTTTTTTGATCCCCATGGGCAGGATTTCAAAAAATATTGTTCCGTCTCCGGGCAGCGGACATGGACTTTCATGATATATCTCAACGAACCGGTGGCGGGAGGTGCGACCCGCTTCCCGCAATTCAAGAAGAGCTTTACCCCGAAAACCGGAGCAATGCTGTGCTGGAATAACCGGAACATCGATGGTAGCGTCAACGACTGGACGCTGCATCACGGCATGAAAGTCCGGAGCGGAACAAAATATGTGATTACCAAATGGTACCGCGAGAAACCCTGGCCCTGGAACGGTTGAATCTATTGCACCAAGAACAATGAAAATCAGCCGCTATCGACCTGGCCCCGGCATGATGGTCTCCGCTGCATTCATCGGCCCCGGAACCGTAACTGCCTGTACTCTGGCGGGCGCAAATTTCGGCTTTGCGCTGCTTTGGGCGCTGGCATTTGCGACCATTACGACGATAATTCTCCAATCCTTTGCCGTCCGTATCGCGCTGGTGACACAATTGGGGCTGGCGGAAGCGATGATGAAAACGATTGCTTCACCAATTGTCCGCGCCCTGGCGGCTTTGCTTTTGATTTTCGCGCTTGTATTGGGCAATGCGGCATATGAGGCCGGCAATATGTCCGGCGCCGCACTTGGGCTGGAAGCGATTACCGGTGGCCCATCAACCTTTGGCATAGCGCCGGTGATCATTGCCATCGCCCTGTTCGCATCAGCCATGCTGGTTTTCACAAAACCAAAATGGATAGAAAATATTCTGATCATGTTGGTGATGCTGATGAGCACGGCGTTTGTATTGACCTTTTTGCTCATCAGGCCGGATATTGGAACTGTGTTCCGCGGTTTTATTCCTTCGATTCCCGACGGCGGATTGATGACCGCAATCGCGCTTATTGGCACGACGATCGTGCCCTATAATCTGTTTCTTCACGCGGCAAGCGTGCGCGAGCGCTGGGATGCAGAGCAACTGCCCGAAGCACAACTCGACACCACGATCTCGATCGGTATCGGCGGCCTGGTGTCGATGACGATTCTGGCAACGGCTGCTGCCAGCCTTTTTGGCAATGGCCAGACGATAGAAAATGCGGTTGATATGGCCCAGCAACTCACCCCCCTGTTCGGCAGCCTGGCGACCGTCACGCTCGGCGCGGGACTGTTTGCAGCAGGATTGACCTCCGCCATCACCGCCCCACTGGCGACTGGCTACATCGTCCAGGAGATTTTCAAATCCTCCAGCTCACGCAGGCCGTTTCAGACCGGAGCGCTGATCGTCATCATATCTGGCACACTCGCATCGCTGCTGGGATACCGCCCGGTTGAACTAATTTTTGTTGCCCAGATTGCTAACGGGCTGCTGCTGCCCGTCGTTGCGCTATTTTTGCTCAACCTGGCGAATGACAAGAGCCTGCTGGGACAATATGCCAATGGCCTGAAGGCCAATATTTTTGGTGGCGCCATATTGGTGGTTACCGCCACACTGGGCTTTCGGTTAATTGCGCGCGCACTGGGGTTCTGGCCGTGACCCTGATGATCGATCTGAATGCGGACCTTGGCGAGGATGAAAGTCCGTCGGGCATCGCGCGCGATATCGCAATCATGGATATCGTCTCCAGTTGCAACATCGCTTGTGGCGGTCATGCCGGGTCGCCTGAAACCATGCGGACTATGCTGCGAGCTGCGAAAGCCAGATCAATCACGTCCGGAGTCCATCCCTCCTACCCGGATCGCGTCGGTTTCGGTCGAAAGTCGATGGATATTGCGCTGAAGGATCTGAAAACCAACCTGGAAAAGCAATTGCATGATATGACGACAATAGCGGTTGAGGTGGGAGTGGTTCTAACCCATATCAAGCCGCACGGTGCCCTGTATAACGACGCGCAGGATGACCCGGACCTATCCACCCTGCTGGTCAATATCGCGGTCAGGAAAAATCTCGCATTGGTCGGAATGCCCGGATCCCTAATCGAGCAAAAGGCAGCCGACTCAGACCTGACGTTCATCGCAGAAGCTTTTATCGATCGGCGATATACCGACAACGGCAGGTTGGTTCCCCGCAGCGAAGCGGGTGCGGTGATTGCGGACGAAAACGATCGGATACGCCAAGGCCTCTCGCTGGCGATGGGTGCTGCGTTTCCAGTGCAGAGTGGAGCCTCCCTGACGGTAGATGCGCAGACCCTCTGTCTCCATTCGGATAGCGATGGTGCTCTGAAAACTGCAAAACGCATGCGCTCGGCTCTGGAAAAAGCCGGGTTCGTTATCGGGACGGTCGGATAGTGTCGGAATCTCGCCCGATGATCCACATCTGCGATGACTGGATCAGCATCAAATTGCCTGACTGGGAATCTGTCATCGCAGCATGTGATGCCTTGTCGGACGGCGGCCATTGGACAGAAATTGTATCGGGCCTCGACAGCATAGCGGTGCAGTTCGATCCCGCCCTGATTGCACCCGATGATGCCGCCGGATTGGCATTGGATCGACTAGCCAATCTGAGGAGTGTAGTGAGCCATTCATGCTCCACGGTCACGGTTCCAGTGTGTTATGCAGCCGAATTTGCTCCTGACCGAGACGTTATTGCCGACAGGATCGGGATCAGTGCAGAGGAACTACCATCCTGGCATTTATCGCAGATGCACAGGGTAGCCATGCTGGGATTCATGCCCGGCTTTGCCTATCTCGAGAGTAACATAACATGTCCTACCATCGGCCGACTGGCCAATCCAAGACAATGGGTCGCCGCAGGTTCAATCGGAATCATCGGCCGGCAAAGCTGCATCTATTCCTTCGACAGCCCCGGCGGCTGGCCGATTATCGGCCGTACACCGCTTCGCTTGTTTGATCCCTCGAAAAGCCAGCCTGCCTTGCTTTCGACCGGGCAGAACGTTCGCTTCGAATCCATTTCGACAGAAGCGTTCTACGGCTGGCAACAGGGAGCAGAGGAGTGAGCATTGTGGTTTTAAAAGCCGGACTGCAAACGACTTTGCAGGGCGCACCCTTTACCGGGCATCGACATCTCGGAATGCCGGCTGCAGGTGCAGCCGATTGTCTCTCCCATGCGCTGGCAAATTTCCTGGTCGGCAAGAAATTTGGCGAGATCGCAATTGAAATAACGCTCACCGACGCTATTTTTGAGTTTGATGCGCCCTGCTTAATCGGAGTGGTGGGTGGCACAGAATATGTCCGGATCAACGGCCGAGACCATCCCCAGCATCAGACTTTAAGAATGATGGCCGGTGACAAGGTCCATATCGGGCCCAGCCGACGGGGAAGCCGGACATATTTGGCTGTATCTGCAAAACTCAATGCAAACCGGTTGCTGGGCGGCCAATCGACCTATCTCACCGCAAGCCTCGGCGGTTATCATGGCCGGGCGTTCAAGACCGAGGATCTCATCATCTTCTCCAAGGACTCGCCAACCATGGATGTGGACCGGACCACACCGGACGGCCTCCGGCCACATTATAGCGATGACCATGTGCTGCGAGTCACCCGGGGTCCCGAAGCGAACAAACCGAACGACGGGGTCCTGGATGACCTGTGTCTGAGACCCTATACGGTAGGATCTCGGATCAACCGTATGGGTATGGCACTGGCGGGATCGCACCTCAGCGCAGGCAAACCTTCAAATATGCCGAGCGCTGCCGTTTTTCCCGGAACGATTCAACTGCCGCCAAACGGCCAGCCGTATTTGCTCGGTCCCGACGCGCAGACGACGGGTGGTTATCCCCGGATCGCCCAGGTCAATCGCGCCGACCGACATTTGATCGGACAGCTAGGTTCGGGTTCACGGGTTCAGTTTGTTCACACCACGGCAAGCCGAGCCACAGAAATCTATCGAGAAAAGCTTTCCCTGCTGTCTTCCTGGCTTGGCCAAATCAAATTGTGGTAGTTGGTTGAGGCTATCCAATTGCGTCAACAGCAATCAGCTTTTTTTGAGCGACAAACCACCAAAACGCTTGTTGAAACGAGCCACCTGGCCACCTTGATCGAGGAGGCGCTGGTTGCCGCCGGTCCATGCGGGATGCGACGAAGGATCAATATCGAGTTGCAACGTATCGCCCTCTTTGCCCCATGTTGATCGGGTTTCAAAAGTCGAACCATCGGTCATCTGGACCTTGATCATGTGATAGTCGGGATGCGTATCGGATTTCATTTTCGGCTCCTAAACGGGCTGGTTTCCGACCAGACCCAAAGCGAATAAATTTAGCGGAAGCGGCCCATTAACCGCCGAACAAAAAAAGGGCAAGATTCTTTTGCAAAAGCTTATGTTGCAGGCGGGTCGGCGATCATCGCAGTGAAATTTGCCTCGGCGGCCAACTTGTCGCCGATCATCGCCTGACCGGCAAATTTGCAAACACGCGCGCGCTTTTGTTCAAATTTCACGTTTAAGGACAACAAGCAGCCCGGTTCCACGGGCTGACGGAACTTCGCACCGTCTATCGCCATAAAATAGACCAGCTTGCCCGATCCGACCATTTCGAAACTCTCCATGGCGAGTACGCCGGCGGCCTGAGCCAGCGCTTCGACAATCATCACACCAGGCATGATCGGTCGGCCCGGAAAATGCCCCTGAAAAAACCCTTCGTTCATCGTGACAGCCTTTACCGCCCGAATGGATTCATTCTTTACGAGTTCCTCCACCCGGTCAACCAGAAGCATGGGATAGCGGTGCGGCAAAACCGCCATCACCCTGGTTACGTCATAGTTGAGGGGTTCGGTCATTGATCTTCAACTAGCGACTGGAGGGCTGGGCTGCCGGCGGCTGCTGCTGTGCCGCCTGGCTGCGGGCGCTGGCCACCAGCAACTGCTGCAACTGCTGGTGCAGCGACACAGTGTTGCGCTGCGGTTGCCAATTGGCGGGCGGCGTCGTGCCCACACTAGGTACTCTCGTGTCAAGGGCGGCCGTGATATCAGCGGTTACGTCGGCCTGTGGCGGCGCATAAAGAAACGCGTCCGGGTTCAGGATGACCCCGATTTTCTTGTTCGAGACCACTTGCTGCTGGGCATTGGAATATTCGTTAAAAATGCTCTCAACCGCGAACATTTGCGCCATGATTGCCGGGGTTTGCAGTTTCTGGATCTCGTTTTCTTCGGTCTGGATGCTCTGCAGAACGGGGCTTTTGGCTCTTACCGCCGCGTCGAGTTCTTCCTGTGTCAGCTGCTTGTTATTGTCCGTGTCCAGTTGCGCGCGCAAGCCATTGAGCGTTTTGTTGCGCGCATCGATCTGGTCAAAATTTGTCTTAAATTGCGTTCCGATCTGGGAATAAGCCGCCGAAAAAGCCTTTGTCCGTGCAATGGCAACCGTAGGATTCGCGGTGGCGATCCCGGAGACCTGAGCGCTCGCGACCGGCCCAAAAGCCAATGGCGCGGCAGTTACGGCGAGAATCGTGAGTGCGGATTTGAATAAACGTGTCATCAGAATTGTGTTCCTACATTAAAGGTGAAAAGTTTTGTATCATCGCCCGGCTCTTTCAACAGCGCCTTGGC
>JBLWTQ010000024.1:0-37334 GCA_048270065.1 Parasphingorhabdus sp. | reverse complement strand
TGCCGAACTGGGATTGGGGAAGCTCGCACAACCTATGCGCGCCGCCCTGACAGGAAGTACCAGTTCACCCGGAATTTTTGACGTCCTGATCCTTCTTGGCAAAGAAGAATCGCTGGGCCGTCTTGCAGATCAAATCGAAAATACCTGAATTTCAGGAGCAGAAAGGACAATAATCGTGGGCGATAACGCAAAATTCAGCATCAATGGCGAAAATTACGAATATCCGGTTCTGACGGGCACAGTGGGTCCCGATGTCGTCGATATCCGCAAATTATATGGCCAGACCGGTGCCTTCACCTATGACCCCGGCTTTACCTCGACCGCCAGCTGCGAATCCGAACTGACGTTCATCGATGGCGGCGAGGGCGTGTTGCTGCACCGCGGCTATCCGATCGAACAGCTCGCCGAGAACAGCAGCTTCATGGAAGTCGCTCATCTGCTGCTCCGTGGTGAATTGCCGACTGCGGATGAATATACCGATTTTAACAATACCATTACGCGCCACACGATGGTGCATGAGCAATTGCGCGGTTTCTATCAGGGTTTCCGGCGCGACGCGCATCCCATGGCCATCATGTGCGGCGTGGTTGGCGCGCTGTCGGCATTCTATCATGACAGCACCGACATCAACGATCCCGCCCAGCGGATGATCGCCAGCCACCGTCTGGTCGCGAAAATGCCGACCATTGCGGCGATGGCCTATAAATATTCGATCGGCCAGCCGTTCGTCTATCCCGACAACGAACTGTCCTATACCGGCAACTTCCTGCGCATGACCTTTGGCGTTCCGGCCGAGGAATATGAAGTGCATCCGGCGATTGAAAAGGCCATGGACAGGATTTTCATCCTCCATGCCGATCACGAGCAGAATGCCTCGACCTCGACCGTCCGGCTTGCCGGTTCATCCGGGGCCAACCCGTTTGCCTGCATTGCCGCCGGCATTGCCTGCCTGTGGGGTCCGGCGCATGGCGGCGCCAATGAAGCGGCCCTCAACATGCTGCACGAAATCGGTCATCCGGACCGGATTCCGGAATATATCAAGCGCGCCAAGGACAAGGACGATCCGTTCCGGCTGATGGGCTTTGGCCACCGCGTTTACAAGAATTACGATCCGCGGGCATCGGTGATGCAGGAAACCGTTCGGGAAGTATTTAAAACGCTGAAGGTCAAGGATCCGGTGTTTGACGTTGCCCTGCAACTCGAGGAAATGGCGCTCAACGACCCCTATTTCATCGACAAGAAACTGTTCCCGAACGTTGATTTCTATTCCGGAATCATCCTCTCGGCGATCGGATTTCCGACTTCGATGTTCACGGTTCTGTTTGCCCTGGCGCGCACGGTAGGCTGGGTCGCGCAGTGGAACGAGATGATCTCCGACCCCGGCCAGCGCATCGGGCGTCCACGCCAGCTGTATACGGGTCCGGCCAAGCGCGACTATGTGCCGATCGACAAGCGGTAAAGACAACAGACTTGATAAAAAGGGGGGCTCCGCGCTCCCCTTTTTTTATTTCCGGTACGGAAGGGACAGCGTGAAGATCGAACCCTTGCCGGTGGAACTCTCAACGGTCAGGCTGCCGCCCATGGCATGCGCCAGCCGACGTGAGATAAACAGGCCCAGGCCGCTGCCGCCGTCGCCCGCCCGCCCCAGCCGCTCGAATTTCTCGAAAATGCGATCCTGGTCGTCCGCGGCGATACCGTCACCCTGATCGGTCACGGAAATCCGAGCAAATTCCTGGTCGGCAGAAACACGCACCTTGATCACCGAACCGTCGGGCGAGTAGCGGATGGCGTTGCCAACCAGATTGACAAGAATTTGCAACGACCGGCGAAATTCGCCGCGAGCAGGAAGCTTGTCGCCCTCGTTGGGAAGATCGATCCGGATCTGATGATCGGACGCCTTGACGGCGAGCAGGCCGGCGGCGCGGTGCGCCAGATCAACAAGGTCGATATCATCCGCTGCAACGCTGAATTCCGGACGTTCAATCGCCTCCAGATCGGATAGATCGTTGACCAGATCCAGCAAATGGCGCCCCGCCGAGGCGATATCCTTGGCATAGCTGGCATAATCGCCGCGCAGCGGGCCCTCCAACTTACCGCTGATTGTTTCGGCATTGGCGATGATTTTGCCGAGCGGCTGGCGCAGGGCCGGCCCGAGCTGGAAACCGAACAGATTGTCGCTGATCAATTTTCCGGCCACAGCCTTTGCATCTTTGCCTCCGGTCTCCGGATCATCCGGCGTAACCGTGAAACGATAACCGGCGAAAACACCCGCCTTGTCCATCAATGGATGGCCCTGAAGCACGAACAGACGCTGGCTGCCGATTTTCTCCCGCATCCGCTGGTTGCGGATGGGTTGCCGCTCGGCCACTGCCTCGAGCAATCTTGCATGAGCCGATGGCGGAATGACCTCGTATATATCGAGCAGCGACTGACCGATGGCGTCGGCAGTCGGTACCGCCTCGCCCGGCATTTGCCGGGCAATGATCCGCAAGGCCGCATCGGTCCTGATCGCCCCGCGTCCTTCCAGTCTGTCAAAATCGCGTGCACGAGAAGGATCGATTTCGTCCGCATCATTGTGAGGACGCTCTTTCCAGTCGATGATGGAAAGGCTGAGTTGCTGTTCCTCTTCGACCGGAACAAACCGTGTTTCGACCCACATTTCTATCCGGCAGTCATCGTCGGACGCCTGCGCCGGACGGGAAAGGTTCATCCCCAGCCGCCTGCTGAGGCGGCACAATTCTGCCAGTTCCGGGATTGCCAATGGTCCGCCTTCCGAGCCGCCGCTGCGCAAGTGCAGCCGCATCAGCAGCGAGTCAGCCGACAAGAGCTTCCCCTCGGCGTCCACCCGTCCGCACACCGGTTCGGCCAGTTTGCCCGATATCGTCATTGGCCCCGATCACCCAGGCCATCGTCGGCAAGCATCCGCTGCGCATTTTGAAAAGCATCGGGTGCCGCCCAGGTCGATACCAGCGCCAATGACCGGTCCCGGTCGGTTTCTTCGTAGGTTGCCGCGGTCAGAATATGGTCACCATTATCGAGAGCCGCAAATATCGATAAGGCCTCCTGTGCAGGGAAATCTGATGCTCGCATGGCAACGACAAGGCGTGCCATATTCGGCTCGGCGGTGAAGGTGACAATCTGATCACTGGTCAGGCCGGAGCGTCTAGCCAGACGGGCCATAAACAATGACAATCCATCGGTCATCGGGTGGGGAATGCGATCCTCCGCCGCCTTCGATTGCTCAAGCAACCGGGCGAGACGGTCGGCCTTGCGCGCCACGCCTGCGCTCTCGTCATGCGAGGCAAGCAAGCGTTCGGTCGCCTGCTGTAATGGCAAACCGGGCAGATCGGAAAGTCTGGCAAGCGAGGCCGCGACCGGCCAGGCCAGGGCATAGGCAATTTCAGCGGGCAGGTCGGCAAGGCTGGCCGACAGTTCACCCACCGCACCGCTCGTCTTGGATTGCGCGACCAGCAGGCCCATGGCGGCTTCAGCGACGGCAGTATCCTCATGATCAAGGTGGCGGGTCAGGGTTGCTTCGAGATCTTCCTGCGAAATCTTCTGCAACAGCCTGGCCGCCAGTTCGCTTTGCTGCGTTTTCACGAACAGATGCTGAACAATCTCGGCGGTCTTGAGCAAGCCCGAATGCTCCAGCAGGCAAAAGCTCCTGCCTTCTCCGCCCTGGCCGATCTTCAGGAGTGTTTCGTGCGTTGCACCCAGTTCCCGGGTCGCAATCAGGCAAATATGTTCCTCAATCTGACCGATGATGGCCCGCAGATATTGCCGCGCGTTGGACCGCATGCGGTCGTTGAAAACCACATCGGTTTTGGGAAACAGGACCCGACCAAAATCATCGGCAATATAAGAGGCTTTATCGGCCAATACCGTGGCGTGCCGGATGATATCGTTGTGCATCGTTTCGTTCATCGAAAAAACTCGCTGTGCCATAGTCTGGCCGTACCCGAATGTGGTTAACAAGCCGCTAAACGCGATATATGCTATCGGTCCTGCAAGGCGGGCTAATCCGGTGGATTTTTCTTCAAATAGCGCTCCAGCACCAGAAACAGACCGGAATACAGCGCCGCGCCATAGATGCCGTAAGCAAATTGCCCCATAATGGTTGCCAGGAACAAGACAATCAGAACCAATCGCAAATCCGGTTTGACCAGCGCCAGCGTCCTGTTCTGTGGCCCGGTCCGGGAAAGCAGCAGGTGGGCGAGCAACAATAGGGCGATCACCAGATTTGGCACCAATGCCACCGCATCAGACGCATGGAACAGAAGAATCCCGACCCCGGTAGCAGCGAGCAGATCCAGCGCCATACCGGTCCAGTCCCTCGCCGTTACGGCACTGCCAAATTGTGCCATTGCCGATCGGATATATTGCGCCACGCTACCGAAAAAAAGCAGGACCAGCGAGGCGACGGCATAGCCGAGAACTGCTGTGAGAACTGCGGCAAGCCCCGCGGTCAGGGTAAATATTCCAAGATACTGCGCCGCGACCCTTTTCTTCCAGAGTCGCGGGAGGCTTCGCCTGGTCAGGGGATGCAGCACAAAGCGGCTCAGAAAATTGTCCGTTTTCGCAGGAATTTCTCTCAATTTGCGTCGTGTATATTGCTCCGCGCTGAGTTCACTTTGCACATGAGCGATCACTCCCGAACCCATTCTGCGATCAGATATAATCGCGCGTGGACAATCGGCCTGAACCGCCGTTCGGAGCAGCGCGGAACCAACCTCCCAGTCATCGGGAATATCGATCATCGCGCTCAGGCGGGATGCGTTGAGCGAGACGATGCCGAGCCAGCGCTGGTTCAGGTCAATGCGCTCAAATTCCTGATATTCCTCGGCATGCAGCACGGTAAAGAGCAATTCCTGCGCTGGTCCGCTCAGTTGATCTATGATCTCTTCGTTGGGCAATATGCCGTCGGCGATATAGACCAGCTGATCCTGATCGCTGGCATATTGCACCAGATCGCTGGGCGTGCGGACATATTCGGCGTCCAGCCCCTGCTGTTTCATCTCATCGATCTTCTGCAGGAGAGCGCCATGGGTAACCGGACACAGAAATATAAATTTTTCGCAGCCAAAGCGTTGCGCGGCGCGGATCTGCAAATCGAGCAGAGTCCCGGCGAACAAAGGCAGCAGGGCAATCGGCCCGTTTCCGTCAAGATCGTCTTTTGCCAGGGAAATCAGTGCCAGTTTCACGAATATTGGGGTCCTGATCGATGAATGGGAAGCTCGTTTCCATCCATATATGGTGGCGTCCAAACATGCCAACCGATATTCTCGTGAAAAAGGCGCTAGCCGTGCAGCCGAGACAGGAAGTCAGTCCCGATGAACCTCGACCGCGGACACGGCGCGTTCCAACTTGCGTAATATTACCGGATCCCCCGGTGCCGAATGGGCGGCTTCATCGGCCAGTTGCAGAATTTTGGTCGCGGAGAAACTGGCGGCCAGCCCTTTGAGACGCCATGCGGCATATTCCCAATTGGCATCGCAGCGCGCTCTGCCCAACAGGTCCACCTGCCGTTTTGCACTTTCCAGAAACGCAGCACGCAATTCCGCGATAAGGGTCTGATCGTCCCCCACTGCTGCCGTCAAGGCGGCGTCCAAAGCCCCATAATCAAATGACATCCCTGCCGATTACACCCAATATGGTTAACTTATGGTTTATATGATTCAATATTGTGTTAAATAGGCTTCATGGCAGGTGAATCTAAGATTATCGGGATGTGGCGCAACCGGGACGAAAGTCCCGATGGCGACGGGACAGAAACAACCGCGAGCGTGGCAAGCGACGCGCAGGGCCCGGAACCGGAACCGGAAGAATTTGGCGATCTTCCTCAGGAAAACAGCGATGGCGCTTCGGAAGACCACTGGAGTCACTACGCCGACGAAACAACCACTGCTTCTGCCCGGTCCCGTTATATGCCGGTGCTGTTCCTTGTCGTTGCCGTCGGCTGGAGTGGGGTTTTCTTCTGGGCCTACCGCGACATTTTTACAACAATACCGACGCCCAAGGATGCAATTGCCCTGCTGACCCAATGGTGTTTGCCGATCGCGACGCTTGGAGTTGGTTATTTGCTCTATATGCGCAACAGCACCAGAGAGGCGAACCGGTTTGCCGATGTCTCATCCTCCTTGCGCGCTGAATCCGCGCTACTGGAAATGCGGCTGAGGACGGTCAATAACGAACTCAGCGTTGCCCGGGAGTTTCTGGGTCAGGAAAGCCGCGAACTTGAAACTCTGGGAGACCAGTCTTCCGTCAAGTTGACCACCGCAGCCGAAAAGATCAGGCAATCCCTGGAAGATGGTCTCGGCAAAATGCAGAAGCTCGATAAAGTCGGCGATGCCGCTTACAAAAATCTTGAGCAGCTCCGCGAACATCTGCCGGTGGTTATCAATACCGCCAAGGACGTCACCAATCAGATCGGCAATTCCGGACGCACCGCCCAGGCCGAAATGACCAGCATGGTTTCGACTCTCCAGAAAATCGGGGAAGTTGGTGCCGCAGCCAAAAAGAGTCTGGATCAACTGACGGACAAATCGGCCCTGTCGGTAGAAAGTCTCGCGGTCGAGGCCGAAAGAATACAGGCCAGTTTGACGAAACAGCTAGATGACGCGGAGTCCGGATCGGCCCGGCTGGCGAGCTTGTTGAAGGAAACCACCGCCGAAACAATTGATGCGCTCCGCAAGACCCGGGCCGATCTGGCGACTGAAACTTCGGAATCGGCGATCGCTATGCGCGCGGATATGGATGCTCTGGAAGCAAGTCTGGCAGCCGCCGGAAAAGTTGCGGATCAGGAAGAAGTTCGCTTGAAAGCGCTGGCCTCCACGCTCGACCGGACGATCTCCGAAATTGCCGAGAACCTCAAAAATCTCGACAATGAAGGCGGCGAAAAAACGGCGAAGCTGGCCTTTGCGATGACAGCAATGGAGCAGAATAGTGCCGCTCTGCAGGAATCCCTGGAAAGTGGTTATGGCGTAGCCGACGGCATGATCGAACGGATAGAGAAATTGCTCGTTGCACTGGACAGCAGCGCGCGGGAAATGGACGAAACCCTGCCCCTTGCTTTCGAACGAGTGTCGGAAAAATCCAGGGAAAGTCTGGCGCTATATGGTCAGATCGCCAGCGAGGCGACCAAGGCGCAGGAAGATGCTGGCAAAATAGCGCAACGGGTCGCGCAAACAGATCTCTCCATCAGTCAACAGCAGGACAATATTCGCAAATTGCGCGAAGAGGGCGAGGTTGCGAGCCAATCCATCGTCGGCCAGATTTCCGAAATTTCAAAATCGCTCGACGATGTGCGCCAACAGAACGAATCCCTCGCCGAAAGCGCCGGCGAGAAACTGATTAGCGCGTTGCTGCGGGTGAAGGACACGGCCAAACAGGCTTCCGAACATTCGCGGGAAGTGCTTGAAAATTCCATCGCCGGTTCGACCGAGGCTTTTGAAAAAGTAAGCGAGGAAGCGTTGAACCGGATTATCGATGACAAAATTGCCTCGATCGCGCCAAAACTGGAAAAGGCAGTGTCGAGCGCGGTTGCGACAACCCAGTCGACCGCCGCGCATCTCACCGATCAGTTAACCGCGATCGAGGACATGACAACAAATCTCGAGCAGCGCATCCTGTTTGCAAAAGAAAAGGCGGAGCAAAGCAGCGACGAGAATTTCACCCGGCGGGTGGCGCAGCTGACCGAGTCGCTCAACTCCATCTCGATTGATGTCGGAAAGATCCTGTCAAACGATGTCACCGACACCGAATGGGCAGCCTATCTGAAAGGCGACCGCGGAATCTTCACGCGGCGTGCCGTGCGCCTGCTCGACAATCGTGACGTTCGCGAGATACTTGCGCAATATTCGGCCAATGACGAATTCCGCGAACATGTAAACCGCTACATCCATGATTTCGAAGCGATGCTGCGCGGCGTGCTGGCCACTCGCGATGGCAGCGCGATCAGCGTGACCCTGTTGTCGTCGGATGTCGGCAAGCTGTATGTCGCACTGGCCCAGGCGATCGAGCGTCTGCGCAGCTAGCCCAGACGTTCCCGGCTGTTGAAGAAATCAATATCGTCCAGAGTGATCCACCCATAGGCATAATTGAGATAAAATAGCCCGAAAGCGGCTGTCGCGAGCAGCGTCGTCAACAACAACACCCGCAGCGGCCGGAAATTGACTGGCGCCCCGTCCGCCTGCCCCTTGATCATCTTGATCCCCGATTCGTGATGGCTGCGAATCCCGATCGGCAGCACGATGAATGCCGACATCACCCAGAAAAGAACATAAATCGCAATGATCGAGGTGATTTCCATATCGGGGTCAGGCCTCCACGGTCAGCACCGAGACAATCGGCTTCTTGCCCGTCCACTCGGTGGCACTACGCCGTACCAGCAAGCGGATCGCCTCGTTGAACTTGTCGATATTGCCGACCGGCTTGGTATAGGTCCCGATGATCTTGTCGACCACTTCGTCGAGAAAATCTTCCTCGTCTTCTTCCAGCGGGACACCGTGCATTTTCAGCACCGGCTGTCCGAAGATGCGGCCCTTCTCGTCGAGACCGACGGCCACCGAGATCATCCCGTTATGAGCCGTCTTGCGCCGATCGTTCAGCGTCTTGCCATCGGCGGGGATGATCACATCGCCGTCGACGACCAGCCTTCCGGTCCGCTCCTGACCGAGTATTTTTGGTCCTTTGGGAGCCAGTCGGACGACATCGCCATTCTGCTGGAATATGGCTTTCGGGATGCCCTGCTCCAGACCAAAGCGAACCTGGGCTTTCATATGGCGAATTTCACCGTGGACCGGTACCAAAATTTCCGGCTTGATCCAGTCATACATTTTGGCCAGTTCCGGTTGCCCGGGATGACCCGAAACATGGATATGTTCCTGACGTTCGGTAATCATGATGACGCCCTTGGCCGCGAGCTGGTTCTGGATCCGGCCAATCGCAATTTCATTGCCGGGAATCTGTTTGGACGAAAACAGCACGTGATCACCCTCGGAGAGTTTGATCTGATGGCTGTCGCCTGCAATCCGGCCCAGCGCTGCCCGCGCCTCACCCTGACCGCCGGTTGCAATGATCATGACCTCGCCGCGCGGCAGGCTCATCGCTTCCTGAAAATCCACGGTCGGTGGGAAGTCCTTGAGATAGCCATTTTCGCGACAATTCTCGATAATCCGGTCGAGCGAACGCCCGGCCACGCAGAGCTTCCGTCCAGAATGCATGGCGACCTCACCCAGCGTCTGGAGCCGGGCAGCATTGGACGCGAAGGTCGTCACCACAATACGGGTGTCGATATCTTCCACCACCCGCATCAGATTACGGCGCACATCGCCCTCCGATCCGGACGGATTTTCATTGAAAACATTGGTGGAATCGCAAACCAGCGCCAGAATGCCTTCTTCGCCAATCTCGGCAAGTTCTTCCGGTGTCGAAGGAACCCCGAGCACAGGCTCGTCATCCAGTTTCCAGTCGCCGGTGTGGAAAATCCGGCCATAAGGCGTGTCGATCAGCATCGCGTTGCCTTCGGCAATGCTGTGGGCGATCGGCAGATAGCGAAAGCCGAATGGCCCGAGATCAAAACTGCCCTCATTGGGAATGATGTTGAGCTTGACCTGATTTTCCAGTCCGACTTCTTCCAGCTTGCGGCGGATCAGGCCCGCCGTAAACGGCGTCGCGAACAGCGGAACATCAAGATCGGCGGCAAAATAGGGGACCGCGCCGATATGGTCCTCATGACCGTGCGTCAGCACGATGCCGAGAAGATCTTTCCGGTGTTTCTCGATAAATTCAAGATCAGGCAGGATCAGGTCAATCCCCGGATAGCCGGAGTCAGCAAATGTCATGCCGAGATCGACCATCACCCACTTGCCGTCGCAGCCGTATAGATTGACATTCATGCCGATTTCTCCCGACCCGCCGAGGGCCAGGAAAAGAAGTTCTTTTTTTGGTTTTGTCATGAAGCGTGTGTTGCTCGCTGATAGAGGAAATGCATGCCCTGAAGAGTCAGGTCCAGTTCTAGATGATCAAAGACGTCGGTATGTTCGTCAAAAAGCACGGCTAGCCCACCGGTGGCAATAATCTTGGTCGGTCGGCCGATTTGCGCCTTGGTCCGCGCTACTAGCCCTTCGATCATCGCGACATAACCCCAAAAAATGCCAATCAGCATCTGGCTTTCGGTTGTGGTGCCGATGACATTATCGGTTTCGGGCGATTCCAGTGCGATACGCGGAAGCTGTGCGGTTTTGCCGACCAGTGCATCCAGCGAAAGATTGATCCCAGGTGCAATAATGCCACCCTTGTAGGCCCCCTCATAGTCGGCGACATCAAATGTCGTGGCGGTGCCGAAATCAATGATCGCGATGTCCTGCTTATATTTCTGATGGGCAGCGATCACATTGAGAACGCGATCGGCCCCCACGCTATCGGGTTGCTCGACGTCCAGCGCGACACCCCATTCCGCTGCGCCACGGCCGGCGACCAGCGGCGGCACGCCAAAATATTTCTCCGAAAGCACCGTCAGATTATGGAGCGCGCGCGGAACAACGGTGCTGATGATCACCGCGTCTACATCGTTAATTGCCAGGCCTTCCAGCTCTAGCAGCTGCCTGAGCCAGACGACATATTCATCCGCGGTGCGGCGCGCATCGGTCGCGATCCGCCAGCGCGCGCGGATGTCATTACCGTTGAACAGGGCGAACACTACATTGGTATTTCCGGCATCAATAGCCAATAGCATGAGCGACTCTTCTTTCTATTCGATGGAAATATCACCGGCG
Source organism: Parasphingorhabdus sp. (assembly GCA_048270065.1). GTDB lineage: Bacteria > Pseudomonadota > Alphaproteobacteria > Sphingomonadales > Sphingomonadaceae > Parasphingorhabdus. The sequence goes on along the minus strand of JBLWTQ010000024.1, from coordinate 26,559 downwards.
TGTATTTCGATAAGCGTTCCATCGGCTTTTCTCAAGCAAAGTGCACCATCCGCCGTGAGGCCTGCAAATTCGCCAGTGGTTTTTTCACCGCGTTCATCGCTCGTTGTGACTAGGCTGCCAACCGGATGGGCCCGTTTCTGCCATTCTGCCAGAATATGCGGAATCCCCTGATCACGCCAGACATTGACCAAGTTGGCAAATCGATCGGCCAGGCGAACCAGAAAACCGGCAGCGTCAATCGCGGCGCCCTCGGCCGCGAGACTGGTCACCGCCCTGCCATCCACCTCCGGTATGACGGCGATATTCACCCCGATGCCAACCACCACCTGATTTTTCACGCGCTCAAGCAAAATACCGCAGATTTTCGCCCGGGAAACCAAAATATCATTGGGCCATTTCAGGATCATTTCGGCATCCGGAAGGAACGAGCGAGTCGTCGTGTAAACCGCGAGTCCGGCGACGAAGGACAGCGACGACGGCGCCGGATCACCGGCACGAATGTCAACGACAGTACTGCAATACAGATTGCCCTCCGGACTCTCCCACTTGCGACCCAGACGCCCGAGACCACCGGACTGTTTCTCGGCCCGCAGCCAGAAGCCTTCGACCGCGCTGCTCTGGTTTGCCAGCGTCTTCAGGTCCGCATTGGTGGATGCGGTCTGATCTACGGTTTCTATGCGAATGTTCAGAAAAGTGACACCGCGGCTGCGGTCGCCACGGGAGCCATGAACGGGATCGCCAGATAGCCGAGCGGCGATACGAACAGCGCCAGAACCGCAATCAGCCCGTTTTCGGTCTTGTTGCCCGTCGCCGCAATCTCTCTGGCAGGATCATCGAAATAGATGATCTTGACCACCTTGATATAATAGAAGGCGCCAATCACCGAAGCGGCAATACCGATCACCGCGAGGGGAAACATGCCCGCTGCCACGGCGGCATCGAACACCAGGAACTTGCCCCAGAAACCGAAAAGCGGCGGGATACCGGCCAGCGAGAACATGAAGACCGCAAAGGCCGCGGCAAGACCCGGGCGCGTTTGTGACAGCCCGGCCAGACTCGACAGGCTTTCCAGGGGCTTTCCGTCCTTGTCACGCATCTCCAGCACACAGATAAAGCTGCCCAATGTCATCGCGACATAGATAGCCAAATAGAACATCATCGCCGAAATGCCCTGCGCGGTGCCGGTGGCAAGACCGATGAGCAGGAAGCCGACATTGTTGATCGAGCTATAGGCGAGCAGGCGTTTGATATTCTGCTGGCCGATCGCGGCGACCGCACCGAGAATGATCGAGGCCAGTGCGACAAACACGATAATCTGCTGCCAGGCGGATGTCTGGCTACCGAAGGCGTCGATGATGACCCGCGCCGTCAAGGCGACAGCGGCCACTTTCGGGGCGCTGGCAAAAAAGGCGCTGACCGGCGTCGGTGCGCCTTCGTAAACATCCGGCGTCCACATATGGAACGGCACGGCGCTGATCTTGAACGCCAGACCAGCCAGAACAAGCACCAGTCCGATCAGCGGGCCGGTTGCGATATCGCCGCCCAGAGCGTCACCGATCACGGCAAAGCTGGTCGAGCCCGCAAAGCCATAGACGAGGGATATGCCGAACAGCAGCATGCCGCTGGCCAGCGCTCCGAGGACGAAATATTTCAGGCCGGCTTCCGAGGACCGGACGTCGGTGCGAATGAAGCTGGCCAGAACATAGGCGGACAAGCTGTTCAGTTCCAATCCGATATAGAGCGTCATCATGTCGGTGGCCGACACCATCATCCCCATGCCGACGCTGGCGAACAATATCAGGACCGGATATTCCGCGCGATATCTGCCGCCGCTCTGAAAGAAACGCGGTGCAATCATCAGGGAAATGATCGCCGCGAGATAGATCAGGAATTTCGCGGCACTGCCGAACGCATCCATGCGGTACTGGCCGCTGAAGGCGAATGCGCCGTCCTTGAATTCGGGCATATGGGCCAGCACCATCAGCAGGACCGATGCCCCGAACAGCGCCGCGGCGGATAAAATTGTGACCAGTCGTGCCGATTTTTCACCGCCCCACGCGGCGATCATCAACAGGATCAGGCTCGAAACCGAGAGAAAGATTTCGGGCGAAACCAGCCAGAGGGAATTTCCGATTGCCATCAGTGTGCCTCCCCTACGGCATGGTCTTTGACGACGGCTTTCGCCTCGCCCATTTCAAGATTGGCATCGCCAGCTGGTGCCGCACGGTCGATGCGCGCCACCAGCGCCCCGACGTCGCCCCGGATCGGGGCCATGAAGCTTTCCGGATAGACACCCATCCACATCACGGCAGCGGCTATCGGCGCGAGCAACCCCATTTCGCGCGCAGACAGATCCGGCATCGCCTTGACATCCTCGTGAACCAGTTCACCGAAAGCAACCCGGCGATAGAGATAGAGCATATAGCCTGCGCCCAGAATGATTCCCGTTGCGGCGACCAAAGTCACCCAGCTGTTGATCTTGTAGAGACCGACCAGCGAGAGAAATTCGCCGACAAAACCGCTGGTGCCCGGCAGGCCGATCGAGGCCATGGTGAACAGCATGAACAGCAGCGCATATTTCGGCATGTTGATCGACAGTCCGCCGTAACGGTTTATTTCTCTGGTATGCAGACGGTCGTAGATCACTCCTACACAAAGGAAGAGCGCCGCCGACACCAGACCGTGGCTCAGCATAACGATAACCGCGCCTTCAATGCCTTGCCGGTTAAACGCAAACAGACCGAGCGTGACAATCGCCATATGGGCGACAGACGAATAGGCGATCAGCTTCTTCATATCCTGCTGCACCAGCGCAACGAGAGAGGTGTAGACCACGGCGACCATCGACAGGGCAAAGATCAGCCAGATGAATTGTTCGGATGCTTCGGGAAACATCGGCAGCGAGAACCGCAGGAAGCCGTAGCCGCCCATTTTCAGCAGTACCCCGGCCAGAATCACCGAACCCGCGGTTGGTGCCTGGACGTGCGCGTCGGGCAACCAGGTATGGACCGGCCACATCGGCATCTTGACCGCAAAGCTGGCAAAGAAGGCCAACCACAGCCAGGTCTGCGCCTCGGGCGGGAAATCATAGTTGAGCAGGGTCGGGATGTCGGCGGTTCCGGCATCCTGCACCATCCACAGCATCGCGATCAGCATCACCACCGACCCGAGCAGGGTGTAGAGGAAGAATTTGTAGCTGGCGTAAATCCGGTTGGCCCCGCCCCAGATACCGATGATCAGATACATCGGGATCAGCCCCGCTTCGAAGAGAATGTAGAACAGGAAGATATCCTGCGCCGCGAACACGCCGATCATCAATACTTCCATGAACAGGAAGGCCGCCATATATTCGCCGACCCGAGACTGGATCGCTTCCCAGCTTGCACCGATACAGATCGGCATCAGGAAGACGGTGAGCATGATCAGCATCATCGAAATACCGTCGATCCCCAGCGCCCAGGCAAAATCACCGAACAGATCGGCGCGCTCGACATATTGCCATTGCGGACCGCCGATATCGTAATTGGCCCATAAAACAATGCCCAGTACGAGCAGCACAAGCGTTGTAGCAAGCGCCAGCCAGCGTGCGGCCCGCGCGTTGAGGAACAGGCAGATTATCGCTGCCAGCATCGGCAGACCCATCATCAGTGACAGGATCGGGAAATCAAGCTGGTTCATTAGCTGGCTCCCTGCACGATAATCCAGGTCGTCGCAGCGGCGAGGCCGAGCAGCATGACCAAAGCATAGGTATAGAGATAGCCACTCTGGATGCGTTTCATGACGCCGGAGCCGCTGGCGATGGCCGCAGCGATGCCATTCGGACCGAAGCGGTCAATCGTACCTTCATCGCCGCCCTTCCAGAACAGTCGTCCCAGCCAGAATGCGGGGCGGACGAATATCCGGTCATAAAGCTCGTCAAAATACCATTTGTTGAAGAAGAACAGGTAGAGCGGACTGAATGTCGCGGCGAGGCGCGCCGGACGGTCCTTGCCAAAGAAATACAGGAAGATCGCGGTGCCGAGACCGGTCAGCATGGCGAACGTCGAGGACAGCTTCACCCACAAAGGCACTTCGTGAATCTCGTGCATCAGATGCTCGTCAAAGGAGAGACTGCCGGCCCAGAAGGCTGCGCCCTCGGCGGCTTCGACGAACTGGTTGTGGAACAGGAAACCGGCAAAAACGGCACCCGTCGCCAATACGCCCAGCGGAATCAGCATTGAAAGGGGGCTTTCGTGCGGATGATAGCCGCCGGTACCGGGTGCAAGCTGCCCGGCGCCGGGCGCGTGCGTGGATGCGTTGTATCCCGCATCTTCCTGCGCCGGCGGATTGTCCGCACCGGACTCCTCGTGCCCATGCGTATCATGCAGGGCCTCGTCATGATGGCCGTGCAGCGCATGCTGGATATGCTCCGACTGGATCCAGCGCGGGGTGCCCCAGAAGGTCAGGAACATCAGCCGCCAGCTGTAGAAGCTGGTCAGCAGGGCCGCGAGAACACCGATGAAGAAGGCGAACTGCCCGACCTCGGTGCCGCTGGCAAAGGCAACCTCGATAATCGCGTCCTTGGAATAAAAGCCGGCAAAACCGCCGAGGCCGACAATGCCGACCCCCGTGATTGCCAGCGTTCCGGCCATCATCGCCCAGAAAGTCAGCGGGATTTCTTTCCGCAGGCCACCATAATAGCGCATGTCCTGCTCATGATGCATCGCATGGATCACCGAACCGGCGCCGAGGAACAACAGCGCCTTGAAAAAGGCATGGGTGAACAAATGGAACATCGCCGCGCTATAGGCGCCCACACCGGCTGCAAAGAACATGTAGCCGAGCTGCGAACAGGTCGAATAGGCGATCACGCGCTTGATATCGTGCTGGACCAGGCCAACCGTAGCCGCAAATATCGCGGTCGAAGCGCCGACGATGGTGACGACGGCCAGGGCAACCGGACTGGTTTCGAACATCGGTGACAGGCGGCAGACCATGAACACGCCGGCGGTGACCATCGTCGCAGCGTGGATCAGCGCGGAAACCGGTGTCGGACCTTCCATCGCGTCCGGCAGCCAGGTGTGCAGACCCAGTTGCGCCGACTTGCCCATCGCGCCGATGAACAGCAGCAGGCAGAGAATGGTCATGGTGTCGAGACGCATCCCGGCGAAAGTGATGGTCGAACCCGCCATCGCCGGTGCAGCGTCGAGAATTTCGGGAATCGACACCGTACCGAACACGAGGAATGTGCCGAAGATACCGAGCATGAAGCCAAGGTCGCCGACGCGATTGACAACAAACGCCTTGATCGCGGCGGCATTGGCGCTGGGCTTCTTGAACCAGAAACCGATCAGCAGATAGGATGCGAGGCCGACGCCTTCCCAGCCAAAGAACATCTGGACCAGATTGTCCGCGGTCACCAGCATCAGCATGGCAAAGGTGAACAGCGACAGATAGGCAAAGAAACGCGGCTGGTCCGGATCTTCCTCCATATAGCCCCATGAATAGAGATGCACGAGTGCAGAAACCGTGGTGACCACGACCAGCATAACTGCGGTCAGCGCATCGACGCGCAACGCCCAGTCGAAATTCAGATCGCCGGAGACGATCCAGTTCATAACCGGCACGACTTCAGCGGTGCTGGTTCCGTTCAGATAGCCAAGAAACACCGGCCAGCTGAGTGCACAGGCGGCAAACAACGCGCCGGTGGTGATGACCTTGGCCGACACATTACCGATGATACGGTTGCCGAACCCGGCGACAATCGCTGCCAGCAGGGGCAGGAATACTATGAGAACAATGGAATCCACGCTTACCCCCGAAGCCGTTCGTGCTGAGCTCGTCGCAGTATGAATGGTGTGCGCATGACCTGCCCTTCGACAGGCTCAGGGCGAACGGCAGCTTTGGACGATTCCATATTCACCCTTTCATCCGGTTGACATCATCGACGGCAATCGTGCCGCGCTGACGGAAATAGATCACGAGAATGGCCAGTCCGATCGCGGCTTCGGCCGCAGCCACGGTCAGGATGAACATCGCGAACACCTGCCCCGTCATGTCGCCGAGAAAGGCGCTGAACGCGACAAAATTGAGGTTCACCGCGAGCAGGATCAGTTCGATCGCCATCAGGATGATGATGATATTCTTGCGGTTGAGAAATATGCCGAGCATGCCCATCACGAACAGGATCGAGCTGACAACGAGATAATGTTCAATACCGATCATGACACGTCCCCCCGCTTTTGAAGGATGGCCGGGAGAATGTCCGTTCGTGCTGAGCCTGTCGAAGCACAGCCATCGCAACGGCAGCTCTTTGACCGAGCAAGTCCTTCGACAGGCTCAGGACAAACCGTGCTAGAAGCCAATGAATATCGCATCACAATTCCACTCCCTTGCCGACTTCGGGCTGCGTGTTGCGGGTCGCGTCTTCGGGTCGGCGGGCGATCTGATCGGCGACCTTCTGCTTCCTGACACCGCCGCGCTGGCGATGGGTCAGCACGATCGCGCCGACCATGGCGACCAGCAGGATCATCCCGGCGGCCTCGAACAGGAAAACATATTTGGTGTAGAGCAGCGCGCCCAGCTGTTCGATATTGGACGGCGCACCTGCCGGGAGACCGACGACGGCATTGGCATCGCCCATACCGGCGGTTGACCAGGACAAGACCCCGAAAATAACGATCTCGGCAGCCAATATGATGGCCAGCAGCAACCCAAGCGGCAGGTTCTTCATGAAACCCGCCCGCAGTTCGGCGAAATCAATGTCGAGCATCATGACCACGAACAGGAACAATACGGCGACCGCGCCGACATAGACGATGACCAGCAGCGCCGCGATAAACTCCGCACCAATCAGCACCATCAGGCCGGCCGCGTTGAAAAACGCCAGAATCAGCCACAGGACACTGTGCACCGGATTGCGCGCAAAGATGCAGAAAGCGCCGCTGGCAAGCACGATCGATGCGAATAGATAGAAAGCAAAGATTTGCATTACACACATCCTCCCTGAAGCGACGCTTTGGGGAGGTGGCGCGCCGAAGCCTTGGCGAAGGCGTGCCGGAGGGGCCGCGAGCGAAGCGAACGCTGCGCACTCGCCCCCTCCACCATCCTGCGGATGGTCCCCCTCCCCGTGCTACGCACAAGGAGGAAAAGTTCAGCGTATTTTCGCACATTTTCCCCCATTGGAATCATCACAGCGCCTTAACGATAGGGCGCATCGGCGGCAAGGTTTGCCGCGATTGCCCGCTCCCATTTGTCGCCATTTTCGAGCAGCTTCGATTTGTCGTAGATCAGTTCCTCGCGCGTTTCCGTCGCATATTCGAAATTCGGCCCTTCGACGATGGCATCAACCGGACAGGCCTCCTGACAGAAGCCGCAATAGATGCACTTGGTCATGTCGATGTCATAGCGCGTGGTACGGCGCGAACCGTCCTCGCGCGGTTCGGACTCGATCGTGATCGCCAGCGCCGGACAGACCGCTTCGCATAGCTTGCAGGCGATGCAGCGTTCCTCGCCATTGGGATAGCGGCGCAGCGCATGCTCGCCGCGGAACCGCGGCGAAATCGGGTTTTTTTCGAAGGGATAGTTGATCGTCTTCTTCGCCTTGAAGAAATATTTCAGCGTCAGCAGATGCGCGCCGATAAACTCCCACAGGGTGAAGGCCTTGATGGTTTGTGCGATACTCATGATGGCAATCCAAATTTGTCAATCATCACATAGCCACTCACCAGGAACACCCAAAGCAGGCTCAGCGGCAGGAATATCTTCCAGCCCAGACGCATCAACTGGTCATAGCGGTAGCGCGGTACGGTCGCCATCACCCAGCTGAAGATGAAGAAGAAGAAGAACATCTTGCCGAACAGCCAGAAGATGCCCGGAATATCGAACCACGGGATCCAGTCGACGTCCAGCGGCGGCAGCCACCCGCCCCAGAACAGGATCGCATTGAGCGCGCACATCAGCAGGATATTGGCATATTCGCCGAGCCAGAAGAGCGCGAAGCTCATCGAGCTATATTCGGTCTGGTAACCGGCCACGAGCTCGCTTTCCGCTTCGGTCAGGTCGAAGGGATGGCGCGCGGTTTCCGCCATCGAGGCGATCAGGAACACCACCGCCATCGGGAACAGCAGCGGGTTCAGACCATAGGCATTGACGATCCCGAAGATGTGCCCCTCTTGCGAAAGCACGATGTCGGAGAGATTGAACGTGCCGGCGAACAGCACCACCGCAATCAGGATGAAACCGATCGACACTTCGTAGGAAATCATCTGCGCGGCGGCGCGCATCGCGGAGAAAAACGGATATTTGGAGTTGCTCGCCCAGCCGGCGATCACCACGCCGTAGACCCCCAGCGAACTGATCGCGAGAATGTAAAGCAGGCCGATATTGATATCGGCAAGCACCATGTCCTCGCCGAACGGGATCACCGCCCAGGCCAGCAGGGCCACGGTGAAGGTGATGATCGGCGCGATCAGGAACAGGCCCTTGTTGGCGCCCGACGGAATGATGGTTTCCTGCAAAAAAACCTTGATGCCATCGGCAAAGGACTGAAGCAGGCCAAAGGGTCCGACCACATTGGGACCGCGCCGCAATGCCATCGCCGCCCAGATTTTCCGGTCGACATAGATGATCATGGCGACGGCGAGCATCAGCGGCAGCGCGATCAGCAGGATCAGCGCGAGCGTGGCGACAAACCAGCCGAACTCGGCACCCAGGAAGGTGGTTTGGAGATATTCGGTCATCAGTTATTTCCTCCCTGAAGCGCAGCTTTGGGGAGGTGGCGTCCGCCGTAGCCTTGGCGAAGGCGGATGACGGAGGGGCAACTGGTTGAGGCAAGTGCCCCTCCACCACGCTTCGCGCGGTCCCCCTCCCCGTGCATCGCACAGGGAGGAAAGGTGGCAGTCACATTACTCATTCCGCCGCCTCCATCATCTCGTCATCGGCGTGCAGCAATTCCGCGGAACAGCGCTGCATCGTGGCGCTGGCGCGGGCGATGCTGTTGGTCAGGTAGAAATCCTTGATTGGATGGACGCCCTGCCCCTTTGGCTTGTCCGGTAAACCGGATGGCGGTGCCCAGTCGAATGTCACCAGACCTTCCTCAGCCAGGTCGGGATGATCCTTGGCCATCTTGGCGCGCAGTTCCTCGAAACTGTCGAATGGCAAGGTCTTGCCCATCACATCGGACAAAGCCCGCAAGATGCTCCAGTCCTCACGCGCGTCACCCGGCGCGAAAATCGCCTTGGTGGAAAGCTGGACGCGGCCTTCCAGATTGACATAGGTGCCATTTTTCTCGGTATAGGCAGCGCCCGGCAGGATCACGTCCGCCGCATGGACTCCGGCGTCGCCATGATGGCCGATAAACACCTTGAAGCTGTCCCTGAACGGTTCGTAATTCATTTCGTCTGCACCCAGCGCGAACAGCAATTTCGGCTTCTTTGCCGCAATCGCCTTGATCCCGCCGTCAAACGCATAGCCGAGCATCAGCCCGCCGGTGCGCGAGGCCCCGATATGCAGGACATTGAAGCCGTTCCAGCCGTCCTTGATCAGTTTGAATTTCGTCGCCAGCTTGAGCGCCGCTCCATGTGCGCCCTCGACGCTCAGCGCACCACCGCCAAGAATGATCGCCGGCCGTTCCGCGCCTTTCAGCGCTTCCGTCAATGCCTTGGGCAGCTTCGCCAGCAGGCCCATGTCATCGCCCAGCCATTCGACCGGATAGGTCTGGTCCGCTTCCGGCCCGATAGCAAAGACTTTCGCGCCGCCCTGACGCACCGCCTTGCGGATGCGCGTGTTGACCAGCGACGCTTCCCAGCGCGGGTTGGTCGAGACCAGCAGGACGACATCGGCGTCCTCGATCCCGGCGATGGTGCTGTTGAAGTTCACGGCGGCGAGATTGGACGTGTCATAGGACAATCCGGTCTGGCGGCCTTCCAGCATCTCCGAGCGCATCGACTTGAGCAGCTTCTTCGCCGCATACATCGTCTCGCAATCGACCAGATCACCGGCAATCGCCGCTACCGAGCTCCCTGCTTTCACATCGGCGATCGCCTGAAACGCCTCGTTCCAGCTCGCTTCTTCCAGCTTGCCGTTCCTGCGCACATAGGGCCTGTCGAGACGGCGCTTCATCAGGCCGTCGATCGCGTGGCGGGTCTTGTCGGTCGCCCATTCTTCGTTCACATCGTCATTGACGCGCGGCAGGGCGCGCAGCACTTCGCGGCCGCGGCTGTCGATCCGGATATTGGTCCCGACAGCATCCATCACGTCGATGCCGAGCGTCTTGGTCAGTTCCCACGGACGCGCTTCAAACGCATAAGGCTTGCTGGTCAGCGCGCCGACCGGGCAGAGATCGACGACATTGCCGCTGAGTTCGCTGTGCACCGCGCCTTCGAGATAGGACGTAATCTGCATATCCTCACCGCGACCGACAGCGCCGATTTCCTCGACGCCGGCGACTTCCTCGGCAAAGCGCACACAGCGTGTGCAGTGGATGCAGCGTGTCATGATCGTCTTGATCACCGGGCCCATATATTTTTCGGTCACCGCCCGCTTGTTCTCTTCGTAGCGCGAACTGCCTTTGCCATAGACCATCGCCTGATCCTGCAGATCACACTCGCCGCCCTGATCGCAAATCGGGCAATCGAGCGGATGGTTGATCAGGAGAAATTCCATCACCCCTTCGCGCGCCTTCTTGACCATTTCGCTGTCGGTGCGGATTTCCTGTCCCTCGGCAGCAGGCAGCGCACAACTCGCCTGCGGCTTCGGCGGCCCCGGCTTCACCTCGACCAGACACATCCGGCAATTACCCGCAATGGATAGCCGCTCATGATAGCAGAAACGCGGGATTTCCTTGCCCGCAAGCTCTGCCGCCTGCAGCACGGTCGCGCCCTGCGGAACCTCGATTTCGATGCCATCTACGGTGACTTTAGGCATAATTACTCCGCTGGCCCCTTCATTTCCGCATGCTGGTGAACAGCCCTGTACAGACCGAACGCAAGCATCGCCCGTAAGGAAGTCTTATCAAATGAAATTTCCGCACCTTCTCTCACACAAGGACCAAGCAACGGAACAACCTCACCGATAGCTTCCCCTTCCTGCTCTGTATCCGGCGTGGTATTGATCAGACCAAAAATTTCATCACGCCCGGATTGGACCACACAGAAAGCGAAAAATTCCTCGGCGTTGCGCGGTTTCATCAAATCCTGCTGCCAGTCCAGCGCGGTTAGTGCAGCAAGCGATGCCACATCATTTTCATTATATTTCCGCAACAGAAAAAACTCAGCAAAAGCACCCACCGCGGGCGCCGTTGAAAATCCATAGCGGATGTTTTTGGCGATATAGCAGGGATCATCATAGTCGACTTTTTTGTAAATATATTTGAGTGACTTGGCCTGTTCCGGACTCAAATATTTATAGTCCAGAGTTTTCGTTGCCCTGAATCGGTTATGTTCAGCCTTGCACCGACCGATCGCGTTGATACCGGCTCTGGGTGAATCTTGGACCAGAGGATCGTGAAAGCCGGTCATGCCTTCACGACTGCGGTCAATTCTTGAACCTATTTCCGGCTGGGCGGACGCCATCCCCGGCAAAGTCGCAAGCAAGATCAACAGGCATCGTATGAAGTTTTGTGGCTTGATCATTCGGACGCATCCATAGTTTTCCGACCCTGTGAGACAGCCCGATAGAGACTGAACGCCAACATGGCGCGCAAGGCGGTTTTGTCGAAGGACGCTTCCTGTCCGTCAGCCACACAGGGGTCCAACAAGGGAACAAGCTCCTTGATGCTACCGGCTTCCAACTCTGTGCCTGGTATCGTGTTCACCAGATCGAATACGGCGGCGCGGTTTGCCTGCACCACGCACTGACCAAAAAACTCGTTGCTGTTGCGGGGCAGCATGGCATCGGTTTGCCAATCCGACTGGGTCAATTGGTCCAGTGCCTGCAAGTCTTCCGAACGATATTTGCGGAGCAGGAAGAATTCAGCCAGACCCCCGATGATCGGTACCGACGGAGCCTCCGATTCGACATATCTTGTCAGGTTGCAGCTCGAATCATTCAAAAACCGTTTGAAAAACTTTCCCAACGAAGTCATTTGTTCTTCACTCATGAAGCCGTAGGAAAGCGTATCAATCGCTCGGGCCGGTCGCCGTTCCGCCAGACAAAGCGCCACGACGTTCAGACCCGCGCGCTCCGAGTTCTGGAACAATAAATCGTCAAAACCATTCAGCCGCTTTTTGTTGTGGTCTGCGTACCCACTCACGTCAGATTGAGCCGTGGCGGATCCAGGCAACAGCACCGGCACGGCAACGGTCACCGCCAATATATATGTAAAAAACCTCACTCCGCCGCCTCCATCACGTGTTCGCCATGATGCTCGCGAATCCGCCGCTCCATCTCCGGACGGAAATGCCTGATCAGGCCCTGGATCGGCCAGGCCGCTGCATCGCCGAGCGCGCAGATGGTGTGGCCTTCTACCTGTTTGGTGACTTCGTAGAGCGTGTCGATATCCTCGATATCGACATCGCCATCACGCATTTTTTCCATCACCCGCCACATCCAGCCGGTGCCTTCGCGGCACGGCGTGCACTGGCCGCAGCTTTCGTGCTTGTAAAAATAGCTGATCCGCGAAATCGCGCGGATGATGTCGGTCGACTTGTCCATCACGATCACCGCTGCGGTACCCAGACCCGACCCGAGGTCCTTGAGACCGTCGAAATCCATCGGCGCGTCCATGATCTGTTCGGCCGGCACCAGCGGAACCGACGAGCCACCCGGAATGACCGCGAGCAGATTGTCCCAGCCGCCGGTGATGCCGCCGCAATGCTTCTCGATCATGTCCCTGAACGGGATCGACATGGCTTCCTCGAACACCGCCGGCTTCTCGACATGGCCGGAGACCTGGAACAGCTTGGTGCCGTGATTGCCCTCGCGACCGAAACTGGCGAACCAGGCCCCGCCGCGCCGCATGATCGCAGGGACCACCGCAATGCTCTCGACATTGTTGACCGTGGTAGGGCAGCCGTAGAGGCCGGCACCGGCAGGGAATGGCGGTTTCAGCCGCGGCTGGCCCTTCTTGCCTTCGAGGCTTTCGATCATCGCGGTTTCCTCGCCGCAGATATAGGCGCCGGCGCCGCGGTGGACGAAGACGTCAAAATCATAGCCGGATTTGGCGGCATTCTTGCCGATCAGGCCCGCGTCATAGGCTTCCTTGACCGCCGCCTCCATGACCTTGGCTTCCATGATATATTCGCCGCGAATGTAGATATAGGCGGCGCGCGCGCGCATCGCAAAACCGGCGATCAGCGCGCCCTCGATCAGCTTGTGCGGATCGTTGCGCAGGATTTCCCGGTCCTTGCAGCTGCCCGGCTCGGATTCATCGGCGTTGATGACGAGGAAACTGGGCCGCGGATTGCCCTGGCTGTCCTTCGGCGCTTCCTTGGGCATGAACGACCATTTCAAACCGGTCGGGAAACCCGCGCCGCCGCGTCCGCGCAGGCCGGAAGCCTTCACCTCCTCGATGATCTTGTCATTGCCGAGCTTGATGATGTCGGCGGTCTTGTCCCAGTCGCCGCGCTGCTGCGAGGCCTTGAGGTCCCACGACTGGAAGCCGTAGACATTGCTGAAGATCCGGTCCTTGTCCTGGAGAAAATCAAACGCCATTATTTTTTCCTCCAGCGGCCCATGATCCCGCCAATGACGCCGATGGCAACCACAGCGAGCGCGATCCAGCCGGCATATCCGTCAAGCAGCATGGCATCAATATCCTCCCTGTTGCGCAGCAATGGGGAGGGGGACCGCGCGAAGCGTGGTGGAGGGGTTAAACCCGCGGAGTGCAGCTCGCGTCGCCGCCCCTCCGTCAGTCCTGCGGACTGCCACCTCCCCATGCTTCGCACCGGGAGGAAAAGATAGAAGACCCATCACCATTCCTCCCGGTAATCGTGATTGGCATCGACCATCGCTTTCAGGTTCGTCGGACCGCCCTCGGCCTCGCTGGTCTTGCGGCCGATTTGCGAACCCACGGGGATATCCTTGCCCGCGGCCAGATCCTCGAGGATCCGGGTCATGATGTCATAATCGAGATCTTCGTAATTATCGTCGTTGATCTGGACCATCGGCGCGTTGGAGCAATTGCCCATACACTCGACTTCGGTCAGGGTGAACAGGCCGTCGGGCGTGGTCTTGCCTTTCGCCATACCCTTGTTTTTGCAAGCTGCCATAACATCGTCGCTGCCGCGCAACATGCACGGCGTGGTGCCGCAGACCTGGACATGGAACTGCCCGACCGGCGCGAGATTATACATGGTGTAGAAGGTCGCGACCTCATAGGCCCGCATATAGGGCATATCCAAATAGGCGGCGACATATTCGATCACCGGCACCGGCAACCAGCCCTGCGTCTTGGTATCTGCGCCAACCTGCCGCTGGGCGAGGTCGAGCAGCGCCATAACCGCCGATTTCTGGCGGCCAGCCGGATATTTTGCAATCTGCCACTTGGCGAGCTTCTCGTTTTCCGGCGTAAACGCAAAATCGCCCCATTTGGCGCGCGTTTCGATTTCATCGGGAATGGTTGGTGCTTCAGCCATTATCGGTCACATTCTCCAAATACGACATCAATCGCGCCCAAAATGGCGGTGGCGTCGGGCAGCATATGCCCCTTGGTCATGAAATCCATTGCCTGCAGATGCGAGAACGCGGTCGGGCGGATCTTGCAACGGTATGGCTTGTTGGTGCCGTCGCTGACCAGATAGACGCCAAATTCGCCCTTCGGGCTTTCGGTCGCGACATAGACTTCGCCGGCGGGGACGTGGAAACCCTCGGTGTAGAGTTTGAAGTGATGGATTAAGGCTTCCATCGACTGTTTCATCTCGCCGCGTTTCGGCGGGACGATCTTGCGGTCGGTCGAAGCAACCGGGCCATCGGGCATTTCATTCAGGCACTGGCGCATGATTCGTGCGCTCTGCCGGACTTCCTCGACCCGCACCATGAACCGGTCGTAGCAGTCGCCCCTGGTGCCGACCGGCACTTCAAAGTCCATCCGGTCGTAAACATCATAGGGCTGCGACTTGCGCAGGTCCCAGGCGACACCGCTGCCGCGCAATACCGGACCGGAAAAGCCCCAGCGGATTGCGTCATCCTTGGACACGGTGGCGATATCGACGTTACGCTGTTTGAATATGCGGTTGTCAACGACAAGACTCATCGCATCGTCGAATAGGGTCGGAAATTCATCCAGCCAGTCGGCAATATCGGTGAGCAGCTTCAGCGGCACGTCCTGATGGACGCCGCCGGGCCGGAACCAGGCGCTGTGCATCCGGGCGCCGCTCGCGCGTTCGAAAAACTCGAGACATTGCTCGCGGATTTCGAACACCCAGATATTCGGGGTCATCGCGCCGACATCCATGACATGCGCGCCAATGTTGAGCATGTGGTTGCAGATCCGGGTCAGCTCGGCGAACAGCACGCGCATATATTGACCGCGCAACGGAACTTCGAGATCGAGCAGCTTCTCGATCGCCAGCACATAGCTGTGCTCCATCGCCAGCGGCGAGCAGTAGTCGAGCCGGTCAAAATAGGGCAAAGCCTGCAAATAGGTCTTGTGCTCGATCAGCTTCTCGGTGCCGCGATGGAGCAGGCCGACATGCGGATCGACGCGTTCGACCACTTCGCCGTCCAGCTCCATCACCATCCGCAAAACGCCGTGCGCGGCGGGATGCTGGGGACCGAAGTTGATCGTGAAATTCTGGATCTCGGTGTCGCCGACCGTCGGATCGGTATCGTCGGTGATATGGTCCATTTCGTCGAGATAGTCAGACACGCTGCACCTCCGAGATGCCGTTAGCACTGAGCTTGTCGAAGTGCGCTTTGCGACGAGAGCCGTCCTTCGACAGGCTCAGGACTAACGGAAAAGGAAAAATCATCACTTGCCCTCCCCCTTCTTCTGCGTACCCGACTTGGTCCGCTTCGGGGCCGGCTTCTTCACTGCCGCCTCGTCGCGTTTCGACGGTTTCGCAGCCTTCTTGTTGGTCTTGGCACCCGCTCCGGTATCATCCTTGTCTTCGGTCGTCTTCGGTGTCGGCGGTGGCGCCTCGCCACCCACTTTTTCGTCACCGGGCAGGATATAGTCCGCGCCTTCCCAAGGCGACATGAAATCGAAACTGCGGAAATCCTGGGCCAGCTTGACCGGTTCGTAAACCACCCTTTTGGCTTCCTCGGAATAGCGCATCTCGACATAGCCGGTCAGCGGAAAATCCTTGCGGAACGGATGGCCCTGAAAACCATAGTCGGTCAGAATGCGCCGCAAATCGGTATTGCCGTCGAACAGCACACCATACATGTCGAACACTTCGCGCTCGAGCCAGCCAGCGACTTCCCAGATATGGGTGACGCTTGGCACCGGCGTATCCTCGTCGGTCGAGACCTTGACCCGGATGCGGTGGTTTTTGGTCAGGCTGAGCAGATGATAGCAGACCTCGAACCGTTCCGGACGATCCGGATAGTCGACTCCGGCGATTTCGACCAGCTGCTGATATTCATACTTGTCGCGCAGCTTTTCGAGCACCGTGGCGAGCTTTTTGCGCTCAACGGTAAAGCTGATCTCGCCATAGGCTTCGACCGTATCGAGCAAGGCAGCGCCAATAGCCTTGCCAAGCTTGGCAGCAACGCCCTCATTGCTGGAGATTGCGGGTGCGCTATGAGCCATCAGATAATCACCATGGTAAAACCGCTAGTGGTGAGCTTGTCCGGGTTGCCGTTAGTCCTGAGCCTGCCGAGCCGCAGGCGACCGCAGGTCAACGACGCCTCAAGACGATAAGCGCACTTCGACAAGCTCAGTGCTAACGGATTACAGTTGCCCACGATACTCACCGCTCGAACGTCCCGATACGGCGGATTTTCCGCTGCAACTGCATCACGCCATAGAGCAACGCTTCGGCGGTCGGCGGGCATCCGGGCACATAAATATCGACCGGCACGATCCGGTCACAACCGCGCACGACCGAATAGCTATAATGATAATAGCCGCCGCCGTTGGCGCAGCTGCCCATCGAGATCACATATTTCGGATCGGACATCTGGTCATAGACCTTGCGCAGCGCCGGTGCCATTTTGTTACACAATGTTCCGGCGACAATCATCACGTCCGACTGGCGCGGACTGGCGCGCGGCGCGACGCCGAACCGTTCCATGTCGTAGCGCGGCATGTTGACGTGGATCATCTCGACCGCACAGCAGGCCAGGCCAAAGGTCATCCACCACAGCGAACCGGTCCGTGCCCACTGGAACAATTCTTCGGTCGACGTGACAAGAAAGCCCTTGTCGTTCACTTCCGAATTCAGGTCCTTGAAAAATGCCTCTTCGGGCTGGGCATCCGGCCGCATCGGCGTGCCATCGGCATTGAGAATGGCCGTCCCGCTGGTGCTTGTCTCTAATCCCACTCCAGCGCTCCCACTTTCCAGGCATAAATGAAGCCGATGATCAACTCCGTAAGAAAAACCATCATCGTCGACCAGCCCACCCAGCCGGTCAGATCAAGCGACACCGCCCACGGAAACAGGAACGCCGCTTCGAGATCGAAAATGATGAACAGGATCGCGACCAGGTAAAAGCGCACATCGAACTGGCTGCGCGAGTCTTCAAAGGCGGGAAAGCCGCACTCATATTCGGAAAGCTTTTCCACGCTTGGATTGTGGGTACCGGTCAGCCGCGATACGCCCATCGGCAAAAATACGAAGGCTGTCGACAAGCCAACGGCGACAAACAGGAACAACAAAATTGGCGCATATTCGGAAAGATCGACCACAATAGACTCGTTTCGCTAATATCGGGGCTGCTTTTAGGCAGTGGGTACCGATGCTGCAAGGCCGAATTCGCTTATATTTTCGGCCATTTGCTAGGCGTCCGCACTTACAGCAGCGACTTTGCCAATATCCGGTGCAGCTTGCTGTGCAGCGCTTCGTTCGCAGCCAATATTTCGCGTTGGCCGATGGGCTGATCGCCGCCGGTATAGTCGGTAACAAAACCACCGGCCTCGCGGACCATCAAAATACCCGCCGCAACGTCCCAGACCTTCAAGCCGGCTTCCCAGAAGCCGTCATAGCGGCCCGCCGCGAGCCAGGCGAGATCGAGCGCAGCCGAACCATTGCGCCGGATACCTGCCACTTGCGGTGCCACCGCGCCAAAAATTCGCGCCCATTCGCCAAGATCGCCGTGTCCCTTGAAGGGAATACCCGTCGCTATCAGGGATTCGGACAGATCCCGCCGCGCCGACACCCGCAGGCGTTTCTCACCGAGCCACGCACCCTTGTCCATTTCCGCCCACCAGGTCTGGTCGTTGAGCGGTTCGTAGATCAGGCCGCTGGTAATCTTACCCCAGCCGCGGCCATCGAGCGATGGTTCCTGGACGGCGATCGAAATCGCAAAATGCGGGATGCCGTGGAGAAAATTTGTCGTGCCGTCGAGCGGGTCGATGATCCAGCGCGGCTTGCCTTCCTCGCCCTCGATCATCCCGCCCTCTTCGAGAACGAAGCCCCAGCCGGGCCGGACCTTCAGCAGCTCATCATACAGAATCCGTTCGGCACGCATATCGGCTTTTGAAACGAAATCTGCCGGGCCTTTTTTCGAGACCTGCAGATGTTCGACTTCGCCAAAGTCCCGACGCAGGCGAGACCCCGCCTTGCGCGCTGCGCGCTCCATGACGGTGATAAGGGCGGAATGTGCTGGCATTTTCAATATCTCCCCCCTCCCGTTTGCGGGAGGGGCTGGTGCTTGTCTCTCCCCTCCCGTTTGCGGGAGGGGCTGGGGGTGGGTCTATCTGTTTTTCAAAGAGCGGGCGAGCAGCTTGATCATGCCCACCCTTAATCCCTCCCGCAAGCGGGAGGGGAACTGATTAGCTGGCCTTGCCGACATATTCGCGGGCATAGACATCGACGATGATCCGGGTTCCCGCCGAAATAAACGGCGGCACCATCACGCGGACGCCATTGTCGAGTACGGCTGGCTTGTAGCTGGACGAAGCCGTCTGGCCCTTGACCACCGCATCAGCCTCAACGATTTCTGCCTCGATCTGGTCGGGCAGTTGCACCGAAATCGGTTTTTCCTCGTATAGTTCCAACTGCACATCCATCCCGTCCTGCAGGAATTCGACCGCATCACCAAGCAGATCAGCGGGCAATGTCAGCTGCTCGTAATTTTCCTTGTCCATGAAGGTCAGCATGTCGCCATCGGCGAAGAGATACTGAAACGTCTTGGTATCCAGCCGGACCTTCTCAACCGTGTCGGCGCTGCGAAAGCGAACATTGGTCTTGCGCCCGTCGATGAGATTTTTCATCTCCACCTGCATATAGGCACCGCCCTTGCCGGGCTGGGTATGCTGGATCTTGGCAACCTTCCACAAGCCGCCTTCATATTCCAGTATGTTGCCGGGTCGGATATCCACACCGCTGATCTTCATCGCTAGTCTCGCTTGCTAGATGGTTTGATTGAGCGGCGCTGTAATCTGCTGGCTAGTATTAGGCAAGCCCGGTGACGATGAAGGACTGTATGATTGGGCGCAGGTCTTTTTCATACAATACGGCGAATCGCTCGACCGCTATTGAAGATTCATGGCACAGACAAATATCACACGCTCCCGACGCACCCACGCGAATGCGACACCCTGCGCGCAAAGCGCGCTGGCCGCTGGTCTGTTCGGCTATTCGATTTCTGAAGGACAGATGCGTTCGTTCAAGCCATCCGAGGGCTATTTGCGCGATATGGAACAAATGCCCAGTTTTTCACCGCCATCGGTCAACAGCTTTGTCGCGCAATATCTGGCTTCCAATATCGGCAAGACAGAAAGCTCTTCGTGAGCAAGCCTAGCTTTTTTCCAGAATCTCGCTGAAACGACGGATGGCGTGGGCCGGGCCTTCGGGATCGGTCCACACGGCACCACTCACGGCCAGGAAATCGGCACCCGCGTCGATCAGCGGCTGACAATTCTCCGGCGTGATCCCGCCGATCGCCACACAGGGAATTTCCATCATTGCAGACCACCACTCGAGTATATCCAGCTCCGGCGTGTGGAAGGTTTGCTTCGTGGTCGTGGGAAAGAAAGCACCAAAGGCGACATAATCCGCTCCGCCCTCTCCCGCTTCCATCGCCAGGTGGCGGCTGTCATGGCAGGTAACGCCAATCTGCATATCATTGCCCAGTTCCGCACGGGCATTTTTCAGACTTGCGTCACTCTGCCCCAGATGCACGCCATCCGCACCCAATCGCTTCGCCAGCGCGACATCGTCATTGACGATGAACGCCACGTCAAACTTGTCACAAATGGCTTTCAGCGGCCCGGCGAGCCGGGCGGCGGCCTCCTGATCAATATCTTTCACGCGAAACTGGAAGGCAGCAACCGGCCCCGCTTCCAGCGCATTGCTGAGTTGCTGCGGAAAATGGCCGCCAGTCTCGAGCGGTGAGATGAGATAAAGCTGGCAGGGTATATCACTCATGATTGTTCATCCTTCCCGAACCACGGCCAACAGGAAACCATCCCATTTTTTGGCTCCGACAGTCTGTATGGCCGTGGCTTCAACGTTCGGGTTATTTTTCAAGACGTCATATAGTTCGCGAGTCCCGGGGACTTTCGGGTCATCACTTTCGGGATCTATTATGCCGCCTTCCCGAACGACGTTATCAAATATCAGCAACGCGCTAGGCCGGGACAGCTTTATCGCATAGTCCAGATAGGCTGCATAATTTTGCTTGTCCGCATCGACAAAGACCAGATCAAATGGCGCGCCATTCTGTTTTAGCAAAATTTCCAGTGTTTCGATTGCTTCTCCGACAAGGATATCGACTTTGTCACTCTGCCCGGCATTTTCGATATTCAAGCGTGCCACGGTTGCGAAGTCGGGCTCCAGCTCCAACGTGACCAATTTCCCGCCGTCACCCAGACCTCGCGCCAGACAAATCGCCGAATATCCACCCAGGGTCTCGATCTCGAGAATATTTTCTGCCCGATTGGCACGTGCCAGTAATTCCAGCATGCGCCCTTGCGTCATCGAGACATCAATCGGTGGCAATCCCGCTGCCGCATTCGCGGTCAGACAGGCATCCAGCACCAGACCCTCGCCAATGAGATGCTCAACGATATAATCATCGACATCGGACCAGCGAGGATCAGCGCTTTTCAAATTTGGTTCCTTGCAAGAGGGGCTGTCAGGTGATGGAAGCCCGATAGATCTTGTCGATCGCCTCGCCGAGCACCGCGTCAAATTCCTCATCACTTTGCGAAACCCGCAGATCCTGCAGCAATCCACGGCTGAAGCTTGCGATCATGTCCTCGTTCTTGGCCAGCTCCGCGCAAGCTTCGTCGGTCGAGTAACCGCCGGACAATGCCACCAGACGAATCACCCTGGGGTGATC
This sequence comes from Parasphingorhabdus sp., assembly GCA_048270065.1. Classification (GTDB taxonomy): domain Bacteria; phylum Pseudomonadota; class Alphaproteobacteria; order Sphingomonadales; family Sphingomonadaceae; genus Parasphingorhabdus. Next base: position 5,190 of record JBLWTQ010000024.1, on the reverse strand, counting down.
GATCAGGGATTTGTAGAGATTGGGCTCGACCGGAATCGACAGCTTCAGCATCACCCGCTGATCATCTGCCAGGGCATCAAGCTGTTTGGTCAGTTCGCCGAGCAAAATCTTGTCGCATTCGGCGCGTTCGTCGCTCTTGATATTGATCTCGGGCTCGATGATCGGCACCAGTCCATGGCTCAATATCTGTTTGCCGAAGGCAAATTGCTGCGCGACATTGGCGGCGATTCCTTCCGCGTTGGCCTTGTTGATGACGGAACGCATCTTGGTGCCGAACATGCCCTTGGCGACGGCATGTTTGCACTGTTCGTCGAGATCCGGGATCGGCTTCATCAGCTGGACGCCGTTTTCTTCGTCGGCCAGCCCCTTGTCGACTTTCAGGAAGGGCACGACGCCCCGATCCCACAGCACGTCCGGTACCGGCTTGCCATCGACTTCGCCATTCATCGTTTTCTCGAACAGGATGGCGCCGATGATCTTGCCGCTGCCAAAGCTGGGCGCGGTGATGATCCGGCTGCGCATCTTGTGGATCAGCGCGAACATTTCGTCGTCGTTGGAAAACGAATCCTCGCCAATGCCATAGCCGGCCAGCGCTTTTGGTGTTGAGCCACCGCTCTGGTCCAGCGCGGCAATAAAGCCCTGGCCATTTTCGATCTTGTTCAACATTTTACTATTCGGCATTTTTCTATTCCCATTATATTTTCAGTTGGATTGTTTCAGTGCTTCGACGCCGGGCAGGACCTTGCCTTCCATCCATTCGAGAAAGGCACCACCAGCGGTCGACACAAAACTGAAATCATCCGCAACGCCCGCCTGGTTGAGCGCGGCAACCGTGTCGCCGCCGCCGGCGACCGAGAGCAGCTGTCCTTCCTTGGTCAGGGCAGCCGCCGTTTTCGCCAGAGCGACCGTCGCAACGTCGAAGGGCGGCGTTTCAAACGCACCCAGCGGGCCGTTCCAGACCAGGGTCTTGCAGGTCTTGAGCACGTCTGACAACGCCTCGACCGCCGCCGGACCGATATCGAGGATCATTTCATCCGGCTCGACCTCGTGCACATTTACCGTGCGGGTCGGCGGATTGGGTCTGAATTCCTTCGCCACCACCACATCATAGGGCAGATGAACCGTGCAGTCGGCCCGGTCCGCGGCTGCCAATATTTCATTGGCCATATCCGCCAGATCATGTTCGCACAAAGATTTGCCGACGTCGACGCCGCGCGCCGCCAGAAAGGTGTTGGCCATGCCACCGCCGATGATCAGATGATCGACCTTTTCCACCATCTGCCGCAGGACGTCGAGCTTGCTGGAGACCTTCGCCCCCCCGACAACCGCAGCGACGGGATGTTCGGGATCGCCCAGTGCCTTGTCGAGCGCGGTCAGTTCGCGTTCCATCGAACGACCGGCATAGGCAGGCAGATGATGCGCAAGACCCTCGGTTGTGACATGTGCCCGATGCGCCGTCGAAAAGGCATCATTGACGTAGAAATCACCAAATGAAGCAATCGCCTTGGCCATGGCGGGATCATTCTTCTCTTCACCCAGTGCAAAACGGCTGTTTTCGAGCACTGTGATGCTGCCGTCGGGCAATGCGGCAATGGCGTCCTGATCCGGTCGCTGCATGAAACCCACATCCCGGCCCAGAACCGCAGCCAGTGGCTCAACCACAGGTTCAAGCGAATATTCCGGCTTATGTTCCCCTTTGGGGCGACCGAAATGGGCGAGCAGCAGCAGTTTTGCGCCCTTGTCGGCCAATTCGATAACCGTCGGCAACACAGCTTTCAGGCGCGTATCATCGGTCACCTTGCCGTCCGCCATCGGGACGTTCAGGTCGACGCGAATCAGACCGCGCTTTCCCCGAACATCGCCGATATCATCCAGTGTTTTAAAGCTGTTAACAGACATTGTTCAGAGCCTCTCCGAGCTAAATCAAGCCTGCCATCACCTTGGCGGTATCGATCATGCGGTTGGAGAAGCCCCATTCATTGTCATACCAGCTGACCACGCGGACAAGCTTGCCGCCCATCACCGTCGTTTCCAGACTGTCGACCGAGCTGCTCGCAGGCTGATGGTTGAAGTCACTGGAAACCAGCGGCTTGTCTTCATAGACCATAACGCCCTTCATTGGCCCGTCTGCTGCCGCTTTCAGCGCTCCGTTGATTTCCTCAACGCTGGTGTCGCGGCCTGGCGTGAACACCAGATCGACGAGACTGACATTCGGCGTCGGCACGCGGATCGAGGAACCGTCGAGCTTGCCGTTGAGTTCCGGCAGCACCAGGCCGACCGCCCGGGCCGCACCGGTCGTTGTCGGGATCATGTTGATCGCGCCGGCACGCGCGCGGCGCATGTCGCTGTGGATCTGGTCGAGCATTCGCTGGTCATTGGTATAGCTGTGAATCGTGGTCATGAAGCCGCGTTCGATGCCGACCGTGTCGTTCATCACCTTGGCCACCGGAGCGAGGCAGTTTGTGGTACAGGAAGCATTGGAAACAATCACATCCGCTGACGTCAGGACGTCGTGGTTGACGCCGTAGACGACCGTTTTCAGATCACCCTTGGCGGGCGCCGAGATCAGAACCCGTTTCGCGCCGGCATCGATATGCGGCTGGGAGGCATCCTTGGACTGGAAGAATCCGGTGCACTCCAGCACAATGTCCACACCCATGTCGCCGTGCGGCAGATCGCCGGGATTGCGTTCGGAGGTCACAACAATTTTCTGGCCATTGACCATGATATGATCGCCATGAGCGGTCACTTCGCCCGGGAACCGGCCGTGCACGCTGTCATAGGCGAAAAGCAAGGCGTTGGCATCCGCATCGGCGAGATCGTTGATCGCGACCAGTTCAAAATCATCGTCATCCCGTTCCAGAATCGCGCGGGCGACAAGACGACCGATCCGGCCAAATCCGTTAATTGCTACTTTTGTCATCGATTATGCTCCTTTGAATGCACAGCTGCCGGCATTTTTCAGCCAAGTTTCTCCAATATCTGCGGGGTGATCGCATCCGCGGTCAGCCCGAAATGGGTGTAAAGATCATCAATCGGCGCCGATGCGCCGAAACTGTCTATACCGAAGCGCAGTCCATCCAGCCCGGTATAGCGCTCCCAGCCATAAGTGGTGCCCGCTTCGATTGAAACCCGCAAAACCCCGTAGCCGCCGAGCAGTTCGTTGCGATACTCGTCGGATTGGCGATCGAATAATGCGGTGCAGGGCATCGACACCACATCCGCGCCGGTTCCGGCAGCCTCCAGTTTGGCCGCGACATCCATCGCCAGCGACACTTCGGATCCGGTGGCAATCAGGACCACGCGTTTTTCACTCTCGGCCTCTTTCAGTCGATAAGCGCCTTTTTCACAAAGATTTGCGCTGACGTCACTGCGCAGGGGCGGAAGACCCTGCCGGGTCAGTGCGAGGGTTGACGGACCATCAGAGCGCTTGATCGCAAGCGCCCAGCACTCCGCCGTTTCGATCGCATCGGCGGGCCGGTAGACGTGCATGTTCGGCATCAACCGGAGGCTTTGCACATGCTCGATTGGCTGGTGGGTCGGACCGTCCTCCCCCAGACCGATACTGTCGTGGGTCATCACATAGATGACCCGGGCATTCTGAATTGCGGACAGCCGCATCGCACCGCGACAATAATCGGTGAAGACCAGGAACGTGCCGCCATAGGGAATGATACCGCCGTGCAGCGCCATACCGTTCATCGCCGCGGCCATGCCGAACTCGCGGATGCCATAATAGATATAGCGGCCGGAATAATCGTTTTTAGTCAGTGGCTTGGTGGAAGGAGTTTTGGTATTGTTTGAACCTGTCAGATCGGCGCTGCCGCCGAGCATCTCGGGCAGAGCCTCGGTAATCGCGCCCAGAGCCATTTCGGAAGCCTTGCGCGTCGCGACCTTGGGCGGGTCCTTGGCGAGACCGGCGAGATAATCCTGCATCGCGCTGCCATCGGGCAATTCACCGGCCATGCGCCGCTGAAACTCTTCCGCCTGCGCGTGGCCGCTTAACCGGCCTTCCCAGTCGGCCAGCGCGGCAGCGCCTTTGCTGCCCAATTGCCGCCATGACGTCAGGATATCATCCGGAATAATAAAGGGTTTGTGGTCCCATCCGAGGGCGGCGCGGGTTCCGGCTATCTCTTCATCGCCGAGCGGAGCACCGTGGGTTGCGGCGGTGCCCTGCTTGGTCGGGGCACCATAGCCGATGATCGTCTTGCAGGCGATCAGCGAAGGCCGCGGATCGGACTCCGCCTCGCTCAGCGCCTTGCGGATGTCGGCAAAGTCATGGCCATCGCAGGAGACCACATGCCAGCCCGAAGCCCGATAGCGTGCAGGAATATCTTCACTGGTCGATAAATCCGTTTTACCATCGATAGTTATACCATTATCATCCCAAATAACATTAAGTCTTCCCAGGCCGAGATGACCAGCCAGACCAACCGCTTCGTGATTGATCCCTTCCATCAGGCAGCCGTCACCGGCAACAACCCAGGTCTTGTGATCCACCAGATCATCGCCGAACACCGCGTTCAGATGCCGCTCTGCCACCGCCATGCCCACGGCAGTGGCGAACCCCTGCCCCAGCGGCCCGGTCGTCGTCTCGACGCCCTCCAGCTTGAAATTTTCGGGATGGCCGGCGCAGGGCGAACTGAGCTGGCGGAAATTCCTGATATCCTCCAGCGTCGGCCGCGCATATCCGGTCAGATGCAGCAGCGAATAGATCAGCATCGAGCCATGACCCGCAGACAATACAAACCGGTCGCGGTCTGCCCATTTCGGTGCCTGCGGGTCGTATTTCAAAAAATCGCTGAACAGGACGGTCGCTACATCCGCCATGCCCATCGGCATACCCGGATGGCCGCTATTGGCCGCCTGCACCGCATCCATGGCGAGCGCTCTGATGGCGTTTGCCATGTTTTTTTCGGAAACGGTCATGATTGATTTAATCCCTTGAATTGGCGCGCAAGCGAACGCAACAATGTGCTGCGATTCGCTATTTTGCCTCCTCCTTTGATGGTCCAGCAAGGCGGCGTCAAGGAACGCTTTTGCCGATCTGCTGTTTACGACGAAGGAATAGATTGATAGCAAGGAAAGACGGGAACTTACCTGTCGGAAGCAAGCTATGGAAAAAGCTAATGGACAATGAACCAGTCATCCTTGCCATTGGCCGGATCGAACGCGCACTGAGCCGCATAG
>JBLWTQ010000023.1:0-44786 GCA_048270065.1 Parasphingorhabdus sp. | reverse complement strand
TGAATTTCGGATCGGGTAAAATGACCCGTTTTTCGGGACGACGACGACGTGACATATCTTATAACTCCGAAACTGAATTATTTAGGACGCTTGGCGCCATATTTCGAGCGGCTCTGCTTGCGGTCCTTGACGCCCTGCGTATCGAGAACGCCGCGCAGGATGTGGTAACGCACACCGGGAAGATCGCGCACACGGCCGCCACGGATCAGCACAACGCTGTGCTCCTGGAGGTTGTGGCCTTCACCGCCGATATAGCTGATGACCTCGCGCTGGTTGGTCAGGCGAACCTTGGCAACCTTGCGCAACGCGGAGTTTGGTTTCTTCGGAGTCGTTGTGTAGACACGGGTACAAACGCCGCGTTTCTGCGGGTTGGCTTCCAGCGCCGGCACGTTGGACTTCGTCTTCTGGGGCACCCGCCCTTTACGGACGAGCTGGTTAATCGTTGGCATAAAGTCTTCACCTTATTGGATCTAGATAAACTAGGGTTACTCTCACGGCCAAAGCGCCATAAGTGTTTTGCCTATGTAAGTTTTCTGCGGCGTCGAGCGGTGCCCGATGGAGCGGAAGCGCGGCCCTTAGACGGGATTCGGGTTGGGGTCAAGGGTGTGGGCTACTTCCGAATTGCTTAGCCCAAGCCTTTTTCGTGGATACCTTTCGGCTTGGGTCCGCAATGAACTCTCTGAATTTTTCAACAACCTGTACCCTTTTGGTTTCCGGGAGCAAAAGATACAATATTTTGATGGTGTCGCAAAAATCAATAAACTGAAATTGAGCACCCCGATACTCCATCGTGCCATAGTTTAAAGCAAGGCTACGAACATCTTCTGGCATTCGGCAAACGAACGTAATCGGAGCGTTATCGACACTTTGTTTAGAGAATGAATCCACTGCTGCGTCCAATCTTTCCAGGTCCACCGGCTTGCAAGTCACCTCAAAGAAGTTTCCCGCAATCCCTCCAACAAGCGTCTCCCAGATATCAGCCGGTTTATTGGAAGTTGTATTCGTACCAAAAACGCTAGCATCTCCGCCCAGGACAGCATCAAATTCCGTGTCACTCGACCTCAATGATTTTAAGATCAGTCCGAATAGATATTGAGGGATTGAACCACCTTCTGGTGTAGTTACGGCAAACTCCGCAAGCTTATAACCAATTTCCATCGGTGCGACAGCTTCAAGGACTTCCAATGTGACTTCAAGTTGTCCGACCTCATCGGCGTAGTCGAGCAATCGCTGGACGAACATTAATATAAGATCTGATCTTAGTTCTAAATTCTGCCAATGCCGGTTTATTCTTCGGATATAATCCACGGCAGCTAACGCAGCATCTTCTGGCTTTCGTCCTTCTGCCCATTTTTCGTCGATGACTTGAACATTTTTAGCTACGTTGAGCGGAGCGCTAGCACCAGTAGGAATCCTATGTTTTCTGAGAATTGGTCTGATCGCTCTCTCAAAAATGGAACGCGGATTAATTGAACCAAACTCGTTTGAAGTATTTATATCTTCGCGGACCATTTTTCCCATTATTGCAGTCAGGGTTATTCCTCGAAATCCATCGGTCGAAATTGGGATTAATCGCTCCAGCACGGCCCGTTCTTTCTTGTAACGATCAATTGCAGGACCTTCGCCTGCTTTTACTCGTGATATTAGTTGTTCCAACTCCTGGGCAACAAATTGATTTCGATCTGCAGGCTTCACTTTTTTATTCCTTGGTCTAAAGGTGCTCTCCACCGTTAAGACCGAATTTGATAAATCAACAACCGTTATCTGGTTGCATCCCGATATGCACTTTGGTACAAAGCATGAACAAAAAAGGAAGCTTGATTATATGGATCGGCCATCAGTTGTTTCTTTATTTTCCGGTGCAGGCGGATTTGACATCGGCTTTGATCAAGCCGGCTTTCAAACTGTTTGGGCCAACGAGCTAAACATTGACGCTTGCGATTCATTCGATCAAAAATTTGGCGTAGGGTTTATCACCCGAGGTTCAATTAACGACCATATAGACGAACTTGAAGATTTGGATTCTCCGGACGTTCTGATAGGCGGTCCGCCATGCCAAGGATTTAGCGTGGCAGGTTACATGAACCTCAATGATCCGCGCTCGGAACTGGTGTTTACCTACATGAACGCGCTCCGTATTTTGAAACCCAAAGCATTCATTCTTGAGAACGTTAAAGCGCTAGCTGTTCTTGAAAAGTTTCATCATATTCGTGAGCGCTTAATTCGCGAGGCGCGAGCGCTAGGATATCATACAGATATTATGATTGTAAAATCATCTGATTTTGGAGTCCCGCAAGCTAGGGAGAGAATGCTAATCGTTGGATTTCGTGATCATTCCTTTCATGATTTTGCGTCTTTCTTGCAAACGGAGCGAGAACCGGCGAAACCTCTACGAGAGGCCATTGCTCATTTGGGGCGCGCGGGTTCTCCATCTAACGCTCGAATTTGCAAAGCGAAAGTGACTATAGCACGGAACCCTGTATTGAGGTCATCTCCATACGCCGGAATGATGTTCAATGGACAAGGTCGCCCACTAAATTTGGATGGATATTCGTCGACACTTCCAGCCTCAATGGGTGGAAATAGGACACCCATAATCGATGAAGAGCAACTGCATGGTGGTCGTACCGCTTGGGTAGTTGAATATCACCGGAAACTATTGGCTGGGGGTAATGTCTGGGCGGATCATGAAGCACCCAAGAGACTGCGTCGATTGACAATTGATGAGGCCGCTACGATTCAGACTTTTCCATCGAATCATAATTTTTGTGGTAAAACATCTGCTGTATATTCGCAGATTGGCAATGCTGTGCCGTGTGAACTCGCCAGAAAGATCGGCTTATCAGTAAAGGCGGTTCTGGAAGGTTACAAATCTAACAGCAAGCCAACTTCCATTAAGGTCGCTTAAATTATGCGCTGAGAAATCACGGTGACATTTCACTCTAATGGCCGCCACCAAATATTCGACAACCGTACTCCCCTACTGCGCCAGCGACTTCTCAATATCCTCCACCGGCGAATTGGTCAGCGTCTTCGTCTGTTCCAGCACGATCTTGTCGCTCACTTCCTGGTGCAGCAACGGCCGGACTTCGCCCATGGTGGTCGGGTCGGCGACCAGGATCAGCCGTTCATAGGCCCCTTGGTGGGAATGCTCGTACAGGCGTTCGGCGATCTGCTTGGAGAAGGTCGCCTCCATGCTGTCCTTCGCCGACCGCTCCGGCGGCGATTTGCCCGAGGGGCCTTCATCCGCCAGATTGCCGGGCGTCCAGTCGCCGTCATGCTCCAGCGATCCGCTCCGGACGAAAAAGGTCTTCGCCTCCTCGCCGGTGGCAATGACGACAAATGTATCTTCCGGAAAATTAAGCGTACCCATATTCATGTCCTTTTTTGGTTCAGACATTCAACGCGTCGCCGCGCGAATGGTTGCTTCCCTCGACCGACAGCCGGCCGGGGTGATCGCCTGACCCGGGTGATCGCCACATTCATATTGTTGCAGCAGTGTTGCCGTTCGGGCGCACACTCTCCTGCCGTACAGGAGCCGCCGATACAGATACATCAGCCGCCTGCGATCCCACGTCGGCAGGAAGTGGTTGTTAACCCTAATTTTATATCCGCTGCCTAGTCTGAACCCCGAATATTCGATCAGCTATTGCAGGATGACCCAAAGCCATGGTTTCAGCGCCGCTTGTGGAAAAAAACCGGCGGACATCCGGGCAAAGTGCATGGTGGTCGCCGGAGATTCCCGAAGAGATCCGTTCGTCGATCGAGCAGATGCAATTGCAGCGGGCGCTGACCCATGTGCCGATGATTTATCTGGTCGGCATTTTCAATCTGGTGTCGGTGATGATCCTGTCGGCCCACGAAGGGGTCAAACCGGTATATTACGCCTGGATGGGAATTTTCGCGATTGCCTGCGTCGCACGGATGATCATGTGGATGCGCGTTCCCAGAAATCCGGGTTCCGGTGTTGCTCCGCAAAAAACACTCAGAAGCCTCTCCGTCGTTTCGGTCGGCATCATCACGTTTCTCAGCATCTGGTCGGTAGGCGTGATCGCGACCGATATGTTCGCCAATCAGATGTTCATTCCGATGTCGCTGGTGTTCGGATCGACCTGCATCGCGCATTGTCTGGCCTGCATAAAAAGGGCTGCTGTCACCGTGTTGGTGATCGGGGTAATACCCTCTGCCGTGGCGATGATACTGGTTGGCGATTTTGATGATATGATCATGGGATGGAGCATGATCACGATTGCCCTGCTCATGATCCATTTCATCATCGACAACTATAATCAGATCATTTCCGCACTGATCATGCGACACATGATCTGGAAACAGGCGCATAGCGATCCGTTAACCGGGCTCGCCAATCGCCGCGCGATGATGACCCATCTTCATCTGGCCGAAAAGCGTTTCGCGCGTGACGGCAGCGGTTATGCCGTTGCCTTGCTTGACCTGAACCATTTTAAAGCCGTGAATGACAATCTGGGTCATGATGTCGGGGATCAGCTGCTGGTCGAAGTGGCTAACCGGCTGAGCCGGAGCAGCACGGCAGAAGAGATCGTGGGGCGATTGGGCGGCGATGAATTTTTGATCCTGATGCCGGGCGTGACCGGACGGGAACAGGCTTCGGCGAGGGCGACCGCCTATCTTGCCGGTTTTGCCAGACCGGCCCAAATCGACGGGCATATGTTAACCGCATCGGCCAGCATCGGCCTTGCCGTTCAGACGCTTGACGGCGACAATGCCGAGCAATTGCTCAAAGCCGCCGATAACGCACTCTATAAAATGAAGGACGCGGGCAAGGCCGAAAGTGAACTTGCGAGTCCACCTTTGCGCAATATTGTCTGAGGTAGCTGTAGTTTACAGGTCAGCCGTTTGCCGTTGGTCCATCACCGACCCCTTTTTATCCCGCCAGCAGCTCTGGTTACCGGTTCCGACAACTTGTCGTGACGCGAAATACCATGTTGGTCTCGACATTTTCTTCCAGGAATAGCCACCACTCGTCGATTGCGGAGGGGGAAGCGCCGTGCAGGAAACGGGTCGGACGGGCGGCGGGACTTTTGCCGCTACAAACGCAGCAGACGCAGCCGCCGCCTGGCCCAACACCAGGAACGCGAGGATGGCTGTCACAAGATTTTTCATTTCAAGTCCTCCAGACTGGCAAGCCGGGCCACCCGTATTCGCACAGTGACAGACCCTCGCGAAATTGCGCGTGACAGGCGTCACGGCGGCATGTTTTGCTTACCGGAAAACCGGATTCGGGGACGGGAGTGCGTGAAACACCACGACCATCACCTGCCCCCTCGTCGTCCGGAATTTATCTGGGGATTGTCCCGTCGGCCAAGACACGTCATTGCGAGCGAAGCAAAGCAATCCAGGGTTTCGCGCGTGCGGCTCTGGATTGCCACGTCGCCTGCGGCTCCTCGCAATGACGTTACCCCTCGGTCGAAAGGGACAATTGCCAATCTATTTGAGGACCCCTTGAGACTGAGCACCGACGCGGGAAAACCCGGGCCAAGGGCCACCGCAGGTATATGGGTACACGGCGACGCGGACAAAGGCGCTCAAAATAAGAGGATAGAGTCCGAAAAACATCCGCTAAATGCTTGGTATAAAACAATAAACCTTCACATCTTTGCGTCTTCGCGCGACCAATAAACCCAGGCTCACCCGCTGAAATGGCGCAGCGGGTCCCAGCCCCGCTTTCCTACATGCTCGCGCTTTGCTATATTCGCCTGTGCCCCGGCGAGCCCTGTCGGCGCAGCAGCCGGTCACATGATCCGGCCGCGATAGTTAAGACATTGTCTGAAGTCGCGGCAAAAAGCCTTCCTTGGCCCTAACTTTGACTAACTTTGGGCTAGCCGCGCTCGCCCAGCACCTGATTTTCGACGCCGATCCGGTGGCGCAGCAGCACCGCGTTGAGGATCGAGAAGACCAGGGCCACCCACGGCAGGCCGAGCATCAGCGGGACGATTGCGATCTCCAGCACGACGACGAGATAATTGGGGTGGCTGACATATTTATACGGCCCGCGCCTGACCCGGTCGAAATGCGGTGCCGAGATGATTCGCGTGGTCCACCAGCGGCCGATGCTGGCCAGCGTCCAGATGCGCAGCAGCTGCGTCGCGACGAACAGGGCGAGCATCGCCGGATGGATATCATGCTGCGGGTCGACCAGCAGGGCGATGATCGCGATCCAGGCGCTGTGAAGAAAGATGAAATAGGGATAATGATCGGCGCCATGCTCGCGCCCGCCCTCGCTCAGCAGCCGCCTGGTGTTGCGACTGGCGTGAACCAGTTCGCCGAGCCGCTGGGCCACGATATAGACCAGCAGCCAGGTCACCATGGTCGGGCCGGTCGTGAAAATGGCACCGATGTGGTCGGTCATGCCGCGCCCTGCGGATCGAGGATACCGAGCGCCGCGGTGAAGCCGGGGCCGAGAGCGGTGAGCAGGATCGGCTTTTCGGGCCGTTGCGCGAGCAGCTGTTCGAGCACGAACAGGACCGTCGGCGACGACATGTTGCCATGATCGCGCAGGATATTGCGGGTTGCGGGGATGCCGGCAGGCTCCGAGGCGAAATATGCTTCCAATGCTTCCACCACCCTGCCCCCGCCGGGATGGCAGGCGGGTTCGGACAGGTCGGATTTGGCGAGGCCTTGCGCCTCGAGAAACGCATCGCAAAAGGACGCGAAATCCCTGGTCACAAAGGTCGGGATATCCCGCGCCAGCACGAGATCAAAGCCGGTGGTGCCGATATCCCAGCCCATCATGTCGCGGGTGTCGGGCCAGGTCTTCTGGTCAAAGGCCCGGAAACGCGGGGCACTGTCTGGTCCGGTCCTGCCGCTGATCACCGCGGCGGCACAACCATCCGCGAACAGCGCGGTGGCGATCATGTTCTTCTTGTCGAACTGGCTATAGTCATAGGACAGGCTGCACAGTTCCAGCGCAATCATCAGGACATTCCGGCCCCCTTCCGCCGCCGCAAGATCATTGGCCAGCCGGAGTCCGAGCACGCTGCCGGCGCAGCCATAGCCGAACACCGGGATGGTCTGGGTGGACTGGTCGAACCCCATCGCCTCGATCATCCGGCTGGGCAGCGAGGGCGTCATCGTCCCGGTGGTCGAGATCAGCACAATGGCGTCAATGTCCGAGGGCGCAAGCGCCGCCTTGGCGAGCGCATCCCCGCCCGCCTTGCGCGCCAGCCGGCTGCCGACCTGATCATAAATCGCCGCCCGCCCTGTCCAGCTGCGCGGCTGCAGATAATAGTCCGGTTCGCAGGCAAGATAACGCTGCTCGATCCCGCTATTGCCGAGAATCTGCTCCAGTCGGGCGGGCAGCGCCGACCCCCGGGCTTTCGCCAGCACGGCGAGCACGTCCGCTTGCGTGATCCGGTGATCGGGAACCGCCGTGGCAATCGATCTCAGAACGGGCATAGGGAATATTCGGTCATCATAATGGTTCTGTTACAGCAGATCTCGGATCGAACCACTGAAATCTGGCCCATTACACCAAATGCGGTATGGTGGAGGCGGAGCAACGGGCGTCTTGGCGCTGTAAAAATATTGCCGGGCAGTCCGACAACGCGACTTTGGTGCGAAAACGACAGCCTGCGCGGCAGAATAGACGTAAAAAATCTTGCCAGCCTAATCGATCATAGCGAACGCATATCGGATTACCGCTTTGAAACAATGGATTTTATACTTTCGTTTCTGACTTATTGTGCAGTGCACCATTTTTCTTGACATCGCTCCCCCTATCTACTATTTGTGCACTGCAACAAAGAAGTGAGACAACCGATGACTGATATGAAAAACGAAACATCTGCTGCTCCGGCAGCAAAGGAAAACGGCTCGCTTTCTGCTGACGCTGCTTATTCTGCGGCAGCTTCCGCGACGGTTGTTTCCGACAAACCGGCTGCAAAGGCAGCGGTTGCCGAGAAAACCGAAACCACAAAGCCGGTGGCTCCTGCTGCTAAACCGGCAACAGCAGCCAAGCCTGCTGTCCAAAAAGCCGCAGCATCGAAACCGGCAACAAAAAAGGCTACAACGAAGCGCAAAGTCGCTGCGAAGCCAGTTGCCAAAACCACATCGACCAAAAAGACCAAAGGAACCAAAAAAATGGCTACTACGAAAACCACAGCAACCAAGCGCGTTGCGAAAAACACCAAAGCTGCCAACACCAAGGCCGCCAACACCGCGAAGAAAACTGCTGACAAGCTCGGATCGCGTTTCGAAAACCTGACCGCCGATGCGCAAGCACGTGCCAAGGGAGCCGCTGACCGTGCCGTTGCACTGTCGAAGAATGCTGTTGAATTTAACCGCGAAAATATCGAAACCCTGATCGAAACCGGCAAAATTGCTGCAAAAGGCGCTCAGGAAATCGGCAAGACAAACATGAAATACACGCGCGAGAATCTCGTTGAAGCCAGCCGTGCACTGCAAGGCCTGTTCAGCGTCGCGACGCCCAAGGACATGTTTGAAAAGCAAGCTGACTATGTGCGCAGCGGCCTGGACCGGATGATGGATCAGACCTCGAACAATGCCGATGCAGTCGTAAAGCTCGCTGGCAAGGCCTATCAGCCGATTGCTGACCGTGTCAGCGAAATCCGCAAGGAACTGAAAAAAGCCGCCTAAGCCGCTTTTTCAACTGATTTATAAAGGGCTGTTCCGCTGGAGCAGCCCTTTTGCTTTGCGCTTTATCGACACCGGCAACCAAAAAAGCTGGCAAAACTATTAATCCGCCACTTGCCCTCGGGGGTAAAAATACCATATCCTGAGGCTAATGATGAACGAGCAGATTCCTTTTCCGATTAAGAAACCTGACCGGCAGAGTCGCGTCACTGAGCAACCGATTCTGGGCGACGACGCGGACAAGGGGTCTGGCGACGACGAAAATATCGATCTCGGTGTCGCGACCAAGACCCGGGCCAAGACCAAGAAGCCAAACCCCTATAAGGTTCTTATTCTCAACGATGATTATACACCGATGGAGTTTGTTGTTCTCGTTCTGAAAAGATTCTTCAACATGGATATCGACGAAGCAACGCGAGTCATGCTCCACGTGCACCAGAAGGGCGTCGGGGTCTGCGGTACCTTCAGTTACGAGGTTGCCGAAACCAAAGTCACTCAGGTAATGGATTTTGCCCGCAAAAACGAGCATCCCCTGCAATGTACGCTTGAGAAAGCCTGATACAAACCGAGGAAAAAGCCATGTCCGATATGCCTGTTATCACCGTGGACATAGTCTCCGATGTCGTCTGCCCATGGTGCATCATCGGATATAAAAAGCTTGAAAAGGCAATGCTGCAATTCGAAGGAAAGGCAAATTTCGAGCTGACTTGGCATGCCTTTGAACTCAACCCTGCCATGCCGCCGGAAGGACAGGACATTGCCGAACATATGGCGCAGAAATATGGCGCCACGCCTGAACAGAGCAAATCAACCAGGGAGCGCCTGCGTCAGGCTGGCAGCGAGCTGGATTTTGAATTCAACTCTAGTGAGAACATGCGGATGGTGAACACGTTTGATGCACACCGCCTGCTCCACTGGGCCGTCCAGACCGGCAAGCAAACCGCTCTCAAACTGGCGCTATTCAAAGCGCATTTCACCGACGGCAAAGATGTCAGCGACCACGAAACCCTGGTGGCCGTCGCGTCATCTGTTGGACTGGATGAAAAACGTGCGCGTGATCTCCTCAGCACAGATTTATACGCTGGCGAGGTGAGAGCGACGGAATCGGAATGGCAGGACCGGTTCATCACCGGCGTTCCTGCATTCATCTTTAACAAGAAGTTCATGGTTCCGGGTGCTCAGGAACCCGAGGTTTTCGCCAATATTATCGAGAACAAGCTGCTCAAAAAAGCGGCCTGATCTTCAACCTTTCTTCGGCGGCATCGGAAAAAATCCGGACGTCCGCTTGATATAGTCGACATAATCGGGACGGTTCTTCTTCAGGCTTTTCTCGAGCAGCGGAGCGCCACTCCACTTCATCAAGGTGAAGCTCAGGAACAACGGCCCGACCACCGCAACCCACACCGGCCAGCCGACCTGCGCAGCCACCAGCCAGATTCCCCACCAGGCACAAAAATCCCCGAAATAATTGGGATGCCGCGTGTATTTCCACAAACCGGTATCCAGCACCTTGCCCTGATTCTCGGGCTTGCTCCGGAACGCCTTGAGTTGCATATCGCCGATAGTCTCGAAGCCAATACCGATCAGGGCGAGAACCGCGCCGATGATGGCGACAGGACCGGGTTTTTCGGCACCGGCTAGCAAAATACCCAGCTGGGCAGGCAGGCAGACCATGAACAGCAGCGGGATCTGCATTGCCCATGCCTTCAGGAGCGCCGCCTTGGCGAAGCTCATCCCCTGTTTGTCCATCGCATGGCCGAGTATCTTTTTGTAGCGGGGGTCGACGCCTTCCTTGCGCCAGCGCAGGAACAGATGCGTTCCAAGCCTGATGCCCCAAAGCGCTGTCAGCGCCCAGATTGTGTAGGCCAGGACGCCGGGATTTTCGTTCTGGATGAAAGACGTGCTCGCCATGATTGCCATACCATAAGCCCAGAAAGCATCGATGAAGGACACGTCCCGAATCCGTATCGATATCAACCACAATATGATCATGATCGCGACCAGAAATCCAAAGTTCAGGCCAAGGGCTGCTAGCAGGTTCAAGGGGACTCTCCTTCTCGTTGTGGCTCGCTGGCTTTTCCCGGGTCGGTAGAGACAATATCGCGCATGGCCTTGTCCGGAAATTTTGGTGTCACGCTGTGGTAAAAGTCGCTGAGCTTTTTCATGTCGGCCTTATAGTCGCCCGACGGCATGAAGGATGGTCCGAGTCCCCCCGTTTTTTTGGCATAATCCATCAAGCCTATGATCAGCGGAACCTTGGCCTTCAGCGCGATATAATAGAATCCTGTCCGCCACTGCTTGACACTGCCGCGCGTACCCTCAGGGGGGATCGTTAAAATAAAATCATCACGCCGATCAAACTCCCTGACCATCGCATCGACCATATTGTTGGATTTTGAGCGATCCACCGGCATACCGCCCATACGCCGCATCATGCCGCCCCATGGCCATTTGAACAAAGAGTCCTTGCCGATCCAGTAGGAGCTTATCTCCAACTTGTTGGTCAGCCCGAAAAAATAGAGAAAATCCCAGTTGCTGGTGTGCGGGGCGGCGATGATGACAGCTTTTCTGGGTGGAGGATTTTCCTGAATCGCGGTCCATCCGTTGATCGTATACATGAATACGGAAAAGCGGCGGACAATTTCCGACAACCAGTTCGGTTTAATCTCGTCGTGCACGCATCCTCCCGCTCGCGGGATCAGATTCCGCGATTATGTCGAAACCATAAGTCTATTTTTGGACCGCGCAACGAAAGATGTCCGTTGGTGCAATTATCAAACGCCCTTGATATGGAACATTCGCACAACAGGATCCCGGACATTCGAAAGAACCGCGTCAGATGCGCTGACTGGTCCATTTTGAATCCGTCTCGTCCGCGGCATTGATGGACTCAGCGAAACTGGAAGCCGGCGGTGCCAATCAAAACAGTATCAGTTTAACCGGTAGAAATGTTGATCGGTAACATGTTCTGACAGTAGCTTTTCGCATCAGGTCCGTTCCACCTCGCGGGCCAACCGGAAGTCGCTAAATGGCTTACTGGTCTGTCATCTTCAAGGAAGGATATTTGGCGATGATATGATTGTAGACGGCCGGATGGAGTGATTGCAAAAATTCACAACCATAAAAGTCGCCATCATGCCAACAAATTTTGCACTCCAGCGCAGCGAAGGATGGCAGTTTCAGGAAAATTGCTTTTTCGCCGGTCAGACGTGTCAAACAACGCATTCGGAAGCCGGTGATCGACAGGTCCAAGATCATCGCTTCAACGCTTCCCAGTCCTGGTTCGCGGACGACAGCAATTATTTCCACATCGGTCCGCAAAGAGACGCGAGGATCGCCGCGTTTAAATGCCTGGTTCAATGCTCGATGGTCCAACTTGCTGTTCACGGTCCCCGGCTTCCTGTTATTAATGCATCCCTATCTGGTGCGTTCATCTTCATGGGCAGGTAACCGGCTGCCCATATATCGAGATTAACAAGACATGCTTATACAATCGTTAACGGGAAAAAGGATTTCTTGGTCCACCAGTAGAAATTCAGCGGTTTTCGAAGGCCTTTTCAGCCCTTTCCGCCGCAATCGATCTGGCACAAATCTGCTTCCTCGTCCTCAAGCTCAACCTGAATGGTAATATGATGAATGGAAAATTGCGCTTTCATCTGTTTTTGCACTTCGGCCAGGAAGCCCTTCCCCGGATGGCCGTCTGGTAAAACCAGATGGGCTGTCATCGCGGTCTCGCTCGTGCTCATCGGCCAGATATGAAGGTCATGAACGGCTTCGACACCGGGCAATGCCACCAGATACTCAAGCACGTCTTCAACATCAATATCACTGGGTACGCCGGCCAGCGACATCCGCACTGCTTCGGACAACAGTCCCCATGTACTCCAGAATATGAGGCCCACGATGAACAGGCTGAGCAACGGATCAATCCAGTTTAAACCGGTAAAATAGATGACTATTCCGCCCACTACCACCCCCGCCGACACACCGGCATCCGCCATCATATGCAGAAAGGCTCCGCGAATGTTGATGTCATCCTTTTGACCGCGAAGAAAAAGCATCGCCGTTCCGAAGTTGATCGCAATTCCGATGGAAGCAACCGTGATGACGGTGGTCGACGCGACCGCACTGGGTGCACTGAAACGCCCGATTGCTTCCCAGGCAATCGCACCACAGGCGACGAGCAAAAAAAGCCCGTTCAGCAGAGCGGCAAGGATGGACGATCCGCCGAAACCATATGTAAACCGTTTGCTTGGCGGACGTTTGGAAAGTTCAGCGCCAGCCCAGGCAACGGCCAGCCCCAAAACATCGGACAGATTATGGCCCGCATCAGCGAGCAACGCCATCGATCCTGACAGCAGGCCGAAGACAACCTCAACGATGATGTAGATCGTGTTAAGTGCTATGCCCAGCGCGAAGGCTCGCGTGAAATTCCTGGGGATATGGCCGTGCGGACCATTGCGGTCGTGATGGCTGTGGGAAATGTGCCCGTGGTTGTGATGATGACCTGCGGACATCTGAACTCCGACGATGACTACGCGAATTTATATTCTTCAAATACACGGAATCACCGGTACGGTCCACAGTACTTATACAATATTATCCGTATGTTATATCATGCAGTAGTGAACAGAGTTCGGATTCAATCGACGATCAGTCCAATCGCGAGATAAATGATGATAGCGGAGCCGAAACCGAAAATAGTGGCCAGAACAAAAACGATCCGCAGCAGGTTTACATCCATGCCGCTCCAGTTTGCGAGACCGGAGCAGACGCCCATGAGCTTGCCATTGGCCTTGTCGAGCTTCAGTTTGTTTTTCATCGGACGGTTCTTTCTCTTGTTTGTCGAGATGGGCTCCGGCCAACTGCTCGGCCGGGATTCTGTGCTTTTATCTCTGTTGGTCATCAGATCACCAAGGCGGATGCGTTAGTGAAAGCTGGGACAATGCTGGCACCGATAAACAGGGTCGCCGTTAACACTGCGCCAAAAGCAGCTAGAAACGAATTTTGAATGCTGTGTGACATGATTTTTCCTTATGTTGTTCGAGTATGGTTCAGGCGATGATTGCTGCGGCGTTACCCACGGCTGGGCCAACGCTGGCACCAACGAAAAGAGCTGCGGAGAACAAGGCGGCGACGGCCGCTGCGAGGTGATTGGAAACATTGGTGAACATGGTGATATCCTTTCGATTTGAAACTGTGTTTCGCACCATTGCGAAGATATCCCATACTTTGCACAGGCTGTGCCAACTTATACATACTGATGTTTTTCAACGGGTTACAGACATAGGCCATCAACCTTCCAATACCTAAATACTGATATTTAGTGATTTTTCCTAATTTTTGGCATTTTATGAACTGAAAATGAACAGCTCGCCCGACTGGTCCGAATTTGCTTCTATTTGAACGCGGCGAAA
Source organism: Parasphingorhabdus sp. (assembly GCA_048270065.1). GTDB lineage: Bacteria > Pseudomonadota > Alphaproteobacteria > Sphingomonadales > Sphingomonadaceae > Parasphingorhabdus. The sequence continues at coordinate 30,738 of JBLWTQ010000023.1, read as the reverse complement.
GCTAGTGCAGAAGCCCTGCCATGAACCTGTCCCAGCTCACTCTGCACAACTTTCGCAACTATCCGCAGTTGCGGCTTGAGGCGGCGCCCGGCTTCATGGTTTTCAGCGGTGAGAATGGTGCCGGAAAAACGAATATTCTGGAGGCCCTGTCTTTGCTCGCGCCGGGACGCGGGCTGCGGCGCGCTGCGCTGCGCGACATTGCCAATCAGGATGGCCGGGGCGACTTCGCTGTCGCCGCGCAACTGGGCGATGTCCAGATCGGAACCGGCACCGACGCGCAGGCACCGGATCGCCGCAAGACGCGGATCAACGAAGCCGCCGCCCCGACCAATGATCTGGCCGAGTGGCTTTCGATATTATGGCTGACTCCGGCGATGGACCGGTTGTTCATGGAGGGGGCCGCGGGGCGACGCAATTTTCTCGACCGGCTCGTATTGGCGCTGGAACCTGCACATGCCCGAAATTGTTCGCGTTACGAAGCGGCACGGCGCGAACGCAATCGGCTTCTCGCCGATGGCCATCTGGCCGACAAACACTGGCTTGAGGGACTGGAGGTGCAACTGGCACAATATGGTTCCTCGGTTGCGGAAGCCCGGCACCGGATGATCTTGGCATTGAACCTGCTCCTGGATCAATCAGACCACAGGATTTTTGCGACACCGGCATTGCAAATCGCGGATGGCGACCTGCAAACCGAGCATCAACTCCATCAGATGCTTCTGCAAGGGCGATCTGCGGATCGTGCCGCGGGCCGAACTTTGCAAGGTCCGCATCGCGCCGACCTCAACATCATTCATTCCGCAAAACAGCAACCGGCCGCAAAATGTTCAACCGGCGAACAGAAAGCGTTGCTGTTTTCCATCATTCTGGCGCATGCGGATTTGATTGCCGAACGACGCAAGAGCCGGCCCATTCTGCTGCTTGATGAAGTCGCCGCCCATCTCGATCCGCAGCGCCGCGCAGCGCTTTTCGACAAGCTGGCAGACCGAGGCGGTCAAGTCTGGCTTACCGGCACCGAACCCGATCTGTTCAAAGATATTCCCGATAGCGCTCTGCATTTTGAGGTGTCGGACGGAACCATAAGGGAGCGGTAAACAGCGGTCCGGATGCAATATGGTTTACAGGTGATTCACGTTACTCCTTAGCTTTGGTTTGGGCGCGGACGTTTATGCCTCGCCAGATGAACGCAACGGCTCTGAAACAATCTGCTGCTTTGCTTCGGAATGCGATCATTCCGATCCTGTTGGTATTGCAGGCCATATTGATGCCCACTCCGGCCAAGGCCAATGACTATCTGCAATGCGTTCCCTTTGCCAGAGAACTGAGCGGCATACAGATTTACGGCGATGCCCATAGTTGGTGGGATCAGGCTGCCGGTGTCTACCAACGCGGTGCACGACCGGTAGAAGGCGCAGTCTTGTCACTGCCTGGCCACGGCTCGATGCAGCTGGGCCATGTCGCGGTGGTTCGCGAGATACTGGACGACCGCAACATTTTGATCAGCCACGCCAACTGGTCACCGATCAATGGCCGACGCGGCCAGATCGAACGTCGGGTTGCGGCTAGAGACGTGTCACCAGGTAATGACTGGAGCCTGGTCCGGATCTGGTATGCACCGATCAGCAAGCTTGGGACCATCGCGTTTCCGGTCAATGGCTTCATCTATCCCGCGCGTCCGGCCAGGCAGTCCGGTCGGCAATGGGCGTCGGCCAGTGCGGAGACTCGGAGTCGGATGCCCAATCAATCTCTTCTTGACCGGAGACTCAAGGCCGAACTCCTTCAATCGGCAGAAGAAGAACAGCCGAATGACGCGACGCCAACCGATTTGATCGGGGATTTGCTGGACAGACTGGACAGACTGGGCAGCTGAGGCCAGACTGAAGCCGCATGCTTCAGCGGGGACCTCTCACATGATCAACAAGTCACCGGCCTGCCTGGTGATACTCGCCGGCGGGCGGTCTACCCGAATGGGAACGGACAAAGCGGTCATCCAGTTCGGGGGAGACAGGCTGGTCGATATTCTGATCGGCAGGTTTGCCGGGAAAGCTGATCGGTTGTTCCTGTCTGCTTCCGATGACTACGGCACGGGGCTGGACATCATCAGCGATGATCCTGATTTCCCCGGCGGACCGGTCGGCGGTATCTTCTCGGTGGCTGCGACGTTGCAGGAGACCCAGCCGGATATATCCGGATTTGTAACGGTTCCGGTTGATGCGCCTTATGCCCCCATCGACCTGATTGAACGGCTCTCGGCAAGCGGCGGCTGTGCCGTGGCGCGGGATCCTCGACGCATCCATCCGACCTTCGCATACTGGCGTTGCGATGTCGTCAACCGCATTCGCGCTGCCCATCATGACGGCGAGAAGGCACCTTCCCTGCACTGGCTGGCCGAGCAATCCGGCGCAGAAGCGGTGATCTGGGCCGACGCGAACCTGTTTCTCAACATCAACCGGCCGGAGGACCTGATCAAGGCGGAACATAACAAAAAAGCCGGCGCTTGAGGGGAAGCACCGGCTTTTATGGCATCATCGATCGTGTTTCATCACCGCGATTGACAGACGCTAGTGGTCAATCCAGACGGCGGATTTCCGCTTTGGTCAAGGTGGTCGTCAGCTTGCCGTCGCTGTTCGAAAGCGTCGACGCTTCAATCCGGCGTACCTTGCCTTTGTAGATGACCAGCAAGTCGCCGGTTTCGGTTACCCGGTTCACTTTTGCCACACGGGCACCATTGGCATCAAACAGCCGGTCGTTGCGTTCTGCGTCCGCAGCGTTTGCTGCAGGAGCGGTGAGGGTCAATGCGGTGGCCGCAAGGATCAGGGAGGATAGTTTACGCATGGTTTTACTCCAAACCGTTTCAATTTAATCGCTAGGTTAAACAGCAATCGTAATAAGTTGCAATGTGAAATGTTGCACCTGCGAGTTGCATTTTTGCAATCACCCCAATTCCGGCTGCAAATGCATGCTCAGAAGAGTGGTTGCCGGCGCGCCCCATGTTGTGCCATCGTTGACCGGATTTGCGACCGATATGAGGATTACAATATGCGCTATGCCCTGATTTTTGCCCTGGCCACTCTTCCTGCTGCCGCCCAGGCCCAGCAAACCGACGTGATGTCCAAAATATCGACCCTGATCGATGCCCGGGCCGACGAATCGGCGAAAACAGCGCGGCAATTGTGGGAATGGGCCGAGGTCGGCTACCAGGAACAGAAATCCAGCGATCTGCTGAAGCAGTCGCTCAAGGCCAACGGCTTCACAATCGCCTCCGGCGTGGCCGAGATTCCGACCGCCTTTGTCGCCGAATATGGCAGCGGCGGACCGGTGATCGCGATCCTGGCAGAATATGACGCGCTGCCCGGCATCAACCAGGATGCCGTCGCCACCCGCACCCCGGTTGCCGGCAAGGGTGCGGCCCATGCCTGCGGCCACAATCTTTTTGGCGCCGGATCGGTCGAGGCGGCGATTGCGGTGAGCAAATGGCTGAAGCAGTCTGGCACGCCGGGCCGGGTACGGCTCTATGGTACGCCGGCCGAAGAAGGCGGCAGCGGCAAGGTCTATATGGTCCGCGCCGGCCTGTTCGACGATGTTGATTTCGCGCTGCACTGGCACGCCGATGACGAGAATTCGGCCGCCGCCCGTACCACCCTTGCCAACCGCTCGGCCAAATTCCGCTTCCGCGGCACCTCCGCCCACGCCGCCGGCGCTCCGGAAAAGGCGCGCTCGGCACTCGACGGCGTCGAATCCTTCAACATGATGGTCAACATGATGCGCGAGCATGTCCCACAGGACAGCCGGATTCACTATGTCATCACCGAAGGTGGCGTTGCCCCGAATGTCGTGCCCGATTTTGCCGAAGTCTTCTATTATGTCCGTCACCCCGATCCCGACGGCGTGGATGCGATCTGGGCGCGGGTCGAGGATGCGGCGCGCGGCGCAGCGATGGGCACGGGCACCAGTGTTGACTGGGAGGTCATCCACGGCAACAACCCGCTGCTGGTCAACGAGGCGCTGGCGAAGATGATGGACGCCAAATTGCGCCAGGTCGGCGGCATCAGCTATACGCCGGAAGAGCAGAAATTTGCCGAGACCATTTACGCGAGCTTTGACAAGCCCCGCCTCAAGCTGGGCAGTCAGGCGGAAATCCAGCCCTATGATTTGACACTTGGCTATGGCTCGACCGATGTCGGCGATGTTTCCTACGCCACGCCGACCGTCGGCCTGCGCACCGCCACCTGGGTGCCCGGCACCTCGGCGCACAGCTGGCAATCCTCGGCGGCGAGCGGCATGTCGATCGGCTTCAAGGGCGTCCAGGTCGCAGCCAAGACGCTGACCCTTGCGGCGATCGAGCTTTACACCAACCCGCAGCTGCGCGCTGAGGCCAAGGCCGAATTCGACAAGGCGCGGGGGCCGGATTATCAGTATAAATCGCTGCTCGGCGACCGCGATCCGCCGCTGGATTACCGGAAATAAACGGGGCGCGTGAGTCGCTGTCATGGGGGCAGTTTAGGTTATCGGGTCGGGTGTAGGACAGGCTGTTTTGGGAGCTGAGGGAATATTGTAGCGGTCCGCGTGATCGGGGCGTGTATTGGACTCGCGCGAAGCCACGAAGCCGCGAAGCGTTTGGGCGGTATTTTAAAGGCTTCGTGTCTTTGTGCCTTTGTGGCGTTGTGCGAGCCTGATCAATATATTGGTTCGCCGAGAGCTTTACACCAACGCAAAGTTTTATTTTCTGTGACCTTTGCCCCAAAGCCGCGGATTTACTGCCTTTGTTGGATGCCGGCATGGCGCCTAGTGTGACCTTTCAACCCGGACTGCAATGTGGCCCGCTTGTATAGTCGGGCGGGCGGCTGAGCCTTGATCATATCCAGATTGTCAAAGAGCCTGGCCCGAGCGTGTCAAGGGACCGGTGGGAGAATAGGTGATTGGGGTTGGTGTAGGAAAGGGGTTTTCGGGTGGTGGACTTGGGGATTGTTGAGACAGTCGCTGGAATTCACTTTTGGAAAGCGGCAGGATAGGCCTTTACTAATCGCCCAGAATCCTGACCGTCAATGACACAATATTTTACAGGTCGCATTTCTGTCGTCGACTTTGCAATGGCGAAGACTTTCATCAACTCCAAAACTGAAGGGTCAATCTCTCTCCAATGATGAACAACGAAAATATCCGCCGGTTCACTAAACAGACGTTGACATTGATCCCCGTTTTTTCCCATTTTCCCTGGCACTAGCTTGGCCTTCAGTCCAGGTCCCTTGAAGGCAAAAGCACACGTCGTTCTTTTGCCGTTTAGTAACAGCCGAGTAGTCATCAAGTCACTCTTCTCTCCGCCCCAGTCTTTGAACGTGGCGTGCTCCCCTATAATTTTTTGCACTCCTTCCTTGAATTCTGTTTCAGATAAGCTCTCTAGTTTGAACGAGTCGAACTTAACGTCTTCGACGAGTTTGAATGAGTCAATTTCGTCGATGGTGATCTGAGTGATATCAAAGGAAGCTTGGGGAACCTCGATCCTAACAGACGGCATCTCAATACTCGTAGCTACCTTCCGTTTCGTGGGTATCTTTTTTAGTTTTGCAGGATCCCTTGCCAAGCCAAGAATTTTATTTCTATAATCTCTACAGAATGCAGTTTTACCAAATGCAATAACCTTTCTATTACCTTGCTTTACTTCCTCCTGCGTGGCCATATTTGCCCCCACAAGCGAGCGCCCGGCATCTAACACAGCGGTTTGACGGAATCCGGTTTTCTCCACAATTTCGTTTGCAGTTTTCGGACTTCTTTTACCTCTGTATATTTCTATAAAAACGCCCTGCTTGACTTTTGATTTGGCAATAAATTCCCCGTGATGCTCCAAGGTCTCCGGCTTATTGGAGATTACATCATGGACAGAGTGGGTTCTTGACACCTCTGCTTATTCTTTCTCGGAGCTTCGTTTAAACATCCGGCTTATCGATGCTTGGCTAGTACCAATGGATTCTGCAACTTTTGCTTGAGAAATACCATCGTTCAAAAGGTTAAATATCATAAGCCTTTTTATCGCATCAAGATCATCAGAAATTTTTCTTAGTAGTTCTTCATCCATAGTTTCGATCCTTTCGGATGGTCGCAGTAAATCCTTTTGGCAACATTCTACTCATAGTTGCTTCACTGATTCCTAACATCGTCGCAATATGCGACTGCGGTGTATTGTCATTGAGAAGTTGAAGAATGATCAGCATTTTAATGTCAGAAAGCAACTTCTCGTTGTTTTCACTGGTATCAGAAACACTCATTCAATTTCTCCTTTTTTCCTTGCGTTGGAGAGCATGACACTAACTGAGTTCGGTGATGTCCCGACAATATCGGCGATCAGCTTTGGTTGAAGACCAGCCTTGTATAAAAACAATCCCTTAGCTTTTTGTCCTTCTAGATTCATAGTCATTGATTGGGCCTGCAACCTGATCAGTATATCTAGCCGTTCAATCATCTCTTCAGTCATTTCCCAGCTCCCTTTAAGATATCATCCGCCAATGGATAAACATGGATAGGACGTTCAGAATTTCCATCAGCAAGGCGGATCAATATTCCGGCGTCAATCCACCTTTTAATCTTTTTACTCAAATCGCCAGCATCAACTTGCCCCGCTTTGGCAATTTCTGTCTGTGTCAAAGTGCCGTCGCACAGATTGTAAGCTTTCAGCCACTTAATCGAATTTTTCTGTGGTGCGACAATAGACACTATCTCCATTGGCGGAAATGTCTGTCGAGCAACCGTCGCCAGAATAGCTCTCAACAAGCCAGTTTGATTATCATTCATATCCTCTACCTTATATTTTAGCGGACAGAACATAGTATGAACACCAGCTTCGGTCAAGCGCATTTATTCAGAAATCCATTTAGTGATAAGGGTAGACATAAACAATAGTCGCATATCTCGTTGTTTTATAATATATTTTTTAACTTATGCTCTTAGAGCTATTATATTTGCTATTTTGTGTGCATAAACTGTGCACAATTCCCTGAAATTCCTTACCGCTCGATGGTTGGCTAATTTACTTACGTCACTCGGTTATCTAATATTGCTTAAACTTGCCCTGAATGAGCAAACATGTAGGAACTAATAGAATACAACAACTTAGAGCGGTCGGTGAACTGTGACCGAATTATGTTAAGCCGCACTATTCCAGCTCCTCATCAACCAGCATCCGCACCGTCCCCATCGGCAAAAACATCCGCAGCGGCTCCGCTGCCAGCGCTCGAAAGCCATAGCTTTCATACAGGGCTTTTCGTCTCTCGGTGCGCTCGGGATCACCGCAATCGAGAACATCGAGCATCACAATCGCGATCCCGAGACGATCGGCAGCCTGCGCAATCTTTACCAATGCGTCAATCAGCAGGTCACCGCCAAAGCCACCGCCTTTGAATTTTTCATCCCGGCCAATCATCGAAATATAGGCGGCGGGGATGCTGCCATGGCCCGGTCTGGTGCGGGCATATTTTTTTGGCAGATCCGCATAGTCCACGGCGTGGGCATTGATCGCGTAGAATCCTATGATAGCGTGCTCGGGAGTGCTCATCACATAGAGGCGGATATTTCCGGCTTTATGGAGTTTGTTGGCGGTCTTTTTGAAATAATTGTCGACCTGCTGTACCCCGCAGGAAAAAGCCGCTCGATCATGTTTTTTGGGATCGAACGGCTCTATTATATTTCGTGGCGCATTGATGTCCGCTGTCAACGGGAAGACACTCTGCTGCGATGTTGCTTGGCCGCGGCGCGCAGGGCATCGGTCGGCGCAGGAGGATTATCCAGCGCTTCAAAAAAGGCGGCATGATCCACGGATTGCAGTTGTGTGCGCTCGTGGGCCGCTATAGTTCTTAAAGCGGATTGATAGGCCGCGCTCATTGTAAAGGTGGAATCATCCACGCCTGCAAGCGCCGCAGCGTGCCTGATTGCGTCCTTGATGCGCGGCTTGGTGCGAAAGCTCATGCGCGCAGAGCTAAGCTCGTCAATGACACCCGTGTTATCCTTGAAGCCCAACAAAGCCTCCTGTGTTTTTCTTGTTCGTCCTTCATGTACGTCAAATAGGCGTACATGTCAAGAATCGCTGCTTTGCAAGGAACTTGACGCCCGCACGAATTCAGAGACAGCTCCAAAGAAAAAAAGAAAAAGGGTGACCCGAAACAACGGGCCACCCTCTCCTATCGGCTATCCGCAACAGGCCTAGTGCAAAGCAGCTTCCAATGGACGTGCCACGTGCATGGTGCCGGCCATCCTTGTGATCCGCTTGCCTATGGACGCTTTCGCTCCGGCAAGCTTTTTTTCCAGGAACCGGGCGCGCTTGACGCGGTTGCGGCGGGTCAGGAAGGGGTTTTGCGGCGTCGGCATCGCGTCGACATGGGCCGTAAAATATCCTTCGGGTCGGGACAGGTCTGTCTCGTCCAGATAGGGTCTTGGCGCTGCAGCCACCCGGCGTTGGCCGAGTTCTACATTGCGGTCGGCCCGGGCTGGCGGGGTCTCGAAGACAGGCAGGCTCGCGACAAATTCGGCGAGATCCGCCTTGGCAGTCGCCCGTTCCTCTTCCGTTGGCGCCGCATCCACAGTTGGGCGGATATCTGCCTCGGCCGGGTCGCGGCGCAGTTCGGGCATGATTGCCGCATTCAGCGCAGCGACCTGCCGGGTCTTGTTCCTGCGCCGACGGGTGGCTGCATAGGCACCGGCACCGCCAACGCCGAGCATCGCTGCCAGTACGGCGAGTAGGCTCCAGTCGGTTTCGCCATCAACGGACGTGGCTGCGGGTGCGGCGGTGGATTCCGCCACCGGTGCGATCATCGGAATGACCGCGACCGAGTCAGCTGAGTCTTCGGCAAGGGCCGCTGAACCATCGGCATCGAAAGCGGGGGCGGGCTGCATTGCGCTATCGGCCACCGGTGCGCTGGTCGTGCGGGCGGGAGCCGGTTTGGCCGCCGCCACGGATTGCGCTGCCGCGGATTTTGCCGCCGCATCCTTGCGGGCCTGCTGCTCGCGCTCGATCTGTGCCAGCGCTTCGGGTGCAGCGGTAGCGGCATCGAAACCGCCCTCGCTCGCCAGATCGTCGGCGCGGGTCTGGCTGACGGTCGGTGCTGGTTCGGCTGCGGTAGCCGGCTGGGCAGTGGCGACAGGGGCTGTCATCATCGGCTGTGCAGCCGGGGCGGGCTGCGCGGAAATGACGGGGGCTGCCTGCACCGGTGCTGGCGACGCGGTCATGTCCTGGGCCCGAGCCGGCGCGGCGGCCATGCCGACCGAAATCGCCAAAATGCTGATCATCGAAAGGGAGCCAGCAGCTTTACGCTGCTGGCCGTCCCATACGGGGTTATTAACATCGGTCATCTTATTTCTCCTAATCCAGTGAGCAATAAACGAATGCTCACGGCATTAGGGTCCCAAGACAGGGACAGGATGACTGGAAAATAGAGACGAACGGAGTTTCTGAACGCTGTATTCACTAATCATTCAGCGAATTCGCCCGTTTGTTAAACCGGGGTTCATCAAATTACACTGCTTTTAGTTGAACGGTTAAGTTTGATATTTCATAATGTTCCCTGGAACCTGTGTTGAACAATGTCCCGCGGCTATGTCCTCAGACCAAATTGGCGGTGATAGCGTTCCACCACCTCTGCCAATGTCGACAAGGCCAGCGTTGCCGGATCGCGAGTCGACGGGATCAGGCCTATCGGCGCAGCCATCCGCGCGAGCGCCTCTGCCGATACGCCGATTTCCCCGAGATATTTTTGCCTGGCCGCATGGGTTTTGCGGCTGCCCATGGCGCCGACATAGAAAGCGGAGGAAGAGAGCGCCTGCTTCATCAGACGGGCTTCCCAGTCATGATCATGGAAATAGAAGATGCAGGCGGTCCAGGGATCGGGATCGAGCAGCGGAGTTGCGTCCGGTGTTTTCAACAGATCGGCAGAGCCGGCCAGGTTTTGGACATTGTCGATCACGATGGGATCGGGCGACAGCACGGTGCAATCGATGCCATAGCTGGTGGACAGGCGGGCAAGGCTTTCGACCGACGGACCGTGGCCCAATATGATGATCCGGGCAGCCGGAATATGATGGACCAGAATCTGCGAAGCTGCGTGCTCAACCGAAACCTTGCCTGATATCTGCGCTTCGCAGCGAATATCGACGCTTTCGCGATCGAGCGTGATCGTCAACGGTTGCCGCCGGTTGATCCGTTTGAAGATATCGAGCACCGGTCCGCCGTCGATTATCGGCGTGAACAGCAAGTCGATGCTGCCGCCGCAGGGCAAGCGGATATCGAGATAGGGCGAACCCGCACCAAATCTGATCTCGCGTGGTTTGCCGCTTTTGATCACATCCAGTGCCTCGGAGACCACAGCAGCCTCTACGCAACCGCCGGAAAATGAACCCGAAAAGGATCCATCTTCTGCAACGGCCATATGGGTACCGGGGTTTCGCGTCGACGCACCGGTGACCGCGATCAACGTCACCAGGGCTGCTTTGCGGTCCGCTTCCAATCCTGATTTCAGAAAGCTGAAGATGGGCATAATATTGTTCAAACGTGATCGTCCCGCCGTTTGTCCCAATCGGGATCGTAGAAATATCCATGCCGCAAACAGGATGGTTGGGCAATCGGCATCGACCAAAAACGCTGGTGCTCATGATCAATCACTTTGGGAAAGAACGGCCGGGCCGATCAACCGGTGGTGCGCGAAAATTGCCACGCATTGCCTTTTCGGCTATCGCGTCATTGCCTCTTAAGGGATTCCGGACGGGATAAAGGCTATCCCCACCACAAAGGTGGCAAATACGAACTATCTAGCGTCAGCATCGGATCGTTTCTCCCGAATATAAGAGAATTTCATGTTCAATTATGGTTTTTGCAGGACAACGAAAAGGCTTCGTGCCATTAAAATATTTTGGCTACACTTCCCGAAAATGAAATAAACTGATTCGTTTCTTCGTTGTCTCCCGGAATGCAGCGACACCTGAAGTGAATTTTAAAATATTGAGAAGGCCAAACATGCCCACCCGTAGCAAGATCAAAAATTTCAGGTTAAAAGAATCTCGCGACCGGGGGTTAACCGAGTCCAAGTTGCAGGAAAGAGGCGCCTTGCAACTCAGCGGCGATGCCTTTCATGCGCTGGCCGACACAATGCCCCAGATGGTCTGGTCGACGCTGCCGGACGGGGACCATGATTATTATAACGCGCGCTGGTATGAATTTACCGGCGTCCCGACCGGGTCCACCGACGGCGAGGGCTGGGCTGATATGTTTCATCCCGAAGATCAACCGGAAGCATGGAAGCGGTGGAAACACAGTCTGGCCACCGGCGAACCCTATGAGGTCGAATATCGGCTGCGTCATCGTTCGGGTCAATATCGCTGGGTCCTGGGGCGCGCGCTTCCGATTGTCGGACCCGATCAGACGATATTGCGGTGGATCGGTACCTGCACCGATATTGAAGACGCCAAACAGATTGCCAGCCACAACGAGATACTCAGCCAGGAGCTCAGCCATCGGATCAAGAATATTTTTGCCATAATCTCAGGCTTGATCAGCATGACCGCCCGCGGGGATGAGAGTTTCCGGGAACCTGCGGAAACGTTGAAGGGCCGGATTGCCGCACTGGGGCGCGCTCATGATTATGTACGTCCGCGCAGCGACAGAGCAGAGGATGACCTTGGGGAGGTCACTATTCGTCATCTGCTATCCGAAATATTCGTTTCCTACCCGGCTTTTACGGAGAAAAGGCTCCTCATCTCCGGAGGGGATATCGGGGTGAACGATCGCGCAGCAACACCAATCGCGCTGGTTTTTCATGAGCTGGCGACCAATTCGATGAAATATGGTGCGCTCGCAGCCGACAAGGGCCAGGTAGATCTGGTGATATCACGAGAAGATGACATGGTGATATTCAAATGGTCCGAAAATGGCGGGGCTGCCATCTCCTCGCCGCCTTCCCATTCAGGATTTGGGTCAAAACTTGTCGAGATGTCCGTAACGCAGCAACTGGGCGGAACGCTCGAACGGCAATGGTTGCCGACCGGACTGCAAATCGACATGAAAGTGCGAGCCTCACGTTTGGCTGGCGGCTGATTGCCTTCAGTTAAAGCGCTTCATCCGTGGAGGCGGTTCGACATCATCATCATCCTTGTCTGAAACTTCGACCAGATAATTCAGGACGTCTTTCAAGACGTCAATCTCGACGGGTTTGGTAACCGCGCCGAGCGTTCCTTCGACGCCGTCTCCCAATTGCTGAGGGTTGGCGGTGACGAATACGACCTTCACCCCGAACTCCTGTGCCAATCGTGCGCCGATTACCGGTCCGGTCGGGCCATCGCTGAGGTTGACGTCGACCAGAGCGATTTCCGGTTTTTTCGCAACAAGTTTGAGCGCAGAATCGGTGTCATCGGCAACGCCGATACATTCAAATCCCAGATTGCCCACAATCTGCTCCAATTCCATAGCAATCAGAAATTCGTCTTCGACGATCATAACCTGAGATGTCATAATAATAGTCCGCTAAAATATATCTACATCCATAACGCGGGAACAACGCATCTGGTTCCCCAGATAACCAAACAGCATTTATTTGAAAAGAGCTACGAACACTGGTCTGCGAGAAACCACCAAAACTGAAAAAAGCCTCACCGGGCGGGGCGAGGCTTTTCAAGCATTTTATGCATAATCGTTATTGGTCGCAGAAACAGGATTTATGGGCTTCGCCCATGACCTCCGCTTCGCTCCGATTGAACAGGGCCAAAATCGCAAAACTCACCAAAACCAAACAAAAAACCCCGCACAAGGCGGGGTATTCTGTTTGGTTGCGGGAGTAGGATTTGAACCTACGACCTTCAGGTTATGAGACGGAATGCTTGATAGCTATATCATTGATAATAATGAATAATATAACACTATATAGTGCGATGTGTTAGAACATGTGTTAGCGTTTTCGCTCTTTTTCCTAGAATCGTAACTTTTTGTGTTAGTTGGCTAACAACGGACAGGCAGCTTTCAGGCGATCCCGGCCAATCAATCGTCTGCGAACGGCAGCAATGGGTAGTTTTGCGACTGTCCGCTATCGGCTGGAAAGGAGCAACAGCGGACCTAGATGCGGTAAATGCAGGTCGCCGGCTTTACCGCCCTCGTTTCGGACATTCTTCTACAACACTCTAGTGGCTGAAAGCGGACTGGATGCCGGTTTGTCAGCCTTTGAGTGAATAAGCTAACTATTGGAAAATGGACCAGTTCCAATCCTTTTTTATCAGCTCTACTGGCAGTTTTCAAAAAATAGCATTTGGCCACTTTGGTCAAAATCGATACTGCGCGCCATCATCTTCAGAAAAAACCTTAGGAACACTCTCGGTGTCGATGCAAGGGAGCGAATGGAACGAATATGCAATAACCTCGCCCCGCCCTATGCCCCGAACAATATTAGCGGCGCTAGTTCGCGTCGCTCTTCCAATGAAGATTCACCAGAACTCGAAGCACCAAAACTATTCATGTCCTGGGTCATAAGCGCGATCTTCAAAACATCGCTGTCAACGGATTCTGGTCCGCCTTTATATTCTGTAGCGAGCATTCCGGCGGCAATACCGGGTGCAAAACCTACTGATGGAGAATTTTCGTTCGCAGGTTTTACGGATTTTTCGGCTGTGCTAACCGGTGCGACTGTTTCTTCGATGCTCTGCGCGTCAGGAATTCCCGCAACGATATTGTTTCCAATCGAAACCTCCGGTGCACTCAAGGCGCCTGCAACTGCTGGCACTGGTTCTTCGAACGCCAACTCAGATCTTGCCAAAATTCCGGCTCCTGCTGAATTGCCGGTCGCAGGTAAATTTACGTTCACCGCTTCAAAATGGTCAAATATGTTGGTGCCCGCGGGCACGTCAAATGAAAACCCTTGTACCGTGAGTTTGGCATGCGTGTTGTTCAAACCCGCCCGTAAAGCAGCAATATCCGGGATATCAGAGCGTGAAAAACCGGGTTCGGCGAAGCGGCCTTCCACTGGAACACGCAATCCAAAATCATCTGTACTTCCGATATAAGCTTCCGTCGACCGGCGGCCATTCCGGTCCCAACCAACAGGCCTTGGATCAGCAGACGGCGTGAACGAAAGCACCGCATCACCAACCGCTCCAGTGCTCCCGTCAACGCGGGTAAAGGTTGAATTGGCAAGTATGATATTCTTGCCGAGCTCGACCCGGTCATTGGTGGCCTGCCCCAGGAGATTCACTGACGCAATGCCATGATCCGCTAGAGTTTGCAGTTCACCGGCATCGGTCCGCCCATCGGAATTGCGATCCACCCAGATTTTAAGCTCGTTGAAACGGACATCTTGCGCAGAAATGATGCCATCCCCGTTGCTGTCAAAGGCAGTCAGCGCTTGCAGATCGCTCTTAGCGCCCGGACGCTCGGCAAGGAAACTGAGCTCCGCGCCATTGTCGATGATGCCATTATGGTTGCGGTCAACGACAAGGAAACCATCACCCCGCGAAATCCAGCCGGTATCATCTGTATTGCCATTGCCGTCCATGTCGAACCAAGCTCGCGTTTTGGCACCATCAACAAGCTGTACGCCATTACCATCCAGATCGAGCACAACAGGTGATAGCAAACCGAGGGTACGGTTGCTGAAACGCATGATGGTCGCACCGGTAAGACTTTCGGTGGCGTGTTTCTTGTCGCCGATCATCAACTCACCATTTTGGGAATAGAGACGGTATTTCTTTGACTTGCGGCCATAGCTGCCCTGATCAAAGGCGATTTTTGGAAGCGCCGGCACCCCGTTCTCAAAGAATGTTATCGCGGCATCCACATAGCCGCCGGAGCTGCCATCAGAACGCAAGAAACTGCCCTGATTGACGATTGCGACATCGCCCAGGCCAAAGCCGGCGTCGGTTGGCGTTGCGTTGAGATCAATCGAGACAATTCCTGCCTCGGCCAGTGTAAATATCTCTCCGGCGTCCACTTCTCCGTCGGTGTCGAGATCTTGCCACGCACCAAAATCGGCAAAACGGTTGTCGGCAGAAGAAAGGATACCGTCACCATTGCTGTCAAAGCTGCGAAGCCCGTCGAGATCGGATTTTGCAAATTCCACATCATCCGTAAAACTCAGTTCATCCACGCCGCTGACGGTTCCATCATTATCACGGTCAAGGAACAGGAATGCGTCACCGCTCCCGATCCAGCTGGTATCGTCACCTATCCCGTCGCCATCGAGATCGAAGAGAGCATCACTATGTTGTGCCGAGACGACCTCGGTCCCGTCACCATCCAAATCAAGAATGATTGGCGATGCTACAGAGAGCGTCTCCCCGTCACCAAAGGACAGTCTTTCGATGCTGCTTAGCTTGTCCCGGCCGTCATCCCCATTTTGAGAATTTGTATCAGCGATCCTCACAAACAGTTCACCATTCTCGGTTTCGAGGATATATTCGCTACGCAACCCGCTATAATATGCGGTATCAAAACCCGATCCACCGATCAGATGATCGTCGCCCTCATTACCCCAGAGATGATCATCACCCTGTTGACCCTGAATATGATCATCACCCGTGCCACCGGCCAGATAGTCCACCAGTTTGCCGCCCTTTATATGGTCGTCGCCTCCGCGACCAAAGATGTTACTCGCCTGATTCTTGTTGCCGAAAAGCTTGTCATTGCTCTCCGCTCCCTGTTGCCAGCCGCCATAGGGGTCGTCGAATCTGATTTGCGCACTTGCTGTTGCGGTGGTGACACCGTCACTGATCGTATAGGTGAATTGGTCACCACCAAGAAACGGCGTGTTGGGTGTGTAAACAACATCACCGTCTATATTGATCGACAAGGTGCCGCTGGTACCGCCGGTGACAGAAACAACGCTCAGTGGATCACCATCTACATCGCTATCATTCGCCAATAGATCCAGGTGACTAATCACGAGATCACCAGAGCCAGCAGACAGGAAAATATCATCGTTCACTGCAATCGGCGCGTCATTGACGGGATTGATCGTGAAGACAAAACTGTCAGCGACCGACAGCGAGCCATCGCTGGCAGTTACTTCGATGTCTAGTGTTCCATTAAAGTCTAACGGTGGTGTGCCGGTGAAACGCGTGCCGTCAAAAATGATCCACGCCGGTAAAGCGGCGCCACCGACTAACGTGGCGGACAGAGTCAATATATCACCATCTACATCTTCGAATGCATTGGCCGGCAGTGCGATTTCAAACGCCTCATCTTCGTTCGTATTCAGGTCATTCAGGCCGATCAGGACCGGCGCATCATTGACCGGGTCAAAGGTCAGGCTGAAGGGGTGAGAGACAACAAATTCTCCATCGGTGGCGGACACTTCCAGTGCGATCGAACCATTGAAATCCTGGGGTGGCGTACCCGTAAACCGCGTACCATCGAAATTAAGCCACGAGGGCAAAGTACCGCCGTCCAGCAATGTCGCGCTTAGCGTCAAATTATCGCCGTCCACGTCGGCAAAGCTGTTCGCAGGGAATACAAAATCGACTGAGAAGTCTTCGAGCGTCACATATTCAGTCGGCGCGAGATTAACAACTGGAGCATCGTTTATCGCGTTAATCGTAAGGATAAAATTGTCACTGACCGCTGCATTGCCGTCGTCGGCAGTTAGGGTCAGTTCGATCGCGCCGTTAAAATTCAGCGGCGGCGTTCCTGTGAGACTAGCACCGTCGAAAGAAAGCCATGTAGGCAGAGCAGATCCATCCACCATCGTCGCCGTTATAGTCAAGGCGTCCCCGTCTGCATCTGTAAAAGTACCGGGGGGAAGCACGACGTCAATGGCATTGTCTTCATCCACTGCCACATCCTGTAGCACAGTCGAGACAATCGGCGCATCGTTGATCGGATCCACGGTAATTGTGACAAGTCCGGTCACTTCCCCTTCAGAATCGTCTGTCACGATATATTCAAAGCTGGCGGTGCCAGAGAAATCAGCATTTGGCGTGAATATGACATTTCCATTTAAGTCGATTTCTACTGTGCCATCTGCTGACGCACCGACAGAAACCAGCCGCAGCGCTGCGCCTTCTTCATCACTATCATTGGACAGCAATTGATCAGCGGTCAGCGCCAGAACCTGATCCTCGTCCATCGTAAACGCATCAGGTACTGCGACCGGCAGTTCGGGAAGATCCTGAATATCAATAGTCACAAGGGCGCTCGTTGCAGATATCCCGCCTTTGCCGTCAATCACACTATAGGTAATGGTCGCAGAGCCGATATAGCCGCCCAAGGGGGTGAAAATGATGTTGCTGCCGTCGATACGAGCGGTGCCCTTGGTCGCAACGACACCGACAAATTCAATTACGTCGCCATCCGGATCACCATCATTCGCGAAAAGATCGGCTGGCGTGAACCGGTAAGTTTCGTTCATATCGAGAATAAACGGGCCGTCGTCATTGACGTAGGGGTCGCCATTTTCAGGCCGGATGTCGACGGTGACTCTGGCACCGGCCTCAGCTTCGCCGTCCGAAATCCAGTAATCGAAGAAAGCGTCACCGTTAAAATTAGCTTTCGGCGTGAAGATGATGTCACCATTCTCGTTGAATTCGACCGTTCCATTGACGGGGAACAGGTCGAGTCGCGACACCACAAGCTCATCGCCATTGGGGTCGGTATCATTGGCCAAAAGCTGGGCCTGTGTAATTATAATGGCCACGTCTTCTTCGGTATCAAAGCTGTTGTTTCGGGCCGTCGGAGCATCATTGAGTGGTCGGAAATTTATTTCCGCCCGCCCCGTCGAGGTAGCACCATTGACGTCCTTCACCACATAGTTGAAGCTCGCCTCACCCAGGAAATCCTGATCAGGCGTGAAGAAAACATCGTTGCCCGAGCGGAATACCGAACCGTTGGTCGCAGTACCGAGTTCGACAAAACTAATGGCATCCCCTTCGGGGTCACGGTCATTGGAAAGCAGCGAACTGATTGTCGTAGTTACCGTCTGGTTCATACGGCGGCGGAATTCATCCACACCAGGTCGCGGTGCGTCGTTGATCGGCTTGACGGTTACCGTCACATTGGCGCGATCCGATCCGCCATTGCCGTCCGACACGACATAGCTAAACCGAGCGGTGCCCGAGAAATCGGCTCCGGGGGTAAAATAGACTCTCCCACCCAGAATATAAGCGTCTTCAAACCCGCGGGTATCGATGGCGTTGCCATCTTCATCGCGCGGGCGACCAACGCTGCTAACCGTCAGACTGTCACCATCAATATCAAAATCGTTGCCGACAAGCTCGCTAAAGCTGATCGAGAGAATTGTGTCTTCGTCGGTGATGAAGCCGGTATCGTCGGTTGCAATGGGCGCGTCGTTGATCGGCAGAACAACTATTTTGGCAGTTGCGGAACTGCGGCGACCGAACGGATCTTCTACCGTGTAGCTGAAAAAGGCATCGCCGTTGAAATCCTGATCACCGGTAAATGTTATGCTGCCATCTGCCTCCAACACCGGAGTACCGCCATCGCCGAGCCCGACATCGACGATGACCAGATTTTCAGTGCCTGTTTCCGCATCATTTTCGATCAACAGCGAGCCAGCGAAATTATAGCTGACATCTTCATCTGCGAAGCGGATTATGTCATCCGCTGCGTTTAAGCGACCAGTCCGCGATTCCGCCAATATTGCTGCGCGATCCAGAACCGTGCCATCGTCGAACACCACTTCTTCAATCCCGGTTCCTTCACCGAGATAGTGATCATCTATGGTCAGCGTGTCGAGGATGAAGTTATCCTGTCGCTCCAGTTCGATGATCAATGTATCGCCCTCGCGGACGAAACTGACATCGGCCTGAGTAATGCCTGCGCCGAGAACTATCTGATCGACATCAGCGACTGCCCCGTTTTCTATCACACGGTCTTTGGCGGAACCGAAGCCAAACAGATAATTGTCCGAGCCGTCTCGGCCTTCGTAGAGATCATTGCCAAGGCGGCCGTCAAAAATATTGGTAGTCGTGTCGCCAAGCAGATGGTCGCTCGAGAAAGAACCAACCAGCGCTTCGATGCCGCTTAGAACGTCGCCTTCAGCGTCACCGCCAGTTCCCTGACCAGTGAGCAGATCGACAGTTACTCCCGAAAAAGACCCGGTATAGTCGGCTGTATCGATACCCAGGCCGCCAGTGATCTGATCTGCACCAGCATTCCCGCGCAAAACATTATCACCGTTGTCGCCCGTCATCACATCATCGTGAGCGGAACCACGGATATTTTCAAACTCCGATATAGTGTCGCCCTCGGCATCCCCGCCACTGGCGGTGTCATCCGCAAGCGATACGGTGACCGCAGTAGCCGAAATGCTGTAATCAAGCGTATCGGAACCATCGCCGCCAACCAGGATATCGGCACCGCGACCGCCCGCAATCAGGTCATCCCCCGCTCCGCCCGATATTTGATCGTCGCCGCGCCCGCCTTCGAGGAAGTTGGCCAACCCGTTACCAAGCAGAATGTCATTCAGTTCACTGCCGCGAAGGTTCTCAATGGAGATGAGTGTATCACCTTCCGCATCTCCGCCGAGTCCGGTGCCATCGACTAGCGATACAGTAACAGCTTCGACTGATGCGGAATAATCAGCAGTGTCCGTTCCCTCCCCACCATCAAGCAGATCGACCATACCGCTACCGCCGAAAAGTCGATCATCGCCGTCACCGCCAAATAGCGAATCGCTACCGTCACGCCCGTCGAGCAGGTCATTTCCACCCGCGCCCTCAAGCCGGTTATCATCAAGATTGCCATATAGTTGATCACCGAAACCGGAACCGATGATATTCTCAATGGAAAAGAGCATATCGCCCTGCGCATGTCCGCCCTGGCCGATACGGGTCAAGATATCCATGCGAAGCCCGATGTTGGAACCTTCGTAAGAGATTGTATCGATACCTTCGCCGCCATCCAGTCGATCAGCGCCATCGCCGCCGATGAAGAAATCATCACCACCCCTGCCATAGATGTCATCGTCGCCATCAAGGCCTTCGATACGTTCGCCTAGCATTGTTCCGATCAGTAGATCGCGGCGATTTGTACCATAGATAGTAGTCGCAAATTCCGAGGATATATTACCAGTGACAGCCCCGACATCAACACCCGGCCCATCGTCTCCCAGCAAATATTCAAAATCAACAGCGCCAGAGAAATCCTGGGCAAATTCGATGACGAGAAATTCATCCTGATAATTTGATAATGTGCCATCTGAGAGGTTTTGCGTGCCCAAAAATTCGAGATAGGGCGGTATGATTGGCTGTCCAGGCAGTGGATTCCACTCAACGTCGCGATCATTTGCGAGCAGGTCTGAAATGCGGACGACGAGCGGCGCGTTGAGTGACGTTTGCCAACCGGTGTCAGGATTGGCGATCGGTGCATCATTTACCGATGCGATATTAACAACCACGTTGCCAACATCGGTTCCGTTGGCGCCATCAGAAACCACATAGGTAAAATTCCCGGTGCCGTTCGCATTGGCGCCAGGCACCACGACTATGTCACCATCTTCGTTAAATGAAACACTCGCAATCTTGCCAGCCGCTGTTACCGAGATGATCTCAAGGGGATCATTGTCAATATCGGTATCATTAGAGAGCAGTTCGGCGCGAGAGATGATGAATGATGTGTCTTCTGTCGTATTCGCATAGTCAGTATGCGCGACCGGTGGAGCATCGCTGACCGGATCAAAATAGAGGCTGGCTTTGGCGGCATTTACACCGCCATTGCCATCGCTTATCACATAGAAGAAACTCGCTCCGCCCCAGTAATCAGCGTCCGGCATGAAATAGACCAGCCCGTTTTCGCCGATCTCGACGCTACCATTTTGCGCAAAACTGACCGTTTCCAGATTGATGCTGTCGCCGTCAATATCGCCATCATTCTGCAGCAATATTGAGGGATCGATGACGAGCACTTGGTCTTCAATGCCAACCAATGGCAGATACCGGCTTCCGACACGGTCGTAACTATCGCCGCTTGCATATGGCCGATCATTAAATGGCGTAACTTCAACGGACACTCTCTCCGAAGCGCTGCCGCCTTGGCCGTCCGAAACCGTGTAACGGAAGCTCGCTATACCATTAAAGTTGTTGGATGGATAGAACACTATTTCACCGTTGGCAAAAAGTGTGGCGTCACCACCGAAACCACCGTCAACCGAAACAACCGTCAGGAAATCGCCGTCGGGGTCTGTATCATTCAAAAGAAAGTCCGCAGCAGTAATGAGGATCTGTTCATCTTCGCGGGTTACATAACCGCCATCAGGGAGAAGAACCGGTGCGTTATTAACCGGTCGAACGGTGATTGAGACTGTAGCGGTGTCAGTCCCGCCAAATCCATCCGAAATTCCGTAGGTCAAACTCGCAATGCCAAAAAATTCGCCAGTCGGTGTGATCAGGATAGAGCCGTCGGCCTGAAGTTCAGCGGATATATTGCCATCACCCTCAATATTGTCGAGCGAGAGTATATCACCGTCAATATCGATGTCGTTCGCTAGCAATTCTGCAGCGGTTATGATGAAAGGGACATTTTCATCCGTTGAAAACCCGCTATCATTTCGCGCATCCGGATCATCATTTACCGGCAGAACAGCCAACGTGACGCGCGCTTCCGCAACGCCGCCATCTGGCGTATTTGCAACATAGGTAAAGCCTGCTTCGCCTACATAATTGGCGTTAGGTGTAAACGACACGTCGCCATTGGAACTGAGCGAAACACTACCATTCGTAGCGGCTTTGACCTGTGAGATGAGCAACAGGTCACCATCGGTATCATTTGCAAGCAATCGAGCAGAGCTGATCACAACAGTCTGATCTTCATTGAGGGTAATGCCGGTATCATCATTGGCACTGGCCAAGGGACGCACGCGCACCGATACCGTTTGCGTAGTTAGACCATTGCGGCCGTCGGAAATAACATAGTCAAAACTGGTGAGGCCGGTGAAGCCCGCACTGGCCGTGAATATGACCTGGTTTTGCGCATTGATTTCAACGCTGCCATTTTTGCTGTTTCCAACGGAGAACAGGGCAATAGGATCTCCGTCCGGGTCGAAGTCATTGCCAATCAACGCGGCAGCTGAAATTGTCAGGATTTCATTTTCGACGAGCGAGAAGAATCCATCATCGCGTGCGACTGGTGCGTTATTCTCCAACAAATCGAGAATCTCGGTGGTCGTCCAACTGACACCGTCACCGAAAACAATCGCTTCAATCGTATCAGCGGCGTTGCCTTCCAGGGTATTTAATATCGTCAGGCTGTCGGCGGCGGCGCCTGCAAATCGGATGACGATTCCGTCATCGCCTTTGTAGAGCCGGGAGACGGAGGCCTGAGTCGAATCATAGCCGCTAATCTCTATCCGGTCGGTACCGCCGCCATTGTCTTTGACAGTATCCGCGCCTTCGCCAGCGGCATAAAGATAGACATCATCTCCGAGACCGCCGGACATCCGGTCGTCGCCCAGCCCACTCGTCAGGATATCCGATCCTGAGAAACCCCAAATCTGTTCGTTGTCGGCGGTTGCCGAAGCCGTCAATATTCTTTCCTGAATATCGCTGCGCGTCCACAAAGTACCATCTTCGAAGAGGATTGTCTCAACACCTGACGCATCGCCGGTCAGCGAATCTGTCAGGATCAATCGGTCGCCCGATCCGGCAAACTCCAGAATCAAATCCGTTCCAGCCGGTGGACTTCTGCGAACTGTAATGACTTCATTGGGTGCATAGCCAATGATCTTCAGCTGGTCAGCCGCATCAACCCCGCTGTCGGAAATACGGTCGTCACCATCGCCTGCATTATAGATATAGACGTCATCGCCAGCACCGCCGTCAATAATGTCAAAACCTGCGCCGCCGTTCATTTCATCGGAGCCAGCCGTTCCGATCAAAATGTCATCACCTGGTGTCCGGGCATCTATCGCCAGTCGTGCGAGTATTTCCCCTAATGCAACATTTTCGCCGGTATCAAAAAATTCTACCGTCTCGATGGCGTCGGCGTTGCCTGAAAGCAGTCCATTGAGGATAAGAATACTGTCCTCACCGGTGACGAATTCGATTTGCAAATCGTTGGAACCGTCACCAAAGCGCCGGAACCTGACGTCAGACAACTGGTAACCACGAATTTCGATTATATCATCTGCGCTCGCGCCATTGTCGTTGATCAAATCCCGACCATCGCCAGCATTGAAGATATAGCGATCGCCATTGCCGCCGCCACTCAGCGTGTCATCTCCTAACCCGCCTGTCAGAATATCCAGACCAGCATCGCCGGACAGGATATCATTTCCTTCATCTCCGAAAAGCTGGTCATCATTGGTGCCACCGCTCAGATCATCATTTCCGCCGCCGCCCCGCATGATATCGGCTTCATATCCGCCGATCAGGACATCATCGCCCGGACCGGTCGCAAATACACGGGCCATATAGTCGTCATAGGTCCATATTGTTCCATCTGCGAAACGGATTTCTTCAACCTTGTCGATAGCGCTGGTGGTCGCTTCACTTATGGTGAGAATATCGTTGGTGCCGATTATCCGAAGCGCAATATCCGCGCTATTAAGCTGAAAAATCTCGACATCGCCCGGGCCAATATCAGCGCCGAGGACGATGGTGTCAAAACCCCCTTGATTGGAGCTGCTATTGCCTTCCTGTATCTTATCGCGCTGATCACCACGATTGAAGTAATAAGTGTCGTCACCAGAACCGCCAATCAGCGTGTCACTGCCGACGCCTCCAAACAGATGATCATTGCCAGCAAGTCCGCCAAGCGTATCACGGCCGGCATGGCCGTAGATCATGTCGCCATCCGTTGAACCCTTCAACGCGTCGTCATCCGCCCCGCCAACAAGCGCCATTTGCAAATAGTCAGCATAGGTCCAGATTGTACCATCGCCAAAGCGTACTTGCTCGATCCGGTCGTTGACATCATTTACCGTGTCGACGAGCGTGACCCGGTCATCTGTGCCTCTGATCCGAAGTACAATTTCGCTGCTGGCAACAATCGAAACTTCAATATCACCGGGAGCTATGTCTGCAGCGAATTCCAGATAATCGAAGCCACCGCGATCCGACGTGCTGACGCCATCTTCGATAGTGTCCTGTCCGTCACCCCGACGGAATCGATAAACATCATCTCCCGCGCCGCCACGCAGGCTGTCATCGCCCGTCTGACCCTCTAGCTGGTCATTGCCCGCTGAGCCGAACAGCGTGTCATTCCCGGTCCCACCTTGCAGCAAGTCGTTCCCAGAATTTCCGATAAGCGTGTCATCACCCCCATCAAACAAAGCGGTGTGGTATAGCTGCACTTTATCCAACGAAGCCCCAATACCATCGGCTGTGCCCGTACCCCGGAAAGAAACGATATTGTCACCTTCAATCGCGGTGAGCCGAATAGACTCATCCATCATAACGGGATTTTCGGAGTCTATTGTCGCGATGATCGCGCCATTCCATAACACGGCGAACGAACCGCTGGTGGCGGTCGTCCTGTTCGCGTGTGAAAACTCTAAAACCAGCTCTTCTCCAGCATTAAGCCCAGAAACAGTTTGTGAGATTTCTGCGTTAGACGCGGAGCCTCCGACCGCATCCAGATCGAGCCAACGCGTTCCTTCAACAGCGACGACGCCAAATTCGCCAGAGTTGATCAGTTGATATGATTGGGCAATGTCACTGGTCCAACCCGGTAATTCCGTAACGGTGACGCCCCAAGTTTCTAATGTTTGCTGGGTAGGAAGATCTTCGAACCCCCCATTTATGATCAGATTGGCTCCGAATTTCAGCCGAATCTGTCCGTCGTCGCCGATGATATGATCATCGCCGTCTTGACCAGAGATAATGTCGTTGGCAGCGGTCCCAAATATCGTTTCACCAGCTATAGTACCATCGATTGTATTGGTTTCGACCGTCCGGGCCCGCGTCATTAGGTCAGCGTGGGTCCAAGTTGTGCCATCTTCGAATACAAAAGACTCCAGCCGGTTATAACCGCTTCGCCAGCCGCCAGAAACTTGGTTTACGATCCTCATTCGATCGTTGGTGCCACGAATTCTAAGCTGGATGTCCCTGTATCCGAAACGCGTTACGTCGATATCTGTAGCCGCAATTCCTGCGCCGAACACAAGCTTGTCTGAATACCCTGCCGATCTCAATATTCGCTTGTTGATCAATTGGATATCGTAAATATAGTCTTGGCCACTGCCCCGTCCGAAGAAATAGGTGTCGGAGTCAGCATCACCGTACAGAATATCGTTGCCGCTTCCGCCGTCCAGATAATCGTTGCCGTAATCCCCGCCATAGAGCGTGTCATTACCACCCCCGCCGACCACGGTGTTGGAAGCATTGTCACCCCATATGCGTTCGTCCGCATCCGTTCCTTGCGTGACAATATCGACAATTTGGCGATAGGTAAGGCTCGTTCCATCCGCGAATACCAAAGATTCGATAACGGTGTCGTCCTGACCAACGCCGTAGGAAGTGAGCGTGTTGTTCAACAGGATACGATCTTCAGTATCTGCAAAAAGGATCAAAATATCCTTCTTATTGACAACGCGAAATTCCAGATCTTCGATGAAGATACCGGGTCCGAACTCTACTCGGTCTGTTCCGCCAGAGTAAACAGTATTGGTGCTGTGCGCATCGTAGATGTCGTCTGCACCATCTCCGATATTGTAGATGTAAACATCATTGTTGCTGCCACCGCGTAGGATATCGTCGCCTCTCCCGCCGTTAATGATGTCATTGCCTTGCTTGGCATCGATATAGTCATCACCATCGCCACCCAAGATGGTCTGACCTGCCGACGTGCCGATAATATAGTCATCACCATCAGTATAGGCCAGTGGATCAACAGGCGAAACATAGTTGAGTTCGGCCAGTATCGCGGTGCGATCCCAAATCGTACCGTCACCAAATTCAATCTGTTCAAGCCCTTTGCCGGCTGGCGCAATATATTGGTCACGGATGATAATTTCATCGTCGGTATCGGCAAAGGTCAGAACAACATCATTGCTCTCGCTATGCAACCGCCGCAGGCTGATTTCGTCAGAGGTGTAGCCGACAAGTTGCAATGTGTCGGCATCAGTGACGCTTGCGCTTGCGTCATTGATAATATCCCGACCGTCGAAGCGATTGAACACATAGGTATCCGATCCGCCGGCGCCCAGCGATACATCATTACCACGTCCGCCTTCAATAATATCATCCAAGGAAAAGCCCGAAACAATGTCGCTATTGCCGGTCTGACTGCTGCGAATGACCTGTGCACGCAAGTCGCTTATGTTCCAGCTTTCACCATCCGCAAATTCTATGGTTTCGATAGCGGAACCATTTGTGCTGTCCAAACCGCCCTTGATGAAAACTTCCGTGCCATCCGCGAAGGAAATTAGCGTATCGGTTCCAAGGGGACTGGTCCGACGGACACCGGCCTCCGTACTGGCGTAATTGACGAAGGAGAGGGTGTCCTTTGAAGACGACCCACCCCGATCATCAATGATCTTGGTCCCGCTTTCCCGCTCGACTATATAATTATCATCGCCGCTCAGGCCGACCAGTTCATCGTCACCAGTTCCGCCGTTCAAACTGTCGGAATTACCAGCGAATCCGGTAATGATATCCGCGTTGGACGAAGCTTGGCGATCAACTAGGTTTTGCAGAATTTCGCCGAATAAGATAGAACGGCCTTCGACGAAGGCAAGTTCTTCTATCACGTGAGAGGAGTTGGTAGATAATGCTCCGCGAATGACCAGATTGTCATCCAATCCCTGGAAATTGATGACCAGATTGTCGCCGTCGGCGAAAAATGTCAGCATCTCGGAGGAGATCAATTCGCCAAACTCAAGCCGGTCATAACCGCCTCTGTCGTCAATGGCATCCTGGCCATAGCCGATATCAAAACGATAGATGTCATCGCCGGTATCACCAACCAACTCATCCGATCCGAAGCCACCATCCAAAATATCAATTTCGCCAGCAAAGCCAGTCAGCAGATCATCGCCATCGGTGCCTCTTACAAGTGCAGCGCGCAGATCATCAAAACCCCAGATCGTGCCGTCTGCAAAATGGAATTCTTCCACAAGGCGCTGATCGACCCCATTGACGATGCGCAGTTGATCTCCGGAATCCTGTAGCGTGAAATAAACATCACTGCCATCACGCCGTGCGATCAGATTTTCGGTAGTGACCAGTTCGCCGAAGACAACCCGATCGACAGCATTGATGTCAGCATCTCCGTTGAGAACTTCGATGATCGTATCAAAGTCGTAATCCGTACCAAAAGCGTAGCTGTCCGATTTGCGACCGCCGCGCAAAATATCGTCGCCTTGTCGTCCGTCAAGGATGTTTTTGCTGTCAATAATGCCCTGAATATCGTCATCTGCGCGAGTGCCGCCGCTGATCGCTAGCAGCTCTTCAACGTCGGTAATCGAAATTTCGGTGCCGTCGGCAAATTTGAAATTCTCGACACCCCACAGAGAAGAAAGAAACTGGTTGCGAACGCGCAATTGATCCACACTATTGGTAAAGGTGATAACGAGATCATTGCTGTCCTTGGTGAATTGAGTGTCATCAAATAGGACGCTTGCACCGAAATCGACCGTGTCTCCTGCTTTCCACTGACCGGAATCAATGCGGTCAGAAATGACATCCTGACCGTAGCCAATGTCGAAAACATAGGTGTCGCCATCGCTGGACCCGACGAGAAGATCGTTGCCATCCAGCCCGTCAATGCGTTCTGCGTAATGGGTCCCATAAAGAATATCGTCGCCAGACGTCCCGATCAGATCAATATCTTCCGGATTGAGATCCGTGCTGGGTACAGTGAAATCGGTGAAGACAAATTGTTCAATTACATTCTCGGCAAGCCGATCATATTGCCCTTCCAACGTCACGGACTCTCCGGTTGATTTGAGCGTCAGCGTCAGGTTGTTACGAAATCGAGAAAATATAACATCACTAAGTGCGAGATTCTGCATTTCCAGACGATCAAAGCCGTCGGGGATAAGCAGACGCGTTTTATCGACATTATCAAAAATGACATCATGACCGTAGCCTTCGGCAAAAATATATCGGTCACTGAGTGCGCCGCCTTCCAGCCGGTCATTACCCGCCCCACCGTCAAGCGTATCATTCCAGTCAAAACCGTAAATAACGTCATCACCGTCGGTCGATGCCTCGGTCAAAATCATCCGGGCGAGGCGATCCATGTCCCATGATGTGCCATCGGAAAAGCTTATTTTCTCGACGCTGTCATGGCGGAGAAAAAAGAGGCCGACAGCTGTCAATCGAAACTGGTTCTTCAATTCTATCTTATCAACACTGTCCTTGATTTCCAGAGTGACCGTTGATGACGCCCCTTCCCGGACGATGGCGATATCATCAGCAGCAATCCCGGTTCCCAGCTTCAGCGTATCGAAGGATTCACCGAACACCTCAAAATAATTATCCTCGATGACATCATAACCACCGCCGCGGTCGAAGAGATAGGTATCATTGCGATTGCCACCGACCAGCACGTCATTGCCAGCACCGCCATCGATCACATCGTCTCGCGTGAAACCGACAATATAGTCAGCATCATCTGTTTTCAGGTCGCGGAGGACTTTCGCGGCGATCGTATCGCTATCCATGAAACTGAAATCGCTGAATACCAGCCGCTCAATTTCGTTGGTTCTAAGGTCGCCAAAGAGGAAGTTCTTGACTGAGAACTGGCCAACAATCTCCAGCCGGTCTCCGGTATCTACACCATTCGCATCTTGCAGATAGATGAACAGATCGTTTGATGTGCCAATCCGGTCAAACCGAATATTATCCTGGGTTATGCCTTCGCCAAACTGGATCAGATCAATATGCTCATGGAACGGATTGTCGTTCTTGTCTTCGACAACGTCCTGACCATAGCCATAATCAAAAATATATAGATCGGAACCGCGTCCGCCGCGAAGAAGATCATTGCCCCGTCCACCATCGAGAACATCAATAGCATTTGTCCCCAGCACGACATCATCGCTATCCAGCGGATGGCTGGTGGCATAAGCAATGTCGAGATAATCCCAACGCACACCGTCGGCGAAAAAGATCAGATCCATTTCCGTCGCAGGAGAATAGTCACCGCCAAAAATACCCGGCCATTCGCCTTCAAACTGATCCTCGATCCGGACGACATCGGTGCTGCCTTCAATCTCCAGAACAAGATCAAGCCCATCCTTATAGGCAAAGACCTGGTCCGACGTGACATGGGCAAAGCGCAACTGGTCTTCGGACCGCGGCTGCAATATCCCTTCGACATCCTTGATCGTGACCTGCCCGAAATCGCGGCCGAGCACATAAAGGTCCGAACCCAGCCCGCCGCGAACAATTTGATCGCCGCCGCTAATGTAGAATATATCCCGACCATTGGTCCCGTCGACCTCGGTATCGGTGACTTGGTGCTGAATCACCTGATCCTGATTGACCCCGAAGATATTGGCGATGCGGAGGTAATCGAGTGCAACGACGCTATTTTCAAACGCAGCGATGGTCATCTGGGCCAGGAAATTGGCACTGTTGGAACCCGAACCGGTGCGCTTATAGTCGGCATAGACAATCGACAGAACGTCCTGCCAGTCGGTGAGATAGGCGATCGCGGCCTGTTCTTCCACCGGAGCAGCCGCCATGACCGCCGTCAATAACGGTTCGATTTCGCGATTGCTTGTCGGTTTGAACGCGTCGCTGCCTGCGTCATATTCGACGCCCTGGAAAAAGCCGCTGAGCGCACCCTGCGACGCCAGCCGGACGGCGATTCCCCGGCTCGCGCCGATATAGAGATTGATCATGCTGTCAAAGAAACCGATCGTCTCGCTCACCGGCGTATCATAGACCAGCAGGCCATTGGCATCGGTCTCCGCGATATTGATGCCGGGCTGGAAATCGACGCCAAAGGAGGCGCTAGCGAACCGCAGCTGATCGAGCGTCAATATCTCGGCACGGATCTCGCTGTCATCGCTATTGTCGGCATCGAGAAGATTGTCGAGATCGACCTGGAAATTGCGCAGGCCAAAGGCATTTTCGCCGTAACGCGCCTGATAATCGAGCGCGCGCTGCAGATTATTGGCCCAGACAAAAAACGACCCCTCACTGTCGCGCACCATCACCGTATAGTCGGTGATAATGTCGTTCTTGATCTGGAACGCGACTTTTTCGAACGGCGCTGCGGGGGGCAGCGTATCGGCAAAATCCTCGACCCGCCAGCTTTGCCCGCCGGACGCCGCTTGCCCCTGCACATCGGCAAGCGTCGCGCGGGCAATCGCATTGCCATCGGCGCCGAGAACATCCCCGCCACTTGCCAGCTCCCACCAGGACCCGCTGGCATCGCTGCGTTCGATCGCATAGTCATGGACCACCGCGCGGCCGTCGACCATGCTCACCAGATAGGCGGTTTCACCGCGATGTTCGGGCAAGAAGTCGCGCGTCGATGGCGACCAGAGCTGCTGCAATTCCCATGTCGCGCCACCCACCGTGGCGGCCGCCAATATATCTTCCAGACTCGCCCGCGCGATGACCGCGCCGCCCGCATCGAGCACATCCGCGCCGCTGGCCAGCGTCCAGTAACCGCCGCTGGCGTCTTCATTGTAAATCCCGTGATCGATCCGCTCGCTGCCATCGGCACTGAGCAGCACCGGCGCAAGCTCGCGCGTTTCATAGCGACCGTTCACCCAGGCGGAAAAGACGGGAACCGCCTGATCGCGCAGATCGGACAGATTGGCGACGGTCATCGACTGGGCGACCTGCTCAGCGACGGCGGCAATCGCAAAATCA
>JBLWTQ010000022.1:0-47243 GCA_048270065.1 Parasphingorhabdus sp. | reverse complement strand
CCTCGACGAAACCCGGGCAGCCCGCAAGCCGATACTGGTATGGACCGAACCCGAGGATTTTGCCGAAGCGGCTGAATAAGGGACGAGCGATTGTTTCCATATCATCATCCTCCCTGCGGCGCAGCCGTGGGGAGGGGGACCATCCGGAGGATGGTGGAGGGGCCCCTCCGTCAGCCGTTCCAGCTGCCTCCTCCCCGTCGCTTCGCGACAGGGAGGATATAATGATCCATCGCCTGACCAACCTGTTCGCCCTGTGGACAATATTGGGGACAGCCTGGGCATGGTTTGTGCCAGAGCATTTCCTGTGGGTCGTCGACGGTCGTTTCCGGCCGCTCGGCCAGCCTCTGGTCAGCGTCATGCTGGGCATCATCATGCTCGGCATGGGCCTGACCCTGTCTTTCGATGATTTCAAGCGGATCGCCAAAATTCCGAGGTGCGTGGCAACCGGTGTCGGGCTGCAATTCACCGTGATGCCGCTGGCGGGGATATTTCTGGCCATTGCATTCGGCCTCGAGACCGGTCTCGCCGTCGGCCTGATCCTCGTCGCGTGCTGCCCAGGGGGCACGGCTTCCAATGTGGTGACCTATCTCGCCAACGCCAATCTCGCGCTGTCGGTGACCATGACCATGGCCTCGACACTGGTCGCGGTCATCGCGACCCCGCTGCTGACCGGATTGCTGGCCGGAAAATATGTCGAGATCGACCAGTGGAGCCTGTTCATCAACATGGTGTCGATTGTGCTCCTGCCGGTCGTCACAGGAGTCCTGCTCAACCGCTACCTGCCCAGGATGACGGAGAAGATCGCGGTCATCTCGCCGCTTGCCTCGGTCATTGTGGTCGTGTTGATCGTTGGCGGGATCATCGCCAACAGCAAGGCGCTGATCGAGGCGCATTTCGGCGTGTTGATGCTGGCGATATTGCTGCTACACGTCTTCGGTTTCGGTCTCGGATATCTGATTACCAGAGCGATGGGCCTGGATGTGGCAGAGCGCCGGACGATCAGTATCGAAGTCGGCATGCAGAATAGCGGTCTCGGCTCCAGCCTCGCGTCCACGCCGACCTTTGCTGCGCAATTTACTACACCGCTGCAGGCGGCCCTCGCCCCGGTGCCGAGCGCTATCTCCGCTGTCTATCATGTGGTTATCGGCAGTTTTCTGGCCGCAATCTGGCGGCGCATGGACTAGGCTCTGTCCCTAAAGCCAGCGGCGAACCTTGGCCTTGTAGCCCAGATATTCGTCGCCGAATTTTTTTTCCAGATAGCGCTCTTCCCGCGTAATCACCTGCGTGCGGATGACGAGGGTTACCACGGGAAACAGGATTATCGCCCAGCTGCTGCGGAGCCACAGGGCCAGTCCAAGATAGAGCAGCGCCATGCCCAGATACATCGGATTGCGGGTGAACCGGTAGATGCCGGAGCTGACGATCTGACTGGTGTGCTTCCACGGTTCGAGATTATTGCCGAGCTTTTTGAAACGGTCCATTCCTGCGACCATGCAGAAAATCCCGGCCAACAGGGCAATCCCGCCGGCCACCATGATCAAGGGGAAAACCGGAATGAAGTCCGGCGCACGGCCGCTCAGCCGGTCGAGCAACAATCCGGTCAGCAGAAAGCCGATATAAACCAGCGGCGGTGGAAATTTCACTTGCGCGCTGTCTTCTTCGGGGCGAAGCAGTTTCATCATGGCTCAGATCAATATCCCAATATCCTCGCACAGGCAAATGGCAGATCATGGCAACGGATGATTCGAAACACTGGTCGAGCGAGACCGCAACACCAGGCCGACAGCGCCACGCCCCGGCGACGATGCGCAACCGCGATGCGATTGTCGAACGGCTGCGCGATATTCTGCCCGATCGCGGCACAATACTGGAAATTGCCAGCGGCACCGGGGAACATGTCGTCTATTTTGGTCAGGCATTTCCAGGTCTGACATTCCAGCCCAGCGACCCCGATCCCGCATGCTGCCAATCAATCGCCGCCTGGACCGGGCGCGAAGCGGTGGCCAATGTTCTGCCGCCGCTCCAGCTCGATGCGCAGGCCGCGCGGTGGGAGATCACAAAACCGGCGGCTATCCTGTGCATCAACATGGTCCATATCAGCCCGTGGGAATCGAGCATCGGCCTGTTTGAAAAGGCCGGCGAGTTGCTTGATCCCGGTGCGCCACTCTATCTCTACGGCCCCTATCTGCGCGACGATGTCGAAACCGCACCGAGCAATCTGGATTTCGAACGCAGCCTCAAAAGCCGCGATCTGAGATGGGGCTTGCGCGACGTCGCCGATATGGATGCGCTGGCGAAACGCAACGGGTTCGTTCGCGACAGCCTGATCGAAATGCCCGCCAATAATATTTCGCTAGTCTATCGGAAAACAAAATAGCCCCTCCTCTTTAGAGGAGGGGTTGGGGTGGTGGCGATGCGTCAGCATCGCTCGCGTCGGCGAATTGCTGCGGAGCAAATAGAAATGCAAAATCAGAGAGCGGCTCTTCGACGAGAGAAACCACTTCCACCCCCCTTCCAAAGAGGCGGTGCGCAAGTTTCTTCCCCTTGCTTTGCATTAACCGTCCGATTAACAGGGAGGCAAAATAGGTAGGAGCGGACAATTGACAGAAACACGCCGATGCATGGGATCTTCGATCGCCCATTGGGCCGCGGAGACTCCGGACAATATCGCGATCGATGATAGCGACGGACTCGTGACCTATGCCGAACTGGACAAGCGTGTCACCGCTTATGCGCGCGCTTTCACCGGTGCAGGCCTGGTCAAGGGCGACCGCATTTGCTGGCTCGGCAAGAATAGCGGACTCTATTTCACCCTGTTTGCCGCTGCCAGCCGCGCCGGATTGGTCATCGCCCCGATCGGCTGGCGTCTCGCCGCGCCGGAAGTCGCCTATGTTCTGAAGGACACGCGGGCACCGCTGCTGATCTGCGAACCGGAGTTCGCCGAGACCGCAAAGCAGGCGACGCAGACAGCGCCAGACACCGAAACGATACTCTGCACAAAGCCGGGTACGGACCTGCCGACCCTGGCCGATTTTCTGGACAATACCACGCCCGGCGAGCTGCCGGCATGCGACCCGGCGGACGGCGTGCTGCAACTCTACACCTCCGGCACCACCGGCAACCCCAAGGGCGCTGTGCTGACCAATGACAACCTGTTCGGGATGCGGCCGCTGATCGAGGATCATCCTGACCATACGTGGATCGACCTGAAATCGGGCGACAGCACGCTTGCGGTCATGCCCTGTGCGCATATCGCCGGGTCCGGCATCGGCCCGATCGCCTTCTACAACGGCGCGACGATGATGGTGATTCCCGAATTCCACCCGGACAGCGTGTTGGATTGCGTGGACAAGGGGCTAAGCCAGTTCTTCCTCGTACCGACCGCGCTGCAGATGCTGGTCAACTGGCCGCGCGCCAGGGAGACCGATTTCTCCTGCGTTCGCTCCGTGACTTACGGTGCCGCGCCGATCCCGCTGGAGCTGCTGCGCCAGTGTATCCAGACCATGCCCAGGGCGTTGTTCTGCCAGCAATATGGCATGACCGAGACCACCGGCACGGTCTGCGTCCTGCCACCCGAGGATCACGATCCGGCGGGCAATGAACGGATGCGCGGCATCGGCATCCCGCTGCCCGGTGTCGAGCTGAAGATTGTCGACGAAAACCGGCAGGAAGTCCCGCCCGGCACAATCGGCGAAATCGCCACGCGCAGCGGTCTCAACATGCTGCATTATTACAATAATCCGGAGAAAACGGCGGAGACGGTCGACGCCGACGGCTGGCTCTATACCGGCGACGCCGCGATCATGGACGAAGACGGCTATTTCTACATCAAGGACCGGGTCAAGGACATGATCATCTCCGGCGGTGAAAATATCTATCCGGCGGAAGTCGAAAACGCGATCTTCGGCCACCCGCAGGTCAACGAGGTCGCCGTCATCGGCATCCCCGACCCCAAATGGGGGGAGGCGGTGAAAGCCGTGGTCTCGCCCAAGCCGGATGCTGGCGAGGTCGACACCGACAACATCATCGCCTGGGCGCGCGAGCGGATCGCCGGGTTCAAGGTGCCGAAGACCGTCGACGTGATCGCGGAATTGCCGAGAAACGCGAGCGGCAAGATCTTGCGCCGCGAACTGCGCGCGCCTTACTGGGAAGGGCAGGAGCGGGGGGGTAGTTGAGGACATATTGGAGAGCCCTATCTGTACGATTTCCGTTACCGGCTCGTTTGTGGATATACTTCAGGAATATGCGGCTCAAACAGGTTCCAGGTGCTGGACAATGATCGATTAATGATGCCTGCTGGAGCGGCAACGGCACCAATAAAGCTAAATAAGCAAGGGCTTGCGTGCGTTTCTGCACGGGGATAGCGCTCGGCGGGTTTGGAATCGGTCACCATCTCCCGCACAGGATTCCCGCGGGCCAGGACGGATAGATGACAACTAGCGCCAAAATGTGAACCGCCGCCAGCGCGGGCACGCTCCAGCGAACCACTTTATGCAGCTCTTTGGCGATCGTCTAAGTATTATTGCGGATTTACTCTTATCACGCGTCGGACAATTATTTAGGCGTCTCGCCGGAGTCGGCTCACCCCTCCCATCCCCCCCCGTCGAGTTCTGCTCCGGCGAGACGATTAATGGCTGCTTGCAAGAATTGGTGACCCTTGATCTGTATCGAGTCGAGACAATCTCCATCCGTTAAATCTGGTCTGCCAATTTTAGAAACCGGAGAACGAAAATGTCCAAAAAACCCCTAAATTTCAAGAATCTTTGTTTGTCCGTTACTATCGGGTTCGCCCTGACATCTCCCGTTCTCGCACAAAGCGGGGGCAGATCCGCTCCGCCTTCGCGGCCACCCTCAACGGGCACTGTATCAGGCGATATCATTCAGGACCGCACCCGCGACCGGCTTGATACGCCCGATCAGAGCCGTTTGCGTGACCGGGACCAGGTCAACCCGTCGGACCGGTATCGCATGAGAGATCGCGATCCCATCTATCTCGGCACAAGAGACCGGCTGCGGACATTCGACCGTGATCGTGACGGCAGCATTGATCAGTCCGAATTTCAGCAATGGCATATATCCTCGTTCAACGCGCTCGATACCGATGGCGATGGCGGGTTCGGATTGGAAGAATTTCAAGCGGTTCGCCTTGGTCCCGGCCCCATGAGCAGCAACTCTCGCCAGCGGCAGCGCAGTGAAGAGCGGGCGCTGCTCCGCAAGACAGAGCGGTTCCGGGCGATGGACGGAGATGGCGACGGCATCGTCACACGCACCGAGTATATGAAATTTGGAGAGCTCAACTACCTCGAAGCCGATGCCAATGACGATGGAAAGCTCAGCTACGGCGAATTGCAGCAATTTCATCGGGGTGGGTAAGTTGACTGACATCCCATGCAAATTTGACAAAGGAACGACTGATGAAACCGATAGCAACTTCACTGGCAGGAATTATTTTCATCGCACTGTTGTCCGCACAGGCGTCACCGAATAGGCAAAAATCGCGAGTCGACAACAGCGCCCAGCATTCTGAGCGTCACCGCGTTGCACCACCGGTCAGGCCTTATACCGGTCCGACCAATTATCGTTCGGGGGTGCGGCCCCCCAAGCTTGACCAACGAAGGCGAGAAGTCGATCCGAACACTTATCGTTACAATTATCAGGCAGAGCAACGCTATCGCTCAAGACCCTATGTGAAGCCACAGGGCTGGTATCCGCACCGCTGGATATCGGGCGATATCCTTCCGGCGTTGTTTTGGACGCGTACTTACTGGATCACCGATTTCTGGCTGTTCGGCTTGCCGATACCACCCGACGGATATGTGTGGGTGCGCTATGGTTCCGATGCCCTGCTGGTCCAGATCAGAAGCGGACTGATCCTCCAGGTAATTTATGGAGTATATTATTGAAGCGTAGGACCGTTCGGGATTTGTATCGTTCACTGTTCCCTGTTGCTGCTTTCGAAAGAGAAGTATGGATTTTGACTATCCCAGTCAAAACCAGAACCGCACGCCACCACATGATTGATAACGCTCGCATCTTCTCCAGCTGTGTGGATTGAGATTGGTTCGAAGATTGTTTCGATCAATCTCCTCGACAGATTAAAAAACGGAAGGGGGGGATACACTCGCTGTCGGTCAGCTGACAACCCGTGGAAAACGAAAAGCTATCCTCACGCGGCCTGCACCACCGCCAGATGGGCAGGGCTGCGGGCCAGCGAAAGCTGGATCTGTTCGACGACAAAATCAATCAGCGCGCGGATATGGGGCTGTCGGCGCGCATCATCCGTTGTAACCATCCAGCCCGGCGTGGTCAGTTCGGCGATCGGCGGCAGCAGCCTCACCAGGCCCCGCGTGTCATCTCCCATCAAACAGGGCAGGATCGATGCTCCGATACCCGAACGGACGCTGGTGATGATGCTCGACAGGGTGTTGGCTCGATGCGCGATTTCGGCATCCGGAAACCGCTCCGCCAGCCAGCGATTGATCCTTCCTTCCTGGTCCATCGTCAATACAAGCGGATAGCGGCTCATATCCTCTAGTTCCTCTGGCATACCCAGTGTCGACACCAGTTTCTCGTGGGCATAGAATGCTTCCTGCATATCGACGAGATGGCGAACGATCAGCGCTTCCTCAGTGGGTTTCGTGCCAAACCGGAGAGCAACATCGGCCTCTCCGCGCAGGATATCCAGATTCTGGTCCGATGTCATGATCTCCAGTCTCAGGTCCGGATAGCGGGCGCGGAGCAGGCCCAGCGTCGGTATGATCCAGGCGTTGGCCGCGGATTCCACCGTCGTCAGTCGCACCGTGCCGGCGACGCGGCGTGCCTCCGCGGCGATGCTGTCGGAGAAGGACAGGACCGCCGCCTCGACCGATTCTGCTGCGGGCAGGACGGATTCTCCGCGCGGTGTCAGGGTGTAGCCGGACGGCTTGCGGACAAACAGCTTCACCCCGATTGCATCTTCAAGCGCAGTGACCCGACGGGATATTGTCGACTGACTGACCCTGAGATTTTTCGCGGCGGCAAGCGTGCTGCCGGTGCGGGTGACAGCAAGGAAGTACCGCAAGTCGTTCCAGTCCAGCATGGCCAATTCCCGATATGAACCCGGAGTTATGCGTTTCTGCATAACATATTTGCAGGACTAGTGTTAGCGCTTCGATCCGGTCGGGCGTATTTAGAACGCACGACGATGGCTTGATCCACCGTTTGATTGAAACCTGAAACTTTGGAGACGCAAAATGACCCAGTTCAACACCACCGCCCTGATCGGCGCATTTTTTGCGACGGTAATCAGCTTTTCCCTGGCCCTCGCATCCTTCCCGATGGCGGTCTTGACCGTCTAGGCAAAGACACGGCAGAATTTTCTAGAAAGGAGACCATCATGTCCCACCAACGCGCTACCTATATTTCGGCACTGCTGGGATTTTTCACCACCAGCGCCCTGATCATATTGACGCATAATCTGTTCAATGTGCAGAATGTCGTATGAAACAGAAAATGGGTGGATCGGTAAACCGGTCGAATGGTCGGGCGCACCGGTCCACCGTATATGACAAATCCGTTGCTCGCTAGGTGTATTGCCAGGCAGAGCGTAGTCCAGCCTTATCGGAACAGGGGCTACCCCGCCAACTGACCCAGAGCAAAACTTTGCGCCGCATCCCGGACCTCTTCGGCCAGTTCTGAATCGGGCAATGATTTGGCGATCACCATTCCGCCGACGCACAAGGCTGCCAGCGACAAGGCTTGCTGCCGTGATTGACGACC
The DNA here is from genome assembly GCA_048270065.1 of Parasphingorhabdus sp. Taxonomy (GTDB): domain Bacteria; phylum Pseudomonadota; class Alphaproteobacteria; order Sphingomonadales; family Sphingomonadaceae; genus Parasphingorhabdus. Next base: position 39,485 of record JBLWTQ010000022.1, on the reverse strand, counting down.
CTTCTTGTCAAGACCCCTTTCAAACAATCCGACCATCGCCTCGAGCAGTTCCAGATAGGAGGCCTGCACCTGCGGATTGGATCGCGCTATGTCGGACGGCAATGCGATCATCGGACATTGCCCGTCAACGTCACCCAGATGGTCAGACGACAGATAGCCCAATATCATTTGGCGAACCATGTCTCGTCCCGGCAGGCTGGGGTCGACGCCCGCATTTTCCCGCCATTCGGCGCCGCGGCCGTGGAGAAAGCTTGATACGGCCATATGGTGCAATTCTTCTTTCGTTTTGAAATGATTGTAGAATCCGCCGCGTGTCAGTCCCGCATTCTCCATCACCATATCGATCGTTACATCCCGAAATCCGTGTCGGTTGAACAATATGCGTGCCGATTCCACGATTTTCGCCCGTGTCTGCTGCTTGTGCTCGGCGCTGTAGGGCATGGGTATTCTCTCCGTTTCCCGGGATCATAGGTATATTTTAAATATGTTCTTTAACATATTTAGATTGGCGCAATAAAGGGATTTCAACAATCACCCAACCCCGGAAGGAGAATGAAATGCAAAAATATATCCTCGCCTATCATGGCGGCGCGACGTCGATGACGCCCGAAGAAGGCCAGCAGCATATGCAGGACTGGATGGTCTGGATGGACGGTCTGGGTAATGCCGTAGTCGACCGCGGCCTTCCGGTCGGTAAATCCGTGACGGTCAGTGCCGACGGCGTGACCCAGGACGGCGGTTCCAACCCCCTGTCGGGGATCACCATCATCCAGGCCGAAAGTCAGGAAGCTGCGATCGCCATGACTAAAAAATCGCCGCATCTCGCCATCGGCGGGACGATCGAATTGGCCCCGGCGATGGACATGGCGATGTAGGGGTGATGGTGAAGCATATATTGTCGGTGATCGGCTTCATGCTCATCACATTTGCGGTCCAGGGGTTGAACCATTTTGTCATCAATCGCGTCCACTATGCGAATATCGATTTTGTCCGGCCGGAGCCGGTCATGGCGCTCGGTTTCCTGACGATGATCGCACAGGGAAGCATTTTGACGCTCGCTTTGGCCCATATTGCGCCCAACGGTGCGACGATCAAGGATGGTCTGAAGGTATCGCTTAGTTTCGGATTGTTTCTCGGCTTTTACATCGCCGTGACGGAGCCCGCCAAATATGCAGCGCCATCCATCCCGGGCTGGATATGGGCAGAGGGCCTCGCCAGCGCGGTCCAGTTTGTTCTGTTCGGACTGGTGCTCGGCTTCGTCCACCAACGTTTCACGAGGAAATCCGCATGAGGGATATCGCCACACTGACGTTCCTCACCCTCGACGGAGTGATGCAGGCGGTGGGACTGCCCGAGGAAGATACCTCCGGCGGCTTTACCGCAGGCGGCTGGGCAGCGGACTATTGGGATCCGGTGATGGCCCATGTGCGAAGAGAGGCCATGGCCGAACCTTATGACCTGTTGCTGGGACGGAAAAGCTATACGTTATTCTCGGACCATTTCGACACCAGCATGAACGATGGTCATGTATATGTCCTGTCTTCCGGCTTGGCCGAAGCGAAGTGGCCGAATGTATCCCAATTGTCGGGGGACGTAGTGTCCGAAGTTGAGCGGATCAAACGACAGGACGGTCCATTGCTGCAAATTCACGGCAGCTGGCAGTTGATCCAGACCCTATTGACCGCCGGACTGATCGACGAATTTCGGCTGTGAACCTTCCCGGTGATCGTCGGTTCCGGCAAAAGGCTGTTCGGTTCGCAATCGGGGATCGAGAAGCTGAAACTGGTAAAAACGGCACCGACCGGAAATGGCGTCGTCATGAGCATCTACCGAAAACTCGATTAGCCGGATGTGCAGTGCAGCAAGCCAATTCCTGCTCGCAGGTCGATACCGAACGCCACAATCTTTTCGTGCTGAGCCTGCCTGTCCTCGCGAAAGCCGGGATCGAAGCACAGTTCGCACAAACGGCCCTTCGACAGGCTCAGGGCAAACGATCCCGCCTGATTCGAGAGAAATCTAGAACCAGAACCGTACGCCCACCACATAATTGGTCACGCTCGGGTCTTCGCCGGCCGCGCGGGCAAAATCGCGGCTGCCGCCCAATTTCCATTCCTGTTCGATACCGATATAGGGGGCAAATTCCCGCACAATCTCGTAGCGCAGGCGCAGGCCGAGTTCGATATTGTCGATCCCGCTGCCGATGCCGAGTTCGGGAATATCCTGCGCCGAAAGGTTTGCTTCGGCGCGCGGTTGCAGGATCAGTCGCTGCGTCATGCGCTGGTCATATTCCGCCTCGACTCGCGCGGTCAGATCACCCTTGTTGGAGAGAAATGCGGCGGCATCCACCTCGAACATATAAGGCATCAGTCCCTGAATGCCGACCACTGCGTGGGTGCGGTCGGGACCGGTCAGATCCTGCCGGACGCCGGCTTGCAGGTCAAAAAATGGCGCGACGGCGCGGCTGTACAGCGCCTGGACTTCAGCGTCTTCTATCGGCTCGCCAAAACTGCCTTCGCCCTCGCTCTTGAACCAGAATTTGTTGATGTCGCCACCATAATAGCCCTGCATATCCCACAGATAACCATTTTTCCCGTCCCGCACGCGATATTCGGCGCGGTCACCCTGCAGCCAGAAGACCTGCATATCGCCATTTTCCGCGTAGAGATCTTCGCGCGCTTGCTCCATCGCTGCCCGTCCCCATATCGCATCGGCGGCGCGGATCGGTCCGGTTTCTGTATTGGGTACGGATAACTGCGGTGGATCAGGCTGATGGGCGCTCTGATCCATCGCGCCATGATCCACCGGATCAACCTCTTTTTCATCATGATCCATATCCGCACGGTTCATGGCTCCTTGATCCGCGGACTCGGACTGTGCCACCGGTTTCGCGGGCATCGGCATTACATGTCCCTCATGCTGCGCGAGCGACGGCGCGGATACACCGAGCAACAACGATATCATCACCGCCTTCATGCTTCCGCTCCTTCGGGAAAGGCAACGCTGACGGCTTGCATCATCCCCGCGTGCATATGGTAGAGCAGGTGGCAGTGGAACGCCCAGTCACCCGGCTCATCGGTGGTCACATCGAATGTTGCGCTGCTGCCCGGCTGGACGATCACGGTGTGCTTTTTGGGCTGATGATGACCTTGTCCGTTGACCACTTCGAAGAACATGCCATGGAGATGGATCGGATGCGCCATCATCGTGTTGTTGACCAGTTTTACCCGCACCCGCTCGTTATAGCCGAAGCGGATCGGTTCATCGCCGACCGCGCTCATTTTCTTGCCGTCAAACGACCACATATAGCGTTCCATATTGCCGGTCAGATGGAGTTCCATTTCGCGGTCGGGAGACCGTTTGTTGTGATCCATCTCGAGCGATTTGAGCATCCGGTAATTGAGCACCCGGTGCTGCACATTGTCGAGGCCGAGTCCGGGATAGCCGGTGCGGTCCTGCGGGTTCATCGCGACCATATCGATGCCGGGGCCAACTTTGACGCTGTCGGGCAACAGGCTGGTGTCGCGCATATTCATGCCGCCCATATCCATCGATGCCATATCATGCCCGGTTGCTGCTTCCCCGGTTGTCATCGTGCTCATGTCGTGGCCGCTGTGGCCCGTTTCGGGCGATGCCGGTGTCTCCATCGCGCCATGATCCATATCGCCCATGCCGCCCGGATCTTCTCCGTGTTCCATGCCCATATCGGCCATCGTCAGCAGCGGCGGATTGCGCAGGGCAGGGAAGTCCGCCTTGCGCCCCGGCTGGGAGGTCAGCGAGGCCTGCGCCATGCCGCTGCGGTCCATGCTCTCGGCGGCCAAGGCAAAGGCACCATCTGCTGTCGGTGTGACAATCACATCATAGGTTTCGGCGACGCCGATCTGCAGTTCGTCCACCTCAACCGGTTCGACATTCTGGCCATCGGCCTGGACAACCGTCATTGCCAATCCGGGCAGGCGGATATTGAAAAAAGTCATCGCGCTGCCGTTGATGATCCGCAGTCTTACCCGTTCGCCCGGGCTGTAGGGCAGTTCCAGGCCGTCCTCAGGCCCGTGGCCGTTGATCAGGTAGGTGTAAGCAGGCGCCGAGACATCGGCGATATCGGTCGGCATCATCCGCATCTTCCCCCACATCCGTCTTTGTTCGCCGCTGAATTCATAATCATCGGTCGCGGTGGTTTTCTGCCAGTTGAAATAGCCCTCGCCGACTTTCAGCTTCTTCATGATCTGATGCGGATGCATCGGGCTGAACTCGCTCAGCAAAATCACATGCTCGCGGTCATATTGCACCGGATCGGGACCGGCGGGATCAATGATGATCGGGCCGTAATGGCCGGACTGCTCCTGCAGCTCGCTGTGGCTGTGCCACCAGTAGGTGCCCGACTGGCGCGGGGTGAAGGGCACATCAAAGCGCGCGCCGGGCTTGATGCCGGGGAAGCTGATACCCGGAACGCCGTCAAACTGGAACGGCAGCAAAAGGCCGTGCCAGTGGACGGAACTGTCGACATCCAGCATATTGTGCACCGAAAGCAGGGTCTTCTCGCCTTCCTTCATCCGGATCAGCGGCCCCGGCACTGTGCCGTTAATCGCAATCGCATGGCCGGAACGGCCGCCGGTGGAAAAGCTCCCTTCGGCAATATGCAGATCAATCTTCGCGCCTGAAACTTGATCAATACCCTTGCGCACAGCACCGCCCATCTTGCCCCCCCTATTTCCGGAGGCCCACGCGGGCATGGGGAGAACAGCAGTCGCACCCAGTAGCGCGGAATGTCCGATTAATTGTCGACGGGAGAATTTCATCTTGGCTTTTCCTTTGAAATACCATATACCCCTATAAGGTATTTGTTCAAGAGGGAAATCATGGCCAAAGGTGCAGTGGATCAGAAAATCAACCGGCTTCGGCGGATCGAGGGGCAGGTCCGCGGGATCGCCCAGATGATCACCGACGATCGCTATTGCATTGACATATTGTATCAGGTGCAGGCGGTGAAGTCGGCGCTCGCAAAGGTCGAGAGCCAGATCCTGAAAGACCACGCCGCCTGCTGCGTCAGCGAAGCGATCGCAACCGGTAATCCGGCCGAACAGAAAGAGAAATTTGACGAGTTGGTCGAACTGTTCGAAAAAGTGAAAAGGTGACCAGATGGATCGCCTCGCTGCTTCTGACACTCGTCGTCGCCGTGTCGGCTAACACTGCCTATGCCCACGAAGCCCACCGCAAGGATATGAGCGACGCTGAAATCGCCGAGATGACAAAGGCTGCAGAGACAGCCCACGATAACGGGATTAAAGCGTCAACTGACGGAGCAGATGGAACAGATGGCGCTCGCACAACCAACGGCGTGATGTCTGCGGGTACCCACAGCGAGATGACCGATGAACATCGCGAGGGCGCGGTCTTCAATCCCACGGATTTTCTCGGCCGACTGCATCCCGCTCTTGTCCATTTTCCGATTGCACTGTTTCTGGCGGCCGGGCTTGCCGAACTAATTCTTATCGCGCGTCCGGCGTCAGGCATGGAGTCGACCGTAAGGTTTCTCGTCTATACCGGCGCGGCTGGCGGTATTTTGGCGGCATTGCTCGGCTGGCTCGCAGGGGGCATCAGAATGTCGGATCGCTCGGAAACGCTTGGCCTGCACCGATGGACCGGCACCGGCATCGCAGTGGCAGGGCTTGTCGCCGCGATCCTGACCTATCGCGCGAAATCTGACCGCACCCTGCTGCGGGTTGTTATCGCCGGAATAGCCGTCGCATTGCTGTTGCAAGGTTATTGGGGCGCGGAAATGTCTATGGGCCCCAACCATATGGGCATGTGAAAGGAAAGATAGATGATCGGAGCCATTGCTAAATCGATGAAAGAAGCAAGCGCCGCCGGACTGCTGCTGGTATCGCTGGTGGCCTGTTCGACCGCCGCACAGGCGGCTAGCTATACGATGTACCGGGATGCCGGTTGCGGCTGTTGCCTGAAATGGGCGGATCACGCCTCTGATGGCCTTGATGCCGAAGTGATCGCTGAAAATGCCGATATGCAGGCCGTCAAGGACCTGCACGGCGTTCCTGCCGAGTTGCGCGCCTGTCACACGATGGTTGTCGAAGGCTATGTCATTGAGGGCCATGTCCCGGCCGAAGCAATCCGCAAACTGCTGCGTGAAAAACCGAAAGATGTAATTGGCATCGCGGTTCCCGGTATGCCGGTCGGATCGCCAGGGATGGAATATCAGGATCAGACGCAGCCCTATCAGGTGATTGCTTTCGGCCCCAAGGGTCAGCGCGTTTTCACCAGCTATAATTAATCCCCGACGAGCAATGAAGGAAATGAACATGAAATATCATCTACTCACTCTGGCCGCTGCCGCCTTTGCGATCTCCACTCCCGGCGCTGCCCTCGCGAAACATCACGAAGAGGGACATGATGGCCATAGCATGGAAAAAATGGACGATGGCACAATGCAATGCTGCATGACCGACAAAGACGGCAAGAAAGTCTGCCACATGATGGACCATGACAAGATGGGCCACAGTAAGATGGATCATGGCAAAATGGACCATTCAAAGATGGACCATTCAAAAATGGGTCATGGCAATATGGCGCAATCCGATACTGCCGATGAAGAACCAAACTAAAGCCGGATCGCCTTTGACGGAAAGGCTTCAACGGCATTCCAACCCGCCCCACGTCGCTGTTCAAGCGATGTGGGGCTTTTGGTGTGTGTCGTTGCGGCTACGGCAGACCCGGTCAATATCGGGAGATTGACTCCTTCGTGACAAGATCTTATATACCCCCATAGGGTATATGGAGTCGGATAGAAAAGGAGGTCATCATGGCCAGTCAAACTTATCGATCATCAATCATGCTGTGGGGCTGGACGCTCAGCTTGTTCCTGCTGATCTCCTATCTTCTCTGCATAGCTTTTGGTTTGTTGGCTCCGCGAACGATGCACATGCACGAAGCCTGGGCACCGCTGCTTCCCGGATTTAAATGGCTCACCCTGACCGGCTTTCTGGCAGGCGCAGTCGGTAGCTTTGCCTACGGCTGGTATATCGCGATCGTCATCATCCCGCTCAAACGCTGGATCGGCGGAAAACTGGAGACAAAATAATGACCGCGACCGCGTCCCCCGATCACGACCATGAAGATTGCGCCCATCCCGCCAAGGACCCGGTGTGCGGCATGACGGTCGATCCGTGCAAGACCGACTATCACGCGCATCATGCGGATCAGGACTATCATTTCTGCTCCGCCGGTTGCCGGACCAAATTTGTCGTCGACCCGGATCGCTATCTGTCACCCGATCCGCATGCCGTGCAGGAAGACGTCCCCGAAGGTACGATATACACCTGTCCGATGCATCCCGAAATCCGGCAGGAAGGGCCGGGATTCTGCCCGATTTGCGGCATGGCGCTGGAGCCGGAAACCTTCTCGCTCGATAGCGGCCCCGATCCCGAATATATCGACATGCGCAGACGGTTCTGGATCAGCGCGTTATTTTCCTTTCCGTTGTTTCTCTATGCGATGGGCGACATGATCCCCGGACGGCCGTTTGAATCCTGGTTCGATCCCGGCACCGCACAATGGTTGCAGCTGTTGCTGGCAACGCCTGTTGTCCTCTGGGGCGCATGGCCGTTCTTCGTGCGCGGCGTGCAATCGCTCAAGACCATGAACCTCAACATGTTCACCCTGATCGGACTGGGGGTTGCAGTGGCTTATGGTTTCAGCCTGGTCGCAACCTTTTTGCCTGCTATCTTCCCCGCTGCCTTCCGCGGCCCGACCGGCAACGTTGCGGTTTATTACGAAGCCGCCGCCGTTATCACGACCCTGGTGCTGCTCGGACAGGTCCTCGAACTCAAAGCGCGCGGCCAGACCTCCAGCGCCCTGCGCGCCTTGCTGGAACTGGCCCCGCCCGTCGCTACGCGGATCAATGCGGATGGCTCGGAAGAGGAAATCGCGCTCGATGAGGTGCATTCGGGTGACAAGCTGCGCGTCCGGCCCGGCGAGAAAATCCCCGTTGATGGGACCATTGCCAGCGGTTCCAGCACGGTCGATCAGGCCATGATCACCGGCGAACCCATCCCGGTCCAGAAAGCCGAAGGCGACGATGTCACCGGCGGAACCGTCAACCAGACCGGCAGCTTTGTGATGACCGCCGAGCGCGTCGGCAAGGACACGCTGCTGGCCAAAATTGTCCAGATGGTGGCCGACGCCCAGCGCAGCCGCGCCCCGATCCAGAAACTCGCGGATACCGTGTCAGGGATCTTCGTCCCCGCGGTGGTTCTGGTCGCCGTGACGACCTTTGTGGTCTGGGCGATCTGGGGACCGGAACCGGCGCTGGCTTATGGTCTGGTCAACGCGGTCGCCGTTCTGATCATTGCCTGTCCCTGTGCCCTGGGTCTCGCAACTCCGATGTCGATCATGGTGGGAACCGGCAAAGGCGCGCAAAACGGCATTTTGATCAAGAACGCCGAAGCGCTCGAAACCTTTGAAAAGATCGATACGATCGTGGTCGACAAAACCGGCACACTCACCGAGGGGAAGCCAAAGCTGGTATCGGTCGAGCCGGAAAGCGGATTTGAACCCGACGAATTGCTCGCACTGGTTGCTGCGATTGAGGTCGCCAGCGAGCATCCCTTGGCCGCCGCCATTGTCGAAGGAGCAAACGACAGGCAGCTGCAATTTGATGCAGCGAGCGATTTTCAATCGGTCACCGGCGAAGGCGTTGAAGCGACAGCCCAAAGTAAACGGGTCGCGATCGGCAATGAAAAGATGATGGAACGGCTGGGCGCTGCCAGCGCGGATCTGGTGGCGAAAGCGCAGGAAGGCCGCTCGCAGGGCCAGACCGTGATGTTTGTCGCGGTCGATGGCAGGCCGGCCGGCCTGATCGGTGTCGCAGACCCAATCAAGGATACAACCCTCGATGCGATCAAGACGCTCCACAAGGCCGGGCTCCGTGTCGTCATGCTGACCGGCGACGCCGAAGCGACCGCGCAGGCGGTGGGCGCCATGATCGGGATCGACGAAATTCACGCCAACGTCTCGCCCGAGGACAAGCACCGGGTGATCAGCGAACTCCAGACCGCCGGCAAACGGGTTGCGATGGCCGGCGACGGCATCAACGACGCGCCAGCGCTGGCCAGGGCGGACATCGGGATCGCCATGGGCACCGGCACCGACGTCGCCATGGAGAGCGCGGGTATCACCCTCGTCAAAGGCGATCTCGGCGGTATCGCGAAAGCGCGGCGGCTCAGCCAGCTCACAATGACCAATATCAGACAGAACCTGTTTTTCGCCTTTTTCTACAATGCGCTCGGCGTGCCGGTAGCGGCGGGGATATTGTATCCCTGGTTCGGAATATTGCTCAGTCCGATGATTGCAGCCGCCGCGATGAGCTTCTCCTCGGTATCGGTGATTGGCAACGCGCTTCGGCTCAGGCGCAAGCAGCTTTAGGGAGCGGGACGGGTGATAGTTTCTGCGCGTCAGACGAGCCTGCGCAAGTGTCGCATATTTTCCACATCAGAACCGATGGGGAACTTTTTGAATAGTCAAACGTAGAATACCCCACAAGGGTATGATTTTCAGTCACAACAAGGGGAAATCCAATGTCAAAATATACCAGATTTATCGTTATGATCGCCACCTCCACACTGGCAATGTTCGGACTGATGTATCTGAACACCTACGCGTTCGATCATGTATTCTTCAGCGAAACCCGCACCTGGATGGCGCTATATATGGGCGGTACGATGGCCATCATCATGCTGCTGTTCATGCTGGGCATGTATGAAGACAGGAAGAAAAACGCGATGATCCTGGGCGGTGCCGCGATCATATTTGCCGGTTCTCTCTATCTCGTCCGTTCCCAGGATACGATTTCCGATCAGGCGTGGCAGAAAGCGATGATCCCCCACCATTCAATTGCAATCCTGACCAGCGAGCGCGCCAATATCGAGGACAAGCGCGTACGCGAACTGGCCGATGAAATCATCAAGGCCCAGCGTCGCGAGATCAAGGAAATGAAGTGGCTGATCAAGGACATTCGCGAGAATGGCAAGGCAACTACGGAAGCCGCTGCGATGGCGCGCCCGGTACCGGAGTTTGAAGGCAAGTTAAATCCGACCAACTAATTCCGATTGTCGAAATGCGGGACGAACGGGGAGAGCTGCAGATGATGTTGCAAATAATCATGGCATTCGCAGCGATCCTGGCCGCCGGCAGCATCCACTTCGGTCTGTTGCGATACGCGCACCGGTCTGCCATCGCGATGCCCGTCCCGGACATGGCGCGGTTTTTACTCGTGCTTTTCGCTGCCACGATCGGACAGATTTTGGCGGCGACGATTTTTGCGGTGACATTCTGGCTGTCGCAGGAAGCTGGTCTGGGCGGTCTGAAGGACACGTCGCCCGATGACGGGATGGCAATTTTTTACTTTTCCCTGGTGAATCTCACGACCCTGGGTCTGGGGGATGTCATTCCCTTGGGCCATTTGAAGTTTTTGGCAGCAATCGAAGCCATGACCGGCTTCCTTCTGATCAGCTGTTCGGCGTCGCATATTTTTCAATTGATGCAAAGAAAGGACAACTCCGATGGCTGATACCAAGGTAGCGAAACTCTATCGCATGGTCATGGACAAGCATCTCTGCCCCTATGGCCTGAAATCACTGGATCTGCTGAGACGCGAGGGTTTTGCGGTGGAAGATCACCATCTCGAAACCCGCGAGGAAACGGATGCCTTCATGGATCGGCATGATGTCGAGACGACACCGCAGACGTTCATTGATGGCAAGCGCATCGGCGGATACGAGGCCCTGAGGGTCTATCTCGGAAAGGATGATGCGCAGCAGGAGGACAGCACCAGCTATCAGCCCGTGATCGCGCTGTTCGCGATGACTTTCCTAATGGCGCTGGGCGCCGCCTTTGTCGCCACCGGCACCTGGATTTCGATTCTCACCGCGGAATGGTTCGTCGCCTTCTCAATGTGCGGTCTCGCCTATCTGAAATTGCGCGATATCGAGAGCTTCTCGACGATGTTTCTCAACTATGACCTGCTCGCGCAGCGCTGGGTGCGCTACGGCTATGTCTATCCCTTTGGAGAGGGGCTGGCTGGTGTGCTGATGATCGCGGGCGTTGCGATGTGGTTGGCGATCCCGGTCGCGTTGTTCATAGGAACAATCGGTGCGGTGTCTGTCTTCTACGCCGTCTACATCCAGAAACGCGAACTGAAATGCGCCTGCGTCGGTGGCGACAGCAGTGTGCCGCTCGGCTTTATCTCGCTCACGGAAAATCTGTTTATGATTGGCATGGCGCTGTGGATGAGTTACAAGCTGATGGCTGCGTAACTCCTGGCGGCTAAAGGAACCTGGTCAGGGATGATATCCCCGGCTGATCATCCCGCGATATCGGGTTTGAGGCGATAAATCACCGTATCCCCGACGCCCTTCAGCGGGATGGTTTCGGGCGGATCAAATTCATGGCTGCCGGTGCACTGGAAATAGGTGGGGGCGGATACGGCGATACCATTGGGCTCCGCCGCGGGGCCGGATGGATCGGCCCCCTCATTTGGCTGGCGTCGGAAAATTCTTGTCTGGCGGAGAAAACAGGATGACGCAATGCCCGCTTGCTGGAGGTCGCGGTCATTGCGGTCAGTATATGACAAATCGGTGCGATGCGATGCGCGATTCCGGGCCCGGGTTCGAAGGATAGAACTCCGACGGCGCAACCGATCCGCTAACCGTGCGTTGGTCGCCATAAGTATAATCAATATATAAAAAAGGCAGATCAATGAACATTCTGATGGTTCTCACTTCGCACGACCAGCTCGGCAACACCGGCAAGAAGACCGGCTTCTGGCTCGAGGAATTTGCCGCACCTTATTACGTCTTCAAGGATGCAGGAGCAAATATTACGCTTGCCTCGCCCAAGGGTGGCCAGCCGCCGCTCGACCCGTCGAGCGACACCGAAGACGCCCAGACCGATGACACAAGGCGTTTCAAGTCTGATACAGCCGCCCAGGAAGAACTGGCGAACACGGTGAAGCTGTCGACCATTTCTGCCGACGGATTTGACGCAATCTTTTATCCAGGTGGTCACGGCCCGCTGTGGGACTTGGCAGAGGATGATCACAGCACGTCGCTGATAGAAACTTTCTCTTCAAGCGATCGCCCGGTGGGTGCCGTCTGCCACGCCCCCGCAATATTCAAACATTCCAAAAATGCGGAAGGCAAGCCCTTTGTATCCGATAAAAAAGTCACCGGCTTTACCAATACGGAGGAAGAGGCTGTCGGCCTGACCGATGTCGTGCCGTTTCTGGTCGAGGACATGCTGAAAGAAAAAGGCGGTGAATATCGCAAGGGCGATGACTGGACCTCGTTCGTTGTCGTCGATGGCAAGCTGGTCACCGGCCAGAACCCGGCATCCTCTGCAGAAGCGGCGCGTCAGTTGCTCGGCTTGCTGTAAACCGGAATAAACGGAGCATCTTATGAATATTCTAGTCGCCGGAGCTACCGGCAAAACCGGGCTGCGGCTCGTCGATCAATTGAAAGCGAAGGGCCATTCGCCAATCGCGCTGGTGCGCGAATCCTCGGATACCGGATCTCTGCCGGACGACGTACACCTGCGCCACGGTGATCTGACCGATCTGCCAAGCGGGGTCTGTGACGGCTGCGACGCCGTAATCTTTGCGGCCGGGTCCGGCGGCTCCACCGGCCCTGAAATGACCGACAAGGTTGACCGCGACGGTGCCAAGCGGTTGATTGACCTCGCCGCCGAAGCGGGCGTTTCGCGCTTTGTGATGCTCAGCAGCGCCGGCGCGGACGATCCCGATCCCGAAAGCGATCTGGCACATTATCTTCAGGCCAAGCACGAGGCGGACGAATATCTGAAGGCTTCGGGCCTCGACTATGCCATCGTCCGGCCCGTCAGTCTCACCGACGAAGACGGCACCCGCGATATGCGCTTCGGAGACGATGTCGATCCGGAGGGAAAAGCGGCACGGGGCGACGTCGCCGCGGTGTTGGCAACGGTGATTGAGGATGACCAATGGACGGGCAAGGCGCTGCTGATGCAGTCCGTTCCAGCGGGTGGCTGACGCCGTCTGCTACTTGGCACCGCGTGACCTAGCCCGTGCCGGACGTTGTTTTCGAAGCAGGCTAACCGCCCCGCTGGCTGGCATCATTCTTCGGACATCAAAACAGGCAACACGCGATGTGTGAGACAAGCAACACCCATACTCAAGCCAATCGCTGACCGAATAAATCCCCATCCTTCTGAGCCGCAGGATTCTAGAAATTTCGTGCTCTTGGAGAACCTCCGCTCGATCCGGAATCGCGCAGAACAAAAGCCATGTCCCCTTTAACGATTGCGGCCATGGGGCTTGATCCTCTTTGCTGTCCCTGAGAAGGCTACTGGCCAGAACCATTCACAGCCGATAAACGAGACCTTCAACCTGTTACAACTGTAGAATCTGGGAGGGTAACTACGCAATGCCGAATGAATTGGTCACATCGCTCAGCTATATCAGCACCGCCCGTTCTGATCTGGCAGAATCGGATTTCCGGAATATTCTCAATGAAGCCAATCAGCGAAACGAGGAGCTCGGTCTGACGGGATTGCTTGCGTTTAACGGCCTGAACTTCATGCAGATCCTGGAAGGTGCCCCTGATAGTGTCAATTGCTGCATCCAGTTGATCGAGGCAGATCCGCGCCATGACGGTCTGGTTATATTTGATCGGTGCGAGACAAAACAGCGTCAATTTCCGGATTGGCAAATGGCGGGTATTCTCATCAATCAGGAGAGCGAAGATACCGTATCTGAACTGGATGAGCTCCTGTCTGGTGAGCAGGTCAGACCGGAAACCAAAAAGCATTTCAAGAGCTTCCAGTCATTGGGCACCCAGGCAGGATAGCGGACGAGACCATTTCTCCGGTACGTTCGAAAGCGAATGACCGTATAATTGCCGGAGGGGCGATGGGCGCTGGACCGGGCTGGATTTTGCAAAGGGAACCATAATCACCCGCGCGAGTTTTAGGGACAGTAGCGATTCATTGACTCAAAACTCCGGGAAATCACATTGTTGGAAACTTCTGCGCATCTGAAGGGAAAACGTATCCTGCTCGTGGAGGATGAACTTTTTCTCGGGATGGATATCAAGGAAACTCTGGAGCGGTCCGGTGCGATCGTTTTCGGCCCCATTCTTGATCGGTCGAGCGCCAATCAGATTGCCAAGTTTCACGATATTGACGGTGCCATACTCGACCTGAATGTCGGTGGCGGCGATGTGTCTCCTGTCGCAACCTATTTGCGGGAACATTCGATTGCCTGCCTGTTCTACACCGGCGATGCCAGGCGGGCTGTCGAGATGGGCCTGGATCAAATAGGGCCGGTCTACGAGAAACCCACGCGTCCGGAACTGCTGGTCGGATATCTCGCTGAGCAGATTGGGAAAGCCTGAAATCTCTGTCAGAAGTTGGCAAATCGATGATCCCCAAATATTATACTGATCAAGGCTTGAGCGAAGGCTTCAGGGGACCATGCCAGCCTGGACATTCGTTGATAAACGGCGGCCCGACAAGCGCGAATGGTTGGCGGCGAATCAGAAAACTGCTTTCCTACACCCGCCCAAATCACTTATCCTCTCTCCGGCTCTTTGAAAGTCTGGATAAGTTGACGGCGATACTGCCCGCCCCGCGCGAAACAAAGGGATCAGATTTTATCCCCGTCGGAAGGTCACACTCGGCGCTGGGCTGGCGGTGGCAAAACACTGGAAATTGGCGGCTTCGGGGCAAAGGTCACGGAAAATAAAACCGTCATTTGGTGTCAGGTTTTATTGCACAAAGAAAAACCTTTGTAGAAGCGCGCGCCGAAGGTGTTCTTGGCCCCAACTTTGACAAACTTTGGGCGCCGTGCCCCGGCGAAGGCAGAGGGCCATCTCCCCTTATTGCCGGAGCCTATGCGCCCGGCTCCACCTTGACAACAGTCAGCTTGCCGGCCCGGACATGCTCGCGCCAGGCGATGAACAGGCCTGAACCTATGATGATCGGGGCGCCGATCCAGATCGACAGGCCGGGGAACTGGCCGAAGATGACGATGCCGAAAATGGTCGCCCAGATCAGCGCGCTATAATCCATCGGTACGATGGTCGACACCGGCGCAAAGCGCAGAGACTGGGTGATGCTCAACTGACCGAGCGCACCGAATATGCCGATGCCGAGCAGATAGCCCCAGGTCTTCGCGTCATGCCCGCCTCCGTAAATATAGGCGCAGATCGCCAGCGCGGGCAGGGTGTAGACCGAGAACCAGAAGATCGTAACGACGCTGGTTTCGGTGCGGCCCAGCATGCGGATCACCAGCGTAACCGACGCTGTTACCAGCGCCCCGGCGAGCGCGACCGTGGCACCAAAGGCCGGGATCAGCGAACCGCCCGGCTGGATGACGATCAGCACCCCGACAAAGCCGATCAGGATCGCCGACCAGCGCCGGATGCCGACCTTCTCGCGCAGAATCAGCGCGGCAAACAGGGTAGCGAAGATGGGAACGGTAAAGCTGATCGTAGTCGCGTCGGCCAGCGGCAGCAGGGTCATCGCCCAGAAATTCAGCCCCATGGCGAAAATGCCGAGAATCGAGCGCAAGACGTGGAGCCCGTGCTTGTTGGAAACGATGGATGGCCAGCCGACCTGACTGCGCCAGATCAGGAAGCAAATGAGCGGCATCGCGATCAGCTGGCGGTAGAACAGGCTTTCGGTGACATGCACGCCTTGCTCGCCCGCCAGTTTGACGAACGCGAACATGATCGCCAGCGAGACCATTGCCGCCAGACGGGTGACGATCCCGGCGAGGGGACGGTCCTGACTGACCGCTGTGTCATCAATCATGCGAGATTGCCAATAAAGATAGCGCTACAGGAGTTGTGCATTGGCGCGGTTAATAGCATATAGGCTGCAAAAGCAATCAGGAGTCTTTTCAATGCGCACGATTACCCATGTTCTGGCCTCGGGAGGAACCGCAGAGGCGGTTCGTCAGGGCGATATCTTCGATCCCAATAATGGCGGTATCCAGGGCAAGGTCGATCTCGGCGATGCAGCGGTGCTGGACAAGGCGGTAGAAGCGGCGCTGGCGGCGCAGCCAGCCTGGGCAGCGACCAACCCGCAGCGGCGCGCGCGGGTGTTCTTCAAGTTCAAGGAACTGGTTGAAGCCCATATGGACGAGCTCGCCCACATGCTATCGGTCGAGCATGGCAAGGTTATCGCCGATTCCAAGGGCGACGTGCAACGCGGACTGGAAGTCATCGAATTCTGCTGTGGTATCCCCCATGTGCTCAAGGGAGAATATACGCAGGGTGCAGGTCCCGGTATCGACGTCTATTCGATGCGTCAGCCAATCGGCATTGGCGCCGGTATCACGCCGTTCAACTTTCCCGCGATGATCCCGATGTGGATGTTCGGGCCTGCGATAGCCGCTGGCAATGCATTCATCCTCAAACCGTCCGAGCGCGATCCGTCGGTGCCGGTACGGCTTTGTGAGCTGATGCTCGAGGCGGGTCTGCCAGAAGGCATCCTGCAATGTCTGCACGGCGACAAGGAAATGGTCGATGCCATTCTCGATCACCCCGCGATTGGCGGGATCAGCTTTGTCGGTTCGTCCGATATCGCCCATTATGTCTACCAGCGCGGCGTTGCCGCGGGCAAACGCGTCCAGGCAATGGGCGGCGCGAAGAACCACGGGATCGTGCTGCCCGATGCGGATATGGACCAGGTTGTGAATGACCTGTCCGGCGCCGCCTTCGGCTCGGCCGGCGAACGCTGCATGGCGCTGCCAGTTGTGGTGCCGGTCGGTGAAGACACGGCGGAGCGGCTGCGCGAGAAGATGATCCCGGCCATGCAGGCCTTGCGCGTCGGTATCTCCACTGATGAAGAGGCGCATTATGGCCCGGTCGTCAATCCGGCGCACAAACAGCGGGTCGAGAACTGGATCCAGACCGGCGTCGACGAAGGCGCGGAACTGGTTGTCGATGGCCGAGGCTTCAGCTTGCAGGGCCATCAAGACGGCTGTTTCATCGGACCAAGCCTGTTCGACCATGTCACCACCGATATGGAAAGCTACAAGGAAGAGATTTTCGGACCCGTGCTCCAGATCGTCCGCGCGAAGAACTTCGAGGAAGCGCTGGCGTTGCCCAGCCAGCATCAATATGGCAATGGCGTCGCGATCTTCACCCGCAACGGCCACGCCGCCCGCGAATTCGCCAGCCGGGTAAATGTCGGCATGGTGGGCATCAATGTCCCCATCCCGGTGCCGGTCGCCTACCACAGCTTTGGCGGCTGGAAACGCAGTGCGTTCGGCGATACCAACCAGCACGGCATGGAAGGCGTGAAATTCTGGACCAAGGTCAAGACCATCACCCAGCGCTGGCCCGACGGCACCGCGGACGGCGGCAACAAGGATGCCTTTGTCATCCCGACTATGGGGTAAGAACCGGGCAAGGCTTGAGCGCGGCAGAGTTCCAAATCAGGACAATCCTGCCAAAATACTGGAATTTCCGGCATTTCGGGCGGACATGAAGGTCGTGGGTATTTGCTCAACTCTGATCCCGGTGCGGCATTGCTAGCGCTGTCACCACGACTGTTCCTGCCATCGGTTCTGCTGGCGATCGTTCTGTTCGCTTTCTGGCGGCCGGAACCAGGTGCAAGCGAAACGCTACCCGAGCCAGCGTCGATCCCGGCATCCGACAAGCGCATCGCCTTCAGCTTCGACGATGCCCCGCGCGGTCCCGGCGCTTTTCTGGAGCCCGACGAACGACCGAATTTGTTGATCGAGGCCCTGAAAACCGGTGGTATCGAACAGGCGGTGTTCTTCATCAATCCGGGAAGGATTACCGATCATGATAATGACGCTGCCGATATCGCGGCTTATGCCACGGCAGGCCATGTCCTGGCCAATCATACCGCCGATCACAGCAAGCTTTCAGCCGTGTCGGTCGATGCCTTTCTCGCCGATATTGATGCCGCAGAGAACTGGCTGCAGAACAAGCCCAATTACCGTCCCTGGTTCCGCTTTCCGTTCCTTGATGAAGGCGGCACCAACGAGTCCAAACGTGATGCGGTTCGTATCGGTCTCAAGCAACGCGGATTGATGAACGGCTATGTGACGGTTGATGCGTCGGACTGGTATTTGGAGGACCTGGCGATTGCGGCGGCCGCAGCAGGTCAGCTGATGGACTGGAACGCGCTGCGCGACCTGTATGTTGAATCCTATGTGGAATCGGCAGAATTTTCGGATGATCTCGCCCGGCGGACACTTGACAGAGCGCCGGTCCAGATGATCTTGCTGCACGAAACCGATCTTGCCGCCATGTTCGTCGACGATCTGGCGGCAGCGCTGAAAAAGCAGGGCTGGAATATCGTTAGCGCCGACGAGGCTTATCGCGATCCGATTGCCCATATGGAGCCCGACGTGGAGTTTGCCGAAGGCACCCGAACGCAGATGCTCGCCGCCGAGCGGAATATCGGCAATCGCTGGTATCGGCGCAATGATCAGAAACTGGCAAAAAAGCTGTTTGCCGAGAGGGTCCTGCGCGACTAGACCTTGTTACATGAAAACCATCACTATCGTTCGAAGCCTTGCCATCGCTCTCGCCGCACTGGCGGCATCAACCGCACAGGCGCAATCACCGGAAATCGTCGCGCAGGAGGTGCTTGCCCAAAACCCGGTTATCGACGGACATAATGATGCGCCGGAGCAGATTGCCGAACGGTTTGAAAGCGACCTTTCGCAATTTGACTTCCGCAACACGTTGCCCACCACCGGGGATAAGCCAAAACCGATGCACACCGATATTGCCCGGTTACGGCAGGGCAGCGTCGGCGGTCAATTCTGGTCGGTCTGGATTGACCCGGAACTGCCGAAGTTTGAGGCCGTCCAGCGGGTGATCGAACAGATCGATATTGTCCATCGGCTGGTGGCGCAATACCCCGACGATCTGCAACTTGCGCTGACCGCTGACGATATCGAACTTGCCCGGAAACAGGGCCGGATCGCTTCACTGATCGGTATGGAAGGCGGCCATTCCATCGGTAATTCACTCGCCGTGCTTCGACAGACGTATGCGCTCGGCGCGCGTTATATGACGCTGACCCACTGGAAGACCCTCGACTGGGCCGACAGCGCCACCGATGCGCCGAAAAGCGACGGTCTGTCCGAATTTGGCGTCTCCGTCGTCCAGGAAATGAACCGGCTCGGGATGATCGTGGATCTCAGCCATGTCTCCGAAGCGACCATGAACGACGCTCTGGATGTGACCGGGGCGCCCGTCATATTCAGCCATAGTTCGGCCGCTGCAGTCACCGCACACCCCCGCAACGTCCCGGATTCGGTCCTGAAACGGCTACCGGCCAATGGCGGTGTGGTGATGGTGACGTTTGTACCATCCTATGTAAGCGCGACCAACCGCGATTGGGATGCCGCCCAAAAAGCCGAAGAAGCCCGCGCGGCCGCTTTGTATCCCGGAGATGAAACCGCCCGTGAAGCCCATCTCGCGAACTGGCGCAATGCACATCCGATGCCGCCGGTCACGGCCAAGGATATCGCCGATCATATCGATCACATCCGAGATGTTGCCGGGATTGATCACATCGGTATCGGGGGTGACTATGACGGCATCACATTTACCCCTGACGATCTTGCCGATGTGTCGACCTATCCCGCGCTATTTGCCGAACTGGCAAGACGCGGCTATAGCGCCGCCGATCTCGCAAAGATTGCCCGCGGCAATATATTGCGGGTAATGCGGGGAGCCGAATCAACCGCTGCAACAATGGCAAGAAACAAGAAACCGATATGACCCAGTTTTCCCTGACCGACGACCAGCTTGCCATTCAGGAAATGGCGCAGAAATTCACCGCCGATGCGATCACTCCGCACGCGTCCGAATGGGATGAAAAGCACATATTCCCGCGCGACGTGATCAAGCAAAGTGCCGAACTCGGTTTCGGGGGCATCTATATCAGCGAAGAGTCGGGCGGAATCGGACTGGGCCGGCTCGAGAGTGCGATCATCATGGAAGCAATGGCTTATGGATGTCCGGCGACCAGCAGCTTCATTTCTATCCACAATATGGCAAGCTGGATGATCGACTGTTTCGGTTCGCAGGCGGTCAAGGACAAGTTCCTGCCCGACCTGATTCCGATGGAAAAGATTTCCAGCTATTGCCTGACCGAACCGGGCAGCGGTTCGGATGCCGCGGCGCTCAAGACCAGCGCCAGACGCGACGGCGACGATTATATCGTCAATGGTGGCAAGCAGTTCATCTCTGGGGCCGGTGTCAACGACATCTATGTGACCATGGTGCGCACCAGCGATGATGGCGCAAAAGGCGTCACCTGTCTGGTTATCGAAAAGGACATGGAGGGCGTGACCTTCGGGGCACCCGAACGCAAGCTGGGCTGGAACGCCTCGCCGACCGCGCAGGTGCATTTCGACAATGTCCGCGTGCCTGCTGAAAACCGTGTCGGTGACGAGGGTGAGGGCTTTCGCATAGCGATGGCCGGTCTGGATGGCGGCCGTTTGAATATCGGTGCCTGTTCGCTCGGCGGGGCACAGCGCTGTCTCGATGAAGCGGTGGCCTACACCAAGGAGCGCAAGCAATTTGGCAAGGCGATCAGCGATTTCCAGAACACCCAGTTCATGCTGGCTGATATGGCAACCGATCTCGAAGCATCCAGGGCGTTGCTTTATCTGGCCGCCGCCAAGGTGACCGAAGGCGCGCCGGACAAGACCAAATTTGCCGCCATGGCCAAGCGGCTGGCAACCGACAATGGCTCGAAAATCGTCAACGACGCGCTGCAACTCTTCGGCGGCTATGGCTATTTACAAGATTATCCGATCGAACGCTTCTGGCGCGACTTGCGGGTGCACAGCATATTGGAAGGCACCAACCAGATCATGCGGATGATCGTTTCGCGCGAACTGCTGCGGCAATAGGGAAAACATGACAGAAGATCTCATCATCAGAAAAACCGGTCGGGTAGGGCATATCAGCCTGAACCGGCCCAAGGTAATCCATTCGCTCAACCTCGACATGTGTCGCGGGATGATCGACGCGCTTATGGAATGGCGTGACGATGACGAGGTCGAAGCGGTGATCATCGACCATAGCGAGGGCAGGGGTTTTTGCGCCGGTGGCGATATCGCCATGCTCCGCGAATCCGGCATGACCGACGGCAAGCAGGGCCGCGAGTTTTTCTACAAGGAATATCAGCTCAACCATCTGTTGTTCGAATATCCCAAACCCGTGGTCGCGTTCATGGATGGCATCACCATGGGTGGCGGCGTCGGCATATCGCAGCCCGCTCCCTATCGGGTGGCGACGGAAAATACCCGCTTTGCCATGCCGGAAACCGGAATTGGCCTGTTTCCTGATGTCGGAGGCGGCTGGTATCTATCGCGGCTGGAGGGACGGCTGGGCCAGTTTCTGGCGCTTACCGGTGCCCGACTGGATGGCGCCGAGTGCAAGGAAGTCGGCATCGCTACCCACTATCTGCAATCGGATGTTCTGGAAGAAGCCAAGCAGCGGATCGCCGAACATCCGGACCGGATCGAAGGCATATTGGGCCAACTATCGGGCAATATCCCCGAAGCGCGGATCGTCAAGAATCTCGACAAGATCGACAAGTTTTTTGCCTCGGACCGGTTTGAAGACATTTTGGCAGCGCTGGAAGCCGATGATGGCGAATGGGCCGAGAAGGAGCGCGGTACGCTGGGCACCAAAAGCCCGCAGACCTGCAAGGTGGCGCTGCGCCAGCTCAGGGAAGGCGCGGCGATGGAGAGCTTTGCCGATGAAATGCGCAACGAATACCGGATCGGCTATCATGTGCTCGTGATGCATGATTTTCTCGAAGGGGTGCGGGCATTGATCGTCGACAAGGACAATGACCCGAAATGGGACCCGCCTACCCCTGAGGCGGTAACGGAAGAATGGATCGACGCGATATTCGCACCGCTCCCGGAAAATGAAGAATGGAAACCGCTATGACCTATGAAACCATTTTGACCGAAAAACGCGGGTCAGTCACGCTGATCACGCTCAACCGGCCGAAATCATTGAACGCTTTGAACAGCCAGGTCCTCGATGAACTGATCGACGCTTTCGCAACTTTTCAGGCAGACGAGACGCAGAATTGTGCGGTTGTAACCGGTTCCGGTGACAAGGCCTTTGCCGCCGGTGCGGATATCAAGGAAATGTACGACAAGTCCTCCGCTGACTTCTATCTCGAGGATTTCTTCGCCAAATGGACCAGCCATATTGTCAAGGCCACCCGCAAGCCGTGGATTGCTGCAGTCAACGGCTTTGCCCTTGGTGGCGGCTGTGAACTGGCAATGATGGCGGATATCATCATCGCCAGCGACAAGGCGAAATTCGGTCAGCCGGAGATCAAGCTCGGCGTCGCCCCCGGGATGGGCGGCTCGCAGCGGCTGACCCGAGCGGTCGGCAAGGCCAAAGCGATGGAGATGTGCCTGACCGGCCGGATGATGGATGCCGAAGAAGCCGAACGTTCCGGTCTGGTGGCCCGCGTGGTGCCGCATGACAATTTGCTCGACGAGGCACTCAAATCGGCCGCCATCATCGCGTCGATGCCGCCGATGGCCGCACAGGTGAACAAGGAAATGGTCAATGCGGCGTTCGAGAATGGTCTCGATCAGGGCCTTGTCCACGAACGGCGCCTGTTCCAGATACTGACCGCCACCGAAGACAAGAAAGAAGGCATGGCTGCGTTTATTGAGAAGCGGGAAGGCCAATGGAAGGGGCGGTAAAATTTGGTACTTTGACTAAGCTGAGCGGTATCGCTCTGCTTCTCTGACAATCACTGGAGACTGGAATGAAAATCGGATTTATCGGCCTCGGCAATATGGGTGGCGGCATGGCCGCCAATCTCGCGAAGGCAGGGCATGAGGTCTATGCGTTTGACCTGTCGGGCGAAGCGTTGGCAAAGGCCGGTGAGGCCGGCTGTCACCCAGTCAGCGACGCTGCGCGGGCGGTCAATAATATGGAAGCGGTGGTGACCATGCTCCCTGCTGGCACCCATGTCCGCAAAGTCTATGAATATGAGATCATCATCAACGGTGATCCCGGGACGTTGGTGATCGATTGTTCGACCATCGATGTCGACAGCGCCAGGGACGTTGCCACCATGGCGGAAGCCAAGGGCCTGGTGCCGGTGGACGCTCCGGTGTCCGGCGGTATCGCTGCGGCCAATGCTGGTACGCTCACCTTCATGGTCGGTGGCAGCGACGAAGGCTTCAAGCGGGCCGAACCGATCCTGTCCGACATGGGCAAGGCGGTGATCCACGCCGGCGGCAATGGCGCGGGGCAGGCGGCGAAAATCTGCAACAACATGCTGCTCGGCGCGTCGATGATCGCGACCTGCGAAACGTTCAAGATGGCCGAGAAGCTGGGTCTCGATCTGCAGACATTCTACGATATCAGCTCGAAAGCATCCGGTCAGAACTGGTCGATGACCAGCTATTGCCCGGTGCCCGGTGTCGGACCGCAAAGCCCGGCCGACAATGGCTATGAAGGCGGTTTCGCCGCCGCGCTGATGCTAAAGGACCTCCGTCTGGCGATGGAAGCCGCGCAAAGCGCCGGAGCGGAGGTGCCAATGGGTGCGGAAGCTGCGAAACTCTACGAGCAATATGCCGAAGCACAGGGGCAGGGCGGCAAGGATTTTTCCGGCATCATCAACATGCTGGACAAAGGCTAGCAACCAGTGCCGCCGCTGTGGATGGTGATTTGCGGTCTGTCGGGAACAGTCGCCATGATCGCAGAGATCGGCAACCGGAGACGCAACAATCGCCGGGATATCGAAAATGTCGGTTTCATGCCGTGGTCGACGATCACGGCATTGTCTCTGCTGACCTTCGGCATATCGATGGCCTTCGGTCTGGGATTTATCTCGGCCGAATAATAGCCGGCTACAGGCAGGCTTCCAGCAGCGGCTGGTTAAAGCCATACTGACGCGCCTTGTCGAGCGTATAGGGGCGCAGGCCGGCTGATTGATATTCGCCGATGATCTTACCGTCGGCATCCTCGTCGAGATATTGATATTTGAACAATTCCTGGGTCACGATCACATCACCCTCCATCCCGATCACCTCGGTGATGTTGGTAGTGCGGCGCGAACCGTCGCGCAGTCGTTTCACCTGGACGATCAGATCGACCGATTCGGCAATTTGGCGGGAGATGGCCTCTTTTGGAATCTTGATGTCGCCCATCAAAATCATGTTTTCCATACGGCCGAGGCACTCGCGCGGGCTGTTGGCGTGAAGCGTACACATCGAGCCGTCATGACCGGTGTTCATGGCCGCCAGAAGATCGAAACATTCCGCGCCACGGATCTCGCCAAGGATGATCCGGTCGGGACGCATACGCAGGGCGTTCTTGACGAGATCGCCGATGGTAATCGCGCCCTGGCCTTCGAGATTGGGCGGTCGGGTCTCGAGCGGTAGCCAATGGGGCTGCTGCAAGCGCAGCTCGGCGGCATCCTCGATGGTCAGCACGCGTTCGCCCGGGTCAATCATCTTGGACATGGCGTTGAGCATGGTCGTTTTACCGGAGCCTGTACCGCCGGAGATCACCACATTGAACCGGCAGGCCCCGGCAATCTTGAGCACCGTGCACATTTGCTCGGACATTGATCCGAAGCCCTTCATCATGTCGAGGGTGATCGGCTTGTCGGAGAATTTACGAATCGAGATGGCGGTGCCCTTGAGGCTCAGCGGCGGAACGATCACGTTTACGCGCGAACCATCTTTCAGCCGGGCATCGGCCAGCGGTGTGGTCTGATCGACGCGGCGGCCGACCTGGTTGACGATCCGCTGCGCAATCTGGAACAGATGCTCTTCATCGCGGAACTGGATCGGCGCGATTTCAAGCTTGCCCTTGATTTCAATGTAGGTTTGTTCGGGTCCATTGACCATGATATCCGATATATCCGGATTGCTGAGCAACTCTTCGAGCGGGCCAAAGCCGAGCAGTTCATCGACAAGCACTTTTTCAAGCGCAAATTGTTCCCGCCGGTTCAGCGTCAGCTTTAACTCGGTCAGCACTTCCATGATGATCGGGCGGAATTCTTCGGTCAGTTCTTCCTTGTTCAGCGTCGCGGCAGCTTCCGGATCGACGCGCTCGAGCAGGCGCGGGAGCACTTGTTCCTTGATTTTATGAACCGAGGCTCCGAAGCCTTCTTCCTTGTCACCGCCTTCCGCCAATGGCTGCGAGCGTTCCGACAGTCTCGCCATGGCATCGCCTGGATCGGGCGCGGCCGGCGGCGTCGCGCTTTCCCCGGGAAGCGGCATGGAATCAATCGGAGGGAATTGATTTCCACCCAGATCATCTTCGGGATTTTCGGATTTGGCAGTTTTCTTACTTCCACCAGTCATAGGCTTGGCGACACCGAAGGATGGCTTGCCGCCTCCCAGTCCATTTTTCTTGCCAAATGCGCTCATGCTATCCTGTCCGATTTGCCTAATGTCACAAGAGATATGTCCTCTTTCCCTGAAATTGGTTAATAAACCGAAAAACCGAACGGATTGGATGGAAAAGTTGCGGACAAAAGCAGCGGTGATTGCCGCAATTTTCTACATGCAAAATGCTGATCCTCTGGGAGCTCGGCGTTTTGTCCTGGGCGAACCCATAGACTAGACCATAATGGTGGAAGAAATATTAAAGGTTTGCAGTGGCTTCCCGCTCTGGATCAGTTACCAGGGCCGAACCTGTTGCTCCCAAAGCTCCGGATGCTGATCGACGCTGTTTCTGATGGAATGACTGATAGCGCCGACCCTCAGCGGGGCGATCGCCTGCGGGGTATCAATCTGAACCCATCAATATAGCGGATAATCGAGAACCAAAACCATTCTGTCAGCGTGGCATTCGCCGGCTGGTATAGAAAAGAGGGGGAGATGCGTTACGATAGCAACCGGCAAACCGCCCGGTCAGTTTTAGCTAACAGCTTCGGCCAGAACCGTCAGGCCCTTTTCGTTCACTTCGGCAAATCCGCCCTGAACCGAAATCGTCTCCGGCGTTGCGCCTTCGGTAGCGTAAATGAGCAGATCGGCATCGCGGATCGTCGACATGACCGACGCATGATTGGCTAGCACGCCGAAATCACCCTCGGTACCGGGCACCACCACCATGAAAACATCATCCGACCGGACGAGTTTTTCTGGGGTTACGAGTTCGAAATGTAGATTTGCCATTCTCTTATCCTTTATCCCTCTCCCTTGAGGGAGAGGGTTGCGACGACTTGGCAGCTTGCTGCCTGGTCATAGCTGGGTGAGGGTGTTCTGCTCTCTGATGCAACGCGCACCTCATCCAACTTCGGCTGGCTGGCAAGCCAGCAAGCCTCCGTAACCTTCTCCCCCAAGGGAGAAGGATTCAATCCATTACGCCGCTTCCGCCGCCATTTTCTTACCTTTTTCGATCGCTTCCTCGATGCCGCCGACCATGTAGAAGGCGTTTTCGGGAAGATGATCATATTCACCTTCGACCACAGCCTTGAATGACTTGATCGTGTCTTCCAGATCCACGAACTTGCCTGGGATATTGGTGAAGACTTCCGCAACATGGAACGGCTGCGACAGGAATTTCTGGATTTTCCGGGCGCGTTGCACGACAAGCTTATCTTCTTCCGAAAGCTCGTCCATGCCGAGAATGGCGATGATGTCCTGCAAGGATTTATATTTTTGCAGTGTTTCCTGAACCGCCCGGGCCGTGTCATAATGCTCCTGACCGACAACGCGGGGTTCCAGAACGCGCGAGGTTGAATCGAGCGGGTCAACAGCTGGGTAGATGCCCAGCTCCGAAATCGCACGGTTCAAAACGGTGGTTGCATCGAGGTGGGCAAAAGATGTTGCCGGGGCCGGGTCGGTCAAGTCATCGGCAGGAACGTAAATCGCCTGAACCGATGTAATCGAGCCCTTGTTGGTCGAAGTAATCCGTTCCTGCAACGCGCCCATGTCGGTCGACAGGGTGGGCTGATAGCCCACAGCCGAAGGAATACGGCCGAGAAGCGCCGACACTTCCGAACCAGCCTGGGTGAAGCGGAAGATGTTGTCGATGAAGAACAATACGTCCTGGCCTTCGACGTCGCGGAAATATTCCGCTTGGGTCAGACCGGACAGAGCGACACGGGCACGCGCTCCTGGAGGCTCGTTCATCTGGCCGAAAACCAGCGCCACTTTTGAGCCTTCGGACTTGGGATTGCCGTCGGCGTCCTTGGCGATAACGCCAGCGTCAAGAAATTCGTGATAGAGATCGTTACCTTCGCGGGTACGCTCGCCAACCCCGGCAAAAACGGACGTACCGCCGTGTCCTTTGGCAATATTGTTGATCAGTTCCTGAATAAGCACGGTCTTGCCCACGCCGGCGCCGCCGAACAGCCCGATCTTGCCGCCTTTTGCATAGGGTGCGAGCAAGTCGACAACCTTAATACCGGTAACCAGAATTTCATTCTCGGTTGACTGATCCACAAAAGCAGGGGCTTCCGCGTGAATAGGAGCGGTGGTCTTGTTGCCGATCGGGCCGCGTTCGTCAATCGGCTCACCGATCACGTTCATGATCCGGCCAAGCGTTTCCGGACCAACCGGCATCATGATCTGCGCACCGGTGTCGGTGACTTCCTGACCGCGGGTCAGACCTTCGGTCGCATCCATCGCGATGGTCCGAACGGTATTCTCCCCGAGATGCTGAGCGACCTCAAGTACCAGTCGGTTGCCGTTGTTGTCGGTTTCCAGAGCCGACAGAATTGCCGGGATATCGCTATCAAAGGTGACGTCGACGACAGCGCCGATGACCTGTGAAATGCGGCCTACATTGTTGGTTTTTGCCATTTTTCTTACCTTACCTTATTTATTGCTCATAGCCGCTTCGATGGCAGCTCTCAAATTATCAATATGGTCTTTATCTTCAGTCTCAAGCGCTTGGACTTCAGAACTCGAAGTCATCAAGTAGAGTTGATAAAGATCTTTGTTTGGGTTTTTATGATTGTGATATGCAAGCCCAGCAAAAGCTATAGCTGCAATTGTCCAACCTATTGAGAAGAAGTTGAATACTGAAATTACTGCACATATGGCTGCTATCGCAATCATTGCATTTTTGGAATTGGGCTTTGCCTCAATCCGCTTCACTTCTACTGAATTAATTTTGTCAATCGCATAACTTTTCTCGCCGAAACGTGCAAAGTTTCGGTCAACAGAAATATTTTCAGAAGAGTAATGCGCGTCAGACATTAGAGAGCCTCAGCGCCAGCGATAATTTCAATCAGTTCGGTAGTGATCGCGGCCTGACGGCTGCGGTTGTAAACGATCGTGAGATTGTCGATCAGCTCGCCGGCATTGCGGGTCGCATTGTCCATGGCGGTCATCGATGCGCCCTGTTCCGACGCCATATTTTCAAGCAAAGCACCGAAAATCTGGGTGGTCAGATTGCGCGGAAGCAATTGCCCAAGAATTTCTTCTTCGTCCGGCTCATAGTCGACTGCGCCTTCGGATTCTGCGATCGCACCATCCTGAACCGCGATCGGGATGATCTGCTGAACCGTCGGTTCCTGTACCAGGGCGGATTTGAACCTGCCGTAGAACAGATGGGCGACGTCATACTTTCCTTCGTCGATGAGCGCGGTCAGATCCGCTGCAATCGCCTTGGCCTCCTCATATCCGGGAGTCTTGACGTTCGAGGTATCAAAATGCTTCAGGATCAGGCCGGGGTAGAACCGCTTGATGATCGGTATACCCTTGCGTCCAACCATGTAAAACAGCACTTTATGACCCTCAGCGATCAGCTTCTCGGCCTTTACGCGTGCTTCCTTGACGATGTTCGCATTGAACGCACCGCAGAGACCGCGATCCGAAGTGGCGACGACCAGCAAATGGGTTTCCAGCTTGCCGGTGCCAGCAAGAAGTTTGGACGAGTTCTCGTCAATCGAGACCTTGGAGGCGAGACTCGCCATGACCTTTTCCATCTGGCTCGCATAGGGACGCGCCGCTTCAGCCGCCATCTGCGCCCGGCGCAACTTGGCAGCGGCCACCATCTTCTTGGCCTTGGTGATCTTCTGGGTCGATTTGACCGACGCGATCCGATCTTTCAGTTCTTTAAGACTGGCCATGTTTTCCTGTCTTACTCCGTTCTGCCGTTAGTGGTGAGCCTGTCGAACCACGTTTCTGGTCGATAACCGCCCTTCGACAAGCTCAGGGCTAACGGTGTTTATTCAATCGTCCTATGCGAACGTCTTGCCAAATGCCGTCAGCGCATCTTCCAATGCTGCCTTGGTGTCATCCGCCAGATCGCCGCTTTCACGTATGGTTTTCAAAATGTCGGGATGTTCGCTGCGCATATAGGCGAGCATCGCTTCTTCATAACGCACGACGTCGGTGGCCGCGACGTTGTCAAGATGCCCGTTTGTACCGGCGTAGATCGAAGCGGTCTGCTCTTCGAAAGGCAACGGCGAAAATTGCGCCTGCTTGAGCAACTGGGTCAGCCGCTCGCCACGAGCCAGCAATTTCTGCGTCGACGCATCGAGATCGGAACCAAACTGAGCGAACGCCGCCATTTCACGATATTGTGCCAGGTCGAGCTTAATCGAACCGGACACTTTCTTCATCGCCTTGGTCTGCGCGGCGGAACCCACACGGGATACCGACAGACCGACGTTAATCGCAGGACGGATGCCCTGGTTGAACAGGTCGGTTTCGAGAAAGATCTGGCCGTCGGTGATCGAAATCACGTTGGTCGGGATATAGGCCGAAACGTCACCAGCCTGGGTTTCGATAATCGGCAGTGCGGTCAGCGAACCGGAACCGTTGTCCTCGTTCATTTTTGCCGCACGTTCAAGCAAACGACTGTGAAGATAGAAAACGTCGCCGGGATAGGCTTCACGGCCCGGAGGACGACGCAGCAGCAGGGACATCTGGCGATAAGCCACAGCCTGCTTGGAGAGATCGTCATAAACGATACAGGCGTGCATGCCGTTATCACGGAAATATTCGCCCATCGTTACACCGGTGTAAGGCGCAAGATACTGCAGCGGGGCCGGTTCGGAAGCCGAAGCGGCAACAACGATCGAATATTCCATCGCGCCATTTTCTTCGAGGCTCTTGACGATTTGCGCAACCGTCGAGCGCTTCTGGCCGATGGCGACATAGATGCAATAAAGCTTCTTGCTCTCGTCGTCGCCCGAGTTGACCGTCTTCTGGTTGATGAACGTGTCGATCGCGACAGCGGTCTTGCCGGTCTGACGGTCACCGATGATCAGCTCGCGCTGGCCACGGCCAACCGGTACCAGAGCGTCGAGCGCCTTCAGGCCGGTCTGGACGGGTTCGTGAACCGATTTACGCGGGATGATGCCCGGTGCCTTGACTTCCACCCGGCTGCGCTGCGTAGCATTGATCGGACCCTTGCCGTCAATCGGATTGCCGAGACCGTCGACCACCCGACCGAGCAATTCCTTGCCGATCGGAACGTCCACGATCGTGCCGGTCCGCTTGACCACGTCGCCTTCCTTGATCTCGGCGTCCGATCCGAAGATCACGACACCGACATTGTCCGCCTCGAGGTTCAGCGCCATGCCCTGAATTCCGTTGGAGAATTCGACCATCTCACCGGCCTGGACCTGATCAAGACCGTGAATACGGGCGATACCGTCCCCGACAGCGAGCACGGTTCCGACTTCGGAAACCTGGGCTTCATTGCCAAAATTGGCGATCTGGTCCTTGATGACCTTTGAAATTTCTGCGGCGCGAATATCCATGTATCTCTTCCTTTAGCCTTTCATGGCCTGCGATAGGGTGTTCAAACGGGTTTTAATCGAGCTGTCGATCATCTGGCTGCCGATTTTCACGACCAGCCCGCCCAATATGGACGGATCGACGGCGGTGGAAACGCTGACATCGCTTCCCACACGTTTTTTGAGCTGCGCCTTGAGCGCATCAATCTGCTTGTCATCCAGCGGATGGGCGGAGGTGACGTCGGCGGATATCTCGCCGCGATGACCGGAAGCCAGGGTCGAGAAGGCACGGATGACCGCGGGGATCTGGTCGAGCCGGCGATTGGCTGCGAGCACGCCCAGCATATTCGTCGACAGTTCGTCGAGGCCCAGACTCTTGGCGGTGGCTGCGATCGCCTTGCCGGCATCGTCGCGGGACAGGACCGGGCTGCTGATCAGCGCCCCCAGGTCATCCGATTCGGCCAGCGCTGCGCTCAATGTCGCGAGACTGGCCTGCACGGTGTCGATGCTGTTGTTTTCTTCCGCAAGTGCGAACAGTGCGGTGGCGTAACGCCCCGCTAAACTCGCCCTGATGCCGCTGGAATGATCCACGCGTTTGCTACTCCCTGACCGAAATTTTGGTCTGAAAACCGTTCATGAAATGGTCCGTTCAATTGCCGGAAATCCTGCGATTCCGCCCACGGATGCGCGGCGTCTAGCAACCATTTTGCTGCGATGCAAGATGGCTTTGGGAATCATTTCCAGGAAAGGCAAAAACATTGGTTCTGTGCGACTTTCAATTACCCGCTCCACATTTTTTGCTTTGATCGCAAGATACTGGATGCGGCGTCTCTCTATCAGCACTTATGGAATGGCCTGTAGGTGAAAAGGAGACGTTTTATGACTTATCAGATTACCGGCATCAGCCCGAAAGACATCGATTTGAATGAGGGCGAAACAAGCGCTATATATGTGACCGCCACCAGCAAGCCAGGCTTTCCCTGCCGGGTGACGCTCGAGGACGCCGACGAAGGCGAAAAATTGGTTCTGTTCAACCATGTGTCTCATGACGTAAGGTCCCCCTATCGGAGCAGCTATGCGATCTACGCGCGGCCCGGAGCAGAGCAAGCTGCACAATATACCGACGAAGTGCCGCCGGTTTTTGAAGGGCGTCCCTTGGGGATGCGGGCCTTTGGTGGAGACGCGATGCTGAAAACAGCGGCTCTGGCTATGCCTGGCCAGGCCGATGAAATAAGGCAGTTATTTGAACTGCACGAGGTTGACTATATAGACGTGCATAACGCGGCCCACGGATGTTTTGTCGCGCGGGTGGAAAGGTTTGAATCGTGAACCAGAAGATCGTCGATAGCGCTCGGGCATGGGCTGCGATGCAGGCCCGCGACCGCAGCTTCGACGGCAAATTTGTCACCGGTGTTTTGAGCACCGGCATCTATTGCCGTCCTTCCTGCGCCGCACGCCATCCCAAACGTGAAAATGTGCGTTTTTTCGCGAAAGCGGAGCAGGCGGAAGCGGCGGGTCTGCGTCCATGCCTGCGCTGCCGTCCCAATGATGTTGCGCGTGATGAAGCCGCCGTGAGGGCGGTGATCGATGCTGTTCGCATGGCTGAAACCGCGCCCAAACTCGAAGAGCTGGCCGTACTGACCGGCTATTCTCCCGCGCATTTGCAACGGATTTTCAAACGCGAAACCGGATTATCGCCCGCCGCCTATGCGCGCGCCTTGCGATCCGAAAGGGTCAAGGATGCGCTGGCCGGTGGTGCAACGGTAACCGAAGCCATTTACGATGCGGGCTATGGTTCGGCCTCGCGCTTTTACGAGGAGCAGAAAATGGACCGGAAAATGGGAATGAAACCGGGCGTCTGGAGAGATGGCGGGGCAGGGGTGACGGTGCACTGGGCAAATGTTGAAACCTCGCTCGGCAATATGATGGTCGCCGCAACCGACAAGGGCGTCTGCTGCCTGTCCTTCAACGAAGGTGAGGAGGAATTGCGCGAACGCTTCCCGAAAGCAGATTTGCAGCAAGGCGGCGAAGCATTTGCCAGGCTGCTCGCGCAAGTGGTCGAACAGGTCGAAGCGCCGGTCCGCCCGCACAATATCCCGCTTGATGTCCGGGGTACCGCTTTTCAGGAAGCCGTCTGGCAGGAACTGCGCAAGATTCCCGAAGGCGAAACCCGCAGCTATGCCGAGATCGCCGCCGCGATCGGCAAACCGAAGGCGGTCCGCGCGGTCGGCAGCGCCAATGGTGCCAACCATGTCGCCGTCCTGATCCCCTGCCACCGGGTGGTGCGCAGCGACGGGACGATGGGCGGCTATGCCTATGGCCTGGAGATCAAGCAGCGACTGCTGGAGAAGGAAGCGAAATGAACGGCAAGATAAAAGCCTTTGGCAAACTTCACATTCCGGGCGATCCGCTCGTTCTGGT
The DNA here is from genome assembly GCA_048270065.1 of Parasphingorhabdus sp. Taxonomy (GTDB): domain Bacteria; phylum Pseudomonadota; class Alphaproteobacteria; order Sphingomonadales; family Sphingomonadaceae; genus Parasphingorhabdus. The sequence continues at coordinate 6,317 of JBLWTQ010000022.1, read as the reverse complement.
CAATATCTGGGATACCGGCAGCGCAAAAGCCGTGGCGGCGGCCGGTGCCAAGGCCCTGGCGACGGGTAGTTATGGTGTCGCTGGCGCGCAGGGAATCGCTGATGGCGAGAAATTTCCGCTGGATGCCGTAATCGTCAACCTTGAACATATCGTGGCTGCAACCGAACTGCCGGTGAGCATTGATCTCGAATCCGGCTATGGAGCTGATGCACGCGCAGTTGGTCGATCGGTCCAGCGGGCTTATGATGCGGGCGCTTGCGGCATCAACATCGAGGACCGCATGCCGGGTGAAGACGGATTGCTGGCGCCGGATGTTGCTGCCGAACGCGTGGCTGCTGCCGCAGCTACCGGGATATGGGTGAATGCCCGCTGCGATGTCTTTCGCGGACAGTCGGAAAAGTCCGATGGCGAGGCCCTGGTAGAGCAGCTTCTCGAGCGGGCGCAGATCTATGCGGAGGCCGGGGCGGGGAGCCTGTTTGTGCCATTCCTGAGCGATGCAAAATATATCGGCGCGATCTGTGATGCGTCACCGCTGCCGGTCAACATTCTGCGTTCAACCGACTGTCCGGGCCAATCGGAAATGGCGCGTCTGGGTGTCGCAAGGATCAGTCATGGAGGCCAACCCTGGAGAGCCGCGATGCAATGGCTCACGGAACAGGCGAAAAAGATAATCAGAGGCGATGAACCCGATTACTGAACCCGCCCACTAATCCGCCCATACCCCTTCCGACCGGTTCGGGTATAACCAGTTGGAAGCAATCACCGATATTCCGGATTGGGATGATTATACCGTGTGCCATCATCCCACGCTTCGCGCGAATTGCCATAGGCGGGAATGCCGTCCGCCTGTTTCAGCATATGCGCCGTGTGCATCAGGTTCCACGCGAGGAAGGTGGCGTTGCGCTGGGTGAAATCGCTGTCAAAGCCAACGCGGCCGCCATCATCCTTTTCGTCGCCATAGGACGGGCCGGGACCGATTGGTCCGATCCACCCGGCATCGGCCTGCGGCGGGATGGTATAGCCGATATGGCCGAGGGAATAGAGCGTATTCATGGCACAATGTTTGACGCCATCCTCGTTGCCGGTGACCACGACGCCCCCGGCTTTCCCGTAGAAAATATATTGCCCCTTGTCATTGGTCTCACCGGAATGGGCATAGAGCCGCTCGATGATCTTGCGGCATTCCGAAGATACCTCGCCAAGCCAGATCGGGGTGCCGATGACCAGGATATCGCTGGCCATCACCGCCTTGGAAATTTCCGGCCAGTCGTCGGTATCGAAACCATGTTCGGTCATGTCCGGATAGACGCCCGGGGCAATGTGATGATCGACGCTGCGAAAAAATTGGACCGTTGTGCCGGCATCCTCCATGATGTCGCGCACAACATCCATCAGGCATCCGGTGTGGCTGAACGCCGGTGAGGGGGTGAGCGTGCAGTTGATAAACACCGCTTTCAGGCCGGAATAGTCAGGCTGCTTCGGGGCTTTCTTTGCATCGGTCATCCGGGTTTCCTTCGGTTGCTTATACCTCGATCAACATGGTTTTCCGCAATTGGTTCCCTTATTGGTGTCCGGTCCTTGGCAAGGGAAACCGTTTAACCCGCCACTTTCTCGCACTCGTAAACCAGTCGCTCATTCGCCTGAGCCGGCAATTCCGCCCTTATTGCCTTCACCATATCCTCGATATCCGCCAGCGCTGCAAGATCGGCGGTACAGGCGCGGTTGCCATATTTTGCCCGGATTTCGCGGGCCCGGGTCATCGCTTCCAGCCCCAGCAGATAGCGCTCGGTGGTAAATTCGCTGCTGTCCGGTCGGAAGCTGCTGATGGTCACGGTCTGCTCGTGGTTGGGAACAAATATCCGCGACCATTTGGCACCGTCGCGGCCATATTGGGTGCGGCCGTTGACGCAGCCGCCTTCGCTCCATTCGAAGGGCAGTTCGTTTTCCTGCGACACGGTGATCCGGCTGCGTTGCGGGTTGATCGTGCACTGATATTTGCCCGATGTGTCGCTGATCGTTTGTGGCGGAGCAGTTTTGTCCTCATTTTCCCTCAGGACGGCTGCGACCCGGTCGTTGATTTCGCTGAAATCAGGGCGGGACAGAAAGGTGAAGACCGCGCCGAGCAAAAGGATTGCCGCGCCGCCCGCCGCTCCGATCGCCGGGTTGCGCTTGCCCTGGACCATAAGAATACCTGCACCGCCCGCTGCCAGCAGGGCCAATACCAGCATCAGCGCGGCTATTGCCATGCGGTTTTCGCGCTCGGTGATGATTTCCTGTGATATGCTGATCCGCAGTTTTGCCTCTGCGCGCTCGCGCTTCTCGGCTTCCGCATTCTGCGCTGCCGCAACCTTTGCCCGGGCAGCGGCTTCACGCTGCTGCTCTTCCAGGCTGATCTCGACTGCGGAGCGGCACGGTGTCGCGGTTACGCCCACTTTCACACCTGCCTTGCGCAGGAACGCCAGAATCTCGCGCGCCGATACAGCAAAGCCAAATTCGGCGTCATTGCCACTGCTCAGGGATCCAAAGCTGTTTGCGCCCAGCACCCTTCCGCAATTGTCGATCAGCGGCCCGCCGCTATTACCCGATGCAATCGGAGCGGTGTGCAGAATCGTGTCGAATTGCTTGGTCGTGCGCCCGCCGGAAACCGTTCCGGTCGTCTTGACCGGCGACATCGGGTTGATCAGATCATCGAGATCCAGCCCCTGCGCCCGGTCGACCGAACCCGGATAGCCGACCGCGACAACATCCGCGCCATCGCCGACCGGACCGCCAAAAATCGTCATCGGCGGCAACCGTCCGCCGTCCAGCATCTGAATAAGCGCCAGATCATTGCCGGGTGAATAGGCGATGATCTTGCCGCCATAGCTGGTCCCGCCTTGCGACGGGATGATGCCGATGACGACGGAGGATTCCTGCCGCGCGATCTCGACCACATGGGCGTTGGTGACAATCTTGTCCGGCGCCACCGCGAAACCGCTGCCATGACCGACAAAGGCAACCTTGTTGCCGTCTTTGGCGGCGAGCACGACCCGCACAACCGAGCGACTGGCGGCGCTGATATCGGCCGGATCGGCCTGCGCGGGGCCGGTGACCAGGGTTGCGGTGAGGATTGCGACGAGCAGTAGCAGCTTTTTGATCATGGACTGGCTCATGCTTTAATTTTGCCGGATTTTCAAAGGACTTTTGAACTTCTCTTCGCCCCTCCTTTTCAAAGGACGGGTTGGGGTGGTTGCGAGCGCAAGCGAGCCTGCGCGACATCAAGGCAAAAACCGGCATGGAGCCGGTTGGCGCCTTTCCGACCCAATCCCCGTAGTGGTCCCCGAAATCAAACAAAACTATAGGGATCAATATCGACCCCGACCCGCACCGCGCGCGGCCATTCCAGCTGTTCCAGCCAGTCGCGCATGATGTGCTGCAGGTCTACGGAACGCAGGGCATGAACCAGCAGCCGGTGCCGATGCCGACCGCGCAGCATCGCCAGCGGGGCAGGCGCAGGGCCGAAAACCGAAAAGCCGTCGAGTTTGGGCGCCGTCTGGCCGATCAGCCGCGCCGTCTCCATCGCTTCCTTGTTATCCTCGGACGAGACAATAATCGCTGCCCAGCGCGCAAACGGCGGGGCCTGTGCCTGACGCCGCGCCTCAATCTCGGCGGCGTAAAAGCCCTCGCGGTCATTCCTGATCAGGGCCTGGATCACCGGCGCATTGGGCATGCGGGTCTGGACATAGACACGCCCGGGCTTGTCCGCCCTTCCGGCCCGCCCGGCCACCTGCGCGATCTGCTGGAAACTGCGTTCTGCGGCGCGCAGGTCGCCCCCTTCCAGCCCGATGTCCGCGTCGACAACACCGACCAGCGTGAGATTCGGAAAATGATACCCCTTGGTTACCAGCTGGGTGCCGACGACGATGTCGATCGCGCCGCCTTCCATCCGATTGACGAAATCGGCGGCGCGCTGGGGAGACCAGATCGTGTCCGAAGTGACGATCGCCGTCCGTGCAGCAGGAAACAGCATTTTGACCTCGTCGCAGATCCGCTCGACGCCCGGTCCGCAGGCTACCAGACTGTCCTCGTCGCCGCATTCGGGACATTTTTCCGGGATCGGCATGACATGGCCGCAATGATGGCAGGCGAGGCGGCGGGTCAGCCGGTGCTCGACCATCCAGGCCGTGCAATGGGGGCAATCGATCCGGTGACCGCAGGTCCGGCACAGGGTGAGCGGCGCAAAGCCGCGGCGGTTGAGAAACAGCAGCGACTGTTCCCCGCGATCCAGATTTTCCTCCAGCGCATGGACCAGGGTCGGGGCCAGCCAGTGGCCGCGCGGCGGCACATCCTGTGTCAGGTCGAGCGCTTCGATGTCCGGCATCGTTGCCCCGCCGAAACGCGCCGGCAAGGCGAGCAGTTCATAATTGCCCTGTTCGACCTGGTGCTGGCTCTCGATCGCCGGTGTGGCAGAGGCCAATATGACCGGGATCTGCTCGTGCAAGCCGCGCATCACCGCGACATCGCGAGCGTGATAACGCACCCCGTCTTCCTGTTTGAAGCTGGTCTCGTGCGCCTCGTCGACGATGATCAGGCCGAGATTGGCATAAGGCAGGAACAGGGCGGAGCGCGCACCGACAATCACCCGTGCATTACCCTCGGCCAGCGCCCGCCAGTTTTTCTTGCGATCCGACTGTTTCATGCCGCTGTGCCAGGCCAGGGGCTCGGCCCCGAAACGCGCCTCGAAGCGGTTGAGAAACGGTTCGGTCAGCGCGATTTCCGGTAGCAGCACCAGCACCTGCTTGTCCTGGCGCAACGCTTCCGCAATCGCTTCGAAATAGACTTCGGTCTTGCCCGAACCGGTGACACCATCGAGCAGAAAGGGCTTGAACCGCGCCGCGCGCACCGCCTCGATCAATATCTCGCTGACGTCCTTCTGGTCTTCGCTGAGAGCGACCGAACCGAAATCGGGCGAGGGTTCGGACGTCGCCGCGAAAGGCGGCACTTCCTCCCGGTCAAACGCGCCAAGCTTTTCCAGTCCGCGTATCACCGCAACAGATACACCGGCTTTAAAGGCCAGTTCGCTGATCGTGCCCTGTATGCCCGCCAGCTTCTCGAGCGCCTGTTCACGCTGCGCTGTCATCCGCTCGGGTACCGTGCCGTTCAACCGATATTCGCTGATCGGACGATTGTCGGCAAAGGCGGCACCGCTCGAAAGCACCATCCGCAACACCGATGCCGGTGAGGCAAAATAATAGGCGGCGGTCCATTCGATCAGCCGCCGCAGCGGCGCCTGCAGCGGCGGTACATCGCGAACCTCGAGCAGCGGGCGCAATTTCTTCGGGTCGATTTCCTCGACCGGAAAGCTTTCCGCTTCCCACACGACCCCGGGAACTTTGCGCGGACCGAGAGGGGCGATCACGATTGAGCCCGGTTCCACCCGCATGCCATCGGGCACCCGATAGTCCAGCGGACCCAGTGCGGCGTTCAGCAGGAGTACACGGACGCGATTCATAACCATGCTATAGGCAGGGAAATACAATTCGTCATTCTTGCTTTGGCGACAGAAGGAGAGTTTTAATGATCTATCATCGCAGATCGGTTCTGGGGCTGGGCGCTGCCGCCGGATTGCTGGCGCTTCCCGGCTGTTCGAGCTTGCCGGGTCTCAGCCTCACCGAAGCCGTCAAGCGGTTGCTGACCCTGTCATCACAAAATGCCTTTGCCGAACTGCTCCAGCCCAACGGTTTCTTCGACAGCCAGGTGGCCCGGATTGCAGTGCCGGATTCGCTGGGCGGATCGCGGGTCACCACTATTGCCAGCGCCTTGCTGCGTTCCAGGCCAGTTCAGGACCGCTTGCTCCGTCAGGTCAATCGTGCGGCGGAAAAGGGTGCCGAACTCGCCGCCCCGATCGTGGCCGAAACCATCCGCAACATGAGCATCGCCGACGCTGCCGCGATCATCAGCGGCGGACCGCGCGCGGCCACCGGTCTGTTGCAGGGGGAACTCGGCAACACATTGGTCGAACGGATGTTGCCGGGCATCGGCAATGGCCTGAGGCTGTTCGACAATGAAATCATCAATCTCGCGCTATCGCAAGCCACGAACGTCGATGTTTCGAGCATCAGCCGCGACCTGTCGAATCAGGTCAACGACGCCATCTATCGATCGATCGGCGCGCAGGAAGAAGCCATTCGCGCCAATCCGCAATCCACCAATGATCCGCTGCTGATCGCCGTCCTGGGTGCCGGGAAGGCTTTCTGAAATTCTGGGCCTAGTTGGCTTTCAGCATGTTGATCAGGGGCCGTATGAACGGACGCATCGCTTCCTGTCCGCCATTGTTG
>JBLWTQ010000021.1:0-47924 GCA_048270065.1 Parasphingorhabdus sp. | reverse complement strand
TATCCACAGCAGGCGATGAGAAAAATATAATAGATTTCCGCCCAGATCGTATTCAAGATCACAGCGCCATGCCCTTCGATACGTCGGCATCAGCAATCGGGACAGGCAATATCACAGCTCGCTAGGCTGCATGGTCAATCAATGGGACTATCTTTTCATGTTCCTTGTCAGCAAGAACCGGAGGCTTCATGTCATCGCTCCCCATGGCCATTGCCTGCAATCCGATTTGATCGCGCGCTTCTGCCAGTCGGTTGTGGGTGGCAACCAGCTGTCCTCTGGCTCCAACCAATGTAGACAGTGTTTCAGCCGCCTGCGATATCGCGTCCTGACCGAAAACAGCCGACAAATTTGCGTTGGTTCGCGCTATCGGCATATATCCGGCCAGATCAGCCATCTTGCAAATCGCCTCATCCACCGCCTGTTCCGTGATAAACAGTCTTTTCGCCAAATTTTCGGCCGCATTCCGTCGTTGCTTTAACATGATTTTTCCTTTCGCAAGAGTCCACATCCCGCGTGTTTCAAAGTTGACAAAACAGGGAGCAAATGCGCAGGCATGACCGGGCTGATCACCCTTTGAGCCGGGAAAGCGCTTCCAGTCCCGCTATAAGCCCGCCGAAGGATAACGCAGACCCGATCGCGATAATCAAAATCCATCCCAACCGCTCCACCGTGCCGATAGTGTTCTTCTCGCCACGATATCGCGGAACGGGAAGCCGTTGGCGTCCGATTTGAGATTTTTCAAAAGCCATGGCGGCAATATTGCCATCCATATTCTGAAAATCGTCTATCGAGCCTGACCTGCCGCTTACAGTCCTTCCGGTTGACGAGTCCGGTTTCCCATTTTTTCGTTGTGGCTCAACATCCGGCAGTTGATATATCAATGGTTGATATCTGTCTTCTACCTCAAGTGCGGCAAATTTGCGCGCCGCTTCAAAACGAGACTGTACGTTCAAAATGCGCATTGCGGTACGCAATCTTTGATCAACAGTGTGGGGAGACACTTCCAGTTCCCGGGCAATTTCTTTGGAATTGTGATGCGCCAGCACCAGCCGCAAACAATCGCGCTGCCCTTCGTTGAGTCTTTCCAAAGCAGAAATCGTCATATCGGAAGAGACCGGCCGAATCGCATATCGTGAGATTGAGTGGGTCGATATCTAGCCAAGAATCTGATGCAAAAAGCTACGATAAATTGCAGAAAACGCTTTCTTTGCGCCATATCTCACCCCCGATTGCGATGGTCTGTCTGACTGTTATCGGTCAAAACAATAACAGAAAACTGCCATTTCGCGAAATATTTTCATATTGTGCGAGCATCGCTACCCAGACTGTTGCCACAAACGATATCACGCGAAAGTCCGCTGGACTTGTGCCCGCGTTCAGGCCATCAACTGCAAAAAAGGAGAGAGCATGAACGCAACACAGGCAGCGGCTGCGCCGCTTACCAATACCGGCCAGGCATTCGGCACCAGCGGCTATCGAGGTTATGTTCTGTTCTCATTGCTCGTGGTTTACACGCTGAACTTTATCGATCGTGCGCTGATAGGGGTCGTTTCGGAACCGATCATTCGAGAATTCCAGCTCACGGATCTGCAATTCGGCTTTCTCTCCGGTTTCGGCTTTGCCCTGACCTATACGTTGTTCGGAATTCCCATCGCCCGCTTTGCGGAGCGCTACAATCGCGTTCGCATTATCGCATTCAGCGTGATTCTGTGGTCGGTCATGACGGCACTATGTGGAATCGCCGGCAGTTTTATTGCCCTACTCGTGTTTCGTGTTGGCGTCGGGATCGGCGAAGCCGGCTGCACACCACCGGCCAATTCCATCATCGCAGACTATTTTCCGCCGAGAAGCCGAGCGCGGGCGCTAGCCATTTACGCAATGGGGGTGACGCTTGGCAGCGCTCTGGCTGCTGCTTTCGGGGGTCCGATCGCCGAGGCTTTTTCTTGGCGCGAAGCATTCATCATTCTGGGCCTGCCCGGGGTTGTAGTCGGCCTAGCCGTATTGTTTACGATTAAGGAGCCGCCGCGGGGCTATTCGGACCCCCCCGGTACACCGCAATTGGAGAAGCTTGGTTTTGGAGCGACGCTAAAAAGACTGAGCGGCAATCGCAGTTACTGGATCAACGCGCTCGCAGCGACGGTTGTCGCCTTTGTCGGCTATGGCGTCTCGAGCTTTCAGGTTTCATTCTTCGTCCGCGTACATGAACTGAGCATTTCCGATGTTGCGCTGCAACTGGTGCTGCCCATTTCGCTTTCCGCTGCGGCCGGAACATTTGGAGGCGGGTTTGCGATAGAAAAGCTTAGCGGTCGTTTCCACAACGCTGTAGCCTGGGTTCCGGGCTGGTCACTGATAGCGTCGCTGCCGCTATACTGGATCGGGTTCACGACAGAAAGCCAATCAACCGCGCTGATGATGCTGATCATTGCCGCTTTCCTGCATTATACCTATCTCGGTTCGCAATATACAATCGCCCAGGGCGTGGTCGATGTAAAAGCTCGAGCGACCGCCATCGCGATACTGCTATTTGTCGTCAATTTGATCGGATATGGACTCGGGCCATTATTTGTCGGCGGGATCAGTGATTTCCTGTCACTATCCTATGTCAACAGCGCCGCAATTAACGGCCAGATGACCCTGGAACTTTGCAAGGGTACGGATGCCAGCATATTGGCGGCTGGCAGCCAGGTGATGCTCGATGCCTGTCGACAGGCTACCGGCGAAGGCGTGCGCGATGCTCTGCGCTTCACGGCGATGATTTACGGCGTCGCGGGACTTGCCTATCTCTGGCTTTGTCGGCATCTCCAGAAAGACCTGCTGGCGAAAATGAACTGATCAAAGCCATTTGGCGCAAGTGAAAGCGGATTTCATCTATGGCTAGACCTGAACCATGGCAGCTTGATCCTGCCAACTATCCGGTATCGCTGGTCACCCAGACCCGCTTTCAGGATATCGATCCCAACCGGCATCTCAACAATGTCGCCTTCGCGACGATGTTCGAGAATGCCCGGGTTCGCCTGAACCGCGGGCTGCGTCCCTGGGCCGACCGGCCAAAAAACGAACGGAGCATGGTTGCGGCGGTGACCATCAACTATCTCCGCGAAGGGCAGTTTCCCGATGATGTCGAGGTCAGCTCCGGCATCAGCAGGATCGGCGCGTCGAGCTATGTGATCGCACAGGCCATGTTCCAGAACGGCCAGTGTATTGCCACTTGCGATTCCGTCATCGTCTGCCGCACCGACGGCGAGCGCAAACCGCTGCGGGCTGAAGTGGTCGCCGAACTGGAAAAAATGCGGACGACTCGGTAGTATCCGGCCGTTCGTCCTGAGCTTGTCGAAGGACGTTGCGAGACGATAATCAGCCCTTCGACAGGCTCAGGACAAACGGAGTTCATCGCCAAGCCTCTCATCAATCCGTAAAATTCGCAGCCCGCTTCTGCATGAACGCCATCACCGCTTCGACCTGATTGGGCGTCCGGCTGACCTTGTCCTGACCGACCGATTCCATCATCAGGATCTCGTCTTCGTTCATGTCGGGCAGCTTGTTGATCAGATCCTTGGCCAGTTGCACCGCCTGCGGATGCTTGCTGGCGATCTCGGTCGCGATCTCCATGGCTTTGGCATGCGGATTATCGGACAGATGGGTGACAAAGCCCAGTTCCTTGCCTTCCTCGCCGGTAAAGATGCGGTTGGTGTAGGTGAGTTCACGCAGGATATCGTCGCGGACAAAGCTGCGCCAGGTGGTGAAGCTGCCCATGTCCGGGATCAGGCCCCAGCGCATTTCCATGATCGACATCCTGGCATCCGGCGCGACAACGCGGATGTCCGCCGCACTGGCAAATTGCAGGCCGCCACCGATGCAAGGGCCGTGCACGGCTGCAATCACCGGCGCTTTCAAATTGCGCCAAAGCAGCACGATATGCTGATATTTATTGGCATTGCCGTGGGTACGCTCGGCCAGGGTGCTGGCAAGCGGCGACCCCTCGCCACCCTTGTTTTCCTCGACGGCGGCGGCAGCGGACGCAGCAAAGCTGCCCATGTCGAGGCCGGCACAAAAGGCCTTGCCCTCACCGGACAGGACTATGGCCCTTATGCCTTCCATCGCCGCCAGCTTTTCGCCCGCTTCCGCGATCGCGTCAATCTGTGCGGCATCCAGCGCGTTCATCTTTTCCGGCCGGTTAAACCGGACATCGGCAATATGGTCTTTGACGGAAATGGTAACGCGTTCTGACATGGCAAGACTCCGGTTTCTGGATTCGAAGGAAATTTATGGCGCCTGTTTAATCGCCCAATTAACCAGCGGCAACTGGTCATTGCCGAAATACATCCGTTCGCCATCACCGAACGGCACGAAAATACTCGGCGAACCATAGGCGCCGCGGGCAATGGCCTCTTCGGTGTTGGCGCGCAGACGATCCTTGATCGCCTGATCCTGCGTCCGCGCAACCAGAGCATTGCCGTCCATGCAAATCTCGTCGGCGATGGCGATCAACACTTCCGGATCATCCAGATTGCGCTGATCGCCATAATAGGCGTCGAACGCGGCAGTCGCGAACTTGTGCAGTGCCGCCTGATCATCCTCGAGCGCACAACAGAGCCGCATCGCATGCACCGACTTGACCGGATGATGTTCGCTGGGGAAATTCATCGGCAAGTCGGCCAGCGCCGCCCAGTCCTTGAGCACGCGAAAACTATGGACGAATTTGCGATTATCGGGATTTTCGCGCGCCGCATAGACGTCCTGGTTGACCGCATTGAACACGCCCCCGACGAGAAACGGCTTCCAGATGATGCTGGCGTCGTTTTCCGCAATGATCAGCTGGATATTGTGGAACGCCAGACGGGTCCAGGGGGACGAGAGGTCGAAATAGAATTCCACGGTTTTCATACAGCTGTTTCCTTTGTCACTACAGTGTCCGCACTTGACGCGGGACTCTCGATATTATGCGCCTGCCGCCAGGGCTCCGCATCAAGTACGGAGCACAAAGCGCAGGTGCACTATTCCTCCAACCCGAACAACGTCTTGCGCGCCTGCGCATCGTTCTGCGGATTGCGATTGATCCGGTCGCGCCCCACCGCCATTCCGCGCCGCAAGCCTTCGCGCTGCTTCAATATTTCGTACCAGCGCTTCACATGCGCAAAATCATCCAGATTGATTTCCTGCCGCTTGTAGGTTTGCACCCAGGGAAAGCAGGCAATGTCGGCAATGCTGTAATCTTCGCCCGCGAGATAGTCATTCTCTGCCAGCCGCCGGTCCATCACCCCGAACAGGCGCAACACTTCCCTGCGATAGCGCTCGGTGGCATATTCGATCCGCTCCGGTGCATAGAGTTTGAAATGGCCGTGCTGGCCCATCATCGGGCCCAGCCCGCCCATCTGCCACATCAGCCATTCCGTCGCCGCAATCTGCCCGCGCAGATCATGCGGCAGAAAATCTTCAGCCTTGTCCGCCAGATAGAGCAGGATCGCCCCGGTCTCGAACACGGACACCGGTTCCGCGCCATCGGCCGGATCATGATCGACGATCGCCGGTATCCGGTTGTTCGGGCTGATCGCCAGAAACTTCGACTCGAACTGCTCCCCTGCCCCGATGTTGACCCATTTGATATTATAGTCGAGCCCGCACTCCTCGAGCATGACGGAAATCTTCCAGCCATTGGGTGTCGGGGCGAAATAAAGATCAATCATATGCGCAAAATATCCCGGTCAAACTTTACAAACTTTACAGTGTTAAGAAAAACAATCGCCGGAGCCAAAAACCGGCTCTCAGGGCAACGGTCATATCATTGATCGGGTTCGTTATCATCACGGCTCAACGTGGCATAAAAACAGGTCAGTAGGACAGCAAAATCTTACGATATTCGCTCTCGGCCTGGATATTGTCGGGAGCCACGAGCCGGACTTCCAGCCGGACCGGCCATGGTTCCGAAGCAGGCCGGCCTATTACAGGGCCGGCGCGTTCGGCAGCACCTGATAGTCGATTGGTTTGAAGGTTCCGCCGTTCGATGCGTAAGCCGAACAGGCGGTCAGACCGATCACAAGATCCATTTCCGCCTCAAGCCTTATAACGTCGCCTGCTTTGCTCGTCGGCGGAAGGACTTCAATTTTCCCTGTCGCCTGATCCACCGGAACATTCATGAACACATTGAACGCGCACGGAATTGCATCCTGTTCAACGCCAAAGGGCGCAAGCGCTTCGGCCAGATTGCCGAAGCATCCGCGATGCACCGGTTTGTCAGGATAGAAATGCTTGAACGTATCTTCACTGCACGGAGTCAGAAGAAAGTCATGCGACCCCACGGTGTCATGAACAATTGTCAGCATCGGGTTAGAACGATTTGACCACAAGCGGTTCCCTGCGCTCAGCCGGATCGTTTCCTCGTAATCAAATGTCCGGCCGTTCGACAAGGATTCCCTGACATCGTCGGCATTAAAGGCAAGCAAGTCGGAAACCTGCCCGCCGTCGGGATCGATCACCTCGAGAAATTCGCCCTTTTGAAGACGGAACGCTACGCCCGAACGCGGCTCAATGCGCATCACATTCATTTCGACCGCCGATCCTGAAACGGGCATTGCCAGTCCTCTCCGACTTTCCGTCCGCTATACTGGCGCGCCTCGCTCGACTCGCCGTGCTTTGCAAGCATTGGATTGATGTCACCGGCCAACTTCTTGTCACGCTCAAGGATCGTATCGCGCATCTTTTCATATTTGCCTTCTTCCCGCAATCGCTCGAACTGGTCGTGGAGATTGAAGATCAGCGCCGGGCGTGAAAAGCGCCGAGCGGGGCGGGAAGAATTGGGATGCAAGCCGATCACGAAAAAGGCTTCTCCGCCAAAGCTGAGGGAAAAATGCGGATCCTCAGGATCGGCGCTCACCCGCTGGTCATAGGACTGACCCAGCCAGGCATCCTTGTCGGCCATCGACTGAATTCTTTCCCACATCAATGTTTCGAATTCGGATTCCGACAGGTTTTGTGGTCCGTCGAATATAACGGCCAAACTCCGAAAGCCCTCGGTTGATTCCCGGTATTCCCGGGCCCAGGCGAGCAATTCACGATGGATTTTCAGGTCATCCCAATTGCTGTCGAGCCGATGCGCAACTACGGTCTTGAGGTTATCTCGTGCGAGCGCGGATTTCGCCCCTACACACGGGAATTGCGGCTGATCGATCATCTCGCTGATGGTGTCTTTGAGCTCTTCCAGCCGCCTGGCCTTATAGTCTTGATCTAGCAGGTTTGAATGGTTCATGCTGGTGCTTACGCTTTAAAAAGCGATATGTTCCCTCCCGTTACCAGAGCAGTTACGGACGCCTCGCCAGCTTCGTTTCAAACAGCGCTGGCGTTTGTCGGCAGAATATTAGAACTTGGCTTCCCCACGGTATAAAAGCCCGCTAATGGGCGCCGATGACCGCAGAAAAACCAAAGCTCATCATCCGCAGGGCGGAACTCGAAGATGCCCGCAAAATATCCACCCTGTCGCGCAAGGTGTACGGTAAGGGCGAAGGTTATACGGCCGAGGAAGTGCGCGGTCAGATCAATAATTTCGCCGATGGCCAGCTGGTCGCGGAATATGAGGGCAAGATTGTCGGCCATTGTGCGACATTCCAGATTTCCGAGAAAAAAGCCCGCGCCGCGCATAGCTGGGCAGAAATCACCGGTGGCGGCTTTGGTGCTCGCCATGATCCCGCTGGTGAAATTCTCTATGGCATGGAAGTCAGCGTCGACCCGGACTACCGGCGGCTGCGGATCGGGTTGCGGTTCTACAAGGTTCGCCGGGAGCTCTGCCAGCATCTCGGACTGAAAGGGATCATCTTTGGCGGAAGGCTGCCCGGCTATGCACGGCGCAAGCGCAAATATCCCGATCCGGTCGATTATCTGGCAGCCGTGGTCGACAAGCAGTTCCGCGACCCGGTGATCAATTTTCAGCTCAATCAGGGCTTTGTGCCGCTGGGAATATTGAAAGACTATATGCCGACCGACAAGGCTTCCGGTGGCCATGCGGTGCATATGTTCTGGGAAAACCCGCTCGCCGCCGAGGCGAAAATCCTGACCCAGACGCCGCATGACCGCCTGCCACAGTCGGTGCGCGTGGCGACAGTGCAGTTCCAGATGCGCAAAATCAACTCGCGATCGGAATTTGAAGAACAGGTGGAATATTTCGTCGATGTAGCCGCCGATTATGGCGCTGACTTCGTAACATTTCCGGAATTGTTCACGCTGCAATTGCTGTCACTGGAGGGCGAAAAGCTGGAGCCGGCACAGGCGATCGAAAAAATCGCCGAATATACCGACCGGTTCAAGGACGTGATGGAAAAGCTGGCGGTTTCCTATCATATCAACATCATCGGCGGCTCCCACCCGACGCAGATGGAAAATGGCGACATTCGCAATATTTCCTATGTCTTCCTGCGCAATGGCGCGGTTTATACCCAGGACAAGCTACACCCCACGCCCAGTGAGGTACGCTGGTGGAACATCAAGGGCGGCTATGGTGCGGAAGCGATTCCGACCGATTGCGGGCCGATCGGGGTGATGATCTGCTATGACAGCGAATTTCCCGAAATGGCGCGCCATCTGGTCGATCAGGGCGCGATGCTCCTGTTCGTGCCCTTCTGCACCGACGAACGGCGCGGCTATTTGCGGGTGCGCTATTGCTGTCAGGCGCGCGCGGTGGAAAACCAGTGCTATGTTGTGATGTCGGGCGTGGTCGGGAATCTGCCGAATGTCGAGAATATGGACATTCACTATGCCGAGAGCGCTATTCTAACACCATCCGATTTCCCGTTCGCGCGGGACGGTGTGGCCGCAGACACCGCACCCAATACGGAAACCATCGCGATTGCCGATCTCTCGATGAGCAGTCTGCTCACCAGCCGGCAATCCGGCGCGGCACAGAATTTGAAAGACCGCCGCTTCGATCTCTACCGGGTGCTCTGGAAAGGTTGAATCTGGCGCCGCGTTGGGTAGCCCGTCACCCCTGACTCAGGAACTTCTTGATGTTCCGCGCGGCCTGCCGGATGCGCTGCTCGTTCTCGACCAGCGCGAGCCGGACAAAGCCCTCGCCTTCGTCACCGAAGCCGGTTCCGGGCGCCACCGCCACACCAGCCTCTGCAATCAGCCGTTTGGAGAATTCCATCGAACCGAGATGCTTGAACTGCTCGGGAATCGGGGCCCAGGCGAACATGCTCGCCTCGGGTGGCGGGATGTCCCAACCGGCGCGACCAAAGCTTTCGACCATGATATCCCGGCGCTTTTTATACAACGCACGATTTTCGGCAATGATGTCCTGCGGGCCGTTGAGCGCTGCCGTCGCGGCGACCTGAATCGGCGTGAAGGCACCATAATCGAGATAGGATTTGACCCGCGTCAGCGCGCCGATCAGCTTCTGGTTACCGACCGCAAAGCCCATGCGCCAGCCGGGCATGGAATAGGTTTTGGACATGCTGGTAAACTCGACCACGCAATCCTTCGCCCCTTCGATCTGGAGCATCGACGGCGTCGGCGTGTCACCAAAATAGATTTCGGCATAGGCCAGATCGCTGATCACCCAGAGCTTGTGCTCGCGCGCGAAATCGACAACCTTCTGATAAAAATCTAGATCGGCGACATAGGCGGTCGGGTTGCTCGGATAACCCATTACCAGCACCGAGGGCTTCGGCACGGTATAGCTCATCGCATATTCCAGCCGGGTGAAGAAATCCGGTCCCGGCGCGGCGGGAATCGAACGGATCGCCGCTCCCGCGATGATGAATCCGAAGGTGTGGATGGGGTAGGAGGGATTGGGCGCGAGCACGACATCGCCGGGCGCGGTGATTGCCTGGGCGAGGTTCGCAAGCCCCTCCTTCGAACCGAGTGTCACGATGACCTCGCTGTCCATATCGAGATCGACGTCGAAGCGGCGCTTGTAATATGCTGCCTGGGCCTTGCGCAGGCCCTTGATCCCCTTCGACGCCGAATAGCGGTGCGCGGTCGGGTTATTCGCCGTTTCCGCCAGCTTGTCGATCACGTGCTGCGCCGGCATGCCGTCGGGATTGCCCATGCCGAGATCGATAATATCCTCTCCCCGCGCCCGCGCTTCGGCCTTCATCGCGTTGACTTCGGCGAAGACATAGGGCGGCAGGCGTTTGATGCGGTAGAATTCTTCGGACATTATCGGTCGTTTCTGGCGTTTCGTTATCAGGAGCGGCCGCTTTGCGTAATTTTATGGCGAATGTCGAGAGTTTGAAGACGGTTTCGGCAATTAGTGTTCCTCAGGCGAGCCGGAACGCGGACGTTCGATTGCCGCTGCGCCGCACCTGCTCTCCAGCAAACACAGAACATTCAGGCCTGAAGCCGGTTTGTTCCCCGCAAAACGGTCTGGCTTTTACTGCCCCTCAGCGCGATCGACTTGGCCCGGATCGTATCAAGGAAATGCCATGTCGAGGTCGCCTTCTCCGGAGTCAGAGTCACGGTCATGTAGCCGCGGTGGGCGGTGTCGGTCCATTGCAGCGCGGGATTGGTGTCGGTCAGCGCTCTGGCGGCAACATCGGGGCTGGCCCCTGACAGATAGGATTCGATGCCGGGAGAGGTCACGCTGTGTCCGCCAAACTCGACCCCGGCAGCACCATCATCGGTGGCCAGATCAAACGCCCAGGCGTTGTGGCTGTCTCCCGACAGCACGATCAGGTCGGCATCTGCTTGCTGGGCAATCGACAGCGCCCGCTCGCGCGCCTTCGGATAGCCGTCCCAGCTGTCAAAGTTGATCGGCAGACCGATTTTCGCTGCCAGCGCACCCACTGCCAGCCGTTCCCTGGCAAAAGCCGGAGCATCGTCAGCAACCCAGTTGGTCGCCTCCTGCGGCAGTTTCAGCTCGCCCATCACGCATTGCTGCGACCAGACCTGCCATTTGGTTCCGTCGGTCCTTGATTTGCGCATCGCCGGGGCCAGCCAGGCCTCCTGATCGCCGCCGATCATTTCCCGCGCCGGATCCTGCCAGACATCGTCGCGAAACGCTTCGAGCGTCTTCTGTACATCTTGCTGCCCCTTTAGCACAGCTGCGAGATCGAGCTGTTTGGTGCGGGCGCCGATCCGGCTTTCGGTCAGGAACAGGGTTGCCAGATCACCAATTTGATATGCGCTCCAGCTCGGGCTGCCATAGTCCTTGTCACTGACCGGCATCCATTCGCGGTAGACGCGTTCGGCGATCCGTTTGCGCACCTCCCACTCGCCTTCGCTGGCATCGTGGTTTTCCGCACCGTCTTTAAAGGCGTCATTGGCAAATTCATGGTCATCCCACATCGCGACCATCGGCAGCACCTGATGGATGCGCTGCAGGTCAGGATCCTTGCGATAGGCGGCATAGCGCAGGCGATAGTCGGCGAGCTGGACCATTTCGTGCGATGGCGCGATCATCCGCCCTGCCAGCGCCTGTTCTTTGGATGGATAAGTGCCCACCGGATATTCGTAAAGATAGTCACCGGTATGCACCATCAGGTCGAGAGCGGCATTTTGCGCGGCATGGGCATAGGCGTTAAAATAGCCGAAGGGCAGATTCGCGCAGCCGACCACACCGATGGTGAATTTTGGGGTCGGCCCCTCCGGCAGGGTCCGGGTTCGGCCAATCGCGGATTGCGACCCGTCGGGGGCAATAAAGCGGTAAAAATACCAGCTATCCGGATCGAGGTCCTGCACCGTGATCTTCGCGATATGGTCCCGGTCAGCCAGTGCATCGACTTCACCGGCAATTTTGGCGCCGGAAAAGCCGGAATTCGCAGATATTTCCGCTGTGAGTTTGACATCCCTATTGCCGACATAGCGGGTCCAGAGCAGCACCGAGCTCTGTGACGGTTCACCGCTGGCGACCCCATGGGTAAACCCCCTCGTATCCATCAGCGACGCCGAAGCCGACGCGCTGAGTGCACCAAGGCCGAAGGTTCCCAGCGCCATCAGCTGGCGGCGATCGATATTGACAGTCATAATTTTATCCCAAAACGCCCAGAGCGAGCAAAATAACGAGGAAAAGAAACAGGCTGATGACGGTGAAAACCAGCAGGAAGGACAGTCGCGCGAGCGCTTCGGGCCGGGACATCTGATAGGCGTGGCGCAACTGACGATACATGTGAAATGGCGGGTAGAATACCAGCAAGACGCCCCAGACGGCGCTGGTGACCCCGATCGCCGCGAGAATGGCGCAGGAGATGAAGAGCAATGACATGAAGCTGATCGAATAGGTCGTGAACACCGCATGATCATAAAAATGATAGCCGCGCCGGCCGATGGTTGCCAGCCAGACGAAGGGCAAGGAAATCGGAATCAGCAGCCAGGCAAATTTATAGCCATTGGCCTTGAGCTTGTAGAGCAGCAGGTCGGGATTGGCGCTGATCTTCTCAAACACCTCCCTGAGCCATTTGTCCGCTTGTGGTGAACCGGTACTGACGTCGCTACCGCTGGTCAGCGCATTGCCGCTCCTGATATCTTCGAGCCCCGCTTCGATCTGCTCCAGCTCCTCCGGTGTATAGTTTCCGACTGCGGCGTCGCCGTCACTCAAGCTCACATCCGGATAGGGTGCTTCTTCGCCCGTCAAGGTCGCCATGACGTTGCTGCCTTTTTTGAGGTCGAGGATTTCCTTTTCCAGTTCGGCCCTCTCGCTGCCCGTCGCCTGCGGCAGCTGCGTGGTTTTGGCCTCTATCTCGCTATCCAGCTGTCCGGCTTGTACGACCACGCCTGCGGCTGCGTCGTCCCCGGCAATAACCATATCGTTGTCAGAAAACGGATCGCCCAAAAAGGAAAAGACCGCGAACATCATGAACACGGAAAACAGGAACAGCGCCATCGGGGAGATAAATTTCGCGCGCTCGCCGTGCACATAGCGCCGGGTCAGATGACCCGGTTTCCACGCCAATAGCGGCAATGTCCGCCAGAATTTTCCCTCAAAATGCAGCACGCCGTGCAGAATATCGTGCCAGAAGGCGCCGATGGAGCGATGGACATGCAGCGGCTGCCCACAATTGGTGCAATAGCTGCCGGTCACGACGGCACCGCAGTTGAGGCAGTTGCCGTCCCTCTCCCCGGTCGCCCCGTAGCGCTCCTCTTCCAATGCTTTGGCAATAAGGCCGCCTTCTACAGCCGTTCCCATCGCTTCCAGTTCTTCCGACATAGGCACAGTTTTGGCCTATTGCGCCAATAAGGCAAGCGGCTTTTAATAATCTGTAGACCGTCCGCGTTTCAGCGAAAATCACATATCCAGTGCTTCTGCAACTTCCACCGTCCCGCCACCTGCCAGCGCCGGGCATCCTTTGGCCATTTCCACTGCGGCAGCGATATCGGGAGCCGTGATCAGGGAATAGCCGGAGATCGGGTTGGGTCCGCCATCATCCGCGACCCCCTCTGCCGACACAGTCTTTGACGGACCAGCCGGATTACCAAAGTCGACCGCATTTTTGCCCATGCCGCCGAGCCATGCCCTCCACTGCTCCATGACCCTGGCCCCTTCCTCGGGCGATTCCGGAGCACTACCGCCGTGATAAGCGAAGATGAATTTTGCCATTTAATGTCTCCTCTAATTCTGGTTATCAATTTGAGAGTTCAATTCGATCAAGCGGCAATAGTTTCTGCATATGCGAGCAGTTTCACAAAGCTCGACGTCCATCCGCCTTCATGATTATCTACGCTATCATCGTCGGGCAGCCCGCTATGCGTCAGAACAAAATCGGTGCCGCCCTTGCCGTCGTTCTGGACCAAGAAAATCACCTTGCTCTCGTGGCCCCGGTCATCATTATCGTCGTGCCAAGCCCAGGTGAATGTCACGCTGTGGCCCTCGTCAATCGCCAGAACGTTTCCGGTCACTTTATAGCGACCGCCGTCCTTTCCATGCATCACCGAACCCCAGGGGCCGAGCCGTGAAAAATCGAGATCATGTTCGCCCAGAACAATCCCATCGGGGCCCCACCACTGGACGAGATGTTCGGGCTTTGTGACAAAGGCGAAAACCGTATCCGGTGTCGCCGTGAAATGCCTTTTGATTACCAGATCAGCCATCTGTCTTCATCTCCTTGTTCAACACCTGCTCCAGCCGGCCCAGACTGGTCTCCCAGAACTCGCGATGGTTGATCGTCCATGCGGAAATCTGTCGCACGGCTTCGGGTCTCACCGAATATAGCCTGCGCTGTCGGTCCGTTCGTTGCTCGACCAATCCCGCTTCGCGCAGCACCTTCAGATGACGCGAGAAAGCTGGCGGAGAAATCGGCGCAATTTCCGCGATCTCCCCGGCACTCAGTTCGCCATCTTGAAGCAGACGATCAACAATCGCGAAACGGGTCGGATCGCCGAGCGCTGCAAATATGGGAGAAAGTTGGTTCATATCATTCCATCGTTTAACTGATTCGTTATTTAACTTAACGGTTATATAATGAGAGTCAAGCCATCGCGTTGAAAACATCTTCATTGCGTGATATTATGATATAACATTACAAACGAGGAAGCGTAGAACAAGGGAGAGGCAAAATGAGGAACAAGAAACTGAACCTGCACCAACAGAGGAACGCATCTGCGCAAGAAGAACCAATTGCCGAATTGAACATCACGCCGCTGATTGATGTACTGTTGGTTCTTCTGGTGATGCTGATGCTCTCTATCCCGGCGGTAACCCACAAGGTGCCGGTCAACCTGCCATCCGGTAGCCCCGGAACCGGCACCCCTCTCGTCAACAAGCTGTTCCTGAATTCGGCTGGAACGGCAATCTGGAACGATATACCGATGGACAGCGACCGGTTGCGAGTCCGGCTGGAGTTGATGGCCAGGGACCCGGCAAAACCGCAACTCCATTTTGAAGCGGATGCTCTGGCCCGATACGAACGATTTGATCAGCTCGTGGCGATGATCAAGCGGGCCGGTGTGGAAGAAGTCGGTTTCGTCGGCAATGATCGGTTCGCACATTGGGACAATCGTTGATTGGTTCATCCATGCAATGATTTCCGCCAACAGCCGGTGCCCCCCTTCGCCGCCATGGGAATCCCAAGCATTTCGCTCACGGTTCGTCGACGCCGTGAAAGAGGAAGGAGCGATGCCTAAAATTTAACCATTGTGAACTAACATCCGATACGTGCCTGTTGAGTTGAGTACATGATGGAAAATGAAAGTCGCCTTCCCAGGGGGTATAGCCGGTTCGTCACCGCTATATTGCTGGCACCGCCAGCCGCCCTGATTGCTTTGCTCCTAACGGCGACGTCCGTTACGGCGCCGCTCCCCCTGCCCGTTTCCGTCTGGCTGTTGCTGTTCTGTTTGCAGGCCGCAATTCTGGCCTATCTATTTCGTGCTCAGAGCCGAAATTGCGGAAATATGGAAAACACGGGTCATGGCGAATTTCAAGAGAATC
Source organism: Parasphingorhabdus sp. (assembly GCA_048270065.1). Taxonomy (GTDB): domain Bacteria; phylum Pseudomonadota; class Alphaproteobacteria; order Sphingomonadales; family Sphingomonadaceae; genus Parasphingorhabdus. The sequence goes on along the minus strand of JBLWTQ010000021.1, from coordinate 32,578 downwards.
AGAACCAGAATCACGAGCAATCTCAAGCCAATCCGGGGGCCGGCTCGGCTCATCGTGCAAAAAATATGCATAGCACTTCGGGGCTTCCCACGCGCGAAATCCTGGTCTGCAAGATGGCGGACGACATCGAAGATGGCCTGGCCCAAGGGTTTTTGGGCGTCATTCGCTTTAGCGATTATCAGCGACTATTGGATTTTGACGAAACATCCGCTTCCGAATTCCTGACCAAAATGGTCGATCGGTTGATCGGCGCGACAGCGTCGCAGAGATTATTGTCGCACGTCGATCATGGCACAATTGCGATTTGGTTTGCCGGGACGGATTCAATTGAAAAGAAGCAGAGCGAACTGGCAGCCCTCTCTTATGCCCTGAAGAATGAAATGGTACTGGATGACAAAGTCATTCGACCGACCGTTGAGACGGGTTCGGTTATATTTCCAACCGACGGAAAAGACCCTAAAATATTACTGAACCGAGCGATTTCGACAATCAATCTCCGTCGGTCAAACAACGGCATCAGCAATTATTCCAAACCGATCGAGGACGACGCCAAATTCCGCTATAATATTATCCAGAAAATTTCCCATGCGATCGACAATGACGAATTGAGACTTCACTACCAACCAATAGTAAATCTTGCTGCCGGAAAAATTGTCGGTGCCGAAGCCCTGCTGCGTTGGCCTCAGGCCGATGGCGAGATGTTGTCGCCGGGCGTTTTCATTCCGATGATCGAGGAATCGGATATTTCGGACCGGCTGGGCCTCTGGACCATCAACACAGCCTGCCGCGAAGCTGGCGAATGGGGAAAAAGTGGAATGGGCAAGGTCAAGGTTGCGGTAAATATGTCCGCACGCCAGTTAAGGAGCGCCAAATTATCCGAAACCATATTGCGGTCAACACAACTTCACAATTTCAGCACACAGCGACTTGAGCTGGAACTGACCGAAACCGCGGCAATGGAGGATATCAAATTTTCTGCCGAGATATTTGAGAGGATGCGCGTAAAGGGGATCAGCATCTCGATCGACGATTTTGGCGCGGGCTATTCCAGTTTCAGCTATTTGAAGAACCTGCCGTTCGACAAATTGAAGATCGATCGCGAATTCGTCAAAGATGTCGATCAGTGCGCCGACAATCAAGCGATTTGCGCAGCGTTAATCGCATTGGGCCGCGGCCTTGGCATAGCAGTTCTGGCCGAAGGCGTAGAGCGGGAGGCAGAAATTAATCAGCTGGCGGCGATGGGCTGCATACTTTTTCAGGGCTATTATTTTGGTCGCCCGTTGCCGGCCCAGGAATTCTCCCAGCTTGGGAGTGATGCAAAATTGGCGGCAAAACTGCTTCCTCCTGTAGCAAAAAGCCGGAACCAATTGGCGAATGAAATGTTGAAGTCCAAACAGTTATAGAACGGGAACGTCCAATGCGTAATAAATCAGGCCTTTGCCTTGTCCTCGTCAGTGCTTTGGCTACTTCTGCCTGTAGCAAAAATGACCGTGTTGAACCCGCACCGGCACCGATTGCAGCATCAGAACCGGCACCCGCTATCACCGTCGGAACAACCAGCGATGCGCTAAACCTGATGGGCATGGGGGAAGAGACCCAGGCGCGTCAAATATTGGAAGGCATTCTAGCGCGCAATCCGGGTGACAGAACTGCAAAAAAATATCTCGACCAGATCGTCGTTGATCCGAACCAGCTACTGGGCGGGCAAAGCTATAAATATCGCGTTCAATCGGGCGATACAATGTCCTCTATCGCGCAGAACACTCTCGGCGATTCCTCGCTATTTTACGCTCTGGCTCGGTATAACGGAATCAGTGACCCCCGCAGGGTCGACGCTGGGCAGATTATCAGGATCCCCGGCACCAAACCCAAAGCAAAAAGGCCGGACGCTGCTGTAAAACCTGCGCCAACAAACAACCGGACAGCGCCGCAACAGACAGAAACGGGGACATCGAACTCTGCTGTGAACCCAAGGCGGGCAACCCAGCTCCGTGCCGAGGGCCTCGCTGCTCTCAATCGCGGCTCGGTCTCACGTGCGGTAAATCTATTGTCGCAAGCTAACCGGCTGGATCCTTCCAATCAGGCAATTGCGGCGGATCTCGCCCGTGCAAAGCGCATTCAGAAAACCGTCGCCAACTGAACAGATTCTTCGCCAGCTTTGCTTAACCGGATCATAACTGTTTCCGACGTACACCTACCAGTCGGTAATTATACAATTTCACGCGTATCGTGAAAACAGGATGATTTATGCAAACGGTTGGGCGCTACAGGTTAGAGCATCGGATTGGTCAAGGGGCCATGGCCGATGTATTTCTGGCTTACGACGACCATATTGACCGTCCACTCGCGATAAAAATCCTGAAAGAAGAATTTCGCTCGAATACGGAATATGTGACCCGGTTTCTGCAGGAATCCCGGGCAGCCGGAGTGATGTCACATCCCAATATCGTCACAATATATGACGTCGGCGAAGCCGACGGCTTCCCGTATATTGCGATGGAACTGCTGAAAGGCTCGTCCCTAGATTCAATCATTGAAAAACGTGGCGCGCTGCCGCCACAGGAAGTGATCAAGCTTGGTCGCCGGCTTGCCGGGGCCCTTCAATATGCCCATGAAAACGGTATTGTCCACCGCGACATCAAACCGTCAAACATCATGATATCTGATGACGGCAAGAGCACAAAACTGCTGGACTTCGGTATTGCCCGTCTGGTTGACGCCGATCGCGAATCAACACAGGCAGGCTTTGCTCAAACCCAGGTCGGTCAGGTTCTCGGTTCGCCGCGCTACATGAGTCCCGAACAGGCCCTTGGCCTGCCGGTGGACGCGCGTACCGATTTATTCTCGCTCGGTGCGGTTCTATATGAAGCGGCCACCGGCCACTGCGCGTTTGATGGAGAAACACTGGCAACGCTGGCGCTTCGCATCACCCAATCGACACCGGAATCGATTGACCGGGTCATTCCCGATTGCCCGAAGGGTCTCAGCTTCATCGTCAATAAACTGCTCTCCAAAAACGCGGATGAGCGATTCCCCGATGGCGCGAGCCTTGCCAAGGCATTGAAACGTGAAGAAGTCTCACAAGAGGCACTGGGCTCGGACGGGAAAACCCGAAAATTCCCGTTGGCGGTTCGTCTGTCGGCGACATTTGGCGGTGCCACCGCAGTCGCGCTGGCATTCGCACTATATTTCATCCTCGATCGCCAGGAACAGGCGCTTGCCTCCAACGCCTTGACATCGGGAACAACGATCACAAAATTTATCGCTAATCAGGCTGCATTGCGCACGGTTGAAAATGCGGGACTTGATCCCGCTTTACAGGATTGGGTCCCGGTCCAGGCTTTCGTCGCATCTGCTGCAGAAGATACCGACGTCCAGCAGATAAGCGTAATCGACGGACAGAATGTCATCCGCGCGTCAAACAACGCCGCGCAGGTTGGCAAGCGATATAAAAATCCCGCGGAACCGGTCGTTTATAGCGAAAACGGGCAGGCGATGACCTCTGCCGGCGATCATGGCTTGCGATTCACACACGATATTGAATACGCCGGTCGATCATTTGGTAAAATTGACGTGGTTATCAATCGCGATTCCTTTGACAAGGCGATGCTAACTTCGCGAACGCTGTTATATGGTGCAGGCCTTTCCATTTTGATTCTCATCCTGTTGGTCAGCTTTATCATTGCACGGCGCCTGCAACGACCGGTCCGGATATTGCACAATGCGCTTGACGATGCCGCGAATGGCAATCTCGATTTCCGGATATCGCATCAGCGCAGGGATGAATTCGGTGCCCTGTTTGACAATTTCAATGCGCTTGTCGATAGCCTGAATGCTGGCAACGTGTCGACAGACGAACCGGAAGAACCGCAGGATATGGGCGCTACAATCATTGCGCCAGCTGTCAACAAGGTCGGCTGATGCTCATATTGCGCTTGTTCAGTAAAACAGATCCCGCATCCCCGGTTGATGCACGGATCATCGATGACGAGCCGATCACCATCGGTCGTGATCGCAGTTCCGACTGGATGATCGCCGATCCCGACAATCAGATTTCGCGCGTCCACTGTTCGGTACAGAGCTGGAACAACCGGCTCGTTTTGACCGATACCAGCTCGAACGGCGTTTTTCTGAAAGATGGCAAAAAGCGCATCAGCAAAGATAGTCCGCATTCCATGGAACCCGGCCAGCGCTTTTATCTGGGCAGCTATTTTATCGAGATCGCCTTGCCACCGGAAGAAGCGGCTGCAGACAAGACTACAATCGGCAGGGTACAAGATCGTCCAGAGCCCAGTGAAAATGCAACGGCATCTCCGCCTCCCGAAAACAGTTTTGCAGAAAAGTCTACGGAGGGAGCTTTGCTGGCTGCATTTTGTCGCGGCGCGGGGATCGACGTCTCGGCGCTGGTTGAAGAGGATAGTGTGGCCATCATGGAGCGCGCGGGTTCGATATACCGTGAGGTGCTGGCCGGAGTGACCCGGCTGATCCACGAACGCGCCAAATCACGGGAAATGCACAGCATGGACCGCACCACCATAGGGTCGGCAGAGAATAATCCGCTGAAATGGGCGCCCGGCCAGAATTTGTCGGTTGATCTGCTGAAGGAAAGCCGGGACGGTTTCCTGCAGGCCGACAAAGCAATCCAGGGATGTTTTCAGGATATTGATTCGCATATGCGAGCGACAGAAATGGCGGTCGAGGGAGCGGTTCAAGGCCTGTTGGCTGCTATAAGCCCTGAATCGATTCGCAACGTCATCGACGCCGGTTTCAAATTCAAATCTCAGGACGCGAAATGCTGGGAACATTATGTTCACGTCCACGAAAGTCTGTCGGGTGACCCAGACCAACGCCGGCAAGCCTACCACAAGCATTTTCGCCAGAGCTATAGTCAGGCCTTGACCAACAATCCCGACCGGACGGCGATCTGATGCGCGCGGCACCGCCACAACCGGTCAACCCGCCTTCCGAAGGCCGCTATGATATTTCGTGGCGTACACATATGGGACTGGTGCGCAGCGTCAACGAGGATCGTCTGCTGGTCAATGCCGAGCAAGGTATCTTCGCTGTCAGCGACGGGATGGGCGGCCATTTGCGGGGTGATATTGCGGCCCAGAAGGTTGTCGATACACTGGCAGAAGTAAGCGCTTCAACCGACCATCACCAAACGAGCGAGGCGGTTCGTCAGGCCATCGGGACGGCCAATACAGACATTTGCAAAGAGGCGCTGGCCAAGGGCGTGGACGCGACCATGGGCGCGACCGTTTCCGCTCTGGTGGTCGGTGGCAACCGCTATAGCTGCTTGTGGGTGGGCGACAGCCGCATATATTTGCTGCGCGACAAGAAGCTTTCACGGCTCACCAGTGATCATAGCGTGACGCAAGACCTGATAGACCGCAAGCTACTCAAGGAAAGCGAGCGCAAATCCCACCCGCAAGCATGTGTCATAACCCGGGCGATTGGTGTTTCATCTGCCCTGGATATTGCGGTGACCAGCGGCGTTGCGATGCCGGATGATCGCTTTCTCATATGCAGTGATGGTATTTGCGGAACGCTGGATGATGATGAAATCTTCGAGATCTTGACCGGAAGTAGCGAAGAACGGGCGGCTGATGATCTCGTGGACGCGGTCATCAATCTGGGCGCCAGGGACAATCTGTCATTCATATTGGTACACAAACTGAACGATTGAACGAGACCGCTTCGACAAATCCACTGGAGATATAGGAGCAGAATCTGCGGATCTCTTCGGTCCAGCGCATCGCGGTGATGGGGGACGCGAACCGGCTCGGTTCCGCCCCCATTCTCGAGATTGGCGAAATCCAGCCCTGGCCAGTTCTAGGGAGCCACTTCGGTCATAACTTCGTTATCCGGCAGATCCCAGGGGAGGTGCCGGTCGTCGAGTACGACCATGTTCTTGTCCGTAATCAGCGTGCCGAGCGTTTTGTAACCGAGCAGCTGCTGGGCCGACATTGCGGGGTTTCGAGCCAGCGCCATAGTTTCATCGGATGAGAAATTGGTGAGGCCCCTGGCCAATTCCTTGCCGGATTCACTATATATATGGATGACGTCACCTTTGACATACGGTCCCTGAATGGAGAGCACATCTTCCCGGCCGATATTCACCCGGCCAGATTCAAATGCCTTGGCGGCCGTCTCAGTGACCACGATGCTCCCTGCCATCTGCAGACGATCTGACAACCAGTTGGCCCATGCGGATTCTGGCCGTTCATTAGCAAGAATTATTGTATGGGGTCTTTCGCCATTCAAGACAGACGTCACCGGCTGTTCATATTCACCATGGGCAATCCGTGTATCACAGCCCGCATTTTGGGCCATGTGGGCTGCCTGCATTTTCGTCAGCATACCGCCGCTGCCCAGGCTGCTCACGCCTTCGGTCACCGCGAGATAGGGAGAAACATCGGTTACTTTCTCTACCAGCCGGGCATCCGGATCAGCCGGGTCTTTATCGAACAGACCGTCCACCTGCGTGAGGATGATGAGCTCGTCCGCCTGCAGCATTTGCGCAACTTTTGCAGAGAGCCGGTCATTGTCGCCAACCCGGATTTCTTCCGTGGTGATTGTGTCATTTTCGTTGATGATCGGCATGATATTGGCGTCGAGAAGCCGGTCGACGGTGTTCTTGGTATTGAGGAACCGTTTGCGATCTTCAAGATCGCGCAATGTCACCAGCACCTGCGCTATCTCGAAGCTATATTCGTGGGCGACTTGCTTGTAGGCATTGAGCAGCAAAGGCATGCCGCATGCTGCGGCGGCTTGCTTGTCCCGCAGGCCCGCCGTCTCCGGTCGTTCCCCGATCATATTCATACCCAGCGCAACAGAGCCGGACGAGCATAATATGACTTTCGCACCACCTTCCCGCAACCGGGCGAGGTCCTCCAGCAAATTGTGCATGAACGCCCAGCGCGGCGTCAACCGTTCTGCGTTGGCGAGCAGACTGGAGCCGACTTTCACAACTATTGTTTTGCCTTGTACCATTTGATGCGATGCCCTTATTGCTGTTCCCACGAGGTAGGGATTGAACCTTTCCGGCGCAATAATTTAGTGGTAAAAACATATTCTTTTGCGCGAAACCTGCAATAAACAAGCATTTGTTGACATGCCTGTTTTGAATACTAAGCATATTGCGAAATCTAGATATCACTAACAGCAAGAGACTGATTTGACAAAAATATTGCTCCTTGGATGCGGAAACATGGGCGGCGCACTGCTGAAGGCATGGGCCGAAAAAACCGATCATTTGTTTACCGTGGCGGATCCCGCCAAACCCGATCTGCCGGAAGGGGTATCACAGGTTGGCTCGGTCGAGGAACTGGGCGAGGAAGTTTTTGACTATCTTGTCGTAGCGCTGAAGCCGCAGCTTATTGACGAGGTTCTTCCGGCCTATTTACCCAGGCTAAGCCCGACCGGCGTGATAAGTTCGATAGCGGCCGGATATTCCGCCGAACGACTTGCGGCCCAGGCACCGGGACGGTCGGTCATCCGGATCATGCCGAACCTGCCGGCGGTCATCGGCAAGGGCGTCAGCGGTCTCTACGCGCACGGGACCGTTACCGAACCGGCCTGCCGCGCGATCGAGCAGCTCGCCTTATGTTCAGGCGAAATAGTCTGGGTGGAGAGCGAGGATATGCTCGACCGTTTGACGGCAGTAGCCGGAAGCGGTCCGGGATATGTATTTGAAATGCTGCGCGCCTATGTCGAAGCCGCTGAAGAACTGGGCTTTAGTGAAAAAGACGCCAAAAATCTGGTGCTCGGAACCGTTCGGGGCGCATTGGCACTGGCGCAAGAATCCGACCAGTCGCTCGAGGATTTGCGCAAAAGCGTGACCAGCAAGGGCGGCACCACAGCCGCCGGTCTTGACGCGCTGAACGGCGCCGGGAAATTTTCAGCACTGATCCGCGATACGCTCCAGGCTGCCTACCAGCGCGCTGTCGAACTCCGATAAGGCAACGCAAGCCGGAGCAGCGAAGCGACAGGCGCCCCGAATTCAAACAACGCCATGGTCGCGCCGGCGATCATTACGGCAGGTGCGGCCTTCCGATTTGAACGACCGGTCTGGTGATAGCGAATGCCGTTATGTGAGGAGCGACACATTTCCACCCGCAGCGGTCGTATCTATGCAGACATGACGTTCTACCAGACACTGGTGACCAAAATTTTCTTCGGTGATGAGTGGGATCAGCGGCCCGTCGCGTTCGGCAAGAGCCTTGCGTATTGCGCGGATATCCTCGATTTCACTCCAGCATATAACGGCATCGATGCCGATCAACCCGGAAAGATATTCGCGAGGCACAAAACCATCGAGCGCCTGTTTGCCGCTAGCGCCGGGGACGCAGATAAAAGCTTCACAACCTTGTTGACGAGCCACATCCGCCTGTTTCGCGGCGTCTTCCGCCGACGGGCCGAGGCATAATATTTTCCCCCGCGCGTAGGTGAACAGTTCGTTCGATTCCCCGGTGGGACCGGGCATGGTCTGAGAGCTGCGCGGTCGCGTGTCGACAGCCGGGAGTTTGTCGAGCGCCGCCTGCACCGTTTCACGATCCAGTTCCGTGCCGCGATTTACCGGTGCCGCCGGACCGGAACTGGCATAAAAGCGCGGCAAATAATGCGGTCCGCCCGCCTTGGGTCCGGTACCGGAAAGACCTTCTCCGCCAAACGGCTGGGACCCGACAACGGCGCCGACCTGGTTGCGGTTGACGTAAATATTCCCGACTTTCATCGCGCTGGTCAATTTGTCGATGCGCCGCTCGATCCGGGTCTGCAGGCCAAAGGTGAGCCCGTAACCGCGGCCGTTGATATCGCTGATAACCTGGTCGAGCTCGTCATTCTTGAATGTTGCAACATGCAGCACCGGACCGAAAATCTCTTCTTCCAGATCGTTAATGCCGCCTACCTTGATCACCGCCGGCCCCACGAAATAGCCATCATCCGGACAGTCCAGCTGTTTGAGCAATCTGCCCTCCGACTTTGCGATCGCGATATGCGCGCTGATCTTGTCCTGCGCCGCCTGATCGATGACCGGCCCGATGTCGGTTGAAAGCCACCAGGGGTTGCCCATCTCCAGTGCTTCCATTGCACCGTACAACATGTGCAAAAATGGCTCGGCGATATCCGCTTGCATATACAGAACCCGCAAGGCCGAGCAACGCTGCCCGGCAGACTGGAAGGCCGACGTGATAATATCGCGAACGGATTGTTCCGGCAAGGCCGTCGAATCGACAATCATGCAGTTCAGACCGCCGGTCTCTGCGATCAGCAGGGAATCAGCCTGACCATTTTCAGCGACATTCCGGTTTATCGTCTGCGCCGTCGCGGTCGAGCCGGTGAAACATACGCCATTTATGCGGGCGTCACCGCTGATCGTTGCCCCGACGGTTGCGCCGGCACCGGGCAATAATTGCAGAGAAGCCAGGGGCACGCCGGCCTCGTGCAGCAAATTGGTCGCCAGAGCCGCAATCAGGGGGGTCTGGTCCGCCGGTTTCGCAAGCACCGCATTGCCCGCCGCCAGTGCCGCTGCAACCTGCCCGGTAAAAATCGCCAGCGGGAAATTCCAGGGAGAAATGCAGCTGATCGTGCCGCGCGGCTTGTTCTCGGGGGTTTTCTCCGCTTCCTTTGCATAATAGCGCAGAAAGTCGACCGCCTCGCGCAATTCGGCAATGGTATCGAACTGGGTCTTGCCAGCCTCTCTCGCGAGCAAGGCAAAGATTTCACCGTGATGCTGCTCGTAAAGATCGGCCGCCTTTCGCAAGACCGCGGCACGCTCGGCAACGGGTGCATCCCAGATGCGGGCATCTTCTATCGCTTCACGCGCCTGTTTTTCGTCCGCCTCGATCACCTCGCCGACCTGACTGTCCTTGAACGCCGGATTGAAAATCTTGTGCGCGGTTCCGCTGGTGACGGGCCGTACGGTGATAGCCGACGAACGCCATAGCTTTTCGGCGAAGGGAGCGCGCTCGGCTACATAATCATTCATGTCCGTGCGATTGGCCAGGTCCCAGCCGCGCGAATTTATCCGTTCCGGCTGATACAGGTCAGCCGGCTTCATGATCTTCGACCGGCTTGCTTGCTGATCGGCCTCCAGCGTTTCGAAAGGATCGGTAGCAATCATCTCGGCCGCAACAGCATGATTGGCCAGCTGGTTTACAAAGGACGAGTTCGCGCCGTTTTCGAGCAGCCGCCGGACGAGATAGGCAAGCAATTCCCGATGTTTCCCGACCGGAGCATAGATTCGCGATCGCACTTTCTCATTGCGGAGCAAGGCGTCATGCAGGGTTTCGCCCATGCCGTGCAGCCGCTGGAACTCAAAATCCTGCTTGTTGCCCGCCATTTCCAAGATGGCCGCAACGCTGTGGGCGTTGTGGGTGGCAAATTGGGGATAGATGCGATCGGTCATGTCCAGCAGCTGGGATGCGCAGCAGATATAGCTGATATCGGTTGCCGATTTTGTCGTGAATACAGAAAAATCGGGCACGCCATCCATTTGTGCCCGCTTGATCTCGCTGTCCCAATAAGCACCCTTGACCAGACGAACCATGATCTTTCTGTCGAGTTGGGTGGCAAGGGCATAGAGCCAGTCGAGAACAAAACTGGCGCGCTTTCCAAATGCCTGCACGACGACGCCAAAGCCGTCCCATCCGGTAAGACGGGGATCACTGAGCACCATCTCAATCATATCGAGCGACAGGCCCAGACGATAGGCTTCCTCGGCATCTATGTTCAGGCCGATATTGGCGTCCCGCGCCGCGCGCGCCAGTTCGCCGACGCGTTCCGCGAGTGCAGGAACCGCCTTTGCCTGCTGACTCATTTCGTAACGGGGATAGAGCGCCGACAGTTTTATCGAAAGACCGGGATTTTCCCGCAAGTCATCGGAAATAGCGACCTTCGCGATTTCCTTTATCGCGTCGGCATAGGCCTCGAAATATTCATCCGCACCTTCCTGCGTAATTGCAGCCTCTCCCAGCATATCATAGGAATAGGTCGCCCCCCTGCCCTTCCATTTTTCGGCCCGCTTCAGGGCGAGTTTCATGTCTTCGCCGAGCACAAACTGGTTGCCGAGTTCCTTCATCGCCTGTCGCACAGCCAGGCGAATCACAGGTTCGCCCAATCGCTTTATTGCACCGCGCAGGGCGTCCAGCGGTCCGCGGCTTTCCGGCTGATGGATCACACTGCGCGTCATTTCCAGGGCGTAGGTCGATGCATTGACCAGCGAGCTTTCCGACTGTCCGATATGTTCGCGCCAGTTGGAGGGTCCGATCTTGTCCTCAATCAGATCATCGATCGTTTGATTGTCCGGCACGCGCAACAGCGCTTCAGCCAGGGTCATCAGGGCAAGACCCTCATCGGTAGAAAGGCCATATTCTCCCAGAAAGCTCTCGGTCAATGTAGGTCCGGAAGCACTCCGCACGTCCCGGACAACCTGTATCGCCCGCTCCTGAATACGCTTGCGCGTCTGCTCATCCGGTCCGAAATTCGATATCAGATATTCCAGAACCTCGGCTTCATCGGTGCGATGATGCGTGCGAACTTTTTCCCGATAATCAATCAGAGTATCCATTAATCGAAGCTTTCCCAATGAGTGTGCCGATATATTTATTCGAGTTGCAGATTTGAATATCACCGTGAACGAAACAAGGATCACGATAATAGTCGTGGCGATCGGCCGACCGTGCGCGATTGACTATCGCATTTCCGGTTTCGAACGCAACCTTTGTCGCCTGACCGACTAATATTTGGACCTCTTTGATCGACTCTCTGACCGTTCAGGTCTCTCTCGCCGCATCGGTGCGCTTGGCGACAATGTCTGCCGGATCCGAAAGGAAAAAGCACTGACGCAAAAGAAGCTGAGTGAACTATCCGGTTTGTCCCAGCAATATATATCCGATCTGGAGCGCGGGAAACGAAACCCTACAATTGTGACCATCTATGGATTAGCGATGGCATTAGAAGTCGGGCATTTGGTATTGGTCGATCCGCTCGATTAACACGGCGCGAAGCTATGTGTAATGCCAGAGGTGTAGATATGTAAGGTCTCGTGAGACATCTTCTGTACCAGACGTGCAGGCGGAGCCCGATGAGATCGCAACCGATGGTTGCAGCGCTGCTATAATGTCTCGGCTGTCATACCCGAGGATACTCACGTTCAAATTACCCGGGTGCCGAAAATCGAAGTCGGGTCCATTGAGTTTGACCGAACACGGAAAGGTCTGCAACTTTTGCCAGAGTTTCTGATTCTGCATTGAACGGACAGGTTGAGGTGTTGGAAACGTCCGCGCACATGGGAACTTGACAGGCACACCGTAAGCTATCCGCTATAGGTCTGTAGCCAAATAAACCCGCCAGCGCTGCCCAAGGTCACTCTGCAACCCGGCCAATATTGTTTCGCACGGTGATTGGGCCGGAATGGCTCACTCGGACTCACTATCTTTACAATCACCATTCGGATCGCTGCCAGAACAGAAAATTAACCATACCGGGTGCATTGCTGTGCAATGGACACAAATAATAGTAGTAGTAATACAGACCAGCAGGGTCGCAATTTCGGTATCTGCAGCGTTCTAGGCGTTATCACAGTCGGGATGCTATTCGGGCTCCTTGCTTACATGAGTATCGACATTAGTATTGGTACCGGCCGCATTGCAGCGGTCTGGGTGGGGAATGCCTTTGTAGTCGGGTTGCTTCTCGGGGCAGCTCGAACGTACAAAATTCTGGTGATTGGCCTTTGCTTCCTCGGCAACTGTGTTGCCAACTTCGCAATTGGCGATTCACTTCCGGTTGCCTTAGGGTTAGCTGCGGCAAATTTGATCGAGATTTCTCTTGCGATTGTAATCCTCGAAAAATTCGTTGTTCAAAGCAAGACATTTGAAACTCTGCGCGAGTTCGGCAAAATGGCTGCTGTTGGGAGTTTCGTACCAATTTTATCCGGGTTGGTGGCAGCGACGGTGATGACGACTGTGGGCGGCGCGCATTTGTTTCCCACGCTTGGTCACTGGCTTGCGGCACACTGTCTGCCGATCCCCATATTCGGCTCTATGGTGCTCATAGTTCGCAATGCCATGCTACATCGCAGAAGACTCGATCATAAAGATATCCGAAATTGGGCTCTAGTGCTCGGCATGACAGCGCTGGCTATCCCTGCGATATTCGCGCAAAACACCTACCCCTTTTTGTTCTTCGCTGCTCCCGTCGTTATCCTCGCCGCATTTCGCACCGGCAGGCTGGGAACCGCCATCGTAGTGGCTGCTTTCGCGTGCGCTGCTTCCTATGCAACTCTTGTCGGCTCCGGTCCAATTGCGCTCGTCCGTGGTGGGCCTCGTGAAGAAGCAATTGCCATGCAGGCATTTTTGGCATCCTGCCTCGTCATCGGTCTGCCGGTTGCGGTTGTACTAGCCAACCGGGCAGGGCTCCATGCCGAACAGAAGGAAAGCCGCGATTTCGTGAATTCGATCCTCGACGGGATCGGCGATCTCGTTTTCAAGGTCGATGCAGAGTGGCGATTCACCTATCTCAACCGGCGTTGGGAAGAATTGACAGGTTTTTCGGCGGAACACTTGTTGGGACAGACGCCATTCGATCAGCTTCTTGATGCGAGTAAGCTCGACTTGCGGCAGCAAAAATCGGCGATCGAAAACGGCCAAGGATCAGATGCCAGACACGTTGTCGAAACGTCGACGGCTGATGGACGCGTCATTCAAATTGCGATCGGACTCGAGGCGCAGTTTGATCACAATGGACGATTTCTCGGAGCAATCGGAACGGGAAGTGATGTAACGGAAAGAATCGCCCGTGAGCACGCTTTGGCTTCGAGCGAAGCACGCTTCCGCAAGCTTGCCGAGGCTTCACCGGTAGGCATTTTCCAGGCAGATGCTCAAGGGCGCATCACTTATGTGAACTCGGTATGGCTTGATCGGTTCGGTCTCGACGATGAAGCGATGCTTGGCGATGGTTGGAAAGCAGCTCTTGCAAGCGGTGAGGAATACGAAGACGATCCAGCCTTTACCGGCTTTCGCAAACCAGGTGACGTTCGGCGCAGAGTTATCAAGTTCCGCGATAGCGATGGCAAAGACTTCTGGTGCGAAACTGTCAATGCAGCGGAGTTCGACGCGAGCGGTTCCATTTCAGGGTATGTCGGTGTTTTAAATGATATTACCGAGCAACGCCTAGCGACCGAGCGGCTGATCGCTAGCGAGCAGAAGTTCCAGGCACTGGCCAGCCTGGCTCCTGCCGGAATTTTCCGGACCAGCGTTGCTGGAGCATGCACGTATGTTAACGCGGCCTGGAAAGCACAGGCCGGCCTTTCAGATGGGGAATGGGAGGGTGACGGATGGACGCGCGCTTTGCATCCCGATGACGCAGAACGCGTTGGCACGAAATGGGCGACCAGCGTGGCCGAAGAAGCGGCTAACGATGATCAATTCCGCTGGCTGCGGAGCGACGGGTCGATTGTGTGGGTCCATGCCGTATATGGCCCGGAATACGACAGTAGCGGAAAAATGACCGGCTTCATCGGCGTTGTGAGTGATATTACCGATCAGCGATCTGCTCAAGACCAGCTGCTCGAGAGTGAAGAACAACTCGCACTTTTGGCCGACAATGCAACAGACGCGGTTCTTCGCCTGGAACTCGATGGCACCTGCAAATACGCATCTCCCTCATCTGAGCAATTATTCGGGATCGATCACCGTCTTATGGTGGGCAATCAGGTGATTAAAGGGTTTCACGAAGCTGATCGACCAGAGGTGCTCGAAGCGTTCGGCCATCTTATTGCGGGCACCAAAGAGAGCGTCAGGCTCACCTTTCGTTCGGAAAGCCTCGTCGAAAAAGGCCGTTTCCACTGGCTGGAAGCAAGCTGCGGCTTGGTTCGCGAGCCTGAATCCGGAAAACCAAATGAAATCATCGCATCGCTGCGAAATGTCGATCAAACCAAGCGGCTCGAAAGAGATCTGGTCGAAGCAAAAGAGCGTGCGGAAGCTGCTGCCGACGCCAAATCGGCATTCCTGGCCAATATGAGCCACGAGATCAGAACCCCGATGAATGGGGTCATCGGTTTTACAGAACTGGCCTTGGCTGGAGAGGTCGATCCAGAGCAACGACAGAATCTCGCAATGATCGCCGATTCCGGACGGGCAATGCTTCGGCTGCTCAATGACCTGCTGGATTTTGCCAAAATAGAGTCCGGACAGATGACAGTCGCCGCAGAGCCGACAGATATCCGGCACAAACTACGCGGGGCTATCCGCATCATGGAACCTGTTGCTGTGCAGAACGGCCTCACTCTCGAGTTGGAAGTGGACGACAAAATCCCGGCATGGTTCGTTTCCGACCCAATGCGACTGCGGCAAATTCTGCTCAATCTGATCGGAAATGCGCTCAAATTTACCGGGGAGGGAACTGTCCGAGTGAGCGCGGCAATCGACGATTCCGGCGAACGGATCGATATAGCCGTCAAAGACACCGGGATTGGCATTCCAGCAGATCAGATCGACCTTGTGTTCGAGAAGTTTACGCAAGCAGATTCCAGCATTGCCAGAAGGTTCGGTGGCACGGGGCTTGGCCTGCCGATCTGTTCACAATTGGCCGGATTGCTCGGGGGAACGCTATCAGCGCAAAGTGAACCAGGGGTAGGATCGACCTTCACGCTAACGCTTCCCCTGGTCGCGTGCGAAGAGCCGCAGAAAGATGAGCAGACGACTAGGCACTTGGAAACCTTGGACCATGCTCAGCCGCTCAAAGTGCTGGTCGCAGAAGATAACCTGATAAACCAGAAACTCACCTTGTCGATGCTGGCAAAGGCGGGGCATTGTGCGACCTTGGCGGAGAACGGCGAAGAGGCGATAACTCTGATTCGAGACCACCACGGAACGGCCGAAGCTTTCGATGTGGTTCTGATGGATATGCAGATGCCCAAGCTCGACGGGCTTCAGGCCACCCGCAAGATACGTGCGGCGGGCCTGACAGCGGAAATTCTGCCTATCATTGCGCTCACGGCCAACGCCTATCAGGATGATATCGACGCCTGCCGTGATGCTGGCATGCAAGCGCATTTGGCAAAGCCGCTACGCCTGCGCGAGTTAAACGATGCCCTTGCGACCGTTGCACCGCAGGACAGCGAAATGGCCGTAGCTGAACATGATACGGAAATGGATCCTCATCTCCTCGAACTCTATTCCGGCCGGAAGAATAGCGCCCTTACGCTTGTCGATGCCGCGATTCGTGGTGGATCGCTGGAAGGTGCCTCGCTAAGAGAGCTTGCTAGCGAACTCCATCAGATCGCCGGGGTCGCAGCGTTCTTTGGCGAGGCGGCTCTGGGCGAGGAGAGCCGCAAGGTGGAATACGAACTGCGAGCAAATAGCGGCAATCCGACCTCGCTCCTGATTGACATTCGCAGCATGTTGGCAGCATAGCTTCAGAAGTTTCGGGACACCCTCCTCGAAAATGGCTGCAAAGGCTGGAGAGAGTGACTTTCCGACAGTGCCACTCCCGATTTAACTTCACGATCGCTCTTCGCCAGTGTGAGCGTGGCGAAGCAGAAATTTTCCTCTGGCGGCATCAAACCGTCTGGTCGACGAGAGGCCTTAGCCAGCCGGGTCAGCTTGACTGACCGAAGCCGATCCGGGGAACCGCTTCCCATTTGGTTTCGTTGCGAAAAAAGCTTCTGATCCCGCGCAACCGGTAGATCAGGTTCATCTGCCGAAAGCCGAAATTTTCCAGCAAGGCAGCTTCGCCGATCCGGTAAAGGTCGATGGCGCTGGGGGTTCGGCGAAGCTGAACTTCCTCCAGCACTAGGCTGCCAAGGCTCAGGCCCGTGCCGAACAGCACGGTAACGCCAAGATAAGCGAGTGCCATCATTGGATCGAGTACTCCGAGGAGGATGGCGGCGGGAACCACAAAATAGCCGATCACTTCGGCCGGGGGTCCGATTACGTCCTCCAAAATTAACTGCGGCATGCCAATAAGGCCGATCCTGCCGTAGCGGGGATTGAAGATCATCTTTCGGTGACGCTGTAGCGTTTCCAGGGCACCCTGTTGCCATCTTGCGCGTTGCCCTTTGATCCCTGCCAAGTTTACCGGGGCTTCTGTCCAGCAGACGATGTCAGGTACAAACTTGATTGCGTAATCTCGCTTCTGCTCACGCATATGGCGATGGATGCGGACGACAAGCTCCAAGTCTTCCCCCACTGTATCGTGGCGGTAGCCGCCCATTTCCAGCAAAACATCGCGGCGAAACATTCCGAACGCACCCGAAATAAGCAGCAGCGTATTTGTGTGGGCGTTTGCGACCCGGCATGAAAGAAACGCGCGCAGGTATTCGACGATCTGGAACCGCGGAACTAGGGCCTTGTCCACGCCGATCTTGCGCAAGGAGCCGCCTTCAATTTCGCAACCATTCACGATCCGGATCGTACCCCCGACCGCGACCAGCCGCCCGTCATCGTGCATAAATGGTTCTGCGGCCCGCAAGAGACCATCGGTTTCGATAATGGAATCCGCATCGATAACGCATACCAAAGGTGTGCGGGCAAACCCTATGCCGGCATTGGCAGCATCTGCTTTGCGGCCGTTCTCCTTGTCGATCACAAACAGGTTTGGATAGCGCCGCGAACGCCATGTGCCGCGAATTTCGGTTTTCTGCAGCTCGGCAATTTGCGTGCGGTTACATGCTTCCATTCCGAACCCACGGATAAGTTCGCCCAATGTGTCGTCGCTGGAACCGTCATTCACTACGATGACTTCATGATGAGGATATTCCAAGGCCAACAGGGCTTTCACCGCCTCGACAATCGAGAGTTCTTCATTGAATGCTGGTGCGATGACGGTAACCGGCAGCGCAAGATCGCCGTAGCGTTGCCACAACTCCACGGAACTTTTGCCCGGCTTTGTGCGCGTTGCAAAGACCCAGGATGCCAGAACAAGTTGAAACAGACTCACCGCATTGCGTGCCGCCACGACCAGAAAACATCCGAAGGCGAGGTAGAGCACCATGTTGGCGGCAATCATTTGAATTTCCGTGAAAGTCATC
The DNA here is from genome assembly GCA_048270065.1 of Parasphingorhabdus sp. Lineage (GTDB taxonomy): Bacteria > Pseudomonadota > Alphaproteobacteria > Sphingomonadales > Sphingomonadaceae > Parasphingorhabdus. Next base: position 14,544 of record JBLWTQ010000021.1, on the reverse strand, counting down.
CCAGCAAACCTTTCGCTTCATCGTTCGCCCATTGATGTTCGAGAACGTCCAGTGCGTGCTCCGCGCGCAGCCGAACCCAGAGCTCGTCATCATCCAGTCGCTGCTTCAAGAGTGGCACCGCATTTGTCAGCCCCAGCGAAGTGCAGCAATTGACGGCCTGAATACGAACGATGTTTACGGGATCATTTAGTAGTCGGATGACCCATTCTTCTGCCGATGGGTGGCCGAGACGTGCAGCTGCACGCAAGGCCGAACTGCGCAGTTCCGCATTGTCGTGGCGACTTGCTCTCTCAAGTATCGGTAGTACCAAGGCATCGTCCGACCAACCGAGCGCGTCCACGATTAGCGCACGCTTTTCATGAGGGATTTGATCATTAAGCAAAAGCACGAGTTGTTCTGTATAATGTGGGGCAGAAGCGCGAAGCAGGGCTCGATCGAGCCGGTTTGTTGTGCGGTCGAACATTCCGAGAATACGAATGGTCTCGCGCGGTGGGGGTAGGGAATATATGGCGGCGAGTGCAAAGGCTGCTTCCAAGCGCACGGTATCGTCACGGTCTTGCGTAAAAAGTTCACGCAGTCTGGCGATGCAGGCTTCGCTACCGAATTGCTGTAGCATACGGATCGCGTCGACACGCCGAGCTGCGCGCCAGCTTCGCGAACGACGGAGGGTCGTTTCAAGCAAACCATCGAGCTCGGCCATTTGCATCAGTCGATTGCGTTCTCCGCCGCGCAATAGAAGGTGGATGTGACTAACAGCCGACAACTTTGATTCATTACTCCATTTGGGAGACATTTCTTCATCAAGCTGCCCGGCGACCCGTCGCAGATAACTTCGTGTGATTGAGGCAAACATCTCGCGCTCGATCTCCTTGCGCCCTTCCTGACGCCAGCGACGAAAAAGCAGCGTGCAGAACGCGGCCAACATCGCCACCGCCGTCATCGCTGAAAAAAGGAAGATGTAAGAAGCCGTCATCGTCCCGCGCCGAAATTCCAGGTGAGATCGACCGATGCTGCAGAGCGTTTATAGCTGTCTTCACGCGACTCATATTCGCCCGAGACGCGCAAAACGAGGTTGTCAGTGAGATCGAACCGCGCTCCGCCTGCGACGGCTCTCAATTGGCGCGTGCCGTCTATTTCCGTATCAGGATAGCTTGCAACAATCGCGAACAATCCAGGTCCGCCTTCAGGAGTATAGTCGGTGCGCAGTGAGCCGCCCAAACGGTAACTTTCGCCCCCACCAAACAAATGGATTGAGCGTATCGTTGCCGCAAAGTCCGGTGCGAAACTGTGTCGCAATGCTGCGCCGAGGGCGGTTACATCATCACTGCGATATTCCGCAAAACGCCCGTCCAGCAGGAGTGTATTCCTTTTGCCAAGAGCAAGCTCTGCCCCTGCGCCTGCGCTCCAGTTCTCTCGAAAATCGGCGCTGGGCGTAACGCTGGCCATCGCGAAAATGCGATGAGGGCCCGTGGGCAGATCCAGCCTGGCAGCAATACGGGTATCGATCGCTTCGCGGTCTTCCCGTTCTACTTCAAGCGCAGCGACCGAGCTTTCGGCCCACGCGATGGCAGTCGATGCGCGCTGAACCTGCCAGGTTTGCGACGATCCGAATTCGAAGTCTGCGTCCGAGAGTGTCGCGCCCAAATTCAGTGAGCGGATATGGACCCGCCTTGCTTCGCGTGATCTTTGAAACGATTTGTTGAAGTCGCTCAGGCCAGGGTAGTCCGGTCGAGTAGAAGCGAGCTGTTCGGCTTGTTTTTGAGCGTCGGAAAACTTGTCCCGCCAGAAAAGAATGTTCGCTCTTGCAAGCTGAATATCACCATCGGTAGGGGCAAGCGCGATTGCGCGATCAATGCTGTCTTGAGCTTCCTGAAGGTTGTTCGATGCCGCATGAACCATGGCCAACCGCCGCAACAGGTCGGGATCGTCAGGCGAGACAGAAAGTAAGGTTTCAAGCAAGTCTCGTGCCCGATCAAAGTCGCCAGTGACATATGCAGTATGCGCGGCCTGTCGATCCTCTTGGGGCGCGGCGGCGAGGGCAAGCGGCGGAAACATCGCCACGGCAACCAGGCTGCCAATCAAACGCTCCGATCCTTTCACAGTCTGGCCAGCAGCAGTTTCTCGATTCGGACGAGCAATTCCTGGGATATGAAAGGTTTTGTAATGTATTCGCTGGCCCCCCCTTTCAATGCAGCCACCACATCGTTTTCTCCGTTGCGCGCAGTGAGCATGACGACCGGAATGCTTTCGGTCTCCGTCTGGGCCTTCAATCTTGCCAATACCTCGGGTCCGGAAACGATTGGCATCATGGAGTCGAGGACAATGAGATCCGGAACATCATCTTTGGCTTTTCTCAGCGCCTCCATTCCATCGGCAGAGACAATTACCTCATGGCGAGCGGCCTCTAGCTTGAACCGGAGCATCTCCGTCAAGATTATGTCATCGTCAGCAATGAGTATTTTAGCCAAGGCGACCTCCAGATTGAACACATCTTTAGCCTGGCTAAGGTTAATTTTTTCGAAAGAACATTTTCGCGAAGAGCGCTGAGTCAATCATCAGTCGACTGCGCGAGAGCAATCTGCAAACCAGCGCAAATTTTGCGGCGGCTTTCATCCAGAAGGACTCAAATCTTCTATGTCCGGGAGTGATACTCAAAGTTGTCATTAAATTCGCTTTGGGCTGTGGTCCTGTCTGCATGGCTTTGTCACATTCACTTGGTCGAGTCGCAAGATTGGCAGCGGTTAGATGGCCAGGCATTCAGGGCTGCAACTTTCCAGCCGCTGAAAGCGCCAGCTCTCAACTTCTTGAACAAGGAGCGATTGATAAGATGGCGTTGGAGGTCGAAAGGGTCGTAAGTTGCTGCTTGGACGCTGCAGGAGCGAGTCCACGGGAAATTGCTCAATGCCACCAGACGCGAGATCGATCGGCTGCGCAAACGCGTCGAGCGCTCAGGCAAGGCCGGACACATGCATGCCATCTCGCTGAAGACCGGAACCCGTCTGGTCCGATCGTGGAACGGCAAAAGCTATCATGTACTCGTATGCGATGAAGGCTTCGAGTTTGAGGGCCGCAATTATGACAGCCTCAGCCATATCGCCAGGGAGATAACCGGTGCCCACTGGTCCGTTCCCCGCTTCTTCGGGTTGAAGAGGCGGAGCAGATATAAATCCAAGGTCCCGGCCAATGGCTGACAAACCCAAAAAGCTGCCCTGCGCGATCTACATTTGCAAATCAACCGAGGATGGGCTGGATGACGATGAAGCGAGCTTCGTCAGTGTCACCCAGTCATTCAACACGACGACCAACATGGGACGGCTTACGCTGAACGTGCTTCTGTCCTTCGCCCAGTTCGAGCGCGAGGTAACCGGCGAGCGGATCCGCGACAAGATCGCTGCTTCCAAGAAGAAAGGCATGTGGATGGGTGGACCCATTCCCATTGGATATGACCTTCAAGATCGCAAGCTGGTCATTAATGAGAAGGAAGTCAAAGCAGTACGTCACATGTTCAGGCGTTACACCGACCTGAAGTCGGTTCCACAGCTTGTCGAAGAACTGGCTGAAGATGGTTATCGAACAAAACCGCGACTGTACAAAGGCGAAAGGATTGTCGGGAACATCCCGTTCCAGGCCGGTTCGCTGACAAAACTGCTCCACAATCCGGTCTATATAGCAAAGGTCCGACACAAAGACGCCATCTATGATGGCGAGCATGAAGCCATCATAGATCAGACATCGTTCGATGAAGTGCAAAGCATCTTTGCTACCAATCGCCGGGACAATGCCTCCGGCAAGAAAGCGGACAACCCAAGCTTGCTGACGGGCCTCATTACTGATCCCGAGGGAAGGCCCATGTCACCGACGCAGACTCGCAAGGGAGCGAGGCTCTACCGCTATTATATGACCCGACTGGAACCGGGCGAAAAGAAAGCCTCGGTCTGGAGGATGCCATGTGGAGAAATCGAAAGATTGGTGATGAATGCGATTGCAGACCATCGCCGCTCTCCTGAATCGAATGGCAGCGAAACTGCGGCTCAACGCGCCATGCTTGGGTTCAACTAGACTCTCAATTCATCAAAATCTGGAAGTGCATCCGGTGCCAGCGTTTTGTGCCATAGAGATCAATGGTCATTTTGCCCCGGTATCGAGGGTGCCAAATGGTCTCTGTAGACAGGCGCAGCGAAGCATTCACTACTAACCCGCTGATATTTACGTGATAATTTCATACTAAGGGCTGTAGCCCATAGACGCTGAAATCTAGGAAAAATGGTGGTGCTGCTAGAGAGAATTGAACTCTCGACCTCGTCATTACCAATGACGCGCTCTACCACTGAGCTACAGCAGCCGGACCATTTGAGACGCTGGCGTTTGCCGCCGCATCGGGCGGTTTCGACCGGACCGAGGGGCTAAGACCAAATGGTGGGCATCTTGTCAAGCGGAGTTGCATTTTTCACCGGATAATGCCATCTGGTACCATGCCAAAACCCCAGCCAAAATCGGAAAAAATACGCAAGGAAAGCGAGAGGGCCGAGCGGCTCGCCGAACAACTTCGGGCCAATCTGCGTCGCCGCAAGGCCCAGGCCAAACAGATGATGCCCGGCGAGACGGACGTCAAACCGCTACCCTAGCATCTTGATCCTAGCCGTTCACCACCGCTCGTTCCGGCTTGATAATCTCGAATGCGTTTACGGCTTCGATAAAGCTTGATGCCACCGGGGCGACCTTTTCCGTTGCCGGGTCAAACCAGACATAGGTCAGCCGGATCACATTGAGCAGTTCTTCCCCACGCAATATATGGACGAGCAATGTATAACTGGTCCGGCCAAAGCGGGTGATCCGCACCGCGATGTCGAGAAGATCATCCGCCTTCGCCGACGCGCGAAAGTCGACATCGGCATGGCGCACCCAGTTGTCGCCGCCAAAATGCTGTGAGAAGGTACCGAGCATATCGCCGTCGTCCAGCGGCCTGTCTGCCGCCACCAGCGCCCGCATATATTCGGTCATACCGACATCGGCAAAGGCCAGATAATGGGCGTTAAAGACAATGCCCTGCAAATCGCATTCGGCGTAGCGCACCCGCAACGGGGCGATCAGGCGAAAGCCGTCGCGGGGATTTTTCTGTTCGGTCATGCAGTGGCTCTTTGCCCAGCGCCGTCGGCCTGTCAACCGGCGTCGCCGGTCGTCCTGCAGAAGCCATTGCGTTTGCTCCTATCGGGGTCGCTGCAATCGCCCGGCCGACCGGTTCAGAGCGGAGCGGTCTGGGTCTTCAACCAGTCCAGCGCGTCGCCTTCCAGTTGCGGTGCAATCACTTCACGCACCTTGGCATGATAGTCGTCGACCCATTGACGCTGGTCTGGCGACAGCATGTCAACGTTGATCAGCTTGCGTTCGAGCGGCGCGAAAGTCAGCGTCTCGAAGCCGAGCATGGTCTGTTCGCCGCCTTCGATCGTGCGCTCTTCGACGAGAATAAGGTTCTCGATCCTGATGCCGAATTCACCGGCCTTGTAATAGCCAGGTTCGTTGGACAGGATCATCCCCGGCTGTAACGCCTCGTTCATGCCGCCGAAGCTCGCAATCCGCTGCGGCCCTTCGTGTACCGAAAGATAGCTGCCGACGCCGTGACCGGTGCCGTGGCCATAGTCCACGCCATCCGCCCAGAGATATTGGCGGGCCAGTATGTCAAGCTGTCCGCCGGTCGTGCCCTTGGTAAAAACCGCCTGATCGAGAGCAATATGCCCCTGCAGGACCTGGGTGTAGCGTTGGCGCATTTCCGTGGTCGGTTCGCCGACAGCAACCACCCGCGTGACATCGGTGGTGCCGTCGAGGTATTGCCCGCCGCTGTCCACCAGATAAAGCGAATTCATCTCGACTGGCTGATTGGTTTCCTCATCCACACTATAGTGCGGCAGCGCGCCATGATCGCCCGCGGCAGAAATCGTCCGGAACGACAAATCCTTGAGCTCCGGGTTTTCATCGCGAAACGCGCGTAGCCGCGCAGCAGCCGACAATTCATCCAGTTCGCCCTTGGGCGCTTCGTTCGCCATCCAGTGCAGGAATTTGGTCAGCGCCGCGCCATCGCGCTTCTGCGCAGCCCGGTGACCGCTGATCTCGGCTTCATTCTTGATCGCCTTGGCGAGTATGGTCGGATCGCGATCCTTGACGATCGTTGCTCCGGCCTGGTCGAGCGCTGCAAAAATGGCGGCGACGGACCGCTCAGGATCAACCGCAACGGTTTTGCCGGCCATGTCCGATAAGGCACCGGCCAATTCATCATAGTCCCGGACCTCAACATGATTGCCGAGATGTTCGCGCACCGCATCGGTCAGCTTCTCCGGGGCAACGAACAAGGTCGCCGTCTCGTCCGCGCGCACGACCGCATAGGCGAGCGGCACCGGCGTATTGGCGATATCCTTGCCGCGGACGTTGAAGAACCAAGCGACCGAATCCAGCGCCGCAATGACGGTCGCGTCATAGCCTTTTTCATTGAGCCAAGCCGCGACATCAGCCCGCTTTTCCCGCGCCGATTTTCCGGCATATTGATCGCTGTGGACCGCCAGCTTTTCCGGCGAGCGCTGCGGCTGGTCTTCCCAGACAGAATCGATCGGATTATTGTCCACCGCAACCAGTTCCGCACCGGTTTTCTTGAGTGCCTTGCTTGCCGTCTCCGCCCAGTCGCGGGTATGCAGCCAGCTATCATAGCCGATTTTGGAACCCTTCGGCGCATTGGCAGCCAGCCATTCATGCGGCTTCTGATCCGCTATATTGACATATTCATAGAGATTGCCGTCGACCTGGTCGCGGACCTGGACAACATAGCGTCCATCGATAAACATCGCCGCCTTGTCCTTCAGCACGATCGCCGAACCGGCCGAGCCGCCGAAACCGGTCAGCCAGCCCAGGCGCTGTGCATATTCGCCAACATATTCGCTCATATGCTCGTCACAGATCGGAATGACGAACCCGTCGAGGCCGTCTTTCGCCATTTGTTCGCGCAGGGCGGCAAGCCTTGCTTCATAGGTGGACATCAACATCGGCTGTAAAACTCCTTGAATTAGCTGATAGGCAAACACATAGGTGTTTCGAACGATTTCCGCCACCCAATTCCCTGACGAGAGGCGTTATGAAACAGATATTTTTACCGCTGATGATTGCCGCCATTCTGGCTCCGATCCTGCTATCCGCGCCCGCGCTCGCCCAATCCGAAACAGAAGAGATCATGACAGAAAAAATGGAAAAACCCCCCGTTGCCGAGCAGCGGCCCTATAGTTACGAACGCCATGGTTTTACGATCAGCGATCCCTATCACTGGCTGAAGGATCAAAGCTATCCCAAGGTCGACGACCAAGATGTCCTCGATTATCTGAAAGCGGAAAACCGGTGGTTCGAACAGAACATGGCGGGGCAGAAAGCCTTTACCAAATCGCTCTTTGCGGAAATGAAGGCGCGGATCAAGGAAGATGAAAGCTCCGTCCCGCAAAAGGATGGCGACTGGATCTACTGGACCAAATTTGAAGAGGGCATGCAATACAAGCAGCATTACCGGAAATCCGTTTCCGGCGGTGCCGACCAGTTGATCCTTGATGAAAATGCGCTGGCCAGGGACAAGGAATATTTCCGCCTGGGCGCGATCGCGGTTTCTCCCGATGGCAAACTGCTGGCTTTTTCCGTCGATGACACCGGTGCCGAACGGTTTGAAGCACGGATCAAAAATCTCGAGACCGGCGAAATGCTGGCCGACGTCATTCCCGGTACCCTGTCCAGCTTGGTCTGGTCTGCGGATTCGAACAATCTGCTGTACGGCTTGGCCAACGAGAACTGGCGCACGGACAATGCGCGCCTGCATGTGATCGGCAGCGACCCAAAAGATGACATCGAACTCTACAAGGAAGAACAGGATGGCTTCACAGTCGGCATCGGCCTAACCCAGTCGGAAAAATTCATCGTCATCGCAACTGGTGACAACGAAACCAGCGAAGTGCGGCTGGTCCCGGCGGACGATCCGACGGCAGAACAGTTGCTGATTTCGCCGCGCAAGAAGGGCCGCGAATATTCGGTCGAGGAGCATGACGGCAATCTCTACATCCTGACCAACGATGATCATGTGAATTTCCGGCTCGCCACCGCATCCCTCGACAAGCCGGATGAGTGGACCACTTTGATTGCCGGGTCGGACACCTTCTACCTGACCGACATGACCGCATTCAAGGATTTCTATGTAACCGAGGGCCGGAAGAACGGCCTCGACCAGGTCGAGATCCGTTCCTACGCCGATCCGGCGAAGGTCGAGCGCATCGCCTTTCCGGAGGCAAGCTATAATGCCGGACTGGATGACAATCCGGAATATGATGTCAGCAAGCTGCGGCTTGCTTATGAATCGATGGTCACGCCGGACACGGTCTATGACTATTCTCTGGCCGACAAAAAGCTCGAAACGCTGAAGGTGCAGGAAATTCCGTCGGGCTATGACGCCAGCCAGTATACCACCGAACGCCTGACCATCAAAGCCCGCGACGGCGCGATGGTTCCCGTCTCCCTGGTTTACAAGAACGGCACCAAACTGGACGGCAGCGCGCCACTCCATCTCTATTCCTATGGCGCTTATGGTTATGCCGTGCCGCCGAGTTTCTCGACCACGCGGCTGTCGCTCGTCGATCGCGGTTTTATCTACGCGATTGCCCATATCCGTGGCGGCGATGATCTGGGGCGCAACTGGTATCTGCAGGGCAAGCTGATGCAGCGCACCAACACGTTCAACGATTTTGTCGATGTCGCCAAGGGGTTGATCGCCAAAGGCTATACCACCAAGGGCCGGATCACCGCCTCGGGCGGCTCTGCTGGCGGTGAACTGATGGGGGCGATCGTCAACAGCGATCCCGATCTCTGGGGTGCGATCGTCGCCCATGTGCCGTTTGTTGACGTGCTCAATACGATGCAGGATGAAAGCCTTCCTCTGACCCCCGGTGAATGGCCGGAATGGGGCAATCCGATCACCGACAGGGCGGCCTTTGAATATATCCGCAGCTATTCTCCCTATGATCAGGTGACCGCACAGGATTACCCGCCGATGCTGATTACCGGAGGCCTCAACGATCCCCGCGTGACCTACTGGGAACCCGCCAAATGGGCCGCCAAGCTGCGCGCGACCAAGACCGATGACAACATCCTGCTGCTCAAGACCAATATGGGTGCCGGCCATGGCGGCAAATCGGGCCGGTGGAACGCGCTGGAAGAAACCGCTGAGGAATACGCGTTCATTCTTTGGCAAATGGGTGTGACTGAGTGAGCAGTGAAATCCCCCCTTCCTCTCGAACTGAAAAGCAACCGGGTTTCTCCCTGACGATCACCGCCGAGCCCGATGACATCGACGAACTCGGCCATGTCAACAATGCGGTCTGGGTGCGCTGGATTCAGGATCTGGCGACAGCACACTGGAGTGCCATCGCCCCGAAATCTGCCCTCGAACAATATATCTGGGTGGTCACCCGGCACGAGATTGACTATCGCGGCAATGTCGGCGTCGGCACGGAGGTGACCGGCCGGACGTGGATTTCGGATCCCCCCAGGGGCGCACGGTTCTGGCGCAACAGCTGCTTCACCGATGCCGACGGCCATATCATCGTAACCGCCAAAACCAACTGGGCGATTATCGACCGGGCAAAGGGCCGCCCGGTTCGCGTGCCATCAGAACTCGCAGACTTGTTCCTGAAAAATTAGGGAGCCGGTATGGCAGTGGACGGCGCCAGCGGTGACGGTTGGTCCACCCTTTCCCCTTCAGCGGTACGCAATTGTTGCGGCTCGAGGATCGCTGCGGTTTCAATAACGTCCAGCGCCCGCCGTGCTTCATTGTACCGGCGCGCTTTTTCCATCCAAACCAATGCGTCCTCATCCTTTTCGATTCCGGTCAGTTTCTCGACTTCCGCAATCGCGGCTTCGACGTTACCAGTTTCGACATAGCGTTTTGCGCGGAGCAGCCGTTGTTGCGGCGCCGGGGATGGCGTTCCCTGGCGACGAATCACAAATAGCTCGGACAGTTCTTGCTTGAATTCGGTCCAGAAGCCAACGCCGCCCGAACCGGAAGTCAGCGATGGACCGATTTCATCCAGTCCCGCTGCCAGCTCTTCCAGCGTGACCGGCTGGCGAGAGGCATTGACAATCGTCGTGACCGCCTTGGGCTGTGCATCACCAAAGCGCAGCCGCAATTGGGCCTCGATATAGCCGAGCGGCGATCCGCGATCCAGCGCGCGCCGCGCGGCAAATGCGATCAGCAGGCCCTCGGCCCGGGCAGCATTGCCCGATGCAGCCTGAGCCTGCACATTGATCCGCGACAGACGGTCTTCCAGATCGGCAACGCGCACCGCAAGCGCTCGTTCCAGGTCGGGTGTCAGCGCCGGAGGCGCAGGTTCTGCCGATTGCGCTGGCGCCGGCAATACGCTGCCATCCGCATCAATCCGGTCGGCAAGGGCAGTCGCCGGATCCGGAGCTGCCGTCGCCGCTTCATCGCTACTGGCAACAGCGGCTATCTCTGCTTCCGAATTGCTGTCAAAGGGATTGTAACGAGACAAAATCCATCCGGTCAGTATCGCCCCTCCAATGAAGGCCACGATCATCAGTATCAATATATTGCGCGTCAGATTGCTCGTGCCAGTTGATGGCGAAAGCCTTTCATAATCCCGGCTCATTCCGCCTCCTTCTCCTCAGTCCGGCCGCTTGGATGGACCAAATCCTCTCAATATGACCGGCATAGTGCGCTCGCCAAAGACAGTAAAGCGTCGTCGTCCGGATGATCTGCGGTTTGAACGCTTTTCCATCCCTGCCCGGCCGTTTTTGCCACTTTGGCAGAAAAGACCAGCAGATGATGGCGGCTTTTCGGCAGGCGCAAACGGTCCAATTCCGACACAAGATGGCGCGCGGCACGGACCGAGTGCAACAGGATAATGGTTTCTTCGGCAAGACAGGCCTTTGCCTGCTCGCCCAGTGGGACGGCATTTGAACGATAGACAGGCACGATTTCCAGCTGCTGGTCAACCGAAGAAAGGTCTGTATGCTGAACGCCCGCCAACCATAATATGTTTCGATAGGGGGCGTCTTCCAATTGGCGCAGAAGATCGCGCGCACAAGATTCTCCGGTTTTTTCAACATGAAACCCTGCCTCTTCTGCAGCTGCCGCGGTTTTCTCGCCTACTGCCAGCACAGGCAGGGATAGATAGGCGTTCAGTCCACCGCCGCCAAATCGTAGCGCGTTGGCGCTGGTCAGTAGCAGCGCATCAAAATCCTTCGCCTCCGGACCGGACCATGCAATCGATTCGACTGTAAACAAGGGGTCGACAACCGCAGGCAGTTGCAAATGCCTGGCCCGCCGCTCGGTCTGCAATGCCCCGTCGACCGGCCGAAGGATCAGCAGCTTGGGCGTCATCGGCCAAATATGGCCTTCAGTTCAGCGCCTGCCTGACCCAGAAGCGTGTTGGCCAATATGCCGGGTGCAGATACATCGCCTGTTTCAAAGCTGGATTGGCCGTCGATGCATTCCGACCCGTCAGGCAGCAAGATTTCGGCCCGGAGATGAACCGTTGCGCCGTCAATCGTCGCCAGCGCAGCGACCGGGCTGTGACAATCTGCAGTCAACTGTGCCAGAAACGAACGTTCGGCAATAACCGCGCGAAAGGTGTTGGCCGATGAAATGGCGTGCATCAGCCGCCGGACATGGCTGTCATCGGTCCGCGCCTCGACGCCGATCGCGCCCTGCGAGGGCGCTGGCAGCATGACCTCCTCGGAAATTTCGACACCCACATCCGCCATATCCAGCCGGTTCAGACCGGCGGCGGCGAGCAAGGTTGCATCATATTCACCGGTTTCGATTTTCTGCAGCCGGGCCTGCACATTGCCGCGGATCAGGCGGATATCGAGATCGCTCCTATGCCGCAAAAGCTGCGCCTTGCGACGCGGGGATGCGGTACCCACAATGGCACGCTGGGCCAAACCGTCAATCGACTCCGCTCCGATCAACCGATCGTGAACATCCGCCCGCTCCAGCATCGCAGCGATGACAAACGCTTCTGGCCGGATGGTTTCGACATCCTTCATACTGTGCACCGCACAGTCGATCTCGCCATTGCCGAGCGCGCGATCCAGCTCCTTGGTCCACAGCGCCTTGCCGCCCATTTCCGCCAGAGCACGATCGAGTATCTTGTCGCCGCTGGCGATCATCGGCACCAGTTCCACCTGATCAGACCGCCAGCCATGGGTGGAAAGCAGCGCGTTAGCGGCCATGGTGGCTTGCGCCATGGCGAGCGGCGATTGACGCGTACCGATACGCAATGGACGGTCCAGCCCGGCGAGAATCTCTTTTTTGACGTTTTCGCTCATGATAGCGCTTGTCCTAATGGCTTGAGCGCCTAAGTAAAAGCGTCATGAGCCTGATCCTGGGAATTGAATCCAGCTGCGACGAAACGGCAGCCGCGCTAGTCACGTCTGATCGCGAGATATTGGCGCACAAATTGGCAGGGCAGGAAGCGGAACATGCCCCCTATGGCGGCGTGGTTCCCGAAATCGCAGCCCGCGCCCATGCCGAGATTCTGACGCCGTTGATCGCCGCGGCGTTCGACGAAGCTGGCAAATCGCTGGAGGATGTCGATGCAATCGCAGCAACCGCTGGTCCCGGCCTGATTGGCGGGGTGATGGTCGGCCTGGTCACTGGCAAGGCCCTTGCGATGGCAGCGGGCAAGCCCCTGATTGCCGTCAATCATCTTGAAGGCCACGCACTGTCCCCCAGGCTGGTCAATCCGGATCTGGATTTTCCCTATTTGCTGCTGTTGGTTTCGGGTGGCCATTGTCAGATCCTGCGCGTTGAAGGCGTCGGCCAATATCGGCGGCTGGCGACCACCATCGACGATGCAGCGGGCGAAGCGTTTGACAAGACGGCAAAAATATTGGGCCTCGGCTATCCCGGCGGACCGAAGGTCGAAGCCCTGGCCCGAAAAGGTGATCCCAAAGCCGTTCCCCTGCCGCGCCCGTTGATCCGGTCACCCGAACCGCATTTCTCCTTCGCCGGTCTGAAGAGCGCGGTGGTCCGCGCCCATGACAGCGGCGAATATAAATCCGAAGATGTCGCAGCGTCCTTTCAGCAGGCGGTGATAGATTGCCTGCGCGACCGGCTTGAGAAAGCAATAGCGGAACAGGAAAGCTGCGCACATCTCGTGGTTGCGGGCGGGGTTGCCGCCAATGGCCCGATCCGCGCCATGCTCGAACGGGTTGCTGAGAAGAATGATATGGCCTTTACCGCGCCGCCGCAGTGGCTGTGCACAGACAATGCAGCGATGATTGCCTGGGCGGGCGCCGAACGCTTCTCGGCGGGCTTGTCCGATCCACTGGATTTTGTCGCCCGACCGCGCTGGCCGCTTGATCCAACGGCTGAAAAAGCGCGCGGAGCGGGAGTAAAAGCATGACCGGAGCGAAAGCGAGAATTGGCGTGATCGGCGCGGGCGCATGGGGTACGGCATTGGCGCAAATCTTGTCCGGGGGGCAGGATGAGCTCCTGCTATGGGCTCGCGAACCCGAAGTTATCGAACAGATCAACCGGAACCGGGAAAATCAATCCTTTCTCCCGGGTCATCGGCTGCGCGACAATATCCGCGCAACCCAGGATTGGGACGCGATTGCCGCTTGCGATGTTCTGCTGCTGGTAACACCGGCGCAGCATCTGCGTGCCAGTCTTGAGGCGCTGTCCGATTCCCGCGCGCCCTTGATCCTGTGCAGCAAGGGCATCGAGGCGGAGAGCCAGATGCTGCTCAGCGAGGTCGCCCAGCAAGTGCGGCCGCACAATCCCCTTGCAATATTGTCCGGACCGACCTTCGCCCATGAAGTCGCGCAAGGCTTGCCGACCGCCCTGACCCTGGCCTGCGAAAGCGAGGCCTTGTGGCACCAGCTCAACCCGCTGATCGCAAAAGCAAGCTTCCGGCCCTATTATTCCGACGATGTGGCAGGCGCGGAAATAGGTGGCGCGGTCAAGAACGTGCTCGCGATCGGTTGCGGCGTGGTCGACGGGGCCGGTCTGGGTCAAAATGCCCGCGCCTCCCTGATCAGCCGCGGCTTTGCCGAAATGCTGCGCTATGGCGCGGCCCGCGGGGCCCGGTCGGAAACCCTTTCCGGTCTGTGCGGACTGGGTGATCTGGTGCTCACCTGTTCCTCGACCAGTTCGCGCAATTTTTCGCTCGGCAAGGGATTGGGCGAAGGTCAATCGGCCGCACTGCTGTTGGCGGACCGGACGACGGTTGCCGAAGGTGCCTCGACCGCTCCGGTTCTTCAACAGGATGCCAGAGCGCGAAATATCGACATGCCGATTGTCGATGCCGTCTGCGCCTTGCTGGCCGGCGAGGCCGATGTTCAGTCTGTGGTCACCCAGCTCATGAAAAGGCCATTGGTTTCTGAACGCAGATAGACCGGCAAGGCATGATGATGACAAAATCTCGAAACTGCTATAGACCGCATTCCTTGAAGCGGACCAGCCGGAGAGCAATTTGAACAGTCCTGAACCATCAGGCACGGCCGGTG
>JBLWTQ010000020.1:0-48262 GCA_048270065.1 Parasphingorhabdus sp. | reverse complement strand
TCATGTGAAGGGAACCGGTGATCCGGGCCCCCTTGAGTGGCTTTTCTTTGCCAAATTCTTCCCGAAGCGCCATCAATCCCGGCATTTCGGTTTCGGCAATTTCAATCTCCTTGCGACCGAAATCGGCGAGGCTGATATCTTTGACTATAAAATCCTGGATTGCGGTGTCCGCTGCGGTTGCCACTTCTTATCTCCTTGAAAAAACGAAATGCCGCACAGGTAATCCGGTGCGGCAATATACGTTTTCAATAGCGGCTTGCGGTCTGGAAAGCAAATATAAAGAAGTCTTTATATTCGTAATTTTATTAGCCGCCAGCCCTGGAAGCAATAACAATTCCACATCGCCCGCCAGGCAAAGTCGGTTCGAGTGCATTTTGCCGAGCTATACGAACAAGTGCGGTAGAGCTTGGTTCGCTTGATGCAGCGGAGAAAGCCAGTTCTTTCATGCCCTGGCATTCGGACAGATCGCCCGAACCCGCACCATAGCGATTGGCGAGAGACACTGCATAGCGATCATAGGCGCGGACGGCCCCCTTGCCGCGATGGCCTTTGGCAAAATAGCTTTTCAGAATATTGTTGCCGCCAACCAGCAAATGACGTTTGCTTTTCACAAATGCATTATAATGCGGCAGCACGTCATGATCCGATTTCGCGCAACGCAGCGACGCCACCATCAAACGCGATTGCAGTTCCCGCAATGTCGCCGCCTCGATCTCTGCCGGCGACCAGCATGTCGCATTCGCGGTTCCCCCAAGAGCCAAGCTTCCGACTGATAGAACAGCAATTAATTTTCCTGATTTCCTCATATCCCCGATCCCCTAAATTGTGAGGATTGGGATCATGGGCTGTCGCGCTTTTCGAATCCTAAAAGTCGCTGGTTAAGCAATATTCAGCATGAAAGTGTTGGGAAAATCACATAGCTATCCAACAAGTCAGGCGCTGCCAAATCCGCCGGAGAGCTTGGTCGGGTCGATTCCCTGCGCCTGCCAGGCCATTGTCCATTTATCACCGGACGTGTTTTCATAAAGCCAGTCGGGAGACCCTTTGGCAATCGACCAGCCATTCTGGGTCAGTTCGCTTTCCAGCTGTCCTTCGCCCCATCCGGCATAACCAAGCGCGATGATCCATTTTTCCGGACCGCGGCCCTTGGCAATCGCGCCGAGCATATCGACCGAGCTGCTAAGTCCCCAGCGGTCCCCGACCTGAAGCGTGTCCGACATGTTGACATCCAGACTGTGGAGGATGAAGCCGCGCTGCGTTTCCATCGGGCCGCCGAGAAATACCGGGCAATCAGGCGCGTCGGCAGGGTCAATATCAAATTGCCGAAGAATGTCGTGGAAACCTATCTCCTCGACCGTTTCGCCGATATTGATGCCCAAGGTCCCGCTTTCATCATGGGAGCAGATGGCCACCACCGATCGCGCAAACCGGGGATCTGCCATTCCCGGGGTGGCGAGAAGAAATTGTCCTGAGAAGAATATCGGGTCATCCATTGCAGGCAGCATAGCAATGCAATTATGAACTGCCCATGGCAAAATTCACCGGTGAATTGTTTGACTGACTTGCTTGCAATTTCATGCGTCGGTCACCACGTTCATTAATTGAGCCGAGTGTTTAGAACCCAACAAGTCAAGGAGCGAATGATGATCAACAAAGGCGACAAACTTCCCGAAGTGAATCTGGTCAAGGCGACCGCCGACGGACCGCAGCAGGTCAGCTCGAGCGAATATTTCGCCGGCAAGAAAGTGGCGCTGTTCTCGGTTCCCGGCGCGTTTACGCCGACCTGCTCCGCAAAGCACCTGCCCGGCTATGTCGAGAAAGCGGATGAGCTCAAGGCCAAGGGCGTTGATGAAATCGCCTGCACCGCGGTCAATGATGCGTTTGTCATGAACGCATGGAACGAGCGCGATGGTTCCGAAGACGTCACCATGCTCGCCGATGGCAATGGTGATTTCGCCAAGGCGGTTGGTCTCGAAATGGATGGATCCGGATTCGGCATGGGCCAGCGCGGCCAGCGCTTTTCGATGATCGTCAATGATGGAGTCGTAGAAGAAGTGAACGTCGAAGCACCGGGCGATTTCAAGGTCAGCGCGGCAGAATATATGCTCGACCAGCTTTGATCTGAAACGACCGATCAAAAGGGCCGGCGGAAACCAATTTTTCCGCCGGCTTTTTTGTGCCTACCAACCGCAGGACTTGCCTTTATTCTCTTCCTTCAGCCAGTCCATCAGCGGCGCGAAATAACTGATCATCGCCGAGCCATCCATTTCCCGCGTTCCGGTGAAGGCTTCGAGCGCGTCCGGCCAGGGCTTGGACGCGCCCATTTCGAGCATCGCGTTCAGCTTCGCGCCGACCTGCTCGTTGCCATAGAAAGAACATCGATGCAGCGGTCCTTTCCAGCCAGCAGCGTCGCAGGCGGCCTTGTAGAACTGGAATTGCAATATCCGGGCAAGGAAATAGCGCGAATAGGGCGTGTTGCCGGGAATGTGATATTTTGCTCCTGGATCAAAGGCATCGGCGGGGCGCTCGACCGGCGGCGTGATACCCTGATATTGCAGCTTCAGATCGTGCCAGGCCTCTGTGTAATTCTCTGGCTGAATATCCCCTGAGAAAACTTGCCAGCGCCATTTGTCGACCAGCAGACCGAAGGGCAGGAACGCCACCTTGTCCATTGCCTGACGAAGGAGCAGACCGATATCCTTGTCGGCACTCGGAACCTTGCTGGCATCGAGCAGGCCCACCTGAACCAGATATTCCGGCGTGATCGACAGGGCAACCGCATCGCCGATCGCTTCATGGAAACCGTCGTTGGCACCGTCGAGATGCAGATAGCTCTGCTTATTGTAAGCGCGCTGATAATAATTGTGGCCAAGCTCATGGTGAATGGTGGTGAAATCATCGCCGTTCACCTTGATGCACATCTTGATCCGGATATCATCCTTGTTGTCGATATCCCACGCGCTCGCGTGGCAGACCACTTCACGGTCGGCCGGCTTGGTGAACAATGACCTTTCCCAGAAGGTTTCAGGCAGCGGTTCGAAGCCGAGCGAGGAGAAGAAGCCCTCGCCTGCCTTGACCATCTTGATCGCATCATAATCTTTCGCCTTCAGCAACTCGGTCGTGTCGAAGCCGATATCGCCTGCCCCTTCCGGTGCAACGATGTCATAGATATTGCCCCATTCCTGCGCCCACATATTGCCGAGCAGATCGGCGCGGATCGGTCCTGTTTCCGGCTGCACGGCATCGCCATATTTCTCGTTGAGCTTGTCGCGGGTGTAGCAATGCAGCTCGTCATAAAGCGGCTTGACCTGCCCCCACAATTTGTCGGTCAATTTGGCAAAATCATCCGCCGGCATGTCATAGCCCGAACGCCACATCGCGCCGACATCGGCGAAGCCGAGTTCCTTGGCGCCTTGATTGGCGATCTCGACCATACGGGCATAATCATCCTTCATCGGCGCGCCGACATTGGTGTGCCAGCTTTCCCACATTTCGGATAGTTCTTCGGGATTGCGGTTCGTGCCCATTTCGGCCTCAATGTCCGATCCGTTGATTTCCTTGCCGTTCAAGGTGCCCTTGCCCTTGCCGTAAGCCGAGTTCAGCTTTGTGGCGATCTCGTTCAGTTCGGTTGCGGCACCCTCTGTGGTGGGCGCAGGCAGCACAATCCCGCCGCGCAATTTGTCCAGCTTTCGCCGGGTAACGGCGTCGAGTCCTTTTACATCGTTGAACTTGGCGGCTTCAATCGCGGCCTCCACCGACATTGTCGTTCCTTCTGCCCCTGCCTTCGCAGCCAGAGCATCCGTATCATCGGTGATGAAGTTAGAGTTGATCCAGTAGATGCGCGCGGCATCGATCGAATAGTCGAACAGCTGCTTTTCGGTTTTCTCGACAAATTGCCTGGCATCCGCGGCGGTTGGCGGCGCGGTTTCTGCCATGGCATCTTTTTCATGCTGCTTGGCCAATGCTGGTGTTGTCAGCGCCATGGTGGCGATTGCGACGATCGAAGCGGCGGTTTTCATATTGTCATCCTCAACTATTGTGATTTTGGTTGGAATTGAAACTTTATTGTCTGACGGTCAAGCCCGTGTTTCACGCCATCGCCAGATTAGCGTGAGGATTGTTGCAATCGTGCCGGTGAACCAGGCCAGTATTTTTACCGGCTGGACCAGCGCCGCAGTCCCCGCGAGCAGGTCGCTGCCCTGGTCCCGGATGAGCTGGATCAGCTGACTGACGGTTTCCACATAATCGGTAAGACCGAAGAGAAAATAAGCCAGCACGCACAACAGACCTATTTTTTTCAGGGTCGGTGATTTCGCCTGCTGCCAGATCAGCCGCCCCCCGATGATTCCGCCGGACATATAGAGAGTGATGAAAATCAGATCCCCGATCATCGACCATCTTGCGAAATCCATTTGCCCTATCGCGGCCCAGCTCTGCTGAATCGCGTTCACCCGCTCCGCTGTTGCGGCACTCTGGTGATCCAATATGCCTTGCGGGGCAACGTCCGTCATGAGCGGGCCGCTCGTGGCGATCAATATTCCGAAAACGGCCAGACCGCCTAGCCAGAATATCCAGAAATTGCGCCAGTTATAAAGACTCGACATGGCTCCTCCTATCCGGCCAGAAAGCGTATCATTTCCTGGCCCAGTTCCGGCCGGGTCACGCTGCTCATATGGGTTCCGGGGATGGCCACGTGGCGGCCCTGGGGCAAGATTTCGACCAACTTTACCGGATCGCCATTGTCGCGGTCCTCCGATCCGCATAGCACCAATGTCGGCGTGTCTATCGCCGCCAGCTGATCCGGTTCCAAATCCGAGAAGGTCCGGAGCAGCCAGGACGCAGCGACAGGATCGACCTTCTGGCTTTTCATAAACTGGATCGCCAGCCAGTGGGGATCGCCGCGCTTGGCGCTATCCTTGAGCCGGATCGCTTCCTGAAAAAATTCCTGGCGCCGCTGCCATCCGGCAAGCCCCTCCAGACCCATACCGATCAGCATAGCCCTGACAGGCCTCGCGCCGGTCACCAGCAGCCGCGCCGTCGTCCGGGCCCCGAGCGAAAACCCGCCCAGATCATAGTCGTCCAGTTGCAGATGCGCGATCAACGCCTGCACGTCGGTGACCAGCACATCATCGGGATAAGCGGCCGGATCATGGGGAGCCGCGCTGTCGCCATGGGCGCGCAGGTCGGGCATGATCACCCGGAAACCGGCGTCGGCCAGCGCCTCTGCATGACCGAATTTGATCCAGTTGGTGTGGGCGTTGGAGAACAGGCCGTGGAGCAGGATCACCGGAGTTTTCCCGTCCTTGGCCTCGCCCATTTCATGAATCTTGAGGCTGACGCCGTCGAAGGAGGGGAAATCCCATGAAGAAGCAGATCTCATTCGGGCGGCTCCGCGCCCGCCGCTTTCCACTTGTCCTGCAAAGCCTTGTATTCGTCGAGCCGGTTGCGTTTGAGGCCGGTGGTGTCGAGCCAGGCCTCGTGGATCGTTTCCGAGCTGAAATGATGTGATGGACTGAAATCCGAGGGATCATCGAATGTCCCGATGGTAATGTCGCAATTTTCCCCCTCGAGAAATTCAAAGCCCAGCGGCGTCCCGCATCGGGCGCAATAGGGCCGCCGGGCGATCGGCGAGCTTTGATAATAGTCTGGTTCGGCAGCGGTCCATCGGCGATCGGTCATTTTGCAATTGATAAAGGCTGCGGCAACGCCGCCGGTTGCCCGCTGGCACATCCGGCAATGGCAGAGATAGGCTTTATCCGGTTGAACCACAGCCTCATAGCGCACCGCACCACATTGGCAGCCGCCGGTTTTTGTCACCTTCATTTGTCTGCTCCGATATATTCGAGCCAGCCTGCGGGCGTGTCCGGCTGTGTATCGAGCGCCGGAACATCATCGGGAATGCTGATCCATGGCTGCTTGCTCGACACCCAGAAATGCGCCGCCGGACTCATATGCTTGCTGTTATCGAGCGTGCCAACCCGCAGGCTGGCCCCGCCCGGTCGCCGGTCGCTGATGGCGTAAATTCGCGCCCTGCACCTGGCGCAACCGATAATCGTGCTTCTGGCCCCGCTCGGCTGGATGAAATAGGCCTCGTCGGTTTCGCCCTCCAGTTCGATATCGCCCTCCGCCACCAGCATATGGCTGCTGAACGCGCTTCCTGTGCGCTTCTGGCAGTCGGTGCAATGGCAGGCATAATGTTTCGTCCGGTAACCGGGCTTGAGAGTGTAGCGCACCGCACCGCACAGGCAGCTACCGGTTAGCGACTCGGTCATCTGGAAGAAAGCCCCTCTTGCTTCATCCGCCAGACCGCCAGTTCGATCCGGTCCTGCCCGAAAAACGGCTCTCCTTCGAAGACCAGCGTCGGCACGCCCCAGTGGCCAGCGGCTTCCAATGCTTTTTGATTGTCCGCGATTTCAGCATCCAGTCCATCCGAGTCCGTGGCGGCTTCCACCCGAAGTTCGGTCAGGTCCAGCCCGGCCCGCTCCGCTGCCTTTTCCAGATGATCGCCTTTATCCCAGCCAGCGGTACCGCCCCAGATCAGCTGCGAGACTTCATCGGCAAATTCCAGGCCCTTGCCGCGCCGCGACGCCGCCTGCCCCATCCGCGTCAGCTCGAAAATATAGGGCTGGTCCTCTGCAATCTTGCGGGTAGCGATATCCTGCACAATCGGATCGGGATTGGGCGGAGCCAGCGGGATGTCCATATATTGCGCCACCCGGAAGATATCCTTGAACACATAGCCCAGCCAGTTGGGATGGTTTTTCTCGAAAAAGTCCGGTTCGCGGATCGCCAGCGGATAGACGAAGCGCTGGTTGATCTGCAGATCATATTCCCGGGTCAGCGCAACATAGCGCCGCGTCGCCAGATAGCTGTAGGGCGAGCGGAAGGACCAATATACGTCTGCTTTCAATGTCATGCGCGTCATATGACACAATCGTCGGAAATCATCCATGATTTTCAAACCTAATCATTGCATATAATAAAATATGTTATTAAATTACCCGGATGAGCGATAATATAGGATTCCTGATCGGCGACATATCGCGCCTGATCCGCCGGACCTTTGATCAGCGCGCCAAGGCGATTGGCGTGACCCGTCCGCAATGGCGGGTACTGACCTGGCTGCAGCGGCACGAAGGGATCAATCAGAGCGCTCTCGCCGATATGCTGGAACTGGATGCGATGACGCTGTGCCGGATGGTCGACCGGTTGCAGGCGGCAGATCTGGTCGAACGCCGTTCCGATCCCGGTGATCGCCGCGCGTGGAAGCTATATCTGACGCCCAACGGTGTTGCGTTGACCGAGCAACTGGAACCGATCGGGGAAGCATTGCTGCAGGCGGCGCTGCACAACGTGCCGAAGACGGAGCAGAAAAAGCTCTATGATTTGCTAGAACAGTTCCGCCGCAATTTGCAATCCATCGATGACGGTGATTCCCAAGGGAAACGGGCTGCCAATGGCTGATAGTCCCAATCCGGAAATGGAAGTAACAGAAAACCAAAAGATGGAAGAGTCCCCGATGCGCCCGCAGCGTTCGCTGGCACGGCGCATCGGCCGCTGGATATTGATGCTTTCGGTTCCTCTGATATTGGCCGGTGCCGGCACCTATTACTGGATTATCAGTGGTCACTATGCATCCACTGACAATGCTTATGTCCAGCAGGATATTGTCTCCGTCTCGCCCGAGATTGACGGAAAAATTGTCGAAGTGGCGGTGAGCGAGAACCAGCAGGTTGCGGCTGGCGATCTGCTTTTTGCCATTGATCCGGTTCCGTTTGAACTGGCTGTTGCCCAGAGCAATGCCCGTATCGCCGCTGCGCAAGTCGAGGTGCAGAACTTACAGGCCGACTATCAGGTAAGCGGCGTCGACATTGAGGTGGCGCGTCAGGACATAGCCTTTGCCGAGGCCAACTATCAGCGACAGGCGGCGTTGATGGAAAAGGGCTTCACCACACGAGCGCGACTGGACGCCGCCCAGCACGAGGTCGATCTGGCCCGTGCCAAATTGAAATCTGCACAATCCGATGTGGTCGCGGCCAAGGCCCGGCTTTCGACGGGTTCGGCTGCTCCCGGCGAAAATCCCGATATAGCCGAAGCCAAAGTCGCGCGGGAGCAAGCGCAGCTCGATCTTGCGCGGACGCGGGTGGTGGCTCCGGTCTCCGGACGGGTCGCCCAGTCCAGTCGGCTACAGGTCGGACAAATGATGGTATCCGGCCTTCCAGTGGTATCGATCGTCAATGATCGAAACAGCTGGGTAGAAGCCAATTTCAAGGAAACCGATCTCGCCAGGATGAAGGTCGGGCAGAGAGCCAAAATTATCTTTGATGCCTATCCCGGGCTGGAACTGAACGGCCGCGTCGACAGTATCGGAGCGGGAACCGGATCGGAATTTTCCGTGCTGCCGGCGCAGAATGCCAATGGCAACTGGGTCAAGGTTACCCAGCGGGTTCCGGTGCGGATAAAGATATTGGACAAATCTCCTCGCCAGCTGATCGCCGGAATTTCGGCGGAAGTCACGGTCGATCTGCGCAATGGCAGCGAGTGAACGCCCAAAATCCTAACGTAGCCGCACTGCCGGTCGACAACCGGCTGCTGCTGACGGTTGCCGTCATGCTCGGCAATATCATGCAGATACTGGATTCGACCATTGCCAATGTCGCCTTGCCGCACATGCAGTCGGGCCTCGGCGCGACGCTGGATACGGTGACGTGGATCCTGACGAGTTATATTCTCGCCACCGCGATCGCGATCCCGATCACCGGCTGGATTGCCGACCGCATCGGTTCGCGAAACCTGTTCCTGTGGTCGATTGCGGGTTTTACCCTTTCGTCCCTCCTGTGCGCGACGGCAACAAGTCTCGAGTTGCTCGTATTCTATCGCATTATACAGGGACTGTCCGGAGCGTTTATCATGCCCCTGTCGCAAACCGTGATGCTCGACATCAATCCGCCGAAGAATCACCCGCGGGCGATGGCGATCTGGGGCATGGGGATCATGATTGCGCCGATAATGGGACCGATAATCGGCGGCTATCTGACCGAGAATTACAGCTGGCAATGGATTTTCCTGATCAACGTCCCGATTGGCATCATTGCCTTTATCATGCTGTGGACCCTGTTGCCGTCGCGCCCGATCGCCCGCCGCAAATTCGACCTGTTCGGGTTTGCCCTGTTCGCCGCCTTTATCGCCGCCTTCCAGCTGATGCTCGATCGCGGGAACAGCGAAGACTGGTTTGAAAGCTGGGAAATCATCATCGAATTCGGAATAGCGGTCGGGGCCATCTGGATGTTCGCCATCCACATGGCTACCGCGAAAAACACCTTTCTTTCGAGAGATTTGTTCAGGGATCGCAATCTGGTCACCTCGATGCTGCTGATGGCCGTTGCCGGTGTTGCCATGTTCTCTACAATGGCGCTGTTGCCGCCGATGCTCCAGAATATCTACCGTTATACACCGATTGATGCCGGCATATTGCTGGCACCGCGCGGTATCGGGGTGTTTCTCGGCATGGCGATCGGCAGCCGTCTGACGACTCTTGTCGACCCCCGGTTTATCGTCGCGGCGGGCATGGCGCTTGCATCCTATTCAGCATGGATGATGACCGGGTGGAGCCTCGACATGGACCACTGGCCGGTCATCGCCAGCGGGCTGGTCCAGGGTCTCGGCATGGGAGCGCTGTTCGTCACCATGAACATATTGGCATTTTCAACCCTCTCGCCGGCCTTGCGGACCGATGGTGCCAGTTTGCTGAATCTGGCGCGCACCGTCGGGGCTTCGATCGGCATAGCGGTGTTCGTTGGCCTGCTCAGTCGCAACTGGCAAATCAGCCACGCCGATATTGCCGGCAATGTGACCGAGGCCCGGCTGTCGCCGCTGAGCCCGACCAGCATCAGCCGATTGGGGCAATATGGCGAACAGGCGATGATGATGATTGACGGTGAAGTGAACCGGCAGGCGCTGATAATCGCCTATCTTGGCGATTTCTGGCTGATGGCGGTGGTCACCGCTATGTGTATTCCGCTGGTGTTCCTGATGAAGAAACCACAGCGGGTCACACTGGATTCAGCCGAAGCTGCCGGTGCCGCGCACTAGCCCTTTTGCAAATGCTTGCGGCCGAGCAACTCCGCGATCTGCACGGCATTGAGCGCAGCGCCCTTGCGCAAATTGTCGCTGACGCACCAGATGTTCAGACCGTTTTCGACCGTCGGATCCTCGCGCACGCGGCTGATGAAGGTCGCGCCGTCGCCGACACATTCGACCGGCGTGACATAGCCCTCGTCCTCGCGTTTATCGACCAGCATGATGCCGGGCGCATCGCGGAGGATTTTCTGGGCATCTTTCGCGGAGAGTTCCTTTTCAAATTCGATGTTGATCGATTCGCTGTGACCGACAAATACCGGAACCCGGACACAGGTCGCGGTGACCTTGATCCTTGAATCGAGGATTTTCTTGGTCTCGACCACCATCTTCCACTCTTCCTTGGTCGAGCCGTCGTCGAGGAACACGTCGATATGCGGGATCACGTTGAACGCGATCTGCTTGGTGAACACGTTGTTTTCCTTGGGATCACCAACAAAAATCGCGCGGGACTGTTCAAACAGTTCGTCCATCCCCCCTTTACCGGCGCCGGAGACCGACTGGTAGGTCGAGACAACCACCCGCTTGATTGTAGCAGCATCGTGCAGCGGTTTCAGTGCCACGACCATCTGCGCGGTCGAGCAATTGGGGTTGGCGATGATATTGCGCTTCCTGTAACCGTCGATCGCCTCGGGATTGACCTCGGGCACGATCAGCGGCACGTCGGGATCCATCCGGTAGAGCGAGCTGTTGTCGATCACCACACAACCGGCGGCAGCGGCCTTGGGTGCATATTCCTTGGTTGCCGCCGAACCGGCAGCAAATAGTGCCATGTCCCAGCCGGAAAAATCAAAATTCTCGATATTCTGCACCTTGAGCATCTTGCCGGTGTCGCCAATCTCGATCTCGCTACCCTGCGAACGCGATGATGCGACGGCGGCAATTTCGTCATACGGAAATTCGCGCTCGACCAGGACATTGAGCATTTCGCGCCCGACATTGCCCGTGGCACCGACAACTGCAATTTTGTAACCCATGAAACTTTTCCTGTTCCGAATATTGAAACAGCCGGTTTTCCTGTGGGGGAGAACCGGCTGCCTGAAACTTTCATGAAGCGATGATTATTTCGCTTCCGTGCCTTTCGCTGGCTGGTTCAAACGGCGTTCCGCAATACGGGCCCGCTTACCAGTGCGGCCGCGCAGATAGTAAAGTTTTGCACGACGCACGATACCGCGGCGAACCACGGTGATGCTGTCAATATTCGGGGAGTAAAGCGGGAACACGCGCTCGACGCCTTCGCCGAACGACATTTTGCGTACGGTAAAGCTGGAGCCCATGCCGCGATTGGTCCGTGCGATGCACACACCTTCAAAATTCTGGGTACGAACGCGCTCGCCTTCAACGACGCGCACACCGATGCGCAGCGTATCGCCTGCACGAAATTCGGGGATTTCCTTGGAAGCTACAAATGCGTCTACAGCTTCTTTTTCCAATGTCTGAATCAGGTTCATGACCTATTCCTTATCTTTATCTTTTTCCTGCGCACCAGAGGGCGACTGATCCGGAGCGTCCCTATGACGCTCCCATAAATCCGGCCGCCTTAGCCGTGTATCTTCCTCTGCCCTTTGTTTCCGCCAAGCAGCTATTTTCGCATGATCCCCCGATCGCAAGACTTCAGGGATGATGCGCCCTTCCCATTTCTGAGGTCGGGTATATTGCGGATATTCGAGTATTCCGTGCTCGAAACTCTCGTCATCTCCGCTAGAAGACGCGCCCATTACCCCGGGAAGCAGCCGAATGCAAGCGTCTAAAAGCACCAGAGCGCCCATTTCTCCGCCGGACAGGACATAGTCGCCGATCGAGACTTCTTCGATATCGCGGCCATCGAACAGGCGCTCGTCAAATCCCTCGAAACGGCCGCAGATTATGGTGGCGCCGGGACCGGCAGCAATTTCACGGACGCGCGCCTGGGTCAGCGGTTTTCCGCGCGGGGTCATGGCGAGGATTGGGGCTTTTGAGAGCCCCGTTCGTGCTGAGCTTGTCGAAGTATGAACGGCGGTGGGACCAACCTGTCCTTCGACAGGCTCAGCACGAACGGGGCTGCTTGAGGATAGACCGTTCGTGTCGAGCGCAGTCGAGACACCTGCGTCCCCCACCCCGTCTTTCGACTGCGCTCGAGACGTACGGATGGCCGCGGCCATCCGCTCGACCGCGTGGTCCACCGCTGCCGCCATCACATCGGCGCGCAGCACCATGCCGACGCCGCCGCCCGCAGGGGTGTCATCAACGCTGCGGTGCTTGTCGGTGGCGAAATCGCGCGGATTAATCGTGTCGAGCGTCCATTTCCCTTCCGCCAGCGCCCTGCCGGCCAGCGACGTGCCGAGCGGTCCGGGAAACATCTCGGGATAAAGGGTCAGGATTTGGGCGGTGAAGGTCATTTCCTTTTGCGCCAGTTTATCCACAATATGGCGGTCGTCATGCTGACGAAGAAACTTCCGAAGAATCCGACAGCGGCACCAACGGACATTCCCAGAAGCTGTGCGGTATCGCAGCGATCAATATTCGTACAATAGTCGGATTGAATCCACCAAAGTCCAAAAAGCCAGTATGCCATAAAAAGGCCCGGTATCGGAAGGCTGACCCAGAACGGCAGCCAACCGAGACTAATGTCGGGCTTGAGACGCTTTGCAATTTCTATCGTCGCGATGGTAAGGCCTGCTATGAAGACAATGATGACAATAAGCATCATTGCGGTTCACCGAATTTTGTGCCTCTGCAGCACGCTATTCCGGTCACGCCGCTACCGTCCAGTTTTCGATTTTCAGCCCTGGCACATCGGTATAATCCTGCTCGTTATTGGTTACCAGAATAGCATCGAGCGATAGCGCATGCGCGGCAATCAGGCGGTCGAAACGTGCACGCTTGAACGGCAGGCGCGCGTAGGTCTGTGCTGCTTGTCCATCAAAAGCCAGCAACGGGATCGCTTCCAAAAATGCATCAAGTATTCCGTCAGGCGGTGGTTTGTCGTTAAATGTGCCGAGCGCAATTTCAGCGTAAGAAATTGCCGAGATTGCAACGTCGCCAGGCTCACATTCGGTCAGCCGAACGCCCAATGCCGGAAACTGTCCAACCATCGAATAGACCGCACAATCCGAGTCCATAAGATAGCGGGTCACGCTTTTGATGTCTCATTGCGCGCAGCCACCAGGCTTGGTCGCTCGTCAAACTCGTCGCGTGCCGGAACTTTCAGCCCCGGTGCCTTGCCCCAGAATTTGCTGATATCAATCTTGCGCAGGGGCGCAGGCACGGGCTCGGCAATATATTTGCCATGTTCTTCACGCAGAATCATCTCTGTGCCTTCCTTTATTCCCAGCGCTTTCGGTAGTCGCAAAGCAACACTATTGCCTGATTTGAAGACTTTGCCTCTATATTCCTTGCTCATAATAAGCCTCCGTATATACGTGATGTATATACAGTGAAATGAACTGACCGTCAATCAAGCCGGCTCGATAAACTCCGCCTGCACAACGGCAGGATCACTCCGCATATCGATCGCCTTGACCGGCACCATGAACTTCTTGCCATTGGCACGCTCGATCTCGATCACGTCACCGGCACCGAATTCGTAGATGGCGAAGATTTTACCCAGTTCCTCGCCCGCATCCGAGACGCAGCGCAGGCCGATGATATCGATATGGTAAAATTCGTCCTCGTCAAGCTCCGGCAAGGCGGAACGCGGGACGGTGAGTTCGGTGCCGCGCGCGGCTTCGGCGGCGTTGCGGTCGGTGATTTCGGCAATCCGCGCGATCGCACCCATTTTATGGGGTTTGACGGATTTCAGCGTGAATTTGCGACCGTTGAAGTTTTTATGAACGGTCAGGCTATCGAGACTGTCACAGAATAGCTTGAGCCGGACCTCGCCGGTGATCCCGTGCGCGCCGATGATGACGGCGAGCGGAACGGGCTTGTCGGGCACATTGGTCATAAGCCCCTCCCTTGCAGAAGAGCGGTCGGGGCGGGATTTGGCGAAGCCAATGCTTCGCTACGCGAGCGATGTTTGCACATCGCCACCACCCCAACCCCTCCTCTGAAGAGGAGGGGCTTCAACATCAGCCTTCGGCCTTTTCGGCGTCAGCTGCAGGAGTTTCTTCTGCTTTTGCTTCCTCGGCAGGAGCCGCTTCTTCTGCTGGTGTTTCAGCAGCAGCTTCTTCAGCCGGAGCGTCTTCAGCCGGAGCTGCAGCAGCTTCCTTGGCGGCTTCTTCAGCAGCTGCGGCTTTTTCCGCTTTCTCTTCGAGACGCTCGGTGGCTTTCTCGCCTGGTTTGCCCTTGTTCGGGTTGTTGCGGGCTTCGCGTTTCAGCAAGCCGGCAGCGTCGAGAAAACGCGCTACGCGATCCGAAGGTTTTGCGCCCATTTCGAGCCAATGTTTCGCCCGCTCGGTGTCGAGCACAACGCGCTTCTCGTCATCCTTTGCGAGCAGCGGGTTGTAGCTGCCGATCCGTTCGATGAACTTGCCATCGCGCGGTGCGCGGACGTCGGCGACGACGATCTTGTAATAAGGGCGTTTCTTGGATCCGCCCCGGGACATTCTAAGTGCTACTGCCATGTTAAAAAACCTTTCTAAAAATATAAAAAATCAAATTGTTACGATTATTTCTTTTTGTTCAATAATTTCGCCAGATCAGGCGGGAGTCCGCCGGGAGACATGTCGGGCAGTCCGGGCATGCCGCCGTCCTGGCCACCCATTCCGGCCGCAGCGGCGCCGCCACCGCCACCGAACATCGACATCAACCCCTTGATTCCGCCCATCTTCCGGATGCGCTTCATCGCCTTGGCCATTTCCTGATGCATCTTGAGCAGCTTGTTGACATCCTGCACGGTTGTACCCGAGCCAATAGCAACCCGCCGCTTGCGCTTGGCGTTGAGCAGGCCGGGCCGTGTCCGTTCTTCTCTCGTCATCGAGCCGATGATCGCATCCATGCGGATCAGGACCTTTTCGTCCATCGCTCCACCGGCCATCGCCGCCTTGGCTTTCTTCATGCCCGGCATCATCGAGGCGAGCGCACCGAGACCGCCCATCTTGGTCATCTGCCGCAACTGGGACCGCAGATCGTTGAGATCGAACTGCCCCTTGAGCATCTTCTCGGCGAGCGCCTCGGATTCTTCCTTGTCGACAACCTGAGCCGCCTTTTCGACCAGGCTGACGACATCGCCCATGCCCAGTATCCGGCCCGCAACACGCTCGGGATGAAATTCCTCTAACGCGTCTATTTTCTCGCCAACACCGACAAATTTGATTGGCTTGCCGGTAACCGCGCGCATCGACAGCGCAGCGCCGCCGCGTGCATCGCCGTCCATCCGGGTAAGCACAACGCCGCTCAGATCGACCTGTTCGGAGAAGTTCTGGGCTACATGTACGGCATCCTGCCCGGTCAGTGCATCGACAACCAGGAGGATTTCCTGGGGCTGCGCAATATCGGCGACCGCCTGCATCTCGTCCATCAATTGCTGGTCGACATGGAGTCGCCCGGCGGTGTCCAGCAGCAATACGTCAAAGCCCTGCAATTTGGCGGCTTGCAGTGCGCGTTGGGCGATCTCGACCGGCTGCTGCCCCGCCACAATCGGCAAGGTGGCGGCGTTAATCTGCTCGCCCAATACCGCCAGCTGTTCCTGTGCCGCCGGACGATTGACGTCGAGCGACGCCATCATGACCTTCTTGTTTTCTTTGTCTTTCAGCCGCTTGGCGATTTTCGCCGTGGTGGTGGTTTTACCCGAACCCTGCAGGCCGACCATCATGACAATCGCCGGCGGCGCGACCGACAGTTCAAGCGCGCTGACCTCCGAGCCCAGCATTTCCGCCAGCCCGTCATTGACGATCTTGACCACCTGCTGGCCCGGCGTCACCGATTTGAGGACCGACTGTCCGACCGCCTTTTCGGTAACTTTTTCGACGAAATCCTTGACGACTGGCAGCGCTACATCGGCTTCGAGCAGTGCGATCCGCACTTCGCGCATTGCGCCACGAACATCGTCTTCCCGCAGTGCGCCGCGGCCGCGCAGCTTTTCAAAAACTCCGCCAAGGCGGTCACTCAACTTGTCAAACATGTTTCCGCCCTTTCTTCCTCAAAACGGCCAGTTTCCCGGCCAACGCAAAAAACGCCGATGGGCGAAACCTCGCTGATCGACGTGTGAGTTTTTCGAACTCTAACTGGGTCGGCAATACGGATATCGCCTTGACTGGCGGCCTGTTAGTCGAGTTCACAACTTATCGCAAGCCCGGATTTCCTCTCATACGAACCGCCGTTAACCGGAAATTGAGAACTGTCATAGTAAAATGCGGACGGTAACAGCGGGAAAAATTATCATGGCTCGACCGGCAGCCGACCAGCGTCTCATATCGATGAAAAACAGATCGAGGTTATCTGCCCGACGCGATGTTGTGACTGGCGCCATTGTCATTTTGGCCATCCTCATGTTTGCAAGTACCGGCGGTACCGTTGTATCCCAAGCCATCGCTTCCATCTCCGGCAAAGCCGGCGGCGGCGATAAAATGCTGGTATCGGCATTCTTGCTCAACATTGCCCTGATCCTGTTTGGTTGGCGACGTTACCGGGATATGTCCATTGAAGTTGAGGAAAGGGCCTATGCTGAACAGCGCGCCCATTCGCTCGCGGTTACCGATCCGCTGACCGGATTGCTCAATCGACGGACGATTGGAGAAAAAACAGCGGACTTGATCGACGCGGCGCAGCAGACGCAAAAAAGCATTGCCTTTCTGATGTTCGATCTCGACAATTTCAAAAATATCAATGACGTGCACGGCCATAATGCCGGTGACGTTGTCCTGAAACAAGTGGCGACCCGGATAGCCAGTGTCGTGCCGCCCAAAAACCTGCTCGCGCGACTGGGTGGTGATGAATTTGCCTGCGCCTTCATTTTTGATCCCGAGCAGCCCGAACTGGTTGAAAGAATTGCCGATGATCTGATCGAGGCGATCGCTTCGCCAATCATCGATAAAGGTACCCACCTTGTGGTGACGACTTCTATCGGGATGTCGCGCTACCGTTCTGAAATGGACGACGTCGAGACCCTGATGCGCCAATCCGATATCGCCATGTACAGCGCGAAAAAGCAGGGACGGAACCGCCATTGCTGGTTTGACGAGATCATGGAGAAGGAATTGCAGACTCGCAATTCACTCGAAACCGAAATGCGTGCGGGCATTCCGAAGGGTGAATTTGTGCCCTATTATGAACAACAGATCGACCTCGCGACCGGCAAGCTAACCGGATTCGAAATGCTCTGCCGTTGGAATTCCCGAACCCATGGTCAGATATCTCCCGAAATATTCATCCCGATTGCCGAAGAAACCGGGATGATTGGCGATCTGTCACTCAGCGTCTTGCGTCAGGCGTTCGATGACGCCATAAATTGGGATCCCAACCTCAGCATTTCCGTAAATATATCGCCGGTTCAGCTGCTTGATCCGTGGCTAGCGCAGAAGATCGTCAAGCTGCTCGTTACAACCGGATTCCCGGCAAACCGGCTGGAAATCGAAATTACCGAGAGTTCGCTGTTTGAAAACCTCAGTCTCGCGCAGTCCATCGTCGGCAGCCTGAAAAATCAGGGCATTAAAATCGCTCTCGACGATTTCGGTACCGGATATAGTTCACTCGCCCATTTGCGCGCCCTGCCCTTTGACCGGATCAAAATTGACCGCAGTTTCGTAACTTCGATCAACCAGAATTCGGAGAGCAAGGCGATAGTCAAGGCGATCACCGGGCTGGGCGAAAGCCTCGGCATGGACATCACGGCAGAAGGCATTGAGGACAAGGAAACCGAGAGCGAACTGTGCAGTATCGGCTGCGGCAAAGGTCAGGGCTGGTATTACGGCCACCCTCTGTCGGTCGAGCAGACACGAGAAATGTTGGCAGAACGCAATTTGCTCCCGGCCAAACCAGTCCAGGAAGCCGTGATTCCGCAATCGAAAGCGCGCGCTTCGATAACCACCGATAGTCACCAGCAAAAGACCGGCTAGATCCGTCTGCCGACGGTCATTGCTAGCCGAATTGCTGGACTCCCGCGAACTGCATCACTAAATCGCCTGTCATGACGACGGGACGCTTTCACAAAATGCACGGATTGGGCAATGATTTTGTCATTGTTGATGCGCGCGAAAAGCCACTGGAATTGTCGGGTGCGAAGGCTGCGGCTATTGCAGACCGGCATAGCGGGATCGGCTGTGATCAGCTGATCATCTTGCGACCCTCCGAGGAGGCCGACGTCAGGATGCAGATATTCAATGCCGACGGCAGTGAAGTCGAAGCCTGCGGCAATGCAGCGCGATGCGTCGCCAAACTGATCGGTGAGGAAACCCGAATTGAAACCAAAGGCGGTATGATCACTGGCAATGCCACGCAAAATGGTGCTGTCGTTGACATGGGCCAACCCCGGTTCGAGTGGCAGTCCATCCCGCTCGGTTATGCCATGGATACGCTCAATATGCCGGTTGGCTGGGAGAATTTGCAAAATCCTGCCGCCGTCAATGTCGGCAATCCGCATGTCGTTTTTTTCGTCGATGATAGCGCGAGCGTGGAACTGGACCGGCTGGGTCCGATGATTGAGGTCGATCCGCTGTTTCCCGAAAAGGTGAACGTCAATATTGCGCATATCAGGGACGGAAGCATCTATTTGCGTGTGTGGGAGCGGGGCGCTGGCCTGACCCAGGCGTGCGGAACCGGAGCCTGTGCTACCGCTGTCGCCGCGATCAGGCGCGGACTGGTGCACAGTCCCGTGCAAGTGCATCTGCCGGGTGGATCGCTCGTGATACGCTGGGAAGACGGCGAGACAATCCGGATGCAGGGACCGACAACCTATGTCTTTTCGGGTGAAGCGGACTGGTCCCAATTCGGATGAGCGCTCCGGAGATGATCAGCATGGGGTGTCGGCTCAATATCGCGGAAAGCGAGACATTGCGGCAGAATCTGGCGACCAGCAATATCGATGGTGACAATCTGATCATCGTAAACAGCTGCGCGGTGACCAATGAAGCGGTGAGACAGACCCGCCAAACCATCCGACGGATCAAGAAAGATAATCCGGAAAAAAATATCATCGTCACCGGCTGCGCTGCACAAATCGATCCTGCGATGTTCGCGGCCATGCCGGAAACCAGCGCGGTGGTCGGCAATGGTGACAAATATGATGTTTCCAATTTCAAACTGGGCGCGCAAAGCAATCGGCCGGATATCCGGGTTTCCGATATCATGCAGATCACCGAAACCGCGCCGCATATGGTCAGCGCCTTTGCCGACCGGTCACGCGCCTTTGTCGAAATCCAGAACGGCTGTGACCATCGCTGCACATTCTGCATCATCCCCTTTGGTCGGGGTAACAGCCGCTCGGTACCCGGCGGTCTGATCGTCGATCAGGTGCAGGCCTTGGTCGACAAAGGCTTTCAGGAAGTCGTCCTGACCGGCGTGGATGTCACCAGCTATGGTCCCGATCTGCCAGGAGCGCCGACATTGGGCATGCTGGTCGAACGCATATTGAAACATGTACCCGGTCTGCCGAGACTCCGGCTTTCTTCTCTGGACGGCATCGAGATTGATGACCGGCTGTTTGACCTGTTGACCGGCGAGCCGCGGTTGATGCCCCATGTGCATTTATCGCTCCAGTCGGGCGACAATATGATCCTGAAACGGATGAAGCGGCGGCACAGCCGGGAGCAGGCGATCGCGCTGGTCGAGAAGCTGAAAGCCAAGCGACCGGAAATTGCGATAGGAGCAGATATTATCGCCGGATTTCCTACCGAAGACGATACGATGTTTGCCAATAGCCAGTCGATCATCGAGCAATGTGATGTCGTTCATGGCCATATTTTTCCCTATTCACCGAAACAGGGCACGCCTGCGGCGAAAATGCCGCAGGTTGACGGACAGGTGATCAAGAACAGAGCAAAGATATTGCGCGAAACAGTAGCGCAACGCGCGCTTGCATGGCGCCGGTCACTGGTCGGGTCGAGACAGACGGTGCTCGCGGAGATGTCAGGCGACACCGGCTATTCAGAGAATTTTGCGCGCATTCAACTGGATCGCACGGCAAGCAAAGGCGAGATTGTTCCCGTCGACATTACCGGTATCAAGGACAAGCAATTGATTGGCAGGGTGACGGCGTGACCGAAAATAGCAGTTGGAAAGATCGTCTGTTTGGCGGTTTCGGCAAAACATCGTCGCGGCTGACCGAAAATCTGGCGGGCTTGGTAACGAAGGCCAAGCTCGACGAGGCCACGCTCGATGACATCGAGGATGCCTTGATCATGTCCGATCTTGGCCCGGCGACAGCCGCGTCGATCCGGGAGAAGCTTGCGGTCGAGCGATTTGAAAAGGGCCTGAGCGAGCATGCCGTAAAGGAGATCATCCAGCGCGAAATTGCCGCGATACTGGAACCGGTCGCCATTCCGCTGGAAATCGATGCCTTCCCGCGTCCGCAGGTGATATTGGTCATCGGCGTCAACGGCTCGGGCAAAACCACCACCATTGCCAAGCTGGCCCATCTTTTTCTGGAACAGGATTATGGTGTCATGCTGGCCGCAGGCGATACGTTCCGGGCGGCGGCCATCGGGCAGCTTAAAGTCTGGGCCGAGAGGCTGGGCGTCCCGATCATCAGCGGCCCGCAGGGCGGCGACAGCGCCAGCATTGTTTATGAAGGCGTCAAACAGGCCACCGCTACCGGAATCGATGTGTTAATCGTCGATACAGCCGGACGGCTGCAG
The DNA here is from genome assembly GCA_048270065.1 of Parasphingorhabdus sp. Classification (GTDB taxonomy): domain Bacteria; phylum Pseudomonadota; class Alphaproteobacteria; order Sphingomonadales; family Sphingomonadaceae; genus Parasphingorhabdus. The sequence continues at coordinate 27,413 of JBLWTQ010000020.1, read as the reverse complement.
AACCGTAGCGAGTTGATGGACGAGCTGGACAAGATCCGGCGGGTGCTAGGGCGTCTCAATCCGGAAGCACCGCATAATGTCGTGCTGGTACTGGATGCGACGACCGGGCAAAATGCCCTGTCGCAGATAGAAGTGTTTCAGGAGGTCGCCAAGGTCACCGGTCTTATCATGACCAAATTGGACGGCACCGCCCGTGGCGGGGTGCTGGTGGCAGCAGCGAAACAATTCGGTTTGCCGATCCACGCCATCGGAATCGGCGAAACCGTAGACGACCTGAGACCGTTCAAGGCCGAAGATTTGGCCGCAGCCATAGCCGGGATAGAAAAATGACCGAAGCAACAGCAATTGAAGAAATTCCGAAAGAACACAGGGGCCTGAGCTTCGCGCTCGATTTTGGCCCGCTGCTGATCTTCTTTCTGGTTTACAAATTTGGTGCACCGGAGGGCAATCCGATCACCTCGGCCATATATGGTACGGTCGCTTTCATGATCGCGATCGTCATTGCGATGGTCGTTGCCAAATGGAAACTGGGCAAGATTTCGCCGATGATGTGGATGTCGGCCGTCCTGATCCTGGGCTTTGGCGCCTTGACCGTTTACTTCAATGACCCGCGCTTCATCCAGCACAAGCCGACGATCATCTATGCCGGATTTGCGGCCATTTTATTTGGCGGACTGCTGCGCGGGAAAGCCATGCTGAAGAGCCTGCTGCAAGCCGCATTTGAAGGCCTGACCGATGAAGGCTGGCTGAAATTATCCCGCAACTGGGGATTATTTTTTCTGGCGATGGCCGTGGTCAACGAACTGATGGTGGCGACGTTGAGTTTTGACTGGTGGCTCACCATCAAGGTGTGGGGTGTGCCAGCCATCTCGTTCCTGTTCGCGATGGCCAATATTCCGATGTTGATGCGGTATGGCTTTACCGTCGAAGAAAAGCCGCGCCCTGACGGTCAGGACGCGGCTTGATCGGCATGATTTCTTACCCCTGATCGGCGCGGCTGATGCCGTCTCCATCGAGATTCAGGGCGACGAAGTCCCAGTCGATCGCATTGTCGAGCAGCGCGGAGACATAATCCGGTCGGGCGTTCTGGTAATCCAGATAATAGGCATGTTCCCAGACATCGAGTGTCAGCACCGGTTTGACATCATGCGCGACCGGCGTATCGGCGTCGTGGTAGGAAGTGATCTTCAGGTCACCGCCATCAAGCACCAGCCATGCCCAACCGCTGGCAAAATGGCCGGTAGCCTCGTCCTTGAACTTGGACTTGAAGGCGTCGATAGAACCGAAGCTGCTTTCAAGCCGGTCTTTCAATTCGCCGGTAATTTCCTTTTTTTCGGGCGACAGGCACAACCAGTAGAAGCTGTGATTCCAGACCTGCGCGGCGTTGTTGAACAGACCGCCATCTGCTGCCTCGATGATTTCCGAAAGCTTTTTGCCTTCGTGGTCCGTGCCTTTGATCGCGTCGTTGGTCTTGCTGACATAGGCATTATGGTGCTTGCCATGATGATAGTTGAATGTTTCCTCGGAGATCAAATCTCCAAATGCGGTTTTTGCGTAGGGGAGCGAGGGAAGTTCAAAAGCCATATTCTCTTTTCTCCATTTTTTCGAGATACGATACAACGCCACAACGCATCAACAGGGGAAAGGATGCAAGGACAATTTCTCGTGACTTCCACCAAGTGCGGGCATAAAGTTGAGTTCTAATCGAAAAATTTATCTTTGGGGGGATATACAATGGCGAAGTTTTTTGGAAATCTGAATGCAGTGATGATTGTCGGTTTAATCGCTGCATTGGCACTGATGTTCGGCATGCACGGCGATATGGTAACCGGCGATAGCATCGGTCGCTGGCTGCACCTGTTCTTTGGTGTGCTGTGGATTGGACTGCTCTACTATCTGAATTTTGTTCAGGTACCCCTGATGCCCAGCATTCCGGACGAACTCAAACCGGCAGTAGGCAAGCATATCGCACCAAAAGTCCTGTTCTATTTCCGCTGGGCGGCTCTGCTCACGGTGGTAACCGGTCTCTACGTCGCCTGGGCGAGCGGCTGGCTTCACGAAGCAATGACCCTGCAACCACCGTTTGCAATGATTGGCGTCGGCATGTGGATCGCGCTCATTATGGCAGCCAATGTCTGGTTCATCATCTGGCCCAAACAGAAAAGGGTTCTCGGTATTGTTGAAGCCACGGCTGACGAGAAAGCAGCAGCCGGAAGGATTGCGCTCATGGCCTCGCGCACCAATGTTCTGCTTTCGCTGCCGATGTTCTATGCGATGGTAAACGCCAACGCCGGATAGGATTGGAAGAAATGGAAGCATAAAAGAGGGCTTCGCGGCCCTCTTTTTTATGAGCCCAGCAGATCATGCCTTTTCAGCGAATGACGCAACTGATCATAGGTCAGGTTGAGGGCCTTGGCGGTCTGCCGCTGGTTATAGCGTGATTTGGCCAGCGCAGTCTCCAAAATCCGTTTTTCATAGGCTTCCACCGCTGCTTTCAAATCGTCGACATCCGGGAAAGCCGGTTCGGTCGAAACCGGTTCGGCGCCGGCAGGCGTGGTATCTCCGCCCGGCGGCGCCGTCGGTTCTGCTGCCGGCTTGGCGTTGCTTTCCCTGGGTTTCCAGGGAGATTCAAAGGGATCGAAGACGACATGATCGACGGGCAGCGAATGATCATTCCATTGATAGACCGCGCGCTCGATCACATTGCGCAACTCCCTGACATTGCCCGGCCATTCGTGCCGGTTCAGCGCCTCTGACGCAAGGCGCCCGAAACCGGGCCAGCTCGGCCATTCCAGTTCCGCTGCCATGCGACGGCCAAAATAGTCCGCCAGCACCGGAATGTCGCCTTCGCGAACGCGGAGCGGTGGCAATGTGACGACCTCAAACGACAGACGGTCGAGCAAGTCGGCCCGGAATGCATTTTCCAGCGCCATTTTGGGCAAATCAGCGTTGGTAGCCGCGACGATGCGAACATCCACGCGCTGTGGTCGCGACGATCCGATCCTGGTGATCTCGCCATATTCCACGGCGCGCAGCAACCGCTCCTGCGCTCCGGTGGACAATGTTCCCAGTTCATCCAGGAACAAGGTGCCGCCATCCGCTTCCTCAAACCGTCCGACACGCGCCTTTGTTGCGCCGGTGAAGGCGCCGGCCTCGTGGCCGAACAATTCCGCCTCGATCAGGGTCTCCGGCATGGCCGCGCAATTGAGCGTGACGAACGGTCCATCCCAGCGCATGCTGAGCCGATGCAGGCGCTCCGCGATCAATTCCTTGCCGGTTCCGCGCTCGCCGACTACAAGCACCGGACGGTCCAATGGCGCCGCCCGGCTGGCTTTTTCGACGGCATCGAGGAAAGCACCCGATTCCCCGACAAATTGGCTTTCGCGTTTCATGGCCAACATATAGTGCAAATTCCCAATAAATAGCAATTAATACCATGTTCATCCGGACGTAAAAATCCGTCTTTATATATATTTCAATAACTTAAAGCGTTTGGCACGGCTTCTGCAATATAGGTTTCAGATACGAAACACACGAACTTGTGGAGGAAAGCATGCCAGTACTGAACAAATTGAGTCGCACCGATGTTTCCGCGATCATCTCAATCCTGCTCTTCGGCGTGACAATCCTGATCAGCGCAGTCGGACCTGCACAGGCCGAAGGCACGATCACAAGCACCCAGATCGCTTCCCCTCCTGTCAGCCTGATTAACCTTGGTTATCGGGCATGACAGACAAAATGGCCGGGACCACTTCTTTCCCCCTTGCCGAAGTCAAGTCCCGGCCACCTTTTGAAATTGAACAGGATGATGTAGAACAGGTCTGGAGCGACGGCTCGAACAAGTTCAAACACAACCACAGACGCAACCGGAGTATGCACATGGCTGGTATTTTTTCAAGAACGCGCGACATCATCGCCGCAAACGTGACCGACATGCTGGACAAGGCCGAAGACCCGTCGAAAATGATCCGCATGATCATTCTGGAGATGGAGGAAACCCTGGTTGAAGTCCGCGCCTCTGCCGCCCGCACCATTGCCGACCAGAAGGAAATGCGCCGGCATATCGACAAGCTCGATCATCTCACCGAAGACTGGAGCGAGAAAGCCCAGCTCGCGCTGTCCAAGGATCGTGAAGACCTCGCCAAGGCGGCACTGGTGGAAAAGCGCAAGGCTGCCGATATGGCGGATCAACTGAAAGCAGAAATCCAGGTTCTCGACGATGCACTCCGCGCGTCGGAAGGCGACATCGCGAAATTGCAGAAGAAATTGCAGGAAGCCCGCTCACGCCAGAGTAGTCTGGTCAATCGCCTGGAAAGCGCTGAAAATCGCGTTAGACTGCGCGAGATGTATAATGGCGACAAGGTGCAGGATGCCTTCTCCCGCTTTGAATATCTCGAACGCCAGGTAGATTTTGCCGAGGGCCGGGCCGACTCGCTCAACATGGGCGGAGAACCGCAGAGCCTGGAAAATCAGATCGCTGCGCTGGAATCGAGCGATAAAGTCGACGAAGAACTGGAGGCCATGAAGGCAGCCATGAAGAAAGGGGACGCGTAATGCAGGAAGAGTTCATCATCATTCCCATCGTAATGGGAACTTTATTTATCGGTCTGCCGTGGTTGATTTTCCACTATGTGACCAAATGGAAAACCGCCGCAACGATTACCAATGAAGATGAAAACCTGCTGGAAGAATTGCATCATATGGCACGCCGTCTTGATGACCGGATGGAAACCATTGAGCGCATCATGGCCGCGGACAATCCCGACTGGCGTCAATCCGCGCTCCCCCCGCAGACACCCACTCCTGCCCCATCGCTCGAAAATTTTGACGAGCTTCTGAAAAAAGAAAGGCATTCATCATGAGCTCTTCCCGCACCAAATTTTATCTCGACAAGAAACGCGCAAAATGGAGCGGCGTCTGCGCCGGGATTGCTGACTATACCGGGATCAATGTGGCCTGGGTTCGACTGGCGGCCATCATTGCGACGGTTACATTCGCCTTCCCCTGGACGCTGATTGCGTACTGGATTGCGGCAAAAATATCGGAGCCAAAGCCGGTAGGAATGTATTTGAGCGATCCCGATGAAACCAAATTCTGGCAGGGCGTACGCCAGTCGCCGCGGCGCACCACCCGGGATATCAAGTCGCGCTTCCGGGAAATTGACCGCAAACTGGCCGACATGGAGCTTTACTACACCAGCAAGAACACGTCGCTGTCTAACGAAATCGAAAATTTGCGCTAAGCGCCTGAACAGGGAGAATGGATATGGATTGGGGAAGCCCCGGATTTGTAATCGCGATAATCGCCATCAGCACCGTCGGGTGGATCGTGAACAACTGGATCAGAGCCAGACACGGCTATGAACTGGAAGACGAATGGGGCGGAAAAACCACCAGAACCAGCCCGGACGAGCAGCGCAAGATCGAACTGCTGTCCCACGAAAACGAAGAACTGGTCGGCAAGATCGACAGGTTGCAGGAGCGGCTTCAGGTTCTCGAACGGATCGCCACCGATCCGGCCAAACGCACCGCCGACGAAATTGAAGCGTTGCGGGAGCAGAACTGATGGATCCGGATAAAGTCGCGATGTTTACCGAGCTGGCACCCATCCTCGCTGTCGGGATCATCGCCATCTCTATAGGCTGGGTTGCAACAACCTGGATGCGGGTCAAGAACGGCTATCCTCTGGAAAGCCAGTGGGGCAAGTCGCTCTATCCCAAGACCGACCAGGAAGCCGTGGAGCGGGTCAAATTGCTGACCAATGAAAACGCCGAGCTGCGAGCCGAAATCGGGTCGATGAAAGACCGGCTCGCCAATGTCGAACGGATCGTCACCGACGACAGCCACCGGCTGACCCAGGAAATCGAACAATTGCGCGACAAGCGTACAAACTGATGGGGGATCATGATGCCGATTGAATATATTGCCCTGATGATACCCTTTGCCGGCATGGCCATCGGTGTCTTCGCGATCTGGACGAACCATCAGCAGAAAATGATGGACAAACAGGCGAAAATTTCTGCGGAAAAAGCGGCCCAATATGCAGTCGGTAACAATGAACTCGAACAGCGCGTGAGGGTGCTGGAACGTATCGTCACCGACAAGGGGTTTGATGTTTCCATGCAGATCGAAGATTTGCGCGCCAACCCTGAAACGAAGGGACTGAACTGATGGGCTTTGAATTTGCATTACTCATTCCGCTGGCCCCCTTTGCGTTGGGCGCCTTGTGGATATGGACCCGCCACCAGAGCAGGATGGCCGAAAAATATGGTCATCTGCCCAAGGGTATCGATCCCGACGCCGACCGGATGCGCGAGGAACTGAAATATCTGAAGGAGCGCGTTGCGGTGCTGGAACAGATCACCACGGACGGTCACAGCACCAAGCAGCTGGAAAGCGAAATCGAGAAGCTGAGAGATCAGTAATCCGCTCTGATACGAGGAGATAATTTATGGATTGGCCGGAGGCTATTGTCGCCATCATCATCATCGTCACCGTTGGTCGGGTGATGCGTTCCAAATATCGCGCGCAGCACGGAATATTGGAGGACAAGGAAGGCAACGCAATCGCCACCCAGGTCAACCATGATCCCGATGCAGCCCGGCTGAAGGACGAAGTAAAATATCTCAAGGAACGGGTCGCGGTACTCGAGAAAATTGCCACCGATGATCGCGGTGCCCGCGAACTGAAACAAGAGATCGAAAAATTGCGTGACCGGTAGTCCGGTCCGGAAAGTAGAAGGACAAGCATGATGCAAGAACCTGCTTTTTATCTGATTACCGCAGCCTTTTCGCTGATCGGACTGACGGTCGTCGCGCTCGTTGCCCTGCGTGGATGGCGCGACTGGATTGCTCTTAAATCCCGCGAACTCGAGCAGCGGCGCGAGGATAATCCGCCGACCGCAACATCGCGGATCGAGGTCGCGGATCTCAAGGAGCGGATCCGCAAACTGGAAGCCATTGCGGCGGGCGTGGAACTTTAGTTACACACCGTTCGTGCTGAGCTTGTCGAAGCATCGGCCAGAGCGCGCGCCGCCTGCCCTTCGACGAGCTCAGGGCGAACGGGTGGTTTCCTCAAGACCTATAGATGGTTTGCGCATGGCAAACGCCTCGCTTAAAATGGGTGACGTTGCCGGTCTCCCCTGCTAACCGCCCTCCCCATGAGCAAAATTGACGACCTGATCGAAGAATATGAATTTCTCGAGCCCGACGATCGCTATCGGCTGCTGATCGATCTTGGCAAACAACTCGATGATATGCCGGACGCGCTGAAAACCGATGCGACTTTGGTGCGCGGCTGTTCGGCCTCGGTCTGGGTTTATCCTACCCAACTGGACGACGGGCGCCTGCATTTTCTCGCCGACAGCAATGCCGCCATTACCAAGGGGATTATCGCGCTGGTGCTGGAAACCGTACAGGATCGGTCCGCCGAGAAAATCACCGATACGGACATTGCCGCCGTGCTCGAACCTTTTGATCTGAAAAATCAGCTGAGTTCAAACCGCACCCAGGGCATTCCCAATATGATCGCGCTGATTCAGCAGACTGCGCAAAGATTTCAGAGCAATTAGTTCCGCCGCGCAGGCAGGGAGCCATCTTCCGATCCCCGGTCTTGGCGGGGTTCAACGTTCCGCATCAATCTATCGACTGGTGACAATTCCAAAGCCTGAGATAGACGCAACGCTACGAGATAAATTCCTGCCTTCGCAGGAAAACTACATGGGTTTCCAGACCCGCCGTTCTTCGGCAATCCGCAAGACATCAAAGGCCGCCTGAGCCGCCTGGAATTTCCTGGCCGCCTCTTCATCGCCAGGATTGACGTCGGGATGATATTCCTTGGCCATCGCACGCCACGCCTTTTTCACCGATTCAAACCCGACATCGGGCGTCAGGTCAAAAATTTCCAGCGCGGTCATTTCGTCGCGCGAACGGCTGCCGTCTCCGGAACCCATCCAGCTGTAATGCGCGGCTTCCTGATAGGCATTGGCATCGCGCTGCTCGTCGGCTTCGCGCTGCTTGCGCTCTTCTTTGTCGAGTCCCTCGAAATAATCCCATCCCCGGTTATATTCCGCCGCGTGGGTCTGGCAGAAATACCAGCGTTCGGGACTGTTGGGGGATTTCGGCGCCGGACAGTCGCCCGCTTCATCACAACCGTGCCGGTCACAGATCCTGACCTGCTGCGTTTCACGGGAGCTTTCATAGCTTCCCCAGCGGGGGAAACCCCAATTATCGGATCGTTTTGCTTTTGGCATCACCCGCCCTTTACCAAAGGATGGGCGGGACTGCCACCGCTAAGATGAAACCAGAGGGTCTGTAAGCCGGGTTCTGTCCACCCTCCTCCGCACAAGGCTTCGGCGGGATAGCCAGCCATTCATCTGGGCCATGCATTGCTGCACGGCTCTAGCAACCAACCCGGGCAGCAAGCCGAAAAAGCCATATGCCGCCCCTATTTGGTTTTGCTCCAGGTGGGGTTTGCCGTGCCGGGCCTGTTGCCAGTCCCGCGGTGCGCTCTTACCGCACCCTTTCATTGTCACGTGACCGAAATCGTCGCGACCTGCTTTCTGTTGCACTTTCCCTGGGGTTACCCCCGCCGGACGTTATCCGGCACCTTCTAATCGTGGAGCCCGGACTTTCCTCCCTCCTACGCTAAAGCTCCGGCGGGCGAGCCCAGGATACCAAAATATGCTGGCGGACCTGTCCGCCGAAGCTTTAGCGTAGGAGGACGGCTGGCCGACCCTCTGGTGCATCCTATTTAGTGATTCCGCGCTCTCTGTCCAACATTAAAGATAAAAGCAGCGAGCGGCACTCGCCGTCGATCACGCCGTCGATCGTTTTTGGCCGAAAGCGCCGTTGAAAGGCGATGACGGCTGCGGTCTGGTCGGAAATGTCATAGCCGAAACGCTCCAGCGCCAGCATGAAACCGCCGTCGCTCCAGGGCGGGTCGCCCAGTTTCAAAGACGGTTTTTTAAGCGCTATACCGTAGCGCGCCAGGCGCTCCCAGTCGAACAGTTCGCCCGGGTCCTGCTTGCGCGCCGGGGCCAGGTCGCTGTGCCCGATCACGTTGGACGGCACGATGCCGTGGCGCTTCACGATCGCATGGGAAAGCCGGGTTACTGAATCCATCTGCTCTTCCGGGAACGGGACATAGCCAAATTCATGGCCGGGATTGACGATCTCGATCCCGACGCTCGCGCTGTTCACGTCGGTGATGCCGCGCCAGTAGCCGCGCCCGGCGTGCCAGGCGCGCTTTTCCTCGTCGACCATCTGCACGATCTGTCCGTCCTCCGTGACGACATAATGCGCGGAAACCTTAGCTTCGGGATTGGCCAGCCAGCTGATTGCCGACGCCGCATCCTTCATGCCGGTATAATGGAGAACGAGAATGCTGATCGGCAACTGGCGATCATCAAAATTGGGGGACGGCGTCCATATCACATCCATGCAAGACCTCCCCCTTTCGCTCTCAGGCGGTGACGATAGCACCCAATAGCAGCTCTGTCTCGGATTCAGGAGAAATCCTGAGGTCGCCGCCATTTTGCATCGCCAGTTCGCGGGTCATCCACGCGGCGGCGGTGCGCGCGCTGAGATCGGTCGGTTCAATCGTGCCGTCCAGCGCGGTGCGGATACCGCTATCCAGCGCTATTTTAGCGCCCGCTGCCCGAACGACGACCTCGATGCCAAGATCCCCTTTTTCCGCGCCGACATCCAGACTGCCGCCTCGGACCAGCGATTCCTTGGCAATCAGCGCAAGGTTGAGGAGAATCTTGATCGCTTTTTTCGGCAAGGCTTCGTTTTGCAAAGCCCAGCCCAGCGTGATTTTGCCCGAATCCCCGATCAGCGATTCGATCAACTGCCGCGCCTCGGCAGGATCGACTTCGTCACCAAAACCGCCCGCAGCGCCAAAAGCGAGCCGGAAATATTTCAGCTTGTCTGCCGATACTCTGGCGCTGTCGGCCAGCAAATCCATGCACCGGTCACGCATGACCGGATCGCTCTCGTCCTCCAGCAATTCGAGCCCGTTGTTGATCGCGCCCACCGGACTCAGCAAATCATGGCATATTTTAGAGCAAAGCAGGGATGCCAGGTCAATTTCACTATTCGCCATAAAAACGCGCCCTCAATCTGTGATCTCTATTCCACGGCTGTTTGGCGGTTTGAACCAAAGCAATCAAGCCTGATCGGGTCAAACCGGCCATAAATTTCACCCTTGTCCGCCGCACGCCATGCCGCCGCATCACGGCCGTTCAAAATAAGCCAGACCCGACCGTCCGGGGCCGCGCTTTCGGCATCGGTCATGGAAGGGTTCACCGTTCCGGCGGGGTGCGAATGATAATAGCCGAGGATCGGCTCGCCACCGCGGCGCTGATCCCGTTCCGCCGCGATCAATATCGAGGGATCAATTTCGAAATGCCGCACCGGATCGCCAGCGACATTTTGCGCTGCACCATAGCTGCTTACCCGACCGTCGTGGCCAAAGAGAATTCCGCAGATTTCCTGCGGTGCGGCGGCAAGGGCCATATGCTGGAGTTCCGCCAACATGGCGCTTGATATAAGCAGTTGCATAGCCCACATCTACGCGATGCATGCGGGGCAATCCACCATATCCGGAATCTTGCCGGAAACAGAAAAAAAGCAGCGACTGGATGCGGCGGTGACCGAAGCCGTGGACGGGCTGTCCCGCGAGCGGGTAAAATCGCTGATTTTGGCGGGAAATTTCTTGCTGGAAGGACAGATCTTCACCGACCCGTCGGCCAAGAAAATCGGCGGAAAGCCATTCGTCCTCACCATTCCGGAGCCGATCGCCGGCCCCGCCCGACCGCAGGATATTCCGCTGGACGTGGCCTTCGAGGATGCCCATCTGATCGTGATCAACAAGCCCGCGGGTCTGGTCGTGCATCCGGCAGCCGGGCACGCAGACGGCACCTTGGTCAATGCGTTGCTCCATCATTGCCGCGGACAATTGTCGGGGATCGGTGGCGTCACCCGCCCCGGCATCGTCCACCGGATCGACAAGGATACGTCCGGGCTGATGGTCGCTGCCAAAACCGATGCCGCGCATCAGGGTTTGAGCGCTTTGTTTGCCGCCCATGATATCGAGCGGCGCTATCTGGCAATCGTCAACGGTCGCCCCAATCCGGCTTCGGCGACGATCGAGGGCAATATTGGCCGCAGCCACGTCAATCGCAAGAAAATGGCGGTCGTCGGTGATGACAAGGGCAAGCCGGCGATGACCCATTATACCGTCAAGGAACCCCTCAACGGTGCCGCTTTGGTGGAATGCACGCTGGAAACAGGACGCACCCACCAGGTCAGGGTTCATATGTGCCACATCGGGCACAGTCTGATCGGCGACCCGCTATATGGCACTCGTCGAAAATCTTTGCTTTCCCGGCGAAAAGATATTCAGTTTGGACGCCAGGCGTTGCATGCTGCTAGTCTTGGATTTGTTCACCCGATAACGGCTGAAAAATTGATGTTTTCTATCGGTTTTCCGGACGATATGCAGGAACTATTCATGAAGTTGCGTGTATAGGTAATACACCTTATATCAGCTTTTGACCAAAGGGTGCTTGATGAGGCCCGGAGGCACAACATAAGAAGGAACGAAAATGGCTAATGGTAGCAATGTTCCGGCAAAAATCCCTGCCTTAGGGGGGGACGCGAGCCTGAACAGATATCTCTCGGAAGTGCGTAAATTCCCGCTTTTGACTCCCGAACAAGAATATATGCTGGCGAAACGCTATTCTGAACACAAGGATCAGGAAGCAGCGGCCCAGCTGGTCACGTCGCATCTGCGACTCGTCGCCAAGATCGCGATGGGCTTTCGTGGCTATGGCCTGCCTGTTTCGGACCTCATTTCCGAAGGCAATGTCGGCCTGATGCAGGGCGTGAAGAAATTTGAACCCGATCGCGGTTTCCGCCTCGCGACCTACGCGATGTGGTGGATTCGCGCATCCATCCAAGAATATGTGTTGCGCAGCTGGAGCCTCGTCAAAATGGGGACGACCGCCGCGCAGAAGAAATTGTTCTTCAACCTGCGCCGGATGAAAAACAATCTTGATGCCTTTGAAGATGGCGACCTGTCGCCGGAAGACGTCGAGAAGATCTCGACGGATCTGGGCGTGGCCGAGCACGAGGTGGTCAATATGAACCGCCGCATGTCGATGGGCGGTGACGCTTCGTTGAACGTCACGCTCTCTTCGGAAGACGGCGATGGCGGCCAGTGGCAGGACATATTGGAAGACGACGGCCCGCTCCATGACGAATCGATTGCCTCCGCTCAGGAAGCTGAATTCCGTCATGAAATGCTCACCGAAGCAATGGAATCGCTGAACGAGCGCGAACAGCACATATTGGCTGAACGCCGGCTGTCGGAAGACCCCAAGACACTGGAAGACCTCAGCAAGGTTTATGAAGTCAGCCGCGAGCGGATCCGCCAGATCGAGGTCCGCGCGTTCGAGAAGCTGCAAAAGGCGATGCTCCGCATTGCCGGAGAAAAACAGCTGCTCGCCGCTGGCTAAGCCTTACATTTCCAGCACGGCCAGAAACTCAAAATCGCCCCGAAACAGGATTTGTTTTCGGGGCGTTTTGCCTCTAGATTGCGGTCATGGGGGTCATCAAGTTTCTCTTCAAATTTGTAGTATATTTCGTCCTGATCACCGTCGCGTGGGTCGGGATTTACGCCATCGTGCCGCCGCCGGTCACTGCCACCATGATTCTGGATGACAACGGCTTCACCAAAGACTGGACGGCCTTCAGCGATATTTCCCCCAATATGGTGCGGGCGGTGATCGCGGCCGAGGACGGGAAATTCTGCAGCCATGACGGCTTCGATGCCGAGGCGATCCAGAAGGCGATCGAGCGCAATGCCCAGGGCGGGCGAATACGGGGCGGATCAACGATTTCTCAGCAGGTCGCCAAAAACGCCTTTCTCTGGCAGGGCGGCGGATTTTTCCGCAAGGGTCTGGAAGCCTATTTCACCTTTCTGATCGAGACGATCTGGAGCAAGCATCGGATCATGGAAGTCTATCTCAATATCGCCGAAACCGGCATCGGTACATATGGCGTGCAGGCGGGAGCCCAGCGTTACTTCAAGAAAGACGCGAAGGATCTGACCGGCATCGAGGCGGCGCGCATCGCGGCCGCCCTGCCCGCGCCCAAGAAGAGAGCGGTCAACGGGGCGAGCGGCTTTACCCGGCGCTATGGCAACACGATTGCGGCGCGGATCAATGTGGTGAAGAATGAGAAGCTGGATAGCTGTATTTATAAGTGATCGTGCTCCTGCGCAGGCAGAAGTCCATCTCGTGACCAATTAGCAGCACGCCATCGTTTTGAAAGCGTGTGGCGGTACCGGGAGGTGCTACACAGACTTGGCGTAATCTGGAGATTTCAGGAGATGAACCCCGGCCTGCGCCGGGGCACGGATATTCTAAGCCGCGTCTTCCTTCTTCGCTTTGCTGCTTTTAGCGATCACCTTCACCGGGTCCTTGGTGCCCGCGACAACATCCTTGTCGATCACGATTTCGTCCACGCCCTCGAAATCGGGCAGGTCGAACATCGTGTCGAGCAGGATATTCTCGACGATGGAACGCAAGCCGCGGGCACCGGTTTTCCGTTCGATCGCTTTTTTGGCGACCGCAACCAGCGCGTCTTCGGTGAACGTCAAGCCCACGTCTTCCAGTTCGAACAATTTGCGATATTGCTTCACCAGCGCGTTTTTCGGTTCCTGGAGAATCGTCACCAGCGCGTCGATATCAAGGTCCTCAAGCGTGGCAATCACCGGCAAACGACCGACAAATTCGGGAATCAGGCCGAATTTGAGCAGATCTTCGGGTTCGCCCTGCGCCAGCAAGGCACCAACGCGGCGCTCTTCCGGAGCGGCAACATGAGCGCCGAAGCCGATGGATTTGCCTTCGAGGCGATCGCCGATGATCTTTTCCAGACCCGCGAACGCGCCGCCACAGATGAACAGGATATTGGTGGTATCGACCTGCAGGAATTCCTGCTGCGGGTGCTTGCGCCCGCCCTGTGGCGGAACGCTGGCGGTGGTGCCTTCCATCAGCTTGAGCAGCGCCTGCTGCACGCCTTCGCCCGATACATCGCGGGTGATCGACGGATTCTCGGCCTTGCGGCTGATCTTGTCGATTTCGTCGATATAGACAATGCCGCGCTGGGCCTTCTCGACATTATAGTCCGACGCCTGAAGCAGTTTCAGGATGATATTCTCGACATCCTCGCCGACATAGCCCGCCTCGGTCAGGGTCGTCGCGTCGGCCATGGTGAACGGCACATCAAAGGTCTTCGCCAGGGTCTGCGCCAGCAGCGTCTTGCCGCAGCCGGTCGGGCCTACCAGCAGGATATTGGACTTTGCCAGTTCGATGTCGGCGGACTTGGCAGCGTGATTGAGCCGCTTGTAATGATTGTGCACCGCAACCGAGAGCACGCGTTTCGCCCGCGCCTGCCCGATTACATAGTCGTTCAGGACATCGCAGATTTCCTGCGGCGTCGGCACTTCCCCGTCCTTGCGGCCGGTGACCGTTCCCTTGGTTTCCTCGCGGATGATGTCGTTGCACAGCTCGACACATTCGTCGCAGATGAACACCGTGGGGCCCGCAATCAGCTTGCGGACTTCATGCTGGGATTTGCCGCAGAAGGAGCAATATAAGGTGCTCTTCGAATCAGATCCCGTTAATTTTGTCATAAAAAGTCCTTTAAACCGGCCAATTTCACAATTTAACCGGCAATTCCCAAATTGCCACCGCTTTTTTCACGGCATACCCAGCGTGCAGACCAGTCTATCAAGCAAGGCTTAAATTTCATTTAGGGCAGCGCTAACCGCTTATTTATCATCTTCTGCGGGTACCGGACGCTTGTCGTAAACTTCGTCAACGATGCCGAATGCCTTGGCTTCATCGGCCTCGAGGAACGTGTCACGGTCCATCGCCTTTTCGATCTCTGCGACTGGTTTGCCGGTGTATTTCGCATATAGTTCATTCATGCTGCTGCGGATACGCAGGATTTCCTTGGCCTGAATCTCGATATCCGAAGCCATGCCCTGCGCGCCGCCGGATGGCTGATGGACCATGATCCGGGCGTTGGTTGTCGCCATCCGCATGCCCGGTTCACCGGCAGCGAGCAGAAAACTGCCCATCGATGCCGCCTGGCCGACGCAAACCGTGCCAACCCGGGGCCGGATATATTGCATGGTGTCGTGGATCGCCATTCCGGCGGTCACCACGCCCCCCGGCGAGTTGATATAGAGATAAATATCCTTCTTCGGATTTTCGGACTCGAGAAAGAGCAATTGCGCCGTGATGATCGAAGCCATCCCGTCCTCGACCGGTCCGGTAACGAACACGATACGTTCGCGCAGCAGCCTGGAGAAAATATCGAAACTGCGCTCCCCCCGGTTTGACTGTTCGACAACCATCGGGATTAGTGCGTCTGTAATCGGATCATGCATGTTGTAAATTGTCCTGTTTTGGCTTCGGCACTACATCGGGATTATCGCAGAATTGTTCAAGGGCTTTAACGATGTTGGAGAATGATGTGGAAGAATAATGAATGCCGTTGGGAAAAAACTGCCCTCCGAGACGACGATCATTGCGCACCATGCATGCTATCCCTACATGTTCTTCAAGGCCACGCTGATCGTTCCATGATCGGTGCTTCTCAAAATTCCATTAGCGGAGTCCAGAATGATAACCAACAACAGCCCAATCTCTCCCACATATAATAACGAAGAAGAGAATGACGAAGAGAACAAGTCCGGTGGCCTGCCCGGCGCCATGATGACGAAATTTCTGGAAGCCCGCACGATCATGATATTCGGCGGAATTGACCAGAAGCTGGCCGAGCGCGTATCGACGCAGCTACTCTATCTTGATCATGTCAACCATGACCCCATTCGCATCTTTCTGAACTCTCCCGGTGGTCACGTCGAATCGGGAGACACGCTTCATGACCTTGTTCGCTACATCAGCTCGCCAGTCGCGATGATCGGGACAGGCTGGGTTGCCAGCGCCGGTACGCACATTTTTCTTGGCGTCCCCAAAGAACAGCGTTTCTGCCTGCCCAACACGAGATTTCTGATCCATCAGCCATCCGGTGGTGCCGGCGGCAAGGCGTCGGATATCGCCATTCAGGCGCAGGAAATCGTGAAAATGCGGGAGCGGCTGGCACGGATTATCGCGGAAGAAACCGGGCAGGACGTGGAACGCGTCCGCAAGGATATCGACCGCGATTACTGGATGTCTACAGAGGAAGCCAAGGAATATGGCATTCTCGGCACGGTTATCGACAAGGCCAGCGAAGTCAAAATCTGACAGCTTCCGCCGGGCCGGTTGAATCCGGCCCGGCGGTACTGGTTCGTTATTTCTTGGCAGACGCCTTTTTGGCGGCTGGCTTCTTCGCTGCCGGTTTTTTGGCTGCGGTCTTTTTGGCCGGCGCTTTATCCGCAGCAGCCTTGGCCGACGCCTTCTTTGCTGGGGCCTTCTTAGCGGGCGCTTTTTTGGCCGGTGCTTTTTCTGCGTCTGCCTTGGCCGGAGCCTTTTTGGCAGCAGGCTTTTTGGCAGCGGCTTTCTTCGCGGGTGCTTTTTTCTTGGCTGCCGGTTTGGTTTCCGCTTCGTCTTCCGCCTCGATCGCGGCTTCCAGTTCTTCGCGGGTGACCTTGCGGTCGGTTATTTCCGCTTTCTCAAACAGGAAATCGACAACCTTGTCTTCGTACATCGGCGCACGCAGCTGTGCTGCGGCCATTTGATCCTGCTGGATATATTGCATGAACCGCTCGCGGTCTTCGGGACGATATTGCTGGGCGGCCTGCTGGATCAGCATCGACATCTCCTGCTGGCTGACCTCGACGCCGTTTTTCTGGCCGATTTCTGACAACAGCAATCCAAGCCGGACACGACGAACCGCGATATCGCGATATTCGTCCTTCTCGTCTTCCATTTCCTTGCGTGCGGCCTCGGAATCTTCTTCCTGCTCCGCTTCCTGCTCGAGTTGCTGCCAGATCTGGCTGAACTCGGCTTCGACCATGCCCGGTGGCACTTCAAAATCATGGCTGGCGGCGAGCTGGTCGAGCAGCTTGCGCTTCATATGGGTACGGGTCAGGCCGTTGAGTTCCTGCTCGATCTGCCCCTTGAGCAGGTCGGTCAGCTGCTCGATGCCTTCCAGTCCCAGCGATTTCGCCATATCATCGTCGGCCTTGGCGACCTTCGGTTTCTGCACTTCGCCGATGACGACATCGAATGTGGCATCCTTGCCCTTGAGGTCCTCGACATTATAATCGTCCGGGAAGGTTACCTTTACCAGCACTTCATCATTGGCTTTCTTGCCGACAAGCTGGTCTTCAAAGCCCGGGATCAGGCGACCGGAACCCAGTTCGATCGCCATGCCTTCGCCTTTGCCACCGTCAAACGGCACGCCGTCGACCTTGCCCTCGAAATCGATCAGGCATTGGTCGCCGATCTGGGCCTTGTAGGACTTGGGCGCGGTTTCAAACTGCTTCTGGCTCGCGGCGAATTTCTCCAGAGCCTCGTCAACGGTCTTCTTGTCCGCCTCGACTTGCAAACGCTCCAGTTTCAAACCGTCAACTTCTGGCGTTGGCACCTCCGGCAGGATTTCCAGATCCAGTTTCACGTTGGCGTCCTTGCCGGGCTCATAGCCTTCGTCGAGATTCACATTGGGCTGCATCGCCGGCCGGAGCTTGTTATCCGCGATTGTTTTTTCAATGCTTTCCTGGATCGTGCTGGAGAGCGCGTCCTGCATCAGCGCATCATTGTGCATTTTCCGCACCAGATTGGCGGGGACCTTGCCCTTGCGGAAGCCGGGCATGTTCACCTGCGGTGCCAGTTTCTGCACCTCGGCCTCGACCCGCGATTCGATATCCTTCGCGGTAATCTTGATTTCATAGGCCCGTTTCAGACCTTCGTTCAGCGTTTCAACAATCTGCATGACTATCCTTTGGTGCCTTCATATCCGGTGTTTTTCGATAGATATTGCGACTAACTTGGTGCGGGCGAAGGGACTCGAACCCCCACACCCGAAGATACCAGAACCTAAATCTGGCGCGTCTACCAATTCCGCCACGCCCGCCCAGCTAAGTCGTCAAAATCTCATCGAAGTTCGATTGACCCGCGCGCCTAGCGGAAAGGCGGGCCAAGGGCAAGTGGGGTTTGTGGAGCATTTATCCCAGGCTCCTCTTCAACAGCTCATTCACCACCTGCGGATTGGCCTTGCCCTGCATCGCTTTCATCGTCTGGCCGACGAAGAAGCCGAACAGCTTGTCCTTGCCGTCGCGATACTGGGCGACCTTGTCTTCGTTGGCCGCCATGACCTCGGCGATGACTTTCTCGATCGCGCCGGTGTCGGATTCCTGCTTGAGACCCTGTTCCTCGACGATCTTTTTCGCACCGTCGCCGGTGTCGAGCATGATTTCGAAGACTTGCTTGGCGATTTTTCCGGAAATCGTGCCATCGGCGACGAGGCCGAGCAGTTCGGCAGCCTGAGCCGGGGAGACCGGACTGTCCTCGATCGATTTCCCCATCTTGTTGAGCGCCCCGAACAGTTCCGATGTTACCCAGTTGGCAGCGCTGCTGGCGATTTTTTCGGGCTGGTCGGTGGTTTCGAGGAGCTGCTCAAACCACAAAGCCGTCTCGTGTTCCGCAGTGAGGACTGCCGCATTATAGGGGCTCAGGCCAAGAACATTCTTGTAGCGCGCGCGCTTTTCGTCCGGCAGTTCCGGCAGACTGGCCTTGCAGTCGAAGATAAAATCGTCTTCCAGCTCGAGCGGCAACAGGTCGGGATCGGGGAAATAGCGATAGTCGTGCGCGTCTTCCTTGGAACGCATCGAGCGCGTTTCGCCCCGGTCGGGATCGAACAGGCGGGTTTCCTGGACCACGGTGCCGCCCTCCTCGATCAGGTCGACCTGGCGCTGGGCCTCATATTCGATCACCGCCTGGATGAAGCGCATCGAATTGACATTCTTGGTCTCGGTCCGGGTGCCGAGTTCGCCACCGGGCTTGCGGACGCTGACGTTAACATCGGCGCGCATCGAGCCCTGCTCCATATTGCCGTCGCATGACCCGACATAGCGCAGGATCGAACGGAGTTTGCGGACATAGGCCGCGGCTTCCTTGGGCGAGGTCATATCCGGCTTGGAGACGATTTCCATCAGCGCCACGCCGCAGCGGTTGAGATCGACATAGGACATGGTCGGATGCTGGTCGTGCATCAGCTTGCCGGCATCCTGCTCGATATGGATGCGCTCGACGCCGATCGCCTTGCCGTGGGCATCGGGGTCTTTCTCGTCGAGTGATATCTGGATCACACCCTCGCCGACGATCGGGTGGTAAAGCTGGGAAATCTGGTAGCCCTGCGGCAGATCGGCGTAGAAATAATTCTTGCGGTCAAAGCGTGAATATTTGTTGATCTGGGCGTTGATCGCGAGACCGGTGCGCACCGCCTGACGGACGCATTCGCCGTTCAGCGTCGGCAGCATGCCGGGCATCGCGGCGTCTACCAGACTGACCTGGGTGTTCGGCTCCGCGCCAAATTCGGTGGAAGCCCCGGAAAAGAGCTTCGATTCGGAGGTTATCTGGGCGTGGACTTCAAGGCCGATTACGACCTCCCATTCGCCGGTTCCGCCCTGGATACGATAGGTTGATTCAGTCATTTCAATTGATCCCAAGCATCCAAATAATGCTCAAATTTCTGATTATAGGCAAAACCCTGATTGTCAGGTTTGTCTTCTCCATAAAAACGCATGCACCTCATTCCCTGTTCCGCTTTTCTCGGTTTTCCATTTTTTTGAGGATGGCTGACGTAATGTCTATAGTCGACAAGTAATCTTTCAATAATTTCAGTCGTCGGAATTACGTAAGTGCTACGGTCTTTCGTGCCTTTTGCAATGTCCACAATTGCCACGAAATCTCCGTTTTCTTGCACGTCCAAAAATAGTTCCCCAGACTTTTTAACCGTCCAAATGGCGCTACTATTTGACGTGGTCTTTACTCTTAGTCGCGAAGAACGATTGGTTGGCTTCCACCAGCAAGCTACATCAAATGCTGGATTGTCACGATTTCCCAGGTAGGTATCGAAGCCTTGATGTAACAAATCAGCCATCACCAAAAACTCACCGATATTTCCGCGAGCAGAACTCACCACCACTGCTCCGGCTTTGCGACAAAGCCGGCGCGTTCTTCGATTGCCAGTCCTGCGTTGAACACGCTCTGTTCGTCCAGTGCCTTGCCGATGATCTGCAGCCCGAGAGGCAGTCCCTTGTCGTCGAGTCCGCCGGGGACCGAAATCGCCGGCAGTCCTGCGAGCGAACTGGGCACGGTGAACACGTCGTTCAGATACATAGCTAGCGGATCATCGCTTTTCTCGCCCAATCCAAAGGCTGCGCTCGGTGCGGTTGGGGTCAGCAGCAGATCGCAGCTGTTCCAGGCCTTGTCAAAATCCTGGGAGATCAACGTCCGTACTTTCTGTGCCTGCGTATAATATGCGTCATAATAGCCGGCGCTCAGCACATAGGTGCCGATCATGATCCGGCGCTTCACTTCCGGTCCGAAACCGGCTTCACGGGTTGCGGCATACATGTCCTGCAGCCCTGCCCCGTCCGGCAGATCGCGCAGTCCGTAACGCACGCCGTCATAGCGCGAGAGGTTGGACGATGCTTCGGCAGGCGCGATAATATAATAAGCCGGCAGCGCATATTTGGTGTGCGGCAGCGAGACATCGACGATGGTTGCTCCTGCATCCTTCAGCATTTCGATGCCTTTCTGCCACAGCGCATCAATCTCTTCGGGCATATTGTCGACGCGATATTCCTTGGGAATACCGACTTTCTTGCCCTTGAGATTGCTGTTCAGTGCTGCTTCCCAGTCAGGAACGGGCAGATTCAGCGAAGTGGAATCCTTGGCATCGAAACCGGCCATGGCTTCGAGCATGATCGCGCAGTCGCGGACATCACGGGCCATCGGTCCCGCCTGATCAAGCGAACTGGCGAAGGCGATCGTGCCCCAGCGCGAGCAGCGGCCATAGGTCGGTTTGAAGCCGGTAATGCCGACAAATGCGGCGGGCTGGCGAATTGAGCCACCCGTGTCTGTTCCGGTGGCGGCGGGGGCGATGCGACCGGAAACAACCGTCGCGCTGCCGCCTGATGAACCACCGGGCGCCAGATCGACATTGCCGCCATCATTGCGTCGCCAGGGCGAAATCACATTGCCGAATGCGCTGGTCTCGTTCGAGGAGCCCATGGCAAACTGATCCATGTTGAGCTTGCCGAGCATTCCCGCGCCGGCCATGAACAGGTTCGACGAAACGGTGGACTCATATTGCGGGGTGAAGCCCTCCAATATCAGGCTGCCCGCTGTGGTCGCAACGCCTTCGGTACAGAACAGGTCCTTCATGCCGATCGGGACGCCGGCCATCTTGCCGAGACTTTCGCCGTTGGCCTTGGCCTTATCGGTCGCCTCTGCTGCCGCCAGAGCATGATCGGGGGTTTCGACCAGAAATGCATTCAGCGGTTTCGCCGCACTGACCCGCGCGATGAACGTCTCCGCGACTTCCCTTGCGGTAAAATCGCCGTCCGCAATCCCGCTGCGAATATCAGCGATACCCAGTTCAAATATTGCGGTCATTATTCGATCACCTTGGGAACCGCGAAAAAGCCGTGTTCGGCCATCGGCGCATTGGCCAGTATCTTGTCGCGGATTTCACCGTCGGTGACGACATCCTCGCGCAGGCGCAATTTATTGGGGATCACCGCCGTCATCGGTTCCACCTTCGAGCAATCCACTTCGCCCAGTTGCTCGACCCAGCCCAATATCTGGTTGAGTTCCGGCACAAAGGCGTCCGCTTCGGCTTCGGTGATCGCGATTCTCGAGAGGCTGGCGATCTTTTTGACGGTTTGCTTATCGATTGACATGACTCATTCTTTTTCAGTTCATCTTTTTTCGGGTATTGCTGATATAAATTGTGTACCGAGCGCCGCTAGCACTGGCGCGAAGCGGCTTCAAGCGGATTGAAGCGGCAGCAATCTGATTGGAGTATCATTTGGCTCGTAAGTTTCTCTATTTTGTCGCAGGCATGATCATATTGGTGCTTGCCGGCGCGTTTGTTTTTCAGGTCTATGGCGACGAACTGATGGAAGTGGCCTTCGTGCCCGACACCGAATTCACGGCGCAGGACGTGCTCGAAAACAATGTCTATGCCGACAAGGCGATGTGGCTGGCACGGCCGGAACTGGTGGAGGACAACCCGGCGCTCTGGCTTCCGCAGGGGTATGAGGATGCCGAGGCAGAATTGCCAAAAGGCCAGAAAGCCGCTGTTTTCTTCATTCATCCGACTTCGTTCTTGAAAAAGGATCGCTGGAACGCGCCATTGGATGACAAGGAATCGCAGGCTCGTGCGCGGATATTCCTGCGCGGTCAGGCCAGTGCGTTCAACGCCATCGGTGAGGTTTGGGCACCGCGCTATCGCCAGGCGACACTGGGCGCGTTTCTTACCGAAAAACCGGAGGGACAACAGGCGCTGGACGCGGCCTATCAGGATGTGCTGGCGGCGTTCGACTATTTTGTCGCCGAAATCCCGAAAGACCAGGCAATCATACTGGCCGGCCACAGTCAGGGCAGTCTGCATCTTACCAATTTGCTCAGGGACCGGGTCGCGGGCACCCCGCTCGCCAACCGGATTGTCGCCGCTTATGTAGCCGGCTGGCCGGTATCGACGGAAACCGACATCCCGGAAATGGGTCTCGACAGTTGCGAATCACCCGAACAGACGCGCTGTATCCTGAGCTGGCAGAGTTTTGCGGAACCCGCAGATTATACCCGCATCGTCGAAGTCTATGACACGACAATCGGTTTCAACGGTCAGCCCCGCAAGAATACCAGTCTGCTGTGCAACAATCCGATTAATGGCGATATCAATTCATCCGCCACTGCAAGGGCCAATCTCGGAACGCTGGTGCCCAATGAAGATCTGAGCGACGCCAGCCTGGTCGCCGGTTCGGTCCCTGCAAAATGCGACCAACGGGGTTTTCTCCTGATCGGCGATCCGCCCGAGATCGGTCCCTATGCACTGCCCGGCAACAATTACCATGTTTACGACTACAGCCTGTTCTGGGGCAATATACGCGCCGATGCACGCCGGAGGATGGCAGCATTTCTGGCTCGCTGATCACCGATGATGTTGCGGTTTTCGGTCATGCCCTGCCGGATTGCGGCCGACTGCTGGGTCTTGATATCGGCACGAAAACGGTCGGAATGGCATTGTGCGATTCCAGCTGGACCTTCGCGACGGCAGCAGAAACAATCGAGCGACGCAAATTCTCCAGGGATCTCGAGCGCATCAAAGCGGTGATTGCCGAACAGAATATCGCCGGGATTGTAGCCGGCCTGCCGCTCAATCTCGACGGCAGTCAAAGCCAGCAAACCCAGGCGGCACGCTCCTTTGCGCAAAATCTGAAACCGCTTGGTCTGCCGATATTGCTGTGGGACGAACGATGGAGCACCCAGGCCGTCACCCGCGATCTGATTGCATCGGATGTCAGCCGGAAAAAACGGGCCAAAGTGGTCGACAAGATGGCCGCTGCCTATATTTTGCAAGGTGCGATCGACAGGCTTGCCGCGCAGGATCGATGACTCTATAGAACCCGCTTTAATGACATCGAAAAAAACCGCATCGTCGCAAGCCTTTCCAGCCGGATCGGATGCTTTTCCTCATCGCCATCTGTTGGGTATCGCCGGGCTCCAGTCCTGGGAGATATTATTTCTGCTCGAGGAGGCCAAGCAATGGGTCGATCTCAACAAGCAATCGAGCAAGCACGCGGACCGTCTCGATGGCCTGACGGTGATCAATGCGTTTTTCGAAAATAGCACCCGGACCCTGCTGTCGTTCGAAATTGCCGGGAAACGGATGGGCGCGGATGTCGTCAATATGCACGCCGCGCAATCGAGCATCAAGAAGGGCGAGACGCTGATCGATACAGCGGTCACGCTCAACGCGATGAGGGCAGATGCGATTGTCATCCGTCATGGCAGTTCGGGCGCGGTGCAACTGATTGCCGACAAGGTCGACTGTCCGGTGCTCAACGCCGGGGATGGCAGCCATGAACACCCGACCCAGGCACTTCTTGATGCCCTGACGATCCAGCGCCGCAAGGGCGAAATCAGCGGACTGACGGTTACCATCTGCGGTGACGTGATGCACAGCCGTGTGGCGCGGTCCAATATCTATTGCCTGACCACGCTTGGCGCAAAAGTAAGGGTTTGCGGCCCTCCCTCGCTGCTTCCCGCGGCGCTGGACCGGTTCAATGTCGAGGTCTTCACAAATTTTGACGAGGCGCTGGTCGGCAGCGATGTGGTTATGATGCTCCGGCTCCAGAACGAGCGCATGAACGGTGATTTCATCCCCAGTCCGCGCGAATATCGTTTTCTCTATGGCCTGACGAGGGAACGGTTGACGCTCGCCGCCGAGGATGCGCTGGTGATGCACCCGGGGCCGATGAACCGCGGGGTCGAAATAGACAGCGACATTGCCGATGATCCGGCACATTCCGCGATAACCGAACAGGTCGAGATGGGGGTCGCCGTGCGGATGGCCTGCCTCGATGTGCTGACCCGCAAATCCCGCGCTGTGGAGGGCTGGTCATGAAAAAGATTTTCACCAACGCACGCCTGATTTTGCCGAACGGGGAACAGCTCAAGGAGGGTCGCCTGACTGTCGACGGCGATCGCATCACATCGGCAGGAGGTATCACGGACGACCAACCCGGTGAAAAGACAGACTGCAAGGGCAGACTATTGGCTCCGGGTATCGTTGATCTGGGCGTTTTCGCGATCGACAAGCCTGCTTTTCACTTTGGCGGAATCACCCGCGCCGCATTGATGCCCGACCAATCGCCGGTTCTCGATCTGCCGGCGATGATCAAGCATAATGCCGTCGAAGGCAAACCGGATCTCTGGTCGCATCCGATTGCCGCAGCGACCAAGGGGCTGGCGGGTACACAGCTGGCTGAAATTGGCTTGATGCAACGGTCGGGCGCAAAAGCAGTGGCCACGGGCCGGCAATGGATCGCGGATAGCGGTATCATGATGAAGTTGATGCAATATTGCCGGTCACTGGATCTGCCGCTGATCGTCCACAGCGAAGATGCCGGGCTGACCGGCGGTGCCGTCGCTACCGATAGTGAAACCGCTACCCGGCTGGGGCTGGCCAGCGCTACGGCCGCCGCCGAAGCCGTTTCCATCGCCCGGGATATTGCTCTGGTTCGGGAAACCGGAGCTCATGTGCATTTCCGTCAGGTCACTACCCGGGACGGGCTGAACCTGATTCGCGCGGCAAAATCCGAAAGGCTGCGGGTAACCTGTGGCATCACCCCCGCACATTTTCTTTTGTCCGATATCGCGATCAATGATTTCCGTACCTTTACCAGGCTCTCGCCGCCATTGCGAAGCGAGGAGGATCGCCGGGCCTGTATTGAAGCGATCAAGGATGGCACGATCGACGTCATTGGTTCGGGACATGATCCGCACGGCGCGGAAGCCAAGCGGTTGCCTTATGCGGAAGCGGCACCGGGAATGGCGGGCGCCGAGACGCTGCTGGCGCTCTCGCTCACGCTGGTGCGCGACGGCACGATTTCGATCGGCCGGCTGTTCGAGCTTTTATCCGCCAATCCGGCAAAAATTCTCGGTGTCGAGGCGGGCTTGTTGCAGCCCGGATATGAGGCGGATTTTATCCTGGTTGACGAAGACAGTCCGTGGCAGGTCGATACCCGCAAAATGGCGGCTGCCGCGGGCAATACGCCATTCGATGGGTTGCCCGTCCAGGGCCGGGTAACCGCAATTTACAAGGGCGGCAGGGCCTATTAGCTCCACCACCCTCATCCGATTTTTAAAGACCTAGCGCGATGCGAGCTTCTTTGGTGCCTTGCTGGCCATCCGCGCTGGAGCGACTCTGCTGACGCCGGTCGCCTGACGCACGATGCAGTTGCTACCCCTGGCCTTGATACCGGCGCACATGGCTTCGGCCGTTTGCTCGTTGCCAAAGCCGATTGCCGCCAAGCGATACAGAGTTTTGCCGTTCACCCTGATCCGTGAACTAGCATATTCGAAAGACTTCAAATCGCTGTTCTGGGCGGACAATATTCCCCATGCGCGTTTGGCACCCTCGGCAGAGGAAAAGGCGCCCAATTGCACGAGATGTGTACCCGATGCCGGCACGGCTGTCTTGGCAGCCGGCCGGTAGGATACGCGTTGCAACACCGGTTTGGCGGCCGGGGCTGTCTCAACAGCAGCTGTTTTGACCGCATTCGCCTCGATCTTTTTAACGACAAATTTGCCTTGTGACGCCACGCGGACTGGCTTGGCTTCTGCCTTGATCACTGGGATTTTGGCTGCTGATTCTGCGGCCACTTCGCTCGCCGGGACGGAGACCTTTGCCACCTTGACGTTATTTTCCATGGCGAGGAAATCTGCCTCGTTGCCGGCCTTTGGAGCCGGGCCGACAGCCGCAAGCGGGCTATTGCGATTGCGATCAAAACTGGCCACTTCGCGGTCATAATCCTGATCCGACGATGCGGCGACACTGACGGGCACCTGCGTCGGGGTCAGCGCCAACCGAACCGGTTGACCCGGATCATTTGCGACCGGGGTCACATTCAGTACCGTCGCGACCCGGGTTTCATAGGCGTCGGGGCGGGCCATCCGGGCCCATTGCATCACACGGTCATTGACCGACGCCGGTGACACATCCTGCATCGCCATCAATTTCGCTTCTTTCCAGCGACCATCCAAAGCATAAGCCAGGCCCAAATTCTGCCGGGTACGTCCCATGACATTGGATTCGCGGATGGCTTGCTCAAGCACTTCAACCGCGGCCTTGCTGTCACCGGTGAGTGCCAGAGCGAGTCCGTAGTCAGCGGCTGGAATATACTGGCGGTTGTTGATGATAAGCGCTTTCGCCGTATCCGCCTTGCCTTGACCCAACTGGGCGAGACTCAAACTGAGGATCGTGCGCGCATCCGACTTGCCGAGTTCCATGGCATCCAGGAAACTGCGTTCCGCAGAAGCCATGCGACCGGCCGACAAATAAGCCTGACCCAGAAGAGCCCGTGTTTCGGGATCGCTACCAACCCCGGCCACCGACCGCTCAGCAAAGGCAATCGCTTTTTCAATGTCACCCTTGGCCAACGCCTTTTCAGCTTTCCTGGCATATTTCGCACCGTCCTTAACCGTTGCGGATTTGCCCGAAACGGAAGCGACGGAGCCGCCGCCAACGGGGCCGCAACCGGTCAACACAGTGGCAAGCACCATGGAGGAAGCAGCCATTTTCAGAATCACATCGCGTTTCATTTCTATGCCCTCGCAATAAAAGTCAGTCGTTCTCGTTCAAAATTCACTTCAAGCCC
>JBLWTQ010000019.1:0-61436 GCA_048270065.1 Parasphingorhabdus sp. | reverse complement strand
CGCCATCAAGGGCGTTTCGGAAGAAACCACGACCGGCGTCCATCGTCTCTACGAACTGGCGAAACAGGGCAAGCTGCCTTTCCCCGCGATCAACGTGAACGACAGCGTTACAAAATCCAAGTTCGACAATCTTTACGGCTGCAAGGAATCCCTGGTCGACGCCATCCGTCGTGCCACGGATGTCATGCTTGCTGGCAAGGTCGCCTGTGTTGCAGGTTTTGGCGACGTCGGCAAAGGGTCTGCGGATAGCTTGCGCAACGGCGGCGCCCGCGTTCTGGTAACCGAGGTCGATCCGATCTGTGCGCTTCAGGCATCGATGGAAGGCTTTGAGGTGGTCACCATGGAAGAAGCAGCGAAACGGGCCGATATTTTCGTGACCGCAACCGGCAACAAGGACGTCATCACGGTCGATCACATGCGCGCGATGAAAGACCGCGCGATTGTCTGCAATATCGGTCACTTCGACAGCGAAATCCAGATTGGCGGTTTGCAGAACATGGAATGGACCGAAATCAAGCCGCAGGTCGACGAAGTGAAATTCCCGGACGGCAAGAAGCTGATCATTCTGGCGCAGGGCCGTCTGGTGAACCTCGGCTGTGCTACCGGTCACCCGAGCTTCGTGATGTCATCCAGCTTTACCAATCAGGTGCTGGCGCAGATCGAATTGTGGCTGCGGCCCGATCAGTATCAGAACGACGTCTATGTTCTGCCGAAACATCTCGATGAAAAAGTGGCCGAACTGCATCTGGCGAAACTTGGCGTGAAGCTGACCAAGCTTAGCCAGGAACAGGCCGACTATATCGGCGTGTCGACGGAAGGTCCGTTCAAGCCGGATCATTATCGCTACTAGGCAATCTGCTATTGCGAATTCGAAGCCGGGCAGTGCGCAAAGCGCTGTCCGGCTTTTTATTTTCAGCGGGATGTAAACTGGGTTTTTCGTCCATCCAGATTGCCCGGAAATTGCGGCCAGAGATTTTGCGACAGGGCGCGGGCGCTGGCGGACTGGATGCCGGCCTGTTTCTCGTACATCCAGTAGTTGCGCAAGATTATTGACACATAACCGCGCGTCTCGACATAGGGAATGCTTTCCATGAACAACAGCGGATCATCATTGTCCCGCACCTCGCTGTTCCAGCGCTGGACCGCGCCGGGGCCGGCGTTATAGGCCGCCGCTATCTTGGGCAGCTTCCCGCCGGTGATCGACGATCTTCCGAGATATTCGAGATAGGACTGGCCATATTCCAGATTGGTTGACGGGCGATAGAGATCGGCTTCGTTGAAATTCCGGCCATTGGCCCTGGCAATATCGCCGGCGGTGCCGGGGCGCACCTGCATCAGTCCGATCGCGTTGGCCGGACTGACAACCTGGCTGCGAAATGCGGATTCCTGCAGCGTATGTGCATAGATGAGGGCCGGATCCACCCGCCATCCGCCATCCGGTTTCCATTTTGGTGCCGGGAACCGGGCCTGGACATCGGGTTTCATCCCGCGGGGCGCATTATGGGCCAGCCAGAGTTGGGTGCGCGGCAGATCCAGTTCGCGGGCCAGCTTGATCAGGGCCGGGTGATCCTTGTCCGGCCCAATGGTCGCCTGATGGCGCAACACTTCGTCGGCCAGCTGTTCCTCACCAATTTCTACCAGTGCTATCGCGGCCCTTACATTTTCGTGACGTTCGAGGGCGCGCCAGTCCGATTTCTCGAACAATTCCTTCGCTTCCGACTTGTTCGGTTCCATTCCCAGCGACTGGGCGGCAAGCAGACCGTAAAAGCTGTCGTCGAAACGCGCTGCGGCCTGCAATTTGCCTTGCACTTTTTCCGGTTGGCCACATTTCAGATCGGAACGCGCGCTCCAGTAGAGGCCGGCGGCCTTCAGATCGATATTGTCCGCGGACCGCCCGACTTTCTCGAAAGCGCTGCTTGCCGACCGGCAGTCGTTCAGCCGCCAGGCCGCCAATCCGGCCACCCAGTCGGCATGGCCAATCCATTCGCCGGCGCCGTTTTGTGCCTGCCGGGCCATACGCAAGGCGGAAGCGTCGTCATTCTCGATATAATAGGACCAGGCTATCCGCTGCTCCAGTTCGGTGCGTCCCTCGGACGACATGTTCATCGCGCTGGCGTTGAGCAACGCCTCTGCGCCTTGCGGATTATCATTCTTGATAAAATCGATAATCTGGCCGCGCACGCCATTGACGGTGCTGTCCGAATCCACATCTTTTGGCTTCGACCGAATAGGGGAACCGGGAACCCACGACAGGTTGCGACGCTGCGGCAGGCTGGGAAGCAGCTGCGCGCCGCGCTTCTCCGCCAGGCGGCCCAATTGGGCGGCTTGCGGTATTTGCGGCGCTTCATTGACCAGAACCAGCAACGGGCCGAGCTCGGCACGCGGTGAATTTGCCGCGAGAAAATATTCTGCTTGCGCGATCGATTTGAGCGGGCCGGGCGGTGCCGTGTCCATCAGGCTTTTCGCGCTGTCCCACTGATTGTTGTTCATCGCCGAGAAAAGAGCGCGATAATGGTTGGATTGTTGTCGCTTCAACTGCGACGGCACATCTTTGGCGATCGATGCACTATTGTAAAGCACGGCACCGTCGTCGGCGAGCGCAGGCGTTGCCATGATGGTGAGAAAGGAGGCGGTCAGGGCAAATTTCAGTTTCACGAGGCAGAAATCCTTGTCAGCATTTGCAAATCCTTCCACGCCTCGGCCTTGAACAACGGCCGCTCGATCAGGATCCGCGGATGGAACGTCACGATTGCCTCTGTTTTGGATGAACCATGGTTAATAAATTGCTTATTTTTGCGGGCAGACAGCAGGTCTTCCCCAAAAATGATCTTCGCAGCGAGGTCTCCGAAGCAGATGATGCGCTTGGGACGCACTAGAGCAATATGGTGGAAAAGCCTCGTTTTCAGGGCTGGCCAGTGTTGCTCGTCAATCCTGCCATCAACCGATGCTGATACGGCAATGGTCGCCAAATAGGATTGTTGCGAATCACATCCGATCGCGGCCAGCATCCTGTCCAGCAGCTTCTGATTGGTAGAATCGAACAATTGGGCCTCGCCAACGCGATTCTTTTCGGGGAGAGCCGAAATGGTCATGATTTCCGGTTCCAGAGCGCCTTGTGGCAGCACTCTGTGCTTCGACCAGTTCGCTTCGATCAATTCATTGCCAGTCGCCAACCAATCCAGAAAATCCGCATATGTCTCTGCCAGTGGTTCATCCCGAACGGCTGTGATAGTCTGTTCCGGCGCGGGTTTCGTAGCGGCAGTTTGCGCTATGCTTGCCGTCGCCTGAGCTGCAACATCGGTTGCCAAAAGCGCTGTCGGCTGATCGGAATAATCCAGATCGACACCAGCGAGCGACCACCAGTTTTGCAGGCTGCGGATCATCGGCTCAGCGGATGGATTTGCCGTTGGGGGGTTGATTAAATTCATTTATGCATAGAGTCATGAGTTGACGAATAGGTCAATTGGCGGGAAAGCAGGTTTCTGCCCAGAGGGTTGCGGTTTGCGACAGACCGAATGTAGATAAGAATAAAAGCACGAACTGTAGGAAAAGCGACATGAGTGAACGAGAGTCAATGCCTTATGACCTGGTGATAGTCGGGGGTGGCCCCGCCGGTCTCAGCGCAGCCATCAGATTCAAGCAACTGGCTGATGCGGAAGGCAAGGATCTCTCGGTTTGCATCCTGGAAAAAGGCTCCGAAATCGGAGCGCATATATTGTCCGGCGCAGTCATCGATCCAAAGGCGCTTGATGAATTGTTTCCGGCCTGGCGTGACGAGGACTGCCCACTGGCACAAACACCCGTAACCGAGAATCATCACTGGGTTCTCACGAAAAAGAAGAAATTTTCGATACCCCATTTTGTTACGCCGTCGTTCATGCACAACAAAGGCACCTACACTGGCTCGCTCGGCAACCTCTGCCGCTGGCTGGCCGAACGGGCCGAGAATATGGGTGTCGAGATATTTCCCGGCTTCGCGGCTGCGGAAATCCTGTACAATGATGATGGTTCGGTAAAGGGCGTTGCCACCGGCGACATGGGCGTCGCCCGCGATGGCAGCCACAAACCGGATTATCAGCCGGGCCTCGAATTGCATGCCAAATATACGTTCTTTGCCGAAGGCGCGCACGGGCATCTTACCAAAATATTGAAAAGCCAGTTTGCATTGACGGCCGAGAGTCAGCCCCAGATTTACGGCCTCGGCGTGAAGGAATTGTGGGATATTGAGCCGGCCAAGCACAAGGCGGGCCGTGTCATTCACTCACAAGGCTGGCCGCTCAGCGGAGGTGCGAATGGCGGCGGTTTCCTGTATCACCAGGCAGACAATCAGGTCGCACTCGGCTTCGTTACCTGGCTGAATTACGAAAATCCCTATCTCTCCCCATTCGAGGAAATGCAGCGCTGGAAACAGCATCCAGAGATCCGCAAGATCCTGGAAGGCGGCAAGCGGGTTTCCTATGGGGCGCGCGCGATCAACGACGGCGGATTCCAGGCCGTTCCCAAATTATATTTTCCCGGCGGCGCCCTGATCGGATGTTCTGCCGGTTTCGTGAATGTACCGCGGATCAAGGGCACGCATACCGCGATGAAGACCGGCATGATGGCTGCGGAAGCCGCGTTCGAAGCGATTGTGGCAGAACGTGCAAGCGACGAACTTGGCACCTATGGAACCGCTTACGAGAACAGCTGGGTCCGCGAAGAATTGCGCGTGGTCCGCAATGTTCTTCCCGCAGTCGAGAAATATGGCGATTTCCTGGGTACGATATTGTCGGGGATCAACATGTGGGCCGAGCATCTCAAAATAAAAATGCCCTTTACGATGAAATTGCACCCCGACTGGTCGCGTCTTAAACGGGCCGAACATTGTGAGAAGATCGAATATCCGAAACCGGACGGTGTCATTACCTTTGATCGCCTGTCTTCGGTTTTCCTGTCCAACACCAACCACGAAGAAGACCAGCCGGTGCATTTGCAACTGAAAGACCCCGATATTCCGGTCGACGTGAATCTGCCGGTGTTTGCGGGTCCATCGGCGCGATATTGTCCGGCGGGGGTTTACGAATTTATCGAAGACGAGGCCGGCAAACCGAAGTTCCAGATCAACGCGCAAAATTGCGTTCACTGCAAAACCTGTGACATCAAGGACCCGTCCCAGAACATCAATTGGGTCGTCCCGGAAGGTGGTGGAGGTCCCAATTACCCGAATATGTAAACTCGTTTTGTGTGCGCTGATCGTCGCTGGAGCTGGCGCTTCACCGGCGCTGGCCAGTCGCGGCGATAGCGCATCATCCCTGAACCGCTTTGTCGAAGCGCGGCTTGCTGAATCATCCAATGCAGTGCAGAAAGCCGCTGCGATCTATGCTGAGAGCCTGAAGGAGGAGCCGGATAATATCCTGCTGGCCGGCAAAGCCTACAGCAACGCGATTGAGGTGGGTGATTTCGGGCTGGCTTTGAAAGCCGTTCGAACCCTGCAGTTACGCGGAAAGGCGGAAGCGGAAATGCCGCTGTTGCCTTATGCCGAGGCCTTTGCGGAACGGGACTGGAAGGGAGCCGGTCTGGCGATTGTCGAACTGGAAGCGCTCAAGAATTTCGCCTTCATGACGCCCTTTCTGGAAGCCTGGCTCGAAACCGCGAAAGGTCGGGACGCCACCGCTGCGTTAGCGCAGGCCCGGACCAGCGCGACCGGCAAATATTATCTTGAAGAGCAGCTTATATTAAGCAAGCTGGCGAGCCGTCAGGAACGCGAAGCGATTGGTTTGCTGACCGGATTGGTCCAACGCAACGAACCGCGCATGGCGCCGGTACGGATGATCGCGGCCCGGCATTTCTGGGCGAAAGATGACGCCGCAACGGCAAAAGAGATTTTGCGATCGCAGGTATCGGGACCAGAGCAGAAACTGCTGGCGCAAATCGAGGCCGGTCAGAAAAAAGGCGTTGCGCAAAAAGTGACAGCGTCGATCGGTCTTGCTTTTCTTTTTCAAAGATTGTCGAATGACCTAGCGGTGCAGCAAGCCCAGTTTCTGTCGCGGGTTATGGCGCAGGTCGGCGCGCGGGTTGCAGGCAAATCGGATTATGCCCATCTGACGCTTGGCCGGATCTATGCCGCTGCGGGAAGTCACGATCTTGCGGTGGCCGAATTTGACCGGATCGCATCGGAAAGCCCCTATTTTCTGGTCGGACTCAACTCGCAGACTGCCAGTTTGGTAGCAAATGAACAACATGATCAGGCGATTGCCCGGTTGAACGCGGCGCTTGAACATAATCCGGATGCTCCCGAACTATTCATGTTGAAGGGCCAGGTCCTGCAGGCGCAAGGCAACAATTCTGCTGCAGCAACATCCTTTGAATCCGCCGTTGTTCTGGGCCAGAAACTGAAGCGATCCGATCTGGTCATGGCCAATTACTGGCTCGCACTGGGTAGTGCCCAGGAACAGGCAGGGATCTGGCCAGCGGGTTTGCGGTCGCTGCAAAAGGCCAATGAGTTGCTGCCCAATTCGCCGACGATCCTCAACTATCTCGGTTATGCCCAGCTCGAGCGCCGGGAAAACAAGGAAGAGGCGATCGCAGCGATCAAACAGGCGCATGAACTGCGGTCGACTTCGCCAGCTATCACCGATTCACTCGGATGGGCCTATTTCATCACCGGCGATCATGAACGTGCAGTCACCTATCTGGAGAGCGCTCTCGAAGGCCAGCCACAGGACCCCACGATAAACGAACATCTCGGCGATGCCTATTGGGCCGTGGGCCGCCAATTTGAAGCGCGCTATGCTTGGAAGTCAGCGAAACTGTTCGCCGAGGGTGAAAATCTGCAACGTCTCGCCAGCAAAATAGACTTGGGCTTACGGCCTGATCTTGTATCGCCCTGATGACCGATCCAGTTTGGGGTGCGACGGATTGTGAAACGGCCTATGCAAAGATAAACTTGGCGCTCCATGTCCGTAGGCGACTGCCCGATGGTTATCATCAGATCGAAACGATATTCGCCTTTCTCGATCAGGGCGATGTGCTGTCGGTTCAGCCGGGTGACGGCATCGATCTCGAAATAAGCGGCCCCTTCGCTGCAGGCCTGAGCAAAAGCAACAATCTCGTGCTGCGGGCGGCTCAAAGGCTCGCAGATCTTTCGAACGTCAAGCAGGGTGCCCGCCTCCATCTCGACAAGCGGCTGCCGGTCGCATCTGGCATCGGTGGTGGATCGGCCGATGCCGCTGCCACGCTGCGCCTGTTGAACCGGTTCTGGAAACTGCATCATCCTCATTCCGTGCTGGTCGAAATTGCAAAACCGCTTGGTGCTGATGTCCCGGCCTGTGTGCTCAGCCAGACCTGCCGTGGCACGGGCATCGGCCATGATCTCGCGATCATCCCCGATGGGGATTTGCGACATTGCACGGCGCTCCTTGTCAATCCGATGGTTCCGGTGTCGACGGCGGATATATTTGCCGCCTGGGACGGCGTCGATCGCGGCGCGCTCCAGGGGGGGCAGGTCGTTGCGATCGCCAGAAACGGACGAAACGACCTCCAGAAACCTGCAGTTGCCTTGGTTCCGATATTGACGGATGTACTGCAGATGCTCGATGAGTGTCAGCCCGTCATGGCCCGAATGTCCGGGTCCGGCGCTACTTGTTTCGCGCTGTTTGACACTCTCGCGGCGGCGGAAAAAGCCGAGCGTCGCTGTCGCCAGGCGATGGACGGGTTATGGACGATGACAGGAAAATTTCGATGACTGAAGCTTTTGAAATATCCGGCGTTCCCTCCGAAGGGGGCGTGTTGATCGTGGTGGATCATGCTTCCAACCATGTTCCGGACGAGATCGATCTGGGCATTTCGTCGGAATATGAACAAGACCATATTGCCTATGATCCCGGTATCGCTCCGATTGCCCGCCTGATGACGGAGCATAGCGGATATCTTGCCATTCTCAGCGCGAATTCCCGGCTGATTGTCGATCTCAACCGCTATCCCGATGAAGCAGCTGTTATCGTAGAACGCAGTGACGGCCTGGAAATTCCGGGCAATCATCTTTCCGCCGCGGACAGGCAAGCCAGGCTGGATCGCTTTTTCACTCCCTATCATGATCGGGTAGCGGCACTGATCGCCGATTTGAAACCAGCGCTCGTCGCCTCGCTGCACAGTTTTTCCCCGAATCTCCGATCCAACCCGCAGCTGAAACGCCCATGGGACATGGGAATCATGTATAATGAACATCAGACGGCCCCCCGTCTGGCGCTCCAGTTTCTCGGCGAAGAGGAGGGATTGGTCATCGGCGATCAGCTGCCTTATTCGGGCAAAGACCTGAACGCGACGATGAACCGCCAGTGCGAAGCAATCGGGCAGCCCTATATCGGCGTCGAGGTCCGTCAGGATTTGATCCGGGAAGAGGCAGGACAGCGGCGTTTTGCCGACATTTTGTTGCGTACTTGTGATAAAATAAGAACGGCTCTTGCGTAACCGCCGGAGTTTTGGAAGGACGATCTGGAAATTGCAATATTGGAACCCGGAATGAGCGATAGATTTGACAAGTCCCGACTGCCGAGCCGCCACGTCAGTGTCGGCCCGGAGCGCGCACCCCAGCGCAGCTATTATTACGCGATGGGCATGACCGAAGAGGATATCGCAAAACCCTTCGTCGGTATCGCCTCGGCGGGCAATGACAGCGCCCCGTGCAACACCTTGCTCGACGGACAGGCCGATATCGCGCGTGAGGGCGTGATAGAAGCAGGCGGCACGCCTAGGCGGTTCAACACGATCACGGTCACCGACGGCATCGCGATGGGCCATCAGGGGATGAAATCCTCGCTGGTTTCCCGTGAAGTCATCGCCGACAGCGTGGAACTGAGTGTCCGCGGGCACTGCTATGACGCGGTTATCGGCTATGCCGGTTGCGACAAGAGCCTGCCCGGTATGATGATGGCGATGCTGCGGCTCAATGTGCCGTCGATTTTTGTCTATGGCGGTTCCATTCTTCCGGGCCGTTTCCACGACCATGACGTCACCGTTGTCGACGTGTTCGAGGCGGTCGGACAGCACAGCGCAGGCAATTGCCCCCTGCAGGAACTGATCGAACTCGAAAAGGTCGCCTGTCCGGGCCACGGTGCCTGCGGCGGCCAGTTTACCGCAAATACCATGGCCTGCGTCGCCGAAGCCATCGGCCTGTCGCTGCCGAACAGCAACATGGCCCCGGCCCCCTATGAGACCCGCGACGATATGGCGCGAGCCGCAGGCCGGCAGATCATGAATCTGGTCGAGCGCAATTTGCGACCCCGGGATATTTGCACGAAAGATGCGTTTATCAATGCCGCCCGGGTAGTCGCCGCCACCGGCGGATCGACCAACGCCGCGTTGCATCTGCCGGCGATGGCTAGCGAGGCCGGGATCGATTTTGATCTGTTCGATGTCGCTGAAATCTTCAAGACCACACCCTATCTGGCAGACCTGAAGCCCGGCGGAAAATATGTCGCCAAGGACATGCACGAGGCTGGCGGTGTCTACATGCTGATGAAGACGATGATGGATAACGGCCTGATCAACGGCGACTGCATCACGGTCACCGGCAAGACACTGGGCGAGAATATCGAGCAAATCGTCTGGAACCCCGATCAAAAGGTGATCTACGATGTCCAGCACGCGATCACCGAAACCGGCGGCGTTGTCGGCCTGAGGGGCTCGCTGGCACCCGAGGGCGCAATCGTCAAGGTCGCCGGAATGGCCCGGTTGCAGTTCCGCGGTCCGGCCCAGGTTTTCGAGTGCGAGGAAGACGCTTTTGATGCCGTTGAAAAGCGGCAGGTCCGGGAAGGGGCGGTCGTGGTCATTCGCAACGAGGGACCAAAGGGCGGCCCCGGCATGCGCGAAATGCTGGCCACCACGGCGGCGCTCTACGGACAGGGCATGGGCGAAAAAGTGGCGCTGATCACCGATGGTCGTTTTTCGGGTGCCACGCGCGGATTCTGTATCGGGCACGTCGGTCCGGAAGCCGCTGATGGCGGGCCGATCGGCCTGATCGAGGAAGGCGACATGATCAATATCGATGCCGAAGCGGGGACCATTGATCTGGAAGTCGACGAGGCTGAACTGACGGTGCGGCGTAAGAAATTCATCCGGCGCGACACGGATTATGGTTCGGGAGCCCTTTGGCGCTACGCGCAGAATGTCGGACCAGCCTATCAGGGTGCGGTGACCCATCCGGGTGCCAGGGCGGAAAAACATGTCTATGCGGATATCTAGCATCCTCGTCTTGCCCCTGTTGCTGACCGGCTGTGAAAACCGGCCGGACAATGCTGTCCTCGCCGAAGCAGAACAGCGCGCAACGGATCAGGCAGGCGATGATGGCAAGATCGAATGCGCGATTGATGGCGAAAGCGATTTTGCCCGTGACTGCCTCACCGAGCGGTTGAGCGGCGAGGGCGGTGTAACGATGATCATCCGTCACCCTGACGGCGGGTTCCGCCGTTTCAACGTGCTGACCGATGGCCGGGGCCTGGAAGCCGCTGATGGTTTCGACAAGGCGAAAATATCGATCGTCGAGGATGGCAGGATATTGGTCAGTGTCGGTCCCGATAAATATCTGCTGCCGGCGCAGATCAAATCCGCCGCCACCAGCGAAGATCCGGCACAAGCCGGAAACTAGAGGCATAGTTGCTCAACCACGGGGACATCTTGACCGCCGCAGAAATGCAGCTGGCGGAACGGACGCTGATCGACGGCGGGATATCTGTTCAGGAACTGATGCGCCGGGCAGGACAGGGCGCCGCGCAAATGATCTGGCGTATTTCGGCCGATTTGCCGACGCTGGTATTGTGCGGCCCGGGCAATAATGGCGGCGATGGCTACGTCATTGCGCAA
Organism: Parasphingorhabdus sp.; assembly: GCA_048270065.1. Lineage (GTDB taxonomy): Bacteria > Pseudomonadota > Alphaproteobacteria > Sphingomonadales > Sphingomonadaceae > Parasphingorhabdus. Next base: position 50,597 of record JBLWTQ010000019.1, on the reverse strand, counting down.
TGGCTGCTCGAAAAAGGCGTGGATGTAAGTGTTGCTGCACCCTCAGAGCCGAAAACCGAAGCGGCTAAGCACGCGAAATCCCTGTGGCGCGGCAAAACGGTCGCCATGACCGATGCACAGCCCGCAGCGCAGTTTGTCGACTGTCTCTTCGGAACCGGACTGACCCGGGCTGTCGGCAAGGACTGGTTTGACCATTTTATGCGCTTGTTTGCAGGAGCCAAACGACGGGTCGCGATCGATCTGCCGAGCGGGGTTGAATCCGACCATGGCATGCTTCTCAACGAGATTAAGTCGTTCGATATAACCATCGGTCTGGGGGCCTTCAAACCGTCCCATTTCCTCGAACCGGCGCGCAGCAGGATGCGCAATCTGGTCGGGATAGATATCGGCATCACGGCTGATAGCCAATTAAAGATAGTGCCCAAACCCCGGATTTCCGGACCAACCGCGCAGGATCACAAATATAGCCGGGGTCTGGTGGCGGTGGTGGCTGGCGCGATGGCCGGTGCCGCGCAACTGGCTGCAATGGCGGCCCAGAAATCGGGCGCCGGCTATGTCAAGGTCTTCGCATCTCCCGGCTTCGAGGCGCCGCATTCCAGCATCGTGGTCGAAGAGGTGCAAGATCTTAAAGCACTTCAGCAGAAGCTGGCCGACGACCGTATTTCCGCGCTGGTTGTTGGTCCCGGCATCGGGCGGGATGAACGCGCAAAAGAGTTGTTGACCATCGCATTGGCGGTGAACGCACCGCTGGTGCTGGATGCAGATGCGCTGGTGGTCGCGGGATCGCAGTTCAGCGCGCTTGCAAAAAAACGCGCCGCAGAAACCGTTGCGACGCCGCATGCCGGAGAATTTGCCGCCCTGACGCAGGACGTTTTGCACCACAGGATTGAAGACAGCCGCCAACTGGCCGCGCAATCAGGGTGCAATATTCTGCTGAAAGGCTCCGATACCGTGATAGCCGGCCCCGACGGTCAGACATCGATTTCAGCGCACTCCTGTCCGTGGCTGTCCACTGCAGGAACCGGAGATGTTTTGGCGGGTATCGTCGCAAGCCGCTTGGCAAGCGGCGTGGGTGGCTATAGGGCTGCGTGCGAGGGTCAGTGGCTGCACAGCCGGGCCGGACAATTGGCCGGTCCCGCTTTTACGCCGGAAATGCTCATCGATCGGCTCCCCGCCACTCTGCAGGAATGTTTATGACCGCGACGCCCGATCCCGACCTGATCATTCGTGTCGCCGCAAAGGGTGATGGCGTGACCTCGGACGGTCGTCATATCGCCTTTTCGGCCCCTCTCGACCGGTTGAATGACGAAGGCGGTCTGATCAAGGGACCGCATCATGTCGAACCCCCGTGCCAGCATTTTCAATCCTGTGGCGGCTGCAGCCTGCAACATCTTGATGCGGAGAGCTATACCCGGTTCCTCACCGACCGCGTGGCATACGCGCTGGAAGGCCAGGGGTTGCAGGCCGAGCGGATGCATCCGCCCCGGATATCCCAACCGAAAACCAGAATCCGGGCCAGTCTACGCGCGGCCAAGCTGGGCGATCAGTTCAAGCTTGGCTTCAGCGGCGCCGGCAGCCACCGTATCGTCGATCTCCAGCAATGCGAGATCATGGCGCCGGAACTGTTCGCCCTCATCGCGCCCCTGCGGAAATTTCTCAAGAGCACGTCCCGCCGCAAACATGACATGAATATCGAGATGACGCTGGTGGATCAGGGTGTTGACCTGGTGATCAGCAACTATGAGCCGGAGGGTCTCGAACAGCGCGAAGCCTTGTCAGACTTTGCCAGGACCAACGGGTTGGCGCGTCTGTCCGTCGATGGTGGCTATGGTCCAGAGACCCAGTGGGAACCGGAACCGGTGACGGTGACGCTAAACGGGACCGCGATCAATTTTCCCCACAGCGGCTTTCTACAACCCACGCGCGATGGCCAGCAGGTGCTGATTGCTGCGATGCGCGAGGCGGTGGGTGACGCCCGGCTTGTTGCCGATTTGTTTGCCGGACTGGGAACATTCACTCTGGCGCTCGCGGAAGATCAGAAGGTCTATGCGGCGGAAGGCGCGCGCGATGCGATTGGAGCACTCAAACTGGCGGCCAATCATTCCACCCGGCAGATATTTTGTGAACATCGCGATCTGTTCCGCAGACCGCTCAGCGTCGAGGAACTCAACCGTTTTGACGCCGTCATTCTCGACCCGCCCCGGGCCGGTGCGCGAGACCAGATCATCCAGCTGGCGCAATCCGACGTCGCAAAAATCTGCTATATCAGTTGCAATCCGGCAAGCTTTGCGCGGGACGCGAAACAGCTGTGCGACGCCGGATACAAGCTTCGCCAGGTCTGGCCGGTGGGACAGTTCCTGTGGTCCACCCACGTGGAGCTCGTATCCAGCTTCACCCGCTAGCCGCCGGTCGAGCCGATTTGTTTACATTCCGGCTAGTGGAATACCGCGATGGCTGCGTGGATCGCCAGAGCAATGATGCACAGACTGGATAATGCAAATACGGCAAAGCGGAACAGGACCCGGTTGACCGTGACCTGGATCAGACTGTGCAGGACGCGGAGTCCGACATAGACCCATGCGATCGTCAGGTTCAGGCCATAATCCTGGCCGGAAAGGATCAAGACGACACAGATCGCGTAAAAAAGAGTCGGCTCGGCCAGCAAATGGTTGTAATTATGCGCCTTCCACTGGACCTCGGGTGGCAGCAGGGCATCGAGATCGGCACCCTTGGTGCCCACCAGATTGGCCGAATCGATCTTGGCCCTGTTCATTGCCGGGATCCGGGTCACGTACATCCAGAGCCAGATCAGCATCGTCCACAAGATCAGCGCAACCATAGGCTGCAGAAGTGGGCTAATGTCTATCATTCAATCCTCCTTTTAATCATTATGACTTCAGAAAAGCGTAACCCACAGGGCGTTGATCGCCATGATGAGCAGGCAGATGGTCGAAGCGATGAACAGAAGAAAGCGGACGTTGACCAGATTGACGGTCGCCTGCCAGATGCTGTGAACGATCCGGATGAAGACATAGGCCCAGGCAAGATACAGGTTGAGTCCGTGGCCGGCATCGGCAAGCGCCAGGATCACGACGGTGGCATAGAACAGCGTCGGCTGTTCCATCAGATGGGTATAATTGTGGGATTTCCAGTTGACCTTGTCGGGGATCACGCCTTCCAGGTCGCTGCCGCGACCGCCCGGCGGGGCTTTTGCAAGATCGGCTCCGGTCTTGGCCATGGCCGGCAATCTTGTGCCAGCCATCCAGAACAGCATGATGAGCGACCAGATAATCAGCACGCAGGCCGGGGCCAATATTGCTAGACTCATGATCCTTGTTCTCCCCCAATTTTGGGGGAAACTGCGTCAACTGTAACCGATTGTCAATTGCAACCGATCCGGGCGCTCAAATCCCGGGGAAAGACACCACATTGTCACGGTCGGAACGGTCAAGATTCTCGCCGACATAGAGGCTGGCCATTGGTTCGTCGGCGACGTCATATTCTTCGCTGCTGCCATAGCCGTTGAACTTGGTTCGCATCGCCGAACCATAGGCACCGAGCATGCCAATCTCGACATAGTCCCCGGCCTTGATACTGTCGGGCAGGACAAAGGGGCCGGCCATGAAATCCATGTCATCACAGGTTGGACCGTAGAAGCTGAAACCGGTGGTTATCCCGTCATCCTCATCGGCGCCGATCTGGCGTACCGGAAAACGCCACCCGATATGGGCGGCATCGAACAGGGTGCCGTAAGCGCCGTCATTGATATACAGCTCGTTGCCGCGGCGCCGCTCCACCTTGACCACCAGCGAGCTGTATTCGGCCGACAGCGCGCGACCAGGCTCGCACCAGAGTTCGGCGGAATAGCTGATCGGCAGATCCTCGAAGGTGCGGTCGATGGCGGTAAAATAATGATTGAGCGAAACCGGCTCCAGATCGGGATAGATTGAGGGAAAACCGCCGCCGACATTGACGATGTCGACGGTTACCGAAGCGCCTACAATAGCCGTACGAACGCGTTCCAGAGCATGAACAAAGGCGAGCGGCGTCATCGCCTGGCTGCCGACATGGAAGCAGATACCGAGACTGTCGGCGGTCTGCCGCGCGCGTTGCAGCAATTCTGCCGATTCATCGACATCGATTCCAAACTTGGACGCGAGGCTGATCTCGGCAAATTCCGACGCGACCCGGATCCGTACGCACAGTGTCAGGTCTTCGGCATTCTCGGTGCCCAGTTCGATTTTTTCCAGTTCTTCGAGGCTGTCGAGGGAAAAAATCCGCACGCCATGATCGCGATAGGCTTCCCGAATCGAGGCGAGTTGTTTGACCGGGTTCATGTAGCAGAGCGTTGCATCGGGCAATGACGAGCGGACCAGACGGACCTCGTCAATCGACGCCACGTCGAAATGGGTCACGCCTTCTTCCCACAATAGCTGCAGCAGCGCAGGTGACGGATTCGCCTTCACGGCATAGAGCGCCTTGCCGGGAAACTGCTCGACAAAATAACGCGCCGCGCGCCGCGCTGCGTGCGGCCGGTTCAGCAAAACTGGAATATCGGGACTGAGAGCCCTCGTTAGCTCCTCAGCATCATGATAATGGTGCAACTCAAGGGACCCCCTAGCGGTTTAGATCGATTGAGCTGCCTTGCGGATTCGCAAGCGGCCTTGGGGCAGCGAAGCGCGGATATATGGTCGGTTTACCATCATGTAAAGACCCACCTGTCGAGAAATCACCGAAATCGGCAATTTTCTAGCTCAACCGGTCCCGAAATGCCGTCCAATCGAAAGTTTTGACACATTTCAGCATATCGGTTTCGCTGTTCCACAGCCAGATCGAGGGCAGCGGCACGCCGTTAAACGTGTTGGTTTTGACCATCGAATAATGCGCCTGATCGAGAAAGGCGATCCGCTGTCCGATATGCGGATCATCGGGCAGGAGATAATCGCCGATAATATCGCCGGCCAGACAGCTGGGCCCGCCGAGGCGGATAGCTGTGCCTTCATCACACTCGTGCAACATGGCCGGGCGATAGGGCGCTTCGATAACGTCCGGCATATGGCAGGTTGCGGAGATATCGGTGATGGCAACCGGCATGCCGTTGTCGAAAATATCGAGTATTTCGCCGACCAATATTCCGGCGTCCAGCGCCACCGCTTCTCCCGGCTCGAGATAGATGTCGCACCCGGATTTAGCTTTCAAGTCGACGAGAAATTCAACCAGTGCTTCCCGGTCATAATCGTCGCGCGTGATATGATGGCCGCCGCCGAGATTGATCCATTTGAGCGTGCCGTAATGTGCCGCGATAACCGGCTCTACTTTTTCCCACGTCCGTTGGAGCGCATCGAAACCCTGTTCGCACAAATTGTGGAAATGAATGCCTGACAAATGTTCGAAATGTTCGGCCTTCAATTGGCTGATCGGAAAGCCCAGACGGCTGTGCGCCTGGCTGGGATCGTATTTTTCAGTCTCGCCCAGCGCGATCTCGGGATTTATTCTTAAACCAATTTCTGAGTTATCGAGTGCAATATTCTGAATAGAATGCTTTTTCCATCGCTCGATCTGCGCCGGATTATTGAAGGTGATATGCTGTGAAATACCGCATATCTCCGCCAGTTCATCCGCCTTGTAGGCGGGAGAATAGGTGCTGATCGGTCCATTGAAACACTCTTTTGCGAGGCGTGCTTCCCACAGGCCCGACGCGCAATAGCCGTCGAGATATTCATCGATCAGCGGCGCCAGCGACCACATCGAAAGGGCCTTCAGTGCCAGGAGTATCCTGGTACCGGAACGATCCCTGATGTCCGCCAGAATCTCCAGATTCCGGCGGATGGCAACCTCGTCGACAACAAAGGCGGGCGAGGGTACCCGGGTCAAATCAAAATGCGCAAAAGCGCCGGGATCGCCAGCCTTGGTCTCCATCTCAGAAGGCCAAAGGTGCTTCCAATTCTTCCAATGTCCACGGCAGACCATGCTGGTTCAGCATCTCCATGAACGGGTCCGGATCGAACTGTTCCATATTGAAAACCCCTTCGCCGCCCCACTGCCCGGACAGCATCATCGCCGCGCCGATCATCGCCGGGACGCCGGTGGTATAGCTCACGCCCTGATTGCCGGTTTCCTCGAACGCCGCTTCGTGGCTGCAGATATTCTTGACATAGAGTGTCTTCTGTACGCCGTCTTTCTCACCCGTCGCGATCACCCCGATATTGGTATTGCCCTTGGTTGTCTCACCCAGACTCGCCGGTTCCGGCAACACCGCTTTCAGAAATTGCAGTGGGATGATCTCGCGGCCGTCGTACATCACCGGATCGATCCGCGTCATACCGACATTCTGCAGCACTTCGAGATGGGTCAGATAGGCATCGCCGAAGGTCATCCAGAAGCGAATCCGCTGGATTTCGGGGAGATGGGTCTTGAGGCTTTCGATTTCCTCGTGATACATCAGATACATGTTCTTCGGGCCGACCGCCTCGAAGTCGAATTCCTGCTTGTGGGTCAGCGGCGGACCCTCGACCCATTGGCCGTTTTCCCAGTGCCGCGAATTGGCGGTGACTTCCCGGATATTGATCTCGGGATTGAAGTTGGTTGCAAAATGCTGGCCGTGGTCGCCGCCGTTGCAGTCGAGAATATCGAGCGTGTCGATCCGGTCGAAATGATGTTTTTTCAGCCAGCAGGTGAACACGCTGGTAACCCCGGGATCAAAGCCGGAGCCGAGCAACGCCATGATCCCCGCATCCTTGAACCGGTCCTGATAATCCCACTGCCACTTATATTCGAACTTCGCCTCGTCCCGCGGTTCGTAATTGGCCGTGTCGAGATAGTCGGTCTTGGTCGCCAGGCAGGCATCCATGATTGGCAGGTCCTGATAGGGCAGGGCAAGATTGACCACCAGATCAGGTTTCTCCTGCTCGATCAGCGCCGTCAGCGCGGGCACATCATCGGCATCAATCTGTGCTGTCCTGATGTCCACACCGGTGCGTTGCTTGACCGAGCCGGCAATCGCTTCGCATTTCGACAAAGTCCGACTGGCCAACAAAATCTCGGTAAAAGGTCCGCTGCCCGCCGCTATCAGCTGTGCCATTTTATGCACCGCCACCGAACTGACGCCGCCTGCGCCAATCACCAATATTTTGCCCATGAATTCCACTCTAAATGCTGGAGAAATGTAAGACCCGCATATAGGGAGAGAGTATGACAGAGCAATACCTGATGGACCCGGACCGGCAACCAACTCTGGCGGGGGTCGAAAGAGCGGCGGAGAAAATAGCTGCCATCCTGCCCGCTACACCGCTATTGCCACTGGAAATCGACGGCACAACAATCTGGTGCAAGGCCGAGTGTCTGCAACCGATCGGCGCATTCAAGATACGCGGCGGCTGGCACCGGCTGACCGATCTGACCGACGATCAGCGCAAGCGCGGCGTCGTGGCTTTCTCCAGCGGCAATCACGCACAGGGCGTCGCCTGGGCCGCCCGCAGGCTCGGTATCCCCGCTACCATCATCATGCCCGAAGATGCCCCGCAGGCCAAGCTGGCGAACACCCGGGCGCTGGGTGCCGACATTGTCACCTACGACCGGATGAACGGGTCTCGTGAGCAGTTGGCCGATGATATCGCGCGCAAGACCGGTGCGGTGGTGGTGCCCAGTTTCGATGATCCCTGGATCGTCGAAGGGCAGGGCAGTTGCGGTCTTGAAATTCGCAAGCAGATGTTCGCGCAAACCGGTTCAGAACCCGATCAGATCGTCGCCTGTTGTGGCGGTGGCGGTCTGGCCAGCGGGTCGGCGCTTGCCAATCCGGAAGCAGGAATCGTGGTTGTCGAGCCGGAAGGCTGGGATGACATGACGCGGTCGCTGGAAGGCGGAACTATCGTGCCGGTGGAAAAGAATCCGCCCGCCACCGATTGCGATGCGCTGCAAACGCTGCGGGTGGCTCCGATCACCTTTGATATATTGCGGAATCGCAGGGCCAAAGGTGTCGCCGTTTCCGCCGATGAAGTGCATCACGCGATGCGCGTCGCCTTCGAGAAACTGCATCTGGTCGTCGAACCGGGCGGCGCGGTTGCGCTGGCGGCGATATTGGCCGGCAAGGTGAAGGCAACCGATGGCACCGCGATCACGCTGTCCGGCGGGAATGTCGACAAGCAGCTATATGCGAAAATCATCGCGGGTGGTTAGAGCCTGATTGTTCTTTCCTACACCCACCCTGATCGGGTATCTTTCTCGACCATCGTTCGGCAACGTCGGAACAGGCTCTTTGACAGTTTGGATTAAATACAGCGATATCTTACGCCCGCCCGCAATATTGCCGCGACTTGCATGTCCGTGTGGAAGGTCACACTCGAAACGGTGCCGTCGATGAAAAAGACAGGAAATATAATGGTTTGCAGCAAAGGTCACGGAAATAAAAAGCGCGTCCCGGTGTAAAGTCTGGAAGGTGGCATCCTGATTTAAATGTCAAAAGCGGCCAGAGAATGATCGCCGAATAGCCCTTCTAGGCCGCGATCGCCCGTTCCAGATCCATTCGGCTCCAGATTTCGACGAGCGCTTTGGACAGGTCTTTCATCATCGCTTCGCTATGGGCCGGGCCGGGCGTGAACCGTAGGCGCTCGGTGCCGCGCGGCACGGTGGGATAGTTGATCGGCTGCACATAGACACCATATTCGGCGAGCAATATATCGCTGATTTTCTTGGCCTTGACCGGATCGCCTACCAGAAGTGGAACGATATGGGTTGATGAATCCATTACCGGCAATCCGGCATCCGCAAACAGGTCCTTGAGCGTCTGGGCCGCGGCCTGTTGACCGTCGCGTTCCGCGCTCGACTGTTTGAGGTGACGGATGCTGGCCAGCGCACCGGCCACCAAAACAGGCGAGAGGCTGGTCGTGAAGATGAAGCCGGGCGCATAGGACCGGATCACATCGACGATCTTCTGGTCAGCGGCAATATAGCCACCCATGACACCGACGGCCTTGGCCAGCGTCCCCTCGATGATCGTTATCCGGTCGGCGGCGGAATCGCGCTCGGATATGCCGCCACCGCGTTTGCCGTACATGCCGACGGCGTGGACTTCATCGCAATAGGTGAGCGCGTTATATTTGTCCGCCAGATCGCAGATGGCGTGCAACGGCGCGATATCGCCGTCCATGGAATAGATGCTTTCAAAGGCAATCAGCTTGGGCGCTTCCGGATCCTCGGCGGCCAATAATTCTTCCAGATGGTCCAGATCGTTGTGCCGGAAAACCCGCTTTTCACAGCCGCTGTTCTTGATCCCGGCAATCATCGAGGCGTGATTCAGCTCGTCGGAATAAATTATGCAGCCCGGCAGGATTTTTGTGAGCGTTGCAAGGGTCGCTTCGTTCGACACATAACCGGAAGTGAAGAGCAGCGCGCCGGACTTGCTGTGCCAATCGGCCAGTTCCCGCTCCAACTGGATATGATAGTGCGTGTTTCCGCCGATGTTGCGGGTGCCGCCTGAGCCGGCTCCGACATCGTGCAACGCATCTTCCATCGCGACGATCACATCGGGATGCTGGCCCATCGCCAGATAATCATTCGAACACCAGACTGTAACCGGCTGCGGACCGTTGTGATGCGCGAAACAGCGGGCATTGGGGAACGAACCCTTGTTGCGCAAAATGTCGATGAATACCCGATAGCGGCCTTCGGCATGCAGCCGGTCAATCGCTTGCGAAAAAATCTTGTCGTAATCCACTATGCACCAAATCCTGCGTCAAATCTGTTCTTGCGGTCGTCCTGAAATGGCCCTTAGCGGCCTTTCCCGCAAATTTCCAGCGCTAACCACTCGCAATAAGATATGTTCGTCATAGGCTTAGAGGGTTTGGAACCGAGTTATACCATATTGGCCGATAGCCGGTCGATAGGGTTCGATATCGGCAAGCTGCCCCGTGGTAACAAATATTCCGTCGCGTTTTCCGCTGGGCCATGCTGTATCTTTTGTCAGATAGGCAATCCGGCGGGCAATGCCTTGCGCGCCATCAATAAACTGAATCGGTCTTTGTGCTGCCTTGGACAATTCGTCCAGCAACAGCGGAAAATGGGTGCAGGCGAGAATGACCGTGTCTATCTTCTCGCCCCCGGTCTGGCTTATCAGTCCCGAGATAGCCTCTTCGATCACGTCCGCATCGGGCGTCTCTCCTCGCAATTTGGCTTCTGCGGCATAGACGAGTTCGGGCGCGGCATGGCGGAGCAATATCTTGTCGGATGCAAAATCAGCGGCCAGTCTGTCGACATAAGGCTGCCGGATCGTTGCCCGGGTCCCCAGCAGCCCGATAACCCCGGTCTTGGTCAAGATACTGGCTGGCTTGATCGCTGGCACGGTGCCGACGACCGGAATATTCAAAGCCGACCGGACATGATCGAGAGCAATCGTCGAGGCGGTGTTGCAAGCAATGGTTGCCAATATCGGCTTGTAGCGTTCGACGAGTCGTCCGAGCAGCGCCGGAACGCGCGCTGCCAGCTCGGCTTCTGACTTCATTCCATAGGGCAGGCCGGCATAATCAGCGGCGTAGACAATCGGTGCATGGGGCAGCAATTTTATGGTCTCGCGCAATACCGAGAGCCCCCCGACGCCGGTATCGAAAAACAACAGGGGAGGGCATTTCGTAATCTGTGCGTCGGTCATGCTTTGCCCATTGCCATTATTGCGTGGCAACGGCAACCGCTTCGGTTCGTCCGACAGGCGCTTGACCTTGGCCGTTTTTTTGGATGAAATGCTTGCTCATGAACGACTGTGAATATAGCGCGAAAGGGACAAGGGGTAATTTCAGTGCAGTCCATGTGGATAGAACCAATATTGGCGTTATTGTTCGGCTATCTGCTGGGCTCAATCCCCTTTGGCCTTCTGTTGACCCGCGTGACCGGTGGCGGTGATCTGCGCAAAACGGGATCCGGTAATATCGGCGCTACCAATGTATTGCGCTCGGGGAACAAGGCGCTTGCAGCCCTCACCCTGCTGCTGGATATCGGGAAAGGATATGCTGCCGTCTATCTTGCCTTGCAGATTTCCGATGGACTCGGCGTTCTGGCCGGACTCGGGGCGTTCCTCGGTCATCTCTACCCCGTCTGGCTCAGATTTGTTGGCGGCAAAGGCGTCGCGACCTTGCTCGGCGTTGTGACCGCCCTGATCCCGATGGCGGGGTTGATATTTGCGGTCACATGGCTCGGTTCGCTTGCGCTGTGGCGCTATTCATCAGTAGGAGGAATGCTTGCCGCGATATCGGTGCCGATATCGGCCTTTGTCCTGGGAGAATATGCCATGATGCCCATGTTTATCGGTCTGGCCCTGTTGGTACTGTGGAAACATCGCTCCAATATCGAGCGGCTGATCGCGGGTGAAGAACCGAAAATAGGGGCATCGAAAAGGGCTTGAAGTGGATGGCAGAAAGCCAGGCAGCGTTTGACCGGCTCCGGCTGCTCCGTTCCGAAAATATCGGGCCTGTTACCTACCGGCAAATGATCACGAGATTTGGATCTGCAGCACGTGCGCTGGAGGCTATTCCGGACTTGGCCAGACGGGCTGGTGGAAAGGTGCCACGAATTGCCGACCCGAAGCAGGTTGATGCTGAAATGAAGGCGGTTCACAATCTGGGCGGGCGGTTTCTGTTTCTCGATGACCCCGCTTATCCGGCCTTGCTGGCAGAGCTTGGCAATCCACCACCGGCCTTGATCTGCAAAGGTCGGCTTGAGCTTCTGGAAAAACCGATGGTCGCCATCGTTGGCGCACGAAATGCTTCGGCTGCTGCCTGCCGCTTTGCCCGGGACCTGGCCAACAGTTTGGTTGAGGCGGGTATCTCGATCGTCTCGGGACTGGCGAAAGGCATTGATACCGCTGCCCATCAGGGTTCCGTGGGAAAGGCGACAATTGCGGTCGTTGCGGGCGGTCTGGATGTCTTTTATCCCCCGGAAAACGAAGAAATCCAGCGGACGATAGCGGAGCGCGGGCTGTTGCTGGCAGAACAGCCGCCGGGAACGGAACCCCGGGCGAGGCATTTCCCTTATCGGAACCGGATCATCGCGGGCTTGGCGAGAGGCACGGTCGTTGTGGAAGCAGCGCCACGTTCCGGTTCGCTGATCACGGCGAGACTGGCGGCGGAGGCTGGACGACAGGTCATGGCCATCCCCGGTTCGCCGCTTGACCCGCGATCACGGGGTTGCAACATTCTGATCCGCGAAGGGGCAAATCTGGTCCAGGCGGCCGACGATGTTCTGGAATTGATCTGCCATTTCGACGATCGGGCGGAATCTTTGAACCGAAGCGACGAAATTCCGGACAATTGTAAATTCTCGGATATTCGCGAATCCGATCCTGCGGAGATCAGCGGCCTGGATCGCGAGCCGCTGTTGAACCTGCTCAGCACCACTCCCGTGGCTGTCGACGAGCTCGTCCGGCAGTCCGGTCTGTCCCCGGCTTCGGTGCAGTTGGCGCTGCTCGAACTGGATCTCGCCGGACGCCTGGCGCGCCATGCTGGTGCTCGGGTCAGCCTGTCGAACTGAATGCTGCGCTACTGGCTGAATATTCACCGCCATTGACAAAAAACTTCAATCAGGGCCTTGACCTGTGCCCAATCCCTGTCACAGCCTCGCGCGTATACGTGAGAAAAACGAAAATCGGAACATATGCAGCTAGTTATTGTTGAGTCGCCCGCCAAGGCCAAAACCATCGAAAAATATCTGGGATCGGATTTCAAGGTATTGGCGTCCTACGGCCATATTCGCGACCTTCCACCCAAGGATGGCTCGGTCGATCCGGACGATGGATTTGCCATGACCTGGCAGAACTATCCCGACAAGGCCAAGCAGCTCAAGGCGATTGCCGACGAATCGAAAAAGGCCACGCGTCTGATCCTCGCGACCGACCCTGACCGCGAAGGGGAAGCGATCAGCTGGCATGTCCTGGAAGTCTTGCGCAAGAAAAAGGCGCTACCCGAGAAGGTCGACCGGGTCACGTTCAACGCGATTACCAAGGCCGCCGTGACCGACGCCATGGCGCATCCGCGTGCCCTGGACGAGGATCTGATCGACGCCTATCGCGCCCGCCGGGCGCTGGATTATCTGGTTGGGTTTACCCTGTCGCCGGTATTGTGGCGCAAGCTGCCAGGGGCCAAGTCGGCGGGTCGTGTGCAATCGGTTTCGCTCAAGCTGATCGTCGAACGGGAACGCGAAATCGAGGCGTTCAGACCGCAGGAATATTGGTCGGTTACTGCCGAGATGGAGCAGGGCGGTCAGGCCTTTGAAGCACGTCTGACGATCCATGAAGGCACGAAGCTCGGCAAGATGGATTTGGCCGACGAAGCGCAGGCCATGCAGGCAAAGACCGCTGTCGAAAACGGCCTGTTCACGGTTGAATCGATTGAAACCAAGCCGCTTACCCGCAATCCGCCGCCGCCGTTTACCACTTCGACCTTGCAGCAGGAAGCCGCCCGCAAACTTGGCTATTCCGCCAGTCATACGATGCGCATTGCCCAGCAGCTTTATGAAGATGGCGCCATCACCTATATGCGGACCGACGGCGTCCAGATGGATGGCAGCGCCATTTCGGCAGCGCGCAAGGCGATCGCGGACCGCTATGATGCCAGCTATATTCCGGACAGCCCGCGGGTCTACAAGACCAAGGCCAAAAATGCCCAGGAAGCGCATGAGGCCATTCGTCCGACCAGTTTCACCAAAAGAACCGTCGGCAGCGGCGACCATGCAAAACTCTATGATCTCATCCTGAAGCGGGCGATGGCCAGCCAGATGGCCTCGGCCCGGCTCGAACGCACAACCGTGGAAATGCTTGATGGTACCGGCAAAACCGGTCTGAGAGCCAACGGACAGGTTGTCAAATTTCCGGGATTCCTTGCGCTTTACGAGGAAGGGCGGGACGACGACAAAGATGAGGACAGTGGTTTGCTGCCGGCGATGTCCAAGGGCGACAGTCCGGCCAAGAAATCCGTTGACGCCACCCAGCATTTCACCCAGCCACCGCCGCGCTATAGCGAAGCCAGTCTGGTCAAGAAGATGGAGGAATTGGGGATCGGACGGCCGTCGACCTATGCGTCGATCATCAAGACGCTGAAAGACCGCGCCTATGTCCGGATCGAGAAGAACCGGTTCTTCGCTGAGGAAAGCGGGCGCCTGCTGACCGGATTCCTTGAACGGTTTTTCGATCGCTATGTCGCCTATGACTATACCGCCGGTCTGGAAGACGATCTCGATGAAATCAGCGGCGGACGCGCCCAATGGCAGGCCATTTTGGAAGCCTTCTGGCACGATTTCAAACCCAAGACCGCTGAAGTGATGGAAAAAATGCCTTCCGAGGTAACCGCAGAGCTGGATATATTTCTCGAACCCTATCTCTTCCCGGAAAAGGAAGACGGCAGCGATCCCCGGCTCTGCCCTCGTTGTAACGAAGGCAGGCTGGCCTTGCGTGGCGGTCGGTTCGGTGCGTTTGTTGCCTGTTCCAACTATCCGGAATGCAAATTCACCCGGCGCTTTGCGCAGGGTGGCGGCGCCAATGCCGACGAGGATGAAGGCCCGCAGGAACTGGGCGTTGATCCCGATAGCGATGAAAAAATCACAAAAAAAGTAGGCCGTTTCGGACCCTATGTGGAAAAGGGCGAGGGCAAAGAGGCCAAACGCTCTTCGATCCCAAAGGATATTCCGGCGGAAGATTTCGGGCTTGAATGGGCCGTCAAACTTCTTTCTCTGCCACGCGAAGTCGGCATCCATCCCGAAACCAGCGAACCGGTGACAGCGCAAATCGGTCGCTACGGCCCCTATCTCAGCCACAATGGCAAATCGGCGAAGCTTGAGAATACGCTTGAAGTTTTCGAAATCGGCATGAACGCTGCCGTCGCCAAATTGGCTGATGCGGCGAAAAATGGTGGTGGCCGAGGCCGCGGCAAGATGGAACCGCTCAAGATCATGGGCAAGCATCCGCGGACCGAGACCGAGATCAAGCTGATGGATGGCCGCTACGGCCCCTATGTCACCGATGGAACGACCAATGCATCCTTGCCGAAAACGGTCGACAAGGATCAGCTGACACTGGAAGAAGCGGCGCAACTGATCGATGACCGCGCTGCCAAAGGTCCGGCGAAAAAACGGGCCAAGAAAGCCGCACCAAAGAAAAAGGCAGCGGCCAGGAAGAAACCGGCTGCGAAGAAAAAAACGTCTACGAAAAAGAAACCTGCGGTCAAGAAAGCACCTACAAAGGCTAAAGCGAAATAAAGGGAATGCTGCATTTTGACAGACTGTTAATGCTCGCCACTATTGGGCGGGCTTGGTCTGAAGAGAAATTGCCAATCCGCTATTTGTAAGCCACTGCCGCACTGGCAGGGCCGAGAAGGGGGATAATTTCTACTCTGCTGAAGCCTGCTTCGGTGCACCATTCTTCAAATTGTGCGCCGGTAAAGTCAAAAGCTTCACCAAATTCTATCAGCATGTTGAGCGACATCATCAAACCAAAGGCATTATCCCGGCGATCATCGTCAATGATGTTTTCGATGGCCGCAAAAGCGCCCCCCTCGGGCAACGCGCGAAAAGCTTTGGCGATCAGCATTTTTTTGTTCGCAAGATTCCAGTCGTGAAGGATCATCCCCATCGTCACTATATCGGCTTTGGGGAACTCATCGGTGAAAAAATCGACAGGAGCGGCTTCTATTCGATCCTCCAGATTGTGCGTAGCAATCCGGGCGGCAGCAATCCTCGTCACGGTGGGAAGGTCACAGGTCATACTGCTTATGTTCGGATTGTGGTTTACGATCATTGTCGAAAGCAAACCGGCTGCTCCGCCAATATCTACATGGGTCCGATATCGGGAAAAATCGAACTTCTCGGCAAAAGCGGCAAAGTTTCCAGCGGAAATACCGCTCATGGCATCCATGAACTGCTCTAGCCTTTCTGGGTCCGAATAGAGCTCGTCGAACATGGGTGTGCCATCATCTTTCGTCTCGTTCTGCGGCTTGCCAGATTTGAGGGCAGGGGTGAGATCTCTCCAAAAATGGTAAAGGCGTGCATTGGCCATCTCCAGCATGCCACCGATATATTGCGGACTGGCCTTATCGAGGAACAGAGCGGTGTCCGGGGTATTTGAATAGATAGCAGACTCACCGGTGCCTTCTCGTTCAAGCAGTCCCAGAGACAAAAGCGTGTCGAGAAAGTCAAAAGTGGCTCGTGGATGCAAACCGAGTTCGGTTTCCAGTTCCGCGCCTGTTCTGGGTCCGCTAGCCAAAATAGAAAAGACACCAAGTTCGACGGCGCTTAAGAGGGTTTTGGAAGCCCAGAAACCCATACCAATCTGCATGATATGATCTGGTGATTGGTCATTTGCCATTAGTCATCCCCCCGGTTTGTCGACCGGGTTTGCATTCTACTCCAAAACGATCAATTTTCAAGCCGGCCCCAAGGGGGCTTTCGTTGATGAAATGGCCAAGGACCCGGCAAAAGAACCTACTTGACCCAGTCCAGTCCCATATCCTGATACAGGCTTCTGTCCTCATCCCAGTTCGCGCTGACCTTGACGTGAAGATAGAGGTGGACGGGTTTGCCCAATATGCCGGCAAGCTCTGCACGGGCTTTCGCGCCTATTTCCTTGATCTGGTGACCGCCCTTGCCGAGGATGATCGCTTTCTGGCTGGCCTTCTCGACCAGGATTTGCTGGTGAATCTCGAGCGAGCCGTCGGGCCGCTCCTTATATTGTTCCATCGCGATAGCGGTCGCATAAGGCAGCTCCGCATGGAGTTGCCGGAACACCTGCTCGCGGGTAATTTCCGCAGCCAATATGCGTTCGCTGGCATCCGAAACCTGATCGGCGGGAAAATGCCACGGGCCTTCGGGCATCGCCTGCACCAGATAGGATTTCAGCTCTTCGAGTCCGTCACCGGTTTTTGCACTGACAAAAAATGTTTCATCAAAATCGGCCAGTTCGTGCAGCTTGACGACATGACCGAGCATCTTGTCCTTTGCGGCAATGTCGACCTTGTTCATCACGAGGATCGTCTTTTCCGAACGATGCTTGATCCGTTCCACTATCGACGTGACCTTCGCACCAAGTCCCGCCCTCGCATCGACCAGCATCACGATAATATCGGCATCTTCGGCGCCTTCCCAAGCGGCTGACACCATCGCCCGATCGAGGCGGCGGTGCGGTTCAAATATGCCCGGGGTATCGACCAGCAAAAGCTGTGTTTCTGCTTCGAGCGCGATACCCAGCAGCCGCGTCCGGGTGGTTTGCGGTTTGGAACTGGTGATCGCCACCTTCTGTCCGACCAATGCATTGATCAGGGTCGATTTGCCCGCATTGGGTGCACCAATCAAGGCTACGACGCCGCATTTTTGAGTCATGTGAATTTTTCCAGAAATTTCTTTGCCGCTTCGGTCTCGGCGGCTTGAATAGCAGATGCAGTCGCCTCGACCTCGCCAATATTGTGAACGCTCAATCGAACGGTGAATTTCAAGTCGTGGTGCGGTCCGGATTTTTCGATCAGTTCATATTCCGGGATCTTGCGATTATTGGCCGCGGCCCACTCCTGCAACGCGGATTTGGGGTGCCTGACATCAGCGACGGTTGCCGAAATGCGGCTCTCCCAGTGACGCAGTATAAAGCTGCGAGCGGCCTCCATACCATGGTCGAGATAGACCGCACCGATCAGGGATTCCATGACGTCCCCCAAAACTTTAACGCTCTGTCGCGCGCCATCATCCCGTGCCTGTTTTCCAAGCAGAATATGATCGCCAACGCCGATATGCCTTGCGATTTCGCCGCACACCGGACCGGATACCAGCCCGTTGAGACGCTGTGACAATTGCCCTTCCGGCTCTTCCGGGAACTGGTGATAGAGATGGTCCGCGATAACCAGCCCCAGTACCCGGTCGCCCAGAAACTCGAGCCGCTGATAGTCCTTTTCCCCATGACTGCCGTGAGTTGCCGCCCTGATATAGAGCTTCGGCGACAAGGGCTGTTCGCTGGTTATTTCGGCAATCCAGTCGAGAAAGTCCGGGCGATTCAAAACCCTTCTCCGATCCGTTGCCATCGCGCTGCCGTAATCCAGGTCCAGGGTTTTATCCATTCGGCCGAGCCGTCGGTAGAAAAAACCGTAACCAGAGCGCGGCCGACCAGATTTGCCTGTGGGACCATTCCGATGGCATGCCCCTCTGCTGCAGGAAACCGGCTGTCGGCGCTGCGGTCCCGGTTGTCGCCCATCAGAAACATATAACCATCCGGTACTATGAACGCTTCTGTATTGTCGCCTTCGGAATCTTCGTAAATATCCAAAATGCGGTAGGTCACACCATTTGGCAATGTTTCCTGAAACTGGGGATAGCGGCAGATGGTTCCACCCTCTGCTCCCGGCGATTCAAACTCGTCGCGGTAACAGGGGCTATTCGGTGTCACCAGATGCTCAAAATCCTCAATCCTTTTACGTTCGGCGGGTGTTCCGTTGATCGAGACTACTCCCTTGGTGACCTGAACGATGTCACCTGACAGGGCAATCACCCGCTTGATATAATCATCGCGCGCGTTTGGCGGAGCCTTGAATACCACGACATCGCCCGGCTTGGGTGGCTGGGGTAACACGCGTCCGGGAAACAGGGACACATTGAAGGGCAGGCTGTAATTGGAGAATCCATAGGGCCATTTTGCGACCAGCAGATAGTCACCGACAACCAGACGCGGTTGCATCGACTCCGATGGAATATTGAATGGCGAAACGATGAAACTGCGCAATATCAGGATGAACAGGGCAAGTTTTACAAGGAACGCGACGAAGTCCCGCGTTTCAGATCGTTCTGCTTTATCTCGCGCCATGGCGCCCCTTCGCTGACATTGGCGGCGGCGTCAAGATTTCATGCATAGTCTTGATAGCGCCATTTTGAACTTGAGACCGGCCTGCCGGACGGATAGGGCAGAGCCGTCAGCGGGTGCATGTAATTTACAATCTAGAGATCGGATGACTGAATGACTTCAAACCAATGGCAGACCATCAAAGCGCTTCCCCGGGTTGCGCTGGCCATGCTCTTTGACCAGGATGACAATCGGGTTGCCCATTTTGGATTCGAGCAAGTGGGCATCTATTTTGATTTTTCGAAAACCCATCTCGACGAGGCTGCTGTTCAGGCATTTCAAAAACTGGCTGTTGATATGGAACTATCAGCGAAAGTGGATGCTTTGCTGTCCGGAGAGCCGATCAATGTCAGCGAGGGCCGGGCGGCAGAACATAGCGCGGAACGTGGTACGGGAAACCCGGCAAGCGTAGACAACGCGTACGCGCTGCACCAGCGTATGAAAAGCCTGATCGAGGCCATTGATGCCGGCGCTCTTGGCGAATTCACACAGATCATCCATCTGGGGATCGGCGGGTCGGCGCTGGGTCCCAAGATGCTGCATCAGGCGCTGAAACTTGGCGATGAGCAATATGAACTGACGGTGGTCTCCAATATTGATGGCGCTGCCCTCGAACCGGTGCTCGAGCGCTATGATGCCAGCAGGACTCTGCTCGTTATTGCGTCCAAGACTTTCACCACCGCAGAAACGTTGCTCAACGCCGGCTCGGTGCTCGACTGGATGCGGGAGCAGGGCGTCGCCGATCCGCTCGGACAGGTGGTGGCCTTGACCGCCGCTCCCGAACAGGCGGTGGAATGGGGCGTCGATGAAACCCGCATATTGCCGTTTTCCGAAACGGTCGGGGGGCGCTATTCCCTATGGTCCTCGATCAGTTTCAGCGTTGCGCTGGCGCTGGGATATGAAATGTTCGAGGATTTGCTGGCGGGGGCAGCCGAAATGGACCAGCATTTCCAGAATGCCCCCTGGGACAAGAATATGCCGGTCCTCGCCGCCTTTGCCGATCAATATTATGCACAGGTCCGCGGCTGTGAAACCCGCGCTGTATTTGCCTATGACGAGCGTTTGAACCTGCTACCCGATTATCTTCAGCAACTCGAAATGGAGAGCAACGGCAAATCGGTGACGCTGGACGGTGAGCCGCTTCAACTGCAATCGAGTCCGATCATATGGGGCGGCGTCGGTACCGATGCCCAGCATGCGGTGTTCCAGTTGCTCCATCAGGGCACCCATCTGGTGCCGGTAGAGTTTCTCGCGGTCATCGAACCGGGCGATTCCCTGGACCCGGCCCACCATCAGGGCCTGTTGCTGAATTGCTTTGCGCAGGGCGCTGCGCTCATGGCCGGCAAGAAATCCGATGACAGTCATCGAAATTATCCGGGTGACAGACCCTCGGTGACTCTCTTACTGGAAAACCTGGAAGCACAAACACTGGGTGCGCTGCTGGCATTTTACGAGCATCGCACTTTTGTGAATGCGGTTTTGCTCGATATCAATCCGTTCGACCAATTCGGGGTGGAACTGGGCAAGCAAATGGCGGGCAGGCTGGCGGCCGACGACGGTAACCGATTGGACGCGTCGACCGAAGCACTGAAAAAGCGGGCCTTCGGTCCCTGACAACAAGGAAATATAGATGGCAGAATATGATTACGACCTGTTTGTTATCGGGGCAGGTTCCGGGGGAACGCGGGCAGCGCGGGTCTCGGCATCCTATGGCGCAAAAGTGGCAGTGGCGGAAGAATACCGGGTAGGCGGGACGTGCGTTATCCGCGGCTGTGTGCCCAAGAAGCTGCTGGTTTACGGTTCCCATTTTTCCGAAGATCTGGAAGACGGCAAAAATTTTGGCTGGACCTGGGAAAATGCCAAATTTGACTGGCCGAGACTGCGCGACCATGTGCTCAAGGACGTGGACCGGCTGAACAATGCCTATACCGACACGTTGCAAAACCACGGCGTCGAGATCATTCTCGAACGCGCAGAACTTACGGGACCGCACGAGATCAAGCTGGCCGGTGGCAAGACCGTGACCGCGAAATATATACTGATCGCCGTCGGGGCGTGGCCAGCCGTAGCCGATTTCCCGGGCAGCGAGCATATGTCGACTTCGAACGATATGTTCCATCTCGAGAAACTGCCCGAAACGATCATCATTGCCGGTGGCGGTTATATTGCCAATGAATTCGCCGGTATCTTCAACGGGCTGGGCAGCGATGTCACGGTAGTGAACCGCACTGACATCATCCTGCGCGGCTATGACGAAAGCGTCCGCGACCGGTTGATCCAGATTTCGCTCGCGAAAGGGGTCAATTATAAGTTCAACTGCACCTTCGACAAGATCGAAGAGCGCGAGGACGGCGCGCTGGATGTCTACATGGATGGCGAGAGTGCGCCGGTTCGCGCCGATGTGGTTCTCGCCGCGACCGGACGACGGCCCAAAATCGAAGGCCTCGGCCTTGAAAAAGCCGGCGTTGATACAAACGACAGGGGCGCCATCATCGTCGATGACTATAGCCAGACCAATGTTGAGAATATCTATGCCGTGGGGGATGTAACGGACCGCGTCCAGTTGACTCCGGTTGCCATCCGGGAGGGGCAGGCTTTTGCGGATACCGTCTTTGGCGGCAGTCCGCATACAATTGACTATGACAATATACCGTCGGCGGTTTTTTCCCAGCCACCGATAGCGTCGGTTGGGCTGACCGAAGGCGAAGCGCGCGAGCAATATGGCAATATCAAGGTCTATTCTTCCGATTTCCGGGCGATGCGGAATGTTTTTGCCGATCGGCCGGAGCGCAGCCTCTACAAGATGATTGTGGAGCATCCGACCGAGAAAATTCTCGGCCTGCACATGATCGGCCCCGATGCACCCGAAATATTGCAGGCGGCGGCGATTGCAGTGAAAGCGGGACTCACCAAGCAGGCGTTTGATGACACGGTCGCACTGCATCCCAGCATGGCAGAGGAACTGGTATTATTCAAATAGGGTCAATGCAGATTGTCCGCTAACCGATGTGCCAACGAAAGCGATGATCATTATTTCATTGCATTAGTGTATTAATACACTATAGCTGCTTCTTTCATTAAACCCGGAGGGCCAGCAGATGACATCGTTTTTCGCTACTATTGCAATAGCCGCATTGCTGTCCGGTACGCACGCAACGGTCCTTGACGTAGCAAAGCCTGATTCAATCACATTCGGTTCGTCGGTTGCGGATATCCAGAAAGCCTTGGCTGCCGACTGTTCGCAGATGGACTTGCGTAGCTTCTCGCCACCGCAGATACCAATTGCCAAAGAATCTCATCAACAAATCGACTGTCAGGGGTTCAACTATATGGGCGAGCCACGGCTTGCCGAATTTATATTTGCAGACGATCGACTTCAACTGGTTTGGATCTTGGTGGATGAAGATGATCAGGACCGGATCGTTGCTGCGATGGCTGAAAAATATGGCAGCGACGGGCTGAAGAACGAAATGGTGATTGGCTATCCGGAGCATCGCACGGCCTGGAGATATAGTCCCAAGGAAGTTTTATTCTATTCTGAGGACGTAGCCCCCATGTTTGAGGCTCGCTTTGGATCCAGGCAAACAGATGATTAGAGTCATACGTTTGCCCGGCGCTTCTTGCTTGCAGACATTTTGATTGAATAATCATGATCGATTGAAAATCCTGCCGAACTAAGCTGTGCCGCCGTGCCGCTACGGAACGGTTGGTTTCAGAAGTAATTTAATTGTTCAATTAAAATACAATTGACGATTGCCTAACCGGCTGCTCTTTGACTAGGGCATATCGCATCTAGTGATTCACAGCCGGGGGTTGAATGTCTGACATTATCGCACAATTGGAAGCCAAACGCGCAGAAGCCCTGCTTGGCGGCGGGCAGAAACGGATTGATAGCCAGCATGCCAAGGGCAAGCTGACCGCGCGCGAACGGATCGAGATTTTGCTCGACGAGGGCAGTTTCGAAGAAATCGACATGTATGTCGAGCATAATTGTGTCGATTTCGGCATGGATCAGCAGCATATTCCCGGCGATGGCGTTGTCACGGGTTCCGGTACGATCAACGGTCGGCTGGTCTTCGTCTTTTCCCAGGATTTTACCGTCTTCGGCGGTTCACTTTCCGAACGTCATGCCGAGAAAATCTGCAAGGTCCTCGACAATGCGATGAAAGTCGGCGCTCCGGTGATCGGCATCAACGACAGCGGCGGCGCGCGGATTCAGGAAGGCGTGGCCTCGCTCGGCGGCTATGCCGACGTGTTCCAGCGCAATGTGCTGGCCAGCGGCGTCATCCCGCAGCTCAGCCTGATTATGGGACCCTGTGCCGGCGGCGCGGTCTATTCGCCGGCGATGACCGACTTCATCTTCATGGTGAAGGACAGCAGCTATATGTTCGTAACCGGCCCGGATGTGGTCAAGACCGTGACCAACGAGATTGTCACGCAGGAGGAACTGGGCGGAGCGGTGACCCACACGACCAAAACCAGCGTTGCTGATGTCGCTTATGAAAATGACATCGAGGCGCTGCTTGCGGCGCGCGATTTTATCGACTTCATGCCATTGTCCAACCGCGAGGAGGTGCCGGAACGGCCCACCGCCGATCCGTGGGACCGGCTTGAGGAAAGCCTCGATACTTTGATCCCTGACAATGCCAATCAGCCCTATGACATGCACGAGGTCATCCGCAAGATGGTCGACGAGGGCGATTTCTTTGAAGTCCAGCCCGCCCATGCCAGCAATATCATCTGCGGCTTTGGCCGGATGGAAGGCGCGACGGTTGGCGTGGTGGCGAACCAGCCAATGGTACTGGCCGGCTGCCTCGACATCAACGCGTCGAAAAAAGCGGCACGCTTTGTCCGCTATTGCGATGCGTTCAATATTCCGATTGTGACCCTGGTCGATGTCCCCGGCTTCCTGCCCGGCACCAGCCAGGAGCATAACGGCATCATCAAGCACGGCGCGAAACTGCTGTTCGCCTATGCCGAAGCGACCGTGCCGAAAATCACCATCATCACCCGCAAGGCCTACGGCGGCGCCTATGACGTGATGGCGTCCAAGCATTTGCGCGGTGATCTCAACTATGCCTGGCCGACCGCCGAAATCGCGGTGATGGGCGCAAAGGGCGCGGTCGAAATCATCTTCCGCGGCAAGACCGAAGAAGAGATTGCCGAACGTACCGCCGAATATGAAGCCCGCTTCGCCAACCCGTTTATTGCGGCGCAAAAGGGCTTTATCGACGAGGTGATCTTGCCGCATAGCACCCGGCGCCGGGTGGCTCTCGGGTTACGGAAGCTGCGCAACAAGCAGCTGGAGAACCCGTGGAAGAAGCATGATAATATTCCGTTGTGAGGACGTGCTCAAATGTTTCGATGGATACCGTGGCTGCCGGTTAACATGCCCCCAAAGGACTCTCCGTTGAGGCAAGCATTTTCGCGCCACCCCTATCCTGACAGGCAGGAGTGGTTAAAGAGCTATGTGGAAGACGGTTTGGAAGATAATCAAACAATTTTCGAAGAAATGGCTAGAGCAGGTTTTCGACATGAGATTGGCCGTGAAGGCGATGATAGATTCTATTGGCGAGGACGACCGACAGGGAGCTTATTTCACGAAGTGATGATTGTGAATATCATTGGAAGTGAAGTGGAAACCAACTGTGGTGCAATTGCCCCTTAAGAGAGAAATATGCCAACGGGATTAGTAGCCCTTCTCGACGACGTCGCTGCGATCGCAAAAGTTGCTGCCGCCTCGGTTGACGATATCGGTGCCGCCGCCGCGCGTGCCGGTACCAAATCGGCTGGCGTGGTGATCGACGACGCTGCGGTTACGCCGACCTATGTAACCGGTTTTGATCCGTCGCGCGAATTGCCGATGATCTGGAAAATTACCAAAGGTTCTTTCAGGAACAAACTGCTCTTCCTGCTCCCCGCAGCGGTGCTGCTCGGACAATTCGCGCCGTTTCTGATCCCGGCGATCCTTGTCTTTGGTGGCCTGTTTCTCTGTTACGAAGCCGCTGAAAAGGTGCTCGAATGGTGTCGCGTCGACGAGACGACCAAGCACGATCAACCTGCCATTGTCGAAGGCCATGGCCGGGAAGAGCAAATGGTTTCCGGCGCGATCCGGACCGATCTGATTCTGTCGGGAGAGATCATGGCCATCGCCCTCTCGGAGATCACCACTCAAAACTGGTGGCAGCAGGCAATCATATTGGCGCTGATCGGCATCGTTATCACCATCGCTGTTTATGGCGCGGTCGCGCTGATCGTGAAGATGGACGATATCGGTCTGCATCTCGCTACAGAAAATGAAGGGGCAATTGCGGCCTTTGGCCGCGGGTTGGTAAAAGCAATGCCGAAACTGCTGACCAGTCTCTCGATTATCGGTACGCTCGCCATGGCCTGGGTCGGCGGCGGCTTGCTGGTGCACAATCTGGCTGCACTGGGGTGGCACTGGCCGGAACATGTAATCGAAGTGATTTCACATCCTCTGGTCGGCTTGTTCCCGTCGTCGGCAAGCCTCATGATCGGCGGGATTGCCTTTGCCCTCTTGTCAGGGATACTTGGGGTGGTCGTTGGAGCCGGAATTGCGCCGCTGGTGCACAAATTTATACCGCATGGAGAGAAGCATTAAATGAAACTGGGAAGAATGAACCATGTCGGTGTGGCAACACCCGATCTCGACGCCTCGATCGCCTTTTATCGTGATATCATGGGGGCCACGGACATCACCGAACCATTTGTGCTGGAATCGCAGAAAGTGCGGGTCTGCTTCGTCAACACGCCGGGCGAGGACGGCACCGCAGGCACGCAGGTCGAATTGCTGCAGCCGACCGAGGCTGACAGTGCGGTTGGCAAATGGCTGGCAAAAAATCCGCTCGGCGGGCAGCATCATGTCTGTTTCGAGGTGCCCGATATACACGCCGCGAAGGGCGAGTTCGAAGCGATGGGCAAGCGCGTACTCGGTGAACCGCGTATCGGCGCGCACGGTACGCTTATCTTTTTTGTCCATCCCAAGGATATGGGCGGGATGCTGACCGAGATTATGGAAATGCCAGAAGGGCATTAGTTAGAAGGAATACGCCTTCTCCCGTGAGGGAGAAGGATACGCAGGCTTGCTGACGCAGGAAGCTAGCCGAAGTTGGATGAGGGTGCTCAGCACTCGAAAGGGAGCGCACCCTCACCCAGCTACAACTAGGCAGCAAGCTGCCAAGTTTTCACAACCCTCTCCCTCAAGGGAGAGGGAAAAGAGGGACAGTATATGAAATTCGAAAACATCAAGTTCGAGATTAACGACCAGATCGCCGTCATCACATTGAACAAGCCGGACCGGCTCAATGCCTGCTCGCTGGATATGGCGGACGATATCAACAACGCGATGGATCATCTCGGCGATGCTAGGGTCCTGGTCATCACCGGCGAAGGCAAGGGTTTCTGCTCCGGTGCCGACTTGCAGGGCGGCCGCGATAGCGAGATTTCCGGCGGGCAGGGCAGCTACAAGGCGCTGACTCGCCATTATAACCCAATGCTGCTCAAACTGCACAAGCTGCCTATCCCGACGATCAGCGCCGTCAACGGTCCCGCTGCCGGTGTGGGCTGTTCCATCGCACTGGCGCCGGATTTTGTTGTCGCCAGCGAGAACGCCTACTTCCTGCAAGCTTTTGTCAATATCGGACTGGTGCCCGATGGCGGTGCCAGCTGGATGCTGACCCGTCTGGTTGGCAAGGCGCGGGCAACCGAGATGATGATGCTGGGTGAAAAATTGCCGGCTGCCAAGGCGCTGGAATGGGGTGCCATCCACAAGGTTGTGGAACCGGAAGCGCTGATGGACGAAGCCATGGCTCTCGCCAATCGGCTGGCCGGCGGTCCGACGGTGGCGCTGGGTATCATGCGCAAAAACCTGGCGGAAGCGCTGGAGTGCGATTATGCCACAGCATTGCTGCACGAGGCAGAAGGCCAGCGGATTGCCGGGGATAGCGGAGATGCGAGGGAAGGGGCGATGTCCTTTCTGCAAAAGCGCAAGGCCGAGTTCAAGGGAGAGTGAACTGTCTCTCCAGCGAAGACTGGAGCCCAAACCGATATTTGTTCATAAAGGAACGGGGGGATATATCCCAGCCTTCGCTGGGATGACGAGTGAGAATGATATGACCGACAAACCGACGATCAAGGACTGGCAGGAACTGGCCGACAAGGAAGTCAAGGGCCGTGACCTGACCTGGCAAACGCCGGAAGGCATCGCCGTCAAGCCGCTGTACACGGCCGAAGACGCCAGCGGAAAGGGAATTGATCCCGGTCTGCCCGGCTTCGGTCCGTTTACCCGTGGCGTCAAGGCATCAATGTATGCCGGGCGTCCCTGGACGATCCGTCAATATGCGGGCTTTTCGACCGCCGAGGAATCCAACGCTTTCTATCGCCGCAATCTGGCGGCGGGGCAAAAGGGTCTTTCGGTAGCCTTTGATCTCGCGACGCACCGCGGCTATGACAGTGATCATCCCCGGGTTGTCGGTGATGTCGGCAAGGCCGGCGTCGCGATCGACAGCGTCGAGGATATGAAAATCCTGTTCGACCAGATTCCGCTCGACGAAATGTCGGTGTCGATGACGATGAACGGCGCGGTGATCCCGTGTCTCGCTTTCTATATCATCGCGGCAGAAGAGCAGGGGGTTTCGCAGGACAAGCTGTCGGGAACCATCCAGAACGATATCCTGAAAGAGTTCATGGTCCGCAACACCTATATCTATCCGCCCGCGCCGAGCATGCGGATTGTGTCGGACATCATCGCTTATACATCCGAGCATATGCCGAAGTTCAACAGCATTTCGATCTCCGGCTATCATATGCACGAAGCCGGCGCGACGGCTGTGCAGGAACTGGCCTTCACCATCGCCGACGGCAAGGAATATGCCCAATCGGCGATGGAAACCGGGCTAGATATTGACGCATTTGCAGGGCGTTTGAGCTTTTTCTTCGGAATTGGTATGAACTTCTTCATGGAAGTGGCCAAGCTCCGCGCTGCGCGACACCTTTGGCACCTTGTGATGACCGATCTCGGGGCGAAATCCGAACGATCCAAGATGCTCCGCACCCATTGCCAGACGTCTGGCGTATCGCTGACCGAACAGGATCCCTACAACAACGTGATCCGCACCACGATCGAGGCGATGGCCGCGACATTGGGTGGCACGCAATCGTTGCACACAAACGCACTCGACGAAGCGATCGCGCTACCCACCGATTTTTCCGCCCGCATCGCCCGCAACACCCAGATTGTGCTGCAGGAAGAGGCCGGGATTACCAAGGTCGTCGATCCGCTCGGCGGCAGCTATTATGTCGAGGCGCTGACCGACGAACTGGTCGAGAAAGCCTGGGAAATTATCAAACGGGTCGATGCCGAGGGCGGCATGGCCAAGGCGGTTGCCGATGGCTGGCCAAAGGCGATGATCGAGGAAGCGGCTGCAGCACGCCAGGCCGCCGTCGACAAGGGCGACGCGGTGATCGTCGGGGTCAACAAATATCGCCTCGCCGAAGAAGACGGCATGGATACGCTCGATATCGACAATGCGAAGGTCCGGCAGGGCCAGATCGCGCGGCTCGAGAAAATGCGGGCTGATCGTGACGAAGCGGCCTGTCAGACGGCGCTCAAAGCATTGACCGAAGGTGCGAGGGGCGCCGGAAATGTGTTGGCTCTCGCAGTTGATGCGGCGCGGAAACGCGCTTCGCTCGGCGAAATTTCTGACGCCATGGAAGCGGTTTTCGGCCGCTACGAAACCCGCCCGACACCGGTCAAGGGTATCTATGGCAAGGCGTACGAAGGCGATGCCCGCTATGCGATGGTGATCGACGGCGTCGACGCCGTTTCCCAGCGCCTCGGCCGCAAGCCGAAAATCCTGGTCGCAAAAATGGGTCAGGACGGTCATGACCGCGGTGCCAATATCGTGTCGAGCGCGTTTACCGATATGGGCTTCGACGTTGTATCGGGACCACTATTCCAGACCCCGCGCGAAACCGCCGATCTGGCGCTTTCCGAAGGGGTTGATGCGGTCGGCGCCTCGAGCCTGGCAGCGGGGCACAAGACGTTGATCCCGGAACTGATCAATATCCTGAAGGAGGCCGGGCACAGCGATATAAAGATTTTTGCCGGCGGTGTTATCCCCCCACAGGATTACGATTTTCTGCGCAAGAGCGGTGTCGTCGGAATCTATGGACCGGGCAGCAATATTGTGGAATGTGCGGCAGACATACTGAGATTGCTGGGGCACAACATGCCTCCCCAGGAGGAAGCTGCGGAATGAGTCACGTGATGAATGAAGATACGTTCGTCCTGAGCCTGTCGAAGGATGAGCGGGAGAACCACACTTCGACAAGCTCAGTGCAAACGGAGATTTCGAATGACTGATACACACAGTCGCAGTGCACCTGCGCAGGCAGGTGCCCATCTCCCGCCACAGCGTCCGGACGAAAATGCCCGAGATGGGTCCCTGCCTGCGCAGGGAAACGCGGTCCGCAATGACTGGACGCGCGAGGAAATCGCGGCCCTCTTCGACCTGCCGTTCGACGATCTCGTGTTCCAGGCGGCAACCGTCCACCGCGCCAATCACAAGGCGGGCGAGGTGCAGCTTTCGACCCTGCTGTCGATAAAGACTGGCGGATGCCCGGAAGATTGCGGCTATTGCAACCAGTCGGCCCATGCCGAAAGCGGGCTGAAGGCGGAAAAACTGCTCGATGTCCGCAGCGTGCTGCAGTCGGCGGCGCAGGCCAAGGATCGCGGCTCGTCGCGCTTCTGCATGGGCGCGGCGTGGCGCAACCCCAAGGATCGCGACATGCCGGCGATCATCGAGATGGTGCAGGGCGTTCGCCAGATGGGTATGGAGACCTGCATGACCTTGGGCATGCTGACCGAGAAACAGTCCAAAATGCTCGCGGATGCAGGGCTCGATTATTATAATCACAATATCGATACCTCGCCCGAACATTACGAGAAGGTGATCACTACCCGCACTTTCGAGGATCGGCTCGAAACGCTGGAGAATGTCAGGAACGGCGGCATCAACGTCTGCTCCGGCGGTATCGTCGGCATGGGCGAAACTCGCGCAGACCGGGTTGGATTTGTCCATGCGCTAGCAACCCTGCCGAGGCACCCCGAGAGTGTGCCGGTCAACGCGCTGGTGCCGGTCAAGGGCACCGTGCTCGGCGATATGCTCGCCGACACGCCGCTGGCGAAGATCGACGACATTGAATTTGTCCGCACGATAGCCGTGGCCCGTATCACCATGCCCGCCTCGATGGTGCGCTTGTCTGCTGGCCGTGAAAGCATGTCGGAAAGCACCCAGGCCTTGTGTTTCCTCGCTGGTGCCAACAGTATTTTCACCGGCGACAAATTGCTGACCACCGGCAATGCCGGTGATGATGCGGACGAGACGCTGTTTGCGAAGTTGGGACTGGTTCCAATGGAAGCCGAGCAGCGGTTGGAGGCGGCTGAGTGATTTTCTTTCCGCTATTGCTTCTGGTTCAACCACAAACTGATTGCAAAGATCCACTGACACAATTGGATCTAAACATCTGTTCTGGCCGAGAATTCGATGCTGCGGACGAAGAGCTAAACGGGCAATGGGGCAGAGTTGCCGAGCATAAAAAATCCAGTGATGAATGGGCGAAGAAGAATGGCAAGGAAGGTGGTTACTTCCAGAAATTATTGGAAGCACAGCGGGCCGGGCTTTCGTACCGAGCTAAACATTGCGAAGCAGTGTCGGATGCCTATCGCGGCGGCTCCATCCGCCTCTTAATCCATAATCTTTGCAAAACTGAACTTACCAAGCAAAGAACTGATCAACTTCAAAAAATGATTGAGCCAAATTAATGTTCAAAAAAATCCTGATCGCCAACCGCGGCGAAATCGCCTGCCGGGTCATCCGCACTGCCCAGAAAATGGGGATCAAGACGGTTGCCGTCTATTCCGACGCCGATGCGCGCTCGCCGCATGTCAAGATGGCGGACGAGGCAGTTCATATCGGTCCATCACCTGCGGCCGAATCCTATCTGATCGCGGACAAGATCATCGCTGCCTGCAAGGAAACCGGCGCCGAAGCGGTTCATCCCGGCTACGGCTTTCTCTCCGAACGGACCAGCTTTGCCCAGCAGCTCGATGACAATGGCATCGCCTTTATCGGGCCGCCGATCAACGCCATCGCGGCGATGGGCGACAAGATCGAGTCCAAGAAACTGGCTGAAAAAGCCGGGGTCAGCGTTGTTCCTGGTCATATTGGCGAGATTGATGATACCGAACATGCCGTGCGCATTTCGTCGGAAATCGGCTATCCCGTAATGATGAAGGCCAGCGCCGGCGGCGGTGGCAAGGGCATGCGCCTCGCGTGGAACGAAAATGACGTCCACGAAGGCTTTGAAGCGACCAAGCGTGAAGGTCTGGCCAGCTTCGGCGATGACCGCGTGTTTATCGAGAAATTCATCGAGCAGCCGCGCCATATCGAAATCCAGGTGCTCGGCGACAAACATGGCAATGTCATCTATCTCGGCGAGCGCGAATGCTCGATCCAGCGGCGCCACCAGAAGGTCGTCGAGGAAGCGCCATCACCCTTTGTCGATCCCGAAATGCGCAAGAAAATGGGCGAACAGGCCGTCGCTCTGTCGCAGGCCGTCGGCTATTACAGCGCCGGGACGGTCGAGCTGATCGTCGGTGCCGACAAGAGCTTCTATTTTCTCGAGATGAACACCCGTCTCCAGGTCGAGCATCCGGTCACCGAATATATCACCGGTCTCGATCTGGTCGAACAGATGATCCGCGTCGCCTATGGCGAGAAACTGCCGCTGACCCAGGACGAGGTCACACTCACCGGTTGGGCGGTTGAAAATAGGGTCTATGCTGAAGACCCTTATCGCGGTTTTCTGCCCTCCAGCGGTCGTCTGGTCAAATATCGGCCGCCCGCAGCGCAGTTCCGGCAAGCTCCGTTCGCTTCGAGCGAAGTCGAGAAGCTTGACGAATCCGGTGTCTCGACTGCGCTCGACACGAACGGGTCACGGGACATCCGCGTTGATGATGGCGTTGCTGAAGGCGGCGAGGTCTCGATCTTCTACGATCCGATGATCGCCAAGCTGATCACCTACGGCGAAACCCGCATCGAGGCGATCGACCGCCAGATCGACGCGCTCAATCGCTTTGAATTGCAGGGCCCGGGTCACAATATCGATTTCCTCTCGGCGCTGATGCAGCACGAGCGTTTTCGCGAAGGCAATATCACCACCAATTTCATCGCCGAGGAATATCCCGACGGTTTCCAGGGTGCTCCGGCATCCGACGAGTTGCTGAACAATCTCGCCGCCATCGGTGCTTTTGTCGCGACAGCCCACGCCGACCGCGCACGCCGGGTCGACAATCAGCTCGGCAAGCGCCTCGATCCGCCATCGGAATGGCAGGTCAAGATCGGTGACAAGATCATGGCCGTGTCGGTATCCGAAGAGGAAATCACGGTTGATGGCGTGGAAGTGGATCTGTCGACCGAATATACGCCGGGCGACAGCCTGATCCTCGCCGAAGTAGCGGGCAAGCCGCTGTCGGTCAAAATAGCCAGGACCGCCGATGGTTTCGCGCTCAACAGCCATGGTGCAACTCACATGGCCCGCATCCTGCCTGCCCATGTCGCGCAGCACACTGTGCACATGATTGAGAAAACCCCGCCCGATCTCTCAAAATATCTGCTGTGCCCGATGCCCGGTCTGCTCGTCGCGCTCCATGTCGGCGAAGGTGAAACCGTTGTCGAGGGTCAGCCATTGGCAGTCGTCGAGGCGATGAAGATGGAAAATATACTCCGCGCGGGGAAAAATGGCGTCGTGAAGTCGATAGAAGCGGCGCAAGGCGATAGCCTTGCCGTTGATGCCGTGATACTCGAACTGGAATAAACGAGTCGCCTGGGGGAGGGCAATCTATGGCCAGTGAAGCCGCAATCGCGGGACAACGCGAACCGACGGCAAAGGAAATCCGTCTGGTCATCGCGGCATCATCTGCCGGCACCATCTTCGAATGGTATGACTTCTT
Organism: Parasphingorhabdus sp.; assembly: GCA_048270065.1. Lineage (GTDB taxonomy): Bacteria > Pseudomonadota > Alphaproteobacteria > Sphingomonadales > Sphingomonadaceae > Parasphingorhabdus. The sequence goes on along the minus strand of JBLWTQ010000019.1, from coordinate 17,715 downwards.
CATCTACGGCACGTTATTTTATATCATCGGGCCAACTTTTTTTCCCAGTGGAAACCCAACGCTAGAAATTCTCATGGTATGGGCGACTTTTGCCATCGGCTTCGGCTTCCGTCCTGTCGGCGCAATTCTTTTTGGTTTTCTTGGCGACAAGCTGGGGCGCAAATATACGTTCCTCGTCACGGTCACCCTGATGGGCATTGCAACCGCGGGGGTCGGATTGATTCCGAGCGCAGCGACCATCGGGCTGGCGGCCCCGCTGATTGTGATCTTCCTGCGGATATTGCAGGGCCTGGCGCTCGGTGGTGAATATGGCGGCGCAGCCATTTATGTTGCGGAACATGCCCCAACCAGCAAGCGCGGATATTATACCAGCTTTATCCAGGCGAGCGTTGCTGGCGGATTTGTCTTGTCGATCGGCGTTATTCTGGCCTGCCGTTTCCTGATTCCGGAACAGGCATTTAACGACTGGGGCTGGCGGGTACCGTTTCTCCTGTCGATCATCCTGCTTGCAATATCGCTTTGGATGCGGCTGAAACTCAATGAAAGCCCTGTCTTTCGGGCGATGAAAGCCGCGGGTGAAACCGCGGGCAATCCTTTTGTCGAAAGCTTTACCTATCCGGGAAACAAGAAGCGCATTTTTGTCGCTCTTTTCGGTATTACAGGCATATTGACAACCATCTGGTACACGGCCTTTTTCTCCGGCATGTCGTTCCTGCGAGGACCGATGAACATGGAAGCCCGGACCGTCGACATCATATTATTTGTCTCGGGTCTGATTGCCATGTCCTTCTATCTTCTGGTCGGCAAATGGTCCGACAGAGTCGGCCGCAAGAAACCGATTGTCGTTGGTGCTCTGCTCTCGTTGCTATTGTTATTTCCGGCATTCTGGGGACTGGGCCAACTCGCCAATCCCGGACTGACGGAAGCGGCCCGGGCAAATCCGGTCCGGGTCGCCGGCAGTGCCTGTAGTACAGACCCTTTTGCCGAACTATTCAGCCGGGAGCAGAGCGATTGCGGTAAAATTCTCGAAACCCTGACATCCGCGGGTGTTTCGTACACGCTTACCGACGCCAGTGAACTGAGCCTGACCGCCGGCAACAACGCGATCGCCATTGATCCCGCATGGCTCAAGGATGGCGATGCCCGGAGTAGCGGTATCCGCGATTCGCTTGCCATCTACGGCTATAACTTTGCCAAACAGCAACCGGGCATGATGAGCATATTGGGGATCGTCGCAATTTTGCTGGTTTTGGGTGGCTTGAGCGCCTTGACCTACGGATCCGTTGCAGCGCTGCTGGCTGAAATGTTTCCGGCTAAAATCCGTTACAGTTCAATGTCGATACCCTATCATATCGGGGCAGGCTATCTGGGTGGCTTCCTGCCTCTGATCGCCGGATATATTGTTGCGCGATCAGGCGATATCTATGCCGGCCTCTGGTACACATGGGGCGTCGTCGCATTCGGAGTCCTGGTTGCGTGGTGGGGCATACCCGATGACCCCGAAGCGGCTCTCGACGAACCTCGATAAAGATCCTATCGACTAGCCGATGGATGACAGCAAACCGATCATACCGCCCACCGCGACGATAAAGCTCGATTCCGACGCACTGGTCGCAAACTGGCGCAATCTCGACCGCTTGTCGGGCAAAGCCCGGGCGGGCGCTGCGGTAAAGGCCAATGCTTATGGTCTGGGCGTGCGCGACGTTGTGCAGAAATTGCTGGCGACAGGATGCGCCGACTTCTTTGTCGCGAATTGGCAGGAAGCGCGGGAGATTGAAGATCTGACTGCCGGCAAGGCCTCAGTGTCCGTACTCAACGGTGTGCGGTTGCTGGATATGCCCTTTGCACTGCAATCCCCGGCGAAGCCGGTACTCAACAGCCCTAAACAGGTTGCTCGCTGGAAAGCATCGGGCAGGCCCTGCGATATCATGATCAACAGCGGGATGAACCGGTTGGGGATCAATCTGGCGGATCTCGGAGACGATCTTTGTTCCGGCCTGACGATTGATATCGCGATGACTCACCTGGCTTCCGCTGATGAGGATGGGCCGCAGAATGAAGAACAACTGGCGCAATATAAAGCTGCGCTGGAAATCGTGCCCGGCAAGCGGACCAGCCTTGCCAACAGCGCCGGTATCGCGCTGGGCAGCGATTATCATTTCGATGTCACGCGTCCCGGCCTGTCGCTCTATGGCGGTGTTCAGCGCCCGGCGTTGGAAGGCGTCATCAAACAGGTCGCCGTCCCGCAGGTGGAAATTCTTCAGATCCGCTCGCTGCTCAAAGGTGACAAGCTTGGCTATAATGCCCAATATGTTGCAAACCGCTCGCATGACATTGGCATATTGGCGATGGGCTATGCCGACGGATATCTGCGCGGCTTTTCCAATAGGGGTGTTTTTCTGCATCATGGGCAAAAACTGCCGGTGCTCGGTCGCGTCTCAATGGACCTGATCGCGGTCGATCTTGCCGAGGCGCCCGACCTTGAAGAGGGGGACTGGATCGATTGCGAATATGATCTGGTCACTGCGTCTGCCCAATCCGGTCTGTCGCAATATGAACTGATCACAGGCCTCGGCCCCCGGCTGGCGCGACAATGGACATAGGTCTGTAAAAACAGCAGCCATTAACGCAGTTGCACAAAACATTAATGTTGCGCAAAAATGCAGGATAACAACAGAAGTTGCGGCAATGCACAAATAGGTTTAGTGCTTGTGCAACATGCAAATAAACAACGGTTAGAGATCCCCGCAACCTTACAGTGTTTCTAACCCCTCGGGAGCTTATATGGCCAAGTCGAAGAAAAAGATTCAGGACGGTCCGATTATCATAAAAAAATATGCCAATCGCCGCCTGTATAATACCCAGACATCCAATTATATCACCCTCGATTTTCTCGCCGATATGACCCGCAAGGACGAAGACTTTGTCGTTGTCGATGCCAAAACCGGGGATGATATTACCCATAATGTCCTGACCCAGATCATTGTCGACGAGGAAAGCAGCGGCAAGCACATGCTGCCCGTCAATTTTCTGCGTCAGCTGATATCGATGTACGGCAACAGCATGCAATCCCTGATGCCATCCTATCTGGAAGCGTCGATGGACAATTTCCGCAAAAATCAGAAACAGTTTCAGGAAGCGGTCGAAGGGGCACTCAATAAAAACCCGTTGGGCCAGATGGCAGTAAAGAACCAGAAACAATTTCAGGAAGCGGTTGAAAATGCTCTGAAGGCGAGTCCTCTGGCCGGTGTGTTCGAAAAGGCATTACGCCTTGGCCAGAATAATCAGGATGAGTCCGACGAAGAGCCGAAAGAAGAACAGTCCGAAAAAGATATCGAAATCATGGAACTGAAAAAACAATTGGCCGATATCCAGTCCAAGATTGACAAGCTCGACGTCTGATCACCGGCAAACAATAATCCGCAGGAAAACTTAGTGAAGAAAAATGCTCTTTCAATCACCCGGGAAGATGATTTCGCGGGATGGTATCAGCAAGTAATTGCCGAAGCCGACCTTGCCGAGGAATCCGGCGTCCGCGGCTGCATGGTCATGCGGCCCTGGGGCTATGGCATCTGGGAACGGGTGCAATATCTGATGGACCAGCGGATCAAGGCCGCCGGTCATGAAAACTGTTATTTCCCGCTGTTCATTCCGCTCAGCTATTTCGAGAAAGAGGCCGAGCATGTCGACGGCTTCGCCAAGGAAATGGCGGTGGTTACCCATCACCGGTTGATGAAGGGCGAGGATGGCGGGCTGGTGGTTGACCCGGAAGCAAAACTGGAAGAGCCACTCGTGGTTCGCCCGACCTCCGAAACCGTCATTGGAACGGCCTTTGCGCGCTGGGTGCAAAGCTGGCGCGACCTGCCGGTGATGATCAACCAGTGGGCCAATGTTGTGCGCTGGGAAATGCGGACAAGAATGTTTCTGCGCACCAGCGAATTTCTCTGGCAGGAAGGCCACACCGCCCACGCCACCAAGGCCGAAGCGATGGAAGAAACGCTCACCATATTGGAATTGTACCGCAAATTTTCTGAAGACGTGCTGGCAATGCCGGTTGTTGCGGGCGAAAAGCCTGAAAACGAACGATTTCCTGGCGCTGATGCCACCTATTCGATCGAAGCCATGATGCAGGACGGCAAGGCGCTGCAGGCTGGCACCAGCCACTTCCTCGGCCAGACCTTCAGCAAGGCGCAGAATATCCGCTTTCAGGACAAAGAGGGCGAATTCCAGTTTGCCTATACCACCAGCTGGGGGACATCGACGCGGATGATCGGTGGTGTCATCATGACCCACGGCGACGATGATGGCATGCGCGTGCCGCCGCTGATTGCACCTTATCAGGTGGTAATCGTGCCGATGCTCCGCGACAAACCGGAAGATGAAGAGGTGCTCAATTATTGCAAGGCGCTTGCCAAGGACATCGCTCAGCTCAGAGCCTTCGACGAACCGGTTCGGGTGAAGCTGGATATCAGCGGCGCAAAGACCCAGACCAAACGCTGGTCCTGGATCAAGAAAGGCGCACCGGTTATTTTGGAAATTGGTCCGCGTGACATGGCAGATAACAAGGTTGCTATGATCCGCCGCGACGCGCTTTACCAGGACAGCGGCAAACTGGATACGAAGTTTCTCGCCAAGGATGAATTCATCCCCGACATCCCTTCATTGCTGGTGGAAATCCAGTCCAAACTGCACGCTGAGGCCGATACGCGTCTGCAGGCCAATATTACCCGCGGCTTGCTGGAATGGTCGGAGGTTGAGCGTTTCTACAGTGAAAACAAGAAATATCCGGGCTGGCTCGAAGTGCAATGGAGCAAGGCGACCGGCGATGAGCTGGAAGCTATCGAAGAGCGGCTCAAGAAGCTCAAGTTGACTTTCCGCAATGTACCGGTTGATGCTACGCCGGTCGACGGGCCTTGCATCTTCACTGGCAAGCCCGCGGTAGAGCGGATCATCATCGGCAAAGCTTATTGATGGCCGGTCCCAAAAAGCCTCGCAAACCGAAACAGGTTCCCACGCGCAAGCAGATATTGGATTTTATTGAGCGTTCGGACCGGTCGGTCGGCAAGCGGGAGATATCAAAAGCCTTTGGCTTGCGGGGACCGGACAAGATCGCGCTCAAGGCCTTGCTCAAGGACATGACCAAAGAAGGACTGCTCGCCGGCGAGCCGGGTCGGGCCTTGCATAAGGTGGGCGGCCTTCCCAAAGTCACCGTGCTCAAGATCGTCGAAATTGACGGCAATGAAGCGATTGGTATTCCGGAACGCTGGGAAGCGGACAGTGCTCCCGTTCCGAAGCTGAGGATCAAGGAAAAAGGTCGCCGCGCTGCGCTGGCAATCGGCGACCGGATACTCGCGCGGACCGAAGAACGCGGGCAGGGACATGTTGCCTTTCTGATGAAGAAACTCGCCCAGAGCAGCGAAATGCTCCTGGGTATAGTCGAAAAGGACGAACGCGACCGCTATTGGCTGAAGCCTGTCGATCGCAAGATCCGCCGCAGCACCGCGATATTGGAATTGGGCGATGCGCAGTCGGGTAATCTGGTGCTGGCCGAACCGCTCAAGCGCGGCTCCGAGATCAAGGCGCGGGTGAAGGAAATATTGGGCGATCCATTCGCTCCCAGATCGTTCAGCCTGATCGCCATTCATAAATTCGAGATTCCGCTGCATTTTCCCGATGCCGTGACGGAGGAAGCCGAACAGGCGACCAAGCTGGAAATTTCAAAAGAGAAGCGCGAAGATCTGCGCCATCTTCCGATTGTCGCCATCGATCCGGCGGATGCCCGCGACCATGATGACGCAATTTGGGCCGCACCGGATGACAGCTCCGACAACAAGGGCGGGTACAAAGCGCTGATCGCGATTGCCGATGTTTCCTATTATGTACGATCGGGCAGTAAGCTCGATCGCGAAGCCTATAAGCGCGGCAACAGCGTCTATTTTCCGGACCGCGTCGTTCCCATGCTGCCGGAAGCGCTGTCGACCGATGTCTGTTCGCTGAAACAGGGCGTCGAGCGGGCAGCTCTCGTCTGTCATGTTACGATAGACTCAAAAGGTCAGGTGATCGCATCGCGCTTTACCCGGGCCATCGTCAAGCTGGCCGGAAATATCGCCTATGAAGATGCGCAGGCAGCGATGGACGGGAAACTGGATCATCCCCTGAAAAACAGCGCGCTGAAACCTCTGTGGGCCTGCTGGAAGCTGCTTGCCAGGGCGCGCGACCTACGCGAACCGCTCAATCTCGACCTCCCGGAAAAGCGGGTGGTACTGGACGATCAGGGCAAGATTGTCGAGATAGCAATCCGCGAGCGTCTGGACGCGCACCGTCTGGTCGAGGACTATATGATCGTCGCCAATGTCGCGGCGGCCCGTATGCTGGAATCGAAAAAATCTCCGGTTATTTATCGCGTCCACGAAACCCCCTCGCGGGAGAAACTGATCGCGCTGAAAGATTATCTCAAAAGCTTCGATATGAGCTTTGCCATGGGGCAGGTGATCAAGCCCGCCGTGTTCAATCGCCTGATCGAACAGGTCGATGACGAATTGCTGCTACCGCTGGTCATGGAACAGATTTTGCGCAGCCAGACCCAGGCCTATTACGGCCATACCAATATGGGCCATTTCGGACTCTCGCTGGGTAGCTATGCCCATTTCACCAGCCCGATCCGGCGCTATGCCGATCTGATCGTCCACCGTGCCCTGGTCAGCGCCTGCAAGCTCGAACAGCCGGCACCGAAAAATAGCGCGATCCCGGCATATTCGGGGCTGAGCAAAGAAGAAGCCGGGCGTCTCGAGCTGATCTCGGAAAAAATTTCCACGCTCGAGCGCCGGGCAATGAAGGCGGAATGGGAAACCGTTGACCGCTATATCTCGGCGCATCTGGCGGACCGGGTCGGCGAGGTCCTGAACTGCCGGATCACCGGTGTCCAGAATTTCGGATTTTTCGCCACCGTCGAGGATCTCGGCGGTGATGGTCTGGTTCCGGTGCGCACGCTTGGGGCCGAGCGTTTCGATTATGACGAAGCGAAACAACAGCTTACCGGCATGGATAGCGGCACCACCTATAATGTCGGCCAGAAAATCGAACTGCGTCTGGTCGAGGCCAATGCCGCGACCGGCAGCCTGTTGTTCGAACTGGCCGAGGGCGCCAATCATATGGCGAGCCGTCCGGCACCCTATCGCAAAAGCAAGGGCAAGCCGCATCGCAAAGGCAGGCCCGGGCGTCCCGCCAATCTCCGCGGCAACAAAGGCAAGCCCCGTCGAAAGTAATTCTTCGTCGTAGCAGGGCAACCATTAGGCCGGGATAGGGGTATACCCTATTAATGGAAAAGGAATCCCCCCTATGCCTGATATTCTACCAACCCGGACCTTCCCCGAATTCACCGTTCCAACAGTTGATGGCGGCCAGTTTCAGCTGAGCCAGCGCCTCGGTGACAATTTCACCCTGCTGGTCTTTTACCGCGGCCTCCATTGCCCGATATGCAAGATGCAACTCCGGGAACTCCAGCGCAATCTGGGCGACTTCGCCGAGCGTGATGTAACGGTCGCCGCTATCAGTATGGACGAAAAGGATCGAGCCGAGCAGACCGTCGAAGACTGGGGTGTCGATGAACTGATTGTAGGTTATGGGATGGAGGAAGATCTGGCACGCAAACTGGGCCTCTATATTTCCTCGGGACGTCCCAATAGCAAGGAGCCGGCTATTTTTTCCGAGCCCGGCATGTTCCTCATCCGGCCCGACCAGACCCTCTATCTGGCAAGCATCCAGAGCATGCCCTTCACGCGACCACCTTTTGACCAATTGCTGCAGGGCATCGATTTTGCCCTCGAAAAGGATTATCCGGCGCGCGGAGAACTGGCAGAAAGCGCGCTAGCTTAGCCGGTCAATCTCTTCCTTGGTCAAGGACCCGGGCACAACCATTACCGGGCAGGGTAGTGACCCTGCCTCGGTGGCGGCAAAATGGCTGACCAGCGGTCCCGGCGCGCCGGTTGCTGCCGCTCCGAGCACCAGCGCGGCCAGACCATCGACCTCGCCCATCATCTCGCGAACGACTTTCGGTCCCTTGCCCTGCTTGACGGTGATCGAAGGCCGGATGCCGGTTTCATCGAACAGGGTGCCGGCGGCGCTTGAGACCAGCGCTTCGGCCCGGCTCTTTGATTCTTCCTCGAGCGTCGCCTGAACCCCGCCCCAGGCCACAAAACCCTCGCTTTCCACGAGCGCCAGAATATGCAGGGCGCTGTTTGTCTTCATCGCCCTGCGAGAGGCAAAGCGCAACGCGATGCTCGCTTCGTCGGTCTCGTCGATCACCACCAGATACGTACGCATGAACCCTCCTCGCTCCGTCAGAAACACCTGTTGCGATAAAAACCCGTGCAAGGCAAGCTACTGCCCTTGACGATATTGCTGCAATGTTGGACAGCTTGCAGTGTTAACAGGACTTTTTCAGGAAAGATAACCGGCCATGCCCATCAATCTCCAAATGCCTGCGCTCTCACCAACAATGGAAGAAGGCATGCTTGCCAAGTGGCTGGTGAAGGAGGGAGACAGCGTTTCATCCGGGGATTTGCTGGCCGAGATCGAGACCGACAAGGCGACCATGGAATTCGAGGCGATTGACGAAGGGGTGATCGCTAAAATTGTCGTTGCGGAAGGGACCGAAAATGTGAAGGTCGGTGACGTAATCGCCATCATCGCCGAAGAAGGTGAAGATGTTGATGATGTGGAAGCAGCTCCTGCTCCAGCACAAAAGCAAGAGTCCGAAAAATCGGAGCCGGAAGCCAGGGAAGACCGCCGGACCAGCGAGCGCCGCGGGAAAGACAAGGGCGGCGGTGCCGATGGCGTGGACAATAGGGAAGCGGACCGGCGCGAAACTGGGGCGGCCCCGGCAACAGATTCGAGCGGAGACCGCTTGAAGGTCAGTCCCCTCGCCAGGCGTCTGGCCGCGCAAAAGGGGGTTGATCTGGCCGCTTTGACCGGCTCCGGACCCGGCGGGCGGATTATCAAGGCGGATATCGATGCTGCGGAAGGCGGAACCCTTCGGCAAGCTCAGGGCGAACGGTCTGAACAAAAAACCGTTGGTGCTGAGCCTGTCGAAGCACAGGACAAGCAGAAACCAGCGCCCGCCAGCGGTTTCGATATCCCGCACACCGCCGAAAAACTCACCAGCATGCGCAAGACCATTGCCCGCCGACTGACCGAAGCAAAACAGTCCATCCCGCACTACCGCGTCAGCATCGATGTCAATATCGACAAGCTGCTGAAACTGCGCGGCGAACTCAATGCTTCACTGGAATCGCGTGGTATCAAATTGTCGATCAATGACCTGATGATCAAGGCGCAGGCGGTGGCGCTGATGCAGGTGCCGGACAGCAATGTCAGCTACACCGAGGAAAGTTTGATCCGCTACCAGCGCGCCGATATTTCGGTGGCGGTAGCCATCCCCGGCGGTCTGATCACGCCGATCATCACGAGCGCCGACAGCAAATCGCTCAGCACCATTGCCATGGAAATGGAGGACCTTGCCGAACGTGCCAAGGCCGGCAAGCTCCAGATGGACGAATATCAGGGCGGCACCGCCAGCCTGTCCAACATGGGCATGTTCGGTGTCACCACCTTCGATGCGGTGATCAATCCGCCGCAGGCCATGATCCTCGCGATCAGCGCCGGCATCAAGAAGCCGGTGGTCATCGACGACAGCGTCCAGATCGCCACGATCATGGCCGCGACCGGCAGCTTTGACCATCGCGCGATCGACGGCGCCACCGGGGCGGCGTTTATGAAAGCGTTCAAGGAAACGGTGGAAAATCCGCTGGGGATGCTTGCCTGATGGACATTGACAATATGTCACCGGCGATCCGCACCATAGTCATGCCGACCGAAGGCAATCCATACGGCAGCGCCTTTGGTGGCTGGCTCATGGGCCAGATGGCCCAGGCCGGCGGCGCATTGGCGGCCCGGCACAGCAAGCGTAAATCGGTGGTCGTCGGTGCTGACGAATTGCGCTTCATGCATCCTGTGAGCATTGGCGATGAACTATCCGTCTTTGCTGAATTTATCAAGATCGGCCGCAGTTCCATGACGGTCCAGACCGAAGCCTATCGCCGCGACCGGCATAGCGAGGAAATGATAAAGGCGGCGACCGGAAAATATACCTTTGTAGCGGTGGATGAAAATAACAACCCGTCAGAAATTCCCCAGGAAACTTAGAATGGCAAACTCCTACGACCTCATCATCCTCGGTTCCGGCCCCGGTGGCTATGTCGCGGCGATCCGCGCCGCGCAACTTGGTCTGAAAACCGCCATCATTGAACGCGAAAGTCTCGGCGGCATCTGTCTGAATTGGGGCTGCATCCCGACCAAAGCCTTGTTGCGCTCGGCGGAAGTGTTCCACAATATGAAACATGCGGCCGACTATGGTCTGGTCGCGGAAAAGATCAGCGCCGATCTCGATGCCATTGTCAAACGCTCGCGCGGGGTCGCCAAACAGCTCAACCAGGGTGTCACCGGGCTGATGAAAAAGAACAAGATCGACGTGCACATGGGCGAGGGCAAACTGACTGCGAAGGACAGGATCGTCGTGACCGGCGAGAGCGGCGAGACCGAACTGACTGCCCAGAATATCATTGTCGCTACCGGTGCTCGCGCTCGCGACCTTCCCTTTGCCAAGGCGGACGGCAAGCGCATCTGGACCTATCGCCACGCCATGACGCCGCCGGAAATGCCGAGGAAATTGCTGGTCATCGGCTCGGGCGCGATCGGCATCGAATTTGCGAGTTTCTACAACGACATCGGTGTCGAGGTGACCGTTGTCGAAATGCTCGACCGGATCGTCCCGGTGGAAGATGAGGAAATCTCAAAGTTCCTCGAGAAGTCTTTGAAAAAGCAGGGTATGACGATCATGACCGGCGCCGGTGTGAAGAGCATTGACGCCGGGGCCAAAGGCGTCAAGGCGGAGATCGAGGACAGCAAGGGCAAAAGCCAAAGCCATGACTTCAGCCATGTCATCGTCGCCGTGGGCATCATGCCCAATATCGAAGACATCGGACTGGAGCAACTGGGCGTAACTCCCGACGAACGGTCGCATATCAGGACCGATGACCATTGCCGGACCAATGTCGAAGGCATTTACGCGATCGGTGACTGCACCGCCGGACCGTGGCTGGCCCACAAGGCGAGCCATGAAGGCGTCATTGCTGTGGAGGCCATCGCCAAATCCATGGGCAAGAATGGCCATCCACATCCGATGGACGTGAACAATATTCCCGGCTGCACCTATTGCCACCCGCAGATTGCCAGCGTCGGCCTGACCGAAGCGAAGGCGAAAGAGGCGGGCCATGACGTCAGGGTCGGTAAATTCCCGTTTATCGGCAACGGCAAGGCAATTGCGCTGGGCGAGACCGAGGGCTTTATCAAGACGGTGTTTGACGCCAAGACGGGCGAATTGCTTGGCGCGCATATGATTGGTGCGGAAGTGACCGAACTGATCCAGGGCTATACAATCGGCAAGACCCTGGAAACCACCGAGGCGGAACTGATCAACACCGTCTTCCCGCATCCAACGCTGAGTGAGATGATGCACGAGAGCGTGCTCGATGCTTATGAACGGGTTCTCCACATGTGATTCCTTCTCCCGTGAGGGAGAAGGATACGTAGCCTTGCTGAGGAACGAAGCTAGGCGCAGTTGGATGAGGGTGTTCTCAACCCCGAAGCGAAGTAAACCCTCACCCAGCTCCGGCTAGGCAACAAGTTGCCAATCCTCCACAACCTTCTCCCTCACGGGAGAGCGACGTGGTGCGCGTCAATTGTAAACAGTTCCCCGCCGAAGGGCGGGGTCCAGAACAGTCCGACATGATCGTCTGGACGCTGCTCTGGCGGAGAACAAACCACCCGGATAGTTTCAGCCATGGTCGTGCCCCTGCGCAGGCAGGGGCCCATCTCCTGTACGATCGTCTCGAATTAATCGGCGGGAAAAAGCTTTTGCCTGTGCCAAACCCACACGCGAACAAAAGCTTTCCTACACACCTGCGATTGCGCTAGTCATGTTGCCCATGAATGATCGACTATTCCGCTTCAGAATATCCCAAAATCAGACCCTCCCGGCACCAGAGCGTTTCTTTTCTTTTAACACTGTAAAGATTGTAAAGTTCATCTCCATTATTTCGGCAAATCAAAGGGATAGATTCGATGGCTAAGGGCACGCATGACTTTACCGCTGATCCCCGAAACCAGTCGATTCTTATCAATGTCAACGGCGTGATGACGCCGCGCGCCGAGGCCGTGGTTTCGGTTTTCGACAGCGGCTTCATGCTGGGTGACGGTGTCTGGGAAGGGCTGCGCGTCCATCGCGGCAAAATTGCCTTTCTCGACGCTCATCTCGACCGCCTGTTTGAGGGCGCAAAGGCGATCGCGATGGATATCGGCATATCGCGGCAGGAACTCACGGAACGGCTTTACGAGACGATCAGCGCCAACGACATGAGCGATCAGGAAGGCGTCCATATCCGCCTGATGGTCACCCGGGGCATCCGCTCGACCCCTTATCAGGACCCGCGCGTGGTGATTTCGCCCGCGACGGTCGTAATCATCCCGGAATATAAGGAAGCGCTGCCGAGCACCGTCGAGAATGGCATCCGCCTGTTTACCGTCCATGTCCGGCGCGGCGATCCGGCGGTGCAGGACCAGAAGCTCAATTCGCACAGCAAGCTCAACTGTATCACGGCCTGCATCCAGGCGACCCAGGCGGGGGCAGACGAGGCGCTGATGCTCGACCCGCACGGCTTTGTCGCGACCTGCAACAGCACCCATTTCTTCATCATCCGCAAGGGCGAGGTCTGGACCAGTAGCGGGGACTACTGTCTCGGCGGAATCACCCGCGCCAATGTCATCCGGATCTGCCGGGAGAATGATATACCGGTATTCGAGAAGAATTTCTCGCTGACAGATGTCTATGGAGCGGACGAGGCATTCGTGACCGGAACCTTTGCCGGGGTTGTGCCAGCCACCGAAGTCGATGGCAGGGTTTTGAGCAAGGGCAGGGGCCCGATTGTTGAGCGGCTGCAGGGGCTTTATAAAGAACTGATCGAGTGTGATGTTGCCTAATCCCATTCGTTTCGAGCGATCTGAGATGATAAAAGGGCAGCATAGGCTAAGCGCAATACCAAGCCGACCGCAGGTCATTCCCATGATATTTTGCACGCGAAGCCGCGAAGCCACGAAGAATGATGTTAAAGCCGCCATCTCTTTGCGCCTTCGCGGCTTCGCGCGAGTCCATAGCGCACTGGAATATAAACGCTTCGCGGCGATTTAGGAGACACAGGTGATACAATCATGACAACCCGCATCGCCATGTGGTCGGGCCCGCGCAATATCTCGACCGCGATGATGCGCAGCTTCGGTGCGCGCAGCGATTGCGCGGTGAGCGACGAACCCTTTTACGGGGCATTTCTGAAAACTACCGGCCAGCGCCAGCCGATGGCCGAAAAGGTAATCGCCTCGATGGACTGCGACTGGCAATCGGTCGCGACAGCCATGCGCGGACCTGTTCCCGACGGAAAATCTGTCTGGTACCAGAAGCATATGCCGCACCATATGGTTGCCGATGTTTCGATTGCCGACTTTCTCGCCCATCGCCACGCCTTCCTGATCCGCGACCCTGAGCGGGTGGTCGCGAGCTATGCCGCCAAACGGGTCGAGGTGACGGCGGATGATCTCGGCTATGCGCGGCAACTGGAATATGCTGATCGCGCTGCCCAGATTACTGGAAAATCGCCAATCGTACTCGATAGCGCCGACATATTGCGCCGGCCCGAAGCGCATTTGCGCGCCTTATGCGCAGCGCTGGACATCCCCTGGCATGCGGGGATGCTTGCATGGCAAGCCGGAACCCGCGAAAGCGATGGCGTGTGGGCGAGCCACTGGTACGGCCGCGTTATCGATACAACCGGCTTCGGCCCACCGGAAAGTGCGGCGCCCCAACTTGGCGACAAAGAAAAAGGCATCGCGGACCAGTGCCGCGATGCCTATGCGAAGCTCTCGGATTTGCGGATCAGACTATAAAGCGATCAGCCTTGCAGGGTGGTGTTCTTCCCAATCCTTTCGAATAAGGTGCCGTCCAGAACTATATAGAGGAGACCGAGCCCAAGGAACCATAAGATGTCATTCTGCGCGATCATCCAGACGATCGACGGGACGAAATTCTGAACCCCGCCAAGGAACAGCGCTGCGACCAGCAAGAGCGCCTCAAAGGCCACAAAAGCCGCGCCAAAGGCCAGTCCCAGCGTAACGAGCGAACGATCGGACCGCAGATCCAATACCTTCTTTGCGACCCACAAGGTCGCCATGGCAGTAGCCCCGATCGCGAGACCATGACCGAAGCTGTTGGCTGTCTGCGGATAGCCGAGAAGCAGATAGCCGATCAGCTGGTTGGCCAACCAGGCCGCGCCGATCCAGAGGATCGCCTTGCGGAACGGCAGGGTCGCCGCCAGCAAAGTGGCAAAGGCAGCAAATGGGAAGATGCAGGCCAGTGCAAGGCTGCCCAGAACGGAAGAAGTCGCCATTACGCCAGCCCAGATGTTCTGAACGGGCGAGGAAGATTGAAGGAGTTGCATGTGGTCATATTCCTTTTGCTAGTGGATTTCAGAATCGTGCCCGCGCGCCGATGGAGGCCGAGCGGCCCGGAGAGCCAAAATCGCTGGCGGTTTCATAAGTGACATCGAACAAATTGTCGATACGTCCGTACAGTTCGATCGAAGCGATCACCGGCATGCTCGCGCGTACCCCGGCCAGTGTATATCCGTCCAGCCGGCGATCATTGGCGAGATCATCGAAACTATCGCCAACCATCTGCAGATCGGCGCCCAGGCTTAGCCCGAAGCTGGTTTGATAATGTGCGTTGAGATACAAGCTGCTCGCCGGACGTCTCGCCAGCTCATTGCCGAAATTGGTACCGGACGATTGGTTCTCGGTATCGAGATAGGTGTAGTTGGCATCAATCCGGAACCGCTCTACCGGGCTAATCGACAGGATGGCTTCCAGGCCTCTTGTGCGGTTGCGCTCGATGTTCAGTGTAGTGCCGAACGGCCGATTGCCACTGGTGCAGACAGCGGGCGCCGGATCGGGCGCAACCGGACAGGCGGCGAAGGCAATCTGGTTACGGGTATCGCGCTGAAACGCGGTCAGGGATATCTGCACTGCATTGTCGATAAGCGATTGATCGACACCAATTTCATAGGATTTAGCTGTTTCCGGCAGCAGATCCGGCGTCCCGAAGCCAAACGGGCGATCATCAAGGTCGACCAGCGATGGTGCCCGAAAACCCTCGGCATAACTCGCGCGGAACAACGGACCGTCATGACCGAGCCGATAAGCGACGTTGCCGGCCAGGCTGGTATTGCCGCCAAAATCGTCATGCTCGTCATGCCGGACCCCGCCTGTCAGCGTCAGCTCACCCAGGGGCTTGAAGACCGTCTGAAAGAAAACGGAATCAATACCGGTAGAATCGCTTACCCCGACATTCTCATAACGGCTGTCTTCTATCTCGGTGCCAAAAACGAAACGCAGCTGCTCGCTCGCGGTAAAGTCGCCTCGATATTCGAACCGTTCCGACCGGCCCCGGGGGACCGACGTGAAAAATGGGCTGATAATGTGGCGATTGATGTCTGAAAGGCTGAAGGCAAAGCGGTTCTGGAACCGTCCGTCAAAGGCCTCCGCATGAACGCTGGCGTTGCCGTAAAATTCCTGCGCCAGCGAATATTGGCTAGTGTCCGCGCTGAACGGCGGGAAGACATTGTCATTATCTGTCCGGCTGTCGGCATAATAGCCGCTGGCTTCGAAACGGATTGTCTCGGAAATATCGACCACGACCTGCCCGGACGCGGAATATTGGCGATAACCGTCCGCTTCTGTGCCGCGAGAAAAGGCACTGATGCCATCGGTGCGGGCATAGCCGCCACCTATGCTCAGGCCGACCGCGCCGAGCTTGCCCGAAGCATTGCTGACCAGTCGTACCGTATCGCGTGCGCCATATTCTCCCTGGAAAAAGAGAGCGGGATCGTCGGTCGGGCGTTTGGTGGTTATGTTGACCACTCCGCCCACTGCCTGACTGCCCCATGTGACGCCATTGGCGCCGCGCAAGACTTCCACCCGTTCGATATTGCCGGTCATCAGATTGCCAAAATCAAAACTGCCGTCGGGTGTCGAGGGATCATTGACCCTGATGCCGTTGATCAGGACAAGGGTCTGATCGCTTTCGGCACCCCGGATACGGACCGAGGTCTGCGCGCCCAGTCCGCCGCTCTGGGTAACGTTGACGCCCGGCAGCTCCTGCAGAATCTCGGCGAGAGCTATCGACTGCTGATCGTGGATTTCGACCTCCGAGACGACCGATATGGCCGTCCCGGTATCTTCGATATCCTGGGCGACGCCGGTCGCCGTGACAATGATCTCGGGATCATCGGCGGCCAGTGCCGGTGGAGTGCCATAATATGTGGAAGTCGCCATCAGCATGGCAACAGTTTGAAATTTGTACATCCAGAATTCCCTTTCGTTAACGACATCTATTGCCGTTACGCAGGGGAAAACCCCGTTCACCCGACACACCCCGTCCGGCTGAAGAACGACGATATGGGGCAGGTCTCCTGACTTGCGGATCGCCGCCGAATATACCGCCTTCCCAGATCACGAGATCCAGTGGCCTATGGCATATCAGCTAGCCGCTTACAGTTGCGGGGGCAGTACCGGATTTGAACTGGACTAAAAATCCTTTTCGCACCGGTTTCCCATTAAATTCTCGGCTAAGAGAAACCCGATATCTGGGACCATATTCCCCTGATATCGATCTGGTTGCAAGCCCAAATTGTGATTTTGACCGCGAGTCGAGCCGGATCGCACTCAACGGATCCGGAAACTCCCGAAAAGATTCCCTGAACACTGCGGGCACTTAATTGATTTAATGTGATATTTTCGAACCAGCAAAATGTTAAATCCGCTTCGCTCCCCGAATCCAAATATGCTATGGAGAATATTCATTTAAGGGATGATAGTCATGATTGCATTTCTGAGTATTGCCTTGTTTAGTACCGTATCAGCCGCCACAATTGTCGACGCCGAAACCGCGCGTCTCGCCTATTCCAACTGCCTTGTTGAGTTTACAGCAGCCCAGCTGGATGCAAAAACTGGCACAAGCGCTTTCAAGAAAGCCGCCCCGGCCGCTTGCTCGGACGAGCGCAACGCCATGATCGCGACCATAAAAAAGGACGAGCTGGAATTTGGAAGTTCGGAAAGCGAAGCGACGAGCTTCGCGACAGAAGAAGCAGATGGTGTGCTATTTTCGTTCACCGATGGCTATGCCGGATTTGCCAGTTCCAATACCCGGCCAGTCAAAGAGGATTGATTGAGGTAGCTTGACGGCCGCTATTGCACGAATATTTCCGGCGCCGATTCGGCGATCACGGGACACCGCCGTCCCATCACCAAAGCCTTAGGGTCAGGACCTATTAAATTGCTTGCATGATTGGTTGAAGGTTGATTCAATGGTGGCATCAAAGGAGATGCCACTGATGAGTGAACTGTTTATGTTGAGCAAGGCGCAGATGCGCCGGATAGAGCCATATTTTCCATTATCGCACGGGGTCCCCAGGGTTGATGACCAGCGAGTGCTAAGCGGGATTATCTTTGTCATCAGAAACGGTCTGCGTTGGCGCGATGCGCCGCCTGCTTACG
>JBLWTQ010000018.1:0-63978 GCA_048270065.1 Parasphingorhabdus sp. | reverse complement strand
GGTGCCGACGCATCAACTTCGCGAACCCCCTGCCCCAATGCAGCGAGTCAATCAATGGTCAATCAGCCGGAGATCGCCCGGAACAGACCAAAAGACGACAAATCGTTAAACGTCACCACCAACATGAATACCATGACCAAGGCAAATCCGGACCGGAAAGCCCACTCCTGCACTTTCGCACTGGCAGGCTTCCGCCGAACCGCTTCAATTGCATAGAACATCAAATGCCCTCCATCGAGCATCGGGATTGGCAGCAGATTGATGAACCCCAAGTTAATTGAGATCAGTGCCACGAAGAGAATGAAGCTTTCCAGACCAAGCTTGAACTGCTCACCGGAGACCTGAGCAATTTTAAGTGGCCCGCCAAGATCCTTAATCGAACGCCTGCCAGTGATGACCTGACCGAGAGTCGTCGTGATTTGATCCACAATAGCAATGGTTTTATCCACCGCCACAACGGGGGCTTCAATCGGGCTGACTTCTCGCCATTCCACATTGTTGGATGACATTCCCAGCAAACCCAGTCGAAATTCGTTGCCGAACCGGTCCTTCAGAATATTGACACCAATCTTGCCTTGCTTGGCAACAAGCTGACCATCCCGTTCGTAAACAATCTCCACATTCTGATCAGGAATCATTATTATTTTCTGTTGCAGGTCCTGAAACAGGTCAATTTTCTCTCCGTCGACTGATATGATTCTGTCTCCGGGTTTCATGCCTATCCTGGCTGCCGTTGAATTTTCCGAAATTGCACTCGCAACCGGCAGGGCGGCACTCGTCCCGTAGGCGATGACAAAACCCATGATGATCAATATGGCAAAGAGAAAATTGATTGCAGGGCCTGCGATTACGATCATGGCGCGGCGCAACAATGATTTGGATTGGAAGGTTTGATTGCGCTCCGCCGCAGGGAGGCTGAGCCATTCTTTGCTCTTTGCGCCCGCCGGGTCCATGTCACCAGCGAACTGGACATAACCACCGAGCGGCAGCATACACACTTTCCAGCGGGTCCCACGTTTGTCGGTCCATCCGGCGATCTCTTTGCCAAAACCAATCGAAAAGGTTTCCGCCTTGACGCCGCACCAGCGGCCAACAAGATAATGCCCCATCTCGTGCACAAATACGAGCACGCCAATGACGATAAGAAACGCCAAAAGCGTCAGCAAAATCCCGGGATTATCCGTCAAACCTTCAATTCCTCGACCAATTGTTCGGTCCGCAAACGCGTCTCTTTGTCTATCGCAAAAATATCTGCCAACTCGCTCGGTTCCGATGGGCTATAACTATCTAACAGCCGGGTTACAATCTCCGTGATGTCCAGAAACTGAACCGCACGATTGAGGAAAGCGGCGACGGCGACTTCGTTCGCTGCATTGAGCATCGCCGGTTTGGCGCCGCCTGCCATGATAGCTGATCTGGCGATCCTGGTGGCGGGAAAGCGATCTTCGTCAGGTGGTTCGAAATCGAGCCTGCCGATCTCTGCCAAATTGAGTGGATCACAATTGGTGGTCATTCGTTCTGGCCAGGCTAGAGCGCTGGCAATCGGTATCCGCATATCTGGAGAACCAAGCTGTGCAAGCGTGGAGCAGTCGCAATATTCGACCATCGAATGAATGACCGATTGCGGATGCACCAGTATTTCAATATTTTCGAGACCGACCGGAAAAAGATAATGGGCTTCGATCAATTCCAATCCCTTGTTCATCATGGTTGCGCTGTCGACGGAGATTTTTGCGCCCATGTCCCAATTGGGATGCGCGACCGCCTGCTCCGGCGTCACGCGAGCCATTTGCGCGCGTGTCCATGTGCGAAACGGGCCGCCGCTGGCGGTCAGGGTGATTTTGCGGACTTGATCGACCCGCCCGCCCTGCAGGGCCTGAAATATCGCGTTATGTTCGGAATCAACGGGCAGTAGGGTCGCACCGGCCTTCCGGGCTTCGGTGATCATCAATGCCCCTGCGGAAACCAGAGCTTCCTTGTTGGCCAGGGCAACCGTTTTCCCGCAGCGCAGAGCTTCGAGCGTTGGCGGCAGCCCGGCGCAACCCACGATCGCAGCCATGGTCCAGTCGGCGCCCATGGCGGCTGCGGCAACCAGGGCATCGGCTCCGCTTGCTGCTTGGATCGATGTGCCCGCCAACTGCTGTTTGAGTTCTTCGTAAGCAGAATCATCTGCAACAACCGCGATCTCAGCAGAAAACTCCTTGGCCAAGGCGGCTAGCTGGGACGCGTTCCCGTTGGCGGTCAGGGCAACGATCCTAAATAGGTCCCGATGCTGGCGAATTAGGTCTAGGGTCGACAGGCCTACCGATCCGGTTGCACCAAAAATGGAAACCGACTTCGTCATGATATTGCGTTCAGGTTTTCTGCGAGCATGATCACGGCCACAACCGGAGCGACCGGGATCAGGCCGTCGAGGCGATCCATCACACCGCCATGGCCAGGGAAGATTGTCCCGCTATCCTTTGCACCTGCCTTTCGCTTGAGCCAGCTTTCGAACAGGTCACCCATTTGCGCCAAAATCGCGAGAGGGGTGCTGAGCAGCACCAGATAGAAGGGCAGTTCCCAATAAATGTGCAGCAAAAAACTGACCGCCGCCGTCACCGCTACGCCGCCGATCAAGCCGGCCCAGGTCTTGTTTGGACTGATTTGCGGCGCCAGTTTTGGTCCCCCGATCGCCCGACCGGAGAAATAGGCACCAATATCGGTGGCCCAAACCAGAATGAGGGTCCAGAGCATGATCAAAATCCCCTTGTCGATCTCTCGCAAGTAGAGGATCGCCAGCGCCGGAATCCCGGCGTAGAACACGCCAGCCGCAAGCTTGAGGGATTGGTCAAAAACCGCAACAAACATCGCGGCGCCCATGATCAGTCCCAGTGCTAAAAAAGATGGTCCTGCAGCCCAGGGGGACATGATCGCCAATGGCACGGATAACGCATACATCGCCAGCTTGCGATTTTCGCCACGGCCGGTCAGGCCTGCCCATTCGCTCATAATCCCCAGCGCCATGAGCACGACCAGCAGCCACAGCAGCATTCCGCCAAAATATCCCGCGAGCACCGCGGCCACGATCAGCAGCACACCCACAATGACCCGTGTAGGAAGCTCACTGGCTTTGCCAGTCTCCGGAGCAGCAGGTTCATCCATGATCAGCGGCCGCCAAACCGCCGTTCACGGTCTCCAAAGGATTTCAACGCTTTTTCAAGCTCTTTCTTGTCGAAATCTGGCCAGAGCGTGTCGGTAAAATAAAGTTCTGCATAAGCAGCCTGCCACAGGAGAAAATTGGACAACCGCAATTCACCCGATGTTCTGATCAGCAAATCCAACGGCGGCAGATCTGCTGTATCCAAACTGCTGGCAATATGGTCGAGATTAATCTCTTCGGGTTCCACCTCGCCCTGTTTGACGGCGGTAGCAATATTCTGAAACGCCCGGAGCATTTCGTCCTGCGCGCCGTAATTGAGCGCAACGGCCAGCGTCATCCTGTCGTTTCCCGCCGTTTTTTCAATCGCATTGTCAATCATGGCTACAATATCGCTATCCAGCGCCCTGTAGTCCCCGATGACCTTTAACCGAACGCCCTTTTCGACAAATTCGTCAATATCCGACTGGATATATTGCCGCAGCAAACCCATGAGATCGCTGATTTCATCTTCCGGCCGGTTCCAGTTCTCCGATGAAAAGGCGTAGAGTGTCATGACTTCGACGCCCATTTCTCCGGCGACACGCACGATATTGCGAACCGCCTCGACGCCTTTTTTGTGCCCCAGAGCGCGCGGTAGATGCTTGCGCTTCGCCCATCGCCCATTGCCATCCATGATGATTGCGATGTGACGCACGCCATAAGTCGGCGCTGACAGTCCTGCTGTGCTTTGCAGTGGGCCTTCAGAACCGTTTTTGAAACGCGCAAGCTTCACTGGGTCAGGATTTCCTGTTCTTTTGCTTCTGCCAGCTTGTCGGCTTCAGCGATCATGTCATCGGTCAACTTCTGAACTTCGGTTTCAAGACGCTTTCTCTCATCTTCGCTGATTTCCTTCTTGCGCTCGTCAGCTTTCAGATCATCCATGCCGTCCCGCCGGACATTGCGAATGGCTATACGCGCCTTTTCGGCAAATTGCCCCGTCAGTTTCGCAAGATCCTTGCGGCGCTCTTCGGTCAGATCCGGAATAGGAAGCCTGATGTTGGGCCCGTCGGTCATCGGATTCAACCCCAGACCAGCGGCACGGATTGCCTTTTCCACGGGCTGGATATTGCCCTTGTCCCACACTTGGACCGACAGCATGCGAGGCTCCGGCACGGAAACGGTAGCGACCTGATTAAGCGGCATTCTCGAGCCATAAACCTCGACGGTTATTGTATCCAGAAGGGCAGTATTGGCCCGGCCTGTTCGCAGACCGCTCAAATCATGCTTGAGCGCCTCCAGCGAGCCGTTCATCCTCTTTTGCAGGTCGGCCTTGTCATATTTTGCCATTGCTGTTTCCTCTAAATATTATTCGGTTGTTCCGACCATGGTCGCAGTCCCACCACCACCCAATACGGTCGCCAGATTGCCCTGCTCGCGGATAGAGAACACGACGATCGGGATCTTGTTTTCGCGGCAGAGTGCCACGGCACTGGCATCCATGACCTTGAGATTATCACGTAAAACCTGATCGAAGCTTAACTCGTCATAGCGCGTCGCGCTGGAATCAATTTTGGGATCAGCGTTGTAAACACCATCGACACTCGTTCCTTTGAAAAGCGCCTCGCAACCCATTTCTGCGGCGCGCAGTGCCGCTGCGGTGTCGGTTGTAAAATACGGATTGCCGGTTCCCGCCGCAAAAATAACAATGCGGCCTTTTTCCAGATGTCGTACGGCCTTGCGGCGAATGTATGGCTCGCACACACTGGCCATCGGAATAGCGGACAAGACCCGCGTATCACAGCCCATCTGTTCGAGCGCATTCTGAACGGCAAGCGCATTCATCACCGTGGCCAGCATACCCATGTAATCGGCGCTCGTGCGGTCAAAGCCCTTCGCTGCTGCGGCCAGCCCGCGGAAAATATTACCTCCGCCAACGACCAGACATAGCTCAAAGCCGGCCTCTTTCGCAGACTTCACTTCAGCTGCGATGCGGTTAACCGTTTCCGGGTCGATTCCGAATTCACTGGAGCCCATCAAAGCTTCGCCAGAAAGCTTCAGCAAAATGCGCTTGAACGCCGGTCGTTTCATGCAAATCCTATCTCTCCGGACTGAATGCCCGACCCTAAAAACAAATATGGCGCAGACCATAGATAGTCCGCGCCATGCTGCCAAGCGTTACCGCCTGAAATATTCGATATGCTGACCGATTAGCCTGCAACCGCAGCTGCAACTTCAGCTGCAAAGTCATCCTCTTTTTTCTCGATGCCTTCACCAAGCTGGAACCGGACATATTCCGTCAGCTTGATTTCAGCGCCGGCATCCTTGCCGGCCTGCTCGACAACCTGCGCGATCGGAGTTTTGTTGTCCATCACGAAAATCTGGCTGAGCAGCGCATTTTCCTTGGCAAATTTTGCCATCGCGCCATCCACCATCTTCTCGATAATATTGTCGGGCTTACCAGATTCGGCTGCCTTTTCGGTTGCGATCGAGCGTTCCCGTTCCAGCATCTCCTGGTCGAGACCTTCTGCGTTTAACGCCAGCGGAAATGCCGCGGCGATATGCATTGCGATCTGCTTGCCGAGCGGTTCAAGCACATCCGCACCAGCCGTGCTTTCCAGAGCGACCAGAACGCCGATCTTGCCCATGCTAGGCGTCACCGCGTTGTGGATATAGGGGATCACGACACCGCTGGAGACCGCAACGGTCTTCATCCGGCGAATGGTCTGGTTTTCACCAATGGTCGCGATATTGTTGGTCAGAACTTCCTGAACGGTGCCACCGGCAGGATGCTCCGCAGCCGCCAGAGCTTCGACATCATCGTCATTCAATCCCAGTGCGACGTCCGTCACCTTCGCAACAAAGTCCTGAAACTGCTCATTCTTGGCGACGAAATCGGTTTCACTGTTCACTTCAACCGCTACGCCCTTGGTGCCCGCTACGGACACACCGACCAGCCCTTCAGCTGCCGTACGGCTGGATTTCTTCTGCGCCGCTGCAAGGCCCTTGGTCCGCAACAGGTCAACCGCCGCTTCCACGTCGCCATTGGTTTCGTTCAGTGCCTTTTTGCAGTCCATCATGCCGGCACCGGTGCGCTCGCGCAGTTCTTTCACTGCTGCTGCTGTAATAGCCATTATTTGTTCCTCAATTTCTTGACCGGGAAATTTGAAATTGGGGCGACAATGATGTCGCCCCCATTATTATTCGCTGCAGCCAATATATGGCCGCAGAAAGATGCTTCAAGTTCAGGCTTTTTCGTCTGCCTTTTCATCATCCTTCTTCGCAGCGGCCTTCTTGGCAGCCGGCTTTTTCGTGTCCGCTTTCTTGGCAGCGGTTTTTTTCGGAGCCGCTTCCTTGTCAGCCTTGACTTCTTCTACCGGCGTTTCAGCGGAAGCTTCTTTCGCTTTTCGTTCTGTCGCAGCAGGAGCTTTTTCAGCCGGTGCCACATCTGCCGCTATTTCGGCAATATCGGCAACAGCCGCTTCTTCGCCCGACGCCATCGCACTTGCATTGGCTTCACTCGATACAATCTGCTCAACCGGAGGAGCAACCGCTGCTCCGAGATCCGCGCCAGCTGCAACCGATGCGTCCTGACCGCCCTTGGTGGCGGCAGCAGCAACAGATTCGCAATAGAGACGAATCGCACGGGCGGCATCATCATTACCGGGGACCGGGAAAGCAATATTGCTGGGATCAACATTGGAATCGAGAATCGCAACAACCGGAATACCCAGCACATTGGCTTCCTTGATCGCGAGTTCTTCCTTGTTCGCATCGATCACGAACATGACATCGGGGATGCCACCCATGTCACGGATGCCACCAAGTGAAAGTTCCAGCTTGGCATGCTCGCGCGTCATCTGCAGGACTTCTTTCTTGGTGAAGCCAGCGGTGTCACCACCAAGCTGCTCTTCCAGAGTTTTCATCCGGCGAATCGAGTTGGAAATGGTTTTCCAGTTGGTCAGCATACCACCGAGCCAGCGATGGTTGACAAAATGCTGGCCGCTTGCGCGAGCCGCCTCTGCGATCGGCTCTTGTGCCTGACGTTTGGTACCGACGAACAGGACCTTGCCGCCAGCCGAAACGGCATTGGCGATAAAATCGAGCGCCCGTGCGAACAAGGGCACGCTCTGCGAGAGGTCAAGAATATGGACACTGTTGCGGGCGCCAAAGATATATGGTTTCATCTTTGGGTTCCAGCGGTGGGTCTGGTGGCCGAAATGTGCTCCGGCTTCAATCAATTGCTGTAGTGTGACGACAGGGGCCGCCATAATATTTCTCCTTATCCGGTTATGCCTCTGGAAAGCTGAGAACCTCGAACGATCTGAAAGATCGCCATTGGCACCGGTATGAGTGCTTTCCATGTGGAATGAGCGTGCCGTTAAGGCGAAGCAGATCAAATTGCAACCACAAACTGGCAAATCACCAGAGTGCGCGCAACCGACGAAGATTTGCCTCGCTCCAGGATTTGTGAAGCGAGAGATTGAGCTGCGCCCATGGCTGTGTCGAAGGTTAGCAAAGACGCCCTGCAGAAATCCCGTGCGTTAGGTGGTGGAATCAGTCATCAGAGCAAGCCATGCCGCCCATAGCCCGATTCCATTCGACAGCAACGAGTTTGTTGCGATAGATCAAGGACAATGCTCCGTCTGCTGTGGGAGGATCAAGGATCATCCCCCGGAAATTAATAGAAGGTAATGTTTCATGCCCATACCCAAGCAAATTCTCGTCGCAACCGATCTGACGGCCAGAGCTGACCGGCCGTTCGCTCGTGCCAAATTGCTTGCCGATATCTGGGAAGCGGATCGTACCTTATTATTTGTAAGCAGTCCCAAATCCGAGGTTGATATCACGAAGGTGGAGACCCTTCTATTACGCAACTACGGAGCAGATGCCGAAGGCTGCAATCTGGCGATAAATTATGGGAAGCCCCCCAAAGTCATTGCTGATACAGCGCTGCAGCTCGACAGCGACCTGATCATCGTTGGCGCTGCCCGTCACAACAACATCTCCGATTTTTTCCTGGGCACCGCGGTCGATCATCTGGTTCACCATGCTGTGGCCCCCGTGCTTATCGTGAAAGAAAGGCCGCGCGCCAATTATGACAGGATATTGGTCGCAACCGATTTTTCTGATTTTTCCGCCCATGCCCTTCGCACGACACTGGAGTTCTTCCCCGGTGCGAAAATCGAACTCGTGCATGCCTATCACGTGGCTTACGAAGCCTGGCTGAAATCCGACGGTGTCGCGGCCGAAATGCTGTCCGATGCCGAAAAGGAATTGCAGGATTTCATGACCGGCTTGGACCTGTCCAAGACCGATGCGTCGCGCGTCACCCCCCGACTCGTCGAAGGAAATCTTCACCAGTCGGTACACAATATGCTCGATACAGGCGATTTTGATCTTCTGGTGCTCGGAACCCACGGACGGAGCGGTTTTGTTATGGCAACTATCGGTAGCCGCGCCAGCGAAATGATGGGCTGGTCCCCGGTCGATGTGCTGATGGTCAGAAAGCCTGCCTAGATCCGGCTCAGGATGCCGGAGACCAAGGCCGGTGAGGATGGCTGGGATTCGCTGCCGGGAGTATGGCAGTTCCAACACCAATATCCGTTTTTCGGTGCGAAGCCCGCTTCGATTACTGCGTTGGTCTCGTAATTATATGTCCGATTTCCCGGCCAGGCGACGATACAAGTGCCACGTTGCGTGGCCGAGGACCGGAAGCACGACGAGAAGCCCCAGGAAGAGCGGGATCATGGCGACAAACAGGGCAATCGCAATCACGACAGCCCAGGTGAGCAAGACAATTTTATTTGACCGGACGGATGCCAGGCTCACAATGATTGCCGAAATGAAGTCAACCTGGCGATCGACCAGCATCGGCAGACTAACGACCGTGATCGCATAAAAAGCCAGCGCCATCAGCGCGCCCGCGACACTGCCAACCAGCAACATCATTATGCCCGCGCCCGTGCTGAATAGCGCAAGCGATTCTGATCCAATGCCGGACGCTCCCAGGAAAATCGCGAAAATACCGTGTGCGAGTCCCAGCCAGAATCCGAAGGCGACAAACAGGATGACTCCCATCGTCAATATCTGCTCGTCACCGCGTCCCCGCAGTGCCCCGAGAACCGCAGACCAGCTCATGGCGATGCCGGCCTCGCGGCGGCGGCTCACTTCATAAAGCCCGACAGCCATAAAAGGGGCGAGAAGCGGAAACCCCGCCGCAGCCGCGACCAACCACACGACCTCGCCCCGGACAAAAAGCCCGAAATAGAGAAGCATCCCCGCAATCACATAGATCGCTGCGAAAAACAGCCCGAACGCAGGATATGCCCTGAAATCGCTCCAGCCTGCTGCAAGTGCAGCGCGCAGATCACGTACCGTCAAATTGCTTGCCACCGCTACCGGTGCAATCCGAGCCTGTTCGCCCGTGCTCATGAAATCCTCTCCCCGCGGAAACACCAGCGAGGATGCAGCAAAACAATCGCGACATCAAGTTTTACCAAAGCGTGGCTCGATAACCGCTGCCTGCCAAAATTCTGCCTTCGCTGGTGGCGCGCGCAAGACGACCAGGCATCAAACAGAAATGACCATGATCTGATGCAAGGTTCGAAGCGTGTAACCTTTTTGTTTCCCTCACGTATCTTCACCATGTTCCAATTAGTCCTTGACAATGAGAACATAGATGGAACATTATGAGTTCATTGATAGAACGAATGGAATTCTGACATGCTGAGTATCGCCATCTCTACTTTTTTTGCGCTCGCATTTTTCGGCGCAGCTACCGTCATCGCGATGATGTTTTTTCGATATCGTGACAAGATTGTGAGTGTCGTTCAGAATGAGTTGAAGGCCGGTCAATCCGAAGCCGTTTTAGGGCCAACGGCCTGTCGTCACCGGATCGTCAGAGCACCGCAGCTTCTTATGACCCAGAAGAATCGTTCGCTGAAGCCCGTTCCGCTGCGCGTTGCCGCCTGACTCGAGCATAGCTTCTGATGCTGAATGGAATCAATATCATATAGACGATACTGATCGCCGTCAGCATGATCCATGGTGAATTGATCAAGGCAACGCCGAGCAACGCGATCACGGCAATCCCCTCCAGCCTGATATTCTTCCGCAAGCGCAACGAAGACCAGCTGAAGGTAGCCGTATTGGAAATCATCAGAAAAGCAATCAACACAATCCAGGGCGACACCAACGCATAATGGCGGAAAATATCCTGGCCGGTTATCATCCATAAATACAGCGGCAGCATCGCCAGGCCCGCGCCCACCGGCGCCGGGATTCCGGTCAGAAACCCGGCCGATTTGTGCGGTTGGTCATCATCATCGATCAAGGCATTGAACCGCGCCAGCCTGAGCGCGCAACCAACAACCAGAGTGAGCGCCAGAACCCAGCCAAATTGGGGCATATATTGGGTCGACCACAGAAACATGACCAGCGCAGGCGACACGCCGAAGGCAATCACATCCGATAGCGAGTCCAATTCCGCGCCAAACCGGCTCTGCGCATTCAGCAGCCGGGCAATCCGGCCATCCAGACCATCCAATATGCCGGCCAGGACAATCGCGCCGGCTGCCAGCACCCAGTTGTCCATATAGGCGAACCGAACACTACTCAAACCAACGCAAAGCGCCAGCGCCGTCACCGCATTCGGGACGAAGGCCCGAAGAGGGATGCCCCTCTCGGGTCTTTTCAACGATCCTTTGTCAGCCATCAGAATTGCTGCGATCGGCCGTCGGCAAGCCCGATGGTCATTGGCCGACGCCTTCAATCTCTTTCATCTGCCCAATTACAGCGATAACGGTCTCACCGGCAATGGCCCGTTGCCCCAGCACAACATTTGGTTCCGTCCCCTTCGGCAAATAGACATCGACACGGCTACCGAATCGAATCAATCCGATTCGCTGTCCTGCGGCGACAAAATCACCTTCCTTGACAAAGGCCATGATCCTCCGGGCGACCAAACCGGCGATCTGTGTAAAACCAACCTTCAGCCCATCATTGCGCTCAACCAGAAAATGTTGCCGCTCATTCTCTTCGCTGGCCTTATCAAGGTCAGCGTTTAGAAACTTTCCGGAAATATAAGCCTGTCGCTTCACTGTGCCTTCGATCGGTGTCCGGTTGATGTGAACATCGAACACGCTCATAAAAATCGAAACCCGGATCAGCTCTTCATCGCCAAGTCCGCCCTCGCCCTGTAATTCCACGGGCGGTTTCACCGGCATGATCAGGTTCACCAGGCCATCGGCCGGGGCAATAATATATTTCTCATCGAGCGGCGTAACCCGTTTCGGATCGCGGAAAAATGCCAATACCCACGCGGTAACGGCCGCCATGGGCCAAGCCAGAGTTTCCCACGCCATCACGGCAAAAAAAGTAGTAATTACTCCAGCGATGACCGCAAATTTGCGGCCTTCGGGATGGATCGGCGGGAAAGACCACTTGGCTTCTCCCAGTCCTTTGTTTGAATATTTCTCGATTGCCATGAATGCTACTTAGGGACAGCCCATTAATCTGACAACACTCCCGTTGATTTATCAGAAATTCCTCAATCGCATTTCGCTCAACCGCCAGCAACTCTAGGTTGAACAAATGACAATCTTTGCTAAGAGGCTCGCAACATCGTTCCTCCCTTTTGTTCCCGTTTCAGGAAAGTCCAAGCGTTATGTCGAAAATCAAGGTCAAAAACCCGGTCGTCGAAATTGACGGCGACGAAATGACGCGTATCATCTGGCAATGGATCCGCGAACGGTTGATTGAACCTTATCTCGACATTGATCTGCATTATTATGATCTCTCGATCGAAGTCCGTGACGACACCAATGACAAGATCACTGTCGATGCTGCCAACGCAATCAAGAAACATGGCGTTGGCGTAAAATGTGCGACAATCACGCCGGATGAAGACCGCGTCGAAGAATTCGGTCTGAAACGGATGTGGAAATCTCCAAACGGTACTATCCGGAACATTTTGGGCGGTGTCGTGTTCCGCGAGCCGATCGTGATCGACAATGTTCCCCGCCTCGTGCCGGGCTGGACTGATCCCATCGTTGTCGGCCGTCATGCATTTGGCGATCAATATCGCAGCACCGACTTCAAGGTTCCAGGACCAGGCAAGCTCCGGCTGATCTGGGAAGGCGACAACGGCGATACAATCGACGAGGAAGTATTCCAGTTCCCCTCCCCGGGCATTGCCATGGCGATGTACAATCTCGACGACTCGATCCGCGATTTCGCCCGCGCCTCGATGAACTACGGGCTGAACCGCGAATGGCCCGTCTATCTGTCGACCAAGAACACGATCATGAAAGCCTATGACGGGCGCTTCAAGGACCTGTTCGAGGAGATTTTCCAAGCGGAATTTAAAGACAAATTTGACAAGGCCGGTATCACCTACGAGCATCGTCTGATCGACGACATGGTCGCTTCGGCGCTGAAATGGAGCGGCAAATTCGTCTGGGCCTGCAAAAATTATGATGGCGATGTCCAGTCGGACACGGTCGCACAGGGCTTTGGTTCCCTCGGCCTGATGACGTCGGTGTTGATGACACCAACCGGCGATTGCGTCGAGGCAGAAGCGGCGCACGGTACGGTTACCCGCCATTATCGCCAGCACCAGCAAGGCAAGGCGACATCGACCAACCCGATCGCATCGATCTTTGCCTGGACCCGCGGCCTGATTTATCGCGGCAAATTTGACAATACACCCGATGTCACCCGCTTTGCCGAAACATTGGAGCGTGTTTGTATCCAGACCGTGGAAAATGGCAATATGACCAAGGATCTCGCGATCCTTATCGGACCGGATCAATCGTGGATGACCACCGAACAGTTTTTCGAAGCCGTTCGCTCCAATCTCGAAACGGAAATGGAAAACTGGAAATAGTCAGTTCGGATTGAGGAAATTTCGGGCGATTGAATATCCGCTCGCCCCGAACCCCAGTCCGACCACCCGCCCGGGAAGACGTTGTAACGGCGGCATCCGGTTTAACAGTCCTGGCGAAAAAGACGGCCTTTCGAATGGCTTGATAGCGCCGCAATAGGGGAGCAATCAACGCCCCCTGAAACGCCATATTATCATTAATCCCGAAGCCACCAATGGGTGAAATCACCGCCACAGCATCGCCTATGATCAGCGGACTCCGGCCATACCAACGCTCCTCCCCAACAAAGCCACTTTCGGTCCAGCAAAAGCTAACAGCAATCCCGCCATCATCCCGGCAGGACCACCACCCACAATCACGATCCCGCGGTTAATTTCCATCATTCGCGCTCTTCGCCATCTAACCTGCTGACAAATAGCATTGTTCGCGTATAGAGTCGTCCCATGCATAGCCCGCTCGAAAATCCCGCTTTTATTGACGCCATCGTGATCCTGGGCGCGGCAGGAATCGTAATCCCGGCCTTTACCCGCTTTCGCATCACGCCGATCATCGGATTCATTCTCGTCGGCATTTTGCTCGGACCATCGGGACTCGGATCCCTACAGAATCAACATGAATGGTTACGATTTGTCACGATCAACGATCGCGAGGCGATTGAGCCGTTCGCCGAAATGGGGATCATATTGCTGCTCTTTTCGATCGGGCTGGAATTGTCATTCAAGCGCCTCTGGTCCCTGCGCCGCCTCGTCTTCGGTGTCGGAGCCGCGGAGTTGCTGGCGTCGGGCTTGATCATCGGGTCTGTTCTGTATCTTCTTGGACAGAATCCTGCCGGTGCTCTGGGTCTGGGGCTGGCATTGGCGCTTTCCTCGACCGCTCTGGTGCTGCCTATGTCCGGTACCAAAAGCCCCGTCGGTCGGGCCGCACTGGCCATGCTATTGTTCGAAGATGTTGCCATTGTTCCGATCATTTTCCTTCTTGGAGCCATCTCCCCGGCGATAACCGCCGATGGAGGATGGGATGATCTTGGGCGGACACTTCTGCTAGGCGGCGCGGTCATCATTGGAATGCTTGTCCTTGGACGATTGCTCCTGCCGCGAATTTTTGCACAAGCGGCACGAACCAAGAGCCCCGAACTGTTCCTTGCGGTAAGCTTGCTGGTCATCATATTGTCCAGTCTGGCGACAGCCGCAACCGGGCTGTCACCCATTGTTGGTGCTCTGCTTGCCGGTCTGCTCATCGCAGAGACCGAATATCACGGGGAAGTGGAAGTCATTACCCAACCCTTCAAAGGCTTGGCTCTCGGGGTTTTCCTGATCACGGTAGGAATGCAAATTGATATCCGGGTGATCATTGCCAACTGGTCGGATTTACTCCTCGCTGTGGTGGGAGTTGTGCTGGTCAAGGCGGCCGTTACGGGCGCATTGCTCCGCTTTGCCGGGGCGCGTGCCGGTACCGCGACCGAAGCTGGCGTCTTGATGGCCAGTCCCTCCGAAACCACGCTCATTGTATTGGCCGCCGCCACGCAAGCGCAGCTGATCCAGGCGCAAACGGCAGCATTCTGGCAGATCGTAACCGCTATCGGCTTGACCATCACGCCGTTGCTGGCCCGGTTTGGCAGTGACATCGCGCGGCGCATAGAAATGCGCAGCGATGGTGGCCCAACTCCGGATGAACAGCCGGTTGAAGCCCAACAGACTATAATCATCGGCTTTGGCCGGGTCGGCAAGCTGATCGCAGATCTCCTGACCACTCATGGTCAAAAGTTTCTCGCGGTTGAGACCAACATCGATACAGTCGCCAAAGCCCGCCGCGAGGGTTATCCCGTCATTTTCGGTAATGTTGCTCGCAATGAAATGCTCGACCGGTTGCGACTGGGCCACGCCAAGGCTCTCGTACTGACGATGGACGAGCCGGTCTTGTCGGTACAGGTGGTCAAAAAGGTCCGCGCATGGGTACCCGATCTCCCCATTATTGCAAGGGCGCGGGACATCGAACATGCGGCCGAACTATACCAGGCTGGTGCCACCAATGCCGTGCCGGAAGCACTTGAAGGATCCTTGCAATTGTCGGAAGCCGTGCTCGTCGAAAATGGTGTGGCTATGGGTCCGGTCATCGCCTCGATCCATGAATTGCGCGATATTTACCGGAAACAGATTCAGGAAGACGGCGATCTGGAACAAGAACCCAAGCTAAAATCCGTGACCACGTCCACCGGGCAGGCAACTGCCGACGATTTGGTACCGGACGGACTCAGCCCGCAAGAACAGTCCTGATAGCGGCAATCGCATCGGCGGCTTTGCCGCCATCGGGTCCGCCGCCCTGAGCCATATCCGAACGACCACCGCCACCCTTACCGCCAACCGCGGCAACCCCGGCTTGAACCAGATCGACAGCGTTAAATCGCTCGGTCAAATCATCGGTAACGCCGACCGCAACGGTCGCACGACCATCATTTACTGCCACCAGCGCGCTTACACCGCTGGAGAGATCTTTCTTCGCCTGATCAACCAGTCCCCGCAATTCCTTGGGATTCAGACCCTCGATAACCTTGCCGCTAAAGGTGATATCGCCAATGGTTTCACTCTCTGCGGCTTTGGCCCCACCCCCGTCGCCGGCCAACGCCAGCGCGGTTTTTGCCTCGGTCAGTTCCCGTTCCATCTTCTTGCGTTCTTCAACCAGAGCAGCCACGCGATCTGCAGCTTCTTCGGGGGAGGTCTTGAGCGTCGCAGCAATAGACTTGAGCTTGGCATCACGGTCCGCAAGCCACAGTCGCGCCGCTTCTCCGGTCAGCGCTTCTATCCTCCTGATGCCGCTGGCAACCGCGGATTCAGAAACAATCACCATCAGACCGATGTCACCCAGGGCGTTGACGTGCGTACCGCCGCAAAGTTCCACCGAATAGTCCATATCCGCATCCCGGCCCATCGACAGAACGCGCACCTCGTCTCCATATTTCTCGCCGAACAGCGCCAACGCTCCTGCTGCTACCGCATCATCGGGACTCATCAACCTCGTCGTTACCGGACTGTTACCGCGGATCTGCGCATTTACATCGGCCTCCACAGCGTTCAATTGGGCCTCGGTCAAAGCGGACGGATGAGAAAAATCGAAACGCAGGCGATCGGCAGCGACCAGACTGCCCTTCTGTGTCACATGGTCGCCGAGATGGTGCCGCAATGCCTTGTGCAGCAAGTGGGTGGCACTGTGATTGGCACGAAGCGCGGTGCGGCGATCTTTATCCACTTCAAGATGGATCATATCCCCGACCGACACAGAACCCGACTTGATTTCAATCTGGTGGGCATGCAGCCGTCCCAGCGGTTTTCTGGTATCGGTCACGCTGGCCGCGAAACCATCCGCGCCCGAGACCTGACCAGCATCGCCCATCTGGCCGCCGCTTTCGCCGTAAAAGGGTGTCTGGTTGGTCAGCAGGGTAACGAGGTCGCCGCTATGGGCCGCTTGGATTTCTACGCCCTCCTTGACCAGCGCCACCACGACGCCCTCGCCTTCCTCGGACGTGTAGCCGGTAAACTCGGTGCTGCCTTCCCGCTCTGCAATATCGAACCACACTGCATCGGAAGCCTGATCGCCGGACCCTTTCCAGGCAGCGCGGGCAGCAGCTTTCTGCTCCGCCATCGCCTTGTCAAAGCCTTCGCGATCCACTCCCAGTGACCGGGCGCGCAGGGCGTCCTCGGTCAGATCATAGGGAAAGCCGAATGTGTCATAAAGTTTGAAAGCCGTTTCACCGGGAAGAACATCGCCTTCACCCATTTCGGCAATTTCCGCATCGAGCAGCTTTAGGCCGTTGGCCAAGGTCTGCCGAAAATTGGTTTCCTCTCGCAACAGGGTCTCTTCGATCAGCGGCTTTGCCCGGATCAGTTCCGGGAAGGCATTGCCCATTTCTGCGGTCAGCGCGCCGACCATCCGGTGCATCAACGGATCCTTGGCACCCAACAGATGGGCGTGACGCATAGCCCGCCGCATGATCCGGCGCAGCACATAGCCGCGGCCCTCGTTTGACGGCAGGACGCCATCGGCCACGAGGAAGGATGATGCGCGCAAATGATCCGCGATCACCCGGTGACTGGCTTGGTTGTCACCAGTCGTAGCGGTGCCGGTCAGCGAACCGGATTCGGTAATCAACGCCTTGAACAGATCGATATCGTAATTGTCATGCACGCCCTGCATGACGGCGGCAACACGCTCCAGTCCCATGCCCGTGTCGATCGACGGTTTGGGTAGCGCGACACGATCGCCTTCGCCGCGCTGATCATATTGCATGAACACGAGGTTCCAGATTTCGACAAAACGGTCGCCGTCTTCGTCCGGACTGCCCGGAGGGCCGCCTGCTATGTGTTCGCCGTGATCGTAAAATATCTCGCTGCACGGACCGCAAGGTCCGGTATCGCCCATCGACCAGAAATTGTCACTGGTGGCGATACGAATGATCCGCTCGTCAGGCAGGCCGGAGATTTTCTTCCACAGATCAAAGGCTTCATCATCGGTATGATAGACCGTCACGGTCAGTCTATCCGGCGAAATGGCCCAGATATCGGTGATCAGGGTCCAGGCATGAACGATCGCCTGTTCCTTGAAATAGTCACCGAAGGAAAAATTTCCGAGCATTTCGAAGAATGTATGATGGCGCGCGGTGTAGCCGACATTGTCGAGGTCATTATGCTTCCCGCCAGCGCGGACGCATTTCTGACTGGAAGTCGCCGTAGAATAAGGGCTTTTTTCAGTCCCGGTGAAAATATTCTTGAACGGGACCATCCCTGCGTTGATGAACATCAACGTCGGATCGTTATAGGGAATGAGCGGCGCAGAGGGAACGATCTCGTGACCCTGAGCGGCGAAATAGTCCAGAAAAGATCGTCTTATATCATTGGTTGTTTGCATGAATTCGACTTAGGCGAGCGATCTGCCGTTGACAATCCTGCATTGCTCCCGCCCGCAGAATCAATGTCCTGTTCATGCATAGGCGTAGGGTCCGCCTTTTTCGAGCGCCGTCCGATATTGCGGACGGCTGTGGATGCGCTTCAACCAGGCCAGCAAGTTGGGATAGCGTTCATCCAGCCCGGCGCGGGACTGGCAGGCTTCCAGAGGAAAGCTCATCATGATGTCGGCTGCAGTCAATTCGTCCCCGGCAAAATAGTCGCGGTCCGCCAGTTCCGTTTCCAGCCAGACAAGCAGGTCGGTGACCATCTGACCGACCGGCTTGCGTGCAGGCAAGCCGAGCAGTCCGAGACGGCCGACGACCAGCAGACCGTAGAGCGGCGGCATCATCGAGCCCTCCGCGAAGTGCAGATATTGGGTATAGAGGCGAGAACCCCGTGCGTCGTTGGGGGCACCCAATTTGCCGCCGGCCTTTTCGACCAGATATTCGACAATCACCGCGGTCTCGATAATCACATCCCCCTCATCCTCGATCATCGGCGATTTGCCGAGGGGGTGGATAGCTTTCAGACTGTCTGGCGCTTTGCTGGTTTTTGGGTCACGTTCATAGCGCTTGATCTCATAAGGCAGGCCGAGTTCTTCGAGCAGCCAGATTATGCGCTGCGACCGGCTGTTCTCGAGATGATGAACGGTGATGGTCATGACTATATCGGCCTTTCGAAAAGCTCAAAGTTTGTGAAAGTTAGGGCCAAGGAAGCCTTTTAAACAGCCAAATGTCGATATTTTCCAACATTTAATATGTATATTGCGAAACTATTCATTGTACGCGCAAAAATGGGCCGTCCTTGCAGTCGGGGGACAGAAGGACGACCCTATGCCAGGGATCGCCTCGGGGGAGAGTGATCCGGCAAAACCTGAAATCATTTCAATGCATCGCTACAGCGCAGGCTGGCACCGCCAGGCCATCGAAAATTATCTTCCAACGAACGGCCCGGACATCCGGGAGATTCCGCCTGTCACCGCAATGATGGTCAAATTATCTATTCATCCTGGTCATCAGCCTTGCCAACGGGGCCATTCATCATTTCCTCGGCCACTTCTTCCTGCTTGCCGCGAATCTGATTCTCCAGCTTGGCCATCATCTCGGGATTTTCCAGAAGGAAGCGTTTCGAATTCTCCCGTCCCTGTCCGATGCGCACCGAGTCATAGGAGAACCAGGCACCCGATTTTTCGACGACGCCGGCTTTCACGCCAAGATCGATAATCTCGCCAACCTTGGAAATACCCTGACCGTACATGATATCGAACTCGACCTGCTTGAAAGGCGGTGCGACCTTGTTCTTGACCACTTTTACGCGTGTGGAGTTGCCGACAATATCATCGCGTTCCTTGATCTGGCCGGTGCGTCTAATGTCCAGACGAACCGAAGCATAGAATTTCAACGCATTGCCGCCGGAGGTGGTTTCCGGATTGCCGTACATCACCCCGATTTTCATGCGGATCTGGTTGATAAAAATGACCATGCATTTGGAGCGGCTGATCGAACCGGTCAGCTTGCGCAGCGCCTGGCTCATCAGACGGGCCTGCAGGCCGACATGGGTATCGCCCATTTCGCCTTCGATTTCCGCGCGCGGCACGAGAGCGGCAACCGAATCGACCACCAATATGTCGATTGCATTGGAACGAACCAGTGTGTCCGTGATCTCGAGCGCCTGTTCGCCGGTATCGGGCTGGGAGATGATCAGCTCGTCCGTATTGACGCCCAGCGCCTTGGCATAGACAGGGTCCAGGGCATGCTCCGCATCAACAAAGGCAGCTGTACCGCCTGCCTTTTGTGCTTCGGCAATGACGTGCAAAGCGAGCGTTGTCTTGCCCGAACTTTCCGGTCCGTAAACTTCGATCACGCGTCCTTTTGGCAACCCCCCGATTCCCAGCGCAATATCCAGTCCCAGGCTACCGGTGGAGATAGCCTCCACTTCCAGTGCCTTGCGCTGACCCAGTTTCATCGCGGAGCCCTTGCCGAAGGCGCGATCTATCTGCGCCAGTGCGGCGTCGAGCGCCTTTTGTCTGTCTGATGAATTCAACTGATTATCCGATTCCACGACTTTTAAATTGCCGGCCATTTGCCTGTCCCCTTCGCTAAATGTTTAAGTAGCATCAATCAATGATTGTGATGATGTACCTTATTTGTTCCTAGAGAACAAGGGGGGAACATAATTTTTATGCATTTAATCTATATCATTGATTCCAAAAGAGATACTTTTGTAATTTACCCGGATTTGGCATGTTCGGCCAGAGTCTCTCCCACCGCCTCCGCTATCTGCGCCACCGAGAAAGGTTTGGGCAGAAAATTGACCCTGTCGAGATTGATCGACCTGCGCAACTGTTCCTCGGCATAGCCGGACATGAACAAGATCGGCAGATCCGGATAATGTTTGCGGACATGGTTCGCCATCGTCGGACCATCCATATTGGGCATCACGACGTCTGAAACGATCATGTCGAACTTCTGATCCTCTTCACCCTGGGCAGCCAATAGCCCCAAAGCTTCCTCCCCTTCACTGGCGGTCACGACCGTATAACCTTGGCGGGTCAGGGCACGCTCGGCGACGGCGCGTACCATATCCTCATCCTCGACCAGCAAGATATGGCCGCTTCCCCACAATTCCTTTCTAGCGGTCGCCTTGACCGGCGGGGAACTCAATGTCGCGCGCTCGGTGTCTTCTGCGGTGGGATGGTGAACCGGAAAATAGATCGAGAAGGTGGTACCCTCGCCCGGCTTGGAATCGGCAAAAATATAGCCCCCAGACTGCTTGATGATCCCGTAAACGGTCGACAACCCCAGGCCGGTGCCCTTGCCCACCGCCTTGGTCGTGAAAAACGGCTCAAAAATTTTCCCGATGATATGCGGCGGAATACCGTTTCCGGAGTCGGCAAAGATCAGCGCCGTATAATCGCCGATGGGCAGGATATCGCTTTTCAGCGCGCGGACATCGGACGCAACCACCGCCTGGGTCGAGATGGATATCTTTCCGCCCTTTGGCATGGCATCCCGGGCATTGACACCAAGATTGATGATCACTTGCTCAAGCTGTCCGGGATCCGCGCGAACCA
The DNA here is from genome assembly GCA_048270065.1 of Parasphingorhabdus sp. Classification (GTDB taxonomy): domain Bacteria; phylum Pseudomonadota; class Alphaproteobacteria; order Sphingomonadales; family Sphingomonadaceae; genus Parasphingorhabdus. The sequence continues at coordinate 42,963 of JBLWTQ010000018.1, read as the reverse complement.
GACCGAGATTGCGGCCATGCCGCACTTCCAGCTCGATTGTCTCGTCCAGCAGGCGCTTGAGCAGGTTCGACACATCGGCCACCACGTCTGGCAACTGGAGCACCTGAGGCCGCAAGGTCTGCTGCCGCGAGAAGGCAAGCAATTGCCTGGTTAATCCCGCAGCCCGGTTGCTGTTGTTCTTGACCTGCTGGATATCATCATAGTCGCTGTCCCCTGGTGCATGGCGCAGCAACATCAAGTCGCAATGTCCTATGATGGCAGTGAGAATATTGTTGAAATCGTGGGCTACGCCTCCGGCCAATTGACCGACAGCCTGCATCTTCGTCGCCTGGGCCACCTGACTTTTCAATTTCGATTCTTCCCTATTGTCCCGGACCGACAGCAGCACAGCTGCTTCACCCAATCCGCGAACGCCCGCAATGCCCAGTGCGACGGGTTCTTCGCCACCATTGCGCAGCCGTACCGCCAGATCACCTGCCATTGGCGGGCCGCTGGCGTAACGACGCACGGCGTCCGCAACCGCCGATTTGTCATCGCGGATCATCAGGTCGCCGGGGTAGAGCGGCTGTTCCTTTCCAGCAATGCCAGCGGTTTTGGCAAAGGCCTCATTGAGGAAGAGGAACCGTCCGTCGCGGTCGGTCAGCGCCAGCCCCAAGGGCAGCAGGGACAACATCGATTCCACCTGTTCCAGCGCCTTGCCACGTTCAACCAACCCGCCATCGTCATCGATCAGAAGGATCAACGCGGGGCCCTTCTCCTTGTCCCGGTCAAGCGGGATATGGAAAAGGCGCACCGGAGTGCCGTGCCGCCCTTCCCGTTCGAAAAAGATCGTGCCTTTGTCATCCGAACGCAGGAAATTGATGAAATTGCGGCCAGATATATTGGCATCGACCTGGCCGGATGCGCGCAGCGCAAAGGCCTGATTGGAAGCCCGGATCCGCCCTTCGCCGCCAATGACGCTCGCCAAAATGCCGGCTTCCGAAAACGCCCGGCCGCCACCGCCGCCGACAAGGCGGATCATGTCATCCAGGATATCCGCCTGGACTTGGGGTATCATCTGCCACAGGAGATACTCATCACCCTGCCCGGCTCGAACCACCTTGGCGCTATATTCTGCCACTCCGCGTTTCAGACCTTCCGCATAGCCGCGACCATCCCGCCAGGCGGTGCGGCCAGCCGTCGCAAGCAGCTCATTGCCGCCAGCTTGCAACGGCAATTCGGGAGGAACGGCCGGGCCATTGAACCATTTTGTGAACAGTTCATTGGCACAGACCAGTCGGCCGGCCCGATCGGTGATTGCCAAACCGATTTCCGCCTGATCGGCGACCATCCGGGTAACCGCCCAATCTCCGGGGTCGGCAATATCCTGATCGGTCGCTGTCGTTTGCGGACGGAGAAAATAGGCGATTCCTGTCATGCTCAATACCAGAGCAACAAATGCGCTGATCAGGGCGATATTCTGCACTTGCCAATAGAGCAGCCCGGCAGAAGCGAGCACTGCCACCAAAAGCATTGCTGCCCTGATTCGCACGCCAATCAGCGCCTTGCGGGTACTCGGATTCAACAATCCACCTGTCTGCTGAGCTTTACTGGCCATCGTCGGCTCTCTTTATAAGAATTTGTTCGAGCCGGCCTTTGCGTTTCCGTGCAATCCACCAGCGCCATCCAAAGCTACTGATCACATAGCCGATGGCGGCAAAAAATATCGCGAACAGGAGAAATCCGAAAGCGGTCACGCCGGCTTCGCGCACCAGCCAACTCAGCCATTGACCAAATTCGCTTTGCATCTGCGTATTTATCGGTTGGGCCGCAGTCATTGCATCAATCTGCAGGACGAATTTTCCTACCTGGTTCGCCGCCGCGATCCAGAACGGGTAGGTCAAGGGATTGGTGATGAAGGTGGTAATCGCCGCAATCGGTACATTAGCGCGCACCGGCAGCGCCAGAAAAACCGCCGCGAATATCTGGCCAACGGGCACCAGAAATGCGGCCAGCATGCCCAAAGCGACGCCCCGCGGTACAGAACGCCGGGTGAAGCGCCATAGCTCCGAGACCAAAAACCGATGGGCGATCGGTTTCAGATATTTGTTGCGTTCCATCCCCGCACGAGTGGGCATTTTCCTCTGTAGCCAATGCACAATGAGCAGGATGAAACGTGCAGCAAAGTCTTTGTCGCGGATATTGGGATTGCGGTCATCCATGCTCACGCATCAGTCGGCCCTGCTGCCGTTTCCAGTCACGATCCTTTTCGGTCTGGCGCTTGTCCGGCGCCTTTTTGCCTTTGGCCAGCGCCAGTTCCAGCTTCGCCTTGCCCTTGCTGTTGAAATAGATCGACAGCGGCACAACGGTCATGCCCTTGCGCATAACGGCACCATATAATTTGTTGATTTCGCGGCGCTTGAGCAGCAGCTTGCGGGGACGGGTCGGCGTATGATTGTGACGATTGCCATGGCTCCACTCGGGAATATTGGCGTTGATCAGCCAGACTTCATCGTCTTTCACCTCGGCATAGCTTTCCGCGATCGCGCCGGAACCGAAGCGCAGTGATTTGACCTCCGTCCCTGTCAGCATGATGCCTGCCTCGAAATGATCCTCGAGGTAATAATCATAACGCGCGCGCCGGTTCTCGGCGACGATCTTTTTCTTGTCAAATTCCTCCGGCCGCGGTTTTGCCATCAGACCAGACCTGCCCCTTCCAAAGCGGTATCCACGGCCTTGCGGCTCGCTTCCGACGGGGGCGTCATCGGCAATCGGAGGTCGGTCGGGAATTCCGCCAGGACCCGGGACAGCGCATATTTGATTGGGCCCGGAGAAGCATCCGAGAACAACGCTTTGTGCAGCGGATAGAGCACATCGTTCAACGCGCGCGCCTTGGCATAGTCGCCCGCCGCACAGGCCGCCTGGAACTCGGCGCATAATTTCGGTGCGACATTGGCGGTAACGGAAATGCAGCCAACACCGCCGGCGGCATTGAACGCCAGCGACAGCTCGTCGACCCCCGACAGCATCACAAAATCATCGGCACAATGGAGACGATGTTCGGTGACCCGGTCGAGCACGCCGCTGGCATCCTTGATCGCGACAATGCCAGGTAGCTGGGACAAGGCCGAGACGGTGTCGGGCAGGATATCGGTGACGGTGCGCGCCGGTACGTTGTAGAGCACCAGTGGCAGATCAATATTCTCGGCCAAGGTCCTGAAATGGGCGGCAATGCCTTCCTGATTCGGACGGTTATAATAAGGCACGACCACCAAACCTGCCGCCGCGCCGCATTTCTTGGAAAAATTGAGGTGCAACAAGGCATTGGTGGTGTCATTCGAGCCACAGCCTGCAATGACCGGTACCCGGCCAGCAGCCTGTTCGACGCACACTTCGATCACCCGATGGTGCTCGGCATTGGACAATGTGGATGCTTCGCCGGTGGTCCCGCAGGGGACAAGGGCACTGCTGCCCTGGTCGATCTGCCAGTCCACCAGAGCGCGGAACTGGTCTTCGGCAAACGATCCGTCGCGAAAGGGCGTCGCCAGAGCCGGAATGGAGCCGGAAAACATGGAATGATCCTTTATATTTACCTTGGAAATTGGCAAAGCCATCACCAAGTCATTATTAATATTAACAGCGATATAGTTTGTTGTTCAGCGCCTGATAAGGAGCCTACCCCCAAAATGTCCAGCATGGTATCAAGAATTGTCCTCGCAGCGCTGCTTTTATCTCCTGCCACATGCATGGCTGCCGAACAGGTGGGCTGGCAAGGCAGCGAAAGCGAACTATCCGATCCGACCGGCGGCAATGCCGTTCTCGGCCTGCAACGCTGGCGGGTGCTTACCCAATCCGACAATTATTCCTTCGAGGATTATGCCGGTTTTCTGGTGACCTATCCGGGCTGGCCGGAAGACACACGAATGCAGCGCAATGCCGAGCAAGCGATCAATATCGACAGTTTCTCCCCCAGCCGGGTGCTTGCCTTCTTTGACAGGTTTGAACCAATCACCAATGCCGGCGCAGCCAAATATGCAGTTGCTTTGCAGGCGACGGGCCAGCGCGACAAAGCCAATGCGATGGCGAAACAGGCGTGGCGCGGCGGCACGCTAACCGATGAGGATGAAGTTGCGCTGATATCCCGGTTCAGTTCGGTCCTGACGATTGACGATCATGATGCAAGGATGGATGCTCTGCTGTGGGCGCGGGCAACCCGAGATGCGGCACGCCAGCTGGTCTTCACTTCTCCTGCCAGACGGCCTGTGTTTACCGCGCGGCTGGCCCAACTGACGGAAGCGCCGGATGCCAATGCGCAGGCGAGCGCGGTCGGCGCGATAGCGCGCGATGATGCCGGCTATCTCGCGGACCGTGCCCGTTATCTGCGCAACAGCGGCCAAAGCTATGCAGCGCGGCAATTGCTGGCGACCAGACTGCCGCTGCGGGTCAAGCCTGCTATGCCCGAAACCTGGTTCGAATCCTTGCTGCTCAACGCCGAAGCGGCAGCCAATGACCGGCAATGGACAATGGCTTATGAAATCGCGTCGAAAATCGGGGACGCCTATGACAGGCCGACCCGGATTGCCGACCAGAACTCCCGCGTGCGCGACAAATATTCCGATCTCGCCTGGGTTGCGGGCACGTCTGCGCTCAACGGCATGCGCCAGCCCGCCAAGGCGATCCCGATGTTCGATCTCTATGCGCAATCCTATGATTCGCCCAACATTACCTCGAAAGGTTATTATTGGGCCGGACGGGCAGCCGCCGAAGCAGGTCAAACCGAACAGGCCAATGCCTATTTCGAGAAAGCGGCCCAGTTCCCCGACTATTTCTACGGTCAATTGTCGCTGGAACGGCTGGGGCGCCCGCTGCCGGTGTTCAATCGCAAGCCGGACGTGGAAATCACCGATGAAGAGCGACGTGCCTATGACAGTCAACCGCTGGTTATCGCCACCAAAGCATCGGTCCGTACCGGACCGTGGCGCGAACAGATCCGCTTTCACCGCGCGCTTGCCAGCAAGGCAGAAACCGCGAAGGACTATTTGCTGATAAGCGATCTTGCCACCCGCATCGGGGCGCGCGATCTGGGCGTAATCAAGGGAATCAGCGCGCTCGGTGCCGGTGTCGGCGCGATTGATGAAACGGCTTTCCCGACCATGCCCGTGCCGTTTGGCCATGAGAGCAGCTGGACCCTTATCCACGCGATCACCCGGCAGGAAAGCCAGTTTGCCGAGGGCGCCGTCAGCCATGCCGGTGCCCGGGGCCTGATGCAGCTGATGCCAGGGACCGCCCGCGAGCAATCGGGCAAGGCGAACCTGTCCTACAATCTTTCGGCGCTGACCGATGACCCGCAATATAATATTCGCCTGGGAAGCGGCTATATTCAGCGGATGATGGATTATTATGGTGGCAGCTACCCGCTCGCCATCGCGGCCTATAACGCCGGACCGGGCAATGTGAACAAATGGCTCCGCGCCAACGGCGATCCGCGCATGGGCGGGATCGACTGGGTTCAGTGGATCGAGGATATTCCGATTTCCGAAACCCGCAATTATGTGAAACGTGTGCTGGAAAATGCCGTCGTCTACGATACGAAAAACCCGCGCGGCCCGACGATCCGGAGCGAGACACCATTGTCACGCTATATCGGCAAGAATGGCCGGGGGTGAGGATTGGTATCCGCAAAGCAAGCGCCGGGATTTTCGGTCGTGAAATTGTCGGGATCCTGCCTTTCCTACGGTGGCAATCGTCGTTCAGACGATCATGTGGCAGCCGGTTTGTTCAACAACTCCTCAGAAAAACGCGGCCAATCCGAAAAGCCCCAGTCTGACGGATCTTCTATTGCGAGCAGTTTGCGTCGTCTGTTGCGACCGGTGTCGATGTCTTTTGGAACAATGTCGCGATCCTCGTCGAGGGAACGGAAGCTTCGCACAATCGGTGCCGCGTAATTAGAAGGTGATTCGCCAATCACCATGGCGAGTTCATCCTGGTCCAGGCGCACGAGCGTCCCGACCGGCAATATGCCAAGGCTGTCGACAAAATCACGAAGAATAAGCTGATCGAAGTGACCCGAAAATGACTGCATTTTCGCGAGTGCCCCGGAGGCGGACAGCGGTGTGTTATAGGGTCTCTGGGAGGTTATCGCATCATAGACATCGCAGACCGCAGACATTCGGGAAAAGATACTGAAATTATCTGCCGCCACTCCTCCCGGATATCCGGTCCCGTCCATTTTCTCATGATGCCTGAGACAGACCTCAAGGGCGATCTCACCGACTTCTTTCGATGCTGATAGTATGTCGTGGCCCCGCTGAGGATGTTTCCAGACCGTGACCCACTCCTCCTCGCTGAGCTGACCAGGTTTGGACAGGATGCTCTCAGGAATGGACTCCTTTCCTATATCATGCAGGAGGCCGGCCATGCCAACGTCGGGTATCTGTGTCTCGGGAACGCCCATTTTGCGCGCCAGATTGATCATTAGCGCGCATACGGCGACGGAATGGAGATAGGTATAATCATCATTGGTCTTCAACCTCGCCATATTGAGCATGATCGCCGGGTCCAGGCTGACCGATTCTGATATCTGGTCAACCAGCGGTGCCAATTTGCGCGTCTTGACCGAATTGCCAAGACGCGCGTCTTCAAACAGATTCATGACCGCGGTCCGGGAGCGCTTGATAGTGCCGGAAGCTCTACGGGTCGCCGCTGCGCGTTCAGGCGGGGTAAGTCGGTTAAAACTCGGCTCCGTGTCGGTGTGCAGGTACGATCTGGGACGGGCGACAAGCGTTTTCATTTGAACGGGCGACACCAAGGAAGAACGCATGGATGGTTTCCCGGCTTCCGACGACGCCACGGGCATTGACTTGCCCTTTGATTCGTCGATTGTCACCCGGTCCACACCACTGGCAACGATGAGTCCCAACTGCTTATCTTCGGTCAGCAGAAACCGCGATCGCCAAAAAGGGTGATCAAACCAGGAGCCTTCCATGGAATGGATGAACATTCCCAGTTTCAGCTGGCTGGTCTGAACTGTTCGCAGCATATGCAGATTCCTTCAAGCCGAATTCATAGTAATTTCTATTCACGGCAGAAACGGCGATCGCTTCAGTCGGCAACCTGTATTTTTGGCTCATATTGTGTGGCGCGCTCAGTCGGGCAATGGTTCAGCCTAATGCCGGACACTCGCGCTCAAATAAAATGTTGCCTTGACGCAAATCATGGATTTTATTCCCACTCCAGATAAAGCGCCGTGAAGGTCGGACGTCAGACCGAACCGATGCTCGTGATTTTAACCCCGGTTGTAACCAATTTGCCTGTTGGTTCGAATGGCTATCAAATCACCAAAAATCAGGAAAAATTATGCCACAGAAGACACGCACCGTAGCGACGATAGTGTCGGTCATGCTTTTGCTCACCGTGGCTTCTCAATTACTATATATCGCGACTCTCAGGGATGTGGGTCTGATCGAAGGCTGGCCTCTGCGGTCTACCATCTGGACCACGGAACTTGTTCTGTTTACCGCCATTGCAATTGCTTCGCTGGTCGGTCTGGTCCGATCCCCGGATATGCCATGGGGTTGGTCTGCGCTGGTGGTGGGCGGACTGATTAATATGCTGCAGTCAGGCTTTGGACTGTCCATGTTTCTGCCTGCCAGCAAAGCCGGTGCCGACTTTGCGCCGCTTATGGGTACCGTGGTTGCGGGATCGTTTCTGTTCTACTTTCTGGCAAAGGCGATTCTGGGACTGGCTGCCTTGATATTCGGTCTCTCGCTGTTTCGCAAAGACAAGACCATTGGCCGGGTGGTCGGTCTGGTCAGTGCGATCGCCGGCGTGATCGCGATCGGCATGAATATTACTGCCGTGCGTATGGGACTGGGTGCGGTACCATTGGCCGGAGCAAGCGGAACAATTGCAACATTTTTTGCCGGTTGCGCAGTCTGGTTTTCTGCCCGCCACGGGGAATGACATTCTGCGGTCGGCCCAAATGCGCTACCCCAGGTCCGCGGTGATAGAGAGAAATGCGATTTTCACGCTTAGCTGACGAAGTTCTTCCTCGTCCGGTTCGCTATCGCCACCAGCGAGAGCATCACGGGCACTTCGACCAATACGCCGACCACGGTCGCCAATGCCGCACCGCTGGAAAAACCGAACAGACCAATTGCAACCGCAACCGCGAGCTCAAAAAAGTTTGACGTGCCGATAAGCGCGCAGGGTGCCGCAATATTATGCGGCAATTTCCAGGCCCATGCGGCGACATAGCCGACGGCAAAAATGCCGTAGGATTGAAGGATTATAGGGATAGCGATCAACAATATCAGCACGGGCTGCGCAATGATGGTCTGGGCCTGAAAGGCGAACAGCAGAACAACGGTCGCCAACAGCCCGATGATTGATGCGGGTTTCAGCCGGCTGGTAAACCGGTCGACCGCCTCGATATCACCCGCCCGGCCAGCGAGGACCGCCCGCCGGGTAATCGCTCCGGCAACCAGCGGTATCACGACATAGAGCACCACCGACAATAGCAACGTCTGCCAGGGAATATCGATATCGGTGACACCCAGCAGCAAGGCGACAATCGGTGCGAAGGCGACGATCATGATCAGGTCGTTCGCCGACACCTGTACCAATGTATAGGCGGCATCGCCCTTGGTCATTTGCGACCAGACAAAGACCATCGCCGTGCAAGGGGCCGCACCCAACAGGATCAGACCGGCAATATATTGCTGGGCATCCTCGCCGGATATGATCCCGCGATAGATATAGTTGAAGAACAGCACCGCGAGAGCCGCCATCGTGAATGGCTTGATCAGCCAGTTCACGACAAGAGTAATGATCAAGCCCTTGGGTTTGCTGCCGATATCCCGCAGGCTGCCGAAATCCACTGCGACCATCATCGGAAAAATCATCGCCCAGATAAGCACCGCAACCACCAGATTGACCGAAGCATATTCCAGCTGCGCAATCAGGCTGAACAGCCCAGGCACGACATTACCCAATAGTATGCCAGCGACGATTGCCAAGCCGACCCATAGGGAGAGCCAGCGTTCAAAAAGGCCCATCTTGCCTATCCGCAACAGGTGGATGGTGTGGCAGGTTGCGGTTGCATTTGCGGAGTGCAGCAAGCCCCGTCCGCAGCGTTGTCGGAGGCAAGCCGGGCTAGATCCACACGGTTGCCATATTCCGTCACTTCACCGCTTGTCAGAAAGGCTTCCCAAGCGATGCCGTCGGGGTCAACCGTCCAATTTTTCTCAGATTGCGCATAGCAACAAGTCGTCGCGCCCTCGTCAAATATCGCTCCGCCGGCATTCTTTATCCGGCCGTAAACGCCAGCCAGTTCTTCGGCGGTTTCCGACTGTATGCCGATATGCTCAATCCCGCGCTTTGTACCCGGATTGCTCGACATCGCAAAATTGACGCGCGGATCATCCAGCATCCATTTGGCATAATCAGCCTTGAGAACCGTGGGCTCTGCGCCGAACAGCCTGGAATAGAAAGCCACTGATTTTTCAATGCTTTCGACGGAAAGGTGGATATGCATTCTATTCATTTGCAAGCTCCTTGAGAAACGAGAAGGTCGACCGCGCAGGCATTACCTGCACAGCAATTTTCGAGTAAATAGGCGACAAGTTGATTCATGACCGCATAGTCAGCGCGGTAGATCAGTGTCCGTGACTGCCGCTCCTGACTGATCAGGCCGGCGCGGGTCAGGTGGGCGAGATGGAAGGACAGAGAACTGGGTGGGACACCGAGATTTTCGGCTATCGCTCCAGCCGGGAGACCGTCTTCTCCGGCCTGAACCAGCAAGCGGAATATCGACAATCTGTGCTCCTGAGCTAGCGAGGCGAGAGCGGCAACGGCCTGTTCTGATTCCATGGACAACTCCGATGATTCGATAATCATCGAAATATAGAAACATCATTTCGGAGTCAATGAAGATTTGACAATCGTCGAAATATCACGGCTCAGTTCCAGCGCCCCCTTTGCAAACACCGATTGCAACCGCAGAGTCCCATGGCCGGCACATATATCCTGCACGTCGCCGCTGTTTGATTTTTGGTCCCGATAAATAGCGAATATGCTAGAATAATCGCGTGAGCCAGTAGAAGAGCGCTCCAACCGCCGCGCTGGCAGGGATGGTGATAAACCAGGCCATAACTACCCGGCTTGCGACGCTCCACCTGACCGCTGATGCGCGCCTTGCCGCTCCCACGCCCACCACGCTGCCGGTAATGGCATGGGTCGTTGATACCGGAATACCCATGGCCGAGGCACCAAATACGACGATGGAGCCCGCCGTGGACGCACAGAATCCGTTGTGGTGATTGAGCTTGGTCAGCTTGGTACCCATGGTCTTGATGATCCGCCAGCCGCCGGAGAGTGTACCCAGAGATATAGCGAGATAACAGCTGATAACCACCCAGTTGGGGACAAAGAATTCACCCCCAAGATAGCCGGTCGAATAGAGCAGAACCGCAATAATCCCCATGGTTTTCTGGGCATCATTCGCGCCGTGACTGATCGAATAAGCTGCCGACGACATGAGGTGGAAGACCTTGAAAACACTTTCGGCCTTGCGCGGCTGAACTGGCCTGAAGAGCCAGGACGTCACCAGCATCAGTGTCATTGCGATGATGAAACCAATCATCGGGGAGAGGAAGATCGCAACCATTGTCTTGGTAGTCCCGGAAGATTCCACCGCACCAAATCCGGCATGGGCGATACCGGCGCCGAGTAGCCCGCCAATCAAGGCATGGCTGGAGGAAGAGGGAATTCCCTTGAGCCAGGTCAGCACATTCCAGAACATTGCTCCAACAAGCGCGCCAAATACGACCGAGGGTGTAACCACATCCTTGTCGATAATCCCTTTGCCGACTGTTTCTGCCACGTGCAGCCCGACCAGCCAGTAGGCGGCGAAATTGCCGCATGCAGCGAAAACGACAGCCGCGACCGGCGAGAGCAGACGAGTCGAGACCACTGTCGCAATCGAATTGGCCGCATCGTGCAGGCCATTCAGGAAATCGAAAGCGAGCGCGAGCGCGACAAGCGCGAACAGGAGCGGAAAGGCTAGGCTGTGATCCATAGTCCTGCGGCGCTTCAGGCGTGGTCAATCACGAGACCGTCGATCTCGTTCGCGACGTCCTCGAATCTGTCGACCACGCGCTCCATATGCTTGTACAATTCGCGCCAGATGATGAAATGAAGCGTATCCGTTGCCCCATGTTGCTGAAACAGCTTTTTGAGGCCCGCAGCATGAATTTCGTCGGCATGGCCCTCCATTCGTACCAGCCGTTCGGTCAGTTCCTGCAGGCGCTCACCATTGGCGGCAATGTCGCGGAGCAGCGGCATCGCCTCTGCGGTCAGCCGCGCCGCATCAACAATGATCGCCGCCATATCGATCATTTCCTGATCAAAGGATGTGATGTCGTAGAGTTCGATCGCGCCAGCGGTTTTCTGCATCTCGTCAATGGCATCATCCATTGCGGCGATAAGACTGGAAATCGCACTGCGATCAAATGGTGTCAGAAACGTCCGCCGCACGGAGTTCAGGACTTCGCGGGTAATCTCGTCGGCGTCATGCTCGCGTTCGATGATTTCCCGGATATGGTCAGCCATGCCATCCCCGCCTTGAAGCAAGCGGGCGAGCGCATCGGCCCCTGCTACCAAGGTGGCGGCATGTCTTTCAAACAGCTCGAAAAAATTTCCCTGTTGCGGCAGCAGCCGTTGGAACCAGGCAAACATAGTATTGACCCCTGTTTTTTGTGCGACTGTATCGATGATCGTGTTTGATCTGGTGGCAGCCCAAAAATCGGTATCGCCAAATGAACGGATCAGGTTGCGCAGATCTTCCTCATCAACCGCATTCGCCGCATCTTCAAGCGAGAACCAGCGGCGTTCCCGTTCATGCTGCTCATCCCATGTTCGCAACTCTTCGGTGACTGCGAAGGGGAAGACTTTCACGTCAATCCAAACCGACGCCCCGCTCCGTTTTTTCTTGCGATAGCGATAGCTGCCCAGCGGCGTCGGGCAGGTTGCCCCCAATATGCCGGCCTCCTCCTCCGCTTCCTGAGCGGCAGCGCTGTGGGGCAGTTGACCTGAATCGATATTGCCCTTTGGAATGATCCATCGCTTGGTTTCGCGGGAGGTGATCAACATGATGCGAGCGGGAGCACCGATGGCAGAATCGTCAGCGCGATAGGGAAGAGCAGCGATCTGCCGTTTCGACACTATAAATTCCCCCAATATTTCCGCCACCGTGTTTCGGTTTCGCGATACCCAAAAATCGCCTAGTTGAGCGATATGATTCGTGCAAGAAGCAGGTCTCTGGTGCTCGTCTCTGCACCCAGGGCCGTCATCACCCTGATAGTCGGCTAACCCTTGGCCTCATACCCGAACGCTTCTTCAGCGAGATTGACCAGCTCCGGATCAGCCTCGGGCAATGCATCGGGCAATGCCGCTTCCAGCGTCTCGGCAACATGGGTCATCGCGGCGATGCGAGCGGATTTCTTGTTATTGCCGTCAATCACTTTCCACGGTGCCCAGCGCGTGTCGGTATTTTCGAACATATCACGCATGGCATCGAGATAGTCATCGCGCTGTTCCCGGTTGCGAAAATCCTCAGTGGTAATTTTCCAACGCTTGTGCGGCGTGTCGAGCCGCTTGGCGAAGCGTTTGTCCTGTTCTTTCTGGGTCATGTGGAAGAATAGTTTTACCAGATTTGTACCGCCATCAATCTGCTGGGCTTCAAACTCGTTGATCTCGTCATAGCCACGCTTCCATTCGGCTATGGTGCAGAGATTCTCGACCCGTTCGACCAGCACGCGGCCGTACCAGCTGCGGTCAAACACGCCGATTTCGCGGCTGCCCGGCAATTTCTGCCAGAAGCGCCAGAGGAAATGGCGGTCTTTCTCCTGCTTTGTAGGTGCACCGATCGGCCAGACATCAAAATAACGCGGATCCCATTCCGCAGTCATCCGGCGGATTGTCCCGCCCTTGCCCGCTGCGTCCCATCCTTCGAATACCAGCATCGACCGGCTGCCGTGAATAATGTGCTTGAAATGGGCTTGCGCCAGCCGGTCTTGCAGCGCTTTCAGCGCCTCGTCATAATCACCATCAAATTTTTCGCCTGATTCATAATCGGACAGATCTATGGTCATTTTAACTCCGTTCGTCCTGAACCTGTCAACCCGAAGGACGAACTACGTTCAACGACATCTTTCATCGATAAACAGGCTTCAACAGTCTCGTCCCGATGGGCCAATATATATCAGATCCGCTCGAACGGCCAACTGGTTAACCCTGATCGTCAAGGATCAAGTCTGCAATGCGTTCTGGATTTTGCATCGGCATGAAATGGGTGAAGTCGGGCAGATAGATATCGGTTCCGCGGGCAAAGCTGTCCGCGAGCCCGGGCGGGGTGGGCGAAGAAGCGAAATCGAACACACCATCGTGCTGGATACGGGGCGCGCGCAGGATCGTCACCGGCTGCGCGATCCCATCGATCAACGGCCAGGGGTCTACAGATGTGCTGGTCGCGTAGACCGAAGCCTCGACTTGTGGCGGGCAAGCCAGTTCATAACCGCCCTCTCCGTCCGGCAGCAGACCATATTCACAATAATCCCGCAGCACTGCCGGATCCCAGATGCTGTAGGGATGGCGATCCTGAAAGCGCTCGAACATGGCATCCGGTCCGGCCCAACTATTGCGGCGCTTGACAACCATGTGGCTGGTTGCGCCAAAATCAGGAGGGTTTTGATAAGCCTCCCGGTTCATGATCACCGGGTCGATCAATACCAAGCGCTCGAAAAGATCAGGCAAGCGCGCTGCAACCTGCACCAGACACTGGCCACCCATGCTGTGGCCAACTCCGACCGCGAATATCATACCGAGCGATTCGACCAGTTCAGCGGTCGCGTCGGCAATCATCGCCCAGTCGGTAATGAGTGGCTTCGCACTCCGGCCATGGCCCAGCTGATCGACAGCGATCACATGGATGCCGTCCGGAAAAGCTGCAACGACCTGGTCCCAGCATCGCGCATGAAAGCCGGTGGCGTGGAGCAGCAGGATCGACGGACCTTCGTCCGCCCTGCCCCATTCGAAATAGCAGATGTCGCCATGGGAAGACGCGAAATGATGCTGTTCGGGATGGGTCATAAATCTGTTCCGCTTGTCCTGAGCCGATCGACGGGCTCACCACTAACCGATTTGAGGCTAGCCTTCCTTCGGTGGTTCGACCACGCGAATATGCAATTCCCGCAACTGCTTGACAGCAACCGGGCTCGGTGCGCTCATCATCAAATCTTCCGCCTTCTGGTTCATCGGGAACAGCACGACCTCGCGGATATTCGGTTCGTCGGCGAGCATCATCACGATCCGGTCGACACCCGGTGCCGAGCCACCATGCGGTGGCGCGCCATATTTGAGCGCGTTGATCATGCCGGAGAATTCGGTATCTACCTGGTCCTTGGTATAGCCGGCAATTTCAAACGCCTTGTACATGATATCGGGTCGGTGATTCCGGATCGCGCCGGACGACAGTTCGATGCCGTTGCAGACAATATCATATTGCCATGCCAGAATATCGAGCGGGTCCTTGCTTTCCAGCGCCGCCAGTTCGCCCTGCGGCATCGAGAAGGGATTGTGCGAGAAATCCATTTTCTTCAGCTCGTCGTCATATTCGAACATCGGATAGTCGACGATCCAGCAGAATTTGAACGCATTCTTGTCGATCAGGTCGAGCTGCTCCGCCGCCCTTGTCCGTGCAACGCCGGCCAGCCGGGCGGCTTCGGCTTCCTTGCCGGCAGCGAAGAACACCCCGTCATCGGGACCGCAGCCGAGATCGGCGAGTAGCTTGGCCGTGCCTTCCTCGCCGTGGTTCTTGGCAATCGGTCCGCCGGCCGCGCCTTCCTTCATGTTGATATAACCCAGCCCGGCAAAGCCTTCGCTTCGCGCCCAGTTGTTCATGTCATCAAAGAATTTGCGGCTGTTCTTGCCCGCACCCGGCGCGACAAAGGCGCGTACGGTGCCACCGGTCGAGGTGATCTTGTCGAACAGACCAAAGCCGGAGCCCTTGAAATGGTCGCTGACATCCTGAATGATGATCGGGTTGCGCAGGTCCGGCTTGTCATTGCCGTATTTCAGCATCGATTCCTTGTAGGGAATGCGCGGGAATTCGCCAGCGGGCGTCACCGACCGGCCATTGGCAAATTCTTCAAACACACCCGCGAGAACCGGCTCCAGTGTCTGGAACACATCTTCCTGGGTGACAAAGCTCATTTCGAAATCAAGCTGGTAAAATTCGCCCGGCGAGCGATCGGCCCGCGCATCTTCGTCACGGAAACAGGGGGCTATCTGGAAATAGCGGTCGAAACCGGCAACCATCAGCATCTGCTTGAACATCTGCGGTGCCTGCGGCAGTGCATAGAATTTGCCGGGATGGACGCGGCTGGGCACGAGATAGTCGCGTGCGCCTTCCGGCGAAGACGCGGTCAGGATCGGCGTCTGGAACTCGGTAAAGCCCTGATCGGT
The DNA here is from genome assembly GCA_048270065.1 of Parasphingorhabdus sp. Lineage (GTDB taxonomy): Bacteria > Pseudomonadota > Alphaproteobacteria > Sphingomonadales > Sphingomonadaceae > Parasphingorhabdus. The sequence goes on along the minus strand of JBLWTQ010000018.1, from coordinate 27,462 downwards.
CATGCGCTTGCGCAGACTAGCGATCACCTTGGAGCGCAGCATCATATTGGCGTGAACCGACTCGCGCCGCAGATCGAGGAAACGATAGCGCAGACGGATATCCTCGGGATATTCCTGTTCGCCGAACACCGGCATCGGCAATTCGTCAGCAGGCCCCTGTATGTCCACGTTATAGGCGACCAGTTCGACATCACCGGTCGGCAGATTCTTGTTCACCGTCTCGTCGTCGCGGGCGACAACCTTGCCGGTCACCGTAACGACCGACTCTACCCGCGCGCCGTCGAGCATCTTGAACGCATCGCTGCCAGTCTCGCTGACGATCTGGGTCAGACCGAAATGGTCGCGCAGATCGACAAACAGCAGATTGCCATGATCGCGCTTACGATGGATCCAGCCGGACAGACGGACTTCCTCGCCAACGTGCGAAGATCGAAGCTCGGAACAATTATGGGTGCGATATGCGTGCATGACGGGCCTTTGAAAGATGAATCTGTGAGATGTTTGCGCCGCGCAAACTTACGCTCGGCGTAACACAGGGGAAGCGGCCGTTTGTCAAGGATGAAGGTAATATCCAGGTAAATCATGCAAAAAATCAGCGCATCGAAATTTCCGCCGGGCCGCATTCTCAGAGAAATATATCAATTTTTCCCCAGTTTTCTAAGGATACGCTTTGCATCAGGGCGCATCACCATCTTCTCCTCGCGCGGGGTGGTTAACCCAATTTTTCTGTTTATTGGCCTAAACGGGGGGATGAACGAAAATAAGCCTGAATATTATTCGATCGATGACAGTGAGGCCCTAGGCATCTCCCATCGACCCGCCGATTTGCCGCCGTTCGATTTCACAAAAAAATGGCTCGTCATCATTCCGGTTTTGATCGTCATTCTTGGTATTATCCGCGAATGGTTGCTTCTGGTTTATGATGTTCAAGGCACGAGTATTGTCGGACTCAACCGTGAGCAAAATGTGGGAGCATGGTACAGTGCTTTGCTGATATTTGCGTCGGCCTTTTTGCTCATGGTCGTGGGAAGACGCGCTTCCCGGTCCAACGACAAAGATGCTGTCCACTGGTATATTCTGGCCTGGATATTTGTCGCGTTGTCCTTTGACGAGGCGTGCAGTGTACATGAAATGGTTATGGAATTGCTCCAGGGCAGATTGCACACAAGCGGCCCGCTATTATATGCTTGGGTCGTACCCGCGCTCATACTGGTGCCGCTTTTCGCGATCGCATATATTCCCTTTTTACGGCGCATCAGAAGCCCTTATGGTGCCTGGATCTTTATTTCCGGCGCGGTGTTTGTAGCGGGGGCGCTCGGAATGGAAATGATCGGCGGGATGGTGTCCGAAAACAAGGTTGCATTCACCATCTCCTTCCTGGTCGAAGAGTCGCTCGAATTGGCCGGAATGACCTCATTTTTCCTAGCGATCTTGAGCTATTTGGCCACCGATCCGCGCGAGGACCAAGCAAACGAAATGGACGGGGCTGCGACGGGGGATCGGGCCGGATGACCAGTCTGCGTCACTCGCACACACCGCTAGACAGGCGTCACCGCAAAGCGAAATGGCCTGCCCGAGCAACAATTCTGTTGGGCACGGATAGATCACCCATGTGTCCAAAATGCCATGATTCCCCCCCATTTTTATCCCGTACCCACGAATTGTTTGCGGGACGAGCGGCCCGCTGTATAGAATAATAATGCACATCCATAATTTGCTGACGGACAATCAGGACATAGCCGACATCTGCACCCGCTTTGCATCTGCGGATTTCGTGACGGTTGATACCGAATTCATGCGTGAGAATACCTATTGGCCCATTCTCTGCCTGATCCAGATTTCCGATGGCAAGGAAGCGGCCGCGATTGACCCCCTGGCCAAAGATGTTGATCTGGGACCGCTTCTGGAACTGCTGGTCAACAATGAAGACGTGCTCAAGATCTTCCACGCCGGCGGGCAGGATGTCGAAATCATCCACAACATGACCGGCAAGACTCCGCACCCCATCTTCGACACCCAGATCGCGGCGATGGCGATCGGCCAGAGCGAACAGATCGGCTATGCCAACCTGGTCGATAGCTGGCTCGGGATCACGCTGGACAAGGGCGCCCGGTTCACCGACTGGTCACGGCGCCCGCTCAATGCGCGCCAACTGGAATATGCTGTTGCCGACGTCACCCATCTCGCCAAAATCTTCCCGATGATGCTGGAAAAATTACGCGAGACCGGTCGTGGTATGTGGATCAACGCCGAGATGGAAAAGCTCGCCGATCCCGACAATTATGTGAACGATCCGGAAAAAGCCTGGTTGCGGGTCAAGTCGCAAGGGCGAAGCCTTGAAATGCTCGGCAGATTGAAAGCGCTGGCCGCCTGGCGGGAACGGGAAGCCCAGTCCAAGGACCTGCCGCGCGGACGGATCATGCGCGACGAAACACTGGCGGATATCGCGGCCCATCCCCCGAAGGATCAATCCAAGCTGGGACAGGTCCGCGGGCTTTCTGCCGGATGGAAAAACAACGATATCGGCGCGCGCCTGATGGATATTATCGACCAGGCGGAACCGCTGTCACGCGATGACCTGCCGCTGAAAGTCGGGCGTCGCCCCAAGAATGGCAAGTCCAATGCGCTGGTGACGGATTTGCTCAAATTGCTGCTCAAAATTCGTTCGGCGGAACTGAATGTCGCCTCCCGCCTGCTTGCTCGCGCCGATGATCTGGAGCGGATAGTCGCGGGAGAACGAGACGGCGTCGGGTTGCTGGACGGCTGGCGCTACGAAGAATTCGGCCGGGATGCGCTGGATCTAGTCGAAGGACGGGTGAGCTTCACGGTCAAGGACGGCAAATTGAAAATGACCCACCAGCAAGAGGGTGACACCGCAGAAAGCGAATAGCTAAACGCCCGTCATTACCGGTTCCATCCCCATCATCTTCGCAAGATGTCCGTGCCGTTTGGCCACAGCATCGCCGTAAAGATCGGTCAAATCTCTGGCGATCGCCAGTTCCAGCTTCTTACCTGTCTTGCGGATCTGGGTCTGTTCCAGCGGATTGCGGGTACCGCCGCTGAGCCGCTGCCCCAAACGCATCGCCAGTCCCCAGCATATCGCGCGTTGCGTTGCCTGTTCGTCAGCAAGCTTGCCGCCGCCGGGGAAGATATAATTGCCCCCTCCGAAGCTGGTGAAGAGCGCCTGCCCCAACATTTCGCGTTCCGGCCCGCTTATTCCAACCCAGTTACCATGCAGGCCAATCTCCAGTCCGCGCTCGGCCCGAAAGTTGGGGTTTGCGCGCCAGGCGACATCGCCCAAATTGCAGGCGGCCTGGCGAATGCGGTGCCACGCGAGTGGATCGTCCGAAAAAATGTCGGCAATCCACTTGCCAAGCAATTTGCTATTTGCCGGAAAACGGGCTTGCGCCGTTCCGGCGTCTTCGGTCGCCAGCAACAGCGGATCACGGGCTGCTTCGTGTTTGCTGATGTTGTGGAACAACAGGCCTTCACGAACACCATAAGCAGAAACCACCATCTTGCTGCTGTTCAGATAGCGTGTCAGCATGGATAACAGCCATGCGGCGTCATTCAATGTCGGGATGCGGGACGTGGAAAGTCCGGGCACGCCCTTGAGCTTATCCTTGTTCATTTGTGCCAGACGGCTGACGAGCCGTTTTGCACGCCGTGGCTGCATTTCGTAATTGTGGATGACAGGAAGCGGGTAATTGCTGTCAAACATGTCGAGCCGCGCCAGAGAGCGCCACGAACCACCCACCAGATAGAAAGGCAACTGCTGCGCCTGCTTTTCCCATCCGGTTTTCCTGAGCATCTTGCGGATCTGCGATTTCAAGCTACCGGTATTCTGGGCGCGCATGTCGGCAATCCTGAACACACCGAGCGGGAAGGAATAGCGATCCAGCACCTTGCCCTGGTCGATCATGGCCAGTTCCAGGCTGCCGCCGCCCAGATCGCCCACGATTCCGGTCGCGCCCAGTATTCCCGAAATCACGCCCAGCGCCGCCAGTTCCGCTTCTTCCTCGCCTTGCAGCACGTCCACATCATAGCCGATCTCGTTTGCTGCCCGGAGCAGATCGTTGCCGTTGCTGGCATCACGCACCGCCGCCGTGGCGAAACTCATGATGCTGTCGACTTCCATGTCTGTACACAGCCGATGGAAGCGCTTCAGCCCGCGTACAGCAAGTTCCATCGAATCCTCGGCAATCGCACCGGTGGTCGACAATTCTTTCCCCAGTCCCGCCATTACCTTTTCATTGAACAGGACCGCAGGGACCCTCGCCGGCCCCTGATAAACCACCAACCGGATAGAATTTGAACCGATATCAACGATCGCCGTACGCCGATTGGACTGCCGTTTTTTTGTGCGCGCGGAATCAGGCAGCTTCCCCGTTTGTACGGTCATATCGGTCATGCTTTTTTCTTGCGGCGACGCAAGCTGAGCCGGGGAACGGCGTTGCTTTTCTTGAGCGCCTTGCCGCGCCCGGAGAGCGACGGGTTGGTCATGAAATAGCGGTGCAAGTTGAACGGCTTGCTGGATGGCTTGACCCTTGTGTAACTGCCGTCAGAATTCAATTCCCAGCTCTGCTCATCATCAATCAGATTGGCCACCATGACCTGATCCAAAATCTGGTCATGGACAGTTTTGTTGGTGATCGGCATCATATATTCCACCCGCCTGTCCAGATTGCGCGGCATCCAGTCAGCCGATGAAATATAAAGTTTTGCTCCATCATTCGGTAGTTCCCTGCCGTTGCCAAAGGCCCAGATGCGGCTGTGCTCCAGAAAGCGGCCAACCACCGATTTCACCCTGATATGGTCCGACATGCCCGGCACATCCGGCCGGAGACAACAGATTCCCCGGACCACCAGATCGATTTCAACACCGGCATTGCTCGCCTGATAGAGCTTTTCGATCAACGCCGGATCGACCAGTGAATTCATCTTGGCCCAGACCATGCCCGGCTTGCCCGCCCGGACATTGGCGATTTCCTGATCGATCAGCCCCATCAGGTCCTTCCGCATATTCCGTGGCGACATGGAGATAAGTTCCAGTTCCTTCGGTTCGACATAGCCGGTGATATAGTTGAACAATTGCGCAGCATCTCGCGCTGCCCGCGGATCAGCGGTGAAGAAGCTGAGATCGGTATATATTTTGGCGGTGATGGGATGATAATTGCCCGTGCCGAAATGGCAGTAGGTGCGATAACCTTCCTGTTCCTTGCGCACGACCATCGATATTTTCGCGTGCGTTTTCCATTCGATAAATCCGTAAACGACCTGCACACCTGCCCGCTCCAGTGCGCTTGCCCAGAGCAGATTCTGCTCTTCATCAAACCGCGCCTTGAGTTCGACGATTGCGGTTACCGACTTGCCGGCTTCCGCGGCGTCAATCAGCGCCCGGATGACCGCGGATTGCTTGCCCGCGCGATAGAGCGTCTGCTTGATCGCCACGACGTCGGGATCGGCAGCGGCCTGCTTCAGGAATTCGATCACCACCTCGAACGATTCATACGGGTGATGGACCAGGATATCCTTGTCCCGAATAGCAGCAAAACAATCGCCGCCATGATCGCGAATGCGTTCCGGAAAGCGCGGACTATAAGGCGTGAATTTGAGATCCGGACGGTCTTCATCAACCAGTATGTCGAGATCGCCGACGCCGACCAAACCATTGATCCGGCTTTCGGTGGCCCCGTCATGCAGCAGATGCTCGCGCAACATCGCAACCACTGGCTCGGCGAGCCTGGGTCCCATTTCCAGCCGGATTACATCCCCGCGGCGACGGCGTTTGATCGCGCTGCGGAAATATCGCACGAGATCCTCCGCCTCTTCCTCCACTTCGATATCGCTGTCGCGGATGATCCGGAACAGACCGCTGCTTTTCACGGCATAGCCGGGAAAGAGAATATCGGAAAATTCCTGGATCGTGGTCTCGACTGAAACATAGGTGGCTGAATCACCCGGCAGGCGAATGAAGCGCGGGAGACCGGACGGGATCATCACCAGCTCCCTTATGCCCTGATTATCCGATTCCCGGACCAGATCGAAAACAAGACTCAGTCCCTTGTTGGGAATGAACGGAAAAGGATGGGCCGGATCCAGCGCCTGTGGTGTCAGTACCGGAAAAATCTGGTCGAGAAAATGCTGCCTGAGCCAGGCTTTCGAATCATCGGGAAGTTCGGTGACCGCCGAAACAATTATATCCTCCGCTGCCAAGGCTTTGGACAGAGCCGACCACACGCGCTGCTGATGTTCGATCAACGACTCCGCCCGGACCGCAATGGCTTCCAACTGCTGCGTGGGCGTCAGACCATCGGCCGAGCGTTCCTCGATTTTCTGGCGATACTGACCGACCAGTCCGGCAAAGCGGACCATGAAGAACTCGTCCAGATTGCTGCCCGAGATGGACAGGAAGCGCAGTCGCTCGAGCAACGGATGCGCATTATTTTCAGCCTCTTCAATAACCCGTTCGTTAAAACCCAGCCAGCTGATTTCCCGATTGAAATAGCGCTGGCTGGCATCTTCGGGCAATACGTCCCCGCCATCACCCTCGGGCGATATGTCCGCATCAAGCGACTCTGGAGCAGGGTTATCCATCGGTTACGATTCCGCCTTTTCAGCATCAGCATCAAAAAATTCGAGCGCAGTTTTCGCGATTGCCAAGTTTATCGGCTTTTTGGTTTCAATCGCAAGCATATCCATTTTCTGCGCTAGTTGCCGCACCATGGCGTAGGACCGGATCATGCGCTTTTCCAGATAGCGCAGCGCGTCTTCGGATATGGTCAGACCGCGGATCCCAAAATATTTTTGAAAGAGTCCGTCAATCATTGCCTGATCGGGAGGGCCGATTTGCAAGTGCAGCGACGCAGCGAGACGGGATTGCAGATCCGGAAGCACGACCCCCCAATCCGCAACCGGCTTTTTCGATAAAAGCAGTAGCGGCTTTTTCTCGCCGTTCGCCCGATTCCACAAATGAAATATCTCGGTATCGCCGTAATCCGCAGCATCATCGAGCCACAGCCCGCCGCTCTCGGTTTCGAACGCTGCCGCCATGGTCGTTTTGCCGGAGGCTTCGGGACCGATCAAGATCATCGTATGGTGGGGCCAGTCGCGCCAGTCCTGCAAGTGCCGGTACACCTCGGCATTGGCGCCAGTTACCAGATATCCGTCATGTTCCGGGGACGGGCTTTGTTCAAAAGGTAGCGCTATCTGACTCACGGTCTCGCTTCCTTACTGTCCGGGACGACTGATACGCAAGGCGCCCGCTCCCTGCTGGACCTGCCAGCCTTGCGAGCGAAGCGCCTGGGCCAGACCGGAAATATCACCCCTATAGGACACGCTCATCACAGAAACACCACCGAGCGCGAGGCTCGATGTCGAAGCAGATGTAACGCCCGGGATCGACCGCACCGACGATTCACCGCGACCGACCGCGCCGACATCCGGGGTATCAAACTGCACCGAAATGCTGGTTGTGGCGGCCTGAGCTGCCACGGGCGCTTCGCCGGCGGTTTCCGATGCGCCGTTCTCTGCTGTAGTGGCCGCAGCATCGCCATCGCCGACCGCGACCGCCACGTCATCACCGATATCGAAATCAGCGAGATCAAGCTCATCAAGATTGAAGGGATCTTCCATGATCAGCGACTTGTCGGTTTTCAGAACGCCGCGCGAAAGGGCGCTGGCATAGATATTGTCCAGCCTGACGATACCCTGATCCAGCATCTTGGGAATATCTTCGCTGCGCGCCACTTTCAGCGTGAAACTGTCGATATATTTGTTGTCGGGTCCGTACCGCGCTGTAAATCGCGCTTTCACCGGACCACCCGGATACGCATATGTCAGGCGGACAATCGGGATGATGACATCCGCTGCGCCAAATTGATCCAGTATATTCCGCCACCAGCGCCGACTCGGGCGATTGGCCTGCCCGGCGGTAAGCACCAGCGATTCGCTGTCCGATCCATAAGGACGGACATAATCGATCACGCTTTCACCCGAGCGAAATCGGGCCCAGGCCTTTTGCCATTCGGTACGGTTTTCGAACACCTGGGGTGAGCCGCCGCTCCACATGATCGGCAGGACCAGCAGTGGCGGCGACCGCAGACGTCGGCCACCGACACCCAGAATCGAGCCTGCTCTGGCACGATCGAACATCACCCCGAGGGTTGCGATATAACGCTTTGGTCCGATCTGTTCCTGCTCGACTATGATCGCAGATACGATTGTGTTGAGCGTACTATCCGGCAAGCCGGCGCTGTCACCGCCCTGTGTGCGCTTGTACAGCATCTTCCAGGCCTTGCGCTGCGCTTCTTCCCAGCCTTTTTTCCGCGCATCAAAGGCGTCATCGCCATGGACATCGACTTTTACGCCCGTGACCTCGAAGTCACCCGTGCTTGCAAGCGGTGCAACTCCGCGTTCCGTACCCTCGAGCTGGGCATAGACAACCGCCGCCGCGAGCACGGTCATAACCGCGATGATGACAGCAATCTTGATGCTGAAGTCAGTCAAAATACTCATTTGCGCCCTTTTGACGATTATGGCGTGGAAATCCAGCCGCGAGTTGTCTAATCGCTCAAGTTATGAGTGAAAAGCAAAATGAGCCGGATAAGTACACCTATGCGAAAGCCGGCGTGTCGATCGACGCGGGCAACGCCTTGATCAAGGCGATCGCGCCGCTCGCCAAGGCCACGGCCCGTGCCGGTGCCAACGCGGAACTGGGTGGTTTCGGGGGATTTTTCGATCTGAAAGCAGCCGGTTATCAGGACCCGCTTCTCGTCGCTGCCAATGATGGCGTGGGGACGAAACTCAAGCTGGCGATTGACTATGACCGGCATGACACGGTTGGAATTGATCTCGTCGCGATGTGCGTCAATGACCTGATCGTGCAGGGCGCAGAGCCGTTGTTCTTCCTTGACTATTTTGCCACGGGCAAGCTGGAAAATGGAATCGCGGAACGGGTTGTGGCCGGTATCGCCGAAGGCTGCAAGATGTCCGGCTGCGCGCTGATCGGCGGCGAAACGGCGGAGATGCCCGGCATGTACGCCGAAGGCGATTATGATCTGGCGGGTTTCTGCGTCGGCGCCGTGGAACGGGGCAAGGTCGTGAGCGGAGCGAATATCGAAGCAGGCGATATGCTGCTCGGCCTCGAATCCTCCGGCGTGCATTCCAACGGATTTTCACTGGTCCGGAGACTGGCCGCAGACAAGGGCTGGAAAATGCACCGCCCTGCCCTGTTCAACCCCGACATTTTATTGATCGAAGCATTGATCGCGCCGACGCGAATTTATGTAAAATCACTTCTGCCGCTGATGCAATCCGGTCGGATCAAGGCGCTGGCCCATATCACCGGTGGCGGCTTGCTGGAAAATATTCCCCGTGTATTGCCCGCTGGCCTCCACGCTCACGTCGGTGCCGCGACTTGGGAGCAGCCCCGTCTGATGGCGTTCCTGCAGGCACAGGGCAATATCGAGCCGGAGGAAATGGCGCGGACATTCAATTGCGGTATCGGGATGGTGTTGGCTGTTTCGCCCGAAGAAGCAGACGCGGTTTCGGCCGATCTGCAAGCCTTCGGTGAAAAGGTCCACCGAATCGGTGATGTCCGCGAGGGCACCAAAGGCTGTTCGGTAACGGGGAAACGCGGTATATGGTCGGCGACCGAGGATTGGACCGCGACCCACAATGGCTGAAAAGGCCAAAATCGCGATATTAATTTCCGGTCGCGGGTCGAATATGGCGGCGCTTGTCTATGCCGCCAAATCAGTCGACTGCCCCTATGATATTGTGCTGGTGGCATCCAATGATCCCAATGCCCGCGGCTTGCAGCTGGCGAAGGCAGAGAGCATCGCCACCTTCGCCCACGCGCACAAAGGCCTGTCCCGCGAAGCCCATGATAAAATCATGCATGATGCCATCGTCGGCTCGGGTGCCGAATATGTCGTGCTGGCCGGTTATATGCGGATCTTGAGCGACAGTTTTGTCAAAAAATGGGCGGATCATATGGTCAATATCCATCCCAGCCTGCTGCCCAAATATAAGGGACTCGACACCTATCAACGCGCAATCGATGCCGGCGACAGGGTCGCAGGGTGCAGCGTGCATCTGGTGACACCCGAACTGGATGACGGACCGGTACTCGGACAGACCAAAGTGGCAATCCTGCCGGATGATGATGCCGACAGTCTGGCCAGCCGGATCCTGATTGCGGAGCATCAACTCTATCCGGCAACACTCGCCCGATATGTCACCCGCGAGCGCAATCCCGACTGGTTATTGCAGCAGATACGCGAGCGTGCGCTGGCGCTGGAGGAAACCCATGAGCGGTTGAGCTTCGGGTCGCCCGGCTGGCGCGTTGGCAGCGAGAAGACCGGCAAATATTTCGCCTATTTCACCCAAAGACTACATGGTGAAGAAAGCATCGGGCTCTTGGTAAAAACATCAGGACTGGATGAACAGGCCGCTCTGCTTGATGCCGATCCGGAACTTTATTACCTGCCCAAATTTTTGGGGAAATCGGGCTGGATTGCGATCCGCCTCGATACCGGCGACACGGATTGGGACCATATTGCCGGCTGGCTGCGCAAAAGCTGGCAGAGGGTTGCGCCAAAACGGCTGACCAAAATGATCGAAATCGCGGATCAATTCTGAAATAAAGCGCATCACGGGCCGGAATTCTTTGGACAGCAAGGAGGAGGGAATGACTATTGTCCAAAAAAAAATCTGCGACCCGATTTGGGGAAAGAGATATCCCAACCCGCGATGCTCGTATGTCAATAGGTCTTCATCTCAGGAGTATCGATACGGCCCTTGGGCCATATGTACGGCAAGCCTACATTCCGGCTTCGACGGCCAACCGCACCATATCCGCTGCGCTGGGGACATCGAGACGCTTCATCAGGATCGAACGATGCATTTTGATTGTCCGCTCGCTGAGTCCCAATTCATAGGCAATTTGTTTGTTGAGCAGGCCCTTGGCGATAAATTGCAGCACTTCACGTTGCCGTTTCGACAGGTCTTTGACGATGGCGACCGCCCGCATCCGACGCGCCTTCGCCAGACTCGGCGATTCGGCATCGATTTCCACCTGTGATCCGAGAAAATATTCCAGCTCGCCTTCTTCATCGAACAAGGGCGCCACCAGCACGGCGTTCTGGAAGGACGTGCCATCCTTCTTGTAATTCAATATTTCGACGAGAACGGATTTCTGTTGCCGTACGCCACGCCGGATTTCTTCTGTCAGCCAGGGCTCTGTCGCCTTACCCGCGAGAAACCGGCAATTTCGCCCGACAATGAAGTCCCTGTCATAGCCGGTCAGCTGCAGGAAAGCGTCATTGACCGCGACAATCGGGTTGTCGGGCAGGCGTGGATTGCTGACGACCGACGCAATCGGGCTGTTTTCGATCAAAGCCATGACCGAAGCCTTTGGCATATCCGATTGGGAAATCGCTAGCTGCTGCTGTACGCTTTGATTCTTTTCGCGAGCCATCCGGCTGAGCTACTCGATTTTCACGGTCCAAGGCAAGCGGCGAGAGCATACCTTCGGTCATCCCTTTGATTCACCATTGCCAGCCATCACGAACATAGCGTGCGCCGCTCGCCGAAACTGCGGAAGTCATTTCGATTGACCGTCCCTGATAGCCGATCCTCGCGGTGTCGGTGGTTGGATACCACGCTTGACGGAGCGAACCGTCACCACACTGATATGTCACCTTGGCATGGTACCGGTGGCCCGGCGTGCCGTGATAGTAGTACCCATGGGCGTAGTGAGCACCAGCGTACCCGTACTGTCGATATGGTAGCTATCCACAGCGTTGAACACATTCAGAAAGCGTCTCTCCTGATCCATAACAGCCGGGTCACAGGCACGCCTGGTAGCGCCGGCATTTTCGAGCCGGAGTCCCGTTCCATCGGCCTGATAGTCGGCAAAGTAGCGATTGCATGATGTGTCACCTGATAAACGGCCATCCTGTCCAAACATTATCGTGGGGCGAGCATCGTCAATCACCCCGCGCTGAGCAATGTCCTCGACCACCCATTCCTCGCCCAGAAGCACGTCAGCCGAGCCGGATTGATTCTCTCCGGTTGCGACACACGCCACAAGTGCGACTCCAGCGACAAGCGCGGTGGCGTTGTTAAAAACTGGCATCGATTCACCTCCAATCTTCTCTTCAAACTACTTTTACGTGCGAAAGTTCCCTTTCCTCCATCGGATACCGAGGCCAGAGAGCCGGTTCGCACAGCAGGCAACCTCAAGCGCAGGGATCATGCATATCGCCGCGCTGAGCTCGCGAACAGCCACTATCGGACAGCAATTTTTACAGCGGCAGCAAACCGGGAATTGCCCGGTTCAACAGCGACATCATGGATGATCTCTTTGGTAAGATGCCAGAAACAACGGGGCAGTGGCAATATCACTGGAATCACCATGCTGCCCGGCACAGGTCGACGCTCGACCGGCGCGGATGTCACCGGCCCAGCAAATACGCTGGCGAAAGGACTATCGCCCGCCGCGAAGCGCCCCGTGACCGGGAACGCCAGGACGGGGGGGGGGGGGGGAAATGATTAGCCGACGATTTCGTCGTCGTTGAAGAAATAGGCGATTTCGATGGCAGCATTTTCCTCGCTATCGGAACCGTGGACCGTGTTCGCTTCCAGACTTTCTGCCAGTTCCTTGCGGATCGTACCCGGAGCAGCATCGGCAGGATTGGTTGCGCCCATGATGTCGCGGTTGGCCTGCATCGCATTTTCGCCTTCGAGCACCTGGACGACGCATGGGCCGCTGATCATGAAGTCGACAAGCTCGCCAAAGAAAGGCCGTTCCTTATGTACGGCGTAAAAGCCTTCGGCCTGTTCGCGGGTCATGTGAATACGCTTGGATGCGACAACACGCAGTCCGGCTTCTTCCAGCATCTTGGTCACAGCACCGGTGATATTACGGCGAGTCGCGTCGGGTTTAATGATTGAAAATGTCCGTGTCACGGCCATGATAATGCTCCATAGATCGGGGATATACTAAGTTCGCGCCGCCCTTAGCCGCTGCACCGCACCATGGCAAGTTTTCGATGCGGTGCCAGTTCTCCAGGCCGCAGAAATCTAAAAATCAGGGGCCTGCAACCCAGCGACCACCATCCTGTTTCCAGTAGCGCAGGGTGACATCTTCCCTGGCGGTCAATTCCCGCCAGACGCTGCGCGCATGATCGATCCGATCGGCAGTGAAGAGGAAGAACGCGCGTTCGAAGGCCAGCGCCTCGTCGCGCCATTTGCCGTCGGACAGGATGATGTAGGACGCCCCGTTTGCTGGTTCAGGCTGATCGGAAATGAGAATAGGCTGATCCGCCTGCCGCTCCGATCCGGCGAAATCATGGGCCAGGAAGCTGGCCGGATCATCACTCCACAGGGCGTTGCTGAGCGCGGCGCAACGGGCCTCATCCTGCGCCAGCAGCAACAGTTTTTTCCCGACATCCAGCGACTTGCTCGCCAGCATCGGCACGAGCTTTTCCGCCGGATCACGAGTCAGATGGTAGAAATCAACACGCACCGCGGCCCCTTCTTGCTTTCGCATCGGACTTTTGCCGCAATCTATTCGACCGGATCAATCTTCGAAATGGTCAGCGATATATTGGTTGAGCAGACGAACGCCAAAGCCGGTAGCGCCTTTCTCCCACAACGGAGCGGGCTTGTCAGCCCAGACCATGCCAGCAATATCCAGATGCGCCCATTTCACCCCATCTTTGACAAAACGTTTGAGAAACTGCGCTGCGGTAATCGACCCCGCGCCGCGCGGACCGACATTTTTCATGTCGGCAATCGGCGAATTGATCAGCTTGTCATAAGCCGAGCCGATGGGCAGCTGCCAAACCGGATCACCGGAATCCTTGCCAGCATCAATCAGGTCTTCAGCGAGATCGTCGTCATTGCTGAAACAACCGGCATGTTCATTGCCCAGCGCAATAATCATCGCCCCGGTCAGAGTCGCCAGATCAATCAGCACTTCCGGTTTGAATGTCTCCTGAGTCCAGTGCATTGCGTCGCACAATACCAGCCGCCCTTCGGCATCGGTATTGATCACTTCGATTGTCTGGCCATTCATGCTTGTGACCACATCACCGGGGCGCTGCGCCTTACCGTCCGGCATATTCTCGACCAGCCCGCAAACGCCGACGACATGAGCCTTGGCTTTACGACCAGCAAGAGCTTTCATGGTTCCGGCAACGGCTCCGGCACCGCCCATGTCCCATTTCATCTCCTCCATACCGGCACCGGGCTTCAGCGAAATTCCGCCGGTGTCGAACGTCACGCCCTTGCCCACCAGGGCGAGCGGCGTTTTTTGCGCACCATTGGTGCCATCCCAGCGCATCGCCAACAACCGCGGTGGCCGCGCGGAACCTTGTGAAACACCAAGCAGCGCTCCCATACCGAGCTCTTCCATCTCATCCCAGCCCAGCACCGTGAATTCCACCCCAAGATCTTTCAATTCCTCACAACGGGACACAAAGCTTTCCGGATAGATGGCGTTCGCCGGCTCTGCGACCAATTCGCGAGTCAAAGCAACACCGTCAGCCACAGCTGAAAGGTCCTGCCATGCCTTGGCAGATTCCAGATCCTGATTGAGGACCGTGATTTTTTCGAGGGTGACTTTCTGTTTTTCCGGCATGGTCGTCCGGTATTTGTCATGACGCCAGCTTCGCAATTTCGCACCGAACAGCAGCTTTGCCAGATTCTCCTCGTCCAGACCCGACGGATCGATGGCGACGTGTTTGGCTCCGGATGCAAGAATTTTCGCGATGGCCGAACCCCCTGCCGATTCGACATCCTTCGTTTTGCCTTTACCCAAGCCCGTCAACACGATTCGCAGGACCTTGCCGGCCTCGGTGACGAACGTTTCAAATACTTCGCCCGACTTTCCTGCAAAGCGAGCTGATTTTGCAGCCGCCTTCACTGCCTTCGCTTGCTCCAGCGTCAGATCAAAATCGTCCAGTCCATTCTTGGTGATCGCAAATATAATCGCATCAACGTCCGCGGGCCGTTCATTGGCAAAGTTGAAATTCATCTGAAAGCTGTCCCTATTTTTCTGTTTTGAAGAGTGGATAGCCGTATTGACTTACTCCTCGATCCGACTCGTTCATGAACAAACCGGCATTCATCCTATCGAGGGACGTTGCTGCACGGTCTTGGTTTTTGGGTCAAGCAACTGTTCATCAGAATCTGTCAAAGAAAATTTGCAGACGACGCGAACAGGTGCAATAGGCGTTCGGAAGGTGGACAGTGCGATATTCGAGACTGTCCAGAATGGGGCCAAAAGCAGGTTGAGCCAGTCGATGAAATCTTCACCCGCCCTTTTTACCCTGTTTCTGGCTGCTATAACGCCGGCTGCAGCCATGGGCCAAGCGCAAACCGACACCGCCGTAACCGCTGACGAGCAAAATGATGAAATCGAATTCAAAGCCGATACGCTGGACTATGATTTCACGAACGACGTCGTCACCGCCGAGGGAAATGTCATCCTCAATCGCGATGGCTATAAATTGCGTGCCGATCAAGTCGTATGGGACCGGAAAACTGGTTTGGTCGTGGCGGAAGGCAATATCCGATCGACCAGCCCCGATGGCGACGTGGCCTATGGCGACCGGATTGAGCTGACCGACAGCCTGCGCGATGGCGCTGTCGACAATCTGCTTCTGGTTCTGGAAGATGGCAGCAGACTGGCAGCGCGCAAAAGCGAGCGTTTTGCCGACGGCTCGCTGCTACTTGATAATGCTGCCTATACCGCGTGCGCCGTAACGACCGAAGATGGATGTCCCAAAAATCCGAGCTGGCAGATCAAGGCCGTGAAGGTGATCTATGATCCGGTCAAGAAGCGGGTGAAATATGAAGGGGCCCGAATCGAAATTTTTGGTTTGCCGGTCATTCCCTTGCCAGGTCTTTCGCATCCGATAAGCGATGAAAACCGCAGCGGGCTCCTAGTTCCGGATGTCAAATTTGATTCCGTGAACGGCGTTGGCGTAACCGTGCCATATTATTTCAGCATCGCTCCCAATCAGGATGCCACCCTGACAACCCAGATATTCACAGATGTCGCGCCGTTGGTCAGCGGAACTTTCCGCAACCTCGATCAGAAAGGCGCCTTCCAGATTACCGGCTATGCCACTTATAGTTCGCGCATTGCCACGGGTACGTTCGAGGATTTACCAAATTCCGAAAAAGATTTTCGGGGTTATTTTTCGACCAGCGGTCGTTTCGTTCTTGATGATAAATGGACAATTTCCCAATCGGCGCGCATCGTTTCAGATCGTACATTTCTGCGGCGTTACGATATTAGCGACGACGATAGCCTTCGCTCCACAATAAACGCCGAACGGATCAGCGATAGCAGCTATTTTTCGTTGGCCGGCTGGGCCTTTCAAACGTTGCGCGTAAACGATCCGCAAAACCGCGTCCCTGTCGCGCTGCCGGTGATTGACTATCGCAAGCGGTTCGATGACCCTGTTCTGGGTGGTCGACTACAGGTCCAGGCAAACAGTTTGGCGATAGGCCGCAGCGAAGGACAGGATACGCAACGCGCATTTGGGTCGGCCCGCTGGGATTTGAGGAAACTCACCGACTGGGGACAGGAAATCACCTTCACCGGTTTTGTCCGCGGCGATGTTTATCATAGCGATGACAATGCGCTCAATGAAACTGCCATCTATCGCGGTCAAAGCGGTTGGCAGACGCGGGCCATCGCGACCGCGTCGGTCGATGTCAGATGGCCGTTCATCGGCGAGGCATTTGGCGGCACGCAGACGATCACCCCGCGTTTTCAGATTGTGGCGACGCCCGGCCTGGCCAACCTCTCGGTTCCCAACGAAGATGCCCGTGCCGTCGATCTGGAAGACAGCAACCTGTTCGCTCTCAACCGGTTTCCCGGTTATGACCGATATGAAGACAATGTCCGGGCGACCTATGGGCTGGAATGGGAAATCAACCGCCCCAGTCTGCAAGTGAACATGATCGCCGGCCAGAGTTATCGACTGGAAGATAACAAGAATATCGTGCCGGAAGGCACCGGGCTATCGGATCGTTTTTCCGACATCGTTGGCCGCACCAATGTGCGCTTCAAGGATATTGTAAAATTCACACACCGCTTCCGCCTGGACAAGGACAATCTCGCCATACGGCGCAACGAGATCGACGCGACGGTGGGCTCCAGGGGAACGTACGCCCAGATCGGATATCTGCGCTTAAACCGTAATATCGGGCCAGAGCTTGAAGATCTCAGAGACCGCGAAGAAGTACGCGTCGGGGGACGCTATCAAATTGACAATTATTGGTCGGTTTTCGGCTCCGCGATCATTGACCTGACGGACCGTAGCGAAGACCCGCTTTCGGTAGCCGATGGCTATGAACCGGTGAGACACAGATTGGGCGTTGCTTACGATGACGGCTGTCTCTCCATGGGCGTGACCTGGCGCTATGACTATGAAGACACCGGCGACGCTAGGCGTGGCAGTACTTTTCTGTTCCGACTGGCCTTGCGCAACTTGGGCGTGTAGAGGATTTTCAAACGCGCCAACCCGCTCATATTGGGTTCAGCAGGCATTTGTTACCTGCTGCATGAAATTTACTCTTAGTAGTTGAGAAGATACAAGAAATGAATTTACTGAAAATGAAAGTCCGGGGTTTTAAAACCAAGGCCACGTTGATCACAGCGCTGGCTATGGCTGGAGTGTCACCATCCGTTGGTCAAACGGTTGCAGATGCCTCGCTACCGCAAACCGGACTGAATATTCCCGATGAACTGACGATATTTGGCAAAAACGATCCGAACGTGCGCCGCGCCACGGCGATCGTCAACGGCGATATTATCACCGGAACCGATGTCGGCCACCGTCTCGCCCTGATTGTTGCAGCCAATGGCGGCGAAGTTTCGGAAGAGGAGAAACAGCGCCTGCGGCTTCAGGTGTTGAGAAACCTGATTGATGAAACACTGCAAATTCAGGAAGCCGAAGCCAATGAAATTACTATTGGTGCGGAGGAAGTTGAATCCACCTTCCGCCAGGTAGCGCAACAAAATTTCAAACAGGACATCGACGCGTTCGATCAATATCTGCGAACGCAAGGTTCCTCGACCGACACGCTGAAACGTCAAATCAAGGGCGAACTGGCGTGGAGTCGCCTGCTTCGCCGCAACATCCAGCCGTTCATCAACGTGGGCGATGAAGAGGTGAACGCGATCATCGAACGCCTGAATGCCTCCAAGGGTACGAGCGAATATCGGATCGGCGAAATTTATATGTCGGCATCTCAGGAAACCGCCGATCAAGTTGCCGAAAACATGCGCAAGATATTGGAACAAATCCGGGCCGGAGGTTCCTTTGTTGCTTATGCACGACAGTTTTCCGAAGCGTCGACTGCAGCGACCGGAGGCGATCTGGGTTGGGTGCGTCCTGCTCAATTGCCGCAAACCCTGGCCGAGGCAGCCGAACAGATGCAGGTCGGACAGGTCGTCGGACCGATCAGCGTACCCGGGGGGTTTTCGATCCTCTATCTGATCGACTCGCGTCAGGTGCTTACCGCTGACCCCCGGAATGCCTTGCTCAGCCTCAAGCAACTGGCGATCAGTTTTCCATCGGGGATCACCGAATCGCAGGCCGCTGCGCAAGCCAACAAGTTTGCCACGGCGACACAGGCCATCAAAGGCTGCGGTGCCGCCAATGAGGTTGCAGCGCAACTGGGTGCCAGCGTGGTCGACAACGATCAGGTAAGACTTCGCGACCTTCCCGCTGCCTTGCAAGGAGCGATCGCGGAACTACAGATCGGTCAGGCGAGCCAGCCATTTGGTTCGGTCGAAGACGGCGTTCGTGTCCTTATCCTGTGCGGACGAGACGATCCGCAGAGCGCTTCGGCGCCGTCCTTTGATGACATCATGTCCCGCCTGGAAAATGACCGCATCAACAAACGAGCCCAAATTTATCTGCGCGATCTGAGGCGCGATGCCATCATCGAATATAATTAATGACGGGATGGAACGCCAAGCCCTTTGCCATATCTTGTGGTGACCCCGCCGGTATTGGACCGGAAATTATCGGCAAGAGCTGGAAACAGCGCGTGGAAGCAGGCTTGAAACCCTTTTTCGTCATCGGAAATATTGCCGACTTTGAAAACCTCCCCGGCGTCCCGGCCCGGAAAATTGAGCAGCCAATGCAGGCCTGCGACACATTTGACACTGCATTGCCCGTCATCCATATCCACGAGGCGGTTGCCGCTATACCGGGGGAGGCGACGATGGACGGTGCGCAATGTTCGCTTCACGCACTCGAAATTGCCTGCGGACTGGCGCGGTCCGGAGATGCCGGGGCGATCATCACTGCCCCCATTTCCAAATCCCAGCTGTACAAGATAGGCTTTCGCTATCCTGGTCAGACCGAATTCGTCTCGGAGCGCTGCGGAATAGCCCGAGAGAATGCCGTGATGATGCTGGCCGGACCATCGTTGCGCGTCGTTCCGATGACAACCCATATCGCGCTGAAAGAGGTACCCGGTCATTTGACCGAGGCGCTTATTATCGCGCGTGCCCGCGCCGCGGAGAAAGCGATGATCCGCAATTTCGGGATAGAAAAACCGCGTATTGCGATATCCGGGCTTAACCCGCACGCTGGCGAGAACGGCAATCTTGGCGACGAAGAACAGCGAATCATGCAGCCGGCGATTGAGGAACTGCGCCAGGATGGCATGGACATTACCGATCCGCTTCCTGCAGATACGATGTTCCACGAGGAAGCGCGGATCAAATATGATGTTGCGCTGTGCCCCTATCATGATCAGGCATTGATACCGCTGAAAACCCTGCATTTCTTTGACGGGGTAAATCTCACATTGGGCCTGCCGATCGTGCGGACTTCGCCCGATCACGGAACCGCATTCAATATCGCAGGACAGGATATCGCCGATCCACGATCCATGATTGCCGCGATCCAGATGGCGGCTACCGCCGTGACCAATCGACAGATTTACGACAATTGACACAGCGGGTTACCCTGCCCCCGCTCAGGGACGTGATCAAGAAATACGGTCTTTCCGCGAGCAAGGCGCTCGGCCAGAATTTCCTGTTCGACATGCAGCTTCTGGACCGGATCGCGGCGATACCCGGTGATCTTGGCGGGCAATCGGTCTTTGAGGTCGGTCCCGGCCCCGGCGGCCTGACGCGAGCCCTGCTCCAGGCCGGAGCGAGCGTGACGGCTGTGGAACGGGACGAACGGTGTCTTCCCGCCCTGGAGGAGCTGTCGCGATATTTTCCCGAGAAACTGACACTGATCAACGAGGATGCTCTCGTCCTTGACCATGGCAGTCTGTTTGAAGGTCCGTTTCATATCCTGTCCAACCTGCCCTATAATGTTGGCTCGGCGCTGCTTATCATGTGGCTTTCCGCACCAATATGGCCGCCCCAATGGAAATCGCTGACCCTGATGTTCCAGCGCGAGGTGGCCGAGCGGATCGTCGCCGCGCCCGGCTCCAGCGCCTATGGTCGGCTTTCGATATTGGCCCAGTGGCGGTCCGAGGCCAAGCTTGCGATGACGGTCCATCGATCAGCCTTTACACCGCCACCCAAGGTTATGTCGGCGGTGGTCCATATCGTCCCCAAGCCCCAGCCCGTGGGCGTTGATTTTGCCAGACTCGAGATTCTGACGCAGACCGCTTTCAGTCAGAGGCGGAAAATGCTGCGCCAGAGCCTCAAGAAACTGCCCGGTGGCCTCGAAGCGCTGGAGCAAGCCGGCATCGACAGTCAACGCCGTCCCGAGACACTCGCCGTTTCCGAATTTGTGGCTCTGGCAAGACTGCTTTCCTAGCGGGCCGCTTTCAACTTCCGCCGATAGGCATGCAGCAAGGGTTCGGTATAGCCGCTGGGCTGCTCGACACCCTTGAACACCAGGTCGCGGGCCGCCTGAAACGCCAGACTATCATCCGGATTCGGCGCCATTGGCCGATATAACGGATCATCGGCATTCTGCCCGTCAACCTTGGCCGCCATCCGCAATAATGCGGCATCGACTTGCTCGGCCGAACAGACGCCGTGCAGCATCCAGTTGGCCATATGCTGCGATGAAATCCGCAGCGTCGCGCGGTCTTCCATCAACCCGATATCGTTGATATCCGGGACTTTGGAACAGCCGATACCCTGATCGATCCAGCGCACCACATAGCCCAATATGCCTTGCGCATTATTGTCCAGTTCGCGCTCGATTTCCTCGTCCGACCAGTTGTGGCCATCGGCGAGCGGAATGGTCAGCAGTTTGTCGAGTGGTGCAACCCCGTCCGCCACTACTTCCTTCTGCCGGTCAAACACATTGACCCGGTGGTAGTGGATCGCGTGCAGCGTCGCCGCCGTCGGACTCGGCACCCAGGCGGTATTGGCGCCGGTCATCGGATGGCCGATTTTCTGTTCCATCATGTCGGCCATCATGTCGGGTGCGGCCCACATGCCCTTGCCAATCTGCGCCTTCCCCGACATGCCGCACGCCAGACCGATCGCAACATTGCGCTGTTCGTAGGCGGATATCCAGTCGCTGCTCTTGATTTCGCCCTTCGCCAGCATCGCACCAGCCTGCATCGAGGTGTGGATTTCGTCGCCCGTACGATCGAGAAAACCGGTGTTGATAAATACAATCCGGTGCTTCACAGCGTGAATGCAGGCGGCAAGGTTGGCCGAAGTCCGGCGTTCCTCGTCCATCACCCCGACTTTAATGGTATAACGGTCCAGTCCGAGCAAATCTTCGACCAAATCGAACAGATCGTTGGTGAACGCGCATTCCTCCGGCCCGTGCATCTTGGGCTTGACGATATAGATCGACCCGGCGCGGCTATTGCGCAATTCGCCCAGACTCTTGATGTCGTGCATCGCAATCAAGCTGGTGAAAACAGCGTCAAGCAAGCCTTCCGGTGCTTCCGACCCGTCCGCCAACAACACCGCCGGATTGGTCATCAGATGCCCGACATTGCGGACAAACATCAGGCTGCGTCCCGGCAGAGTGAACGCATTTCCGACCCGATCGACATAGTCGCGATCCGGGTTTGCCTTGCGTTCGACTGTCCTGCCGCCTTTTTCAAAGGACGCATCAAGGTCGCCGCGCATCAGTCCTAGCCAGTTGCTATAGGCCAATACCTTGTCCTCGGCATCCACAGCCGCGACCGAATCTTCCATATCGATAATTGTGGTCAGCGCGGCTTCCATCAGGACGTCGGCAATATCGGCGAGATCATCCTTGCCAATCGGATGGGTGGGGTCGATCACGATCTCAACGTGCAATCCGTTATGCCTGAGCAACAGGCACTGGCCGTTACGTCCAACCAGTTGCGACGGATCAGCCAACTCTGGCTCACCGCCGGCATAATCGTTCCATGATTGAGCGGACAGCGGAAATGCTTCATCGAGAAAGGTCTTTGCTGCCTTGATCACGGCGGCCCCGCGCTCCGGATCATATCCTCCCGGCTTGGCTGGCGGCGCATCCAGTGCATCCGTGCCATAAAAGGCGTCATAGAGACTTCCCCAGCGCGCGTTGGCGGCATTCAGGACGAACCTGTCATTGAGCGACGGCACCACCAGTTGCGGCCCGGCCATGGTCGCGATTTCAGGATCAACATTTTTCGTCGTTATCGAAAAAGCTGCCGGTTCTTCAACCAGATAACCGATGTCCTTCAGAAACGCCTGATATTCGGACTGATCAATGGGCTGCCCCTTCTGATCGATATGCCAGGCATCAATCTGCGCTTGCAGCTTCTCGCGTTTTGCCAGCAGTTTCGCATTGCGGGGAGAAAAAGTGCCCAGCAGGTCCGCAAATCCCTCCCAGAATTTTGGGCCATCCACGCCGGTTCCCGACAAGACACGGCCATTCACAAAATCGAACAGTTCTCGCGCGATCTGGATACCGTTCTGGCTGACATATTCGGACATAAAATTTCCTCGTTCAAGTGCATTTTTCCGGAGCGTACAGGGTGTACAGCAAGTTTTCAAAATTTTCCGGGGAGGAATCGCAATTGTCTATGGCGGCTCTTTTTCGCGCTGTAAACGGGATGGTGCAAAAGGAAGCGCCCGTGCCGAACTTTACAAACTTTACAGTGTTAAGGAAGTTTTCTGGTCTACCCCAGTTATTGGCATAAGTTTGCAGAATAAATATCTATAATCTAATGATTTCCAGTCTCCAACACTGAATCGGCAACCGGTAGAGTTCAATTTCAGCGCATCGCGCTGACATCGTCCAGGGTTGTTTTGCAAGGCCAATGCCGGTTCTGTTCTGCTTTGATCCATACTGGATACTCCTTCGGGAAAGAGGACATGCCTTCGCCAGGGCACCGAATATCTCGATCATAATGACACCCGTCCGTGTAGGACAGCGTTTTTGCGGCAATAGAGCGGGTGACACGGGATAAGGACCAATGCTATCGGTCTCAAATGAAACCAGACTCCTACCCCGAACAGCAAGTGCTGGAACAGGCTATTGATCTGCCGCTCCTGCCCCGCACCGTCGCATGGGCCAAGATAAACAGCGGCACCACCAACCTCGATGGCCTGAAGACCGTTGGAGCCATGCTGGCAGATGCGTTCTCGGTCTTGCCGGGGGATATAAGCCTGGTCCAGCCCGAGCCGGTCGAGGCGGTGCGCGCGGACGGTTCCATCGACGAAATCGAACGGGGCCAGCATCTGGTTGCTTCCGTTCGCCCTGACGCCGCGGTTCGCATCCTGCTGACCGGTCATATGGATACCGTGTTTCCGGCGGATCATGCGTTTCAGAAAATAGTTGAGCTGGAGCCCGGCATTTTGAATGGCCCTGGTCTCGCCGACATGAAGGGCGGCATTTCGGTCATGCTCGGTGCGTTGCAACTGCTCGAGCAAAGCGGAGTCGCCGACCGGATCGGCTATGACGTGATGATCAACAGTGACGAGGAAGTGGGCTCCGGATCGTCCGCCTCGCTGATCCAGCGGCTCGCCAGGGGCAAGACCGCTGCCCTGACCTATGAACCCGCCCTGCCCGACGGCACGCTCGCCGGAGAGCGCGGCGGCAGCGGTAATTTCTCGATCATATTTACCGGCAAGAGCGCTCATGCAGGCCGCAACCCGGATGAAGGGCGGAACGCATTGGTAGCGGCGGCGGATCTGGCGTTACGATTGAAAGCGCTCCACCGCGATGGTCTCAGCGTAAATCCGGCGAAAATCGACGGCGGCGGTCCCAATAACGCGGTCCCCGATCACGCGATCCTGCGTGTCAATTTCCGGCCGAAATCACTGGAAGATCAGACCCAGGCACAAAGCGCACTGGATCAGGCGGTTGCGGATGTTGCGAAGCTGCACGATCTGCGCGTCCAATGCCACGGCGCCTTCGGTCGGCCACCCAAACCGGTTGATCCGGAAGCTCGGAAGCTTTTCAACCTTGTCAAGCAATGCGGTGCGGAACTGGGACTCGATATCAACTGGCGCGGCACCGGCGGGGTGTGTGACGGTAATAACATCGCCGCTTGCGGTATCCCTGTAGTGGATACTATGGGCGTCAGGGGGGGAGCGATCCACAGCTCCGACGAATATATGATAACGGAAAGTCTGGTCGAACGGACGCAATTATCGGCGCTGACAATCATGCGGATTGCCGAAAAGGGAGAATTATGAGTTTTCGGATACGCACGGCACGAATCGATGATCTGCAGTATCTCTACGAGATGGCGAAGCTGACCGGCGGCGGTTTTACAAACCTGCCGGCGGACCGGGAATCGCTGACCCAGAAACTGGAGCGATCCGAACGCGCTTACCAGAGCGATACCAATGCGCATGGCGATGACCTGTTTGTGATGGTGCTGGAAAATGTCGAAACAGGAGCCGTGCGGGGCACCTCGCAATTATTTACCAAGGTGGGCCAGACCTGGCCCTTCTATTCCTATCGCCTGAGTGTCTTGAGGCAAACCAGCAAGGAATTGAACCGGACGTTCAGCGCCGAAATGCTAAGCCTTGTTACCGACCTTGAAGGGGCAAGCGAAGTGGGCGGCCTGTTTCTCCACCCTGGCGAACGGGCCGGCGGACTCGGGATGTTGCTGGCCCGCAGCCGCTATCTGTTCATCAAGGAACATCGCGACCGTTTTGGTGACAAGATTTTTGCAGAGCTGCGCGGCGTCATTGACGAAGCGGGAGGATCACCCTTCTGGGACGGACTCGCGGGCCGATTCTTCGGCATGAGTTTCCAGGAAGCCGATTATTTCAACGCCATTCATGGCAATCAGTTCATCGCCGACCTGATGCCCAAGCACCCGATCTATACTGCGATGCTCAGCGAAACCGCGCGGGCTGCCATTGGTGTCCCCCATCCCAATGGCCGTGCCGCGATGCGGATGCTGGAGAATGAGAATTTCTCCTATGATGGCTATATCGATATTTTTGATGGCGGTCCGACGATGATCGCCAAGACCGACAACGTAACGAGCATACACAATGCAAAATCCGCAAAGATCAGCGGAATCGATGGAGGCGAGACCAAGGCGATCATTTCGCACGGTAGCCTGGAGGAATTTCAGGCAACCTACGCGATGCTGGACGAAAATGATGATGGCGTGACGATAGACAAGCAGGCGGCGATCAAGATCGGCCTCTCGGTCGGTGACGAAATCCGTTACATCCCGCGATGAGTGCAATCATAGAAATCAATTTTGATGGCATTATCGGGCCGAGCCACAATTATGCCGGGCTGAGTATCGGTAATATCGCCTCCTCGACCCATGCCGGCGAAACCGCCTACCCGAGGGAAGCGGCCTTGCAGGGCATTGCCAAAATGCGGCACAATCTCGATCTTGGTCTGGCGCAGGGGTTTTTCATGCCGCTGGACCGGCCAAACCGCGGCTGGCTGGAAAGTCTGGGGACAACCATTGCCGACGCCGAACCGCATCTGCGAGCGGCGGCCTTTTCCGCCTCTTCCATGTGGGCCGCCAATGCCGCGACCATTTCTCCCGCGCCCGATGCAACCGACGGCAAATGCCATCTCACCGTCGCCAATCTGCAAACCATGGCGCACCGCAGCCATGAATGGCCGGGAACGCTTGCCCAGCTGCAACTCGCTTTCGCTGACCGCGCGCATTTTTCGGTTCACGCACCCGTGCCATCGCCATTTGGCGACGAAGGGGCAGCCAACCATATGCGGCTGTGCTCCGAGCACGACACTCCCGGCATCGAGATATTTGTCTTTGGTAAAAGTGGCGGTCCGTTTCCCGCCCGCCAGCATATCGAGGCCAGCAAGGCAGTGGCTCGCAAACACGGCCTGGACCCCAATCGCGTGATTTTTGCCCGGCAGGCGGAAGTCGCCATCGCGGCAGGTGCCTTCCACAATGATGTCGTCGCCGTCGCCAACGAGCGGCTATTGTTCACCCATGAACAGGCTTTTGAACAACCGGATGCGCTGTACGCCGCGATCCGGGACAAAATGCCGGACGCGGAAATCATCGTCGTTCCGGCGGATGAAGTCAGTCTGGAAGATGCGGTTAAATCCTATCTTTTCAACGCGCAACTGGTGACTCTTCCTGATGGCGGCGGCATGGCGCTGATCCTGCCCACCGAGGCGCGCGAAAATGATGCGGTCTGGCGCTATCTGACCAATCTGGTGGCGGGCAACGGACCGATTCGCAGGCTTTGCCCGGTCGATGTCCGGCAATCCATGGCCAATGGCGGTGGCCCGGCCTGTCTGCGCTTGCGGGTTGTCGCGGACCCAGCCACCGTCGATCAGCGGTTTCTGGCCACCCCCGAAAAACTCGACGCAATCGCGGAGATCGTGACCGAATATTGGCCGGAAACAATCGATCCGGACCAGCTCACCGATCCGGATCTGACCAAATCGATCGGCAAGGCCCGAAGCCGGCTGCTCGAGATTTGCGGCTTGTCCGAACTGGATCGCTGATCGATCCGGTCCATTGTCGGATTAACTTACAGTTTACCATATTTGACGGCAAGAAACGCCGCGTTTCCGCGATTGGCACGACGTTTGCTATCTAACTGTCATGTGGAAAAAGATCAGACGGCTATTCATAATCAAGACCAAATTCGAGGCGTTTCTCATCACCTATGCCCTCGCCACCGGCGCCGTTGCCCGTGGCCAGGACTATCTGGTCCAATATCCCGGCTGGGGTGGGAAAATGCTGTTTCTGGCGACGACCGGAGCGGTTTTCATGGCCGGCGCCAAGATGATCGAGGCGATCGAACTGCATCGCAGCTACGGTTCTGAATATTAGATTGGCCCGGTCGCCCGACGTCCAGCCGAATCGGATGCCAGAATACGCACGGACGTAACGGCCCGTTTTGACCGATTCCGACAATATTGCTGTCATATTGGATAAAGTGGAAGGCTTCTGTTGCCCGGTGCCTTCCAAACCGCTGAATTCCCTTCTGTTGCCCGGTGGGTTCAACCGCGCGTAGCTTTCTAACTTATGACCGTGAGGTCAATGGGTTAGGCAGCGATAGCGAGT
>JBLWTQ010000017.1:0-76229 GCA_048270065.1 Parasphingorhabdus sp. | reverse complement strand
TGACCAATTGTTCCTCGTCGAGAAATTCGGCGCTGGCCTGGGAGATTACATCGACAATCGCATTGCCAATGGCGACAATATCATAACGGGCTTCGGTGGTCATAAAGATCCTTCTGGGACAGATTGCATTCTTGGGGGGTTCGTTAGTGGTTTGGGCCTTTGCCATCAAGCAGAATTGACGGTGGCCGGTCAATCATGACATGAGACACAAATGTTTCAGGCCTTTGCACGCTCCCTTACCCAACTCAGCGACCGGGCCACATTGACGATCCTGCTGAAAGTCGTTCTGCTCACCCTGCTGTTGTTCGTCCTGTTCGGTGTAGCAGCCTATTTCGGACTGGCGTGGCTGTTTGCCTGGCTGGGCTGGACGGAGGGCGGGTTTGCAGCCGCCGCGGCTGCGGCAATTATCGCCATATTGACCGGACTCCTGCTGTTCCGGATTGTCGCCATTTTCGTGCTCAACATCTTCTCGGACGATATCGTCGATGCGGTAGAGCAGCGCTATTATCCTGATCGTGCGGAAACCGCGAAACCGCCGGGCCACGCGCTCGGACTGAAAATGGGGTTCGCGTCCGTCGGCCGCGCCCTGGGCTACAATATTCTCGCAACGCCACTATATGCCGTGCTTCTGGTGACCGGCGTCGGCGCACCGATCGCTTTTTTTTCGGTCAATGCCATTTTGCTGGGGCGCGATCTCCAGGACATGGTCGCGGCCCGGCATATCACCGGTTTTCACAGTCCCGACGCGTCATGGGCCTTGCCCAGGGTAGAACGTTTCTTCCTCGGACTGATCGCGGCGCTGTTGCTGGCGATACCCTTTGTCAATTTTCTTGCACCGGTATTGGGAGCGGCTATGGCTACCCACCTGGTGCATCGGAAGAAGGAAAAACAGTCCGCATGAAAGCCAAATTTCTTATATTGCTCAGCCTGCCTGCACTGGCGGCCTGCGCCTCGACGTCGGCGACCAGGGGACCAAGCTTGCCAGCCGCTTCGGCGTCCCCGCTCCAGTCCGTAGCGGGCCTTGATGTGGTCATGGGCAAAACCGCGGGGCAACTCATCCGCCTGTTTGGCGATCCCCAGTTGGACATATCCGAACCGCCGGCCCGAAAACTCCAGTTTGCCAGCGGCGCATGCATCCTGGACGCCTATCTGTATCCAGCCGAAGAAGGCGGCACCGAACGGGTCACCCATATCGACGCGCGCCGCAGCGATGGCGCGGCGGTCGACCGGGTCAGCTGTGTCAAGGCTTTACGATTACGTTGATGCCAACTGGTCAAGCGCCCACCCGGCTGCTTCCCGGACCACCTCATTGTCATCGGCCAAAAGCGCCTGAACCGGTGCGATCAATGCCGGATCGCCGCTATTGCCAGCGGCGATAAGCGCATTGCGTACCATCCTGTCACGGCCGGTGCGCTTGATCGGCGATCCCGAAAATATCTTGCGAAAACCGGCATCGTCGAGCACCAGCAGATCTGCCAGTGCCGGAGCGGCCATTTCCGCACGTGGCAGGAAAGCCTTGTTGGCGGCCCCGGCCCGGGCAAATTTGTTCCATGGACAGACCGCCAGACAGTCGTCACAACCGTAGATGTGGTTTCCCATTGCCTTGCGATACTGGTGCGGGATCGGTCCCTTGTGTTCGATTGTCAGATAGGAAATACAGGCCCGGGCATCAAGCTGATAGGGTGCGGGAAAAGCGTTCGTCGGACAAATGTCCTGACAGGCCGAACAGCTCCCGCAGCGGTCCTTCCCGGGCACTGAGGACTCAAGCTCCAGAGTCGTGTAAATTGCGCCCAGAAACAGCCAGCTGCCATGATCCCGGCTGACGATATTGGTATGTTTGCCCTGCCAGCCGAGGCCTGCGGCTTCCGCAAGCGGTTTTTCCATCACCGGCGCCGTATCGACAAATACCTTTACCTCGCATTCGGCCTGTTCGACCAGCCAGCGGGCTGTCCGCTTGAGCGCGCCCTTCACGACGTCGTGATAATCCTTGCCCTGCGCATAGACCGAAATGCGGCCGCGGTCGGTAACGCTTTCCAGGGCAAACGGATCGGTGCCCGGCGCATAGCTCATGCCCAGCATGATGATCGATCGGACGTCCGGCCACAAATATGTCGGATCGGAGCGTTCGTCCGCCCGGCTCTCCATCCAGATCATGTCGCCATGACCGCCGTCCGCCAGCCATTGTTTCAGGCGTTTCTGCGTTTCTGGCGCCAACCGTCCCGGAGCGATGCCGACAGCAGCAAAGCCCTCTTCCATCGCCTTTTTTTCAAGCGCTTCGTCCAATCTTAACTTGTCATCCGGCATAGGCTTTCCCTATCAAACACTACCGTCCGATATGAAAGCCGTAAATGCACGCGCCCCATTCCGAATTTGCCATCGAGGCTCGCAATATCGTCAAGAGATTTGATGGCGAAACCGCCGTCGACGGCATTGATCTGACGATCAGGAAAGGCAGTATATTCGGGATATTGGGACCGAACGGAGCGGGCAAAACCACAACATTGCGGATGCTGCTCGGGATCATCGATCCCGACGAAGGCGAGCGATTTTTGCTCGGATCACCGAAACCGATTTCGCAAGCGCACCAGATCGGCTACCTCCCCGAAGAGCGCGGCCTCTATCCTTCAATGAAATCTTATGACGCGATTGCATTCATGGGTGCGCTGCGCGGTCTGCCGCTGGCCGAAGGCCGCAAACGCGGGCGCGCGATGATGGAAGATCATGGACTGGGTCATGCGGCCGACAAACAGATACGCCAGCTATCCAAAGGCATGGCCCAGACAGTACAATTGCTCGGAACCCTGGTGCACGACCCCGATCTGATCATTCTCGATGAACCGTTTTCCGGACTGGATGCGCTGAATCAGGGCAAACTGGAGCGATTGATCCGCGCCCAGGCCGACCGGGGCGTCACCATAATTTTCTCTACCCACGTGATTGCCCATGCCGAGCGATTGTGTGAAGAAATCGCCATTATAGCCGAAGGAAAAATCCCGTTCAAAGGCAAGGTTTCGACAGCACGGGACCGGCTGCGACCGCAAGTCCATCTCGAAACCCGCAATCTCGACGGTCCCTGGCGCGCCGCCATCCCTGCCGGCTGCCAACCGCTTGGTCACAACTGGCATTTCACTTTGCCGGAAAGCGGCGTCGAGCCCCTGCTGCATGCGCTGGTGGACGGCGGTGCCGGAATCGAATCGCTATCGATCGAACGCCCCGGCCTGCACGATGCCTTTGTTCAGATCGCTGGCGAAGCGGTTGCCCGGAAAATGGACGCCGATGCTGCAGCGAACGATCCGGGTGAAGACGCATGATGGAAACCATCCGCGCTGCCTTTGTGATTGCCCGCCGTGATTTCACCGCGATCATATTTTCCAAATCCTTCTTTTTCTTTCTGTTGGGGCCGCTGTTTCCACTGGGGATCGGGGTCGCCGCCGGGGGCCTGGGATCGCAGGTTTCCAGGGATATTGACAATCCTGTCATTGGCGTCGCGATAAACCCGGAAGAAGCGGACATATTGCTTGCGACACGATTGCGATTATCCCGGAGCCTCGGTACCAATTCAATGCCCGAGCTGGTTATATTACAAGATTTTTCCGGACGAGAAGCGGACATCGTTGCGAAGCTGCACAGCGATAAATCACTGACCGCCATTATTTCCGGGACACTGGCCGCACCCGTGCTGACTGGCTCGGAAAGAGACGTGAAGCGATGGCGGGGGCATATCGTCCTGCTGGCGGAGACCGCTCTATCACAGCCCAGTGCGATAGATATTGAGACCAGATTGGTCGGCCACACCAGTAGCTCCAGCGAACGGAATCAACTGCTGACGGCGCAGGCTGGTCAAGCGATCCTGATATTATTGACCATGATATTGGCCGGAATGGTGCTTTCCAATCTGGTCGAGGAAAAGACCAACAAGATCATTGAAATTCTGGCCGCTGCTATCCCGATGGATGCGATATTCCTTGGCAAGTTGTTCGCCATGCTGGGCATGGCGCTCGTCGGGATCGCTGTGTGGAGCACGGTGGGATTGTCTCTGGCCTATCTGATAGGCGGCAACTGGGGCGCGCTACCCTCTCCCGCTGTTGGCTGGCCGATGTTCGGCCTGCTGATGGTTCTCTATTTTTCGATGGCCTATCTGCTTCTGGGTTCACTGTTTCTCGGAATTGGCGCGATGGCAACCACCGTGCGGGAGGTACAGACCCTGTCGATGCCGGTCACCATGGGACAATTGCTGGTCTTCTTTCTCGCTTATTCTGCGATTACCAAACTGGGTGAGCCGGTAGAATGGTTTGCCGTCCTGTTTCCATTCAGTTCCCCGTTCGCGATGATCGCACGCGCGGCCCAGATGGATAATATCTGGCAGCACGGGCTGGCGCTGCTCTGGCAGGCGATATTCACGATAATCATCATCCGCTTTTCGGTAATGCTGTTCCGCCGCAACGTGATGAAATCCGGACAGAGTGCACGCAAAAAGAGCTTGGTCGCCAGAGTCACCGGCAAATAGTCTTTCGATTTGCGATATTTGCCGAAAAGACATTGACATTGCTGTCAATAGAGGCAGATTGAACCGGTTTTGAAACGCAACCGATTGCCGAAAAAGGCAACGGCAGGAGAGAGCTATGGCATCCGTACCCCAAATTGACCTTGATAATCTAACCACGTCGCCGACCGCGGATGAGGCTCTGGAGGCATGGTACAAGCGCAACCCCCCGATCGCGGACAAAGACGCGAATCCCTGGGATGTCAGCCGGGCAGAATTGTACAGCAAGGATTTGTGGCGCAAGCCTTTCGCGGAAATGCGGGCAACGGCACCGATCAACAAGATTGAGGGCGGTGCCCACGGCGATTACTGGAACATCACCACCTACAAGCCGATACAGCATGTCGAGGCGCTTCCCGATATTTACTCATCCGACGTGTCCCATGGCGGCATTACGATTGCCGAACCCGATTTCGATGATTCTGATTTCCAGCTGCCAATGTTCATCGCGATGGACCGGCCCAAACATACCGGTCAGCGGCGCACCGTCGCCCCCGCTTTCACGCCGACCGAAATGCAGCGCATGGAAGAGGAAATCCGGCAGCGCACGGCCGAGGTTCTCGATGGCTTGCCGTGGGGCGAAAAATTCGACTGGGTCGACAAGGTCTCGATCGAACTGACCACGGGCATGCTCGCCATATTGTTTGGCTTTCCATGGGAAGACCGCCGCCTGCTGACGTTCTGGTCCGACTGGGCTGGCGATGTGGAACTGTCGGTTGCCGAGGACCTGACCGAGCAGCGGCGGCATATTCTGTACGAGATGGGCGCCTATTTCACCAAGCTGTGGAATGAACGGGTCGATGCCGAGCCGACCCCGGACCTGATCTCGATGATGATCCATTCGGAGCATATGCGCGACATGGACCCGATGGAATTCATGGGCAATCTGGTGCTGCTGATCGTCGGCGGCAACGATACCACCCGCAACACCATGTCGGGCGTGGCCTTTGGTCTTGGCCAGTTCCCGGACCAACGGACCAAGCTGCAGCAGAATCCCGACCTCATTCCGAATGCGGTGCAGGAAATCATCCGTTGGCAAACGCCGCTCGCCCATATGCGGCGCACCGCGCTGGAAGATCATGACCTGTTCGGCAACCAGATCAAGAAGGGCGACAAGGTGGTGCTCTGGTACATCTCCGCCAATCGCGATGAAGAGGTTTTTCCCGAAGCAGACAAGCTTATCGTCGACCGCGAAAATGCCCGGCGCCACCTGGCATTTGGCTATGGCATTCACCGCTGCGTCGGTGCCCGGTTGGCCGAGCTGCAGATCCGGATATTGCTTGAGGAAATGCACAAGCGGCGGATGCAGGTCAATCCGACAGGCAAGCATCGTCGGGTCCATGCCTGTTTCGTCCACGGCTTTCGCGAATTGGAGGTGGAGCTCTCGAAATATTGATCAGTTCCCGTTCAGGTGCCAATCTGTACGCTCTTCGCATCCTGTTTTGAATGAAACGGGGATATTGGGAAGGATCGCAGATGAAGTCACTTGATCGGCGCACGGTCATATCCGGAACCTTGGCGATCGCCGGAACCTACGGGGCGATCAGCCTTTCTGGCCTGTTCAACGACGCAAACGCCCGGCCCGGCAAAAGCTTCAAGATCAATAAGACGCCGGAAGAATGGAAGCGGCAGCTGGGCACAGCCCGCTATCGCATTTTACGTCAGGCGGGCACCGAACGCGCCTATTCCAGTCCCCTCACTAGCGAGACACGCAAGGGCGTCTTCGCCTGTGCCGGTTGCAACCTCGGTCTCTACAAATCCGACACCAAATATGATAGCGGCACTGGCTGGCCGAGCTTTTGGGCACCTATCGCCAAGGATAGGATTGGCATTTCAAGAGACTTTAAGATCGGCTATCCCCGTACCGAGGTCCATTGCGCTCGCTGCGGCGGACATCTGGGACATATTTTCAACGATGGTCCCCAACCCACCGGCAAGCGGCATTGCATCAACGGCCTCGCGCTAAAATTCATTCCCGCCTGAACCGGCGTGATCAGCTTTCCGGCGCTTCTACCTGCTGCCAGAATTCCAGCTTGATCCCGTCGCAATCTAGAATCCATGCAAACTTGCCGTATCCTTCGTCAACCTGTCCCAGAATTTCGAGGCCTTTGTCCTTGAGTTGCTCGACATAGGCGTCCAGATCATCGACCCGCAGGTTGATCATGAACGTCGCCTCGCTAGGCTTCAGATAGTCGCTGTCTTCGGCAAAATGGCTGATCAGACTGTACGGCTTGTCACCTTTTTCGTCCGACCAGTTGAGCATCGGCCCATATTCGCCATCCATATCCAGATAATCTTTGTACCATTGGCGTGTTGCCGCCGGGTCTTTCACCATATAAAAAACCCCACCTAATCCGGTGACCCTCGCCATTTTTCTCTCCATGGTTCTGATTTTTTTGCGACAATTTTTTTTGAACTTAATATTATTTACATTGCGTTACGCAACTATTTTAACGCTATCTTCCAAATAATCAGATCGCTGTCCCGAATATGGACAGGTTGCAGCCAGTCCGGTTTTTGTCCCTTGATCAGCTGCGCCCACAAGCCTTCCGGCTGTTTTCTCGCATATATTTGCAGCTCCGCCTCATCTTCGCACACGACGATATAGCGAATTTCATGCGCGTCCAATATCTGGCGGGCCACATCGGGACCGGAAGTGAAAATCCTGATTTGATCAGCCATCGCCTGGTCGTTGCGATGATGGCTTGTCGCAAGCACATTATGCGGGGTCAGCAGCAATATGCGCGGTCCGAAATCAAATGGCGTTATCAGGTTGGACGGGGGCAGGCTATTGAGCCGCGCAAGCGAGCCGTCAGCCTCGCATGTGGTGTTGCTGGAGTTTGCTTCCACCATGTCACCCTCTCCGGTAACGCCATTAAAAAGCGCGACTGCAAGCGGTCCCGGCATGATCAGAAACACGATCGCCGCCGTAGCGAGAATACGCGTTACCGGACGTTTTACGCGGCGCGCCCTGATAAAGGCGTGATGCACGGCCCAGGCCATGAACGGCAGGGCAAAAGCCGCCGCGACCGCTGTAGCGCGCTGGACGAAGACCGACAGCAATAATGCCCAGAGAAAAGCATAACCGAGGATAAACAGCTTGCTGCGGTCAATCTGGTCAGGTTGAGACCGCAAAATATATATCAGACTGCCTAGGCCGACGACAATCGATCCCCCGAGCAAGCTCACCATCGTTGTCCACTTTTGATACCAGATCGGCAGGCCTTCGAGGACATTTACCAGCCAGTATTCACGGACCAGGGGGTCCATCGTGTTGAACGCTCCGCCGATACATTGCGGGGCAGAGGCATAAAGTACGGCCAGCGCGGCCAGTGCGGCGATCGCGAGGCTGCCGATCCGCAGGCCGATATTGGGCGGCAGAAACCTGATCGCCGGCAGAATGACAGCAGCGGCTGCAGTGCAAGCCCATAGATGCGCGGGAGAGATCGCGTCGCAATAGTTGATGGCGCCGTCAAAGCTTCCTTGCGTGGCGAGATACAGGATGAAGCTGGATATCAGGAAGGACAGCAGCGTCCAGAACAGCCGGATCCCTTCTTCGGTCTGAAAGACCCAGCGCCAGACGAGGAGCACGACAAAAGCCGCCGACACGGGCAGGCCCTCCAGCGATATCGAAAGCCACAGCGCAAGCGCCGCACCCAGTGCAAGCCCGCCCTTGCGTTTGTCGGGCCAGAACAGCGTCCACAGCGCGGCCAGCGCGAGAACGATCTGCCAGCCGTGATGATCCACGCGCATCGGCCGGAGCTGGGCAACGATCGGAACGGCCGTCGCCGTCAGCGCTGCCGCCAGAATTGCGATCTTGCGTTCAAAGACCTGCTCGCTGATTTTGGCAACCAGCCACATGGCGATGCCCAGGGTAAGCAACGGTACGATGACCATGGCTGCGGTTTCTGCGCCCGCCCCGCCAATCAGGGGTCTGAGCAGCAGGAACACCAAGGCGAGCGGCAGCTCGATCCAGCGCGACCAGTGCATCGGCTGGCTGTCCGGTTGACCAATGCGATATTGTGTGGTGTCAAACCAGCTCTGCCCGGCGAGCCAGTCGCGCAGCTGCACCATGCGTAGCTGATCGTCCGGATCCCAGCCTATGCCGGTCATGATCTGGGCGCGGGTCACCAGAATGAGCACCGCACAGACCGCGAGCCAGATTAATAATAGTGGCGAATTGCCACGCAAGCGTTCCAAATTCCTACCCCTCGGGCTGTGAACCTTTGGCCTTCAAGTAAAGCCACGGAACCCGCTCCGGGTCAAACTGCGAACGATGATGGCGATCAAAAAACGGTGGCATATGATCGCCAACCAGCAGAATATCTGCTTCCGGAAAATCGTCTGCGGTAATTTCAGCGATCAACGCCTTGTCGATATCATCAAATATAGCGAACTGGCGGCAGATCATCGGGTAGTCGCGGGCCAGTTCAACGGACACTTGTTCGCAATTTTCAACATCGAGATTGAGTTCGGTCGGCACCGGCAAATGAGTGTTCAGCGTCAGCCAATATTGGAAGGTGGGCTGCTTCGCCCGCCTCAGATTTTCGGCCAGCATCTTCGGTACCTGGCGGTCGCACGCTCCAGCAAAGACACCGCCGCACCATTCCGCGCCGCGCTTTTCCAGATCAGCTGCGAACTCGCGCGTTTGAAAACCGATTTTCGGATACCAGGTTTCCCGCTTGAAAAAGGACCCCTTGAAACTGTGCATCGCACTGGTGGCATAGCCTCTTTCGGCCAGTTGCGCGGGCAGACAATTTAGCTTCCCCGGATCACCGGTTTCGAGTAGTTCATAATAATCGCCCCAGCGACCGCACAGTTCGCGCATTTCGCCCGCTGTCGTGCTGTTATAATAGAGGCTGCTACCCTGGCTGACGTCGTAGCGCGCTTTGATGGCACTATCGTTGTAATAAGCGAACAGCTTGTCGGACATCGCCTGGTTGTTTTTCGGCAGGCCAAGCGATTCGACCATGATCAGCACCAGATGGCGCTTGCCGTTCGCGCGGGCGGCAAAGCCGGATTTGCTGACCGCCGATTCAAACGCCGCACCGGCAGGAGCGGGCCGAAAATAATGGCCCCGCATCCCCTCGCCAACCGCCGCATCCGCTCCGACAAGACCGAAGATCAGGACTCCGCCGAGCAGGATATGCAGCGGGTTGGAGAAGTTCGTATCGCGCTTGAGCAAAAACCAGCTGCCGATCAGTATACCGAACATGACCACCGCTGCGGCGATATATTCGATCGAATTGCCCGGTTTGATCTCGGCAAAAAATTGCAGCGAATAGACCAGAGAGTCGAGGGTCAGACTGAACAGGCCCGACACGAAAGAGAGCAGCGAATAGACCATTACTCCGACAAAGGCGCACCACTGCGCTGTCCGCGACATTCGTTTGACAATAAGGCCGACAAAGCCCGCCAGCGCAATCGGAAACGCGCGCGGCGGCGCGCCGACCATCCACATGGCCATGAAGGGAAGGTTCGCCAATATGATCCAGACCAAAGCCCAGTTCATAAACTGCGTAAAATCCGGGCTGAACGCCGGTCTGAACCGACGCGCGCGTGCAGGCACCTCGATCACCCGGTCCATATAGCTCACCGGAAGACCCCGTATTTGCGGGTCAGATATACCGCAAAGAAACTGACAACCACAGCAGCCGCCTTGGCGATGACCGGCAACATGCCGGTATCAACCAGCCAGCTCACTACACTGACCGTTATGCCAAGCCCCAGTACAGCGGTGCCAAGGAAACCAAGCCGCTGCAATTGCAGCGCTGCGCCGTCACGCGCCTTGCCGGGAAAGACAAAGCTTGAAGAAATCACCCAGTGGACAGCAATGCCGATGCTGTAGCCCGCTGCCGCCGCCCATCCCGGATCGACCAGGAAGGCAACCAGCACCATGAACAGCGCGACGTCAAAAGCCAGACTGACAACGCTTGCCAGCAAATAGCGAGTAATCGAGAAACGATAGAGAACCGCCAGCGGAGCGGGCAGACTGCCCACCCAGACGCCGACGGTGGACCGCCTTTCTGTGCCCCTGTATCTCATCCGGTCCTATGCCGCTTTCTGCGCTTTGTCGTCGGCGCTTTCCGCGACCCGGGTCGGGACATCGCGCATGCTTTCCAGCGCAGCCGCCCGGTCCTCGCTGATTTCCTCCGCGATGACCCGCTGCGCGCCTTCGTCGCCCGCTTCGTGATATTCGGCGTCCTCGTTGACGTTCCAGACATTCCACTTGCGGGTGTCGGCTTCGATATTCTCCACCGTCAGCATCGCCGTCATCATCGCGTGATCCTGATTATTGTAGCGGTGCATGCCGTTGCGGCCGACCATGTGCAGCGTCGGGAAACGGCTCTCCAGATCGTCGCGCATCGCAGCAACATTGTCTTCATAGCTGTCGTCATAGACCGGATAGGCCTTCTCCTGGCGGACGACCGCGCCGCCGACGACATCTTCGGGCCTGCACAGACCGAGGATCGCCATTTCCTTCTTCGCCAGCTCGACCAGATCCGCGTCGGACGAAGACCACAGGCCGTCGTTCTCGAAGCAGAAATATTCAAGTCCGACGCAGGCGATATTTTCGTCCGGCACCATCTCCGGCGACCAGCTGCGAAAATTCTGCACCCGGCCGACCTGCACGCGGTCGTCGTGGATATAGATCCAGTTGTCGGGAAACAGGTCTTCCGACTGGACCATGATTGCCACGGTCAGGAAATCGCGATAGTTCAGTTCCTGCGCTGCCGGCAGCGATTGCGGCAGCGGATGGATACGGGTGGCAAGCTCGCGCATCGGGGCGCTGGAAATCACATGTTTGGCCTGGATTATGGTCTCGCCGTCGGCGCTCGAGGCGCTTACCCGCCAGTTGCCGCTGGCATCCTGCGCTAGCTGCTTGAGGCTGTGGCCCATCAGCACCTTATTGCCTTTCGCTTCGACATGACGTTTCGCGGCGTCCCACATCATCCCGGGGCCGAGGCGGGGATAGCGGAAGGTTTCGAGCAGGGTTTTGACTTCCTGCCCGTCATTGGGCTTCCTGTTGAGGCCGAGCGAACGTTTCAGCCCGTCGGTAACCGCGTTCCACAGCGACAGGCCCTTTATCCGCTGCGCCGCCCAGTCCGCCGACATCTCGTCGCACGGCATGCCCCAGACCTTCTCGGTATAGGTCTTGAAGAAGATCGAATAGAGTTTCCAGCCGAACTGGTTGACCGTCCAGTCCTCGAAGCTCTTCACATTCCTGTTCGGGAAAACCTTCGCCTTGGCATAGCTCGCCATGCACAGGGTGGAGCGCCAGATGCCGAGATTCCACAAGGCTTCAAAGGCCCGCAGCGGATAGCTGTAAAATTTGCCCTCATAATAGATGCGGCTCATCCGCGGACGCTGGATGAAATCGTCGGGCAGGATTTCATTCCACAGGTCGACCACTTCCTGGCTCTTGGAAAAGAACCGGTGCCCGCCAATATCAAAGCGGAAACCGTCATACTCCACCGTCCGGCTGATCCCGCCGACATATTTCGGGTCTTTCTCGATAACTGTAACGGTCATGCCCTTCTTGCTGAGCAGATAGGCCGCGGTCAGCCCGGCCGGTCCGGCACCAATGATTGCGACATCTACCGGTGAATCTGCGGGCGTTCCCTGCCTGGTCATAAAGTCCGTTCCCTGTCCATAAAGCGCCCTTTTCGGGCGCATTTCATGTTTCAGAAACCGGACTGAACGAAATTGGTTAGCGATTGGTTAATCGGGGTGGTGAATTGGCCTATCCACTTCTCCCACAAGGGAGAAGGACGCGCAGACTTAACGAGGAACGAGTTTAGTCGAAGCTGAATGAGGGTACACTGCACTCTGGGTCCGGTTACACCCTACCCAACGCCGCCTGGCAGCAAAGCTGCAAGGCTCTGTATCCCTCTCCCTCAAGGGAGAGGGTTTCGCCCGCAATTCCGCAACTAGTTCGTCATGACGAGCTTTTGAATATTTTTTTGAGTTAAATTAGTCAGCAAAAAGTAACTTACGGGAGAGCTGGATTGCCTTCCCGTAAATTCACTCTAGCAAATCCCCCGGCAGCATCGGCTCGCTCAAGAGTCGCTCCATCGCCTTCCAGCGCCACACCGGTGCCTCGCCCTGCCCCTCGATCCAGTTGCGGACCATGTCGAGCCCGAGGCCATAGTTGATCACATAGCTGCGATATTGCTCGTTGAAATCGGTCATCTGGGCCGCGCGTTCCGCCGAGACCAGCTGATATTTCTGCGTAAGCGCGACCGCTTTCTCGCGGGTGATCTCCCCGTCGAGATATTGCTGCGCGATCGTCATCCGCGCGCCGCTCAGCGCCTGTTTGGCAATCTGCAGCGCCCAGTAGGCCGCCGCCGTATCGGGATCAAGCCCGGCGAGCGGGTAGAGCACATCGCGCTCGTAATCGAGCCGTTGCTGTCCGCTAAACGCCAGTTCGATGCCGTAATTGGCCGATCCTTCGGCGATCAGGCTTTGCGGCGAATAGAGCGGATAGACGGAAAATTCCTGCCAGCCACGACCGTTGGTCAGGTTGCGCTCAAGCAGCATATTATAGACATGATGGCCGGGATAGCCCTCGTGACAGCCGAGATCGACGGCGCGGCCGATGAATATCGGCAGGTCGGTGTTTATCTGGATCAGGCTCTGATAATTGCCCTGATAATAATTGTAGCCGCTCCAGCTCTTGCCTGTGACAAATTCCATCCTGAAATTTTCGCCTTCGGGCAGATCGAAATATTGCGCAGTCCGCGCCTTGCACTCGGCAATCGCGGTGTCGAAGACCAGCTTTAGCCGGTCCTTGGGGATGATATAGCCATTTTCGAACGCCGTCACCCGCTGGCTCAGCGGGCCCTCGCCGGGGACGATATTTTCAATCTCCTCGAGCACCGGATCAAATTCTGCCAGCGGCTTGAGTTCCGGCTTGACCCCGAACAACCCCCTGGCTTCGCTGGCAAACGAATAAACCTCGCCCTGCATCATCGCATGGCGGGTAAGCGCTGCTTCCAGCTGCGCGGACAGAAAGCGTTTGCGCGCTGCGACCAGCGGATCGTCGCTAGCCGGCAACCCGTCGAGCCGCAGCATCAGATCGCCAATGGCATTGCCCAGCTCGCGCATGTCGCGCGG
Source organism: Parasphingorhabdus sp. (assembly GCA_048270065.1). Lineage (GTDB taxonomy): Bacteria > Pseudomonadota > Alphaproteobacteria > Sphingomonadales > Sphingomonadaceae > Parasphingorhabdus. The sequence continues at coordinate 62,569 of JBLWTQ010000017.1, read as the reverse complement.
ATCGGCCTTTGCCGCCTCGGCCCATTCGGGCGGACCATAATAGGCATCGACATAGCCCGCTTCCTTTTCGCCCAGGGCCAGCGTGAGCTTTATGTAATCGCTGGCAATGGCGTGCAGGGCATTCGATGTTTTCAGACTGCTCGTATCGGCGACGATTGGGGCAGGTAATGGCTCAGCTGCGGATGTACAGGCAGAAATCGCCAGACCGGCAGCAGCAGCAAGCCAGGTGCTTTTCACAGGGCATCTTTCAGTTTTTCCGCTTCACTATTCGGTAAAGCCTCGAGCAACTGCTCTGCCTCCGCTTCATCGAGCGAATCCAGATGCCGGCCCTGCGGCGCAAAGCGCAATACGCAATAGCCAACGACCGCCGACAACAATGATCCGCCAAGCACACCGATCTTGGCTTCCTCGATCAGCAGCACATTGCCGGGGAAGGCCAGCGCGCCGATAAACAGGCTCATCGTGAAGCCGATTCCGCAGAGCATCGCCACGCCATAGACCTGCAGCCAGCTGGCGCCACCAAGGCGCCCGGCAAAACCGGTCTTGACCGCGATCCAGACGCTGGCGAAAATACCGATTTGCTTGCCGAAGAACAGGCCGGCAGCGATACCCAAAGGCAGAGGCGCAAAAATCTGTTCCATGCCAATGCCTTCCAGCGACACGCCGGCATTGGCAAAGCCGAATACCGGCACGATCAGAAAGGCGCTCCACGGCGATATGGCATGTTCGAGCCGGTGCAGCGGCGAGTGTTCCGCATCCGGTGAAGTCGGCGTGATCACGATCGGGATAACCATCGCCGCCAATACCCCGGCTATCGTCGCATGCACCCCGGACATCAGCACCGCATACCAGAGCAGTCCGGCAAAAGTCAGATAGGGCCACAGCTTGAGCACGCCATTGCGGTTCATCGTGTACATGATCGCCAGTATCGCTGCGCTGGCGAGCAGGGCGGCACCATTGATTTCGGCCGTGTAGACCAGTGCGATAATCGCCACCGCGCCCATGTCATCGACAATCGCGACGGTGACCAGAAACAGCTTGAGCGAGGTCGGCGCACGCGGGCCAAGCAGGGCGAGCACGCCAATCGCAAAGGCAATATCGGTCGCCGCAGGAATCGCCCAGCCATTGTAGAGCAGCGGCACATCCTGGACGACGAACAGATAGATCAGCGCCGGCACGACCATCCCTGCCGCAGCGGCGAGCACCGGCAGTCGGCGGCGATCCCAGGTGTTGAGCCGTCCGTCGACAAACTCGCGCTTGATTTCCAGACCGACAAGCAGGAAAAATATCGCCATCAGCCCGTCATTGATCCACAAATGGGGCGTCATCGGCCCCAGCTTGGCGGACAGGGTCGGTCCCTTTATTTCGTGGAGAAAATGATGATAGACGTCGTACAACGGGCTGTTTGCCACCACCATCGCCAGCGCGGCGGCAACCATCAGCAAGATACCGCCTGCCGCTTCGCTCTTCAGGAAGTCGCGAAGCGCCGAGTTTCTGCCGGAGCGTTGCACTTTGTCATCTGCCATATGGGCGCCTTTGTTCGGAATTTTAATCTGCCGGAGTCATGCGCAGGAGAGGTGGTAAAATCAAGGCTTGTGTGAAGCCAATTTCGCTCTAGACCGCAATCTGGTCACGAATATTGGCGGCAATTGCATAGCTTTTCTCGCGCGCCATCTGGTCGAAGATCGATCCGGATATGATCAGCTCGTCGGCCCCGGTGCGATCGATGAACCGCTCGACCGCCTGCTTCACCGTGTCCGGCGCGCCGACGGCACTGCCCTGCATGATCTGCTCGAGTATCGACTGCGCCTGCGCCGGCAGGCTTTCGCGATAGCCCTCGACCGGTGGCGGCAGTTTCCCCGGATTTCCGGTCCGCAGCGCGACAAAGCTCTGCAGCATCGAGCTGGCCATGAACTCGGCTTCCTCATCGCTGTCGGCGGCGAAAATATTGAAGCCACAGATCACATAGGGTTCGGCAAGCTGGTCCGACGGCTTGAAATCGCGCCGGTAGATCGCCAGCGCCTCGTCGAGCATCTGCGGTGCAAAATGAGAAGCGAAGGCATAGGGCAGGCCCAACGCCGCCGCCAACTGCGCGCCGAACAGACTGCTGCCCAATATGTAGAGAGGAATATGGGTCCCCTGCCCCGGCGTCGCCTGGATACCAAGCCGGTCATCACCCGCGAGAAACGCCTGCAATTCGAGTACATCGCGCGGAAATTCATTGGCATCGCTGTTGAGATTGCGGCGCAGCGCCTGCGCCGTCCGCTGGTCCGACCCGGGAGCCCGGCCGAGGCCAAGATCAATTCGTCCCGGGAACAGCGCTTCCAGTGTGCCGAATTGTTCGGCGATCACCATCGGCGCATGATTGGGCAACATGACTCCGCCGGCCCCGATCCGGATCGATTTGGTCCCCTGTCCGATATGCGCCAGAGCCACCGCGGTCGCGGCGCTGGCGATGCCGTCCATCCCGTGATGCTCGGCCATCCAGAACCGTTCGTAACCAAGCGCCTCGCCATGCTGTGCGAGGGCCAGCGACCGGTCGAGCGCGCTTCTGACATCGCCCCCTTGCAGCACCGAGGAAAGGTCGAGAATGGAAAATTTTATCGCCTTGGTCCCATAGTCCGTCATCATTCGTTCCTCTTTGCCAGTTGGCCCGCGACCTTGATCGCAAAACCATCGGCAACATTGCGAAAGCCGAGCGTCGGCAATAGCAGGGTCCATGCGCGGTCGCTACCCGACAGAAACAACCGCGCGGTGTAGAATCCATTGCCCTGAAGTTTCAGCGTGAGCTGCTCCATCCCGGACCCGCTCTGCAGCGGCACCACCAGCACTCCGTCCTCGCAGACCGCATTGCCGAGCAGGCCCTGCTTCAGGTCCAGCCCGGGAATATTGGCATTGAGCGAAACCCGCACCTGCCCGCTCGCCGACTGGCAGCGGTCCCCGGAAAAGGCGATGTTGACCGCCTTGAGATCAATCGCGGATGCCGGCAGCGGTGCCAGTTGGCGGCCCACGCCCAGTACCGTAGTTACATCCTGCACCAGCAGGCTTTTCCCGGTCTTGCCCACGGTTGCAACCAGCCCGCTGTCACCGAGAACCGGTGGCCGCTCAAGATCCATCAATATCCTGCCGGTCAACAGAGGCAAGAAGCGCACCCCGGCATCGAGATCACCGAGCGGAAACGGCCCGATCTGCGCGCCTTCGATCCTGCCGTTCCACACCGACCCGCTGATCGCCTTGGCCGAAAAACGCGACCCTTCCAGCCCCGCCATGCCCACGGCCAGCCGCAGCGGCAGAAAGAACAGGGCCACCGCGATCACCGCCAGCAGGATCAATAAATAGGTCAAGACGCGCGGCACCTGCTTTCCTTGAATCAGCGTTCGGGAGAGAATTGGTCAAAATAAGCGAAAATATCGGCCTCCGCCCGGCTGGCAGCATTGCGCCATTTGGGCGCCGACCCGCGGTTGAGCAGCTTCCCGCGCGACGACAGTATCAGCACCGTCGGCGTGCCCTTGATCTTGCTTATGCCAAAGCGCCGGGCAATGTCGATATTGCGATCCTTCTGTCCGACATCGACATAGACCAGCTCATATTTCGCGTCGAGCATCGCACCAAAACGCGGCTGCGCGAACCGGCCAGCCAGGCCCCGGCTGTCATGGCACCAGTTGGCCCCCATGACGAGAATGACCCTTTTGTCGGCATCGAGCGCCCGGACGAGCGCCGCGTCGACCGCGGCCCCTGCATCGGCGGAGGATTCAAATGGCCGCGCTTCTGGGTGACCCGCCACGGTCGGTTCGGCCGATACCATTGTCGGGGCAGCCACAGCCACAAGCATCAGAAGCAGGAATCGCAGCAAGACTGGCTCAGCCGCGCAGATGCGTGTCGAAAAACGCCAGTGTCCGCTTCCACGACAGCTTCGCTGCCTCCTCGTCATAGCGCGGCGTCGTGTCATTGTGGAACCCGTGGTTCACATCGGGATAGAAGTGCACGCTATATTCCTTCTGATGCTCGGACAAAGCCGTCTCATAGGCCGGCCATCCGGCATTGATCCGTTCGTCATTGCCCGCATGATGGATCATCAGCGGCGCCTGGATCGCCGGCACGTCGGCGGGATCCGGCTGGCGCCCGTAATAGGGCACCGACGCGGCAAGGTCGGGATAGGCCACCGCCAGCGCGTTGCACACCCCGCCGCCGTAGCAGAAACCAACCGCGCCGACCTTGCCGGTCGATCCGTCGTGATCGCGCAGAAATTCGAAGGCGGCGAAAAAATCCTCCATCAGCTTCGCACCGTCGAGCGTGCGCTGCATCGTGCGGCCGTCGTCGTCATTGCCGGGGTAGCCGCCCAGTGGTGACAGGCCATCGGGCGCCAGCGCCAGATAACCGGCCTTGGCCACCCGCCGCGCAACATCCTCGATATAGGGATTGAGACCGCGGTTTTCGTGGATCACCAGCACCGCGGGCAGCTTGCCTGTCGCTTCGGCGAGTTTCGCCATCAGTGCATTGATTTTGCCATGGCCTTCCGGGCTCATATAGCTGATCCGCTCCGACGTGATCGTCGGATCGTCGGCTGGCACCTGTGCCGCCCAGGCGTAATTGGGTTGCAGCTGATCGAGGATCATCGCCCCGGTCACGCCCGCAGCGGCAAATTTCCCGGCCTGCCGGATGAAGTCCCGCTTCGAGATCGCGCCATGGACATAGCCGTCGAATATCTCGAGAATATGGGGGTGAAAATCGGTTGCGCGTTTGCGGGTCGAGGTCATATTGGGTCATCCATCAACAAAGCTTGGCAGATTTCGGGTTAGCACAGAATATGCTTTTGGTAATCCCGTTTGTGCTGAGCCTGTCGAAGCACCTTGCCCGGCATAAAACAGATGAAGCGCTTTGCGAGACAGGCCCTTCGACAGGCTCAGGGCGAACGATGTTCACCTCATTCCCTGACGGTTAGAAGTTTCGCAATGCTGCTTATTCCGCCGCCTCAACCAGTTCCGCTTGCGCCTCGATCTCCGCCGCCTTGGCCTCGACCAGCCTGACGATATGATCGACCATATCCGCGTCCGCGACATGATGGTCGGTGACGCCGGAGAGATAGACCATATGCTTGCCCTTGCCACCGCCGGTGATCCCGATATCGGTCTCGCGGGCCTCGCCCGGACCGTTGACGACGCAGCCGAGCACCGAGAGCGATAAGGGCGTGCGGATATGCTGGAGCCGCTCCTCCAGCGTCTGCACCGTGCGGATCACGTCAAAGCCCTGCCGCGCGCAGCTTGGACAGCTGACCACCCGAACGCCGCGCGTCCTCAGCCCCAGCGCCTTGAGCATTTCATAGCCGACGCGCACTTCTTCCTCCGGTTCGGCGGACAGGCTGACCCGGATCGTGTCGCCGATCCCGGCCCACAGCAGGTTACCCATGCCAATCGAGCTTTTCACCGTTCCGCCGATCAGGCCGCCGGCCTCGGTAATCCCCAGATGCAGCGGACAGTCCACCGCATCGGCAAGCTGCGAATAGGCGGCGACCGCGAGGAACACGTCGCTCGCCTTCACCGCCACCTTATATTCGTGAAAATCATGGTCCTGCAGGATCTTGATATGGTCGAGCGCGCTTTCGACCAAAGCCTCGGGACAGGGTTCGCCATATTTCTCGAGCAGATCCTTTTCGAGACTCCCCGCATTGACCCCGATACGGATCGCGCAGCCATTGGCCTTGGCCGCATCGATCACTTCGCGCACCCGCTCGGCCGAACCGATATTGCCCGGATTGATCCTGAGGCACGCCGCCCCGGCTTCCGCCGCCTCGATCCCGCGCTTGTAGTGGAAATGGATATCCGCGACGATCGGCACATTGCTCGCCCGCACGATCTGCTTGAGCGCCGCCGTACTCTCGACATCGGGACAGGACACACGGATGATATCGACCCCCGCCTCCTCGCACCGGCGGATCTGGTCGATCGTCGCGTTCGCGTCAGAGGTCAGCGTATTGGTCATCGTCTGCACGGTAATCGGCGCATCACCGCCAACCGGCACGTCGCCAACCATGATCTGGCGGGACTTGCGTCGATCAATATCGCGCCAAGGTCGCAGCGACGGATTGTCTATGGTCATCGGTTGAAACCTGCAGGACTGTTACTCATGTAGAGGCATATAGCGGGTTCACCCCACAGGTGCGAGCGGCGATTGGTCCCGTCGCAAAATAAAATACACCAAACCCGAAGGAAATTCACATGGCAACCGTAGTTATCACCGGCGCAAATCGTGGCCTTGGACTGGAAATGGCCAGGCAATATGCGGCCGATGGCTGGCATGTGATTGGTACGGCAAGGGAACCGGAAAAGGCAAAGGAACTCAATGCAATCGACCAGGTCACGGTCATGCAACTGGATGCGGCGGATGACTCCAGCGTGGAAAATTTTGTCGGGAAACTGGGTGATCAGCCGGTCGATCTGTTCATCAACAACGCCGGGATTTACGGTCCGTCCGAATTTGACCGCGACAAATGGCTCGATCTGTTCAACATCAATGTTATCGGCCCGGTCAAGCTGGCCACCGCGCTCAAGGACAATGTCATCAAATCCACTGACAAAAAAATGGTGGTGATCTCCAGCCAGGTCGGCAGCATCGCCGAAAATGACAGCGGCAGCATGATGTACTACCGGACCAGCAAGGCGGCGGTGAATCAGGCATGGAACTGTCTGGCGCAGCAGTGGCAGGACGAAGGCCTGACGCTGGCGATGCTGCACCCGGGCTGGGTGCAGACCGATATGGGCGGTGCCAATGCGGACCTGACTCCGCAGGAGAGCGTCGAGGGCATGCAGTCTGTCATCGACGGCCTCAGCCATGATCAGAACGGCAAATTCTACGATTATAGCGGCCGGGAAATTCCATGGTAGATACCCGGCTTGCGGCAACAATAACAAAAGCAAATAGAGCAAATCCGGTGTATGGGAATGCGGCGAGCCCCGGAGTCGATTGCGACCAAGCGCGCGGTACAAGCGCCTCTACGGAACAAGGGTTTTCCATGAAACATTTGCCCCGTTTTTTTCCGATCGTCCCGGTCATCGCAACCTTGACCTTGGCGGACCCGGTCCAGGCCAGCGACAAGGGCTGGAACACGGCCAGCGACATCGGTCGCGATGCGCTGGTTGCTACCGCCTTTCTGGTACCCGCCGTGCAGAAGGACTGGAATGGCGACTTCCAGGCGCTGGGTAGTATCGGTGGTGCCTTTGCCCTGACCCAGGGGGTCAAACAGGCGTTCCCGCGCCTGCGTCCCGACGGCAGCGACAATGACAGCTTCCCGTCAAGCCATAGCTCGACCTCCTTTGCTGCCGCCGCGACATTGCAAAACCGCTATGGCTGGAAAGTCGGCATCCCGGCGCAGCTGGCGGCCGCCTTTGTCGGTGTTTCGCGGGTGCAGGCGCACAAACATCACTGGTCCGATGTGCTGGTCGGCGCGGCGATTGGCGAAGCGACCGGATTTCTGATCACATCGAAACGCAATCCCGATGTCGAAGTCATTCCTTTCGGCGACACCAGGAGCGCCGGAGTGGTTGCGCTGGTCAAATTTTAAGGCATAGTGAGGCAACCAGAAGTGATCGGGGAAAATGCACATGTTCAATACAATTGTCGCGGCCGTGGCTGCCGTGTCTCTCGGCAGCGCGGCCTTGGCGCAAGCAGACGATTCTGACTCCGATGATGCCCGCTGGTCGATCGCCATCCACGGCGGCGCCGGCACGATCAGTCGTGACAAGATCACCCCCGAGCAGGATCAGGCGATCCGCGCGGCGCTCGACAGCGCGCTGGCCGAGGGCTCTCGGATATTGCGCGAAGGCGGCAGCGCGATGGAAGCGATCACCGCCACCATCATCCTTCTGGAAAACGACCCCAATTTCAACGCCGGCAAGGGCGCGGTGTTCACCTGGGACAGGACCAATGAGCTTGACGCCAGCATCATGGACGGCAGCGACCTGTCGGCGGGCGCGGTCGCCGGGATCAACGGCACCAAAAATCCGATCCTGCTGGCGCGCGCGGTCAAGGATCATAGCCCGCATGTCATGCTGTCGGGCGAAGGCGCCAATCAGTTCAGTCGCGAGCAGGGACTGGAGCAGGTGCCGCCGGAATATTATGCGACGCCTTATCGCCTGGATCAGATCGACAAGCTGCTGGCAAAGGAGGTCGGCGTGGCTGATATCGACTATAAATTCGGCACGGTCGGCGCCGTTGCCATGGACAAGAACGGCAATATGGCAGCCGGCACCTCGACCGGCGGGATGACCGGCAAGCGCTGGGGCCGGATCGGCGATAGTCCGATCATCGGTGCGGGCACCTATGCCGATAACCGGAGCTGCGCGATTTCGGCCACGGGATCGGGCGAATATTTCATCCGCCTCGGCGTCGCCCACGAAATCTGCGCCCGCATCCGGATGCGCTGGCCGGTGGCGATCGAGGAAGCCCAGCAGACCGTCCCAAAGGATGAGCAAGGCAATTATACCTACAGGATCCACGCCAGCGAATTCATGCTGTCAAACGAGGAAATCCAGCAGATCGCCAATGACGTGATCGCCGAACTCGGCGAACTTGGCGGCGACGGCGGCATCATCTACGCCACCCCCTGGGGCCAGGCCGGCTACAGCTTCAACACGCCGGGCATGTACCGCGGCCGGGCGACGAGTGACGGTGAGATGGGTGTGGCGATCTACGGGGATGAGGAGTGAGGACTCTTTCCTCCCCGAAGCGCCAGCTTTGGGGAGGTGGCAGCGCGAAGCGATGACGGAGGGGTGCTCGCCCATACCCAAAACCCATGCACTCGCTACCCCTCCACCATCCTGCGGATGGTCCCCCTCCCCGAAGCTGCGCTTCAGGGAGGATGAAACTTTCCACAGGTCTTCAAAATCGGCACTGTCCAATTTCCCGCTTCCCCTCCCTTAATCACTCGGTTAAACCCCTATCATGTTCTTAGAATCGACCAGCAATAATCCAGCCTGTCCTACATTGCGGCGCCGCGCTATGATGGCAGGGTGATGAATTTTCCGATCTCCGGCTGGATCAGTACGGCCTTTTTGAAAGGTCACACTCGGTGCCACGCCGCTACAACAAAAACCGCGCTATTCGGCGGCCTCCACCCCAAGGTCACAGAAAATAAAAAACGCGTTTCGTGTGAAGCCGATCGGACCTCGATATGACCTGGAAACCCGAACTCGAGGAACTGGCGGAGCGCCAGCGGCTTGCCGAAAAAATGGGCGGGGAGGAGAAAGTCTCGCGCCAGCATGGCCGCGGCAAGCTTGATGCGCGGGCGCGGATCGCCGGCCTTGTCGACGAGGGCAGCTTTCGCGAGATCGGCAAGATCGCCGGGCGCGGAACCTATGCCGAGGACGGCAGTTTCGAGGATTTCGCGCCGAGTAATCTGATCTTCGGCCGCGCCAATATCGAGGGGCGTCCGGTGGTCGCCTCCGCCGATGACTTCACCGTGCGCGGTGGGGCAGCCGACGCGGCGCTGCACCGCAAGTTCACCCAGTGCGAGAAAATGGCGCATACACTTGGCATCCCGATGATTCGGATGATCGACGGCACCGGCGGTGGCGGCTCGGTCAAGAGCCTGGAGGACATGGGATTTACCTATGTTCCGGCCGTGCCGGGCTGGGAAGATATTATCAGGAATCAGGAGACGGTGCCGGTGGTGGCGCTGGCGCTGGGGCCCACGGCGGGCATGGGTGCCGCGCGCACCGTGGCCAGCCATTATTCGATCATGGTCCGCGGCCTGTCCCAGATATTCGCCGCCGGTCCTGCGGTGGCCGCGGCGATTGGCGACGATCTCAGCAAGGAGCAGCTCGGCGGGTCGGACATCCATACCACCAACGGCGTGGTCGACGAGGAGGTCGCCAGCGAGGCCGAGGCTTTTGTCACCGCGCGCAAATTCCTTTCCTATCTGCCGAGCAACGTGAACCAGTTCGCGGCCCGGACCGTCAATCACGACCCGGTCGACCGCAGGGATGACAGCCTCCTCTCCGCTGTTCCGCGCGCCGACAAGCAGGTCTATTCGATGCGCAAGATCATGGCTTCGGTGTTCGACGAAGGCTCGGTGTTCGAAATGGGCAAGCGCTGGGGCCGCGCGGCGATCACCGCCTTTGCCCGGCTTGACGGCTGGCCGGTCGCGGTGCTCGCCAATGACCCCAGCTTTCTCGGTGGTTCGTGGGAAGCCAAGTCTTCGGAAAAGGTCGAACGCTTTGCCAAGCTGGCCGAACAATTCCATCTGCCGGTCATCCATCTGGTCGACAATCCCGGCTTCATGATCGGCGGCGAGGCGGAACGCACCGGCACCATCCGCTATGGCGTGCAGGCGATGAACGCGGTCTACAAGGCGACCGTGCCGTGGGCCAGCGTCATTATCCGCCGCGCCTATGGCATCGCCGGCAGCGCGATGAGCAACGCGGAGAATTTTCAGTATCGCTTCGCCTGGCCAAGCGGCGACTGGGGCTCGCTGCCGATCGCCGGCGGTCTCGAGGTCGCCTACAAGAGCGATATCGAAAGCGCCGACGATCCGGCAGCAAGGCTTGCCGAGATCAGGGCCAAGCTCGACAAGGTCACCTCGCCGTTCCGCACCGCCGAGCAGTTCAGCGTCGAGGACATCATCGACCCGCGCGAGACGCGGCCGCTGCTCTGCGAATTCGCCGATCTGGCGTGGCGGAAACTGGGCGCTCTCTGAACGCCGGCTTCTCTCGCAGTCCGGCATGAGCCATGCCAGCCGAGAAAGACACTGATTCGCGCAATTTTTGCACGGAGCGCAGGATTAACGCTGTCCCTCAACCCTGTCCGTTAATCGATTGGCTCAATTCGGGACGGGGACCCAAAAATACTCTCGCCCAAAATCAGGCATTTAGTCATGTTTGTGACGGGCATCACGGTGAAATGACGAATTTCTCCTATTGTTTCTTCATTGCTTTGATATCATTTCGTCTATCAAAACCAACGGTTCATCGCTGGTGCAGCAACGAAGTGCCATTTGGTGCGAAGTTTAAGTGAAGCAAGTTTGGCACAAATAAGGAAGGAAGAAACGATGTACTTATCTCCCAGATCATTCATCAATCAGCCTGCTCAACCATTGGCCGAACAGGGAAATCAGCGCGGCTATCAGCCGCTCTATCATCTCGACATCGTCAACCGGTGCCCCGGCTGCGGGAAATCGAGCTGGCATGTCGGCCGGTTCAGCGCGGAATGCGCCCATTGCGAAACCGCCCTGCCGCTGGCGATGGTCGCGAGCCAGCCGATGCAGCCACGCTTCACCGAACATTTCAGCAAGACCGCGATGGTCGCCTGACCACCGCGGGCTATGCCGGCCTTCCCTGACAGCTGGCAGCGCTCCGGTTACGCTGGTCCCGAGCCTGTCGAACCGAAGGTCAGCGAAGCTAACGGTCCCGCAAGTCGAGAGGCGTGGTTCAACAAGCTCACCACCAACGGAACGGCCCCGCCACCAACGGAACAGGCGCTCGCCGCCAACGGCACGCTCCCAAAACATCAGATATCACCAAACGCCTTCAGCGCCGCCGGCGCGACGATATCGCCCCATTCCTGCACGAAATGCCCCGCTTCCTCTATCAGCAGCGGTTCGGGGCAGCCCCGGATCAGGCCGTGCATCATCTTCATCACCGGCGGGCCGAGCACCGGATCCGAACCGCCGATTGCCATGAAACTGTCGCCCGACCATTCGCCGCTCCAGAAGGCCGCCGCCTGCTGGCTGACCGCGACCCCGTCCATATCCGGCTCGACCGGCACCAGCGCCGGGAACGTGCGCGCGCCGACCTGATAGCGGTCATCAGGATAGGGCGCGTTATAGGCGGCAATCTCCGCCTCGCCCAGCTCGGGGGTGCCGCGCGCGATAATCTGGCCGGCGTCGAATTCGGGCACGGTCAGCGCATATTCCTTCCACGCGTTAAAGCCGTCACCCGCGCCGGTGCCGAGACCCAGCGCGGTGTTCATGATGAGCAGCCGCGACAGCCGCGCCTTGAAACCCTCGTCAACCGGCAACGTCAGCCCGATCAGCCCGCCCCAGTCCTGCACCACCAGAGTGATATTCCTGAGGTCAAGCCGTTCGACCAGCGCCAGGATATGGTTGCGGTGGAAATCGAATGTGTAAGTGTCGAGATCGGTCGGCTTGTCGGACCGGCCAAAGCCGAAGAAATCCGGACAGACCACCCGCGCGCCGGTGGCGGTGAAATGCGGGATCATCTTGCGGTAGAGAAACGACCAGCTCGGTTCGCCGTGCAGACACAGGAAGGTTGTCTCCGCATCCCGCGGCCCGGTATCGACCCAGGCGGCGCGCAGCCCTTCATAGCCGGGCAGGTCATCGGCATAATCGACCGGATAATCGAAGTCCGGGATATCGGCGAAGCGTTCGTCGGGCGTGCGGAGGGCGGCGATAGCGGGAGCGGTGACCATGGCGAATATCCTTTATAGCTTTGGTTCGGCATAGCAGAAGGCGGGAGCCGCAGGAAAGTGGCTGACTGCGCCAAAGTTTGTCAAAGTTGGGGCCAACGAACGGTTGTTTGCGTGATGTTGGATGGATAATTGCGCATGCCGGACATTATATTGCCGGCGAATGGAGCCGTGCTCGGAATTGCCTGAAAAATATTTTAATGGTTTACACAAAGCGACCCTTTTATTTTCTGTGACCTTTGCCCCGAACCCGCGGAATACAGGGAGTTTGCCGACGCCAACACTGTCCCGAGTGTGACCTTTGCAACGGCGCGCCGGGAAGCGCCGGTCATCAGGGGGAGAGAGGCACACAAGACTCATCACAGCGCGAAGCATAGCGCCGATAGGCGGTTGTAGGAAAGCGGGTTTTTGGTGTGGAAAAGGCCGGGTTGCAGTTTTGGGGGTCTCATCGAGTTTGGGCCAACACGTCGGTCGGGGGGCGGAGATATTCGGGATCACGTATGGTGTCGTGGAGTTGGAGAATTATTGCATTTAGTAAACTGTCGCCGTAATTCGCGTAATTTGAGCCGGTAAATGTCGAATTCGAGACTCGCGCGAAAAATCTGCTAAAGGGTGAGTTGAAACGGCGGGGAATCACTTATGCACAACTTGCTGAAAAACTGGCGGATATTGGCGTTCAGGAAAACGAACGCAATCTCAACAACAAGATCAGTAGGGGCGAATTTACAGCCGCGTTCATGCTGCAATGCTTAGAGGCTATTGGTGCATCGGGCTTGCGTTTGTAGCGCTGTTTTCAGCGAATGGCGTAGCACAGGACCGCGTAAATCAGGCGGACCCACAAGCCGACTCCGCTCAACAAAAGCAAGCCTCCCAACCAACGCCTACGCCCCTCACCAAAGGTTACGAAATAACTGCTGAAGAGAAGGCAAAGGAAAATCGGAAGGAAGAGCGCGACGAAGAGGATTTGATCGCGCAAAAATCTATGGCGAACGCAGCCCAAGAACAGGTCGAACTCGTTTGGTGGCAAAATGCACTGACCAGTGGTGAGATGCTTTTTCTCGGCATCACAATTTTCTTCACCGGTTGGGCTGCGATCGCTGCCAGTAAGGCGGCTAAAGCCGCCTCGCAAGCGAACAATATCACCACGGAATCAGCCGAGCGTCAGGATAGAGCCTACCTGACTGTCGAACCTGGCGGTATTAACCGCACCAAGAGTGATCGCGCTGTCGGCGATGTAATCGTTCGCAATGTAGGGAGAATACCCGCGAAAAACGTCAAGACCTATGTTCGAATCAAGTCCGCGCACAGCAAGGATGTTGGCAAACTTGGCTGGCCTACCGATGGCGTCGATTCGGATCGCGCTATTCAACCGGGCGGCGAGATGCGCCGCAGCTCTACTGGCACCACTGCGATCAAGAATATTGATGATCCCAAGGTCTACGTCTACGTTTGGGGAATCGTCAACTACGACGACGGATTTGGGAGAAATCGTTTCACCCGGTTTTGTCATCGATATCCCGGCGCTTGGACCACGCGACGAAAGTTGCCGGAAAGGAAAATCAGCAGGGACGACCCGCGTTCTTTCTTGGCTATGAGAATAGAGTCCGAATACGCCGACGAGCTCATCCCAGCCCGTTTTGCTAGGCACCAAGACCATGACAACGATGCTGACTAGAAGCAGCCTAATCACGGGCCTTACCCCGTCTTCCGGTAACTCCTACAGAATGCCGGGAATTAGTGCACTGTCATCGTAATTCACGTTCTTCCGCAGCGCGTTGCTGATTGAGCCGGAACAGGCGCGCGAGCATTTCGTCGTCGGTCAACACGCCAGCGCGCCAGTCATCACCCCAGCCATAGGCCTCTGCCACCGCTTCATCGAGTGCGGCATGGGCGTGGTCGAGCCACGCAGGGCGCGCGTTGTAGAGATTGGTCAGCGTGCGTTTCTTCAGTTCCCTGGCCGCGTCCTCATCTACGGCCAAGATGCGGTCGGGATAGCCCGGAACCACCTCTGGCTCGCGGCGGACCAGATCGGCCGGATTGAGCCAGTTTTCGCGCAGTTCGTTGAGCCGGGCTGCTGCCGTTGCAATGGCCTGCGCGCGCGGATCCTCGGCATAGTCGGCGGCGGGGATATCCGGGGTCAGGCCTTCGGGGAAGGGGAAGGTTTCGAAGGTGGTGGAAGGGGTGTAGCGGGGGTCATTGCCTTTACCCAAAAACGTTCCCATTCGCAGCGACCAGATTTCGTGGAAGCGGGAATGGAGGATGCCGAAGCTGGTGTCGTCGTCACGGGTGATTGCGTCAATGGAAGTGTCAGGCATTGAACTTTTGTCCAGCCAGACAAAAACCCGATACTTAGCCACGCGAGGGGTTCCGATATACTTTGGCAGCTTGCCGAGTTTAGCAGCAAGTTTCGGTCGCGCTCGCTCATATAGCCACCAATTTTCACGAGTCTTTGCGACGCGTACCTTTGTCCGATATGGTTTTACATGCGCTTCTGCATAGGAAAACGGTTGTTCGAAACAAGCTGCATCGCCAACCGATGAGCTGGCTCCAAAATCAATGATCCAACGATCTGTCGGTCGCCTTACTATATCGGTTGCCGTAACTAGTTGTTTAAGCACATCGGAATTTGGCAATTTGTTCACGTTGGTTGGTGCTTGGAGCCATTCACGAACTGTCTCCGAGGGTGGATCGAATGGGCCGTATTTCTTCATTCCTTCAAAGCAAATATTTGCGTTTTGAGTCAATCGAACAGCGTGCGTGAGATCATAATCATGCTCATTAGACGACAAATCGGAAAGAATGGTTTCAACAGCATGACCATTTAACTGACTTTTTCCTGATTTTGATTTTTCAAAGCAAATGAGGGAAACACGCACAGCAGCGCCGTCGACCGTCCAAGGCTCATCACTCCAAGCCTCAAATATACGGCCATGCTGCACTACCGGTTTCAATACTTCCCGATTGGCCCCTCCCCGGATGGAGTTAGTGGCAACCAGTCCAGCGCGCTCCAGTTTCCCCGCCGCCATCTGGTCCCATGCCTTGGCAAACCAGTAACAAACCAAATCAGCAAACCCCGGCACATTCTTCCATTCCGACCGCAAGGCCTCGGTATAGCCCTCGCCAAGTTCTCCGAGCATCCTACCGCCACCCAAAAATGGCGGATTACCAACAACCACATCCGCCACCGGCCATTCAGCCCGCATCGGCTTGCCATCACGGTCAATCGTCAGCACCGCATCGCGATTTTCAATCGTTCCCAAGGGCCGCAGGATCGGGTTTTTCGCCGCCGCAAAGCCGTTGCGCCGCATCCATTGAATTTCGCCGATCCAGACCGACACCCGCGCCAGTTCGGCGGCATAGGGGTTGAGTTCGATGCCGAGCACCGATTCCGGCCCGACGCGCGGAAACTCGCGAGTCAGCCCCAACACTTCGGCCTCGAGATTGGCCTTATGCTCGATGTCCTTGAGCGCAAGCAGTGAGACATATAGAAAATTGCCCGATCCGCAGGCGGGATCGAGCACCCGGAATGCGGTCAGTCGCTCCAGGAAATCGCGGTGGATCGCGCCTGCCTCTTTCAGCGCCCTGGTGCGTTTGGCCAGTTCCTTGCCGCGCAGCAATTTTTCCGCTGTTGCTTTCGGGGCCTTGTCGATCAACGCTTCCATCCGGGTGCGCGCCTCGTCCCATTCGGCCTCCAGCGGACGAATGATCACCGGCTCGACAATCTGCATGATCTTTGCCCGGTCGGTATAATGGGCACCCAATTGGCTGCGCTTGGCCGGATCAAGGCCGCGCTCGAACAAGGTGCCGAGGATCGATGGATCGACCTCTGACCAGTCGAGATGCGCGGCGGTCAGCAGATTGTCGATATCCGCCTGTTTGAGTGGCAAAGCTTCATCGGAATCGAACAGACCACCGTTAAACCAGTCGATCTTGGTGAAGCCGATACTGCCACCGGGTTCGGCCATTGCCCGGAACAGCTGGCTGGCATTTTCGGTAAACCGGTCCAGGTGCGTGCCGCTGGCTTCGAGCATTTTGGTGAACATATGGTCGGGGAGCAGGTCGACGTCCTCGGCAAACATGCAGAAGACCAGCCGGTTGACGAAATGCGCGACGTCGTGCGGGAGATGGCCCCGGTCGCGGAGGCGCTGCGCCAGTTCGGCAAATTCACGCGCCGCAAGCTCGGTCAGCATTTGCCGGGTCTTGCTGGGTTTCAGTTCCTCCGGATCGGTGAAGCATTTTTTCAGCAGATCGCGCGTCGAAGCATCGGCCAGTTCGTCGAGCGCGAATTCATGCACTTCCTGCACCGTATTGGTCCAGTTGGTGTGGATGCGGAACCGGTCCATGTCCGACACGATCAGCAGCGGCGGGTTTTCCAGCGCGATGGCATATTGCTGCAATTGCGCGAAGGCAGCGTCGAGATCCTTGCGCTTGCCCTTATATTCCCAGCCGAAACAGCCCTTGCGCCAGACATCGGCCCAGCCGCCCCCGCCACCGGTTTTTGACGCGCCTTTTTCAAAGGTGAACCAGTCACCCTTCGGATCGGCAGTCGCGGGATTTGCAATCTCCAGCAGCGCACATAAGTCATTGAAATGGCTCTGGGCAGCGGCGCTTTCCTTCAGCTCGCTGCTACGCCATTTCGAGATGAATTCATGCGGTGTCATCAATATCCAGCTAAACCAGAGTTGATCGGACAAGTCGAATATTATCGGAAGGGCAGACCGATTTGCGCAACCTCAGCACGGCGGTAGAATGGGCGGCAGGCTTGCTCGCAGCCGGTTTCACCGGCGATGCTCGGCCGGATGGACCGCCGACGAACGAACAGTGATATTTTTGCACCATATTCAAGATTATCACTACCAATGCGACCAACGATGGAACGATCCGGGCCGCCGGGTCGTTCCCTCTACTCGTCGATCGATGACGCCGTATATCCGGCCGTTCATCGGCGAGCAAAGTTCGCAATGATAGCGGGCATAACCGGAACAACCATGTTCCATTTTTTGTATGTTGGAGTAAAATAATGAAATTCTCTGTGATCACCCCCCTGATCCTCTGTTCGGTTGCCGGCGCCTTCGCTGCCCCTGCCGCCGCCCAGTCCAATTCCCCCTTCACCGGCCCGCGCGCCGAAATCCTTGGTGGCTATGACACGCTGCGTTCGGGCAGCGATGTCGATGTCGACACCAACAACGACGGCATTTTCGAGAATAACACGCTCGACCAGTCGGTCGACGGCTTCGCCTATGGCGTCGCGCTCGGCTATGATTTCGACGCTGGCCCGGTGGTCTTCGGCCTCGAGGGCGAATATATGGATTCGACCGGCGAGCAGGAAGGCGATGAAGATATCAACGCGCCGTTCGGCTATCGCATCAACCTGAAGCGCGACCTCTATATCGGCGCGCGCGTCGGTGCCAAGGTCACCCCGAGCACCCTGCTCTACGCCAAGGGTGGCTACACCAACACCGCGGTCGAATCGCGCTTTCAGGATCGCGCCGAATCCGATGGCTTTGATCTCAACTTCGACGACAGCCAGCAGGTTGACGGCTATCGTCTCGGTGCCGGCGTCGAGCAGCTGATCGGAACCGGCGGAACCGGAATCGGCTCCGGCGCGTTCGTCAAGCTCGAGTACCGCTATTCCAACTATAGCGCGCTCAAATATAACGACACCCTGTTCAACGATAACAATGAAATCGGCGTCGACCTCGACCGCCACCAGGTCGTCGCGGGCGTTGGTTTCCGCTTCTAGGCTGGAGCTACGCTAGCAACAGAAGGGCGCGCCGTTTGATGACGGGGCGCCCTTTTAATTTTGGGGTCGGGAACGCTTGTCAGTTTCGGTTAGGAAATTTGTGCATCGTTAACTCCATCTGTAATCTGCCTGCACCCCGGCTTAGCCTCACACCCTACCCCCCGCAATTCCAGTAGCTTCCCGCCACCGATTGTGCCACCTTCGCCCCGCTTTGAAAAACCCGGAACCAGACCGCCTCCACCTGACTGTCCCCAACCGCCTGTCCTACGGCCTTGGCGGGGCGGTCTATGCGGTGAAGGAAGCGGCGTACATCATGTTCGTGCTGCTGTTCTACACGCAGGTGCTGGGGCTGAGCGGGACGGCGACGGGGATCGTGCTGTCGCTCGCGCTGCTGTGGGACGCGGTGTCGGATCCGATGGTCGGCAGCTGGTCCGACCGCTACAAGAGCCGCTGGGGGCGGCGGCATCCATTCATGATCTACGCCACCGTGCCGCTGGGCCTCGGTTTTGTCGCGCTGTTCGCGCCGCCGGAATTCGTGCTTGGCAGCCAGCTGTGGCTGGCGGGATGGCTGCTCGCCTGTTCGCTGTGGATCCGCACCGCGCTGACCTTTTTCTCGATCCCGCACTATACGCTGGTTGCGGAAATCACCCCGGACTATCACGACCGCAGCGCGCTGATGGGGCAGCGGACCGCCTTTCTGTTCCTGACCGCCCTGCTGCTGCCGTCGGCCTGTCTCTATTTCCTGTTCGACGAGGGCGCGGGCGGCGATGGCCGGTTTGTCGCGAGCAATTATGTCACCTATGGCTGGCTGTCGGCGGTGATCGTGTGGATCACTGCGGCGGCGTGCATCGCCGGGACCTGGAAGTTCATCGGCCATACCAGGATTGACCCGCGGCGCGCGCCGTCGACGCCGGGCTTTGCCGGACTGTGGAGCGATTTCCTGTCGACCTTCCGGAACCGCAATTTCCGCAACGTCCTCGGCTATGATCTGGGCGCGACCGCGTCCTATGGCATCACGGTGGCGCTCAACATCATCTTCTGGACCTATTTCTGGGAACTGGAGGCGACCCAGACCGGACTGGTACTGGGGATTTCGGTGCTGATTGCGGTGCCGATCGCGATAATCTTCCTCAAGACGGTCGGTCGGCGGATGCCCAAGCACGACATGGTCAAATGGGCGGTCGTGATCATGCTGCTCGACCTGTCCTGGCCCTATCTGCTGCGCGGGCTCGACCTGATCCCGGCCAACGGCGATCCCGCAATCTTTGCGATCCTGGTCGTCCAGAACGCGATTTTCATGAGCTTCTTCATCCTGCGGATCGTGGCGATCACCTCGCTGACCGCCGATCTCACCGACGAGCACGAGGCCGAGACCGGGCTTCGCCAGGAGGGCGGGTTCTATGCCGTGCTGCAGTTCACGACCAAGCTCGGCGGCGCGGTCGGGCCGCTCTATGGCGGCTTCGCGCTCGACCTGGTGGGACTGGAGGAAGGCATGCGGCCGGGGGCGGTCGAGCAGTCGGCGCTCGACGCGCTGGTGTGGATCGGCGCCGCCGGGATCGTTCCGCTGATGCTGATGGCGTTTTTCTTCACCTTCCGCTTCTCGATGACCGAGGAACGGTTGCTGCAGATTCAGGGACTGATCGCGCGGCGGCGCGAATAAAAAGGGGGCTAGAAGCCCCCTTTTCTTTTGACTCCGATCGCGGCGTTTATTCTGCCGCGTCGTCCGCGCTTTCGCCCGGTACCGGGAAGCCGCGCTTCTTGAGGATATATTTGACCTCGGGATCGCGGCCGCGGAACTTGCGATAGGCTGCCTTGCGGTCGGTTTCGTTGGCGGTGCTCAGGATGATCGAGCGGAAGCGCTCGGCGGTGTCGGCATCCCAGACATCACCCGCTTCCTCGAACGCCGCCCAGGTGTCGGCATCCATCGTTTCCGACCAGAGATAGCTGTAATAGCCAGCCGAATAGGCGTCGGACGAGAACAGGTGGTTGAACTGCGGCAGGCGGTGGCGCATCACGATTTCCTTGGGCATGCCGATTTCGGCCAGCGTCTCGCGCTCGAACGCATCAACATCGGTGACCGGTTCGGTGCGGTTGTGCAGCTTCATGTCGACGATCGCGCTCGACAGATATTCAACCGTGGAAAAGCCTTCGTTGAAGGTTTTCGACCTGTTGATCTTGTCGACCAGTTCCTGCGGCATCGGCTCCCCGGTTTCCGCATGCCTGGCGTAATTGTCGAGAATATAGCGGGTCAGCAGCCAGTTCTCGTTCACCTGGCTGGGATATTCGACAAAGTCGCGCGGCGTGCCGCCGAGACCCGGATAGGTGATGTCATAGTTGAGATAATGCAGCGCGTGGCCGAATTCGTGGAACAGGGTCGAGGCATCGTCGAGGCTGATCAGCGTCGGGTTGCCCTCGCCGCCCTTGACGAAATTGTTGTTGTTCGACGCCAGCACATAGCGGTTGTCGCCGCCGAGATCATACTGGCTGCGATAGGTCGTCATCCACGCGCCCGAGCGTTTGCCCTCGCGGGCGAAATTGTCGAGATAGAATAGCCCGACCAGCTTGTCGCCGCGCCTGACCTCGAAGGTGCGGACCTCGGGATCGAACACCGGTACGGTGCCGGTATTCTCGGTGAACTGCATGCCGTAGAGCTTGTTCGCCCCATCGAACATCGCGTCGACCATATTGTCGAGCTTGAAATAGGGTTTGATCTCGGCTTCATCGAGATCATATTTCGCCTTGCGGACCTTCTCGGCGTAGAAGCGGTAGTCCCACGGCTTGATCGTGATCCCCGCGCCTTCTGCATCGGCGACCGCCTGCATGTCGGCGACTTCCTCCTTGACCCGTCCGACGGCGGCCGGCCAGCCTTTCATCATCAGCTCCATCGCCGCTTCCGGTTCCTTCGCCATCGTGTCGGCCATCCGGTAATGGGCGTGGGTCTCGAAACCGAGCAGCTTGGCCCGGTCAGCGCGCAGCTTGAGGATTTTGGCGATGGTCGCGTTGGTGTCATTGGCATCGCCGTTGTCGCCGCGGTTGATATAGGCGTTGTAGACCTTTTCGCGCAGATCGCGGCGGGTCGAGTTCTGCAGGAACGGCTGCATCACCGAGCGGGTGTTTTTCAGCGCCCAGCCCTCCTTGCCCTGCGCTTTGGCAGCGGCGGCGATCGAGGCGATGAAACTGTCCGGCAGACCGGCCAGATCGGCCTCGTCGGTCAGATAGATATAGGTTTCCTCGTCGGCCAGCACCTTGTTGGAGAATTCGTTAAACGCCTTCGACAATTCGGTATTATAGGCGATCAGCTGTTCTTTTTTCGCGCCTTCGAGCAGCGCACCGTCGCGCACGAGCTGTTCGTAATTGCGTTCGACCAGACGCAGCTGCTCGGCGTCGAGACCGGCGCTGGCGCGATTGTCATAGACCGCCTTGGTCTTGGCGAGAAGCTTGGGATCAAGCGTCAGCTCGTCAAAAAAGGCCGAGACCTTCGGCAACCACTCGCCCTGGATCTTGCGGACTTCCTCGTTCGACAGGTTGCTGCTGTGCACACCCCAGATCGCGAACAGTTCATTGGCGTCATTGCCGGCGAGTTCCAGCGGAACGGTGAAATTTTCAAAGGTCGCCGGTTCGGGATTGTCACGGATCGCAACAACCTCGGCCTTGATCTTGTCCATCGTGGCTTGAAAGGCTTGCGGGAAATCCGAGACCTTGATTTCGTCCCAGGCCGGTACGCCGTCATAGGGTCCGGTCCATTCCTGGAGGATGCTGTTGTCGGCTACCGCGCTCGGGGCAGATTGCATCGCGCTCATCCTGTTCAGTTCTGCTGTGGTCATTTTTTTCCCGTGATGGTCGGCGAGAGCAGGTGTCGCGGTCGCGCCGATCAGCGCGGCGCTGGACACGCCCAGAAAAAATTTACGGCTGGAAATCGTGAATCGCATTATTGTTTCTCCAAATATCAGACCGCTGTCGCGGGTTCCCCAAAACGCCTGCGGCGCTGTCGGGAGGGGGTTTACCCAAAGCGGAGCGGAAACGCAAAAAAGGTTTCTTCAGAAATCATTTTTTAGACGAACGACCGTTTCCCTGCGATGAACGGCATTGAAAAAATGGCTATTCCGGTCGCTCGGCGAGCAGCGCGCGCACCAGTGGCTGGAGATTTTCGTCGTAGCGGGCAAGCAGGACATGGTCTTCGGCGGTCTCGAAATGGCTGACCAGCTGGCGGCCGTTCCAATAGTGCAGGGCGATGGCCGGTGCATCGGCGACGATCATGTTGCGGCCGTCGGGATTCTCGGGATCGATCGGATTGAGGTCCAGTGCCACCTGCGGCGCGGTCGAGGCACAGATCGCCAGACTGATATCCCGCCACCAGGTCGAAATATTCCGGTGCAGATGGCCGGTGATCATGCCCTTGACCTGATCGTGACCGGCAACCGTGTCGGCCAGCCGTTTCACCCAGGGCTCGTCCGGATGGGTCGTCATCCACTCGATACCGCTTTCCACCGGCGGATGGTGCAGGACCAGGATTGTCGGCTTGTCCCTGTTTTCCGAAAGTCTGTCCGCCAGCCATTGTGCGCGGACTTCGCAAAAGGCGCCGCCGTGCCGTCCCTCTTCCAGCGTATCCAGAAAGAGCAGCCGGAGCTCAGCTGTGTCGATCTCATACTGGACGAAACCGTCAACCGTCGGCACATCGGGGAACTGCTTGCGGAACGGCGTCCGCAGATCGTGATTGCCGAGGCACATGTGGATCGGGAACGGCACCCCGGACAGAGCGGACTCGAGCCGCCGGTAGCTTTCCTGATCACCGCGATCCACAAGGTCGCCCGTGGCCAGCAAAAGGTCGGGCTGCGGACTCATGGCGCAAATCGTCCGGATCGCCTGATCAAGACGCTTGCGATTGAATTCCGCCGGATTATCGGGGTCGAAACCGAGATGAATATCCGTGATCTGCGCCATCAGCATGGGCGCTCTCCCCCTGTCCCGATGATGCTAGCGACCGGCAATCTGTTTCTCCGGTTTTGTCTGTTTGTCTTTCTGTTGCTCCCTGATCAGCCAGGGCGCGCCGGCATCGGGGTGATAATCGTGACACATGGCGCAGGATGAAGGCACATCTGATGACTTCTGGAATTCCCCGCCATGACATTCGCGGCAGGTCTTGATCCCCGGCAGCAGCAGATCACTGGCATCCTTCGATGTCGTCGCATTGTGACAGGTCTCGCATTTTTCTTCGGTATGGGCATCATGGCTGAACCAGCCCTTGTGCATATAGCGATCGGTTTGGGTCACCGGCTTGATACCATAATCGACCCGCCCGCGAGCCGTTGGCGGGGTGACGCCATGACAATCGAAACAGGCCCCTCCGCGCGAGAATACCTGGCTGATCGCCTGATTGGCTCGGCTCGGGCGGAACCGGACGGCGCGGGCATAGTCGCTGGCGACGCGGACCTCGTTCATCGCGCCGGGCCTGCGGCGTTTCATCCCGCCAAGATTGATTGGTCGAGTAGGGCGGGTGGAGCGGTAATAGGCCCTGAGATCGGCTTGGACCATTTTCGGTTCGCCGTGCCGCAACGTCCGGACCGTGCCGCCGATCTCCTCAAACGCGAGACTGTGGCACATGCTGCAGTCGTCCTTCATGTCGACGGGTTCAAAGCGGACGCCCTTGGGATCGGGTGTGTGGCAATCCTTGCACACCAGCGAGGAACCAAAACCGTATTCCTGCGACAGTCTCCGTCCCATTTGCGCGACCCCGCCGGTTCGCGACAGATGCAGGTCATGGGGAAATTTAAGGCCGTTATATTCGGTCGGTTTCCGATTGAGGGAAATACGCTTGCGCGGCGGGTTATTGCCGCCTGGCTTCACCAGCACCGCAGGGCGGAACTGCGGATGGGCAATGCCGAAATCCGACGCGTTTTCCAGTTTTGTGTCGGTCAAGCGTCCATCCATCCCGTCGTGACAATCCGCGCAGAATTTTTGCGCAGTCGGTTCCATAGCACCAGCGCCCTCATGCTCGCTGTGACATTCGACACACCTGCCCGGCGGCTTGTTGAAAGCGGACGCAAAGGCAGCGCCGATTTTCTCCAGCCCCTCGGGCGCACCGCGAGCGGTCAGCAGGCGCGGCTTGGCCGCATGGTCATGCGCATCGTCTTCATGACAGGTGAGGCAGGTCTTGTCCTTGACCGTGACAAAGGCGTCGACATGGCAGGCCTGACAGTCTTTCTCGAGCGCATGATGCGCGCTGCTGAGCGCACCGGACGACCACATGGTGTCGGCGTGGAACTGGTCGGGCCGTTCCTCGACACCGCGCCAGGTCGCCCAGGTATAGATCGGCCAGACGAGAAACGCAGCCAGCACCAGGGCGATGAATCCCCAGGCGGTGAGCCGCTTGCCCGGCAACAGCCCCTTGAGCGTATAGAGAGTCGATTCGCTGCGTGTTTCCGCGGAATCAGACAGGGCCTCGACCCGCTTGACGGTAAGGACCACATCCTCGCCCTCTTCGCTGACGACGATGAGATGGCCGCCAAAGCCGAGTTCCGCCCCGGCTGATGGATCGATGGTGACAGAAATCCGGTGTTTTCCGTCGAGCGTGAAATTCTGGCCGGACGTGCTTTCGACAATGATCTTGCCGTCATCACGTTTGCGGATGACGGCATGGTCGGGGTTGACCGCGAGATCGGGCAGATGGATCGCATTTTCGGTGCTGCGACCGATGCCGATTTCATCCGCCGGGAACGGATTGGACCGGATGATTTCCCGGCCGTCTGCGGTGGTCGCGATCTGGCGAACGATGAAGGTCATTTTTGGCTCTCCATTCTACCAGTAGAAAAACACGCTGATGATATGCGCGGTGAGCGAAGCGATCAGCGCAAAGGTCATCGGAACATGGATATAAAGCCAGACCTGGAGCATCGCCTTGAGCTTGAGATGGCGGCGGACACGGGCCAGAGTCGCCTCCTTTTTCTCGAGCAGCGCATCGACCTTGTCGAGCGGATCATCGCCGCCCATTTTCGGCTGATAGGCGCGCTCTCTCCGCAGGTCCGCTTGGGCCTGCCGCGTCGCGCAATCCGGATATTTGCCGGAAATGCGCTGGAAAAATCCGCCGCCGAAAGGATCCTGTTCGAGCGATTGCAGCACCAGAGCGGCATGTTCCGCCGACAAGGGCTGTGCTGCATCGTGCAGCTGCCGGTCGAGCGAACGCAGGTTTTCGAGCATTTCCGTCTCGGTCATCTCGTCGCGATTGTCGGACAGAGCCTTCGGGATGGTGACGTAAAAATAGATGCCGACGATGCCGGAAATGATCACGATCATCATGAATACATAGGCAGCGGTATGAATATTCCAGCCGAGCT
The DNA here is from genome assembly GCA_048270065.1 of Parasphingorhabdus sp. Lineage (GTDB taxonomy): Bacteria > Pseudomonadota > Alphaproteobacteria > Sphingomonadales > Sphingomonadaceae > Parasphingorhabdus. The sequence continues at coordinate 37,078 of JBLWTQ010000017.1, read as the reverse complement.
GGAATCCGGTGTGCAGCGTGCCGATCACGATCAGGCTCAGACCGAGATAGATATGCGCGGATGTCCATGCCTTGAGCGACCATTGACCCGAAGTCATCGCCCGCTTGCGCACCCCGAGCACGGTCAGCCAGAGAATCAGCAGCGCGCCGATGGTGCCGAGCGTATAGCCGTACCAGCTGCCGCCATTGTGGCGCGGCGAGACGTCGACGAACAGATAGCTGACGATGCAGATCAGCATGATCGCCGCGGAAATTTTCAGCCAGCGGAAACCGGCGTGTTTGAGAAAGCCGTCGTGCATCACGACTTTCTTGCGACCCGACTGCGAGGTGATGGCTTTGCTGGCCATTATATTGCTCCCCCCGTCGCTAGATCATTCACTGCCGTTCGTGCTGAGCCTGTCGAAGCACAGCTTACGATCGAACCCGGTCCTTCGACAGGCTCAGGACGAACGGTGTGAAGGGAACGCAACAGCCTCACACCTCCTCCGCTTCCAGCTTGGAGACGGTGAGAAACTCTTCCGGCGCCACGCGGATCGCCGCTCCGGTCGGACAGGCGCGGACGCAGGCTGGCCCGCCCTTTATCCCCGCGCACATGTCGCACTTGATCGCCTTTTTCGGTTTCTCGACCGATGGATCGCTATGCTCGGCGGTCCATTGCTTGTCGGGTTCGCCCGGCCCGGGACCCGCGCCAAAGAACAGCCAGCTCAGCAGTCCCGGCTTTTTTGGCGGCACCTTGTCCATGCGGATCACGCCATAGGGGCAGTAGCGCTGGCAATTGCCGCAGCCGATGCAGGTATCGTCGATGAACACCTCGCCATCGGGACCGCGGTGGATGGCATCGGGCGGACAGTCGGACATGCAATGCGGATGCTCGCAGTGCCGGCAACTGGTCGGCACATGCAGATGGGCATAGGTGCGTCCCGCCTCGCGGTCGAGACGCGACAGGCCTTCGTGGCTGTCGGCACAGGCCTTCTCGCAATTGTCGCAACCGACGCAGAGATTTTCGTCGATCAGCAGCACGTCGGTGGCCTCGCCAATACCGTTATCGACGAGGAAATTGGCGATCCCCGAGTACATGTCCACGACACCTGAAAAACTGTCTTTTTTTGCTTCGACAAAGGCGTTGATGTCCTGTCGCGCAGCCATTTCCCGTTTCGCCTTGCGCATCAGCTCGGGATGGGCTTCGAGCACTTTCTTGAACGCGTCGCCGTTGATCCTGATCGCTTCGGATTTGACCGCAGCTTTCACCGTTGCGGTGCGATAGCCACCGGCGATCAGCGTCATTTCCCCGACATAGGAACCAGCGGGGAGATAGGACAGGAACATCGGCTTGCCGCCAATCTGCTTCTCGACCACCATCGATCCGACGCGGATGACAAAAATGTCATTGCCCTCTGCGCCTTCCTCGATAATCGCTTCGCCTGCGCGGACATTGATGATCTCGCTGGTATCGACGACCTCGGCAATGTCTTCCCTGGTCAGACCCGAACCGAACATCTGCAGCAATTGCCGTTCGGTGGATATCTCGGTGATCCGGCGTTTCGCGGCGGGAACCGATGCCTGCAGCTTGAGCGCCGCGGTGCGCGAAATTTCGACCACGATGACGTCTTCGGCCGCCTTGATCGTCGCGCCGCGCCGCCGACCCGAAATCAGGCCGACTTCGCCAAAGATCGAACCCTGTTCGATCGGGACGGTGATCGATGGATCGTCCGGGTTGATTTCCACCGCGACCGAACCCTCGGCAATAGCGAACAGGGAGCTTCCCGGTTCGTTCCTTTCAAAAATCACCTCGCCGCGGCGATAGGCTTGCGGTTCGCTGTCGAGCATGAACTCGCGCATCTGCAGGGGTGACAGGTCGTTGAGAATGGTCACATTGGAGCGGAAAAATTCGAGCCATTCGTCGACCGACCGGCCTTTTGGCAGGCTGGCAAATTTCGCCTCGAGGATCGGCTCGTCGGCCGGCTTCAGGTCGCTGTTGCCGTTGATGAACTCGATAACGTCATAGCCCTGGTTCATGCAGTGCTTGATCAGCGGATAGCCGGCGAGCGCGCCGATGACATAGATGCCTTTCTTGGTGCTCTCGAACGCCGGCGACAATTTGGGATAGGCCTCGCGATCCTCGCTGGTAAATTCGATCCCGCATTCCTCGACAAATTTGCGCGGCGGCGCGCTGCCCATCCGCGCGATGATCCGGTCGCATTTGATCGTCTCCTGCCCGTCGCGGGTTTCCAGCACCAGTTCGCCGTCCTTGACCTCGGCTGGCGTGGTCTCGTTGCGGATCATGACCTTGCCCTGCTCGCCGGCTTCCATCAGCAGCTTCACATTGGCTTTTTTGGCCCGGGCAAATTCCGCCGAGCGGTTGAGAATGGTGACGACATTATTCTGCGCCGCATCGGCCGCCAGACCCAGCGCATTCTCGATACCCGCGTCGCCAGAACCGATAACCGTGATATGCTCGTCATAATATTCGCCGGGATCGTCGAGCTGATATTGCACCAGCTTGTTGTCACCGCCCGGGCAGCGCATCAGATTGGGATTGCCCTGCGTCCCGATCGCCATGACGATGGTTTCGGCCAGCACCGTCTCGCCGTTTTTCAGGGTGATGGTGAAATTACCTTCCTCACCCTCAATTTTCACCGGCTCGGCATTGTACATGACGTTCACGCCATGAGCGGCGGTCTGCTCATCCCACGTACCAAGAATGGCCTCGCGCTTGCCCGCGTCAAAATCCATGTCCGAGCGCAGCACCAGCTGGCTCGGCGTCGCCATGACATGCTTGCCCTTCTGATATTTGTAGATGGTGTCGGAAAGATGGTCGGTTTTCTCGAGCAGCACATGTTTCAGCTTCAGCTGCGCAGCGCGCCCGGCGGCGCTCATGCCTGCTGGGCCGGACCCGATAATGACCACTCGAAACTTGTCCGACACGCGCTTGCTTCCCCCCTTTGCTGCCCCCGACCAACGCACCCTCATACGTTCAAGCGATCCGGTTCAACTATCTATTCGGCTGTAGCGCGACCCAAAAGATTGAACTTTGGCAGTATCTTACCAAAAAGCCTCTCCATTGCCAGTGCAAAATATCACAGCCATCTCGACGCTTGTCAGGCAGGGATCGGCTCCGTATCTCTGCGCCGGAATATTGCGGCACAAAACAGCTTGGGGATTGACCATGGCGAAATCAGGTTCATCGATGAATATCAACCGTATCGCTCTGATACTGGCAGCTTTACTCGCGCTCGGCGCGATCGCGGTGCAGGTTTACCGCAGCATGAACGACGGCTCCGGCGCGGGCACGCCGGTTGCCGGCAATGACACCGAGCAGGCGCCCAGCGTTGACGAGGTCATCGCCGGGCTGGAGAAAAAGCTGCAGGAAAATCCCGACGATGCGGAAAGCTGGCGGATGCTCGGGTGGAGCTATTTTGAAACCGGCAAATTTGCCGAATCGGCCACCGCGATGAAACGCGCGACGACGCTGGACCCCGACAATCCGGAATATTGGTCGATGCTCGGCGAGGCCCTGGTCATGGCCAGCGACGGCCAGCAGGTCCCGCCCGACGCCGCAGCCGCCTTCCGCAATGCATTGAAACATGACGCCAAGGATCCCCGCGCGCGCTATTTCCTCGCGGTGCAAAAGGATATAGCCGGCGACCACAAGGGTGCGATCGATGACTGGTTCGCGCTGCTCGCAGACACGCCCGCCGACGCGCCCTATGCCGCCGATATCCGCCGGGTGATCGGTCAGGTGGCAGAGAATGAAGGGATCGACGTCAAGGCGCGCCTCGCCAGGGCTGCACCGGCTGCGCCGACCGGTGGCATCACCACCACCGGCCCGGCCACCGCCACCGCCGCTATTCCCGGCCCGAGCCGAGAGCAGATGCAGGAAGCCGCCGCCCTGCCCCCCGGTCAGCAGGAAGCGATGATCGCCAATATGGTCGACGGGCTCGACAAGCGGCTGCAGGCCAACCCCAATGATGCCAACGGCTGGATCATGCTGATCCGCAGCCGCATGCAACTGGGCCAGACGGTGCAGGCCAGGCAGGCGCTGGAGCGCGGGTTGGCGGCATTCAAGAATGACGGGGCGGAGGCGAAACGGATTAGAGAGGCGGCGGCGGCGCTGTGGGTTGGGGGGTGAGAGACCAAATTCAGCTCATGCTCCTAAACCAGTCCTTCATCGTCAGTTTCAGACGATCCACTTCATCGTCTGACAAAGGGCTACAATGAGCTATCGGTCCTCTGAGCAAGTTAAGACTGTTCATAATTCGTTCCACAGCGCGCTTACTTGAAAATATCGCCCCAAACAGTCCCCAATTTGATGCTATGATTATAGAGAGTTCGCCAAAAGTCGTATAATCAATTGGAATCTCTGATCTTCGAGTGAATCCACTATCGACTTCCTTGTCGATCCTACTTTGGACTTCCGTAACGGTATGTGGAGGTACACAGCCACTGTTCCACCAATCGACTCCAGCATCATCCTTCAACGTGTTAGCAATCAAACTCCTTATTGATTGCTCAAGACAATAAAATAGTTCGTAGTGAGCGGCCATAGCCGAAGCTTCCGCTCTGACAGTTTGCTCAAATTGGGGATAATAAGAGGAGTCTTCATCATCTTTCGATGCTGCAAGATGACCCAGATTAATTTGATAACGACGTTCGATAACTTTCAATTCATCCGAAATCAGATATCCCGACATTCCAAACGAACGAATATAGTCATCAAAATTAGCCATCGTTTTTCAACAGATTCTCTTTAAGGCTCTTAAATATCGCATTAAATACTGCGATATCAGAAGTAGGTGGAAGATTTAAATTAATGGTATACCCTAAATTCATTCCTACCGCTTGAAAGTCACTGTCATCAGATAAATTATCGCGAGCAGACATATGAGTTTTTCCCTCATCATCAATATTGTCTATTTTGACTTCTGTGGTTACCTGATCAGAAAAATCGGCGTACTTTTTCAATGCTTTAATTGAACTTACCACTAAAGTCGGCACTGCAGAATCATCTCCAGCGCCTGTTTCCTCAATGACCAATCCCTTCAAATCCGCTTCACTTAACTTGTGCATATATTCGTTGCGAACATAAAGAGCGGCATAGCCCTCTTTTAAACTCTGCGCTGCAGCGAAGCCTCGAGTAGCAGTATTTCGAAACTTTTTGTAGATTTTCGAGGGTGTTCCGTCAGAATTGGCGAAACCTATCTTTTTCAAGAAAGAAGTCATCTGGTTCCCTGAACCACCCGAAATTTTCAAAATCGTTTTTACAAAATCTTGGCTTACCCTTTCAGGAGTGGCTGCGGAAATAATTCCGTCTAGAGCCTTAGTAATATTTCCAGTTGCAGTGACGTAAGGAAGATTAGCCATTTTGAGTTCCATCCCTGATCCAGCATTTCTACTAACTATCAATAAAGTTAGCAGTAATCGTTCAGATATACAATCTTCCCCAGCCCTACCGGAACAAAGGCTCGCCAAAACTCCGTAACTTGCGGCTGTGCAGCGTCCCCGCATCCGCTTCCTCCGCCAGAAGATCGATCGCGCGCAGACCGATCGCGAGATGCTGGCCGACCCGTTCCTGGTAAAAGGCGTCCGCCATGCCGGGCAGCTTGATCTCGCCGTGCAGCGGTTTGTCGGAGGCGCAGAGCAGGGTGCCGTAGGGCACGCGGTAGCGATAGCCGTTGGCCGCGACCGTCGCGCTTTCCATGTCGATGGCGATCGCACGGGACTGGTTGAGGCGGCGGGCGATCTGTTCGAAGCGGAGCTCCCAGTTGCGATCACCCGTCGTGACCACGGTCCCGGTACGCAATTGCTGCTTGAGCTTTGACTTGTCGATGCCGGTTTCTTCCTGCACCGCCTGGGTCAGCGCCAGTTGAACTTCGGCGATCGTCGGCAGCGGAATGCTGGGCGGCAGCACATCGTCGAGGACATTGTCATCGCGCAGATAGGCGTGGGCGAGGACATAGTCGCCGAGCCGCTGGGTCCGGCGCAGAGCCCCGCAATGGCCGATCATCAGCCAGACATGGGGGCGGAGCACCGCGAGATGGTCGGTGATCGTCTTGGCATTGCTCGGGCCGACGCCGATATTGACCAGTGTCACGCCGGGCCGGCCATCGCGGCGGACCAGATGATAGGCCGGCATTTGCGGCGGCTTGGCGATCGGCGGGGCGGAGGGCGCGCCGTCCTTGCCGGTTATCCGGTTGCCCGGTTCGACCAGCATCCTGGCGGTGCCGGACTTCACTTCCGCGAGGCCATGTTCGATAAACTCGTCGACGTAGCGCTGATAGTTGGTGAACAGGATGAAGGGCTGAAAATGTTCGGGATCGGTCGCGCAATAATGGCGAATGCGGTGCAGCGAATAGTCCACGCGCTCGGCAGTAAACAGGGCGAGCGCCGAGGCTTCCTCGCCCTGAAAAATCTGGCCGCCGTCGACGATTTCGTTGTTGGTCTTGACCAGATTGGGGGTGTGAAAATAATTGGGCAGCTTTTCCTTCTTCGCCCGGTCGAGACCGGCTCCGGCATCCTCGAGCACAAAGGCCAGCGGAATTGGCGTATCGGAAAGCCCGACCCAGATTTTCGCGGTAAAAGTCCCGGCAATACGCTGCAGCTGATCGAGCAGATAGACGCGGTATAATTTCGGTTCGGTAACGGTGGTGCGATAGGTGTTGATATCGGCCAGGTGACCGGACGCCAGATGACTGGTTTCGGTGGCCTGATCGGCGGGAATTTCAACGCTGATCTGCGGATAGAGACCCTGCTGCCGATCATCCCTAGACAATTTCGATGTCGCATAGCGGCGAAAGCGCGCGGCGGTGATTTCGATCTGTTCGGCGTAGAGTTTTTCAAGCAGGGCGACCGCTTCGGCGGGGGTGGCACATAGAGTGGATTCGGTGGTCATGCAGTCTCCGTTACAGTTTCAACCCTCTAACGGAAAAACGGGGCAAAGGGAAAAGCTAAGTGCGGGACAGGTCGAGAAAGCGGGCTGCCGCCTCGAACTCTGTTTGCTTGATGTTTCGCGCGGCAACCGCCTGATCGTCGCGGCCCCATTGCTGCTCCTGCCAAAGCTCCTCGAGATTGACCAGCGGCCAGAGGGTGTCGGCATCGTGGGCCTGTTCCACCAGCGCAAGGGTCGCAATCAGGGAACCGGACAGCCCGACCAATGACAACATGGCCGCTACGGTAAAATCATCCTGTGCCTCGACCACGCTCGTCAGACGCTGGATCGTTTCATCGGGTTGAGCCTGATATCTGATGCCATGGATCAGATTGAAGCTGACATCATAGCGTTGCCGCGCCCAATCGAGCAGCGGGTTCCATTGCTCCGCCTGGTGATCGATCAGCGCCTGCTGGCCCGGGTCAGCGCGATAATAGAGCATATCGCTGTCGGCAAAGGCGGCGATGCGGGCAACAATCCGGGCGCGCTCGCTGTCGACCTGATCCAGCGCCCCCTGCGCCAGGCCGGTCAGCGGCATTGACGCAGGGACAATATCCTCGCCTTGTGCCGCCCATTCGGCGGCAATTGCATCGGCAAGACCGGATGCCGGAACGGCGAGCGGATTGCGCTGCGGCGTCTTCACCGGACGCCCGTCCAACGTGATCGCAAATGCGTTACCGGTCGGCGATACCGATACGTCCTGGTAAAAGCGCTTCACTGCTTGTCCGCGCCTTCCGATGCTCTGGCCATTTCCTCTTCGACAACCCGGGCGCGCACATATTTGCGGATGATCCATACCGGCGCGACCCACATCTGGGCCAGGCCGAGGATGATCAGCACATAGCCGACCGGGCCCGGAACCGGGGGCAGGCGATCCAACACGATGGCCAGCCCGAGCATCACCAGGACAACCCCGAGCAGGCGGATGATGCTGACCGTGAAATGCACCGCCTTCGCCTGCCTTTCTTTCACGGGATCGGGAATATATTCCGGCTGGTCGTCTATCAGGTCGCTCATTGGTTCAATATTCCGTTCAGATCGGCCATTGTCGCTGCCACGATTTCTGCGCCGGCGGTGATCAATTCATGCTCGTCATGATAACCCCAGTCGACCCCGACCGCGCGCACCCTGGCGTTGACCGCCATTTCCATGTCGAAGCTGGTATCGCCGATCATCGCCGTGGTTTCCGGCGCTGCGCCCGCCTCAACAATGGCCAGTTCAACCATTGCCGGATGGGGTTTGGATGGATGCCGGTCTGCGGTCTGCAGCGTTACAAAGCGATCCGACAGGCCATGGGTTTCCAGCACGTGGCGAAGGCCGCGATCGGATTTGCCGGTGGCCACACCCAGGACCCAGCCGGATGCTTCCAATTCTTCCAATAGCTGGAGCAGCCCTTCGTAAAGTGGCTCGTGAACGCTGCCCGCCTCGCGCAATGCAAAGAAGCCGTCCTTGTACGATTGCGTCACCGCGGCGACTATCGCCTTATCGCCGTCGGGCAGCAATTGCGCCACCGCTTCCATCAGGCTGAGACCGACAATCCGGCGTACCCGATGATGATCGGGTGGAACCAGGCCGTGTTTTTCAAAGGCCTGGTCCATCGAGGCGCAGATATTCGCCTGGCTATCGACCATCGTGCCGTCGCAATCGAACAGGGCAAGTTTCGCAGTCACGCTTGATCAAGCCCCCGCATCAGGTGAGAGACCGACCGGCGTCCCATAGCCTCAAGCGCTTCGGCGGCTTTTATGCGCGCCTCGGCAGGCTTGTTCTGGCCCATCTTGAAAGTCGGACGCCACGCCAATATTTCCATTTCAAATCCGGTGATCGCATCGACCATCTTGTCAAATTTTGCCGCATCCATTTTGTCACGATGCCAAGGCGTTTTGGGAGCCAGCTTTGCTTCATTCTGGGCGGCTAGATCATCCAACAAGCTGATCAGGCCTTCGCGCTCCATCTGGCGAACCTTGCCTTCCAGTTCCAGCGCCAGATAATTCCAGGTCGGCACCTGATCGTCCATGCCATACCAGTCCGGACTGATATAGGCATCGGGACCGTTGATCACGCAGAGCGCCTTTTTCCTGGTGATATGCCTGGTCAGCGCATTGCCGCGCGACAGATGGAATTGCAGGGCGCCGTCGCCGGTTGAAAACACCGGGACATGGGCGACGCGCGGGCCATCGGGTGTCTCGGCAAAGATCATGGCAAAACCGATTTCCGCAATCATCGCCTCGAGCGCAGCCCGCTCGTCGGCGTCCTGATGATCATTGGCAGATTTGGGCCATCGGAAGGCGGGATCGGGATGCATTATTTGGGTTTCTTGTGGAGAGCCTGTTTGACCTTGGCCTTGTGCGGCATGTTTTTCTTGTGCGTCGCCTTGCCGGCGTTCGGGCGGTCTCGCTTGGTCGGCTTGCCCGCCTTGGTCGGTTTGCCGTCGCTCTCCCCGCGGCCACGGCGTTCCCCGCGCTTGTCCTTGCGGATCATCTTTGCATGCGCCCTGGCCTGCTGCTTGCGAACCATTTTGCCGCCGGGCTTTTTCTCGTCAAGCGGCAGGTCACCAAGAGACAGGTCCAATCCGAGATTTTCGATCGTTTCCGCAAAATGATCCGGGAGGTCCGCCGTCACATCGAGATTGTGACCGTCGGGGTGCTCGATCCGCAACCGCCGTGCGTGCAAATGCATCTTGCGGCTGATCGTGCCGGTCAGGAAGGCATCCTTGCCACCATATTTGCCATCGCCGACGATCGGGTGCCCGATCGCGGCCATATGCACGCGCAGCTGATGGGTGCGTCCGGTATGGGGCTGCAGTTCGACCCAGCAGGCGCGATTGCCGGCGCGCTCGATAATCCGGTAACGCGATTTGGCCGACTGGCCGTTTTCTTCGTCGACGTGCATTTTTTCGCCGCCGGAGCCCGGCTGTTTGGACAGCGGCAAATCGATCATGCCATCGGCGATTTCCGGCACGCCCATGACTATCGCCCAGTATACCTTGCGCACATCGCGACCGGAAAAACGCTTGGAGAAAAAGGCCGCAGCGCCCGGCGAGCGCGCCAGCAGGATCACCCCGCTGGTGTCCTTGTCGAGCCGGTGGACCAGCCTGGGCCGGGATTTCGCATCATAGGTCAGGGCATCGAGCAGGCCGTCAAGATGGGTTGTCGTCTTGCTGCCGCCCTGTGTCGCCAGCCCCGGCGGCTTGTTGACCACCAGCGCCGCCTTGTCCTTGTGGATTACCAGTTCCCTGGCAAAATCAATCTGGTCCTGCGACAAATCCGTCTTGGCTTTGGGGACGCGGCCCGGTCGTTCGATTTCCTGCGGTGGCACGCGCAATATCTGTCCGGCGTGGATTCGCTCACCCGGCGACACTCTTTTGCCATCCAGCCGCAACTGGCCGGTCCGCGCCCAGCGCGAAACGATGTTGAACGGCACATCGTCCATATGCCGCTTGAACCATCGGTCCACCCGGATATCATCATCATCGGCGGAAATCGTGAACTGCCGCACATCGAGAGTCTTCAGCGCCTGCTTCTGCTCCTTGGCCGAACCCCGGGGTTCTTCTTCTTCGGAGCCGCTTTCGGCGGTGGGATCAAAGCCGCTCATGCCAGTGCCCTCACTGCCATCAGGCCCGCGAACAGGGCAAGCACCGAACCAATGACGGAGAGCAAGGCGTAACCGATTGCAGTACTCCATTCGCCCAGCTCGATCATATTGACAACTTGCAAACTGAAAGCCGAAAATGTTGTAAATCCGCCAAGCAGACCGACGCTGAGCAAAAGTCCCCACGGCCCGTCGCCAAAATTGCTCCGCGCCAATACCCCCGCCAGCACCCCCATCAACAGTCCTCCGGTCACATTGGCCAGCAGAGTGCCGTAGGGGAAGCTGGTGCCGCCCATTTGAAACACCAGACGACCAAGGTGATAGCGTCCGGCCGCGCCAATGGCACCGCCTGTCATGACAAGAAGGGTCGCGTTCATGGCCGTCCCTTAGTCGGCTTGCGTCATTTTTCCAAGCATATCATTGACCAGCCACAAGCGGATGGCGGTCGCAAGGCCCGGCGGTTGGGTTGCGGCGATCCGCTCGACATCTATCCGGGCAACCAATGCATTGAGCGGCAGACCGCGACGATCGGAAGCCGCTTTCAGCATTTCCCAGAACAAGGGTTCCAGCGAGATGGACGTTTGATGGCCGGCTATGGTGATGCTGCGCTTGACCGGCGGGTGGAAGATTTCGGGATTTTCTACAGCCACCCGGACAATTCCCGCCGCACCAGTTTTTCCAGCATATCGATGCTCGTCTCGCTGTCATTGAGGCAGGGCAGATAGGCAAATTTCTCGCCGCCAGCCGCTTCAAACTGTTCCTTGCCCCTTATCGCCAGTTCCTCGCAGGTCTCGAGGCAATCGCTCGAAAATCCGGGCGCGAATATCGCGATATTTTTCTTCCCCTTCCCGGGCAGGGATTCCAATATCTTGTCGGTCGCCGGTTCGAGCCATTGCGCCCGGCCAAAACGCGACTGGAATGCCACCAACAGCTCGCGGCCCATTTTCCCGGACAACAGCCGGGCGGTTTTCTGGCAATGACAATGATAGGGGTCGCCCAGCTCCAGCGTCCGTTGCGGCATCCCGTGAAAGCTGGCGACAATCGCATCCGGTTCAAAATCAAGCGCCGCGATATCGCGCTCCAGACTGGTCGCCAGCGCATCAATATAGGCGGGGTCATCGTGATAGGGTGGCAGCAGCCGGATCGCCGGTTGCCAGCGCATGGCGGCAATCGCGTCAAACACGGCATCATGCACGCTGGCGGTGGTGGCACCGCTATATTGCGGGTAGAGCGGCGCGATCAGGATCCGATCGCAGCCTGCCGCTTTCATCGCCTCCAGCCGGCTTTTGATGTCCGGATTGCCATAGCGCATCGCCCAGTCCACCATGACACCATCAGTTGCACCACCGATTTTACCGGCAAGCTTCTCAGCCTGCTTGCGCGTGTAGAAGGCGAGCGGCGAACCGTCTTCGGTCCACACCAGACCATAGGCTTCAGCGGATTTGGCCGGCCGGGTGTTGAGAATGATTCCGCGCAAAATCGGCTGCCAGATAATCGACGGAATCTCGACCACCCGCTTGTCCGACAGAAACTGCTTGAGATAGCGTTTGACGGCCTGTTTTTCCGGAGCATCGGGCGTACCCAGATTGACCAGCAGAACGCCTATCTTTCTGTCCGCAACCGGCGGATGATCCGATGGCAATGGTCCGGTGTCCCTCATGACCCTTCCCCGAACAATGGCAATTGCCTAAACCGGGTGCCGGTTGCCGAGAACAGGGCATTGGCAACGGCGGGTGCGACCGCTGGTACACCGAGTTCCTCGTAACCCACCGGCTCGTCTTCGCTTCGGATAAATTCGATCTGGATCGGCGGAATTTCCGCCAGTCTTGGCAAGGACAGGTCGCGCAGCCGCTTTGCCGTCGGCAGCCCGTCCTCGAACCGGGTCGCCCTGCCCAGCGCCATCGCCAGTCCGAACACAATGCCGCCTTCGATCTGCTGCCGGGCGATATCGGGATGGATGATCCGGCCGATATCGACGGTTGCCGAAATGCGGCGCACCTCGAGGCCACTGCGCCCCCTGCTCGCGCTCGCGATCACGGCAATATGGCCGCCGCGCATGCTGTGGCAGGCGATGCCCTGACCGCTGCCGTCCAGCCCCCCATCCCAGCCGGCCATGGCGGCGACCCCGGTCAGGCACCGGGTCAGCCGCGGCGCGTTGTTCATCATCTGCATGCGGAAGGACAGTGGCTCGATGCCGGCCTTGGCCGCCAGTTCGTCGATGAACGATTCGAGATAGAAGACGTTGCTGCTGTGCGCGTTGCTGCGCCAGTTACCCGTCGGTACACCGACGAACGCGCTATGGTGATCGACGGTCAGGTTGGGAATATCATAGGGCACGTCAAGTCCGGCCACGGCCTTGATATCAGCCTCGCCGATGGCGGATCGCATCGCTTCGACATTGTCCATGCCGTCAAACAGGCGCCGGACCTGTTCGCGCGCGGATGGCGGTGCGGCAATCTTGATTTGCAGCGCGTCCACACGTCCGGCCTTTGCCATCGCCGCATCCAGCCGGGCATGACTCGGCGCCCGGAAATGGTCATGCATCAGATCTTCGGCACGCGACCAGACCAGCTGGACCGGCCGGCCGATTTGCTTGGCAATCAGGGCGACCTGTCCGGCAATTTCATTGTCGAGATTGCGGTCGAACGACCCGCCGCTCAGCATCGGGTACAGCGTTACGCGGTCCTGATTGATGTTCAGCATTTTCGCTGCGGCCCGGACGGCGGCTACCGGTGCCTGGGTCGCCATCCAGAGTTCCAGACCACCATCCTTATATTCCGCCGTCGCCGTTCGCGTTTCGATCGGCGCGTGCAGAGCCGCATCGGCGTGGTAACGGGTCCGGAAGATATTATCATCGTCAAACACGTCCGTGGTATCACCGCGCGACACAAAGCGTATCCCCGGGCCGTCTTCCAGCGCCTCCCGCAAGGCCGTGTCGATCTTGCCGCTGTCGGCCAGAAATCCCCTAGTTTCGAAAACCGGACTCATGCTGTCCAGCGCCCGGTTGGCCGCCCACCAGTTGGTGGCCACCGCCGCAATCCATGTTTCGCCCTGCACCACGTCGATAAAGCCGGTGATCTTGCTGGCCCCTGCCCGGTTGAATGATTTCAGCCGGGTTTCGCCAATCGGCCCTTGCCGGATAGCAGCAAACACCATGTCCGGCAGCCTGATATCGCCGGCAAAATTGGCCGACCCGTCCAGCTTGCTCGGCAGGTCGAGGCGTGGCACATCCTGTCCCAGCAAATTGCCTGCATCGGCTGGCCGGAGCGGTACGGGATCGGGCAGGGTCTGCTCGGCCGCATCGCGAACCAGTTCTCCGAACCGCAATGTTTTTTCGCCATTGAAGATAACGCCGTTCTCGACCGTACAGGTTTCCCAGGCTACATCCCACCGGGCCGCAGCCGCCTTGGTCAGCAATACGCGTGCTGCTGCACCCGCTTCGCGAAAACTTTCTGCAAAGGCGGGGATGGACGTCGAGTCCGCCGTCAACATGAATTGCTCGCGGATCGCCGCATTCTGTGCGACCCATCGAACCGCGGCAAAATCCGCCAGTTTTTCCATGCCTGCCGGCATCAGGGTTTCCGCCCACTGCTCGGCCAGCAGGCTGTTGCGGTACAGTGGATTGATCGGTGCCGGTTCAACCGCAACCGTGCGCCAGTCCGCGCCCAGTTCATCGGCCAGGATTTGCGGCAGCACGGTGTACACGCCCTGCCCCATTTCGCTTTGCGGCACGACCACGGTAACCTGTCCATTTTCTGATATTTTCAGAAAGGCACCAAATATCTGCTCGTTCTCCGTCGCGGCGACATTGGGTTCATAGCTGCGCGGCCAGATCGCCCACGCGACCACCAGACCGGCTCCTGCGGCACCACCGATCAGGAATTTGCGACGATTCAATCCGCTGGGCGAATGCTCGACCTGCTCGGTATCCGGTTCAGCCGCCATGGGGCTCCTTTAGCAGGCCCAGCCGGGGTATTTCTATTTTCGGACAACGGTCCATGACGACTTCCAGTCCGGCAGCGACAGCGCGCTCTGCGGCAGGTTCATTGATCACGCCAAGCTGCATCCAGACCGCTTTGGTATCCGCTTCAATGGCCTCGTCGACCACTTCACCGGCGGCAGCGGAATTGCGGAATATATCGACCATGTCGATTTCCCCTTCGATGTCCGCCAGCGATTCAACCACTCGTACACCATGCAATTCCTGCCCGGCGAGACCGGGATTCACCGGCGTCACATCATAGCCCTGTTCGAGAAGAAACTTGAATATCCGGTTACTCGCGCGATCCGGATTGGCGGATGCGCCGACCAGCGCGATACGCCGTGTCGACGTCAGCAATTCGGTTATTTCCCGATCGGTTTGCAGCTGCATGATACCCTTCCTATTGTCTATTGATTGTCCAGCCATGTCGCGAGCTTCTCGGCAATGGTGTGAAAAGCCTGACCGTCCGCACCGTCGGTGCTGGCCGGCGGCGTGCCGCCATCGCTGGACTTGCGAATCTCGATTTCGAGCGGGATCCTGCCGAGAAAGGGGATACCCATCGTCTTGGCGGCAGCCTGCGCTCCGCCCGCGCCGAAAGGATCGCTCAGCTCCCCGCAATGCGGACACTGATAGCCCGCCATATTCTCGACCATGCCGATGATCGGGATGTTCGCCTGGTTGAACAGATCAACCGCTCTGGTTGCGTCCATCAATGCCAGATCCTGCGGCGTCGAAACGATTACGGCGCCCACCGGCTTGTGGTTTTGCATCATCGACAGCTGCACGTCGCCGGTGCCGGGCGGCATGTCGACGATCAGTTCCTCGACATCGCCCCAGTGCGCATTGATCAGCTGATCGAGCGCCTTGCCCGCCATCGGTCCGCGCCAGGCGATGGCCTGCCCGGGTTTCGCCAGATGGCCCATCGACAGCACCGGCACATTATAGGCGTTGGGCACCGGGATCAGCTGTTTGCCCTCGGCCTCGGGCCGCTGGCCCTCGCAATGGAGCAGTCGCGGCTGGGACGGACCATATATATCGGCGTCAACCATCCCGACCTTGCGACCCATAAGCTGCATCGCAATCGCCAGATTGGTGGACAGCGTGGATTTGCCGACGCCGCCCTTGCCACTGGCCACGGCGATCAGGCGCCGCTCGACCTTCTCGGCTGTCATGGCGACATCGACCTTTTCAACGCCGTCCAGAACCAGCAGCGCGCCTTTCACGGCAATCTCGATCTGGCCGCGCTCCCGCACGTCCAGCCCGCCGACGTTGAGCACGAGAGAAACACGGCCCTCGGCAAATTTTACGGCGCTGAAACGGCCCTTGGCAACATCGTCCAGCGCTGCCTCGATCGTGGAAATATCAGTCATGGGATGGACATAGTTACACTTTTCTCGGATTGACACTGTTTTTCTGGCGGTGTGCTACCTATAAAGAAACTATGGATGAAAATATTAACGGTGAAGCGCGCCGCAGATCGATTTTGGGCGCAATATTGAACATGGCCGGTCCCTGGGGCAACGAAGGCGGAAGCGGCAACGGTGGCAATGGCGGCGGACCCCGCAACCCGTGGGGCAATCCCCCCGGCGGGTCTTCCGGTGGCGGTCGCAAGGGTGCCGGCTCTCTCGAAGAACTGTTCAAAAAAGGCGCCGGCGGCGGTTTCGGCGGCGGTATACCGAAGCGCCCGGGCGGACGTCCCTGGTGGCCCGTTCTGCTAATCGGCTTCATCATCCTCTGGGTCCTGCTAACCAGCATCCACCGCGTCAGTCCGCAGGAACGCGGCGTGGTCACCTTTTTGGGTTCCTATTCACGGACCATGCAGCCCGGCCTGCACTTCTCGCTTCCGAATCCGCTCGAGCAAGTAACCAAGCTTGATGTCGAGGAAATCCGGACGGTCGACATTCCGGAGGGAGAGTCGGAAAAGCTGATCCTGACCGGCGATCAGAATATCGTCGATCTGGCCTATTCGGTGCGCTGGAACATCAAGGCGCCGGAGTTGTTCCTGTTCCAGATTGCCGAACCGGAAGAAACGATCAAGGAAGTGGCGGAAGCCGCGATGCGGGCAGCGGTTGCAAATTTCACGCTGGATGACACGATCGGTTCCGAACGGACAGAGATCGAACAGCAGGTTGAACGCAACATGCAACAATTGCTTGATGGCTATGGTGCAGGTGTCGTCATTCGCGGTATCGCGATCAAGAAAGCCGATCCCCCTGCCATGGTCAACGATGCCTTCAAGGAAGTGTCCGCCGCTCAGCAGACCGCGCAGACCTACCTCAACGAAGCACGCGCCTATGCCCAGCAGCTCACGGCGCAGGCACAGGGTGAATCCGCTGCATTCGACAAAGTTTACGAAGAATATCGGCTGGCTCCGAGGGTGACGCGGCAGCGCATGTATTATGAAACGATGGAGCGTGTATTGTCCAAAGTCGACAAGACGGTGATTGAGGCGGACGGCGTTACGCCCTATCTGCCCCTGCCCGAGATTAAGAAACGCTCGCAGCAACCACCCCTTTCAACTGCGGAGGGCAATTAATGGGACGGATCATGAAAAATCCCGCTGCGCTTGGCATCATCGTCATCGCCCTGCTGTTCACATTGCTGAACACGCTCATCATCGTACCGGAAACCCGGCAAGGCGTAGTAGTACGCTTTGGCGAACCGGTTCGTATTATCAATCGCTATCAAACTGGTGTCCCGTTCGGGCAAACCGGCGCCGGCCTGCTTCCAAAAATTCCGTTCATTGAGCAGGTCGTGTGGATCGACAAGCGCATCCGCGACGTCGAAATGGAGCAGCAGCAGGTGCTGTCGACCGACCAGCTTCGCCTGCAGGTCGATGCCTTTGCCCGCTTCCGGATCACCGATCCCCTGCGCATGTATATTGCGGCTGGTAGCGAAGAGCGTGTTTCGGAAGAACTCCGTCCCATTTTGGGATCCGCTCTGAGAAACGAACTCGGCAAGCGTCCGTTTGCCGCCCTGCTCAGTCCGGAACGCGGCCAGGTGATGGACAATATCCAGGACGGTCTCAATAGGGTTGCGCGCCAATATGGTGCGGAAATTGTCGATGTTCGGATCAAGCGGGCCGATCTGCCCGACGGCACACCGCTCGATAGCGCCTATGAAAGAATGCGGACAGCGCGCGACCAGGAAGCCCGGACTATCCGTGCACAAGGTGCCAAGCAGGCGCAGATCATCCGCGCCGAAGCGGACGCGAGCGCAGCACGAACCTATGCAGAAAGCTTTGGCAAGGATCCGGAATTCTATGATTTCTACCGCGCCATGAAGAGCTATGAGACGACATTCCTGCCCGGCGGTTCCGGTGACGCTCAAAGTTCGTTCGTGCTTTCACCGGACAACGAATATCTGCGCCAGTTCCGGGGTCGGTAATCGTCATTGAGAAAGGATCGACTACACTTGTCGTCTTTTCTGCACAGAGCCGGATTTTTTCGACCAAACGGCGATTCCCGGCTTGCGAAACGGCTTGGGCGCACCCAAATAGGGTGCCAACGGAAATGTCTCGCCGTTCTGCGTTTAGGATCGGTGAACAAATATGCTAATATTCAATTTCCGTTCATGAAAATCGCGCCATTATTTGTGCGATTTTGAACGGATTTGGCGGCACACATCCATTTGTTTCGCCAGAACTTTGAGAGGAAATTAATAGTGCGTTACGCTTACGGAATTTCAGCAGCTTTGCTTTTGGCCGGCAGTGCAGCAACCCTGACCGGCGTCGTCCCCGCCGGGGCACAAACTGCAGCCAACGACAGCTCGGTGATGCGCAACATCATACCCCGCGCGGGTGCACCGATGAGCTTTGCAGACCTGACCGAGCAATTGCAGCCTGCCGTGGTCAATATCTCCACCACGCAGCGCGTGCGCGTGAACAATAATCCTTTTGCCGGCACACCTTTTGACGGCCTGTTCGGTAACCGCCCGGGTGGCAGTGGCGGTACACAGACCCGCGAGGCACAATCGCTGGGATCCGGCTTCATCATTTCAGCCGATGGCTATGTCGTCACCAACAACCATGTTGTTGCACCCGGCAATCGCAACGCAACCATCGAATCGATCACGGTGATCATGCCGGACCGTACCGAATATGAAGCCGAGCTCGTCGGTCGCGATGCGGCCTCGGATATCGCCGTTCTCAAAATCAAGGCAAACAAACCCCTGCCCTTCGTCAAATTCGGCGACAGCACCGGTGCCCGGGTCGGCGACTGGGTTATTGCGATTGGCAATCCCTTTGGCCTCGGCGGAACGGTGACCACAGGCATATTGTCAGCGATCCACAGAAATACCGGACAGGGCGGCGCTTATGATCGCTTCTTGCAGACCGACGCATCGATCAACCGCGGCAATAGCGGCGGGCCGATGTTCGATCTCAACGGCAATGTGATCGGCATCAACAATGCGATTATATCGCCAACCGGCGGCAATGTCGGAATCGGCTTTGCCATCCCCGCCGAAGTTGCCGCTCCGATCGTCGAAACGCTGAAAAAGGGACAAACGATCGAACGCGGTTATCTGGGCGTCCAGATCAGCACGCTTTCGGAAGATCTGGCGGACTCTCTCGGTCTTGAGAAGAACCGCGGTGAATTCGTCCAGCGGGTAGAGCCGGGCGAAGCGGCACAGAAAGCCGGCATCCAGGCGGGTGACGTGATCACCAAGGTGAACGGCAAGACGGTTACACCGGATCAGACCCTGTCCTATCTGGTGGCCAATCTTCCCGTCGGCACGGAGGTTCCGATCGAACTGGTTCGCGGCGGCAAGACGATCAGGGTCAATGCCAGACTTGGCAAACGACCCTCCGAAGAGGAACTGGCCGGCAGTACTTTCGATCCGGATGCGGAAGACAATGCCATGGGTCAGGATGATGATGGCGCCAGCGCCCAGGCAACCGCCGATGCGCTGGGCCTGTCGGTTGTCGACCTGACCCCTGCAATCGCGCGGCAAATCGGCGTTCCATCGACGCAAGAGGGCGTCGTGGTATCGACCGTCAATCCAAACAGCGATGCTGCCCAGAAGGGGATAAGGCGGGGATTTCTCATTACCAGCGTCAACCGTCAGCCGATAACCAGCGCAGCCGATCTCGACAAGGCGATCAGCGACGCGAAACGATCCGATCGCGAAGCCGTGCTGCTGCAAATCCGGCGCGGCGCCCGCGATCCGCAATTTGTCGCGGTTCGTCTTCAGGACGGCTAGGCACTTCTAAAACTTGTGTAACAGAACAAGGCCGGTGCTTGACGCCGGCCTTTTTTGTGCGTCATGGTCCGGGCGATTTTGCAATATGATCGAGGGGATTCGCCGATGGCCGATGCAACAGAAATTTTTCTCGGCCTGGGCGGCGGCGAACGGCAGAGCCTCAACCTGTCGCGTGCGAACCGGCACGGCCTGATCGCAGGGGCCACCGGCACCGGCAAAACAGTCACCCTGCAGGGACTGGCCGAAAGCTTCTCCGCCAATGGCGTGCCGGTCTTTGTCGCCGACGTAAAGGGTGATCTGTCCGGCGTTTCGATGGCCGGCTCCCCGCAATTCAAACATGCCGACAAGCTCGAGGAGCGGGCGACGGAACTGGGCATGAGCAACTATGCCTATTCCGACAATCCGGCGATATTCTGGGACCTCTACGGCAGGCAGGGCCATCCCATCCGGACGACCATTACCGAAATGGGGCCGCTGTTGCTCGCGCGGCTGATGGATCTGAATGACACCCAGGAAGGCGTGCTCAATATCGTCTTCCGCTTTGCCGATGAAGAGGGATTGCTGCTGCTCAACCTCGATGACTTGCAGTCGATGCTCGCTTATACCGCCGAAAACGCGAAGGAACTTTCGGCGAAATACGGTAATGTCAGCAAAGCCAGCGTCGGCGCAATCCAGCGCCAGTTGCTGCAACTTGACAGCCAGGGCGCCGGCCAGTTTTTTGGTGAACCCGCGCTGGAAATCGATGATTTCATCAAATGCGATGATCGGGGTCGCGGCTATATCAACGTGCTCGCCGCAGATCAGCTGATGCGCAGCCCGAAGCTCTACGCGACGTTTCTGCTCTGGCTGCTTGCCGAATTGTTCGAAACATTGCCGGAGGTCGGCGATCCGGCCAAGCCGAAGCTGGTTTTCTTCTTCGATGAAGCCCATCTGCTGTTCGACGACGCTCCCAAGGCGCTGGAAGACAAGATTGAGCAGGTCGTGCGCCTGATCCGATCCAAGGGTGTCGGGGTCTTTTTCGTCACCCAGAACCCGATCGACATACCCCAGGAGATTGCCGGACAACTGGGCAACCGGGTCCAGCATGCCTTGCGCGCCTTCACCCCGCGCGACAAAAAGGCGATCAGGGCCGCGGCCGATACGTTCCGGATCAACCCCGATCTGGATGTCGAGCAGGCGATTACCGAATTGCGGGTCGGCGAAGCGCTGGTCTCGACCCTGCTGGAAGATGGCGCGCCGTCGATTGTCCAGCGGACATTGATCAAGCCGCCACGCTCGCGTCTCGGGCCGGTCACGGTCAAGGAACGCGCGATCATACAGTCGATCTCGCCCTATGAAGGCAAATATGATGAAGAGATAGACCGGAACAGCGCTGAGGAAATACTGGCGCAAAAGGTGATCGACGCCACAGAAACCGCGCGCGAAGTCGAAGAAAAGGGCGCAGAAGAGGTTGGCAAGCGCTCGCGCAAGTCCAAAAGCATCTGGGAAAAGGCTTTCAGTCGCGGCGCAAAGGTCGCGGCAGGATCCGTTGCCGGCATGGCTGCTTCCACCGTGCTCGGCAAAAAATCACGGGCAGACCCGATGCGATCCGGGGTAACTTCGGCAGTAGGGTCGGTGGTGACGGATCTTGCCGGCCCGGTTGCCGGACGCTTCGTGCGCAACCTGATCGGCGGGTTGATGCGATGATCGCTATGGCTCTGCACCTTGAAAGCGCTGTATGACAGCTAATCCCTGCTAACCGAAAAACCGCGCTACAATGTCTTTCGCCAGGCGGGTCGGGCGCAGGGTATCGGCATCAATGCAACACCAGCTCGACTGCACTTCGGCAAGCACTTCCTCGCCGCGACGAATGACGGTGCTGTAGAAGGCGCGGGCACCGTGGACTTTTTCCAGCAGCACTTCGGCAATCACATCATCTTCCAGAAACGCCGGTTTCCGGTAGGTTATCTCATGTTTGAGCGCGACCCACAAATGGCTTGCCACCGCGTCGGTGGGCGCAATCTTCTGCCAGTGCGCGACCACGGCATCCTGCACCCAGGTCAGATAATTGGCATTATTCACATGACCCATGAAATCGATGTCGGATGGCTCGATGGCAATGCTGTGATGATGCGGAATGCTGGTCATATCGTCAATATATAAGGTCGCTGGAGGTCGATTGATAGGGCAAATCAGCTAATTGTTCGCAATTTCAGGGCAGCATGCGGTCCTGGCTCAGGGTAAGCTTGAAGTTTCTGAATGCCAATGGCCGTTCCATCGTGAAATTCCGAAACGCCGATGAGCCTTTGATCGTCGATAAAAATTCATCCGTCGCTGATTTATCGAAATCTTGCAATTCCTGGTAATGGTCGAGCGCCCGTTGCAACATCCACAGGCTGAACGGAGGCGCAATCCGCTGGCCCGTTACGCCTTCAACAGTAAAATCCGTCATCCCGACCGCGCGCGGAATTTCGGCATCCGGATTGGCCTTGGTCCAGGCGGCAAACATGTCTGCGGTTTTCTGAAGAAATGGCATCTGCTCCGCCATCATCCGCTCGAGCACCGGTATCAGCGTTGCCGGAACCTCGTCATCGGGCAGAAATTCTCCGGACAAAGGCTGCTGGACATCCACCAACCGTTCGACCCACGCGGCAACTTTAGGAGCCAGGCGTTTCATGATCTCGCCCGATGCGGGATCGCGGTATAAATGGGCATAAAGCGGCCCGATCAAGCCATAATCACCGATCGAGGGTCGCGAACCCAGCAGATAATCATATTGCGCAAAATGCCGGTCGAGGTCGGCCAAAAGCGCTTCATAGCTCGCCTCGATCGCAGGGATGGTTTGCTCGTTAATCCCCAATATCGGGCAAAAGCCCTTGAACGCCTGCCCGCGCTCGCGACCGATTGCCAGCTGCTCTTCCTTGCTGGCCCCGGGCGCCGCGACCGCGCCAAATTCGCCGTAGACCCATTCTTCATTATAGTTCCAGCGATAATGCATCGCCGGGATCACCAGCCATTCGTCACCGAAAACTTCCATCAGCAGCGCCACCAGCCGCTGTTTCGGTGTATCGGGATAGACTGACGGCCCGCCGATCTTCGCTTCGAAATGGTCGATGATCAATGTTGTGTCCTGAAGCGTTTCGCCCTGTTCGGTTACCACCACCGGAATGACGGGACGGCCGACTTTGGGAACGATGATCGTCTTGTAGATTTCCGTGGTGCTGAGGATTTCTTCGTAGTCCACGCCTTTCCAGTCGAGATAGGCCCGCGCCTTGCCGGAGTAGAGCGACAGCGGTCCACCGTAGAATTTATGCGTCATCAGCCGCGCCCGCGATAGGGGGCGACGCCCTGGTCGGGAATCCACAGTCCCTCGGGCGGCTCGCCCGACTGCCAGAATATGTCAATCGGGATCCCGCCGCGCGGATACCAGTAGCCGCCGATCCGCAGCCATCTGGGCTTCATCTCGTCGAACAGGCGCTTGCCAATTCCGACCGTGCAATCCTCGTGAAAGGCCGCATGGTCGCGGAACGACCCCAGAAACAGCTTGAGCGATTTCGATTCGACGATGGTCTGATCCGGCGCATAGTCGACAACCAGATGGGCGAAATCCGGCTGGCCGGTCACCGGGCAGAGCGACGTGAATTCCGGGACCGCGAAGCGCGCCAGATATAGCTCACCCGCGCGCGGATTGGGCACATAGTCGAGCGTGGCCTCTGCGGGAGAGGAAGGAATAGCGCTCGCCTTGCCCAAAAATTTCGGGTCTGGGGATGAGGATGGATTATCGGTCATGCCGATTATCTAGTGCAAGGGGCGCTTCATGTCATCACCCCTGCTGCATTCATCACAGGTTCAGCGGATCGGGCGGAAATTTGATCCGGGAATATACAGGGACATGGCTGTTTTTCGGACGATCACACATAAATGCCTCAGGACAGTTTTGACCGGCGCAGCTTTGGGACTGTTCCCGTGTGCGGTCGCCATGACTCAACCGTCAGCCGATGATGCCATCCCCAACCCGCGAAACCGGCCATCGCTGGCGAGCTATTCGCTGCCGCCGGGACCCAGCAATAATGCCGAGAGGAATGGTGTTCAGGGGCCCGTTGACGCCGAGGTTCCGATTGTTGAGCCGCCGGTTGTTCCGCCGCGCACCGCGCCTGCAAAAGCGCCGCCCGAATCCGCCAATCCGGCTGAAAGGCCGGACCTCGTCGACAGCAGGACCGGTCCGGCGCAGCAGCCGGTCAGGCAGGTCCCGGTTCGTCCCGAAGTCATAGAGGCAATATCTCCACCGGAACAGGATCCGCCAGAAACAAGTTCGGCAACCATCGCAGACGAACGATTGGACGCGACGGACGACCCGGCCATCAAAATCCAGGCTGTTCCATCTCCGCCGCAGGCAGAAGCGGAGCCGGTACCAGCAACCGCCGAAAATGGCTGGTCTCTTTTGCTGGTCGCCGCCCTGTTCTTCGTCCTGCTGGGCGCGATGTTTCTGCGGCGGATGCGGCGGGCGTCCCCTGCGCAACCGGCTGCCACAAAGGCTGATGACGCAAAGACCGGGCTGACAGACCCGATCGCAAAGCCTCCGGCACCGCTCCGGCCTGTGCCGGCCATCGCCATAAGTTTCCAACCGAAATCGGCGAATGCGACCTTGTTGAATGCGGTCGTGGGTTTTGAACTCACGCTTTCCAACCACAGCATCGAAGGCCTGACGGGCATCAGGGTTCATGGCGCTATGGTTCAGGCCGAGCGACAAGGCAGCGGCGATCCCTCGCTAGCGGACCTCACACCCTTGGGGGAGGTTCCCAATCTCCCGGCCGGCGAATCCGAAAAGATTATCACAGAATTTCGCGTCCCCCTGAACAGCATCAGGCCGATAATGTTCCGCGCACAGGCCTTGTTTGTACCGCAGGTGCAAATTTCGATTGAATTTACCGACGGGGCCGGGTTTCAGCATTTTCAGGCCGCGGCCTATCTCGTCGGTCAGGAACACCAGCCACCACGTCTGAAAATGGCGCCTTTCCGGCTGGATATGGGACCCCGCAGCTTTGCGCCGATTGGCCACCGCCCGCTCGTGGCTGGATGACAGCTTTCCGTTCCGCCAGCGACCAGCGCGGATGGCATCGCAAATCGTGCGCGCGAGACAACATTTTGTACACAAAAACCACATAAGCGGTGGATTCGCGGAGCAATGCGTTATAGCCTCGACGGCTTGAAATCGAATCGCTAGACGGCGGGATGGAAAGCGCAAATAATTGCGGGTATGAGGAGTTTAGTATGGAATTGCTGGTAACGACCGAGTGGCTGGCCAACGAATTGGGCGCGTCTGATCTGCGAATTGTCGACGCGACAAAATTCATGGCCGATGCCGGACGCAATCCTGCAGCCGAATATGAGGCTGGCCATATCCCCGGCGCCGTGTTCATGGATCTTGATGAATTGACCGACACCGGCAATTCGATCGACAATATGCTCCCTCCGGCCGAGAAATTTGCCAGCCGGATGCAATCGCTTGGCCTGGGTGATGGCAGCCGCGTGGTTCTCTATGATGACAGCCCGCTCAAGAGCGCAGCACGCGCGTGGTGGATGCTGACCATTTTTGGCGCGCATGAAGTCGCAATGCTGGATGGCGGCATCGCCAAATGGAAGGCCGAAGGCCGACCGCTTGAAACCGGCAAGGAAGCGCTGCGTCACCGTCATTTCACGGTCTGGAAAGATGACAAGGATGTCCGCACCAAAGCCGATATGCTGGCCAATCTGCACAGCAAGAAAGAACAGGTGGTCGACGCACGCCCTGCCGACCGGTTTAGCGGTGAAACACCCGACCCGCACGGCGATATAGCCTCTGGCCATATCCCCGGCTCGACCAACATTCCCCACAGCAATTTCTTCAACGCAGACGGGACGTGGAAAAGCAGTGACGAGATCAAGGCCATCTTCAATGACGCTGGTGTCGATCTCTCCAAACCGCTCGTCACGACCTGCGGTTCGGGAATAACCGCAGCGGTGGTTTCCTTTGCAGCGGCAGTTGCCGGCGCCGAAAAAACCGCGCTTTATGATGGCAGCTGGGCCGAATGGGGCGCCGACGCGGATACCCCGAAAGAAACTGCCTGAAGATGCTGGCGCGGCTGGAACGATAGTTGGCCGGGAACGACTCCGGAAAAAAAAATCCCGCGACACAGGTCGTCACCGGTGGGCGACGGAAAAAATGGACCGGCGCCGTGGTCAATCCGCCTGTCTGGCGCGGGAGTACGCATCTTTATGACGATGTCGCGCATCTCAGGGCAGGGCTGAAATCCAACGATGACGGCCATTTTTTTTATGGCCGTCGCGGCTCCCCGACACAATGGTCGCTGGCCGAAGCCCTGACCGAAATGGAACCCGGCGCGGCTGGAACCATGCTTTATCCCTCCGGTGTCGCCGCCATTTCCTGTGCCATGCTTGCCGTATTGCAGCCGGGTGATGAAATCCTGCTGACCGACAGCAGCTATGACCCCAGCCGCAGCTTTGCCGATAATTTTCTCAAACGCATGGGCATTGCAGCACGCTATTATGATCCGATGATCGGGGCGGATATTGCCCGTCTTTTTGGTCCCAAGACCAAGGCTCTCTTGATGGAAAGCCCGGGCAGCCTGACATTCGAGGTTCAGGATGTGCCAGCTATCTGCGAGGCGGCTCGTGCAGCAGGCATCGTCACTCTGTTAGACAACACCTGGGCGACCTCGCGCTTCTTTCCGGCGCTCGAACATGGTGTTGATATCGCGATAACCGCGGCAACCAAATATATTGTCGGTCATAGCGACGTGATGATGGGCGCGGTCACCACGCACAGCAAATACTGGACCCGTCTCCGCCGCACCGCGCAACAACTCGGCCAGGTAGTCTCTCCCGATGACGCCTATCTTGCCGCGCGCGGACTGAGGACGCTGGAAGTCCGGCTGCGGCAGCATGAAGCCAGCGCAATGACAATCGCGCGCTGGTTGAAGGACCGGCCCGAAGTGGGTCTGGTCCTCCACCCTGCCCTGCCCGACTGCCCGGGTCACGAAATATGGCAACGCGATTTCAAGGGCGCTTCCGGTCTTTTTTCCTTCGAACTCGCTGACGGTGACGAGCCATCGCGAGCCGCTTTCATTGATGCGCTGGCCCTGTTCGGCATCGGTTACAGCTGGGGTGGTTTCGAAAGTCTCGCGCTTCCGGTCGATCCAGCGAAACACCGCACGGCTACCGAATGGACCGCAAGGGGTCCGCTGGTGCGGCTCAATATCGGACTCGAAGACCCGGACGATCTGATAGCGGACCTTGCCAAAGGCTTTGAACAATATCACAGTGCGCGGTCATGATCGATCAAGTCCTGCAATATCTGGAATCACTGGCTCCCGATACGCCTCGCAACGTTCAGTATATTGAAGGCATAGTCGCCGCAGGGCTGGCCGCCATCGCGTTGACGGCGGGCTGGTACCTCAGCAAATATATCGGGCCGAAGCTGCGGCATCTGTGGGAAGCACGCGCGGGTTACGAAAGCGAACTCGCCGGTCGCCGGATTCGCGACATGACCCGCCGGGCGACAGCATTCATTTTATGCGGTATCTTTCTGGCGGCCTATCCCTGGCACCTGATCGCACATGTCGTCTTTTCGCTGACGATTGCGATTACCGTCGGCCTGTTTGCCAATGACCTGATCCGAGGGGTACGGATGCCGGACTGGCTGGGAACGGTCATTGGTCTGGCTCTCTTTGTCAGCATTGGTTCCGGCCTGGTCGGCGGCATAGCGCCGATAGCAGAGGCCATGGAACGAGTCGGCTTTGATCTCGGTTCGCGCCGTATATCCTTATGGTGGATCGTGACGGTGGCGATGACCGCAGTCATTCTGCTCGCCGTAGCCCGTGCCCTGATGAAAATCGTGTCCCATGTCATCGGCAACAGCCAGCTCGATGGCGCGCAGAAAGTCCTTGGGCAAAAACTGGCAACCGTGGCGATTTTCGCTGCTGCGTTTGTGCTCGGCCTTGATGTACTCGGGATTGATCTGACCGCCCTCGCCGTGTTCTCCGGTGCCTTTGGTCTGGCCGTCGGTTTCGGCATGCAGAAAACAATCGGTAACCTGATCGCCGGAATAATTTTGTTGATGGACCGTTCGATCAAGCCGGGCGACGTGATCGCGGTCGGCAACACTTACGGCTGGGTCAACAAAATCGGTGTGCGCGCGGTTTCGGTTCTCACGCGCGAAGGCAAGGAACATTTGATCCCGAATGAGGATCTGATGACGCGCGAAGTTGAAAACTGGTCCTACTCCAGTCCCAACGTCCGGATCAGCATCCCGGTCGGGGTGTCCTACAACACCGACATGGATCAGGCGATTGACTTGATGCAGCAGGCCTGCGTCGACGTACCACGCGTGCTCAGTCATCCCAAGCCGGTCGTGTGGATGCTTGAATTTGGCGACAACAGCGTCAATTTCGAAATCCGCTGCTGGATCAAGGACCCGCAATCGGGGGTAGGAAATTTCAGGGCTGCTATCCTCAAGCGGGTGTGGGATCTGTTCAAGGAAAACGGGGTCGAGATCCCCTTCCCGCAACGCGATGTTCATATCAAGTCTCTGCCCGAGGGTGGAACCGTCAAACTGGAAGCCAGCTCCAAACAGGAGGTTCCCGACACAGAATCGACCGAGAGCGAGTAAGGCAACATCGCGGAACCGGACTCCGTCAACAAAGATGCAGAGGCCGCAGTGACGCTTTATTAGCCATTCTGAATCCTGTCCGCCTAAATTTTAATCGACCGGAAACCGATTTGTTGCGCTAGTGCAACATTTCCTGTTTATGTCACCTTTCCTGCCGTTTTCTTTCTTGTGCAACGCAACAATATAGAGCAGCTTTTGTGTGCATGTTTAGAGACTGTTCGCGTTCGGGGCATCTGGCGCAATAATGAAACAGCCAAAACACTTACAGGAGGGGCGCTTCGCATTAACGAGAAAGGGATTTCCATGCGCACGTCCAATACAATCAACCTTGGCAGAAAAGCCAAATCGACCATCATCGGCCTCTCGGCCATCTTGCTGGCAAGCACCGCTGCACCAGCCGTCGCTCAGGGAGTCGATGCTCCCAGCGCCATCACAATTTCAGGAAACGCTGCGGTCACATCGGATTACCGTTTTCGCGGCCTGTCCTTGTCCGATGGTGATCCGGCGATTCAGGGCGGCATTGATGTCGCGCACGAAAGCGGCTTTTATATCGGCACCTGGGGTTCTTCCATTGAAGACAGTCCTACATATGGCCACACCGAACTCGATATCTACGGCGGCTGGTCCGGCGAAGTCATGTCGGGGCTGACGCTGGATGCCGGCCTGCTATATTATGTCTACCCCAATGGCGAAGGCGGAGTCGCGGGACCCAGCGACTATTTCGAACCCTATGCTTCGGTTTCCGGTTCGATCGGTCCGGTCGAACTCACCAGCGGCATTGCCTACGCCTGGAGCCAGGACAGCCTCGGCAATTCCGATAATGTTTACATCTACACGGGTGCTTCGGCCGGCATTCCCAATACGCCAATCACCTTGAACGCAAATATCGGAATCAACGAAGGGTCTCTGGGCAATCCCGCAGGCATCCTTGGCGTGAACGATTATGTCGACTGGATGGTCGGCGCGGACTGGGCGATTACCGATAACCTGACAGCGACATTGGCCTATACAGATACCGATGCGCCATCGATCAACAATTTTACCGACAGCGCGATTGTTTTTACCCTCGGCGTTTCCTTCTAAATTAACGCAAATTACGCTGAAAGCGGGGCTGCCCGGACAATCGGGTAGCCCCTTTTTCAACTGGCGGCGACCAGTCTCAGTGTCGCCGGATGCCGGGGATCGTCGATGACCGCCTGCATATCGCCGGTTTCGACGATCCGCCCCTCCTCCATCACCGCAATCCGGTGGCACAATCGCCGGGCGGCGGCGATGTCGTGGGTGATAAACAGCAGGCTCAGTCCGTTTTCCACCTGCAGCCGGAGGAGAAGCCTGAGAATTTCCGCGCCGACCAGTGGATCGAGCGCGGATGTGGCCTCATCCAGCACCAGTAGCTGTGGAGCCGCAATTATCGCCCGCGCAATAGCCACCCGCTGCGCCTGGCCGCCCGACAAACTGGCGGGCACGCGGATCAGGAAATCCTCCGTCAAATCGACATCGGACAGGGCTTGCCGCGCCCACTCTGTCCGTTCGGCCCTGGTCAGGTCGGCACGCAGATTGCGCAACGGTTCGGTCACAATATCGCTGACCTGCCACTGCGGATCGAGACTGGCGACCGGGTCCTGAAACACCGGCTGGATCAGCCGGCGCATTTCCAGACTGCGTTGGCGGCGCTCGGGCAGCGCGTCCCCCTGCCACAGGATTTCGCCTTTCGACACCGGACCGATACCGGCGACGGCGCGCCCGAGCGTGGACTTTCCCGAACCGGAACCGCCGACCAGGGCCAATGATTCGCTCTGCCGCACCATGATGCTGGCTTCCGCCACGGCCTGAATCTTGCCGCGACGCCAGCCGGGCCGATGAAATTCGACGTCCACACCCCTGGTCTCGAGCAGAAGGTCGCGGGGTTGACCGAGTTGCGGCGATGGCTCGTCAAGACGCGGCGTGGCGGCGATCAGTCGCCTTGTATAATCTTCTGCCGGATTGGCGATTATAACTCCAACCGGGCCGGTTTCCACCACCCGCCCCTTGTCCATCACCACCAGTTGGTCGGCATGGCCCTCAACCGAAGCCAGATCGTGACTGACCAGCAGCATCCCCAGCCCCTGTTCGGCGCGCAGGTCGTCGAGCAGGTCCATGATCTCCGCTCGCAAGCTTGCATCGAGCGCGCTGGTCGGTTCGTCGGCGATCAGCAGTTCGGGGCTGTGCGCGATGGCGGCGGCGATCATCACCCGCTGCCGTTCCCCGCCGGACAATCGGTGCGGAAATTGATCGAGCCGCTCGTCGGGCCGGGAAAGGCCAACCCGCTCGAGCTTGCGCGCCAGTTCCCGCCGCGATGGCCGCGCCGATCCGGCCTGCATCGTCGCTTCCTGCAATTGCGCGCCGACGGTCAGATGCGGCGTCAATGCGGTCAGGGGCTGCTGAAACACGAAACCGGTGAGCCTGCGGCGTGCATGGCGTAATTGACCGGCGTCGGCGCTGGCGAGATCGATACCGTCCAGTACCATCGAGCCGATGGCCGTGCCCGGTGTGAGTCCGAACGGCGTCAGGCAGGTCAGGCTTTTTCCGGAACCGGACGCGCCGATAATCGCGGTGCATTGCCCCGCCTCGACGGTCAGGCTGACATCTTCGACCAGCCGCTTGCCGGCAATATCCACCGCCAGATTCCGGATCTCATAAAGGCTCATGAGAACCGGTCTCTCAGTCGCTCGCCTTCAATGGTCAGGCAGACCAGTATCACCACGAGCAGACCGCCGGGCAGCGCCAGGCCGAGCGGCGCCATATCCATATCGTCGGCGCCTTCCTTGACCAATATGCCGAGCGAGGTCAGCGGCTCCTGCACACCCAGACCGAGAAACGAGAGGAAACTCTCGACCATCACCACCTGCGGCACGGTCAGCATCAGATAGGCCAGCGCGACGCCGGCGATATTCGGCAGGATGTGGCGCAGGATGATGGCGAGGGACGGAGTGCCCGCAGCCTCTGCCGCGAGAATGAAGGGGCGCTGTTTCAGCGCCATCACCTGCCCGCGGACGACCCGCGCCATGGTCAGCCATTCAACCAGCCCGATGCCGACAAATACCAGCAATATCGATCGCCCGAACACCACCATCAGCAGGATGACGATGAACATGAACGGCAGGGCGTAGAGGCCGTCGACAATCCGCATCATCACCTCGTCAATCCGGCCGCCGACCCAACCCGCGGTCGCGCCCCAGGCGATGCCTACGATCAGCGAAACCAGCGCGGCAGCCAGCGCGACCATCAGCGTGATCCGGGTTCCAGCCGCCAGCCTTGCCAGGCGGTCCCGGCCAATTTCATCGGTACCGAATATATGCGATCCGCTAAACGCCGGCGCACGGACGGCATCCCAGTCGATCTGGTCATAGGTCCAAGGCAGCAGCAACGGCAGCAGCAGAGCCAGCGCCACCAGCACCAGAACGATCAAAAGCGGGAAATGGCGCTTCAGCACCGCTTCACCTTTCCCGCATTCTGGGATCAAGCCAGCCGTAGATCAGGTCGGCGAACAGGTTGAACACTATGATCAGCGCGGCATAGAGCGTGACCACCCCGAGCACGAGCGGATAGTCACGGTTGAGCGCGCCCTGGACGAAATAGCGCCCCAGTCCGGGCAGTGCGAAGACGGTCTCGACCACGACCGCGCCGGTCAAAAGGCCCGCCGCTGCCGGACCCAGATAGCTTGCCACCGGAACGAGAGCGGGCCGCAGGCCGTGCTTGAACAGGATCCTGGTTTCGGACAGACCCCGTGCCCGCGCGGTGCGGATATGATCCTGCTTGAGCACGCTGGCCAGTCCGGCGCGGGTGAGCTTGGCGATAGCCCCGGACACCGGCAGCGCCAGCGCAACGACGGGCATGATCAGCCAGGTACCGCCATCACCGGTTCCCGAAACCGGCAGCAGGCCGAGCCATAGGCCAAGGAACAGCGCCAGGGCGGGTCCGGTAACAAAGGTCGGCAGCGCGGTAGCCACAGTCGCCAGCATCATGATCGTCTTGTCTGCGGTCTTTCCGGCCTGCACAGCGGCAAAAAGACCCGCCGTCACCCCGATGACCAAGGCCAGCAATATCGCCAGCCCTCCCAGAGTCAGGGAAATCGGCAGCCCCTGTGCAATCAGCTCCGATACGGAGAAATCGCGGTAGACCAGCGACGGCCCGAAATCACCCTGCACCAGCCGCGAAACATAGAGCCATGCCTGTTCCCACAATGGCCGGTCCAGACCATAGGCCTGCTGCAAAGCCGCCTGGGTTTCCGGGTCGAGCGGCCGTTCCCCGTCAAACGGCCCGCCCGGCGCCAACCGCATCAGGAAGAAAGAAGCCAAAATGATCACCAGCAGCGTCGGTATCGCGGTCACCAGCCGCCGGATGATCAGGGCCAGCACGCGCCGCTACAGCTCCATCGCGCCGAAGCAGCTCCGCACTTCGGCGATGAACAATTCCGGCACTTCCATCGCGGCAAAATGACCGCCACGATCCAGTTCGTTCCAATAGCGCAGATTTTTGAACCGTTGCTCTGCCCAGCGGCGCGAAGGCGTAATGATTTCATGGGGAAAAATGCTGCACCCGGAAGGAATTTGGATCGGGTCGACATTGGGTGCACCAAAGCTTTCGCGATACAGTCGCGCGGAGGAAGCACCGGCGTTATTGAGCCAGTAGATCATGACATTGTCGAGCAAACGATCGCAGTCGAAATTGTCATCCGGAGCTTTGGCGTCGTCGGACCAGCCCTGGAATTTCTCCATGATCCAGGCCATTTGTCCGACCGGAGAATCGGCCAGGCCGTAGCCAAGCGTCTGCGGCCGGGTCCGCTGGATTTCTGCATAGCCTGCGCCCTGCGACTGATAGGCTGCAAAATGCGCCAGCGACGCCTGCTCTTCCGGCGTCGGATTGGTCATTATCTCTTCGGATGGCGGGCCAACGATCACTAGGTTGACGTGGATCCCCGCACAATGTCCGAGATTTTGCGCGCCGATGACGGACGTCACCATCCCGCCCCAGTCGCCGCCCTGCGCGAAATAACGGTCATAGCCGAGCCGGGTCATCAGCACGTCCCACGCCTGTGCAATTTTTTCCATTCCCCATCCGGTCGTGGTCGGCTTGCCGGAAAACCCGTATCCAGGCAGCGACGGGACCACCAGATGATAGGCATCCTTTGCTTCGCCGCCATGCGCAACCGGATTGGTCAGCGGGCCGATAACATCCATGAATTCGATGATCGAACCCGGCCAGCCGTGCGTCATGATCAGTGGGCGGGCACCCGCTTCCGGCGAGCGTATATGCATGAAGTGGATATCGACGCCGTCAATCTCGGTCAGATGATGGGGATATTGGTTGAGTTCCTGCTCACAGCGCCGCCAGTCATAGCTGGTCCGCCAATGTTCGACGATCGTTTTGACATAGTCGAGGGGTATGCCCTGCGACCAGTCATCGACCGGCTCCGGATCGGGCCAGCGCACGTGCCGCAACCGGATGTCCATGTCGTCCAGCGCGGTCTTCGGGATATCAACTGTAAAGCCCCTGATTTCTTCGCTCACACCATCTCTCCATCTATATGCTTGTTCTCGGTCGTTCGAAGACAATTGCTACCTTTGGACCATCGCGCCGTGACTGCTCAACTTGGACAGTTTTGTATCCTACATCGTCGGTACCGGCACTTCGCCCGAATAGTCGTAAAAGCCCTTGCCGGTCTTGCGACCCAGCCAGCCGGCCTCGACATATTTCGTCAGGATCGGGGCGGGACGATATTTCGGATCGCCGAAGTCATTCTGCAGCACGCGCAGGATTTCCAGCAGCGTATCGAGTCCGATCAGATCAGCCAGCGTGAGCGGTCCCATCGGATGCCCGAGACCCAGTTGTACGCCGCGGTCGATATCCTCCATCGAAGACGTGCCTTCACCAAGCACGAAAAAAGCCTCGTTGAGCATCGGCAGCAAGATGCGGTTGACGACAAAACAGGGTGAGTCCTTGGCCATTACCGGGGTCTTGCCGACGGCTTTGGCAAAATCACTCGCCATCGCCGCGGTCTGGTCGCTGGTCGCCAGACCGCGAATCACTTCGACCAGCCCCATCAACGGAACCGGATTGAAGAAATGCACCCCGACAAAGCGCGCAGGATCCTTCACCGACTGCGCCAGCCGGGTGATCGATATCGATGATGTATTGCTGGCGAGGATCGCCTGATGGCCGAGGACTTCGGATGCGGCGGCGAAAATCTGTCGTTTCACCTCTTCCCGCTCGGTGGCCGCCTCGATGATCAGGTCGGCATTGGCCATCGGGTCGAGCTGAACGATCGGTTCGATTCGACCCAAGGCGGTTTCGGCCGCCTGCTGATCGATTTTTTCCTTTTCGACCAGCCGCGCCAGCTGCTTGGCAATACCCTCCTTGCTGCGCTCGGCAATCTCCATGCTGACGTCCGACAGATAGACATGATAGCCCGCCTGCGCCGAAACCTGCGCGATACCGGCGCCCATTTGCCCCGACCCGATAATGCCGATTGCTTTCATTCCATGCCTTTCGCGCTGTTCATCGTAATAGTACAAGCCACTAGCGATTGTCGGTCAAACTGGCTAGATTGCAATTATGCCCCCACTCACTTTCATCGTCGGCCTGTTTGCCACAATCGCCACAACTGCCGCGCTGCCGGTTCCGCAGACGGGCGAAATCCCGACATTCAGGGACTGGGCCGCAGGCTGCGACAATGGCGGCAATTGCGAGGCGGTATCGCTGTTGCCGGAAGAAGACGGAGCGCGCTTCGATGAGTGGGGTGGGCCTATTTCCATAATCCGCACCGCTGGCAGTGACGATATTTTCAAGATTCGCGTCCTGTTCGAGAGCAAGGGGTTTGACCGCTACCAGATGATGGTTGATGGTCAGCTGGTCGATACCGGTCCGATTGTGGAGGGCGACTATCCGATCGAAATTGTTGGCGAGGATGCCAAAAAAGTCGCCGGGGCGATCATCAGGGGGAAGCGGCTGGTCGTGCAAGGACCCGGTGGTGAAAATATCACCCGGATTTCGCTGGCCGGTTCGTCTGCGGCCCTGCGCTATATCGATCAGAAGCAAAATCGCGCGGGCACCGGCACCGCTCTGGTTGCCCGGGGGTCGCGGGCGTTCCAGCCCGCAAACACCGATCTACCGATGATCGTCGTTGACCAGTGGGAATCCGCAAAGCTGGTCCCCGAAGCCAGTGCCCTCGTGGCTCTCGCCGAGGATTCGAGATGCAAGGAAGATCGCTACGGTCTGGTCGAGGATCAGGCCTATCCGCTCGGCAAGCGCGGGGACATATATCGCGCGTTGGTGCTGATATCATGCGGCTCCGGCGCCTATAATTTTTCCAGCGCACCGTATATCGGCGAATATCGGAAAGACAATTCCGGTGGCTGGACGTTCACACCCGCCAAATTTGATCGGCAGCCGACATGGGGCGGGGAAGGCAACCAGCCTTTACTGGTCAACGCCAGCTGGGATGAACAGGATCAGACGCTCAGCAGCTATGGCAAGGGACGCGGACTCGGCGACTGCGGCAGCGCCGAAAATTATGTCTGGGACGGTGACCGGTTTCGCCTGATCGATGCCAGCGCGATGAATGAGTGCCGCGGCGCTTATGAATGGATCACCGTCTGGCGGGCCAAATATCGCAAGCGCGACCAGGCAGCGACTGCCGACAACTAGATTTTAGGGCGCGTGCTTGAACGGATGCGCTTCGACCAGCATGAGCGTGAAATAGTCCCGCTCGTCGCTCCATTCGTGCAACGGCGTCCAGCCGCCAGCCCGCAACATCAGACGGGCATCGCGCAGGCCATATTTATGGCTGTTCTCGACATGGATTTTCTGGCCCCTGACCAAGGTATGGCCGGTCCCGTCGATTGACAATTCCATATCAGCCAGTGCTTCGAGATAGATTTCGACCCGGGCATAAAGATCGTTCCAGAGAGCGATATGCCGGAATTTCTCCACAGGAATATCGCCGTCCAGTTCGCGATTGATCCGGTGGAGCAGGTTTAGCGAGAATTCTGCCGTCACGCCGGCGCTGTCATCATACGCATTGACCAGTATCTGCTCATCCTTGATCCGGTCAAAACCGATCAGAAGTTGCGCCCCCTCGCCCAGCGTTTCGCGCATGAAACGGAGCAGGTCAACCGAGGTGCGGGCGATCATGTTGCCAATGGTGGAACCCGGAAAAAAGCCCAGTTTCGGCATATCTGCAACCGCGTCGGGCAACGCGACCCGCTTCATGAAATCGGCCTCGACCGGATGGATCGGCAGGTCCGGAAATTCCTCCTGCAGCAGCGATGCGCTGTGTTCGAGAAACTCGCCGCTGATATCGATCGGTACATAGCCGGCGGGATCGATCGCCTTCAGCAAGTGGGGCGTCTTCGTCGAACTGCCCGAACCGAATTCAATCACCGCCCGCCCCGCCCCGACAGCAGCCGCGAAAGCAGACCCATTGTCCATCAGCAGCCGGGTCTCCGTCCGGGTCGGGTAATATTCGGGAAGTTCGGTAATCTCCTCGAACAGTTCGGATCCGCGCCGATCATAGAGCCAGCGCGCTGGAATCGCGTAGGTTTGTTTTTCAAAGCAGCGTCTTACGTCCTTGCGAAAGGTATGATCAACAAGCGTAGTGGTCATGTCCATGGGGGGTGGTCCTTTGCGTCAGATATCTTTGGCAAGCCGCAGTCCGCAGAACTGCCAGCGCTGGTGGGGGTAAAAGAAATTCCGGT
>JBLWTQ010000016.1:0-95258 GCA_048270065.1 Parasphingorhabdus sp. | reverse complement strand
GAAATGGCGCGAGTGACGAGACTTGAACTCGCGACCTCCGGCGTGACAGGCCGGCGCTCTAACCAACTGAGCTACACCCGCATATGCGCCTGCAATGGCGGTGAAGCAGCGCAAGTAGAAGAGCACCGCTTCCCTGTCAACTACCCTCTTTCGAATATCCTGCATATTTCGGATCATGGCGCGATCGGGCGTCAATTATGGTCCGTTTATATCGTCGCGCCAGACATGGATTTCACACCTTGCGAATATTCGGTTGAGGTGATGGCCACTTGCAGAGATTTCGATTCAGCGGATTGATCATGGCGAAACGACCGTCTGATTAACCACGGCGATGCCCCGTTATCTGGCGGTTTGACTGGTCGGGGGTTCATGACGTCATTTAATCCGTTTACCAAATATTTGTCTTTCTCGGGCATATGGGCGGTATGAGTTATCCAGAAAGCCTAGCTTGTGAACACCGCGACACTGACCGATGAGGATTTTTACGAGGGCAGTGGCAATTGCCGTGTCTTTGGACACGGTTCCGGGCGGACAGATACGCACCTTCGCAATCCAGCCAGATATTGACTGATGTTAATCGGGGTATAGCAACATGCTAAAACGACTTGTCATAGGAATGGCACTGATCCTGCCGGGCGCTGCTCTGGCGGCCAATAACGTCCGCTTGTCGAGCGATGTTTTTGTCGAACGCAAGGTGGCCAAACCGAACGGCACCACCTCGGTGCTGCTCGAACAGCCCACAACCGTCATACCCGGCGACAATCTCGTGTTCGTCGTCAAATATAAGAATGTCGGCAGCGCGCCGGCGTCGGATTTCTCTGTCACCAATCCGCTGCCCAGAACAGTTGCGTTCAATGGAACGGCTGATGGCACCGAAATTGTCTCGGTTGACGGAGGCAAAACCTGGGGCCCCCTTTCGGCCCTCACCTTTCCCAGTGCGACGGGCGAAGCCCGTCCCGCTCTCATGACCGATGTAACGCATGTGAAATGGAAATTTAATCGTTCTCTTTCCGCAGGTTCGGGAGGGAAGCTGATTTTTCGTGGCACTGTGAAGTGATCAAAGCCACGCGAATTGCCGCGGGGTAAGGCAATCCAGACCAAGTGAAATTGCAGTCAGTCAGGCCCAGAGCGCGGTCCTGGCTCAAAAAAACTCCGATGCCGACAAGAACGCGCGCAAAACGCCAGACCTCAGTCAGCGAACAGCAAAACCGGCGTTTCCAGAAAATGCTTGAGCGCCTGGACATAGCTGGCGGCATCATAGCCGTCGACCACCCGGTGATCGCACGAGATCGAGAGATTCATCAGCTTGCGCGCGTGGATTTCGCCATCGATGATCATCGGACGCTCAACAATCTTGTTGGGACCTATGATCGCCACTTCCGGACGGTTGATCACCGGCGTCGTCGCGATACCCCCGAGCGGTCCGAGCGACGTCAGCGTCAACGTCGAGCCGGACAATTCGTTCGCTTTTGCACTTCCTTCGCGCGCTGCGGTGGCCAAACGACCAATTTCGGCCGCCAATTGCCAGATATTGAGATCCTGCGCATCGCGCAGCACCGGCACCATCAAACCCTGCGCGGTCTGCGTTGCCATGCCGAGATGCACCGCGCCGTGGCGGGTCACGACGCCCGCTTCGTCGTCAAAAGTTGCATTCAGCATGGGGAAATCGGGCAAGGATTTGCAGATTGCGGCAATAATTAGCGGCAAAATGGTCAGTTTCGGTCGATCACCGCGATTGGCGTTGAGGTCGGCGCGCATGTCCTCGATCTCGGTCATGTCGATTTCATCGACATAGGAAAAATGCGGGATATGGCGCTTGGACTTGGCCATGTTCTGGGCAATCTTGCGCCGCATCCCGATGACCTTGATTGTTTCGTCATCGCGTTTTCGCGAAGCCCCGGCGGGCCGGTAGCCCTGCCCGGATCCGTAGTTCAAAAAGGCATCGAGATCGCTGTGACGGATATGCTCCCCCTGGGCCTTGACCTGGCTGAGATCGACACCGAGATCGGCGGCCCGTTTGCGCACGGCGGGTGTGGCGAGCACTTTATGCCCCTGGTCTTGCGACGGCTTGCCGTCAGAAGATATTGGTTCAACCGGAGTCTCTTCAGACTCGTTCTTAAGATTGGGCTTCGCCGACTCCTTCGATTTTTTTTCTTTATTTTCAGTAACTTGAGATGCAGCCAAGGCTTCAGATTCCGGTTGATCCGGCGTCTCGGCAACCGCGCCGGATGCTTCCAAATCTTCCATTTCGTCTAAATCGACTTCGCCCTCCACCTCGATATCGACCAGCATCGAACCGATCGCGATAATGTCTCCTTCTTCACCGGCCAAGGCGATGATCTTGCCCGAAACCGGGGCTTCCATTTCGACCGTCGCCTTGTCGGTCATGACGTCGGCAAGCTGGTCATCTTCGGCAACGACATCGCCGATCTTGACATGCCATTTGACGATTTCCGCTTCGGCAATACCCTCGCCAATGTCAGGCAGGTTGAATGTATATGTGCTCATGATTTCAGATCCCCGACAATTTTTTCCAGCGCTTCCCCTATCCGGACCGGTCCCGGGAAATAGGCCCATTCCAGGCTGTGCGGATAGGGCGTATCAAATCCCGTGACCCGTTCGATCGGCGCCTCGAGATGGTAGAAACAGCGTTCCTGCACCAGAGCCGACAACTCCGCGCCAAAGCCGCTGGTGCGCGTAGCCTCATGCACAATCAGGCAGCGGCCGGTTTTTCTTACCGACGCTTCGATCGTCTCGATATCCACCGGTACGAGCGTGCGCAGGTCAATGATCTCGGCGTTTATCCCATGTTCTTCGACCACGGCCCTCGCGACATGGACCATCGTGCCATACGCGAGCACCGTCACCGCATCCCCGTCGCGCACGATCTTCGCCTTGCCGAGCGGCACGGTATAATGGTCCTCGGGCACTTCGGATTCGGCAAATTTGGACCAGGGCGCAACCGGATTATCATAATAGCCGGTAAACGGACCATTGTAGATCCGCTTGGGTTCAAGGAAGAGGACCGGATCATTATCCTCAATCGAGGCGATCAGCAAGCCTTTGGCATCATAGGGTGTGGACGGAATCACCGTTTTCAAGCCGGATACGTGGGTGAACATCGCTTCGGGCGACTGGCTGTGGGTCTGGCCGCCAAAAATGCCGCCGCCGACGGGCGACCGGATCGTCATCGGCGCAGTATATTCAGCCGCCGAACGATAGCGCAGCCGTGCCGCTTCCGAAATCAGCTGATCCATGCCCGGATAAATATAGTCGGCAAACTGGATTTCCGGCACCGGCCGCAAACCATAAGCACACATGCCGACTGCCGCGCCGATGATCCCGCATTCCGATATCGGCGTATCGAAACAGCGGGTCTTGCCGAATTTTTCCTGCAAACCGGCCGTCGCGCGAAAAACGCCGCCGAAATAGCCGACATCCTCGCCCAGAATGACGACATTCTCGTCGCGCTGCATCATATTCTCGAGACCGCTGTTGATGGCCTCTATCATGTTCATGACGGCCATTTGATTTCCCGCTCTTTGTTGGCCTGTGCGGCTTGTTCCTTGAGGTGCCAGGGCATTTCTTCAAATACATCCTGAAACATGGTTTCGAATGGCTGGTGGAGGCCGTGGCCCAATATGCCGTTTTTGGCGGCTTCCTTGACCGCTTCCTTGACCGCCTCGAGACATTCCTCGTCCAATGCCTGCTGCTGCTCGACGCTCCAGACGCCGCGATGGATCAGATGCCGCTTGAGCCGCATGATCGGATCGCCCAACGGCCATTCTTCCCGTTCCTGCGCGCTTCGATAGGCCGCAGGATCATCGGAGGTGCTGTGGGCATCGGCGCGATAGGTAAAATGCTCGATCAGGGTCGGGCCCTGATTGGTCCGCGCCCGTTCCGCCGCCCAGCTTGTTGCCGCATAAACGGCCAGCGGATCATTGCCATCGACCCGCAGGGCAGCGATGCCATATCCGGCACCGCGAGCGGCAAAAGTTGCCCGCTCCCCGCCGGCGAAACCGGAAAAGGACGAGATCGCCCACTGGTTGTTCACGACATTCATGATGATCGGGGCATTGTAAACAGTGGCGAATGTCATCGCCGCGTGGAAATCACCCTCGGCGGTCGAACCCTCGCCGCACCATACGGCGGCAATCCGGCTGTCACCCTTGCTCGCGCTGGCCATCGCCCAGCCCACCGCCTGCGGATATTGGGTCGCCAGATTGCCCGATACGCTGAAGAAATTCAGCTCCCGCGAACTGTACATGATCGGCAGCTGGCGGCCCTTGAGCTTGTCTGCCTTGTTCGAGAAAATCTGATTGACCATCTCCACCAAGGGATAACCACGGACAAACAGGATTCCTTGCTGGCGATAGCTGGGGAAGCACATGTCGTCCGCGTGCAAAGCCATGGCGGCGGCAACCGAGGTCGCCTCCTCCCCCGTGGATTTCATGTAGAAACTGGTTTTACCCTGCCGCTGCTGCCGGTGCAGCCGGTCATCAAACGTGCGCACCTGCACCATCGTGCGGAGCATCTTGAGCAGCGTTTCGTCATCCAGATTGGGATTCCATGGTCCAACGGCCTTGTGATCGTCATCCAGCACGCGGATCATATCATCGACCATGTCCCGCATATCCTTGGGTGCGGTGTTGATATCCGGCCGCGCCTGCTCACCGGCAAGCGGAATTTCCAGATCGCTATAGTCTACGGCATCACCCGGACGAAATTTCGGCTCCGGCACGTGCAGACTAAGTGGCGGCAGATTGCTTTTGGGTTTTTTGTCCGCCATCGGGCCTCTCCAGCAAGAATAGCGCAATTGTTGCGCTGCAATATTCGTTCAATTAGCTGTTACAATATTACAAAAGCCAATTTAGGTCAATCACCCTGCCCTTTCGGCATATCACACGGCCACCGGCGCAGAAATATGCGATTGGGGGGTATAATCCACCACTTCGAAATCGCCTATATCATAGGCAAATATCGAATCGGGCTTGCCCAGAATTTTCAGCCTGGGGGCACCGGAAGGCTGGCGCGCGATCTGCTCTTCTACCAGATCAGCGTGATTGAGATAAAGATGCACATCGCCGCCATTCCACACCAGTTCTCCCGGTTCGAGATCACATTGCTGTGCGATCATCCGGATGAGCAGCGCCGCCGAAAAAACATTGAATGCAAAGCCCAGACCAAGGTCGCAACTGCGCTGATAAAGCAACCCGGACAATTTCCCGCCGGAGACGTAAAACTGATAGGTCTTGTGACAGGGGGGCAAGGCCATCTGGTCCAGCTCGGCAACATTCCATCCGGTAAAGATATGGCGCCGCGAACCGGGGTTGTTCTTAATCCCGTCGATCAGGGCGGCGATCTGGTTGATGCCTTTTTCCTCACGACGATAAAGCCCCTCGCCGACCGGCGTATAGCGAGGCCAGTCGACCCATTGCTTGCCATAAACCGGACCCAGATCGCCCCATTTTTCTGCAAAAACATCATCCTCGATAATCCGCTGCTCAAACGCCTCCCGGTCAATCTGCTCGCCGCTTTCCTTCCGATATTTGTCGAGCGGCCAGTCGGTCCAGATATGGACTTTCTGTTTCACCAGTTCGCGGATATTGGTATCGCCGGTGAGAAACCAGAGCATTTCCCGCGTCGCCGTTTTCCAGAATACGCGCTTGGTCGTCAGCAGCGGGATAGCGTCATTGGCGAGATCAAAGCGCATTGTCGCACCAAAAGTGGCGCGCGTGCCCACGCCGGTACGATCCACACGCTCGTCGCCGTGCGTCCAGATTTGCCGCATCAGGTCGAGATATTGCTGCTCATAATGCTGTCCGGGAATCAAACCATCATTCTCCAACCAAGTATTCTGCAAACGCTAGACCGCTCTGGTCATATCCTCAACCGGCCAGATGATTGCGATGTCATATTTACACAGTTTCGGTCCCATCATTCTTCTCGCAATCGGAATATTGACGGGACTGTCGGGCAACCAGATTGGACATGGTATCGTAGCGCGGCGGACGGACAATCGCTTGAATCGGCTATCCGACTGGCATATAAACAGCAAATCGCATCCCTCGCACAGAAAAATGTGAACGGATCGGGAAGTAGCTCAGTCTGGTAGAGTACTGCGTTCGGGACGCAGGGGCCGGAGGTTCGAATCCTCTCTTCCCGACCATCAATTTTTCAATTATTCGACAAAGTCGCCCGGTCCGCTGCTAGGCCATCAGTGAGTAATTTTTCTCGCCCGCACCACGGCACATCTGCTTCGCTATTTTTATTTCCTCGCCGTCGATGATCGCAACATCCGTGATGCTCAGACATTTTCTGCCATCCGGTTCGGCGGTCAGCGCGGTAATCATCGATGAGCCTGAAACATCAGCGCGGGTCGGACTTTGCCATGTCGCGACGGCACCAACTTCCTCTTTCTGGACAATGGTCATCGTGGCTTCTGCGGCTTTTTCCTGCTCTTTCTCGTCAAGCCGGCAGGCGATTTCCGCACCAAGCACAGCACCCACTCCGCTGGCAAGTACCGTCCCAACCTTGCCCAGGCCCGCAGCATTTCCGATCACGCCGCCCAATAAACCACCGATCAGCCCGCCGCCGGTTCTGGCACCCTTGCAGTTTTCATTGCCGGAATTTTTTCTCTTCTTCTTATTGGTCGGCTCTGCAGCCGCGTCCGCGCTCGCGATTTCAACCGATCCATCCTTGTTTCCAGCCGATCTATCCATTCTGACCTTCGACTGCGCCAGCGCCTTTTTCACATCAAATTCCGGCACCGGATATCCGCCGCAACCGGTATTGAAACAAAAACGGTCCTGCAAATATTCGCGGTCCTTTTGATATCGCGCTTCCGCCGCCCGATAATCCGCCAGATTGACCCCTTCAGGATCCGAATCTGCATGTTCCTGCATCATCATCTCGTAAAAACCATCCTGCCGACTGGGAGAATATTGCATATTGCCGCCGACTTTATCGACATAAAGTTGGGAGATAGCTTTTTGATGTTCGATCATTCTTTCGCGAAACGGCGTCAGAACTTCACTGAAATATTTGTCCAGTTTGACCGTGCACTGATTGATGTCTTCCGCTTTGTCGAATGGCATTTCATAGACTTGGTGATCTTCCCTGCAATCCGGGTAGCCTTCGGTGGGCAACAGCGGTGTAGGGGGCAAGGCCGGCAATTCCGGCTCGGCATTCGTTGGCGGGACATAAGCCAACTCTGATTTCGACATCTGGCCAGGATCGGTTGACGGCGGCCGAAGAGGTGAAATATCTTGTTGTACAGGCACGTTATCGGGGATGGCCAAC
The DNA here is from genome assembly GCA_048270065.1 of Parasphingorhabdus sp. Lineage (GTDB taxonomy): Bacteria > Pseudomonadota > Alphaproteobacteria > Sphingomonadales > Sphingomonadaceae > Parasphingorhabdus. The sequence goes on along the minus strand of JBLWTQ010000016.1, from coordinate 87,956 downwards.
GCCGCCGAAACCGAGGTGTCGGTGAGACTATTCGCCGGCGAAGAACTGGCACTAGATTCCCGAAGATCAGGCGCAGATCCCGATTTCGGAACCAAGGATTGAACAGAATTGCCAGTTGCAGTATTGGGCCGATTGGTAACAACTGCCCCGGTCGAACCACGCAAACGTGCGATATTCTTGTTTGCCAGGTCGGCAAAAAGCCCTTCCGGGAATTCCTTGATATAGGCCTGGTAGGCGGTCAACGATCCGGCAGCATTGGCACCGCGCCACATCAGGGCATCCATGGTCGCACGATTTGCGGTCGACAAGGACGCTGCCGGTGATCGTGTGGTAGCTGCCGGTATCGCCGCCGGTTTCGATTGCGTCGGTGATGGCTTCACAAGATAAACAGGCGTCCCGGTAATGCTGCCGCTTACAAATGGGCGCTGATTACCCCCGGTTGCCGCCCGAACGTCATCGCGTACCGCACCACCCAACATCTGAAGTGGTAAATCTGGTTGTTCCAAATGTTTCGCGAGCGATTTCGCGAAGGGTGAATTGAACCCGTCACCATCGGTTGCGGTTTGTCCCGGCGCCGCTGCATAAATAACCAGCACACCATCAGCATCGAAGCCCACAAGCCCTCGGGCAACGGCGCGGGTCCCGGCAGCCCAGCCATTGCCAAACGGGTTGTTGCGGCACGCATCGAGGACAACCATCCTGATACGCGCGCCCGAAACCGATTCGATCATCCGTTCAATATTGATAGATTCATCGGGGAGATCGAATGCAGTTTTGAGTTCGGCATCAATCGGTATCAGCCAGTTTGTCCCCTGCCCCTCCATGCCATGACCGGCATAGTAGATCATGGCAACGTCCGCACCATTGGCTTTTTCCCGGAACGTGCGAAGCTCACGTTGAAAACTACTTATCGTGAGATCGAGCGCAACAATAACATCATCAAAGCCAGCTTTCCTGGCCGAATCGGCAACAATATGGGCATCATTGACCGGATTGGATAGCGAACCGGTGTTGACGTAGGCCGAATTGCCAATGACCAGCGCAACGCGTTTGGCTTCGACCATCGCTGGCCAAATCACGGCTAGAAAAACGACTATCATGATCCCCAGTCGGATCATTGATCACCCCCCATGGTCCCGCCGGAACGATCAAGCAAATATTGGATTGATTGCACAGCGCCGACAAGCAGTTGTGGAGACTGCGGCCCTACTCCACAAATTGCTCAAGCACTTTAACAAAAAATCGCCAAAAAAATCAATGTCGATCACCAAACATTGTATTTTTTCCGCCAGTTGCCGGACGGTAACCAAAGCGCTTTAAAACCTTTGAAATGGAATTATTGGCGAAATACACATTTTAAATTCGCTTGACCTTTTTGACGACCGGAGATGAGACGGCAATCCTTCAATGCTGATACTCGACGAGCGGGCCAATCGATGTGTCCAAGAACAAGCTGTCACCCGTAAAATCGCGGTCGCAGGAGAAGATATAACGTTGTTGAATGCAGACACGAATCTTTGTCGCGATCAAAGACCATTAACTTACTGGAATATAGCATTAATAATTCGTAATTGGGCGTTAACCTTATCTTGAGCATAGGCTGTTAGTTCATATTCCCATGAACACGCGCGTTTTGATAGTCGATGATCGGCCAACCAATCTGAGAATATATGCTCAGTTTGTGACGTTGATGGGGGAAAAATATTCCGCCGTCACTCATGCGGACCCTGTCGAGGCATTGAATTGGCTGCGTGACAACCAAGCGGATCTGATGGTGGTCGACTATCGGATGCCGCAAATGAACGGTGCGGAATTTATCCGGAAAGTCAGGATGATGCCGGGCGCCAGTGACATCCCGGCTATCGTCATTACCGCTCATCAAGATCGCGAATGTCGGCTTGCCGCGCTGGATGCAGGTGCCACGGACTTCCTGCAAAGCCCGGTTTCGCACGTCGAATTCTGCAACCGCGCTCTGTCACTGCTGACCAAAAGCAAGAAAAGTGTAACTCTGCGCCGGCGTGCGTCGGAAATCGAGCGCAAGCATGCAACGGTCGGCGCAACATCGTCAAATGATGGCTCCTCGGGAAAAAGCATGCTCGAACAGATTATCGATACGATACCGATCATGATCAACGCGACAGATCGGTCCGGAAAATGCCTGTTTACCAACGCCTATCAATCCGCCTTGTTCGACAAAGATCCGGATGAAATGGTGGGTTTGGATTTTGCTGAATTTTTCGAACCGGCATTGGCCGCCAATTCTCGCCGCAGGAACGAGCTGGTTCTGAAATCCGGCCTTGCCATTCCCCATTATGAAGAAAAAATCACCAGCGATGGCGTTGATCTGATCTTTCACTGCAACAAATCGCCCCTGCTCAACCACAAAGGCGAAGCGATTGGTGTTCTGACAACAGCGGTTGACATAACCGCCCGGAAATTTGCCGAGGAACACAGAACCCACCTGGCTCTGCATGATATGCTGACCGGACTTCCCAACCGGGTGCTGCTCGCTGAAAACGTCAAATCCACAATTGATAATTGCAAGAAATCGAATAGCGAGGCGGCGCTATTGCTGCTTGATCTGGACCGCTTCAAAATCATCAACGACACCCGCGGTCACCATAGCGGCGACGCCCTTCTGCGAGAAGTCGCAGAACGCATCTCCAACGTTATCAGTCCTGACGATTTTGCTGCACGCATCGGTGGTGACGAGTTTGCAATTATTCTCAGCAAGTTCGAAAGTGTGGATTCGATCAATTCGCGCTGTACCAAAATTCTGAACTCGATCAGCGAACCATACGCGATCAGTGGCGTCGGTCAGGTTATCAGTGCGTCGATCGGTGTAAGCCTCATTCCCGGTGATGGCGACGAGTATGAAGAAGTCCTGCGCATGGCGGATCTTGCCATGTATGACGCAAAGGCCAATGGCCGAAACTGCCATCGGTTTTTCTCGGAAGACATGAACGAAATTGCGCAAGCCGATGCTGCGCTAGAGAACGAATTGCGCGATGCGCTCACCAAAGATCAGTTTTCGCTGGAATACCAGCCAATTGTTGACGCCAAAACCCTTGAATATGTTGGCTTGGAGGCTCTGATCAGATGGAATCATCCGATACGCGGACGGTTACTGCCGATCCAGTTCATCCGGGTTGCTGATGACAGCGGATTGATGGAACAACTGGGTCATTGGGTGATTCGTGAAGTATGCCGTGAAATAAAGGCCCACGCGGATAAGGGCATTGATTTGCCGCGGGTAGCAATCAACGTTTCACCGAGACAATTTCAAAATGATAATCTCTGCGACGAACTGCTCGCCAGTATTGAAGACAACCAAATTGAGCCCTCCAAAATTACTATCGAGATAACCGAAGAACTGCTTATCGACAATAATGAACGAGTCCGGGCAACGCTTCAACGTATCCGCAGTCATGGCGTAGGAATTTCGATTGATGATTTCGGGACCGGCTATTCCTCCCTTCAATATCTCAGAGATCTACCCGCTAATTGTCTCAAAATTGATCGCACTTTTATATCCCGCATCGAACATAGCGCGGCGGACAGGGCCATAATCGGAACCATCGCTCATCTGGCCCATGCGCTAGATATGCGTGTTGTCGCCGAAGGGGTTGAAAATGAAGCGCAGCTTGATTTGCTGCGGATTTCGGGCTGCGATGAAATCCAGGGATTCCAGATTGCGCGTCCGCAACGGGCCGAAGATCTCCGCAAATTATTTGACGGCCGGAAGATTCATCAACCTGGTCGATCGGCAGAAGGTTGATCCACGTGCTATTCCAAAGTTCCAGGACCTTCCCGAAAACGCAAGACCAACACATAGACTCACACTATGGTATGGACGGCCAAGCGCGTGATCGTGAGCATGAAATGATCAAGAACCGGATCATTTTGATTGTGCTCGCTGGGTCGACTTGCGCAATATTGGGTGCTCCCTCCGAATTGATCATCGGTTTCGGCATTTATTTCATAGTAAGCCTCGCGATCGCGATAGCCTATCACATCCACAGAAAGCCCTCCAGTTTGAGACGATTCATGGGTCTTGTTACGGACTTCAGCGCTATAGCTTTTGGATTCCAGGTCGGGGGCGAGAGCAGTGAGGCCTTTTACCCACTCATGCTCTGGGTCATTCTCGGTAATGGCTTTCGTTTTGGAGTGCCGTGGCTTTTTCTGGCTTCGGCGATGGCGGCTATCGCATTCGGATGGACTGTCTATACCGTCGACTTTTGGCGTGATAACCCCTCGCTATCGACCGGCCTTCTGGTAGGATTGGTGGTGATACCAGCATATTGCTCGACGCTGATCACCAAAATCTCCCAAGCCAAGGAAGAGGCCGAGAAGGCGAGCAAGGCCAAGAGTCTGTTTCTCGCCAGTATCAGCCATGAATTGCGTACGCCGCTGAACGCTATTATTGGCTATGGCACCCACCTTCTCGATATGAAATTGCCGGAAAAACAGCATCAGATGGTTGCGACCAGCGTATCTGCAGGCCGTCATTTATTGCACCTGATCAATCAGCTACTAAATTTTGCGCAATCGGATTCCCGCAATGAACTACCGGATCCCAAGCCATTTTCGCTTGTCCACGTTCTTTCCGAAGTTCGCGAGATCATGCAAATTACAGCGGACGAGAAAAACCTCAAGATCATCCTTCAGGCGGAACCGCGCAGCGATCGAATCATCTCTGGTCAACTCGACTATGTCCGTAACATCCTTATCAACCTTACTTCCAACGCGGTAAAATTTACCAATTCCGGATCAATCACATTGAGATGTGGCATCGATCCGGCGGATGGGCATGAGCAGATGTGGCTGTCGGTGACTGATACCGGCCCCGGCATCCCGATGGAGGCCCAACAGAAAATTTTTGACGTTTTTCAGCAGGCAAATGATACGATTGCAAGCGAATTTGGGGGAACCGGATTGGGATTGGCAATTTGCCATCAACTGGCCAGTCAAATGGGTGGACATATTTCTGTCGACAGCGAACCAGGCGCAGGCAGCACCTTTACCTTGTCATTCCCGGCAGAAAGCTTGAAAGTCGACAATCTTGATTCCGATGCAGATACGGTCAGAATTCTATCTCTGACACGGAATGAGCATGCGCCAGTCATCTGCAATGTCGAAAATCAAGCAATAATCTTAGACCATGTCCAGTGCGACGAATCAGCTGACATCGAAAAAATTCTTGAGCAACGGAACACTGATTTCTATGATATTGCTCTGCTGGATGATGCCATTGCGAACGAACACGATGACGAATCTCCGCTGTGGGCTGCGTTCCGGAAAGCCAAGCTTCCTCCAGTTTTGTTTGCCGAAGGCAAAGAGAAGAATCTGAAGGATATTCAACTGCGAGCGGCCTTCGCCACGCTTCTCCCTGCGGGTTCCGATTTCAGCGCTATCCGCAGCGCCGTCCAGATTGGCTGTTCCTTTAACAACTCAAACGCGCAATATCGGTCAGATTCAAGGGTCGATATCCAGTCGGCCGAAGTATCCCCCGTTCGGGTATTGATAGCTGACGACAACCGCACAAACCAGATGGTGCTTGAAACAATCCTGGCCAATGCCGGTCATGAAGTTACAATAGTTGCAGATGGCGAGAAAGCGCTTGAAGAGCTTGAGAAAAGCGCTTTCGAAATTGTGTTTCTGGACGTCAACATGCCAGTGATGGGTGGCATTGAATGCTGCAGACTATGGCGTCAGATTGAGGGTCCACGGAAACATATTCCGATCATCGGTCTGACGGCCGATTCAACCGGGGACACGGAAAAGAAATGTCTCGACGCCGGCATGGATCTTCGGATGACAAAACCTATTGAGGCAAGCGAGTTGATCGAAGTCATAGCGTCCCTGACGGCCAATACAGTCGCTCGAGGGGAAGACACAATCGCTTCCGATCCGTTGGGAGTGGTCAGTAATCTCGACGGTCAAAAACTTCGGCCGGATCCCTCCGCTATCGATCCGGCTCAGTTGGACTATCTTCTCTCGATTGGAGATGAGGCTTTTGTCCAATCCATTATCCAGACCTATTTAGAAGATGCTAGCGAGATTCTCATTGCGTTCAGGAAATCGGTCGACGATGAATCGGTTGATGATTTTCGCTTTCATGCCCACGCGTTCAAGAGCGGAGCCGCGAATGTCGGCGCGTTCCGCCTCGCGGAAACATGTGCAGAACTCGAGGTGATCAGTGAACGGAATTTCAAGAATCAGCGGCACGCATATCTCGAAAAAATTGAACGGCTAGTTATCGATATACGTATGTACCTTGATTCCGTTTCGGGAGCCGGTTGCGAGGACGCCACTGCCAAAAACAAATCTGCAGAACCATTTGATCGTCAGACCGCTCGTAGTGACCGCTGAATGCGGCGATCCTGCGCGGTTGCCAATCGCTCCATCTTCCGGACATCCGCCTCTTCCAGATAAAGCGCAGTCTCGGCCCATGTATCAGTAATTTCCAGCAACTCTTCGAGACTGACCGGATTTGCGATTTTACGCGCCCGATAGACAGCCCGTTCCGCGTGAAACCGTTTGCGGTTTTGCTTGGTATATTCGATGATCGCGGCTTCGCCCATGCCATCTTCTGCCAATATGTCGACGACACCCATGTCGTATAGCTCGGCGGCGGTGAACAGCTTGCCGTCAAGGATGAACCGCTCGGTTTCTTTGCGGCCGAGGCGCTGACGCAGAAAACTATATGCGCCCATGCCCGGGAACAGATTGAATAATATTTCGGGCAATCCCAGCCGCGCGCTTTTCTCGGCAACCAATATATCAAAGGCCAATGCGTGTTCAAAACCACCGCCCAGGGCATCCCCCTGCACCAGAGCCATGGTTATGATGGGCGCTCCAAAGCCGGTGCTGTTTTCATATTGCATATGGACGCAGGTGCGAGCGTATTTCTTCAATGCTCCCAGATCACGGCGACGAATACATTCTGCAAAATGTTTCAAGTCACCGCCAAGATTATAAATACCGGGCGTGTGCGAGCCGCACACGAAATAACGCAGGGGATCTGATTTTTTTAACCCATCCATCGCATAGTTGGAATGGATCCAGTCCTGAACCTGCTGGATCTCGTCGCCAAGCTCATAAGTATAGCTTGGCCGGGATTTCTGGTTCATATAGCACCAGAATATTTCGTCGGAACGATCAAATCGCAGTTCGATTTCCTGGAACTCTTTCCTGAAAATATCAGATTCAGAAGTGGACGAAGCCTGAACCAGCATATCATTCGCTTCGATCAGCAAACGCTGTTCCGCATCATTGGCCGCCCGACTGCGAAATTCCATACTATACTCCCTGTGTGACAAAGGTGCTTGGCGATACTTAGCCTAGCAAATTCCGCTGCCTACGGTATTGAATTTTATGGTATGCCCCATTTCAACGCAAGTAAAACCAAGAAGATTTCCTAACATGCTTAATTGACTCAGAAATTTGCTTATATTTGAATCATTTGAGTCAAGATAGTTCACCCGAATTCGTTAATATCGTTAATAAATGTCACAGTTCTGACATAGCGCAATTTTGATTTGCGTGTTTTTTTGGGGTACTTGAACTCACCCCAAGCCAGTTGTCCTCAACCCGCCTCTGACTCGGCTCCGGCCGATTGATTTATCAATCCGCGGAACGCGCGCACAGCAGTGCGATTGCCTTTGGTAACTTCGAACACATCCTCGGCAATTGGCATGGCGACGCCGTATTTCCTCGCCAGAGCGATCACCGCTGGTGCGCTTTTGACCCCCTCCGCCACCATCAGCATTTCATCGATTATCTCGTCGATATGGCGCCCCCTGCCAAGCTGGACACCGACATGACGGTTGCGGCTCAGTGGACTGGTGCAGGTGGCGATCATATCGCCCATACCGGTCAGGCCGGAGAAGGTTTCCGGTTTCCCGCCCATGGCGACGCCCAGGCGGGTGATCTCTGCAAGCCCCCTGGTAATCAGGGCCGACCGGGTATTATCCCCGGCCCCCAGACCATCACCCATGCCGACCGCGATGGCGATGATGTTTTTCAGCACCCCTCCCAGCTCGCAACCCAGCAGATCGGTATTGGTGTAGACGCGAAACAGGCCCGAGTGGAAAAGTTGCTGCAACTGTTTCACGATAATCTCATCTTCCATTGAGATGACGCTGGCCGCTGCCTGCCCGGCCATGATTTCGCGTGCCAGATTGGGGCCGGTCAAAACGCCAACAGGATGGCCTGGAAGAACCTCCTCAATGACTTCGGTCATCCGTTTGCTGGTTGCCAGTTCCAAGCCCTTGGTCAGGCTGATAACGGGAACCCACGGTCGGAGATGCTGCCTCGCTTCCTCCAATACGCTGCGAAAATTATTGGAGGGTATTCCCATCACCAGCACGTCTGCACCCGATACAGCCTCGCCGATTTGAGAAGTAGCGGTCAAGGTTCGCGGTAATTTTACGTTGGGCAAATATTTGCTGTTGCAATGATTGTCGTTGATATCCTGGACGGTTGCCGGATTCCGCGCCCAAAGCTTTATCGGCGCGTTGCGCGACACCAGAGACGCCACCGTGGTTCCCCATGAGCCGCCACCCAGCAATCCGACTTTCAATTCCATAAATACCCCTCTCTCGACGACTCCTCTACTGGAAGTCGATCGAGTTTAAACTGAAGGGAATTTCAGTGTTTTGCAAGGAACTCGAGGTGATGCCTCGCGGTGCCCTTGGGATTTTCGATCATCGGAACATGGCCGACATCTTCAAACACGACCGATTTTGCGTTGGGAATGCCATTTTCGAGCACATCGACACAGCTGACATCGATCAGCTGGTCATGACGACCCCATATGATGAGTGTCGGCGTCTTCACCTGATCGAGTTGGTCATTCAGTGGGTTGCCCGTGCTATCTTCGACCAGGTTCCAGAATATCTTGTCGAGCAATTCGCGGTGCACGGCAAAATCCTCGTAGAAGATTTTCCGGAACTGTCCGGGAACCTTCATCGGCTTGTGAGCGACAAATGCGAGCATCCGCTTCACATCGTCGGGGCTGTGAATCTCCAGAGGGTTTTTTCCATTCTGCGCTTCCTTCTGAAGTTCGCTTTCCTTGTCTCCCACTACCCCTGCATTGTTGAACAGTGTCATGGAAATCAGTCTTTCGGGATAGTCGAGCGCAAATCGCAGTGCCACGAAACCGCCCATGCTGTTCCCGCCGATATGACATTTTTCAATTCCCAGCGTATCCAGAAAGTCCCGCACACGCGATGCTTGAGTAGCCATGTCATAATCACGGCTGATATCTCTGATATTCTCGCCGAACCCCGGAAGATCGGGAGCAATCAGCCGGTATTTGCCAACAATCTCTGGCGCATAAACCGCCCAATTATCCTTGTCGCCGCCAAAACCGTGCAGAAGCAGCAGAGGCTCACCGTCTGGTGAACCGCCTTCCAGATAAGGCCAAAGCATATCACCGACCTTGATCGACTTTACCGTCAATTTGCCTTTTCGGCGCAAGGCATCTCTGAAGAAGCCGAACAAAGTGCGCGGGAACAGTACATAGAGAGCCATCAACGCCACCATGACGATTCCCAGAATGATGATGAATATTTCCATGGTCCGCTCTTACCTCTTTCCTGCCGGCAGTCGTGTGTCGAGCCAGTCGGTCATATCATTCAGAACTTCGTCTTTTTCCGGTTCATTGAAAATTTCGTGGAACAAACCCGGATAGATTTTCAGCATCTTGTCGCGAGAGGACACATGGGCATTCAGAAATCTGGACCCTTCCGCGGCGGCCAGACTGTCCTTCTCCCCATGGAGCATCAGCAGCGGCAGCGAAATCTGTCCGGCATTTTGTTGAACTATTGCCATATTGCCGAGCAGTTCGGCGGCCAGCCTTGCCCCCATTTTGCCGTTATAGACGAGCGGATCGGCGAGATAGTCGGCGACCACTTGCGGATCGCGGCTGATGCCGCTCGGATCAAGCTCTAGTACCCCCAATTTGGGGAAAAACCGGGACAGAAAACCACTCATTGCCTTCAGGAATCCAGAAGGTTCCTCCGCCGCCTTTACCGCCGGACCGGAGAGCACGCAGGCGGCAAATTGGGATTGGTTCGACAGCAGGTATGTGGCGCTGATCAAACCACCCATGCTATGTCCGACAAGCACAATGGATACATCGGGAAAGTCCTGCCTGGCTTGGGCCAGCAACTGATCGACACCATCGTGAAACACTGAAAATCCGGGGACGAAACCCGGCGCGCCATCCGATCTGCCGTGCCCCCAATGGTCGATCGCATAGACAGCATAGCCCTTACTCAGACAATGTTCTGCAAAATATCGGTATCGCCCCGAATGTTCGGCATAGCCGTGAATGAGCAGGATTAGCGCCTTGGGGTTGCCGTCGGGCAGCCATTTCTGCCAGTATAATTTCGCTCCCGCTGCCCTTGATTTCGCCGGAAGTCGCAAGTTTCCGTCTTCATGCTTCAAGCGATTTTCCTTTTAACGACCAATTCGTGATCATGCGCCAGTTCACTTTCATATTTGAACAAAATCCGGTCCAGCGTCTGGCTGATCTTGGTCTGTGTGCGCACCATCTCGATTTTCGGCCATGCCGTGCGTTCGCCAAGCTGGATCAGTTCGGTCACATCCTCAATCGGTAGATTGCTCAATATCTTGGATGGACCCCAGAACATTGTCGGACGTATGATATTGATGTCCCCGGTATAGTCCTGATTGATAACCGACAGCGCCATATTCGCCATACTGTTCAATCGCGGGAAATAGGACAGCGGCTTCTGCATAATTTCGACATTGGCGTTGAACCATGCTTTCATGGTCGCGGTCGACGCGCTGCGAAGAGAAGAGAGCGGATTGCGTTTCTGGCTGAAATCCGTGGCAAAAGGCGTCACCAGCGGGTTGGCCTGACTGACGATATGGTGATTGACACCATAAAGCCTCGCAAGTCTTTTCGCCGGCAGATCATGGGTGACCGAACCGTCAACCCATTTGCGGTTGGGCAGATAGGGAACCCGCTCGCCGCGATGATTTTTTGCCGCCAATGTCACCGCCGGATAGATGCCCGGAACCGCACAGGAAGCCAGCACCGCTTCACGAATATAGACATTGGGAGATGCAATGGCGTTCAACAGGCGTGCAGTCTGATGCTTTTCAGCCGGTGCAATGGAGACATTGAGATGGCGCCCGGTAAGTTCATAGGCCTCCTGAAATGTCATATCAGGAAGCAAATCTGTCAGCCGCTGGCGTATTTCGTCAGCGCGTATGCGTCTCGGCCCGCCCAGCAATCCGCCTTTTTCATCGTCTTCATGATCTGTGCCGATGATCAGATTTTCCGGTTTGAAAAATTGCGGTATATCTTTATCGATATGCGTGCTGATCAAAGCGCCGACGATGGAGCCGCCGCTGGAACCGGACATGATATCGGGCAGCAATCCCTCCTGCCATAGCGCCTTTGCAACCCCGACATGAAAATAGAGATATGCACCGGAACCGCTCATAAGGAAGGCCGATCGTCCATAGCAATGCTGCGCCCGCCGGAAAAAATCGAGCTTTTCCTCGAACGGGATATCGGTCACCTTGTCGCTCGCCAGATATTCGAGCGAATTTACAATCGCGTCGACATAGTCCTGGATCAGCTGCTTGGTGCCAAATTTTGCTTTCTGGTGAAGGCGGGCATGGCCCATTCCATCCATATTTCCGTGAATACCCTCATTCAGAGCATAAAGAAGCCCCGCATTGTCCTGCGCCTTCCAAAGCTTGGAGAGGCGTTTCAGCCGACGGCGGATGGATTTATAGTCAAAATGCTTACTCTCGTCGGCTCCTTTCCATATGTCGACTCCGGTTGACTTGTCGTGCGCTTTCGCTGCTTTCGACCATTCGGAATAGCTTTTGGCCTGCGCCATTGCTTTTTCCATCTTCAAAGTCGTGTTCAGGATCATCTTTGGTTCACTCTTTCGCCAGAATTGCGATTGGTATCGTTGGTCGCCCGGGAATCGGGCGGGGTGCAATCTATCCGCTCCCTAACTCATGCCGGCTTGTCTCCGCCGATCGCTTTCGATGCGACTGTTCTGGGTTTCTTGGCGACCCGTCGATACATCACCGAACCATCTTTGGGCGCCACCTTCTTTTTTGTTGCCGGCGCCGCTTTTTTGCGACGGCGTACATCAGCATTTGGCTTGGCATCGCGCAGTTCGTTAAACGCCCTTTGCAGGCATTCCCGGAAAAACTCAATATCCGGCATTATTTTTCGGTCCGAAATGATGCTGAAGGAGATCGTTCCGTTATAGCTTAGGGCCGCAATAAACAGGCCCATGCCGTGCGCCAGGGGTGCCAGACCATATTGATGTGTGAGCTTTGCTCCGTTCATATATAGCTGCATTTGCGGTCCGGGAACATTGGAAACCATCAAGTTGCTCATTTTCGGAGCAAAGCGTTCGTCGGTCAGAATTTTTGCGACACCCGCCATGGTAACACCAGGAATATGCTTGGTTAAATCGGTCATGATCCGCGCACTGAGCCCCGATTTTGCTGCTTTGGTCTCGCGTGTCGTGTCCTTGATCGCTTCGAGACGCTTGATCGGATCGGCAATATTTGACCAGATTTTGATTGTCATCGCTGATATATTGTTGCCGGGATTGGCTTCGTCACCCGAGCGGCTGCGCGCGTTGACGGGTGCGATAGCAACAAGGGAATCCTTGGGAAGTTCCCTGTGTTTGGTCAAATAGTGGCGCAAGGCTCCGCTGCAGATCGCAAGCACGACATCATTGAGTGTCGCATCATTCACTTTGAGACGCATTTTCTTCAGCTCTTCGAGATCAAAGGTGATCGCATCGAACATTTTGTGAGGCGTGACGGGGCTGTTAAACCGGGTTTGAGGCACGCCCGTTTCCGTTTTCTCGTTGCCGCCCGCCAGTTTTTTTTGCGCCGAAGACAGCAGGGCGGGCGTAAATTTCAGCATTGCCTGCGCCATTTTTACGGGTGAGGTGACCGTACTGCTGACGGCGCGAGTCAAAACCTCGGATATCGATGGAAGATCGCTCGCCGCCGACTGGCCTTCCGGCAAGGGGATTGCCGGAGTCCCCTTTGCGTCCTTGTCCGAGAGAGCCGCGAAGAAATGCGCGCCAGACACGCCGTCGATGGTGGAATGGTGAATCCGCGTCAAAATAGCATAGCTGCCCTTGGCATAGCCGGGAATATTATCGAGACCTTCCAGTACGTACATGTCCCAGAGTGGCCGGGTCATATCCATTGGCTTGCTGTGATGACGAGCCACGTGAATGCAGAATTGCCGCCAGTCGCCGGGCTCCGGCAGGCGGCCGTGCGAGATGTGCGCCTCAAGATCGAAATGTTCGTCCTTGACCCAGTAAGGGTGATCGATATCCATCGGCAGACGGTATAATTTCCGCTTGAACATCGGCGAGATATCGAGGCGATTGCGCATATGCTCGATTATGTCCTTGAACCTTACCTTCCCGCCGGGCGCTGTGGACGGGTCATAGATATAGACGGCCATCACATGGGTTAGGTTGGTCGCAGACTGAATATACAGAAATTGCGCGTCCTGGGCGCTCAACTGGCTTATTTTGCTCTGCTCGGTCATCGGTTATGTCCTTTTGGCGACCCGGTTCATTCAAATATCTTGTCGGCCAGAGCGAGCACTTCGAGCCGGGACTTTTCCATCCGTCTGGAAAGTGCCCGGAACTTTCGCAAAAGCGTCTTCCGCTCCGCAATCGTATCCGCATTGGTCTCCCCGGTCAAACCAAGACCCGCCGCCATTTTGAAGCCGTTTTCAAACAGGATCTTGCCAATCGAGGCCTCGCTGGTGATCCGGCGGAGCAGATAGGCCTGCCGCCCTTCCTTCAAGGCCAGGGCCACGCAGCTCTTCTTGTCAATAGCCTTGCCGGGCTCCAGCCGCGACAGGATATCCAGGACGATGGTATAGGCCTCCACGAAAGGCAGAAACACCGCGTGGCCGATCAGCGGCTGGAAACGGTTGGTGAGACTGGCCAGCATGACACCACCCTCGGCCAGCTTGGTCTGCCAGCGTGGATCTGCTCGTTGCAATTCTGCCTCCAGATTCTTGCGATATTGTTGTTTCTCGGGATAGAAAAACTCGAACTTGAACAGGTCGCGAAGTCGGTCAGTCTCATCCCAGAACACATCTTCGGTCTTCTGGTCATCAACTTCCCGTGCCTTCAGAATCGATAATTCGATGATCGCCTTCTCGAGAAAATGATGGATGATGGAATTGCGATAATAGCTCGCAATCGGATGCTGATCGGGCTCGATTGTGTAGACCAGCGTCGGACCTTGGTCATAGCGAACGAGCAGCCCGTTATTCACCAGCGTCTCGACGACACGCTGAAAACCGGCAATATTTTCGGCAGTCAGGTCGTCGCTCAGCCGGATATTCCGTTCTCTGGCCCAGCCGGTCAAAAAGATTATCGCCGCGCGCAGTTCGTCTGCCGTCATCGCTCGCGGAGCGGTGCCGAGCAGGCAAAGGCACATCAGCGAAGTCAGCGTCAGCGGCGTGGCTCGATTGGCCTGTACGGCAACTTCAAAAGCCATTTTTGACAAGGCCAGACGGTCATTCGGATCGGGTGCCTTTTCCACAATCACCGGCTCGCCGAAATCTACATAGACTTTGCCCATTGGCTCTCGCAGACTGCGGAGATAGCCTATGAACCAGCTCAGCGATTCCGGTTTCTTGATCCGCCCCGTCTGCTCGCTGGCATATTCCTCGACATCGCGGATCAGATCGAAACTGGTGACGACCGGGATGATATGCACATTTTCGATATCGTTGCTGTGCGCACTGTCCATGACATATTTGAGCAGGCCATAGCGTGGCGGCATCAGCTTGCCGAGCCGCGACCGCGTGCCTTCGAACGCCCAGGTCATCGGAAAACGTTTTTCGAGCAAATAGCTGACATAGTGGCGCAGAACGAGCTTGTAGACGGGATTATTCTCGAAGCTTCGCCGAATGAAGATGGTACCGGCCCGGCGCAACATGAAACCGAGACCGAAAAAATCAAGATTGATTCCGCCAAAAACGTGGATCAGCGGCAAGTCATTTTGGTAGGCTAGATCGGTAGGCGTGACACCGTCGATATAGGTTTTGTGAGTAAACAGCAGCAGCGTCGGATGGTTCCGCATCGTCTGCCGCAGCCGGGTCAGTTCCTTGCGATCAAAAACCACCTCGTCCTCATAACCTTGGGACAGCATGAACCGGTCGAGTTTTGCCTTCATGTCGATAAACATCGGACTGGGCCGGGCGATCAGTTCCTTCATATATTTTGCGGCTTTTTCGTAAAGCGCCACCTCGCTCTCGCCCAGTTCACCCGAAAGCTGGGTCATTGCCGCCCGGAACCGCCCATCACTGCGCAGACCGTCGGCGACATGCCGGGGCACCTTATAGCGTCGCCCCCGCAATCCGCGCTCGGCAATGTCGAGCACGAGACCCGCTTGTCGGGCCACAAAGGCAGAAAACTCCATATTGTCGGTCTGGTCGTAGTCTTTGCTGAGTTCGGCAAATCGTTGCTCAAGTTCGCCGATCGTAGCGGGTTGTCCGGCCAGACAATGGGCGCGGCGCTTGTCGCGCAAGAGAATGGAGCGGGCGCGAAAATTACCCGGGTTGCGCGGATCCCCGAAAATGACATGACGCATTTTGACCGCACGGCTTTTTTCAAAATTGGGGATACGCCAGGCAATACGAACCGGTACAACCAAGGTGTCGGGATTTTCTTTCAGTTTCTCTCCCAAGGTCCCGAGACGCAATTTCGCCCGTTCATCGGAAATCGGCAAGGATACCCAATTCAGCTTCCGGCCGGGTCCGCCCTCGGCAATGGAAGTGTGGAGCCAATCGAGCAGGTAGCGACGTTCGACACCATTGCGCGCATCAATGATAAATAGCTTCGGACCTTTCGCCAGTAGCGGTCCGGAATTTGCCATTGATGCTGCTTTTTCCATCCCCGCTCCTTGATTTCAGGCTATTCCGCCGCCTGCATTTTTGTCGGCTTGGCCGCAGTTGGTTTCCTTGGCGGGGAAGATCGGGTTGCGGGCTTCTTCGCAACGGTTTTCTTGGTGACAGATTTTCGTCTCGCGGGCTTCTTCCGAGCCACCTTCTTTTTTGCCGCCGGCTTCTTTGCCGCGGCTGGTTTCCGCGATCGCTTTGCACCGGTCGGTTTCTTTGCCGGTGTGGGTTCCTCGTCAACCAGCGCGGCCAGCGCTTCCTCTTCTTCAGCCTGCCCCAAAGCCTCGAGGAACATCCCGCGCACCTCTGCGACATGGTCATTCATCGTCCGAACCGACCAGTTACTGGTGTCCACGGCAGGCAAAACTTCAACCCTGACCTTCGCCGGGCGCATCAGAAATTCATTTTTGGGAGCAACATCTCCCGCATTGTGAATGACGATGGGCACCATCGGCACACCGGCCTGGATCGCCATATGAAAGGCACCCTTTTTGAACGGACCGAGTTTCGGCGAAAGGGTTCGCGTGCCTTCCGGCGCGATGACGATGGATTTGCCGTCTACCTTGATGGCATCGATCAGCGGAGCCATCGCCTTGATCGCGCTCCTCGCATTGGCACGGTCAATGAACACTGTTCCGGCCAGTTCCATCAGCTTGCCAATCACCGGCGTGTCGCGGACCTCCTTCTTGGCCACCCCGCCCATATCCCGACGGATCAATTTGGCGAGGATCATCACATCAGCCTTGCTCTGATGATTGAAAACAAAAATACAGGGACGCGACGTCCACAGATTTTCTTCACCGGTCACCTCCAACTCGCAGCCGGTCAGCGCGGTCGCAATATCACCGAACAATCCGGTTGAAAAATTCATCGCTTCGCGCTGGGAACCCGTTAAAGCCCAGATCGGCAGTGACGCAATCGCCGACCCGATCAGCGACCCAGTGGCATAGATCGTCCGGATATAGTCCACCGGCTTGCCCTGCCCGCGGCTGTCATATTGTTCCAGGGGCCAGTCATTTTCCCGCGCCACTTCGCGCAGTTTCGTATTCGGGTTCAGCGGCCGTGGCTTGCCGACCCGTTCGAGCAATTCGATATCGTCATAGCTGTCGGAATAGAAATAGCTTGAGTCGAGATCCAGGCCATAGTCTGCAGCCAGACTTTCGGCTGCGATAACCTTGCCTTCACCGAAGCATAGGGGACGGATAATATTGCCGGTAAATTCATCATTCTCGACTTCGTATTGCGAGCAGAGCACATGCTCGATATCGAGGTCACGCGCGGTCGGTTCGATCTGGTATATCGTGGCGGATGAGACGATGGCGATCGTATGGCCCTTGGCGCGATGGGCTTCGATCAAGGCCCGCGCCTCGGGATAGACTTTGCGCGCGATATATTTTTCGTAAAGCTCTTCGCCAAATTCGAAATAGCTCTCTTCGGTTACGCCTTTCATGAATTTTGCCGCACCGGTCATCAGTCCGGAGAAACCCATATTTCCGGTGCTGTACTGCGCCATCACATTCATCGTTTCGACGAGTTGCTCGGCGGTCATTTCCCGTCGCTTGATTTTCTCCCACAACATCGCCGTGGCCGAATAACCGGCGATGATGGTCCCATCAAAATCAAACAGAGCGGCGATATGCGCGCCTTCCGGAGCATCCAGGACGTCTTGCAAGTGGGATTGATAGTCAGCGATTTTTTTCTTGGTCATCCAGATGTCCTTTGCCCAACAACCATCGTGCCAAAAAACTACAGCATTTCCCAGCTATTATTGGCGAAAGGGTCAATTCACCGTGCGATGGGCGGCGATCAAACTGGAAAACAACTGCCATGGGACAGCGCAAACAACCAAAAAAGCACGCCGGAGTTCATCCGGCGTGCTTCCCGCGAGAAATGGTGCAGCGAACGGGGGTTACGCGACTAGGTCATATGCACCATTTCCACGACCTCGTTATTGGTTGGTT
Source organism: Parasphingorhabdus sp. (assembly GCA_048270065.1). GTDB lineage: Bacteria > Pseudomonadota > Alphaproteobacteria > Sphingomonadales > Sphingomonadaceae > Parasphingorhabdus. The sequence continues at coordinate 70,037 of JBLWTQ010000016.1, read as the reverse complement.
TCGCCTTGGGCCGGCTGGCCCTGAGCTTTCGACGCTTTTTTGAGTTCACCCTTGCTCATCCCGGTCACCAGAACATCGCCTGATCCTGCAAAACTGGCAGCGGGCAATTCTGCCGTGCGATTTCCACTTTCCACAATCACCGATTGCACTACGCCGGCACCGGACTGTTTGACCGACTGGACATGGCCGACAATGCGGCCTTTGGGGTCTTCGATGGGCATGCCCGGTACAACCGCGAACATGCCACCGGCATTGGCCGCCGTGCTTCCGGACGCAGCCAGCTGGCCAAGATTACCCATTGCCATGCCACTGCCGCTACCGGTCACGCTGCCGGCAATCGAGCCTGCACCAGACGCGTTGCTGACTGCATTGGATACGGCGCCATTTGCCGCCGACCTTGCGCTTCCCGCGGTATTACGAGCGGTGCCAACAACTTGGCCGGTGGTCGAGCGGATTGCATCGGTCCCGATCAGGCCGGCATTTGCGCTGCCGTTTGCAGAACCCGACGCAGAGCCGTTCGCTGAACCAGAGACTGCGTTGTTCGGCAAATCAGCCGCGCCGATCAGCGAACCATTGGCGTTTGAATTACTGTCTGCATCGGCAGCGACCTTACCCGAGCGTGTATCAATGCTGCGGTCGGTCCGTGTGGAACTGGTGACATCACCTGCACCATTGATTGTGCCGACCGTACGGCCGATCGTGTCGGAACCCAAAGTGCTGCCCAGCGAGCCGCCAAGCGATCCACCCAGACCGCCACTACCCCCGAGCAGTTGCGCCGAGGCCGGTGCCGCGGTGATCAAGGCGATGGTCATTGTGCTTACGATAAGTTTTTTCATGTTCTTTCTCCTTACAGGACGATGATATTTTCGCCGTCTGGAAAGAGAACGATGCGGATTTGCGTATTAATCCAACAATCGCAAAAAATTTTCCCAAACCTATCGTAAACCGCAGTTTTCACAGATCAGGCCATTGCCATAGACCCTGTCCGGCCCCTTTTTTCCGAGATCTTTGGCCTCATTCATCAATCCGCGCACAGCGGATTCTATTTTGCTGATATTTGCGACCGGATAATGGGACAGCAGGCGCGCGGCCACCAGCGGTGCCGCAAAGGAGGTGCCGCGCAGTGTCACCAGTTTGCCATCCGGCGATGCTCCCTTAATACCCGCACCAGGGGCGGCGAAATCTACCGGTGTTGCAATACCCGCTTCGGGTAGCGCCCGTCTGCGATGATCAACCCCGGTGACCCCGAGCACGCCCTTATAGGCCGCTGGATAGCGTGGTGGAGCCGCCGGACCGTCATTGCCGACCGCGGCCACGACCAGCATGCCCTTGAGCTGTGCAGCTTTAACGGCGCGACCCAGCAGACCGTTGTCCGGCCCGACCAGGCTGATCGTGACCACCGGAACGTTCCGCTCCGCCATCCAGCCCAGTGCCCGGGCGATGGCGGTCGCATTGCCGCCAGCCGGATCGGTGCCATATATGTCTGCCGCCAGCAATCCGCGCGAACCGGATTTCTGGCTGGCCGAAATCAAAGATGCAATCGCGGTGCCGTGACTGCTGGCGACGGGCGCGCCCTTGGCGAAACCGCGCTGCTCGACAGGCATGGTGATCGCGGAATGGCGAACCACCCCGCCGTCAATCAGCCCCATCGCACCGGGCCGGGCGTTTCCGCTGGCGAGCGCGCCGCTGGCCAATATTGACCCATTCACCGGCAGCGCATTCGAACTGCCGGAGAAATAGATATTGTCCGCGCTGACATCTGCTTCACGGGCGAGCTTTTGCAGTCGCTTCTGCTCCGACTTGAGCTGCTTGCCCGGGCGGGTCGCGAACTTCACGTAGCTGAGGTTCAGGCCTTCGATCTCGGTGCGTTCCAATATCTGGAAACCCGCCTGCCTTGCTCGATCCAGAGACGCTCCGGATATGCCCGTCGCGATCAATATACCGCGCACGGCAGGATCCCCGTTCCGGTCAAGCTCGACATAATCGCGGTTCTGGCGCACAAAGCGATTGACGCGATCAACCCGGAGCCGGTTCAACAAAGACCTGAGTTCGGCTTTGCTGAGCCGGTCGAGTACCCGCTCATCCACCGTTCCGCTCACTGGATCAAGCAAGGGTTCCGCAATGTCGCCGAGCGGCTGATTCGGCAGCGGAAGCCCTGGACTGACGGTCGGCAGCGCCAGCTGCGGCAAGGCAGCAGCGGGCACAAGCAGCAACAGGGCAGCGGCAAGCCATTTGGCGGTTTTCTTCATGTCGGCCTCCTTGTGCGCCGGTTAAGCTTTAGCAATCGCAAGATGATTGCATTTATTTTGCATTCGTGGATTAAACGAGCCATGTCCGTCGTTTCATCCATAGACAATGATTAAAGGATATCCGCGCTGAATGGCCTTTGAACAGGATCTGCTGGAGCTACTCCCGCGATTGCGGCGCTTTGCCCGCAGCCTGACGCGCGATATCAATGACGCAGACGACCTGTGTCAGATGGCCCTTGAGCGTGCCCTGAACAAGCGCGATCAGTGGCAGGCAGGAACAAGACTGGATAGCTGGATGTATAGAATTACCCGTAATATTTGGATCGACACGGTACGCGCGGCGGGCCGCCACAAGCATGTCGCAAACGATGATGACGCGATGGCCAATATCGCCGGTGACGACCATCAGCGCATGGAAAGCCGGATGGAGCTGAACGATGTCGACCGTGCAATGGACGGCTTGCCGATGGAGCAGCGCGAAGCGGTATCGCTCGTCCTGGTCGAGGGCTTTGCCTACAAGGAAGCCGCCGCCCTGCTCGACATTCCGATCGGGACCCTGACCTCTCGCCTGGTGCGTGGCCGCGAAGCCCTGCAACGCGCGCTCGGAGAAGCGGCATGACCTTTGATGAAGCAACGATCATGGCCTATGTCGATGGTGAATGCGATGCCGTAACGACAAAGCGCATCGAGCGAGCGATGGTGTCCGATACGGCTCTGGCGGAGCAGGTCAGCAATGCGCGGGCATTGCGGGACAGGCTGGCGGCTCATTTTGACCCGGTGACGCATGAAGATATCCCCGATCGTCTGACCGCAATGCTGAGCGCCTCGGCCGCATCCAATGTGGATAGCAGCTTCACTGCCCGCCAAGCCGACCGGGCCATCGGCAAGCGGCAACGCCGATCGATGGGCGTCGCCCAATGGGGTGCAATGGCAGCAACCCTGGCCTTGGGTATCATCGTCGGTCAGTTTGGACTAGGGACCGCTTCTGACTCTCCCTTTGCGGCACAGGACGGGGCGCTCGTCGCCAGCGGGCCTCTCGAAAAAGCCCTCGAGACCCAGCTCGCCTCTGTGCAGCCCGGTGATAGCGATTATCGCATCGGCCTGACCTTTCGCGCCAGGACAGGAACCATTTGCCGCAGCTTCACCGGCGAAGCGGTGTCCGGCATCGGCTGCCGCGACGGGCAGCGATGGAAGATGGTCAGCACTATGCCCGGCGGAACGGAGGGCGACTATCGTCAGGCATCCAGCAGCGCGATCAACGCAATGGCGGCAGAGATGATGGCCGATGCACCGGTTGATGCCGAAACCGAGCGCAAGTTACGGGAATCCGGCTGGAAATAGATTTGCCGACCGCGCCCGTGCCCATTGCACGCCGATTTCTGTTCCCGCCCCAATATGGGTTGCGGGGCCGCGCTATGATCGCTACATGCTGCCCCGTCTATGAGGTGCGTTGGCTGAGTGGTCGAAAGCGCCGCACTCGAAATGCGGTATGCCAGCAATGGTATCTAGGGTTCGAATCCCTAACGCACCTCCATGGACCCAGCCGGTTCGAATGCCAAACCCGTTCCCTTTAAATTGACGCCCTATCACGTACATTCCGCCACCTATCCCGGAAACAGGCGAACCTGGGAAATATCATCTTGCCGAGGGTCACACGGGTCACACCCCCTAAACCGCAAAAAAGGGTGGCCGTGGACACGGACTATTTTGAGATAAGATCAACATTCTCCTTATCGATAGAGAAAACGCCCAGCGGCCGGTAAGCGTTCCAGCGAGGCGCAGGAATGCGAACGCAAGGCAGAGCATAAAGTCGCAGGATCATGACGCCGGTTTACCAGAAGGGGAAGGTTGTAGGAAAGAGGGTTTTGGGGAAGGGTCTGGCGTGTTCGGGCCTGGCCGCGTAGTTCCCTGATTTGGTAAGGGACTCCAGCTTCGGTTGTTTTCGACAACAGCAATTGAGTGGAATGAACCAACTGCTCCAGGATGCAGAAACGGAGAAAGCGGACGTTAGCGCGATGATTATTGGTCCACCGCTAAAGCGCCGTCCATCATATCGTTCCGCTCGGTTGTGTTACGGCTCCATGCGCTGACGCAAATAGTCGGCAATCATGCGACGCGCGGCCTGGGCCTGGTCGAGCACGCCAAAGGACACGAATGCATGGATGGTGTCATCGAAACTGCGATGGATACTGTCGATCCCGGCCGATCGCAGACGTTCGTGATACGCAACCGCTTCGTCCCGCAACGGATCATGGCCGGCAGTCACGATCAGCGCGGGCGGAAGGCCTTGCGTAACAGACGCAAGCAGAGGCGAAATGCACGGGTCATCCGCAGAGACAGAGACGCCGGTTAGATAGCCATCGCGCGCAAACTCAATCGCTGTTTCGATCAGGAAGAAGCGACCATCGCCAAAGCGGGCGCGCGAAGGAAAATCGGTGCTGGGGCTGGCTACGTCGGTCATTGGATAGATCAGCACCTGACAAACAATCGGGGGGCTGTCGCCAAGCGCCGCTTCGCCCGCGAGTACCGCCGCGAGATTGCCCCCTGCGCTGTCGCCGATCACCGCCAGCCGGTCCGGATCGCCGCCAATCGTCGGGCCATAGTGATGCAGCCAGTCAAGCGCCCGCCGCGCGTCGTCCAACCCCTTGGGAAAAGGATGTTCGGGAGCCAGCCGGTAATCAAGGCTGAGGATCGCGACGCCACTGAGCGCCGCAAGTGAACCGACCAGCCCATCATAGGCGGGGATGCCCCCCAGCGACCAGCCGCCACCGTGCAGGAACAATGCCAGCGGGGTGGGCGCGTTGTCTGCGGTTTGGGGCTTGTAAAGCCGGGCCGGACGTTCGCCGCCGCCACCTGGCACGGTCAAGTCAATTGACTGGCCGGGCGCTATATCACGTTCGGGACCGCGGAACCGGTCGAATACGGCATCGGCAAAGGCCCGCGACGCCGCTATCCCCTCGCTTTCAAAGCGCTCTGCCCACTCCTCGCGCATCATGTCATAGGCGCGCAGCAGTGCCCGTGACTGGTGGGACAGCACGAGAGTTTCCGCAAGTGTATCCTTGGCCATCAGAAGCGCAGGATGAAGCGCAGATCATAGGTTGCCGGTGCGCCGTAAAAGCCGAGCTGCACTCCGGGAAAGTCCTGTAGATTGAAGCCCTGGACTCGCACAGCCTGGTCGGTCAGGTTCTCTACCCCGGCACGAACCTCCCAGCGGTCATCAAGATCGCCGAGTGCCACAAAGCCATTGAGGCGTTCATAGCCCGGTTGACGCAGCACCGGGGAATCGGTGATCTCTGTCGCCACCTCGGACCGATAGGATCCATCGATATGAAGCGTTAGCGCCAGCGCATTGGAGATCGGCTGCTGCCAGGTCACGCCGAGGCTGGCGTTGAAATCAGGAGCATTCACGGGTCGCCTGTCGCTGACATCCGTCACGACACCGCCAACCAGAATATCAAACTGTCGATATTGGGCATCGAGCAACCCGAGCGATCCGGTCAGGGTCAGTTCGTCGGTCGGCCGCGCTGATAGTTCCAGCTCCGCGCCATAGGCACGCGAGGATGCGGCGTTGGTAAACAGACTCACAAACACTCCGGTGACAGGATCAGAGCCAAAGGATGTGACCTGAACATCGGTATAATCATTGTAAAACAGGGCTGCGTTCAGCACGAGACGACCATCGAGCCAACTGGTCTTTGCCCCGCCTTCATAGCTCCAGACATATTCGGGACGGAACGCACGAAAACCAAAATCGGTATTTGCACGGCCGTCGAACCCACCGCTCTTGAACCCGCGCGAGGCCGACAGATAGATGAGTGCATCGTCGGTCACATCATAGCTGATCGAGGCGCGCGGCGTGAACGCTTCGAAGCTTGCCTTGCCAGAAATCGGTGTTCCGGGCGTGCCCAGTCCGGTCAGGAAATCGGGCGTATCCTGGATCACCGAAACAGTCGGATCGAAGAAGTTTTCGAACAGTCGGGCCGAACTGCGATCTTCCCAGGTATAGCGGGCACCTGCCGACAGGTTGAGCCGTGGGGTCAGGGCGTAGGTAAGATCGGCAAAAACCGCATAGCTGTCGGTCTTCTGCCGGGTTTCGGCAAGGCTGGACGTCGGAAAGCCGAAAGCGGTGACCGGAAATCCGAACAGGGTGGCAGCACCATTGTCGACACCGGAAAAGGTCGTATCGTCGTCATTGAAATAATAAAGGCCTGCGGTCAGGCTGAGTCCGTCCTTATCGTCGTACGTCGCGCGCAGTTCCTGGCTGAACTGCTCCTGCTCCTGGAGCAGCAGGATATCGAGGATCGGCAATGGCGATCCGTCGGTATCGAGATTGAGGTCGAAATCGAACGAGCGATAGGCGGTGATTGCCTCTATGGTCAGCCGATCGGTGGCTTCGAAGCGGCTGGTCAGCGAAAAGCCATAGCCTGTCTGATCGCTCAGGCCGTTGGCGTTGACGTCGACGCGGTAGGGGGAACTGGATGCCGGGAAAGTAACGTTGCCGGTCCCGTCAAACCCGGTGATAGCCGTTTCACGAACCGGGCTGCGGGACGTTTCTGGTCGGTCAATCCGCATATCGCCACTCAGCAGGAACTCGATCCTGTCGGTCGGTTGGAACAACAGGGTCGCCCGCCCAGCAAGCGTCTCGACATCGCCGTCATCTTCACCCGTCACACTGTTTTCGGCATAGCCTTCACGGGTGGTGTAGGCGAGCGCGATCTTGCCCTTCAACACATCGCCAGCAATCGGGCCGCTGATCCGGCCCTTGGCGGTCACGGAACCGAAATTGCCGATCCCTGCCTCCATATAGCCCGACAGGTCGCTGGTCGGCCGGGTGGATACGAATTTGATCGCGCCGCCGATCGTGTTGCGGCCGTAAAGCGTGCCCTGCGGGCCGCGCAGCACCTCGATCCGCTCGACGTCGAATATCTCGAGGAAGGCAGCCTGCGACCGGGCGATGAACACATCGTCAACATACACGCCCACGCCAGGGTCGGCAAATGCAAGCGAGTCGTTCTGGCCGACCCCGCGGACGTAGATGACCGCATTCCCGGCGTCCCCCTGGTCCAGATACAGATTGGGCGTGGAATATTGAATACCGGACAGCGTGTCGGCCTGGAGGTTGGCAAGCGCTTCCGCACTATAGGCGGAGATGGCGATGGGTACATCTTGGAGCGATTCTGCCCGCCGCCGCGCGGTGACGACGATTTCCCCGGGGAAAGTGGTTGCCTCATCCACAACCGGTTGGCTTGTTTGCATGCCCTGTTGGGCCACGGCCGGCGCTGCATAGATCAGCGCCGAGGTGGCGCACAGCATGCCCAGCAGGCGGACGCGTCGATTCGCGTTATTCATCCTTCTCTCCCCGTTGGCCGTGCTCATCGCCAAGCCTTGTACGGGCGGAGTTTAGCGGGAAGAAGATCGCCCGGTCGAGGACGCGCTCGCGCAATCAGACAGGACATTTTCGCTCACGGTATCGGCAGCAAATCGGGCCGGGGTAATTCCGTTCCATTGCTTGAATGCCCGGGCGAAGCTGCGGCTATCGGCGAAGCCGACCAAATCGGCGACGACATCGGGTGACCGCCCCGCCTCCAGCAAGCGGCGGGCGCGGCCATTGAGCATTTCGGCGCGTAAATGGCGAAAATCATGCCCATCCTCGGCCAGCCGCCGACGCAGCGAAGCAACGCTCATGCCAAGCGCGCGCGCCACATCGCCCTGACCACCCAGGCCGGAGTCCAGCTGGCTGCGGACGCGCGACACGATATCGCCTGGCCCGCGCGCTACCACTCCGTTTCGATCGATATTGGCCAAGATCCGGTCATAGACTTCGATCGAGGTCGGGGTCGGGGCCGGGGCGACAGGTGAAAGATTGGCGGCCGCTCCGGCATATTCCAGCATATAGGCGGGCGCGCCCATGCGGACCGGCACCGACCAGTAACCGAGCATGCCGTCCTCGCCGCGTCGCGAGCGGCGACTGTGGACCGCGCGCAGATGAGGTATCAGGTCGCACCCCGCCCAGATCGACAGCAGCGTGTGGACGAAGATCACCACCCCTTCCATCACCGTCGCGCGCGTGGACGGGCCATCTTGGAAGGCAAACGGGAAACCGTCATCGTCGATCCGGTAGAGGATATGGCCCGCATGCCGCTCGATCCGGTTGTAGCTTCCGCCGTGGAGCAGATTATAGGTTCGCGCCGACAGACGCATCGCATCCTCGAGGCAGGCCGCATCGCGGATGCGTTCGCCAACCAGATTGGTCGCCCCCAGCAGCAGGGGGCGGGTTGACAGAGCGCAGGCCTCATCCTCGATTTCTGCCAGTCTGGCGCGCATCATGTTGAAATATTCGCGCGGCGAGGCGTTCACATTGATCGCTTGATCGTCCTGCGCCAGCTTTTGATGGGTGTTATGGACCGTCGGTGATCGTAGCGGCATAATATATAAACACTAAGTCACCGCGCGACATACGTCAATCGCGCGCGCCAGCATTACCTGTTATCCAGATTCCGGGCTCGTTGGTGATCGCGAAGCCGTACGACCAAACGCAAATTCAGCCACCTGACTTATTTCTTCAGTCGTCCTTGTGCTCGGGTTTGCCCGTGTGCCTGGTGCTTGCCATATCCTCGAGATCATCCTCGCTCATCGAATCGTACATTTCCTTGGCGGCGCCCTTGAGCTCGCTCTTGTCGGTCTCTCCGCGCTTGGCGGACAGCGCCGCTCCGGCGGCTTTTTGCTGGGCTTTCGATTTTGCCGGCATGGTTTGTCTCCTTCTTTTCCTGGCGGCTGATGAAATTCTTATCCGTTAACGATTATTCCCCCGTTCGGGTGCAGCACCTGGCCGGACATGTAGCTCGCATCCTCGCAGGCCAGAAACAGGAATGCGGGGGCAACCTCGAAAGGCTGGCCGGGCCGCCCCATCGGGGTGTTTTTGCCGAAATCATCCATGTCCTCGGGCGGTTGTCCGCCAAAGGGGTTCAGCGGCGTCCAGATCGGGCCGGGGGCCACGGCGTTGACCCGGATGCCGTCTTCGACCAGATTTTCCGACAGGGAGCGGGTGAAGGCGGTGATCGCACCCTTGGTTGCGGAATAATCGAGCAAGTTGTCCGAACCCTTGTACATCGTCACGCTGGTGGAATTGACGATTGCACTGCCCTTGCCGAGATGTGGCCGGGCGGCCTGGACGAGAAAGAACATCGAGAAAATATTCGTCTGGAAGGTGCGGCGCAACTGATCCTCCGTGATCTCCTCGATACTGTCATCGGGATGCTGTTCGCCGGCATTGTTGATCAGAATGTCGAGCCTTCCGAAAGCATCGACCGTACGCTCGACAACCTGTTCGGCAAAATCCCGCCGGCCCAGATCACCCTGCAGGCAGATCGCCTTGCCGCCTTCGTCCTCAACAAGAGATTTCGTCTTCTCCGCGTCCCGCGTCTCTTCATCGGCGAGATAGACAATTGCGACATTTGCCCCTTCCCGGGCGAACAGGACCGCTACCGCGCGGCCGATTCCGCTATCGCCGCCCGTGACGATGGCGACTTTTCCCGCCAACCGGTCGGAACCTCGATAGCGCGGCTCCCAGTCGGGTTTCTGGTCCATGTCCGCTTCGGCGCCGGGCATCCGCGGCTGTTCATCGATTTCTGGCTGAAAATTCTTCGTGTTCATTGGCGCTTCCTCATGGACTTTCCAACGCATCACCAATGCTTTGGTTTCCTTGAATCCTGTGATCGGCAACGAGCCGTGCTTCGGACACGGTAAATCGTTGGGTAAGGCTCGATCAGGAAGGGGAAACTTCATCGAAATCTGCTGCGGCCTTGCTGTGATGAATGGCCTGGCAACAGGCGCTTCGGTCCTATTTTTTCGCCCGTGTCGCAGTGCGAAAGGACGCCCGTTCCACCAAGGAGCAAATCAAAAATGAAACAGGTTTGTGTGGAGTGCGCCTGCTCCGCACCGGTTCGCCACCAGTCGCAATCCACACCCCACTTGCATCTGACCCGGAAGCGCCTAAATTGTCAGCATGATTTCATCAGACCCCTTCAAGTCCGGCAATCCCCTGCCCGCCGACACGCCCACCGTCCTCGATGCGCGTTTTGCCATTGGTGACGTGGTACGCCACCGGATCTTTGATTTTCGCGGCGTGATCTATGATATCGATCCGGTTTTCGCCAACAGCGAGGAATGGTACGAAGCCATCCCCAAGGATCTGCAGCCGCCGCGCAACCAGCCGTTCTATCATCTGTTCGCCGAGAATGCCGAGAGCAGCTATGTCGCCTATGTCAGCCAGCAGAATCTTCTGCCCGACGAAAGCGGCGAACCGATCGGCCATCCCGATGTCGCGCGGCTGTTTCAGGCGACCGAGAGCGGCAAATACCGGCTGCACGGCATTCATCGGCACTAAGCCGCCGCCGTCAGCGTGATCAGGACTTGATCTTCCAGCCCGATTTCAGCAGCAGATAGCAGATCAGCGCAAGGCCAATGTTGATTGCCAGCAGGATCAATGCGCCCAGCCCGACTGGCGAATCCGCCTCGCCGAGAAAGCCGTAGCGGAATCCTGAAATCGCGTAGAAAAACGGATTGGCGTGGCTCACTGCCTGAAATACCGGCGCCAGACGGTCGATCGAATAGAATGTCCCGGACAGAAGCGCCAGCGGCGCAACCACGAAATTGGTGACCGCGGCGGCATGGTCGAACTTTTCCGCCCAGATCGATGTCAACACGCCGAGAAAGGACAGCATCGCGGAGCCCATGATGCCGAACCACAGCACCGCCCACCAGTGAACAACCCCGACATGGACGCCCGGCCAGACAAACATCGCCAGCCAGACCGCAAAACCGACCAGCGCCGCCCTTGTCATCGAGGCGGCGACGAGAGCGGCCAGCAACTCTCCGACCGATAGCGGCGGGGTCAGATAATCGATGATCGTGCCCTGGATCTTGCCGACCAGCATCGAGAAGCTGCTGTTGGCAAAGGCGTTTTGCAGCATGCCCATGCAGATCAGGCCGGGCGCGATAAAGTCTGCGAACGGAGCGCCCAATATGGTGCGATCACCCCGTCCCAGGGCAACGGTAAAAATGACCAGGAACAACAACGTGGTGATTGAGGGCGCCCAGACCGTCTGCAACTGGACCTTGAAAAACCGCCTGACCTCTTTCCAGTACAGCGCCGAAAATCCGCCCCAGTTGACGCCGCGAATGATCGGCACGCCGGGTTCGGCAAAGCGCATGGCATTTGCCTGCCGGTCGGCTGTCTGATCGTTTTCGGGTTGGTCGAGCATATTCCTTCCGCCTATCGGCTCCCACCGTCAATCACAACCCCATATCGCGCTCCGGTCGTACCATTATCGTGGTTGTATATTGACCCCGGCAACCCTATATCGCCCCCAAACACAGATGATTAGGACATTGCATGGCTTGGACGGACGAACGGATCGATTCGCTGAAAAATATGTGGGAAAAAGGCCTGACCGCCAGTCAGATCGCGGATGAACTGGGTGGCGTTAGTCGTAACGCGGTGATTGGCAAGGCCCATCGCCTCGGCCTGAAGTCGCGCCCGTCTCCCGTCAAGGCCAAGCCCAAGGCGAAAAAAGGTGCAAAACCTGCGGCCAAGGCGAAAAAACCACCGACCAAAAGCGGCAAGACTGCCAAGCCGAAGGAAGAACATGTCGCGCGGCGCGCGATGCCGCCGCCAACGCCGGCTGCGCGCACCCATGCGGCGCAGCAGGCCCGTCAGCCCAAGCACGATGGCCCGAAGATCGTTTCCGTTGGTCCGGGCGGCTTCCTGCGTCAGGGTCCGGGCGATCAGCAGGCCCCGATTCCGCCAGCTCCGCCGCGGCGTCTGGTTCCGGCCAAGCCGAGCGAGGAAATCGCCGACAAGACCAGCCTGCTGGATCTCAATGACAAGATTTGTCGCTGGCCGATCAACCATCCCGGCGAACCGGACTTCCATTTTTGCGGGAAAGAGGTGAACCCGGGCTTTCCCTATTGCGTCGAGCATTGCGGTCGCGCGTTTCAGGCGCAATTGCCGCGCGGCACCCGTCGCCCGCCCCCGCCGCTGCCCTTTGGCGGCCCGCGGGTCCGCTAGGCGGCGCGCACAGGATTTCGAGATTTTTCAATCCTTTGGCAGAGGAGTTCATAAGCCTCTTGCCAGTGTGACTCCTGCGCTCTTATAGGGTCGTCCATGTCTGATGATCTGTTCGGCTCTAACCCGCCAACCCAATCCAAAACCGGCGACTATGACGCCTCTGCGATCGAGGTTCTCGAAGGCCTTGAACCGGTGCGCAAGCGGCCCGGCATGTATATCGGCGGGGTCGACGAACGGGCGCTCCACCATCTCGCCGCCGAAGTCATCGACAACAGCATGGACGAGGCGGTCGCCGGCCATGCCAGCCGGATAGAAATCAGCCTGGATGCGGAAAACCGTCTCACCGTGACCGACAACGGCCGCGGCATTCCGGTCGATCCGCATCCGAAATTTCCGGGCAAATCGGCGCTCGAAGTGATCATGACGACGCTCCACTCGGGCGGCAAGTTTTCGGACAAGGCCTATGCGACATCGGGCGGCCTGCACGGCGTTGGTGTCTCGGTCGTCAACGCTCTCTCTTCCGATACGGTCGTCGAAGTGGCGCGGAACAAGACCCTCTATCGTCAGACCTTTTCGCAAGGCAATGCGACTTCGAAACTCGAGGAGGTGGGTACGGCTCCCAACCGCCGGGGCACCAGCATATCCTTCGTCCCCGATATCGCAATATTTGGTGAAGGAAACCGGTTCAAGCCCGCTCGGCTGTTCAAACTGGCGCGCTCCAAGGCCTATCTCTATGCCGGTGTCGAGATCCGCTGGAAATGCGACGAAAGCCAGGCCAGCGATGACGTCCCGGCGGAAGCGGTATTCCAGTTCCCCGGCGGCCTGTCCGATCACCTGCGCGAACAACTGGCCGGACGCGAGTGCGTCACGACGGATTTCTTCGCCGGGAATCAGGACTTCCCCGATAGCCAAGGGCGGGTCGAGTGGGCGATTACCTGGCCGATCTGGACCGACGGCAGCTACAGCTGGTATTGCAACACCATTCCAACCCCCAATGGCGGCACCCATGAAACCGGACTGCGCAATGCCCTCGTCCGCGGCTTGCGCGCCTTTGGCGAGCTGGTCCAGGTCAAGAAGGCAGCCCAGCTGACCGCAGACGACATTATCTCGGGCAGCGAAATGATGCTGTCCGTGTTCATCCGTGATCCGCAATTCCAGAGCCAGACCAAGGACCGGCTGACCTCCCCGGAGGCATCCAAGCTGGTCGAGAATGCGGTGCGCGACCATTTCGACCATTTCCTTACCGATAATATGGACCGCGGCAAGGCGCTGCTCGGTTTTGTCATGGAGCGGATGGACGAACGGCTGAAGCGCAAGGCCGAGCGCGAGGTCAAGCGCAAGACCGCGACCTCGGGCCGCAAGGTCCGTCTGCCCGGCAAGCTGACCGATTGTTCGATCGGCGATCCCGAAGGCACGGAATTGTTCATCGTCGAAGGGGACAGCGCCGGTGGCTCCGCAAAACAGGCGCGGGAACGCAAAACCCAGGCGATCCTGCCGATCCGCGGCAAGATTCTAAACGTTGCGTCGGCCAATAATGCCAAGATCATGGCCAACAGCGAGATTGCCGACCTGATCCTCGCGCTCGGTTGCGGGACGCGCAAGGACTGCGATCCCGACAATCTTCGCTACGAGCGGGTGATCATCATGACCGACGCCGATGTCGACGGCGCCCATATCGCCACCCTGCTGATGACCTTCTTCTTCCAGGAAATGCCCGAACTGGTCCGCCAGGGCCATCTCTATCTGGCCCGTCCGCCGCTCTATCGCCTGACCGCAGGCGGCAAGAGCCTTTACGCGCAGGACGACGCTGCGCGGAGAAAAATCGAGGACGGTCCGTTCAAGGGCAAGAAGGTCGACGTCAGCCGCTTCAAGGGGCTGGGCGAAATGAACCCGTCGCAGCTCAAGGAAACCACCATGGACCCTGAAACGCGATCGCTGTTCCAGGTGACGCTGCCGCAGGAATATGAACAGCGCGCCGGGGTCAAGGATCTGGTTGACCGGCTGATGGGTAAAAACCCCGAACACCGGTTCAACTTCATCCAGCAAAATGCTGCCAGCCTTGATGAAGAGGTTATCGACGCCTAAGGCCGGACGCAGGTTTCGGGAGATGTCCGTGCGGTTTCTTTGTCCCATTGCTCTGGTCCTGCTGTCTTGTTTGGCCCCGGCTATACCAAGCCATGCGCAAGCGCAGACAGAGGCCATCGTCTCCGAACAGCTTTCGGCACGCGCCGATGATGTGCTGCGCCTGTTGCAGGGAGAAGAAATCGAGGTCGCGGTTTTCGACGAGAATTTTCGCAATGCCGTGCCGCCTTTGCAGTTTCGTTCACTCATCGAACAAGTGGCAACCCAACACGGAAAGCCTCTTGAAATTGTGTCAATCGACCCCCGCGGTGCCAACTCCGCGATCATCAGGATTCGGTTTGAAAGGTCGATCGGCACCATCAGTCTCGATCTGGAAAATACCGCACCCCACCGTATTTCCGGGCTGCTCCTGACCGGGTTCGAAACCGGCGGGAACTCGCTTGATGAAGTGATTGCCGCGATTGATGCGCTGCCCGGCCGGCAAAGCGTGCTGGTCCGGCAACTGGACAGGCCTGGCGACCCTCCGCTCGCCGCCCTCGATGCCGACGGACGCTATGCCATCGCATCGAGCTTCAAACTCTATATACTGGCAGAGCTCGACCGGGCCGTGCGCACGGGCGAACGGCAATGGTCCGATGTCGTTGCGCTGGGACCAAAATCCCATCCGTCCGGCATAAGCCAGAACTGGCCCGACGGATCGCCGGTCACGCTCCACACGCTGGCGACGCTGATGATCTCGATCAGCGATAATAGCGCCACCGACACTTTGCTCCGGGTCATTGGACAGGACCAATTGGCCCGGATTGTAAGGGCCGCGGGTCATCACAAACCGGATGAACTGCGCCCCTTTCTGATGACACGGCAGGCATCCGCCCTGAAAATGCCAGTGCATAGTGTCAGACGGGATGAGTTTCTCGCCGCCAATCCGGTGGAGCGGGAAAATCTGCTGACCGGATATGACGATGCATTGACGCTAGACAGCATCGATCCGCGTATCCTGACCAGCAAGCCCAATTTTATCGATCAACTGGAATGGTTTGCGAGTCCCGCGGATCTCGTCAGGTTGCTCGCCTATCTGCACCGCAATGCGGCCGAGGACGCCAAGGCGATTCTGTCGATCAATCCGGGCATTGGCGCGGATACGGCCCGCAAGTGGCGTTATTTTGGTTACAAGGGAGGCTCGGAACCCGGGGTTCTCTCCTACAATTTCCTGCTGCAGTCCGAGACAGGGAAAAACTATGCCATTTCGGTCAACTGGAACAATGACGAACAATCCCTGCAGGAAAGCGAGTTGCTGGCTCTGACGACGCGGCTGGTGAATCTGCTCGCGGCGCGATAGACCGATAGTGAACCAGCAGGAATTTTCCGCGTCCACGGGAGTGCTGAATCACATCTCTACACCCTTGGCAAGACCGACTTTTTCAACACAATCGACCTATTAGCGGATGTTCAGTTGGCCGTCCGTCTGGCTTCGCGCGACTCGCCGATGATCTCGAAAGATTCACGAACAACATAAGCACCGATCGCAGCACCGACCGCCAAATCGAATTGGCGCAGGCCGGTTAGTAGCACGGCGATGCCGGACAGAATAACGGCTCCGTTTGCAATCACGTCTGCTCGCGTGAAGATCCATGCCGCCCTCATATGAACCTCGTCGCTGCGTTGCTGTGACAAGAGACGCAGCACGATGATGTTGACCGCAAGCGCAACAACCGACACGGCTATCATCCATAGCCCCTCGGGAGTGCCCCCTTCGAAAAAACGCCTGACAACCTCGACTATCAGGCCAATCCCAAGGGCAAGAAGTACCAGGCCGCTGACCATGGCGGCATTGGCCTTGAACCTTAACGAACTCCCGATCGCAATCAGGGCGACCACATAAACCGCAGCGTCGGAGAGCATGTCCAGCCCATCTGCTACAAGCCCGGCTGAGTTGACGAGAATGCCGGTCGTAACTTCGACAACGAACATTAACGCGTTCAGCAGGAGCGCGATCCAAAGAACCCGCTTCTGCGCAGCGGTTTCAATTGGCGGAGGGGAACAACCACAGTCGGACATACGATGCCCTTAAGCGAGCAAAGCCGCTACTGCCAGCGACTTTCGTTTTCCTCCGCTTCCCGACCCCACGCTTTTCGCGCGATACGGACAACTGCCCGTTGGCTTCACGAAAGACGGTAACACCCTTCGCGTGCTCGGAAGGGGCCGTTAAGCAGACGTAAGATCTGGCCCATGTAAAGGTCTGAAACGGGATCGCAAGCGCGGATGCAAACCAGCCCGCTATGCTCCAGCCAGAGCCTCTACCAGTGCTTTCACCTTCTGCTGCCGCCATTGCGGGAGCGGTGCCATCAGCCAGTAGCCGCGCGTCGAGACGCTGTCTTCGCCGATGATCTCGACCCGGCCAGCCGCCAGATCGCGCTGGACCAGCATCTTGGGAACCCATGCATAGCCGAATCCGTTGACCGCTGCCTCAATGGCAAGACCGCCATCGGCGACCCGCATCAATGTTTCCTCGCCCTCGGAAATCGGGCAACCGGGCCAGTCAATCTTGTTGCCGCCATCGAGGCCCGGTGTAGCAACTTTTACGAACACGGTATCGCCGAGCATTTTACCCTCATGCTGACCCGGCCCGTCGCCCAGCCAGATTGCCACGTCCAGATTGGCTTCGGTAAAGTCAATTTCGTCATCTGCAGCGACCAGCGCAAAACTGGTATCCGGATGGTCGGCGGAAAATGTGGCCAGTCTTTCGTTCAGCCATTTCTGGGTGAAATCGCGCGGCGCGGCAATCGTCAGCTTGTGCGAGGACTGGCCCGACTGCATGGCGCGGACGGCTTCCTCGAACTGCAGGAAACCGGAGCGCAACGCATCCAGTCCTGCCGACGCCTCGTCGGTCAACTCGAGACCCTTGGGCGTACGGCGGAACATCACCACGCCCAGCATGTCCTCCAGCGCACGAATTTGCTGTCCCACAGCAGCAGGCGTCACGGCCAGTTCATCAGCCGCTTTGGTAAAGCTGAGGTGCCGCGCGGCAGCGTCGAGCACCCGCAGCCCGTTCAATGGCAAATGGGTGCGCTTCATTGTTCCACAGTCGGTTCGGTCAGCGGGAAATGGGGAATACGAACCTGGAAGGCCGGTGGTGTGCTGCCGACCATGACAAAATGCCCTTCCATCGAACCCTTCGGTGTATTGAGCGGACAACCGGAGACATAATCATGGGACTTGCCCGGCTGGATGATCGGCTGTTCGCCAACCACTCCCTCGCCGTCGACCATTTGCAGACCACCGCGCTCGTCGTTGATCCGCCAGTGCCGGGTCAACAACTGCACCGCCGTATCCCGATGGTTTTCGATCCGGATATGATAGGCCCAGAACCAGCGCTTGCCGTCAATATCGGATTGCTCGGGCAGGAAGGTCACCGAGACGCGCACGGTCACTCCATCGGTGGTTTCAGCAAATGGGAAGAACGATTCCATACTCATGATATAGAGTTAAAGCCCGACAGACGAAAGGGCCTGATCCAGGTCCGCGATCAAATCGATCGGATCTTCGAGCCCGACATTGATCCTGAGCATGTCCTCGGTAATCCCGATCTTCAGTCTCGCCTCCTCTGCCAATCCGTAATGGGTGGTCGAGGAGGGATGGCACATCAGCGAACGGGTGTCTCCGATATTGTTCGAAATATCGATTAAGTTCAAGGCATTGAGCAAGGCGTGCGCGCGTTTGCGCCCGCCGCCGACATAGAGTGAGAAGATCGGCCCCGCAGCCTCCATCTGGCTCATCGCCAGAACATGCTGGGGGTGGCTGGGCAGACCCGGAAGCAAGATTTTCTCTACCCGTTGCTCCAGAAACTTGCCCACTTCGAGCGCATTGTTGCTCTGCCGACGGATGCGCAGGTCAAGCGTCTCCAGTCCCTTCAGCACAACCCAGGCATTGAAGGCGCTCAGGGTGGGACCCGTGTTGCGGGTGAAAGCGAGCAGCGTTTCCTCGACAAACTCTTCGGTGCCACAGACCGCACCGGCCAATACACGGCCCTGCCCGTCCATCATCTTGGTCGCGCTATAGGCAACCACGTCGGCACCGAATTCCATTGGCCGCTGCAGCACATTGGTGGCGAAGGCATTGTCCACCACGGTGGTGATGCCCTTGGCCCGCGCCAGATCACAGACGGCGCGAAGATCAATCACATCCATCGTCGGGTTGGCCGGTGTTTCGAAAAAGAAGACTTTCGTTCCGGGCGTAACGGCCTGTTCCCAGTTTTCAATCTCGCGGCCGTCTATCACCGTCGTTTCGATGCCGAATTTGGGCAGCAATGAATCAATCAACCAGCGGCAGGAACCGAACATGGCGCGGCTGGCGACAACATGATCGCCCGCTTCCAGCTGGCAAAGCAGGGCCGCGGTCATCGCGGCCATGCCCGATGCTGTGGCCCGGCAGGCTTCGGCACCTTCCATCACGGCAATCCGTTCTTCCAGCATCCGTACCGTGGGATTTTGCAGGCGGCTGTAGGTCATGCCATCCTGTTCACCCGCAAAACGGGCCGCCGCATCCTCGGCGCAATCGTAGCTATAGCCGGAAGTCAGGAACAGGGCTTCGGATGTCTCGCCAAATTCGCTGCGCATCGTACCGCTGCGGATAGCCTTGGTAGCCGGGCGCCAGTTCCTGGTGATTTCACGGTCTTGGCCGGTATTTCGTTTCATTCCATCGGTTCCGATTCTGCTCTGCTATCAGCTTAACGGGGTTTGTCCGGCGAGAACAGCGGCAACCATGGATTGGTCAATATTCCCGCCGGTCAGGATTGCCGCAACCCGCTTGCCCTCGACCTGTTTCTGCTCCGCGATCATTCCTGCAAGCGCCACGGCGCCCGCGCCTTCGGCCAGATTGTGGGTATCCTGCCAAATGGTGCGCATCGCATCGGCAATCGCATCGTCGTCAACCATGACGATATGATCGACGGATCTACTGTATATATCGAAGGCATTCGTATCGGGGGTGCGAACGGCAACACCGTCCGCGAACGTGTCGGCCTTTCCCGCAGAAGCAATTCTGCCTGTTTCCAGACCCAGTTTCGCTGCCGGTGCGCGATCGGAAACCACGCCGATCACCTTGGTGCCCAGCCCCAGTGCATCGCGTGCGGCAATCGTCCCGCAAATGCCCGAACCATTGCCGATCGGAACATAGACCGCGTCGAGCGCGCCTGCTTCGTCAAACAGCTCAAGGCCGTAGCTCGCCACGCCGCGGACGATGGCCGGATGAAATGCCGAGACAAGTTTCAGGTTCCGCTCGCCTGCCAGCTGGCTGGCATAGTCGGCCGCTTCGTTATAGTCCTTGCCATATTCGATCAGTTCGGCCCCGAACCCGCGCATGGCCGCATTTTTTTCGATCGAGTTTCCCCGAGGCACAACTATGACCGCCTGCAGACCGGATTCTCGCGCGGCACGGGCCTGCGCCTGGCCATGGTTGCCGCGGGTTGCCGTTACAATCCCCGAGGCTTCCGGATGCTCGTGCAACAGCCAATCGATGTAGGTGATACCGCCGCGAATCTTGAACGCGCCCGTTGGCGTGTGGTTTTCGTGTTTCAACCAGATTTCTGCGTTAAACCTGTCCCTGAGCAAGGGCCACGCATATTGCGGGGTCGGAGGCATTTCCCGATAGATCCGCTGTGCAGCGCTTCGCAGCTCGTCCAGGGAAAACAGATATTCACTCATGCCAGTTGCGCGACCACCGCAGCGCCGATTTCGCTGGTCGAAGCATCGCCACCGAGATCATGACCCAATATGCCCTGCTGGAGCACGGCCGCGACCGCCGCGTCGATCCGATCCGCCTCGGCGTCCATGCCAAAACTGTGCCGCAACATCATCGCGGCGGACAATATCATGGCGGAGGGATTGGCAATCCCCCGCCCTGCGATGTCCGGTGCGCTGCCGTGAATCGGCTCGTAGAGCCCCTTGCTGCCCTCTCCCAGCGATGCCGAGGCGAGCAGGCCGATCGACCCGACGCACATGCTCGCCTGATCGGATAGAATATCGCCGAACAGATTGCCGGTTACGACGACATCAAACTGCCCCGGATTGCGCACCAGCTGCATCGCTGCGTTATCGACATACATATGGCTGAGTTCGACGTCGGGATATTCGGCCGACACCTCGATCATAACGTCGCGCCACAATTGGGATGTTTCCAGCACATTCGCCTTGTCCACCGAACACAGGCGCTTGCCGCGAGTCATAGCGGTCCTGAAAGCGACATGGGCAATCCGCCGGACCTCGCTCTCGTCGTAGGACATCACGTCATAGCCCTCGCGCAGGCCATCCGCCGTTTTGCGCATGCCCTTTTCGCCAAAATAGACATCGCCGTTCAGTTCGCGAACGATGACAATATCGATCGTGCGCGCGATTTCCGGCTTGAGGCCGGACGCATCCTCCATGCCCGGGAACATTTTTGCGGGGCGGAGGTTGGCAAAGGTCTGCATTTCCTGACGCAGGCCCAGCACCGCCTGTTCGGGGCGCAGGTGCCGCTCCAAGCTGTCGCAGGACGGATCGCCCACCGCTCCGAACAGGACGGCATCGGCCGATTGCGCCAGCGCGACCGTTTCGGGCGGCAGCGGATGGCCATGGTTTCGATAGGCCACACCGCCTACATCGCCGTGGCTCAATTGCAAATCAGGTAGCGCGAGAGCCTTCAGCACGCGCAGCGCCTCGACCATGATTTCCTGACCAATGCCGTCTCCGGCGAGCACCGCAATATGCATGAAACTTCCTTCTTGTAAACGGTCCGTTCCTGCCGAGAATCTAGCAGTTAGGCAACCACCCTTTTCAGCCGGTCGACCAATACGGATCGCGCCGCCATCACATCCTTGCGGCGATCTTCAAAGAAATGCCGTTTCAGGAAAAAGCCCGTTACCCGCAGCCCGTCAAAAATATCATCCCATTCCGGCGTGACATAGTCCGTCAAAAAGGACGGGAGCGGCAACAATCGATCCTTGTAGCTCTCTCCGGCAATGGCGCTGACGGCGGTCGCGCTTTTGGGGCTTATATAGATCAGATCCTCTTCCGAACCCGTAACCGCGCATTTATCCAGCGCCAGTCCAAAACCGAGTTCGGAGAGCAGCAGCAACTCATAGCTTACCAGAGCTACCGCCCAGCCCCTGGCGGAAGGAGCCCTGCAAATGGCATCGAGCAAGGCAGACAAAGCGGAATGGATTTGCGGATAGCTATGTTCTTCCGGCAGGATCGCAGCGGTTAACGCCGTCACCCAGTCGAGCGCTGCGCTGGCCAGTGGTTCGCCCAGAAACGGCCCGCGGCTCTGCTGCAATTCCGCCGTCATCGACGCCAGCTGATCCTCGGTCCGCGCCCGATAATCGGCCTGCACGACATTCGAAGGGATCAATATTGGCCGCATCATCCGCGAATGCGCACCCCGGACATAGCCGGAGACGAGACCATTTTCAGGGGTGAGCGAACGCACGACCGCGCCATGCTCACCATGGGATTTGACCGAACAGATGATCGCGGAGGTGCGCAAATGGGGCAAATCATTCCACCGATGGATATTTGCGACTGGTATGCAATATTGCTTCGATCAGAATATTATCCGGTTTGCCGCCAAATCCGAGACGATAGACCACCAGATAAGGCAGTCCGCTGACAGACAATTCAAAGGTATTTTCTATTCTGCCAACTTTCCCCAACTGAGGAAAGTCAGCCAAAATCTCGATATTTTGCCGAATTCGCCCGACGATCCGAAATGCTGTTGCAGGACTGTCTTTCGCGATCCAGTCGAATATGTCTTTAAGGTCTCTGAGCGCGCCGGATGAAAATTCAATCATCTAGGCCGAGTGCATTCCATACTTCTTCCGCTGGATATATTTTGGCACCCTTGTCGGTATCGTCGATCGACTTTCTGACTTTTGTCCGGAACCAGTCATCATATCCAGCATCCGGCTTTTCCCCGGTGATAGCGGTCTTTACAGCATCGGTTTTGCGTTGCTCGTTCATTGCCGGATAATATCATGCGATGCCGTTTGAGGCAACAAACTCACGAGTCATGAAAATAATCGTAGATTTTTTGCGCCACCGTCGCCGATACGCCCGGCGCGCCCTGTAGATCGTCGAGCGAGGCGTTCTTGACCGCCCGCGCGGTTCCGAAATGCAGCAACAGCGCCTTTTTCCGGGCTGGACCGATGCCCGGCACGTCATCCAGCGAGCTATGGCCGACGGCTTTGGCGCGCCGGGTCCGGTGCGCGCCGATCGCGAAGCGATGCGCTTCATCGCGCAGGCGCTGAAGATAGAAGAGCACCGGACTGTTCATCGGCAGGTTGATTGCGCGCCCGTCGGGGAGGTGGAA
Organism: Parasphingorhabdus sp.; assembly: GCA_048270065.1. Taxonomy (GTDB): domain Bacteria; phylum Pseudomonadota; class Alphaproteobacteria; order Sphingomonadales; family Sphingomonadaceae; genus Parasphingorhabdus. Next base: position 47,297 of record JBLWTQ010000016.1, on the reverse strand, counting down.
CGTCTCGCGCCCGGCATTGCGATCCGGCCCCTTGGAAACCCCTATCATCACCACATCCTCGACCCCGATTTCGGCCAGCGCCTCGCGCGCCGCGCTCATCTGGCCCTTGCCGCCGTCGATCAGCACCAGATCGGGCCACTCGCCCTTTTCGCGATCCGGATCTTCCTTTTGTGCGCGCGCAAACCGTCGTTCGAGCACTTCGCGCATCATCGCGAAATCGTCGCCCGGCGCGATATCCGGATTCTTGATATTGAACTTGCGATAGGCATTCTTGCGGAAGCCCTCGGGGCCGGCCACAACCATGCCGCCGACCATGTTGGTGCCCTGGATATGGCTGTTGTCGTAAATTTCGATCCGATCGGGCACCGCATCCAGTTCGAGCAGGTCGACCATCTCGCGCATGATCCGGGCCTGGGTCGAGGTTTCCGCCAGACGCCGGTCGAGCGCATCTTCGGCATTGCGGCTGGCCTGCGTCAGGAGCTTTCGGCGATCCCCGCGCTGCGGTTTCGAAACGCTCACCTTGTAATCGGCCTTCGTGCTCAGCGCTTCCGCCAGCAGGTCCGCATCGGGCAGTTCACGATCGAGCAACACCAGCCTGGGCGGCGGCATCTGGTCATAAAATTGCATCAGGAAACTGGAGAACACCTCTTCGATTGCAACATTGCTGGTGTGCGCCGGGAAGAAGCTGCGATGGCCCCAGTTCTGGCCGCCGCGAATGAAGAAGGCCTGGATGCAGACCGTGGAACCCTTGGCCGCCAGCGCAAAAATATCGGCATCCGGCAGTCCCCGCGCATTGATCGCCTGATTACCCTGAATGAAGGTCAGCGCCCGCAGCCGGTCGCGATAAACCGCCGCCATTTCGAAATCGAGGGCCTCAGAAGCCTTCTCCATCGCTCCGCCCAGCTTGTGCTGGACTGCGGTAGATTTGCCCGAGAGAAAGTCCCGCGCATCCTCGACCAGCTCGGCATAGTCTTCCTTGCTGATCCGGTCGACGCAGGGCGCAGAACAGCGTTTGATCTGGTAAAGCAGACAGGGCCGCGAGCGGTTGTTGAAAAAACTGTCGGTGCAGGAGCGCAGCAAAAACAGCTTCTGCAGCGCGTTGATCGTCCGGTTGACCGATCCGGCACTGGCAAAGGGACCGAAATACTGGCCCTTGGTCCGCTGCGCGCCGCGATGCTTGGTGATCCGCGGAAAATCATGATCGTCGCGCAGCAGGATGAAGGGGAAGCTTTTGTCATCGCGCAACAGGACATTGTAGGCAGGCCGAAATTTCTTGATCAGCTGCGCTTCGAGCAGCAGCGCTTCGGCTTCGCTGCCGGTTGTCACAATGGTCATCGACCGGGTCTGCGCGACCATCCGCATCAACCGCTGCGGCAGGCGATTCATCTGCACATAGGTGCCGACACGGCTTTTCAGCGAACGCGCCTTGCCGACATAGAGCACGTCGCCGCGCTTGTCCTGCATCCGGTAGACGCCCGGCCTGGTCGGCAGCGTGTTCAGAACCTCGCGGATCGCTGCCATGCCGGCTTCGAGGTCGGGCGTATCCCCTTCCCCGCGCACCGCATAGGTCGCCTTCTCCTCGTTGAAGCGGGAAGCGGCATTGGGTTGGTCGGGACGGTCAGCCTTTGACATGGGGTATATTTAAGCGTGGATGAAGCCCAATGCCAGAATCAATCGCATCGCAATTCCGGCGAAAGCCGAAACTGCAATGCGATAAACTCATGTAAGAGATTTGAATGCCGTCCGCGACTGGACGGAAACGGAAGTGGCTCAGTTCAGCGTCTTGCCGATATTGCCAATCGCCTTGTCGACCAGGGCCTTGTCCGCCGCTGCATCGTGGCGCGCGGCGATCAGGGCCTGCGCTGCCTGGGTTGCAGCCGTCGCGGCCTTGGCCCGCACTTCCGCTATCGCAGAACGTTCTGCCGCGCCGATTTTCTCTTCTGCCATTTTCTTGCGGCGGGCGACCAGTGCCTTGGTGTCGGCCTCAGCCTGCTTGACCAGAATCGCAGCCTCTTTCACGGCGCTCTCCATCAGAGCGTCGGCTTCCGCCTGTGCGCCTGCGGTCTTGGATTCATATTCGGCTTTCAGCGCCTCGGCTTCCTTGCGGAGATTCGCCGCTTCATCGAGCGTCTTCTTGATCTCGGCGATCTGCTTGTCGAGCATCCCGCCAATTATTTTTGGCACCTTGGCCCACAGCATGATGCCGAACACGATCAGCATACCGACGGCGACCCAGCCGGTTGCGTTCAGTCCGAGCGCAGTAGGTTCTGCGCCATCTGCCAATATCGTCAATAGCATGGTCTATCTCCTTCAGCAGGCGCTCAGAAAGCGGCCTTGACCGCGTTTTTTGCGTCCGCAGCCGAAACCTTGGTACCGGAAACGGTCGCGACGATAGCCTGCGCCGCTTCGGCCGCTACCGTTTCGATTTCCTTCAGCGCCGCGGTCTTGGCCGCTTTCAAGGCGGCATCCGCTTCGTCAGCCTTTTTGGCGATGGCCGTATCGGCCCGCTTGATGGCAGCTTCGTTTTTCTTGGCCGCCTCGGCCTTGGCTTCGTTGACATTGCCCACGGCATCGGCCCGCGCCTCGTTGATACGGGTGCGATAATCGATCTCGATCTGCTCGGCCTTGTCCTGCGCAGCCTGGGCTGCTGCAAGATCATCCGTAATCCGCTTCTGGCGGTCGTCGACCGTCTTGCTGATCTTGGGCACCATGTTTCTGGCGATGCCAAAATAGATGATCCCGATCACAATCAGCAGCCAGAAAAACTGGCTACCATAGACTTCCATAAGCTGACTAATTTGAGGCATTATTCACCTGTAAATTCAAGACGCAAAACCGAAAAACTGGCCGGGTCAGACAAGACCCGCGCACGCAGCAGATTATTCTGCCGATGCAATCGCCGGTGTTTCAACAGCTACTGGTGCTTCGACCGCAGCCGCTTCTACTGCAACGACATCTGCTGTTGTAACAGCTGGCGGTGCGTAGAGAATGATCATGGCGACGGCAAAGGCGATCAGGCCGAGCAATTCGGCAGCCGCGAAGCCGATGAACAGACGTCCCTGCTGGCCGTCGGCCGCAGATGGGTTACGCAAAGCGCCCTCAAGGAAGGAACCGAAAACATTACCAACACCGGTAGCAGCGGCACCAACGCCGATTGCAGCCAGACCAGCGCCGATAACTTGTGCAGAAGAGAGATCCATTTTTTTTAACTCCGTATTGTAAAACTAGGGATTGAAAGTGACTTAGTGAAGATTTTCCGCATCGTTGATATACAGCGATGTCAGAAGAGCGAAAACATAGGCCTGAATGGCGCAAACCAGCAATTCCAGCGCGCTCACGAACGCGATGAAGATAATGCTGAGAAGAGCGACCAAAAGGCTTGCACCGCCGGCGTCGAGCGCCTGAATGACGAAGCTGGCAAAAACCTTGATAAGAATATGCCCGGCGATCATCGCGACGAACAGCCGCAGCGCCAGGCTGAACGGCCGCACGAGGAAGGACAGCAGCTCGACCAGGAAGATCAGCGGCATCATCACCACCGGCGTGCCATGCGGTATGAACAGGCTGAAAAAGTGGAAGCCATGTTTCCAGAAACCGACGATCAACACAATCGAAAAGCTGATCGCTGCCAGCAGCCCGGTGACGGTAAACTGGCTGGTTACCGTGAAGGGATGCACACCGGGAACAATACCCAGCGGCATCATGCCCCACCAGTTGGCAAGCAGGATGAACATGAAAATGGTGAATACCCATGGCATATATTTCTTGCCGTTCGGGCCAATGCTGGTGTCGATGATATTGTCGATAAAACCAATGGTGCCTTCGACCATCAACTGCCAACGGCCTGGAACCAGTTCCCGTTTCATACCGCCGCGCATGAACAAATACAGCGTGATAAGGACAACAAACATCCACAGCGCGCTATTTGTGAAATTGATTTCCTGTCCGAACAGGTTGAAACCCAACCCTTCAATAATCGGTTGCACCTCAAACTGGTGCATAGGATCAATTTTGCCTGGTTCCGCCACTAAAATAACCCCTGATTGTCAATCATCTTCGCTCTTTAGAGCTTCGCCAATATCTTTCACCGGCTGGCTCGAAATCTGATAAATCCTCCAGAACGCCACTCCAATCCCAAGGAAAAAGAACGACAGAAGGAATAATGGCGATGTCCCGAACAGGCTGTCCAGAAGCCAGCCCAATCCAAAACCAACGACCACGCCCCCGATCAAATAGCTCAGCACCCGCATCCCCAGCTGCTGATTTGGATCAGGCCGCCGGTCGCGTCGCTTAGCTTTGATCCGCTCCCGATTCTGTGCCGATCCCAATCGCTCTTCCAGCGATGAAACCCGCACATCCTCTTCGAGGGGATCCCGATCAGATTCGCTTGCTGCCATTTCAATCCCTTAAAAAGCCCCGAAGAGCGCCAGAAAGAGCCATAAACAACAGCAGGCCGACCCGCCAAGGCGCGGTCCGTTTAGGAAAGCAGCGTGCCCAAGTCAACAGCAATGCTGCAATGCGGAAATTAGGTGGTTTATATACGGTTTCCGGTGCGAGGTGACCGTGTCGCGTCGACTGCAAATGGATCCGGTGACGACGGTGCGTTTGGCCTTGATCGACCTTTGAACCGCGCCATCCCTGACGGCAGAATATGCGTCCTGAAAAATCCTGGTGTCGCGGCTCGGCGAATCCGAGCAGAGAATGCCCGCCGATGCGGGCCTCATTATTTTATCATCCAGCTCGCGTTTTGATGACCGGCGTCACGATCTCTGTCTCGCAACGCGACCTTCATCTCGTCAGCGGTCCCGCGGACAAAGAAAAAGGCGCGCCAGATTAGCCGGCACGCCTTTCCGTAATTTTTCCTTATGACCTAGCTCAAGGACAACGCGAATCCCGGACCGGGGCCGAGCTGTCCCTCGTGTTCCAGGTACCGGCCGGTGTCTGGTATTTCTCGCCAGGCGCGGTGCGCATGATCAGGTTGCAGCCCGACGTGAAGGCAAATTGCTCTACCGTCGAATTGGTTTCCTGGGCCTTGCGGGTATAGGCGGCCTTGCGCTTGATGTTGATATCCTCGACCAGCGCCTTGATCGCGGGCGAAGGCGAGGTCACAAAGCCGAGATAGCCGTCCGGCTTCTCGCCAATCTTGCCCGACGCCCGCGCTGCTTCATAGGCGGGGTCGCGCTGTGCCATAACCGGCACGGCGACGACCGCAGTCAGAGCCAGCCCGCCGATAAGCGCCAGAGCCTTGTTCTTCTTTACATATTCAAACATCAGAAAATATCCGCTTCCTCGTTGATTAGATCCTTGGCGTCGCCGTCAAGACGATAGACCACTTCCTGCTTGATATTGATATTGAGATTGATGACAATTGGCTTGTCCGGCGCGCTCACCTGCACGCAGGCGGTCAATCCGATGATGGCTCCCAATATCAGGCCAGTGGTCGTTAAACTCCTCATATTGCGGCGAATCGCATCAAATGAACGATCCGTCAATTGGCTTGTCTGATAAACCATCATCGCTTTCCCCTGGCTGAATGGGCTATTCATCTTCTTTCAGTACCTCCACGGCTTCCTTTGCCCGGGCCTCCTGCGCCCGCAGCAGGGCGGGCAGGTTCTGCCCGATCAATAACTCCGGCTCATAGTAGGATTTGACGCTGCTCATCATTTGCATGAACGGAGCCTGTATCCGGACATTGAACTGGATTGGAATGCGCGCAAGCTGCTTGGTGATGAAATTCCGGCTTGCGCCTTCGCCCTGCTGCAACCCGTCAAATTTTACCTCGGTGATGATTTCGCCGGCAATGTCGCCATTCATGCCGATGGTAAGATTCCGATATTTGATCGATTTGAGTGCATTGAAGGCAAAATTGGCCATCGTGCCCATATCTTCATAGGTCAGTTCCCCGACATAGGCGAGCGTGCCGCCGCCTTCGCGCGCCACCAGATAACCGCCGACAATCCGGCCACCATCCTGATCGAACACCATCGGCAACTGGCCATCGAAAACGCCGGTCGCGGTCATATTCTCGAAATCGAACTGGGTCAGGAACTGAGCCGCATCAATCCCTTCCACGGTAAATTGCAGCCGCCTTTCGGCTTCCTCACTCAGATCCAATATGGTTGGCTCGAGAAAAAGCTTGCCGCCCGCAAACGGCCATTCGCCGCCTTCAACCTGTACTTGATAGTCGGGGAGCAGGCGATAGCGGATCAGACCATTGAAGACAGCGACCCCGGGATTGACTTCGGACAGTTTCAAGATCTGGCCCGGACCGGTTTCGAGCGCGAGCAGATCGGTGAATTTGATCTCACCCGACAGGCCCGTCACGGGACCGAAAGCCGCGGCCAGGTTCATGCTGTTGGTGCGAAAAGTCCCGGAGCTCTGGATACCATTTTCGGAAGCATCCCATTCAATCCGTCCGACACCCGATAACTCCCCCTGTACATTGGCGATGACACCGAGCGTCAGCGGGGTCAGCTGTTCCGGCTGAAGTCGTTCGTTGAACATCAGCGACTGAACGTCAATCAGCGCCCTTCCCTCGCTCTTGTTCAATAGATGGATAATATCGACCGTGGCGATGCGGGTCAGGGTTTCGGGCTCCCGGAGCCATCCGGTGGCCGTGATGTCATTGCCGTCGAAGCCCAGTTTGACGTCGTTGCTGACCAACGGCCGGAAGCGTTCCACCGGTTGCTCATCGCGGACGAGCAAGCTGGCATCGACCAGAAATTCGCCCTTTTCATAGCGCCAGTCGCCTTCAATATTTTCCATCAACAAGGGAACATTGGCGACCTGTCCGGAAGCGCCTTCGATTCTGCCGGTCAGGATGCGTCCGAATGCGGCACTGAATGCCGCCATATCGAGGCTGGTCATGCTCCCCACTGTTCCCAGCCGGATCCCGACATTTTGTGCCTTCAGGCCGTTCGCCAGCGAAAACGCGAGCGCGCCACTTGAAACGGTTAGCGGCGTACGACCGACGGTGCCGTCGAGATTAAACGATGGCGCATTGGCCGCGACATTCACGCCGGATCGGCTGCCGGTCAGGATGGCATTGCCCTGCGGACATAGTCGCGCGCTGGTCGGTCCGGCGCGCAAGGATGCAGTGCGCAGACTGGCAAATTGCAGATTGATGCACTGACGGAATAGAGCGAAATTGCCATTTCGCCCAATATTCCCGGCGACCGGCACTTGCAGGCCGGTGATCTGTCCGTCACCGAGCGGTCCGGTCAACATGATCCGTCCATCGATATTGGTACCACCCTGACGGGTCGGGGAAAAAGCCAGCGTCGGAATTGTCAACCGTGCCGGACCGGCCTGATAGGTGGCCATTTCGAGCCGTCCGGAAAACCCGCGTGACAGGCTACCGTCGTTGAGCACCAACTGGGCGCTGGGAAAACCACCGCCGGCGAGCCGGATATTGCCATCAGCCAGCATCCGGATATTCTTGTCGGTAAAGGCGAGCAACAGCGGATCGCTGAGGGTAAGCGTGGCACCGGAACGCGATCGGGCGGCAAGCGCGTCGAGCGCCAGCGTTGTCCGCCCGGTGCCTTTGGAAAATTTGATATCGCTGCTTATATCCAGCCGGTTTCCGGCCCGCTGGACGGCCTGCGCAAGCCTGTCCGCGATGGGGCCGACCGGCGTCCCGGTCACCGATGCAGACAGGTTGCTTGCCTGCCGCAACAGGCTTTGCGCCACCTGGACACCGCGAATTTCCGGTTGGCCGGCAAAGCTGGCGGTCATCGGCACCGCGCCATAGCCCAGCGCAAACGGTCCCTGCATCCGCGAGACATCGGCTCTGCCATATGGCGAACGCAAGCCGCTTGCTGTCAGATCCACTTCGCCGCTGCTCTGGTCGAGGTTGCCAGCCAGATCCACGGACGCCTTGATTTCCTGACTCGCATAGTCGGCATAACGCAGCGGCCCGCCGATCAGGCCGATATTGCCCGACCAGCTCGCCAGATCCTCGCCGAGGTCAACCGCGATCTGCGCGGCAAAATCTTCCGCCGTCAGATCAAGACTGCTGCAGGCCACCGCCGGCAGCCTGAGCGGCCCCTGCAAATGTGGTTTCCTGCTGCGTATGGCGATTTCGCCAAAGAAAGTCGGTTTCTTGAGGACACATCCGCCAGCATCCAGATTCTGGCTGATCGCCGCGATTTCTCCGCGAAAGCCGTCATGCAGTTCACCCTCTCCGTTGAGCGCAAGTCCGACGGCGCCATATTCGCTGTCGACGCGAAGCTTTGCATCCGTCAAACCCAGCCAGATATCCGGCAGCGCGAGCGGGCTTTCATCGTCAGGATCGGTGAACTTGTCGAGTTCGCCAAAGCTGAACTTGCCGTTCTCCAGCCGCCCGAACAGCTTGACACCGCTTGCCCGGACCCAGTTGATGCCCACACCGCCGATCGACAGCGAGTTGCCGACTTCGACCAGTTCAGCGGTCAGGTCGGGGCGTTCCGGATTGCCGATCACCAGATTGCGGATGATTTGCTTGCGCAGGCCGATATCATCGATCTCGTAGCTGGCCGTAACATCCATCTTGTCAAGTTCGGAGCGGATGACGTTGTCGGCCAGCGTCGTCCGGCTGATCCACAACGCAATCAGGCCGATCAGGATAAGGACAAGCAATACCGCACCGAACAGCCGAAGCCGGAAGCGGCGACCGACGGGGTCATTGGCAATTTCTTCATCCATCGCGGTTGAAATGCAGAAGTCTGTCTTAAGTTGCAATGTACAAGTGTCTGAACGGACAAGTTTTCACGCTCAATATTGATATTGGACATTTCCGGTCTGTTTTCCGTTTAACGACTTCGTTCTTGCTTTGTTCCGCCTATAAGCGACCTATGGCCGACGAATCTGAAATTCAGTCAACCTCGCCCCAGCACGGCAGCGGCCACCGCGCCCGTCTGCGTGGTCGTATATTGGCGGGCCAGGGAGACGCGCTGCATGATCACGAGTTGGTCGAATATCTGCTGGCGCTTGCCATTCCGCGCCGCGACACCAAGCCATTGGCCAAGCAATTGATCGAAGAATTCGGAGGATTTTCGGGACTGCTGGTGGCAGACCCCGATGCGCTGAAAAACTTTCCCGGCATGGGAGAAACCAGCGTCGCCGCGCTGAAGGTCGTCCAGATGGCGGCATTGCGCCTGATCTCCGAGCCGGTGCGCGTCCAGCCGATCCTGTCCAGCTGGCAGGCGCTGCTCGATTATCTGCGGGCCGATATGGCGCACCTCGCCAACGAACGCGTACGGGTATTGCACCTCGACAGCAAGAACCGGCTGATCCGCGATGAACTGGTCAGCGAAGGGTCGATCGATCAGGCGGCAATCTATACCCGCGAAGTCATCAGACGGGCGCTGGCCCTCGGTTCGGCGGCCATCATCCTCGTCCACAATCACCCAAGCGGTGACAGCACCCCCAGCCGGCAGGATATAGCGATTACAAAAGATATCTGCGAGGCGGGACGAACGCTCGGCATTGCGGTCCATGATCATATCATAATCGGCAAGGACGGCCACACTTCGTTTCGGGCAAAGGGATTGATGTAGCGGACCGGAGTCGGCTGCTTGTGACGGTGTTTCAGTAAAGGAACATCGGCATGTCTTCGACCTGGATCAGGCTGGCGCGATACTGGTTGGCGTCATAGAGGCCCGATACATTAACCCCCTTGGTGTCCTCCAGCAATGTGCCGATCGGCACCGTCCCGTAATTGCCATCGGTCAGGCAGACCATTTCCGCCATCCGGTCCTGTTCGATCAACTGCACCGCCAGCGCGCCAAAGGCAAAGCCGACCATCCGGTCCATCGCATCCGGTTCTCCGGCGCGCATCAGATAGGCAAGCTCCTGCACTATGGTTCTTTGGTCACTGCGCGCTTCGATTTCGCGCGCCAGCTGGGTACCGATATTCAGGCCATCGCGGTTGGTATTCGATTTGTTGATCTCGTCGGCATAATCCGTCGCCCCCGAAAGCTTGGCTCCCTCGGACACCAGACATATCGCATAGGATTCGGGATTGGCCTCCTTGTCGCTGAGCAGCAAGGGCAGCAGGACATCCATATCGGCGGGGACCTCGGCAATCACCGTGCGGTCGGCCTGCGAGAGAAAACCGGAAAGCAGCGCGGTCTCGCCGGATCGCCGCCCGAACAGTTCGATCACCGCAATCCGTTCGTGGCTTGCGGCCGTGGTGCGTAGCGAGTTGACCGCCTGGACGGAGCGGGTGACGGCGGTCGAAAAACCGATGCAGTAATCCGTGCCATAGACATCATTGTCCATCGTCTTGGGAATAGAAATGACATTGCGCCCGAGACTCGACAGAAAGGCCGAGAACCGAAGCGTACCATCGCCGCCCATGGTGATCAGGGCATCGACCTGGAGCGCATCGAGTACCTCCAGAACCTTCTGGGTCTGGTCGCCCTGATCGGTCATCCGGGGATCGCAGCGGGAGCTGTGCAATATCGTGCCACCCTGCCGGTCGATGCCGCGGACCCGATCCCGGTCCAGCATCATGACGCTGTTTTCTTTCGCCCAGGGGTCGGCGGGATCAATTTCCAGAACCCCTTCCCAACCCCGGCGCAATCCAACCACATCCCAGCCACGCTGCCACGCCGACATCGCGATCGACTGAATGCAGGGATTGAGGCCCGGAACATCGCCGCCACCGGTAAGCACTGCCAATCGCATTTTATTCTCCCTGGTTCCGTGGCTCCATTGCCGACTCATTTCGTTGGTGCTAGCGGGGCCACAAATTGTGGCGCACCATTGCCGCAAAGCTGTTCATTATCCAAGGACCAATCATGATCCCACGCTATTCCCGCCCCGAAATGGTTGCCCTATGGGAACCCGAATCGAAATTCCAGATTTGGTTCGAAATCGAGGCGCACGCCACCGATGCGCTGGCCGAGCTGGGTGTCGTGCCCAGGGAAGCGGCGGAGGCGATCTGGGCCAAGGGCAGGTTCGACGTCGCGCGAATCGACGAAATCGAGCGCGAGGTGAAGCATGATGTTATCGCTTTCCTGACCAACGTTGCGGAGAATGTCGGTGAGGAAGCCCGCTTCATGCATCAGGGCATGACCTCGAGCGACGTTCTCGATACCTGCCTTGCCGTGCAACTGGCGCGCGCTTCGGATATCTTGCTGGCGGATATTGACGCGTTGCTGGCGGCGATCAAGAAGCGGGCGTTCGAGCACAAGTTCACCCCGACCATCGGCCGCAGCCACGGCATTCATGGCGAGCCGGTGACCTTTGGCCTGAAACTGGCGCAGGCCTATGCCGAATTCGAACGCAACCGCGAACGGCTGGTCGCAGCGCGCAAGGAAATCGCGACCTGCGCGATTTCGGGTGCAGTCGGAACATTCGCCAATATCGACCCCCGGGTCGAGGAACATGTCGCGGAAAAACTGGGTCTCGCGGTGGAGCCGGTGTCCACCCAGGTCATCCCTCGTGACCGTCACGCGCAATATTTTGCGACGCTCGGCGTCATCGCCTCGTCGGTCGAACGGCTTGCCGTGGAAGTCCGTCATCTGCAGCGCACCGAAGTGCTCGAGGCCGAGGAATATTTCTCACCGGGCCAGAAGGGCAGCAGCGCGATGCCGCACAAGCGCAACCCGATCCTGACCGAAAATCTCACCGGCCTTGCCCGGATGGTCCGCAGTTATGCCCTGCCCGCGATGGAAAATGTCGCCCTGTGGCACGAACGCGACATTTCACACAGTTCGGTCGAACGGATGATCGGCCCCGATGCGACGATCACCCTGGACTTTGCGCTGGCGCGGCTGACCGGAGTGATTGAAAAGCTGCTGATCTATCCCGAGCGGATGCAGAAAAATCTCGACCGTATGGGCGGCCTGGTCCATTCGCAACGGGTTCTGCTGGCGCTTACCCAGGCGGGTATCAGCCGCGAGGACAGCTATCGCATCGTCCAGCGCAACGCGATGAAGGTATGGGAATCGGACGGCGAGATCGCCCTCCTTGACCTGCTCAAGGCCGACCCGGACGTTAGCGCAAAACTGTCGGATGAAGAGCTCGAAGAACGGTTCAACCTCGACTATCATTTCAAGCATGTCGACACGATTTTCGACCGCGTCTTTGGAAATTAGCACAGTTTCCGCAACAACTGCATAGCATCTGGCCACCCGCCTTTTTTGCGACTAGGATAGTTGCTGAACGAAAAAGGGTGAGTCATGCAATTTATCAAAATCCTGTTCTGGGTTCTTCTGCTGGTGGCGACCTTCATTTTCTGGTGGACCAACGAAGCGCGGGCGTCGCTCGATATGGTCGCAGCCGTCATCGAAGCGCGGGTTTCGACCTTTGTCGTTGGAGCCTTCCTGCTCGGCTTCCTGCCGACATGGCTGCTCCTGAGAGGATCCAAATGGCGTCTTCAGCGCCGGATCAAGACGCTGGAAGATGCCGCCAGACCGGCCGCAACCCCCACGCCCGCAGCCAGCCGCGCGCCCACGCCAACCGCGGCAGCGGAACCTGCCCCGGCGGTGTCATCGGTCGGCGGCGCAAAAGCGACCGACCTATGAGCAACCCCGTTTTCGTCGCGCTCGACACACCCGATCTCGATCAGGCAATAGCGATTGCACAGTCGGTAAAAGGGCATGTCGGGGGTTTGAAACTGGGTCTCGAATTTTTCTGCGCCCATGGCCATCATGGCGTGCACGAAATCCAGAAGCTCGACCTGCCGATTTTTCTCGATCTCAAATTGCACGATATTCCCAATACCGTCGCCAAGGCGATGCAGGCGATCAATATGCTGGAGCCGGCAATCGTGACGGTCCACGCTTCCGGTGGCCGCGCGATGATGGAAGATGCCAAGGCCGCGGCCAATGGCCATACCAGGGTTGTCGGGGTCACCCTGCTGACCTCGCTGGACCAGAATGACATGGGCAGGATTGGCTATGACGGCACCCCGCATGACCAGGTCGAGCGGCTCGCCGGACTGGCGCGGGAAGCGGGGCTCGACGGCATCGTCTGCTCGGGCAACGAGGTCAAGGCAGCACACAAGGCCTGGAAAGACGGCTTTTTCGTCGTCCCCGGCCTGCGCCCCAAGGGCGGCGCGATGGGTGACCAGAAACGGGCGGTGACGCCGAGACAGGCCCGCGACAATGGTGCGAGCGTGCTCGTGATCGGACGGCCGATTACAGGTGCGAAGAACCCGAGTGCAGCGGCACGGGCGATTGAAGGCACGCTTTGAAAACACCCAAAATGAAATTCACCGTTCGAAATTTTCGATAAAGTTCAATTCATTAGTCTCCGGATTAAACAGAATTATTGGCTTATCCTGAAAATTTTCCGGCGTCAGAATTGCGGGTTTCTCGACTACCTTACCAACCATTCGCATGAACTCGCACAACGCATCTAGATCTGATTGCTCGGTCACATCTTTAGGATCGATATCAAACTCAATTTCTTCCTTTGAAAAAAAATGACAATTTATCAAAATTCCGGAAGCATCAATCTTCATCGTTGTAACAAATTCGTTTGATTCATCAAAAATGACCGATGCATTATCGGGCCATTGTCCAAATTGATTATCCCATTCAATTTTCAGTTGAGGTTGATAATTCTTTAAGCCTGACAATAAGGCATCCCAGTCATTAATAGACGTGTTTTGAACGTAGATATCCCGAAGTGAACCGTCGTCTACAAAACTCTTTGAAACAAGATTCCAATCGATCATCCCAACGCTATAACAAGATTTTGGGTTTCATCACAATCTGTCATCCCCGCGAATGCGGGACGCGGACAAAATGACTCACGCGAAGACGCAAAGCCGCAAAGGAATTATTCTAATCTTTGCGGCTTTGCGTCTTCGCGTGAAAAAATATGACTGAATGACCAACCGGCTGATGCCGGTAGGTTCATGGCCTAGGGCTGAAGCCAGCCTTGTTTGGCTTGGTATGCTTGTCCAGATAATTGAGGATCACGTCGTCGGTGATATTGCCGCTGGTGGTCGAGAAATAGCCTCGTTGCCAGAAGCGCTGGCCCCAGTAGCGCTTGCGGATATGCTCGAACTCCTGCTGAATCTTGCGCGATGATCGTCCTTTTGCCCGGCGCACGAAGTCGCTGACTGCAATGTGTGGCGGTATCTCGACGAACATATGGACATGATCGCGTGACAGAGCGCCATGAATGATCTTCACGCCCAGTTCGCTGCAAACCTGCCGGATGATCTCTCGCACCCGCAGACGGACCTCCCCATGCAGCACCTTGAAGCGGTATTTTGGCGCCCAGACAATGTGATAACGGTGATGAAAAGCCGTGTGGCATCCGCGTGAATATGGCATAAGCACTATCCTCCAGAAAATGACTTCGCCTGCGAGCCGGTCATTTTCTGGAGGATAGTGCTGAGCCAACAATAACGGCTGAAGCCTTCTACCAGCTATAAGCTGGTGGGTTTACTCCAAAGGTGAGACACTAAACGTCTTGGTTCCCGCTTTCGCGGGAAAGATGAATTGGTTAGATGGCCCATATGAAAACCCAAATCAAAATCTGCGGCCTCTCGACCGAAGCCGCCATTGATGCAGCGGTCGAAAATGGCGCCGACTATTTCGGCCTTGTCCATTTCGAAAAAAGCCCGCGGCATGTCTCGCTGGAGCGCGCGAAAGAGCTCCGTGCCTATGCCGGCAAGCGTATCAAGACAGCGCTGCTGCTGGTCAATGCCGACCCCAAGCTGACCGGCCAGGCCCTGAGCGATGTCAAACCGGATGTCCTCCAGTTTCATGGCAGCGAGACGCCGGACTGGATCTCGCTGGTCAAGAAAAATACCGGCATGACGATCTGGAAAGCCGTAGGTGTGCGGGACAAGGCCACATTGGCCACCAGCAGTCGCTATGCTGATATTGTCGACCGCATGCTGTTCGACGCGCCGGCCAAGGCCCTGCCCGGCGGCACCGGCACGTCCTTTGACTGGTCCTTGCTCGCGGACCATGACCATCCGGTCGCCTGGGGCCTGGCAGGCGGACTTGATCCGGACAATGTCACCGATGCCCTGAACGCCACCCACGCCCCGCTGGTTGACGTTTCCTCCGGCGTCGAATCCGCACCCGGTGTCAAAGATGTGGACAGAATCGCCGCCTTTTGCCAAGCGGTGCGGGACTATGACGCGTCGCGTTAAAACCCGTTCGTGCTGAGCTTGTCGAAGTACGGACGTTCGCGAGAAACCCCCTTCGACAGGCTCAGGGCGAACGGATATTGAGATCGAATGACCAAAGCTGAAACACCCCCCAACAGCTTCCGTAACCAGCCCGATGACCGCGGCCATTTTGGCGAATTTGGCGGCCGCTATGTCGCCGAAACGCTGATGCCGCTGATCCTCGATCTCGAGAAGCACTATCGCGCGGCGCAGGCCGATCCGGCGTTCGAGGAAGAGTTCAACGATCTGCTCGAACATTATGTCGGCCGCCCCAGCCCGCTCTATTATGCCGAGCGCCTGACCGACCACGTGCGCGAAACCGCGCCCGAAGGCAAGGGCGCGCAAATCTGGTTCAAGCGCGACGAGCTCAACCACACCGGCGCGCACAAGATCAACAATTGCATCGGCCAGATCCTGCTCGCCAAACGCATGGGCAAGACCAGGATCATTGCGGAAACCGGCGCCGGTCAGCATGGCGTGGCGACAGCAACCGTCTGCGCGCGCTTCAACCTGCCCTGCACCATTTTCATGGGCGCGACCGATATCGAGCGGCAGAAACCGAATATTTTCCGGATGAAACTGCTCGGCGCGGAAGTCGTCCCGGTGACCAGCGGCGCGGCGACGCTGAAGGACGCGATGAACGAGGCGCTGCGCGACTGGGTCGCCAATGTCCACGACACATTCTACATCATCGGCACCGCTGCCGGCCCCCATCCCTATCCCGAACTGGTCCGCGATTTCCAGAGCGTGATCGGCAAGGAAGCCCGGGCTCAGATGCTCGATCGCATCGGTCGCCTGCCCGACCTGCTGGTCGCGGCAATTGGCGGCGGCTCCAACGCCATCGGCCTGTTCCACCCGTTTCTCGATGATCCGGACGTCAAGATGCTCGGCATCGAAGCGGCGGGCCATGGCCTGGACAAGCAACATGCGGCGAGCCTCGCCGGCGGCGGTCCCGGCATCTTGCACGGCAACAAGACCTATCTGCTGCAGGACGAAGACGGCCAGATCACAGAAGCCCATTCGATCAGCGCCGGCCTCGACTATCCCGGCATCGGCCCCGAGCACAGCTGGCTGAAGGAATCCGGCCGCGTCGATTATGACAGCGCCACCGACACCGAAGCACTCGACGCCTTCCAGCTGCTCTGCCGCACCGAAGGTATCATCCCCGCGCTCGAACCGAGCCACGCGATTGCCGCCGTAACCCGCGAAGCGGTGAAGATGGACCGTGACCAGATCATTCTCGCGAACCTCTGCGGTCGCGGCGACAAGGATATTTTCACCGTCGCCGAGGCGCTGGGGACGGAGATATGAAGCACTGGAGATTGGGGTTGGGCATCGCGCTAATTCTAATCGGATTTATCTTGCGCGAACACTATGCCAATCTTGCCGCTTTGGAGTGGGTATTAGATGTCATCACTCCTCGTGGACCTCAAGAAGCGCCAGCTTGTGTTTTCGATTGTACTTTTTCACCATCCATTGAAACTGCTACAATGGGTTGGGTCGCGATTTTTTCGATTTCGATTGGGATTATCCTTATAATTTGGTCGAATTTAAACAAGCGAGATTTATGACCCGTCTATCCCAATCATTCCCCGCCGACCGCGCAGCGCTCGTTGCCTTCATCACCGCCGGCGACCCGACCCCTGCCGATACCGGTGCCATCCTCGACGCGCTGGTCGAAGGCGGCGCCGATGTGATCGAACTTGGCATGCCGTTCACCGATCCGATGGCCGATGGTCCCTCGATCCAGGAAGCGGATATCCGCAGTCTGGCTGCGGGCACCAAGACCGCTGATATCTTCAACATGGCGAAAGAATTTCGCCAGCGCCATCCGGATACGCCGCTGGTCCTGATGGGCTATGCCAATCCGATGACCATCCGCGGCTCCGACTGGTTCGCCGATGCCTGCGTCGATGCCGGGGTCGACGCCGTGATCTGCGTCGATATCCCGGTCGAGGAGGACGAAAGTCTCGGCGACGCCCTGCGCGCCCGCGATATCGCGGTGATCCGCCTCGCCACGCCGACCACGGATGCCGAGCGCCTGCCGACCATATTGAACAACGCCAGCGGCTTTCTCTATTATGTCTCGGTCGCCGGGATCACCGGCCAGCAACAGGCAGCGCAGGCGAGTATCGAAGAGGCGGTCGCCCGGCTGAAAACCGGCACCGATCTGCCCGTTGCAGTCGGTTTCGGCGTGCGCACGCCTGAACAGGCCGCCGACATCGCCCGCGTCGCCGATGGCGTGGTGGTCGGCTCGGCGATTGTCGAAATTGTCGGCGAACATGGAAAAGACGCCGCGCCGCATGTTCAAAGCTATGTCAAAGCGCTGTCCGATGCTATCAGATCAGCACGATAGAATATTAGGGGTTCAAAAATGTCCTGGCTAAGCAATGTCCGCAACAAGATCGCGTCGATCACCAAGCGCGAGACACCCGAAAATCTCTGGCACAAGTGCAAGAAGTGCGAAGCGATGGTGTTCCTCAAGGAATATGAGGAAAATATGCATATCTGCCCGAAATGCGAGCACCACGGCCGCATCGGACCGATGACCCGCTTTACCCAGATCATGGACGAGAACAGCTGGAAAATGATTCCCTGGGCCAAGGTCAAAGAGGATCCGCTCAAGTTCAAGGATCAGAAGAAATATACCGACCGGCTCAAAGACGCTCGGGCCAAGACCGGCGAACAGGATGCGCTGATCAACGTCAAGGGCACGATCGAGAACATCCCCTGCGTCGTCGGCGTGCAGGATTTCGCCTTCATGGGCGGCTCCATGGGACTCGCCGTGGGTCAGGCCTTTGTCGATGGCGCCAGGCGCGCGCTCAAGGACCAGTGCCCCTATATTATCTTCACCGCCGCCGGCGGCGCGCGGATGCAGGAAGGCATCTTGTCGCTGATGCAGATGCCGAAAACCACCGTCGCGATCTCGATGCTGCGCGAAGCGGGCATCCCGTTCATCGTCGTGCTGACCGATCCGACCACCGGCGGCGTCACCGCCAGCTACGCCATGCTCGGCGACGTCCATATTTCCGAGCCCGGCGCAATGATCGGCTTCGCCGGCCAGCGGGTGATCGAGAACACCATCCGCGAGAAACTGCCCGACGGGTTCCAGACCGCCGAATATCTGCTCGAACACGGTATGGTCGACATGGTCGTCCATCGCAAAGAACTGCGCGCAACGCTGGCGCAGGTCATGGGCTATCTGATGGCATGGAAAGACGCGGCTTGAAGCTCTTCTCCCCTCCCCTTCAGGGGAGGGGCCGGGGGTGGGGGAGTGCGAGACGCTCGCTCCGCTCGCGACCCACCCCAACCCCTCCCTTGAAAGGGAGGGGCTTTTTATAATGCCCGACAGCGCACAATCCGACCATCCGGCGGTCCAGAAACAACTCGACCGGCTCGAGATGCTCTCCCCCGGACGCGATGTGCTGGAGCTGGAGCGGATCCGGGAGGTTCTAAAACGTCTCGGCAACCCGCACGAAAAACTCCCCCCCGTTTTCCACGTCGCCGGTACCAATGGCAAGGGCTCGACCTGTGCTTTCCTGCGCGCCGCGATAGAAGCGGAAGGCCTCAAGGCCCATGTCTATACCAGCCCGCACCTGGTCCGCTTCAACGAACGGATAAGACTGGCGGGCCAGCTGATCGAGGACGACTATCTCGCCGAACTGCTCGCCCGGGTTCTCGATATCAGCGCCGATATCAACCCGAGCTTCTTCGAGGCAACCACTGCAGCGGCCTTTCTCGCCTTCGCCGAAACACCCGCCGATGCCTGTATCCTCGAAGTCGGTCTGGGCGGCAGGCTCGACGCAACCAACGTCGTGTCGCACCCTGCCGCAACCGGGATCGCTGCCCTCGGGATCGATCATGAGGCGTTTCTGCTCACCCCCGAAGAGGGCGCACCGGAAGAGCCGATGGTCCGCATCGCATGGGAAAAAGCGGGTATTGCCAAGCCCGGCGCACCATTAATCACGCAAAAATATACGGCAGCAATGCTGCAGGTGATCGGTGATCATGCTGCAGCAATCGAGGCGCAGCATTTTCCGCGCGGCGGAGAGTGGGACGCAGCCATTTACGAGGGCCAGTTGCACTACAGGGACAAGGCCGGGAAACTCAACCTGCCCCTGCCCGCTCTGGTCGGCGCACATCAGGCGGACAATGCTGCGCTCGCCATCGCCATGCTGCGCCATCAGGACACGATCAGCATTTCGGATGCAGCGCTCAGGGCGGCGATGGGCTGGGCGCTATGGCCGGGGCGGATGCATTTCCTGATCGCCGGACCGGTGACCCATCTGCTGCCACCCGACGCCGAAATATGGGTCGACGGTGGCCATAATGTCAGCGCCGGACTGGCGCTCGCCAAATATTTCGCCGACTATGAAGCGGGTTCGATCGATCTGGTGATCGGGATGCTGTCCAACAAGGACCCGGCGGCGATCATCTCGCCGCTCCACGAAAAGCTGGCGAGCGTGACAGTAATCCCGGTGCCCGGCCATGAATCACACGCGCTCGGTGATTATCCGGAAGCGGGGGCGCCGATGCGAGAAGCGAGCGATATCACAGCCGCGCTCCAATCCCTGGATCTCGGCCCGGGCAAGACGGTGCTGATCGCAGGCTCGCTCTATCTGGCCGGAGAAGTGCTAAAAGCGAATGAGCAGGTGCCGGATTAGGCGTTTTTCAGGGCAGTTACATCTATTCCTGACCTGGCACCCAGACGCGAAATACGAATCCATTCAATAATGCAGATTATAACCGCAACCGCGCCCATCAATGTCGTCAGAATGAATATGTTGAAATAGCCCTGCTCCTCGATCATCTGGCCCAAAGCTCCCCGACCCAATGTCCCGACCAGCAGGGTAAGCGACGAAAGCAATGCATATTGCACCGCGCTATAGCCCTTGGCGACGATCGACGAGAGATAGGCTACAAAGGCTGCTCCGGCGATGCCGACGGCAATATTCTCTCCGGCGATCGCCATCATCAGTTTCGCCAGTCCGGCATCTCCGCCCAAATTTGCGACCAGCCAGGTGAAACCGGTCAAATCGCTGACCGATTGAACGACCGCTCCCCCCCTCGCCAGATCGGCGTAAAGCAGGTTGGTTGCAGCCGCGAGAACAGCACCGAGAGTCAGCGTTAGCATTCGCCCCAGGGTTGTCAGCATATAGCCGCCCGCCGCCAGTCCTATCATCAGCGCGCCCACACCAAAAAATTTCGAAGCTACAGCGACTTCATCCTTGGAATATTGAAGTTCGCCGAGGTAGAACGGGTAGGCAAAACTTCCCCAAATGGAATCTGTAATCCGGTAGGTCAGAACCAGCCCCAATATGATTACCAGCGCCCACCCCAACCTGCCGACAAACTCGGTAAGCGGAAGAACCAGCGCGCGATAGCCGTGGTCTAAAAATCGGCCGCCAGTGCTTTCAGCCGGCAGATCCTCGGTCAGCAAATATCTGCCCGAGCGTTCCAGACGCACCAGCAAAGCTGCGATAAGGGCTGGAATCACTACCGTGGCGACAACGATCAGAGGCCCCATGGTGGAGATGAATGCGACTGAGTCCGGGCGGGTTTCGGGATCGCTACCCAGCGATTGCACCATGAACACGCCGACCGTCAGCAAGGCCCAGCCCCACAAGATTGCCACAACAATCAGCGCCCAGCCACGAAGACGCGGATCCAGCTGACCGGCTTTGCGCAAGCCATGCTCGTCTGCCATTTCCGTGGCCGTTTGTACGGTCGTCTCGGCATCGGGAGCGAAAAGTCCCAGAAAACCGACGAAGATCATCACAGCGCCCATGGTCAGGTAGACGGTAGGCCAGTCGGTTCGCTCGGCGAGAAAGAGCGCCAATGCACCGCCAACGAGCGCGGCAATCCTGTATCCCATCTGATAAACGGTCGATAGAATGTCTATCGTTGCCACCTCATCGGCCACATCCACACGCCACGCATCAATGACCACGTCCTGTGTTGCCGAGGCGAAAGCCCCTATTCCTGCCAGCAAGGAAAACCATCCCAGCGAAGAAACAGGATTCAACATCGAGAGAACAACCAGAATAAATCCGAGCAACAGTTGCGCGGTAACGATCCATTGCTTTCGCTTTCCCAGCCTTTTCAGGAACGGGACATCAATGCGGTCCAGCGCCGGCGACCACAGAAACTTGAACGCGTAGGCCAAGCCAATGAGTGAGAATACGCCCATGGTTTCGAGATCGACCTCGGCGTCCGAAAGCCATGCATAGAGAGTCCCGAGCAGCAGTGCATAGGGCAAGCCCGCCGCGAAACCGAAAATGGTCATGAACAGCGTTTTGCGATTGCCCAATGACGCAATGACTTTGCGCCATCCCGGTTTTTCTGCTTGTTCACTCACGCGATACTCTCCCTAGAACTGGGAGAATCTTTAGCGCCTAATTACCTGAATGCCAGCTTGATTTTGACGCAAATCACATATCCAGCAGCTGCGCTCCGACAATCCGCCCGGCGCCGGGGCGTTGGACGACAATCGCATATCGGTCCGCCCCGCCGATCCGCAGATATTCCGGCGGGATCGCAAGGCGCATCGGCTTGCCGCGCCAGCTGCCCAGATTCCGTTCGGCCTTGACGACGTTGACATAATGCGCGGTCCGTCCGCCATTTTCACCGCTTCCGATGCGCACGGTTTCGGAGGAACTGAGCGCGATCAGCGAAACACTGGCCAGATAGTCCGACTTGCCGCTGATCGTGACCATCATCTCGCCTTTGGTATCGGGAACAGCGATGATCAAGGGACCGGTCCGGTCGGCCCGCCGAACCAGCGAGCGGATATCATTTTCGCGCGAACCCACCGCACCGCCGCCGCCGTTAACCACCATTTGCGGTGTGTACACGCCCGAGCCATCATTGCCTTTTGCCGCATAGGCACGCTGCAGGCGGGTATTTTCTTCCCGCGCCAGCGTGTCCTTCCAGCCGAGCCGGTCCCAGTAGGTCACCGGCCGCGTGATCACCAGCAGGGAGTCGTCTTTAGCGAGCCGTCTGGCCAGCATATCTGCGGGGGGACAGGACGAGCATCCCTGGCTGGTGAACAGCTCGATGACGACCGGATTGGGGGCGTCGACGTCATCGGATTGGTTTGCGGGTGTCGTCATCTGAGCCGGGCCGGCAGCGGCAATCGGCGCCAGCTGCGCGCCGAACAACCCGGCAAAAGCCGTGCCGGCGATCAACAGGCTTGCGATAATCTTGCTCATTTCCAGCTCCGTTCGGATGACAATAGCTATTCGCGGGCGCGAAACCAGAGGTTACAGATTGCAGCCAGCGCGTTTTTCGGCCATGCGTCCCGGCCATGGCCGAAGAAAAACCGCGCAAAAAATATCGAGCAAAACCGACCCCGGGTGCAAAACCGGCGGCAGCGAAAACCGCTCAGCCGAACGAAACGCGTGAAGGGCAGCGCATTGCCAAATTGCTGGCCCGCGCCGGCGTCGCGTCGCGCCGCGAAATCGAACGGATGATCGACGCCGGACGGATCGCGCTGAACGGCGAGCCGGTGGAGCATCCCTCGCTGCTGCTCAAGAATTTGACCGGAATCACCGTCGATGGAAAGCCGGTTGCCGAGCCCTCACCCGCAAAACTGTACCGCTTTCACAAACCGAATGGCTATCTGACGGCGGAACGCGACTTTTCCGGCAAGAAGACGATCTATGACGTCCTGCCGACGGATATGGAGCGGGTCATGCCGATCGGCCGCCTTGACATGAACACAGAGGGTCTGCTGCTGATGACCACCGATGGCGAATTCAAGCGCCAGATGGAATTGCCGAAAAATGGCATCGAACGCACCTATCGCGCGCGCACCTTCGGCGACATCAGCCAGAATCAGCTTGAGGAACTCTATCGCGGGATCACCATCGAAGGCATGCGTTACGGTCCGATCACCGCCAATCTCGAACGCCGCACCGGCCGCAACCAGTGGATCGAAATGACCCTGACCGAGGGCAAGAACCGCGAAGTGCGACGGGTATTGGAGCATTTTGGTCTGGAAGTATCCCGCCTGATCCGCACCCGCTACGGGCCGTTTGTCCTCGGCGACCTGCAAAAGGGCGAGATCGAGGCCGTCCGCCAGCATGATCTGGTGCAATTTCGCAAGTCGCTGAAATGATAAGCAGCGTTACAAAATCCGTTCGTGCTGAGCTTGTCGAAGCACCTGGCGGGAACGGTCCTTCGACAGGCTCAGGACGAACGGAATGAGATGCGCATAATCGCAGGAAACTGGCGAGGCAGAAAGATCGTCGCCCCCAGGGGCGAAACCACCCGCCCGACCGCCGACCGGACGCGCGAGCGGCTGTTTTCGATGCTGACCAGCCGTCTCGGCGATTTTGAGGATTTGCAGGTTCTCGACCTGTTTTCCGGTTCCGGTGCGCTGGGTCTGGAAGCGCTCTCCCGTGGTGCCGCCCATTGTACTTTTGTCGAGCAGGACCGCGACGCGATCAGGGCGCTGGAGACAAATATCGAAACGCTGGGGGCCAGCGCCGACGTCCGGATCGGTTCGGTGCTGCATCTCGGGCAGGTCCGCAAGCCCTATGATCTGATTCTGATGGACCCGCCCTATGAAACGGGTGCCGGTGCGGTCGCTTTGGACAAGCTCGGCCGCCACGGCTGGTTCGCGCCGTCAAGCTGGATTGCGATTGAAACCGGCAGGAGCGAAGATGTCGTGGTGAAAGGATTTGAACTGGATTGCGTGCGCGATAGCGGCAAGGCGCGGATTCATATCCTGCGCCCCGAAAGGCTTTAGCCGCCCATCAAAACGGTCCGGGAGGCGGTTTCCTGCTGGTCCAGCTGCGCGGTGCTGTAAAAGGTGGTCGCAACCATCAACAGGGTCGCGATAATCGCACTCGTGGTCAGTCTCTTGCTCATGTCATTCTCCGTGGAGGTGCTTTGACACCCATTCATTGATAAATGGTGCATCGCAACATAAGTTTCAACCTGTCCTTTTGGGCAGTGCCTAAGGAAAGGATATAAAAAAAGGCGACGCAGTCGGATGAACTGCCTCGCCTTTTTAAGCGATAGTACTGAAAAGATCACATTTCGCTGGCGGGCTTGCCGGGCCAGTAATCAAGCGCGCGATTGCCGAAATTCAAACCGGCTTCGCGCGGATTGATGCAGTTATCGGTCACGGTACCGCCGCAGACCTGATATTCCTTGCCGTTGAGCATGACGGTCTGCGCCCGGCCTCGGGTGCTGGTCATCACCTTTGCCTTGGCATCCATCCTCGCATCCATTTTGGCACCCATTTTTGAGTCCATGTCGGCCTTGGCCTTCATGTCTGCATCCATATGTGCGCCTTCCTTCATTTCATGCTGTTCGGCATGGGCTTCCATCTTTGCCCCATCCTTCTTTTCATGATGATTGGCGTGGGCGACTCCTGAAAAAGCCACCGCTGCCGCTGCTGCGGCGCTCAAAATTGCTATATTACGCATGTTGCTCTCCAAGTCTGTGGTTACTGCCCGATCAACCCTTGGGATGCGGAATCGTTCCCTCATGCTGCCGCAACACATAAAAGCGTGACTGGGGTCTTGCTCCGCTGCGCGATGTTCCCTAACTGTTCACCTGTGTCCGAACCTGTCAAACAATCGCAAGAAAATGATCCGCCCTATGTCCGCGGTCTGAACGCGCCGCAGCGCGAGGCCGTGCTCACTACGGAGGGGCCGGTGCTGGTGCTGGCCGGTGCGGGAACCGGCAAGACCGCCGCCCTCACCCGGCGGCTGGCGCATATTGTCTATTCGAAAAAGGCCTGGCCGAGCGAGATTCTCGCCGTGACCTTCACCAACAAGGCCGCCCGCGAGATGAAAGAGCGGATCGCGACGATTGTCGGTGAGAGCTTCGAGGGCATGCCGTGGCTCGGCACCTTCCACAGCATCGGCGCGAAAATGCTGCGGCAACATGCCGAACTGGTCGGTCTGAAGAGCAATTTCACCATCCTCGACACCGACGATCAGTTGCGCCTGCTCAAGCAGCTGATCCAGGCCGCAGAAGTGGACGAGAAACGCTGGCCACCGCGCATGCTCGCCGGTCTGATCGACCAGTGGAAAAACCGGGGACTCAATCCCGCCGATCTCGATGCCAATGAAAATGAACGCTATGCCAATGGCCGCGGACAGGAATTTTACGCCGCCTACCAGGCCCGGCTCAAGGCGCTCAACGCCTGTGACTTCGGCGACCTGCTGCTCCACATTCTCAACCTGCTGAAGACCGACCGGGACATCCTGAAACGCTATCAGGAGCGGTTCAAATATATATTGGTCGACGAATATCAGGACACCAACAGCTCGCAATATCTCTGGCTACGGCTGCTCGCCCAGAGCCACCAGAATATCTGCTGCGTCGGCGATGACGACCAGTCGATCTATTCATGGCGTGGCGCGGAAGTTGCGAATATCCTCCGCTTCGAGAAGGATTTTCCCGATGCCAAGGTGGTCAAGCTGGAGCAGAATTACCGCTCGACCCCGCATATCCTGGCCGCCGCTTCGGGCCTGATCAACCACAACAGCGGCCGGCTCGGCAAGACCCTGTGGACCGAGGAAACCGAGGGCGACAAGGTGCAGGTCATCGGAGTCTGGGACGGTCCGGAAGAAGCCCGGCGCGCGGGAGACGAGATCGAGGCGCTGCAGCAGCTCAGGCAGGTCTCGCTCAACGATGTCGCGATCCTCGTCCGCGCCCAGTTCCAGACCCGCGAGTTCGAGGACCGCTTCATCTCGATCGGCATGCCCTACAAGATCATCGGCGGCTTCCGCTTCTACGAGCGCGCCGAAATCCGCGACGCCCTGGCATATCTCCGCGTGATTGCCCAGCCAGCCGACGATCTCGCCTTCGAACGGATTGTGAATACGCCGAAGCGCGGTCTCGGCGACAAGACCGTGGAAAAGATCCACCGTCTCGCCCGCGCACAGGGTATGCCGCTGGCCGCGGCCGCGCTCAGCATCTGCGATACCGACGAATTGCCGCCTCGCGCACGCAATACTTTGCTCGAACTGATGCGCAATTTCGCACGCTGGCGGGAACTGGCGAACGACACCGACCATGCCGAACTCGCCCGGATCGTGCTGGACGAATGCGGCTATACCACGATGTTGCAGGCCGATCGCTCGACCGAAGCCGCCGGCCGGCTCGAAAACCTGACCGAACTGGCCCGGGCGATGGAGGAATATGAAACGCTCGGCGCCTTTCTCGAGCATGTCAGCCTCGTCATGGACAATGACGCGCGCGACGACGAGGCCAAGGTGACGATCATGACCATGCACGGCGCCAAGGGTCTGGAATATGACCATGTCTTCTGCGCCGGCTGGGAGGAAGGCGTATTCCCCTCGCAGCGCAGCCTCGACGAAGGCGGTCAGGCCAGCCTCGAGGAAGAACGCCGCCTCGCCTATGTCGCGATCACCCGCGCAAAGAAAAAATGCACCATCTTCCACGCGGCGAACCGGCGGATCTACGGCCAGTGGAACAGCTCGATCCCCTCGCGCTTCATCGGCGAGCTGCCCGAGGATCATGTCGAACAGGAAAGCAGCATGAGCGGCGGCGAAAGCCTGTGGCGCGCCAACTGGAGCGAACATGCCGACCCCTTCGCCCATCTCGCCGCCGCCAACGCGACCCGCGCCGGCCAGCGCGGCCCCGGCTGGCAACGCGCCGTCTCCTCGGGCTTCGACAAAACGCCCAAAAACATCAAGGAAGCCCGCCGCAGCGCCGTCTCCCTCGGCAACAAGGGCCGCGACGACGTCAAGGTCGGCATGCGCGTCTTCCACACCAAATTCGGCTATGGCGAGGTCAAGGTGAAGGAAGGTAATAAGCTGGAGATCGCGTTCGAGAAGAGCGGTAGCAAGCGGGTGCTGGATAGTTTTGTCGAGGTGGCTTGAACCTGAAGTCAGTGCCTATCTCTTAGTTTCTATTGTTCTCAATCCCCAAACTCCGTTCGTCCTGAGCCTGTCGAAGGACCTCTCTCAACGAGAACCTTTGTTCAATAAGCTCACCACCACCGGCCCTACTCTCAACCCCTCCTTTTCAAAGGAGGGACTTACTTCAATCGCCAATTAAGCTATAATCTTGATCTGCAGGATTATCACTAATGGCACTTACTGTGCGCACACCTCACTCGCTGTTCACCCCGGCGTCTGGCTCAAATCGGAGATAGTCGAGGCAGAAGGCGTTGCGATAGGCCAACTCACCAATACCTTTAGCGTCAGCCGTCAGGCATTGAGCACGGTTCTCAATGGCTGCTCCGCCTTCTCCGCTGACATGGCCATCCGCTTTGAAAAACTGTTTGATGTGAAGGCCGATACGCTGAGCGGCATGCAAGCGGCCTTTAAGGCGTGGAAGTTTCTGAAAGCACCTAAACCGTAAATTGATCGTAAATCATCACTTCGCTTCAATCGGTAATTCGATCGGCGTGATGGGGGTTAATTTGCAAGCACGCAAATCCATCACGTACCCGGTTGGGCAATCCGTCGATGGTCGTGCTTGTCTCCTCGAAGGACTCAGCTATAAAGCCGCCATGACCATGCAATCCAGCTCCGTGGAATCCCTGCTTAGCGAAGCGTTGGCCGCCTTGAAAAGTGGGGATGATATTATGGCGGAAGCAGCGCTGCAGAAACTTCTGATGGTCAACAAGCGCCATCTCGCCGCCCTGCTGCTGATGGGCGAACTGAAAGCGCGGGCCGATGATGATCGAGCGGCGACCAGCTATTACAAAGCAGCGCTAAACATGCTCAGCGTTGGTGCTGCTGTAACCGATGACTTACGGCCGAAGCTCAAACAGGCGGAAGCTTTTCTTGCCGGTGCCCATGGACGATTTGAAGCCTTTTTGCTGCGCAAGCTGGACGACACCGGACTGTCAGGCAATGACACACCCATCCCGGTACGCCATGCCATTGATCTTCTAATGGGCCGCAAGGAAATCTTCTACCAAAAGCCTTCTGTATTTTACTATCCGGGCATGCCCCAGCGGGAGTTTTACGAACGGTCGGAATTTCTTTGGCTGGCTGATATGGAAGCCGCGATTCCCGATATGCAGGAAGAATTGCAGGCCGTAATCGCCCGAACTAGCCAATTCACGCCCTATGTCCAGGGACATCCCAACCGTCCGCGGCCCAATAACCCACTGCTCGATGACCCGAACTGGGGGGCCTATTATTTCTGGAAAGACGGCGTCGAGATAACCGAAAACTCGGTCCATTGTCCGAAGACCATGGCGGCACTGGAAGCCGCACCGATCCCCGTTATTCAGGAACGTTCGCCGATGGCGCTCTATTCCGTGCTTGAACCCGGAACCCATATCGCGTCGCATTATGGCATGCTCAACACACGGCTGATCTGCCATATCCCGTTGGTGCTACCACCCGATTGCGCCTTGCGTGTGGGCGGAGAAACCCGGCCTTGGCAAGCGGGAGAGGCGCTGATCTTCGACGATAGTTTCGAGCATGAGGCCTGGAACCGTAGCGACCAGCGGCGCGTCATTTTGCTGTTTGAAATCTGGCGCCCGGAGATCTGCGCGGAAGAACGTAGAGCACTGACTGTAATTTTCGAAGCGATCAACGAATATCAGAAACCGGTCGAGATATAGCAATCGCCATCCGTGGTCTGGCCCCGCCCGATCCTACAGAATTGCGTCGCCGACGCCCATCATCTTGCCGTCGGTCACGATCACCCGGTCGCCCAGCTTGACCTGTTCGAACAGCTGCCGCGCAAATTCCAGCGGCACACCGATGCAGCCGCGCGTCCCCCAGCCCCATTTGACATCGGACGCATGGATCGCGACCCCGTCGTTGGTCAGCCGCATCATATAGGGCATCGGCGAACCATAGATGTTGGAGACATGATCCTTGCTCTTCTGGGTGATCGGGAAAACCCCGGTCGGAGTCGGTTTTTCGGAATCGCCAAAGGTGATCACCGCCGCCCCGATTTCATAGCCGCCGCGGAAAACCGAAATGCTCTCGGCCTTGAGATCGACTGTCACCACCAGCTCGCCCTCGGGCACCCCCTCGTCGTCCCATTTGTAATAACCGTGCACGAACGGTTCGTCGATCTCGAGGATGCGCTTGACCACGAACGTGTCACTGAGCGGCAATTTTTCGGCAATTTCGATCGGATCCGACACCTTTTGCTCAAATCCGGATGCGTTCTGCACGCCAGGTTCGGGAGCCGCATTCTCGGCCACCACTGCCTTCGACGGCGCAGAAGACGCCCCGGCGTCGGCGCGGGTCAGTCCCATCAACAGCAGCGCACCAATCGCCAGCGCGGCCAGCAGCAGAACCGTTGCACTCACCCGATATGCGATTTTCTCGACCATCACTGATACTCCATTTGTTAAGGGAGTATTTACCATGGATTCGCGGGAACAAATCGCCGATTTTCAGGCCGTCCCGCAGCGGTACGGCAGCGGCGGGAATGTTAAGGGGGAGCGTTAACAGGAGGCGCTGACCGGTCTCGCAGAGAGACGCGCAGCTGCACTCCGTTTCCCTTGCAGCCTGTTGCTTCCACCGCTAGCAGATAGACCGTGACCAGTACCGCCCCTCATCCCTTTACCATAGCCAATTATCGCTACCTCTGGTTCTCGCGGCTGACTTCGATGTTTGCGCTTTACGCGATGATGCTCATTCTCGGCTGGCAGGCCTATAATCTGGCGCGTGAAGATATGGGGATCAGCGCATCGGCAGGCATATTGGGCCTGCTCGGCCTGCTCCAGTTCGTGCCATTGTTCATCCTGACGCCGCTGGTTGGCTGGGTCGCCGACCATATGGACCGTCGCTGGATTGCCCGTATCGTGCTTGGCATGCAGGCGATGATTGCGCTGGCGCTGGCGCTGTTGACCGCGAGCGGTGCGATCACGCTCTGGACAATCTATATCATCGCCGTGCTGCTCGGCATTTGCCGCGCCTTTCTGGGGCCTGCGATCACCTCGCTCGCGCCCAATCTGGTTCCGAAAGAATCGATTCCCCGCGCGATCGCGCTCTCGACCATCGCCTGGCAGGTCGGCGTGATCGCCGGGCCGGGCATGGCCGGACCGCTGTACAAGGTCGACGCCGCGCTGCCCTATTTCGTCTGCGCCGCGCTTTATGCACTGGCAACGCTGGCAATTTTCCTGATCGGGCCGGTGCCGCGCGCGCCAGCGGATAAAACCCGGGGACCCTTGCAGCAGGTCGGCGACGGCATGGCCTATGTCTGGACCAACAAGCTGGTGCTTGGCGCGATCACGCTCGATCTGCTGGTCATGTTCCTCGCCGGCGCGACGGCGATGATCCCGGTGTTTGCAAAGGACATATTGAACGCCGGTGAAATCGGCCTGTCGCTGCTCGCCGCCTCGCCGGCCGTCGGTGCGGTGATCGTCGCGCTGATCTTCTCCTTCGCCCCGCTGAGCAAGAATGTCGGCAACAGCATGCTGGTGGCGATGGCGGTTTTCGGACTCGGCACGATCGGCTTCGGCCTCAGCACAAACCTGTACCTGTCCATGGCCTGTCTCGGGATATGCGGAGCCGCCGACATGTTCGGCGTCTATGTGCGCAGTTCGCTGATTCAGCTGCACACCCCGGATGCCAAGCGGGGCCGCGTCAATGCGGTCAGCCAGATGACGATCAGCGCGTCCAACGAACTCGGCGATGCTCTGTCCGGTGGCCTCGCCGTGCTGGTCGGACCGATAGCCGCCATTGTCGCCGGTGGAGCCGGTGCTATAGTGGTTACCGGCCTATGGTCGCGTCTGTTCCCCCAACTGGGCGCTGCCCGGACATTTGATCCACCGGATGAACTGGAACCGGCAAAAATGAATGAAAAGACAAAAAGGAGTGCAGGACAATGATTGCAAATAATATTCTCGAAACAATCGGAAATACCCCGCATATCAGGATACAGCGCCTGTTTGGCGATGCGCATGTCTGGATCAAGTCGGAACGTGCCAACCCCGGCGGGTCGATCAAGGACCGCATCGGCCTCGCCATGATCGAGGATGCCGAGAAATCCGGTGCCCTCAAGCCGGGCGGAACGATCATCGAGCCGACATCGGGCAACACCGGAGTCGGACTGGCCATGGTTGCAGCGGTCAAGGGCTATACTCTCGTGTTGGTAATGCCGGAGTCGATGTCGCTCGAACGGCGCCGGCTGATGCTCGCTTACGGCGCGACCTTTGATCTCACCCCGAAAGAAAAAGGGATGAAGGGTGCGATCGAACGGGCACAGGAACTGACCGATCAGACACCGGATGCATGGATGCCGCAGCAATTCGAGAATCCGGCCAATGTTGAAGTGCACCGGCGTACAACTGCCATCGAGATACTGAATGATTTCAAGGACGATCCGATTGACGCGATCATCACGGGGGTCGGCACGGGCGGCCATATCACCGGTGTCGCGGAAGTGCTGAAACAGCATTGGAGCCATTTGAAAGTCTATGCCGTCGAACCGACCGCCTCGCCGGTTATCAGCGGCGGCCAGCCGGGACCGCACCCGATCCAGGGCATTGGCGCCGGTTTCATCCCGGGCAATCTCCACACGCAAAGCATCGACGGAGCGATCCAGGTCGAGCCGGCCGACGCCAAGACCATGGCGCTGCGCGCCGCCAGGGAAGAGGGTATGCTCATCGGCATATCATCGGGTGCGACTCTGGCGGCGATCGCACAGAAGCTGCCCGAACTGGGCAATCAGGCAAGAATTCTCGGGTTCAACTATGATACCGGTGAACGCTATCTCTCCGTCCCCGAGTTTTTGCCGGAAGAATGAGTTCCCTCAACGGCCGGCAGTTCAGGATCGAGGGATTCGATCAGGTCTAACGCATCGGCAGACCGGCAAAGCAAGGCCGTCATGCTCTGTATGTTTGAGGCATTGTTTGAACACCGGACCAACAATAGGTCCGGTGCTCTAACAGGTCAGGGTCTAGTCTGGTTTTCCATCACCGTCGTCGTCGAGCAGATCGGGCTGGCCGTCACCGTCGGAATCCCAGGCATCCGGCCGACCGTCACCGCTGCGGTCCCAGGCGTCCAATATGCCATCACCGTCGGTGTCTATGGTAGGGGTCGGGATCTCAGACCGATGGTCATCGGACAATTCGGGTTCTGCGGCATGCGCCGTGACCGACAATCCCAATCCGACGGTAATCAGATAGGGCGTCATCCTGCGCAACCGGTTTGAGGCTTTGTTGGAATGCATTGCATATACTCCTTATGCATATCATTCCCCTGTCACCGACGTGCTCGCGCATATTTTATCGCAGGTCCAGCGGCCTTCGGCGATATGGTTCAGAGGGGCGCCAAACGGCAGACTTCTGCAACTTACCGGCAAATAGCCACCGTCTGTCGTCGCAAGATATCGCCGCGGCCTTTGACAGATTGCTGGCATTGGTTTGTCGAAATATTGTCACAATTCATGCTATAATAAAGTAATCGGGTCCGGGGCATTTCAACGGAAAGGTTGCGAGCCATGTCCAGGAAAAAGGTTCAGGAAGCCTCGACGACGGAGGCAGACACAATTAATCGGCCGCTTGTCATAAGACTTGGCAAACGCCTGCGCGGGACGATGAACAGAATTTCGACGACCCAGTCCATGATCCCGACCGATCCTTTTCTTCCGGCCAGTGCCTTTCCCTGGACAGGTCGCCTGGCGAAAAAATCACAGATTATCGCGCAGGAAGCCGCTGCAATCTTGCGCCACCGCGATGCCGTGCCACCGCTGAAGGATATTTCGCCCGATCACGCCCGGATTGCCGGAGACGGAAACTGGCGCTCTTTCTTCCTTTTCGGCTATGGCTATGAAGTGCCGGAAAATTGCGCGCGGGCGCCGGTAACGGCTGCACTGGTGCGCCAGATACCCGATCTCAACTCGGCCTTTTTCTCGATCCTTGAACCAGGAGCCATCATTCCCCGTCATCGCGGGGTAACGCGCGGACTGGTCACCTGCCATCTCGGCTTGATCGTCCCGGACACACCGGAAAGATGCGTGATGCAGGTCGAGGACACCAACCGGTTCTGGGAAAAAGGCAAATGGCTGGTGTTCGATGACAGCTATTATCACGAAGTGCACAACCAGACGGATCAGCGCCGGGTCATTCTGCTGGTGCAGGTGAAGCGTCCGATGCGCTTGCTCGGCCGGCTGGCCAATGATCTGGCCCTGTGGGGCATTCGCCGGTCACCCTTTGTACAGGATGCCCGGCGAAACCTTGGCATGTGGGAAGAAGCCTACAGGCAAGCGGAGCAGAATGAAGCCGCTTGATCAGCCGTTTAGGCAACCGCGAACATTTCCGGATCCAGTGCCATGATCGCTTCACTGCCGCCCTCGATTTTACGGCGGAGCGATCCGGCATCGGGCAGGAACCGTTCCGCGAAATATTGCGCGGTCACCAGTTTCGCTTCGTAATATTTCGGATTATCGGTGCCCGCGTCCAATGCAGCCTGCGCTGCCTTGCTCATCCGCAACCACATCAGCCCCAGCGAGACTATGCCCATGATGTGCATATAATGATAGGCGCCGGCACCGGCGTTGTTCGGATTGCTCATTCCGTTCTGCATCAGCCACATCGTCGCTTTCTGGAGTTCACCATTGCCCTTTTCGAGCGCTTCGGCGAATCCGGAAAGCTTTTCATGGCCCTTTGCCTCGGCAATCTCGTCGGCAACCACCTTGAAAAATGCCTGGACCGCGCGACCACCGTTCTGGCCAAGTTTGCGCCCGACAAGGTCCATCGCCTGGATGCCGTTGGTGCCCTCATAGATCATCGCAATCCGGGCATCGCGCACGAACTGTTCCATGCCCCATTCCCGGATATAGCCGTGCCCGCCATAAACCTGCTGCGATTCTGTCGCGATCTGATAGCCCATATATGTCCCGTAGCCCTTGACGACAGGGGTCAGCAGACTGACCAGATCATTGGCCATTTCGCGCTCTTCCTCGGTTTCGGCCCTCTCCGCCAGATCAACCTGCAACGCTCCCCAGAGCACCAGCGCGCGCATCGATTCGGTGAAGGCCTTGCCGTCCATCAGCATCCGGCGCACGTCCGGATGGACGAATAATGTGTCGGCCTTTTCTTCCGGATCCTGCGCACCCGTCAGCGCCCGGCCCTGACGACGGTCGCCGGCATAGATCACCGCATTCTGATAGGCGATTTCACCCTGGGCCAGACCCTGCAGGCCAACCCCCAGACGAGCAGCGTTCATCATGATGAACATCGCCCGCAGCCCCTTGTTCTCTTCCCCGACCATATAGCCGGTGGCACCGTCATAGTTCATCACGCAGGTGGAATTGCCGTGAATGCCCATTTTCTCTTCGATCGAACCACAGCTCACGCCATTGCGCTCACCCAGCGACCCGTCCTCGTTGACCAGATATTTCGGAACGATGAAAAGCGAGATACCCTTGGAACTGTCGGGCGCACCCGGCGTCTTCGCTAGGACAAGATGGATGATATTTTCCGCCAGATCATGCTCGCCGGCGGAAATGAATATCTTCTGACCGGTAATCGCATAGTTGCCGCCGGGCATCGGTTCCGCCTTGGTCCGGATAAGGCCCAGATCGGTCCCGCAATGCGCTTCGGTCAGGTTCATCGTCCCGGTCCATTTACCGGAAATCATCTGGGTGGCGAAGGTCTGCTTTTGCTCTTCGCTGCCTTCCGTGAGGATGGATGCGATCGCGCCCTGGGTCAGGCCGGTGTACATTTCCAGCGCCTGATTGGCCGAGACCATGAACTCCATGACCGCATTGCCCACCACTCGCGGCAAACCCTGACCGCCAAATTCCTCGGGCGCTGACAATGTCGTCCAGCCGCCATCGACAAGTTGCTGATAGGCTTCCTTGAAACCCTTGGGCGTCGTTACCGAGCCATCTTCGTGACGGGTGCATCCTTCCACATCGCCGGATTGATTGAGCGGATGAAGCACTTCGGCCGAAAATTTCCCCGCTTCGGTCAGGATCGCATCGACCATTTCCGGCGTCGCATTTTCAAAGCCTGGGAGGTTCGAATATTTTTCCAGATTGAGAACTTCGTTGAGGATGAACCGGACGTCGCCGATGGGTGCGGTGTAACTTGGCATGATCTACTACTTTCTGCTCGAATGGGGTCAACCGGACATGGCCGGCAACAATCCTCTATTTCTGCTGTGCTTTTGCGTCCGCCATGGCGTCCTGCACAGTCTTTATAAAACCGGTCAGTTCCTTGATCGAACTGTCGATGTCGGCGCGCTGCTTTTTCAGCGTATCGACCTTTTCCTGACATTTTGCGACAGTGACCTGCATCTGCGTCTTGCGACCGTCGCCGAGATCATAGAGATCAATCATCTCGCGAATCTCGGTCAGGCTGAAACCGACATTTTTTGCCCGCATGATCCAGGCGAGACGGGCCCGGTCACGTTTGGTATAGATGCGCGACAGGCCCTTGCGGTGCGGCGCGATAAGGCCCTCGTCCTCATAGAATCGCAGAGCGCGTGCGGTCACGCCGAATTCTGCCGACAGGTCGGATATCGTATAGGCTTCCCGATTCTGCAGATCGGGCGTGTCAATTTCGGCATGGTTTGGCGATTGCGACATGTTCACCGTATAGCTTACGCTAACGTAAACGTCAATGCTAGGGTTCGGGACACAGATTTTCGAAATCACGGCCCCGGGTCGAGCGAGCAACGGCGTCACCCTCTCCGATCAGATAGAAGCTGACCCCTTCAAATCCTGCGCGCGGGCTGCAATAGCTTGCACAGGCTTCCGGCAGACTACCGGGAAATTGTAGTTCGACGCCATCAAACCGGGCCGTGAAGCGACATTTTTCTTCGCTGTTCAGGGTGATCCGGACATCTTCACCACTGCGTTCGGCTTCCCCCAGCCCCTCGCATTTGCTCGCCAGCCCGAACACCGCGATCATCCCGACCTGATAGCCGTTTTCGTCATTTCCAACCGCGCAGAAACTGTCGGTTCCCAAATTGCTCTGCCGTTCAAAAGCACCGGAAAGCGTGACCTTGCGAACGTCGGGAATAACCCCGGCATCAATCGCAGCCTGTTCCAGCGAAGAGAGTTCTACGTCGTTTTTTTCAGAGCCGGACTGCCCCTGTCCACAACCCGCCAGCACAAGTGCCAAAACCAGCACAAGGCAATGCTTCACGTGAC
Organism: Parasphingorhabdus sp.; assembly: GCA_048270065.1. Lineage (GTDB taxonomy): Bacteria > Pseudomonadota > Alphaproteobacteria > Sphingomonadales > Sphingomonadaceae > Parasphingorhabdus. The sequence continues at coordinate 11,101 of JBLWTQ010000016.1, read as the reverse complement.
CGGCTCCAGCTTCCCGTCGACAATTCTGCGATAAAAACAGCTTGTCTGGCCGGTATGGCAGGCGGGGCCGGCCGGCACAGCCTTGATCCACATCGCGTCCTGGTCGCAATCGATGCGCATCTCGGTCACGGACAATATATTGCCCGACGTTTCGCCCTTCTTCCAGAGGCATTGGCGGCTGCGGGAATAAAAATGCGCCACGCCGCTATCCTGCGTCATTTGCAACGCTTCGGTATTCATATAGGCCAGCATCAGCACTTCCCCCGACGAATCGTCGGTAACGACCGCGGCTATAAGGCCGTTCGAATCATATTTCGGCTGGAGCACGGTTCCGGTTTCGGGATCATTTTCTCTGTCTGTCATAGCCGTGAATTAAGACCCGATCGGGTCATGCGCAACGGCTAATGGCGCTATTGGTCCCGAACCCGTCTGCCGATCAGCGCCATATGATGATTTTATGACATTGGGGGCAGACAAAGCCCTGCTTCAAACCTATATGGCAGACATTCCCCGCCCGACCATGTAAAAGCCAGGTGAGATATGCTGACAACCCATCCGTTTGACGACGACAAGCTGCGCGAAGAGTGTGGCGTTTTTGGCGTCGCCGGAATCGAGGACGCAGCCGCAATGGTCGCGCTCGGCCTGCATGCGCTTCAGCATCGCGGGCAGGAAGCTGCCGGAATAACCTGCCGGAACGGCAAGGAACTGTACAGCCATCGCGCGCTCGGACCCGTGGCCGGCAATTTCGACAGCGAAGAAATCATTCACCGGCTGCGCGGCGACTCCGCGTGCGGCCATGTTCGCTATTCGACCACCGGCGCCGGCACCTTGCGCAATATCCAGCCGCTCGAAGCCGATCTCGCTTCCGGCGGCTTCGCCATTGCCCATAATGGCAATATTTCCAATGCCCTGGCTCTGCGCGACGACCTTGTGCGACAGGGTTCGATATTCCAGTCAACCAGCGATACCGAAGTGATCATCCATCTGGTTGCCACGTCCAAATATCGTACATTGCTCGACAAATTTATCGATGCGCTGAAACAGGTCGAAGGCGCCTACTCGCTGATCTGCCTGACCGCCGACGGGATGATTGCCTGCCGCGATCCACTGGGCATCCGTCCGCTGGTAATGGGACGGATCGGTGAAGCCTATGTCTTTGCTTCGGAAACCGTCGCGCTGGATCTCGTCGGTGCGGAATATGTCCGCAGCGTCGAACCCGGCGAACTGATCGTGGTCACCAACGGTGAACTGCGCTCCCATCGCCCCTTTGCCAACGTCCAGGCCCGGCCGTGTATTTTCGAACATGTCTATTTTTCCCGACCCGATTCGATTGTCGACGGCAATTCGGTCTACAGCGTGCGCAAGGGAATCGGCGCCCAGTTGGCGATCGAGAGTCCGGTCACGGCTGATTATGTCATCCCGGTCCCCGACAGCGGCACGCCCGCAGCGCTCGGTTTTTCCGAACAATCGGGCATCCCGTTCGAACTGGGCATCATCCGCTCGCACTATGTCGGCCGGACCTTCATCCAGCCGGGCGACGGCGTCCGGCATCTCGGCGTCAAACTCAAGCACAACGCCAACCGCCCGCTGGTCAACGGCAAGAAAATCGTACTGGTTGACGATTCGATCGTCCGCGGCACGACGAGCATGAAAATCGTCCAGATGATGCGCGAGGCGGGTGCTGCCGAAGTCCATATGCGGATCGCCAGTCCGCCGACGATGCACAGCTGTTTTTACGGCGTGAATACGCCGAAGCGGGAAAAGCTGCTCGCGGCCCAAAAATCCATCGAGGAAATGCGCGAGTTCATTAAGGCTGACAGCCTCGCCTTTGTTTCCATCGACGGCCTTTACCGCGCCGCGGGTGAAGAAACCCGTCACGATATCCAGCCGCAATATTGCGATGCCTGTTTCACCGGGGCTTATCCGACCGCCCTCACCGACCGCGATGGCGAGGAAGAGCCGGACCAGCTCAGCATGCTCAACGAACGCATGGATTCGTCCAAATCGGGTCGGGACAATGAACCATCGGGCGATCTGCCACGTCTCAAGCAAACGGCGAACTGACGATGAAATTTGAAGGTCAACTGGCGCTTGTAACGGGCGCAAGCCGCGGCATCGGCGCGGCCACCGCGCTGGCCCTCGCCAGCGAAGGCGCGCATGTCGTAATCACCGCGCGCAACGCCGACGGTCTGGAAAAGATCGAGGAACAGATTCACGACGCAGGCGGCACCGCGACCATCGCCCCGCTCGATCTGACCGATGGCGACAGTATCGGGCGCTTGGCGACCGCGATCTCGGGCCGCTGGGACGGACTCGACATGCTCGTGCTCAACGCCGCCATGCTGGGAACTCTGGGACCGGTTCCGGCGATTGACGGCCAGGAATTCAACAGGATCCTGACCCTCAACCTGATCGCGCAGCAGGCATTGATCGCGGCATTTGACCCGATGCTCCGCAAGAGCGAAAACGCCCGGGTCGTCGCGATGACCAGCAGTGTCGGCCGGAATCCGCGTGCATTTTGGGGCGCCTACGGTGCATCGAAGGCTGCGCTTGAGACACTTGTGCTCAGTTATGGTGAAGAAATGCGCAATTTGGGCAGGATTCGTACAGCAATTGTCGATCCGGGGCGGACCCGCACCGAAATGCGCGCCAGCGCCTATCCCGGAGAAGATCCGGCCAGCGTCAAGCTGCCCGCGGTCGTAGCGGACCGGCTGGTCGAGATTCTGGCCAGCGATTTCGAAACCGGCGAACGGTTCGCAATCAGCTAACCGCTGTCAATCAGCCGGCGCCGCTTCCCCGTCCAGATAGGCCTGAACCGCGCGGTAGAAGGCGTCGCGCCCTTCCTTCTTGTCATCCAGCGTTGCACGCGGCCAGTTGCCATTGCCGGCGATCACCAGCTTCCGCTTGGGATCGATGAAGATTCCCTGCCCGAATATGCCCTGCGCGGCAAAACTGCCGTCGTCATAGGTCCACCACTGATAGCCATAGCCGCGGCCATCCATCCCGATATCCGCCTGTTTCGTGCCGGCTTTGCCGTACCATTCTTCGGGAACGACAGACGTCTCGCCAATCTTCCCGCCATTCATCGCAAACTGGCCGAAAAGCGCGAAATCGCGCGTCGTCGCCGAGATACAGCACCCCCCGATCTCCTTGCCGCCGTCATTCAGGATCCAGACCGCATCGCTGGCCATACCATAGGGCTTCCAAATTTTCTCGGAGAGATATTCGGAAAGGGATTTGCCGGTTGCCTTGGCCACCAGCACCCCGATCAGATTGGTCTCGCCGGTATTATACTGCCAGCGCGTGCCGGGTTCGGCTTCGTTGACCAGCGTTTTCATGTAGAGGATCACCGGGTCGACGCCATCTTTGGACTTGGTCATGTTGAACCGGGCAACGTCGCTGTCCTTGTCCTCGTAATCCTCGTTCCATTTGACGCCCGAAGTCATCGTCAGCAGCTGCTCGACCGTCACACCGTCATAGCCGCTGCCCTTCAACTCGGGGATATAGGCGGTCAGCGGATCATCAAGCGATTTGATATAACCATCCTTGATCGCCGCGCCGACCAATGTCGAAACCAGCGACTTGGCGACCGAGAAGCTGGCCCAGCGGTCGTCCTTGCCAAAATCCATCCGATATTCTTCGAGCCGGATCTTGCCGTCCTGCAGGACAACCAGCCCTGCCAGCCGCTGGTCGGCCATATAATCGTCGATAGCGAGCTCGCCACCTTCGGTTTTCAGCCTTTTCGGCATGGGCTTGCCGACCGCCAGTTCCCGTACGCTGTCACCCGCTTCGATCGTCCGTGTGGTGGTCAGCACCTCCATCTGGCGGAACGCATTGTCGCGTTGATCCTGGGTCCAGAACAGCACGTTTTCGTCAGTCGGCAAACCGGCAGTGTCCGCCGCGACTTTCTGGACCTGCTCGCAGGCGGCCAGGCTGATGCAGGCAGTTCCCAGCATCGCCAGTTTCAACAGATTTCTCATCGTCCCGTTCTCCCTTTTTCATTGTTCTTTTATCAGTGTTACCTGCGCGACATCGATGCCGCCGCCGCGAAACCCGCCTTCGCAATAAGCCAGATAATAATCCCACAGCCGAACGAATCTTTCGTCAAAGCCGGCCGGCAAAACGCCACGGTCAACGGCGTCGTCGAAGCGCCCGCGCCAGATTTTCAATGTCTTCGCATAGTCGAGACCAAAATTTTTCTGATCGGTCCATTGCAGGCCGCGCGCTTCCGCCAACGCCCGGAAACGGCTTTCCGAAAGCAGCATGCCACCGGGGAAGATGTAGGTCTGGATGAAATCGGCACTGGCGGCATATTGTTCGAAAATATCATCGGCGATGGCAATATATTGCAACGCCGCACGGCCGCCGGGCTTCAGATTGCGCGCGATGCAGTCGAGGAAATCGGGCCAATACTGCTGGCCCACCGCTTCCACCATTTCCACGCTGGCAATCGCGTCAAACTGCCCCTCGACATCGCGGTAATCCTGAATCAGAAAGCGGGCCTCCGGATGATGCTCTCGCGCCCAGGCCGTCTGTTCGTCGGAAAGCGATATGCCGGTAACGTCCAGACCATGGTCGCGCGCCAGACTGCCCGAAAGCGTGCCCCAGCCGCAGCCGATTTCCAGCACGCTGTCACCCGGCCGGGTCGACAGCCGCTGCGCAATCGCATCGATTTTATTCCGTTGGGCACGCTCTAAGTCATTGTTTTTATTAATAAAAATTGCGCTAGAATAGCTCATGCTTTGATCTAGCCAGAGCCGGTAAAAATCATTGCCGAGATCATAGTGATACTGGATATTCCGCCGCGCCCGCCGTTTGCTGTTGGCGCGCTTCTTGTGCCGTCGTCTGACAATCCAGTTGAAAAACCCCGACGCGCGGCCGGTATTTTTCAGCCCGTCTCGATTGCGGGTAAACAGATCGAACACGGTCACCAGATCGGGACTGTCCCACTCACCCAGTTCGCATGCCCGATACCAGCCGACCGAACCGCTGTTGATCAGCCGCAGCAACGCGTTCCAGCTGTGCAGCGTGATTTCTGCCATCGGCCCGTCGCCGCGGCCTCCCAATATGCGGGTGGTGCCATCGGGCAGCTTGCCTTCAAACGTACCGTGTTCGAGACCGCCATCAATCCGGTCCAGAATATGATGAAAGCCCGGCGCGAACAGGCGCGCGAAAAAACCGCCGCCGGTGGCGAATCGTTTGCGCGCATCCAGCAGATGCTGCCCGCGTCTGGGAGCTTCGACGTTCATGGGCATAAATATGGACCAGCGCTAAGCGCTTGGCAACGTAGAATATCCCTTGGGTTCAGTTGCCCGGTGCAGCAGCCGACCCCGCGAGAATACCGCCGTCGATATTCAGTTCGGAGCCGGTGATATAGCCCGCTTCGTCGGATGCCAGGAGGACCGCAATGGCCGCCACTTCGCTGGCCCTGCCAAAACGACGTAACGGTATATCGCGTACCAGCGCCTCTTTCGACCGCGCCCGTGCATCGCCCTCGCCGAGCATCGGCTCCCACATCGGTGTCATGATCGCGGCGGGATGGATCGAATTGCAGCGGATTTGCCAACCCTGCTGCGCACAATAGAGCGCGACCGACTTGCTATGATTGCGGATGGCGGCCTTGGAGGAGGCGTAAGCCGCCGCTCCGGGAATGCCGACGAGTCCGGATCGCGACGAGATATTGATGATCGACCCGCTGCCCTTTTCCTTCATCGTCCGAATTGCATAGCGACAGCCGAGAAAGGTTCCGTCGAGATTGATCCGGTGCACCGCGCGCCAGTTTTCGAGCGAGGCATTTTCCGGATCATGCGGACTCCCCCCATGCTCCAAACCGGTTATGCCTGCGTTGTTGACGACGACGTCGACCGTCGGATGCAAGGCGGCGAGACGTTCCCAGTCCGCTTCTTCCTGCACGTCCAGAACCAATGTTTCGCAGCCCAGTTCCTCACCGGCAGCCGCCAAACTCTCCTCGTCACAATCTGTAAGAAGGACCATCGCCCCTTCATCGACAAACGCCTTCGCAATCGCCTTGCCGATGCCGCGGGCGGCGCCGGTCACCACGCAGAATTTTCCATTCATCCGGTCAGTCATTTTTTCACCTCTTGATGGGCAGCCAGTGCCCGTTCGCGTCCTTCCCGGTGACCGATGGCCTTAGCCGGATAGTGCTCCGGCCTGCATCCGTATTCTTCCGGATCATGGATATGCGGATCTTCGATGCCGGCCAGTTCGGGAATCCACTGGCGGATATAATCCCCGGCATCAAATTTCTCCGACTGGCTGAGCGGTGCCATGATCCGGACGAACATATTGCTGTCGACCCCGGTGCCCGCCACCCATTGCCAGTTGACGCTGTTCGACGCGTAATCGGCGTCAACCAAAGTGTCCCAGAACCACTGCTCGCCCTCGCGCCAGTCGATCAGCAGATGCTTGACCAGGAAACTCGCCGCGATCATCCGCACCCGGTTGTGCATCCATCCGGTGGACCACAACTGGCGCATCCCGGCATCGACGATCGGATAGCCGGTCTGGCCCCGACACCATGCTTTGAAATCGGCTTCCACGCTTTTCTCGCTCATATCGCGCCACGGCAGGGCGCGCATTTTCTCGCGATAACTCTCGCCGCCATATTGCGGGAATTGGTAAATGACATTTTGCGCGAAGTCCCGCCAGACCAGCTCCTTGAAAAAGGTTTCGACCTTGCTGCCCTGCCCCGCCAAACGGTTCCATACGGTCGCAGGACTGATCTCGCCAAAATGGAGATGGGGAGAAAGGCGCGAGACGAGCTCTTCCGAAGGCAGGTTGCGGCCTTCATCATACTGCCCGGCCTTGTCGGCAAAATCGTCCAGATTGGCCTTGGCCCCCGCAGCGCCGGGCTGCCAATAGTCACCGAAATCTGCAGCCCAGTCCGGATTGCTGGGCAGCAGTTCCCAATCATTCAGGCGGTCACTGTCCGGCCAGTTATCTGGCGAAGAAAGCGTCTCGGGTGCAGCCACGGCGTCGGCTGGCGGCATATGCTGGCGCAGCGCCTTCCAGAACGGCGTGTAGATTTTATAGGGCGTCCCGGCCCCCGTCGTCACCGTCCCCGGCGGCAGCAGATAATTTCCGTCATGCAGGATCAGCCGGGCCCGCTCGCCGAGTGACTTTTCCAACATTCGCTCTGCATCGCGCCACCAAGGCTCGTAATGATGCAGCGCATGGATTTCATCCGCGCCGGTCGATTTGACAATTTCGGCCAAATGCTCGGCAGCGATTCCCCGGCGCAGGATCAGCCGCGAACCGAGACCCTGCAAACATGCTTCCAAATCTTCCAATGACCGGTGCAGCCACCAGCGCGAAGCCCCGCCCATTCTGCGGTGCCCGGGCGTTTCGTCATCAAGAATATAGATTGGAATAACCAGACCGTTTGATGCAGCAGCGGCGACTGCGGCTTGGTCAGATAGACGAAGGTCGCGGCGGAACCAGATGATTTTGGGTTTTGTCATACCGTTCCCATGACTCAGGGAACCGCTGGTTCCAACCTGTCTTTTCGAACATCCGCCCTGACGGAGAAGCGATCCCCAAGCAATGGGTCCATGAAGCGCTGATCCCTTACCCTGACGCCGACACCGTCCGCTTCGATGATCGGCATTCTCGACCAGAACAGGAAGGCTGCGGCATCATCGCTGGTCCTTGCTATTTCATGCTCCAGAAGACGGCTGTTTCCAGGGATTTTTTGTTCCTTGTTTAGCGACACGCTGTTAAACAGGTTATATTCTCCCGACCCGTAAGCGGTTGTATTCCGCCACAATATTTCCCTTTTCCAGAACTGGATGGGAACGGGATTCGCAACCACCATTTCGGGGGACGACAGAGTAGACGACAGAAGCACGGCTTCAGACGCCCTGTTATCAAGAAGGCTTTTGGTCTCTGCTTCAGCTTTTCCAGTGATCAGACCATTGGCAAAAATATAGGCGCAGACCGTAGCAAAGCTGATCCAAGCCGGTCTCTGCCAGTTGCCAGATCCCCTTTTCTCCCGCCGCCGCGAAACCCAGAGGCCCGCAATAAGCGCCGCCCAGATCCAGATATCGATGATAAAGATACTGTCGCCATAAAACCATTGCGACGAAAAGGGTTCGAGCAGGCGGATGCCATAGCTGTTCAGCCAGTCGAGCGCCGGATGGCTCAGACAGCCGATATAGGCCAGCGCCAGCAGCCAGCCCTTGTGAATCGGCAACCGGCCCGCAGGCCGTTTCCCCCGCATGGTCTGCCAGCGATCGAACCGAATCATGATCCCCGTCAGCAACAGCGGTAAGAGCAGCATCGCGATTGGCCCGTGGGTAATCCCGCGCCGGATCGCCAGATGCTGGACCCCGCCGAGCAGCGTCGTCACCGCATCGATATCGGGGATATTCGCGGCGATAATTAGCGTCGCCATGCCGAGACCGGTTTTCTTCTTGAGCCCCATCTGGCCGAGAACGGCACCCGCGAGACTGTGGGTCAGGTTATCCAAATTTTATCTCGCACGAAGACACAAAGGCACAAAGAAGAAGATGCTTAAATTGCATAATAATCGTTCGCTATCCGCTTTACGCCGTCTTTGAAAGTGGCTGCGCCAAAATTCATCAGGAAACCGAGCGGGAAATCCATCAGACGCAAATAGGTAATTACCTGTTTGGCATGAACTGGTGCGAACCGCACGGTAGACTTTAGTTCAATCAGTATCCGATTTTCAACGATCAAGTCCGCGCGAAAGGCCTCGTCCAAAACACGGCCCTTAAAGGTAATAGGAATGATCTTCTGTCTTTCGACAGAAAGACCTTTCTCTATGCAGGTGAAACCCGCAATCAACGGAGACTCTAGCGATTTCCTCGAGATCTGACACGCACTCATCTTAGTGCCTTCGTGTCTTCGTGCGAATCCCCAAACTTTACAGTTCCGGCCCGTCCTCGGTCACCGTCCACGTCTGGCCCTTGCTCAGCAGACCCTGCAAATCGGGTTTCTTGCCCGCCGAAGAGGCGACATTCTGCGCCACGACGGCTGCTTCAAACGTCGGCCGCGGGTCGTCATAGAGCACGCCGAGCGCCATCGGAAAAGCGCCAAACTGCATCTCGACCAGCATATGCGCGACCGACCGGTTGGTGACATCATGGACGATCACGCCGGCCGCTTCCCAGTCGCCGTCGACGACATCGACGACTTCCAGCTGCAGAGTCTTGCGGTTGAGCGTGATGCCCTTCTCGCCTTTGGCGAACAGCATCGGCTCGCCATTGACCAGATGCAGCTGCGTGTCGGCTGCGGTTTTCTTGGCGGCGAATTCCTCGAACACGTCCTTGTTGTAGACGATGCAGTTCTGAAAAATCTCGATGAACGCCGTGCCCTTGTGCGCGTGCGCGGCCTTCAGCACATCGGGCAGGCCCTTGTGCACGTCGATCCCGCGCGCGACAAAGCGTGCCCCCGCACCCAGCGCAAAGGCGCAGGGCGATGCCGGGCGGTCGACCGACCCGTAAGGCGTCGAGGGACTGTGCGTCCCCTGTCGGCTGGTCGGCGAATATTGGCCCTTGGTCAGACCGTAAATTTCATTGTTGAACAGCATCAGTTGGCAATCGAGATTGCGGCGCAGCAGATGCATCGTGTGGTTGCCGCCGATCGACAGCGCATCGCCATCGCCGGTGATGATCCACACGTCCAGTTCCGGGTTGGCCAGCTTCACACCGGTGGCGATCGCGGGCGCCCGGCCGTGGATGGTATGAAAACCATAGGTCTCCATATAGTAAGGAAAACGCGAGGAGCAGCCGATCCCGCTGATGAACACGGTGTTTGACGGATCGGCACCGAGATCGGGCATGGTTCGCTGCATCGCCTTGAGGATCGCATAGTCACCGCAACCCGGGCACCAGCGCACTTCCTGATCGGTTTCCCAGTCTTTCAGCGTGGTCGTGATTTTGGTCATCTCGTTCATGACAGATTCTCCTCAATCGCCGCCGAAACTTCGGCGATGGTAAACGGCTGACCGGAAATCTTGTTCACCGGCTTGGCATCGACCAGATACTGATCGCGCAAGATCGTTTTCAGCTGTCCGGTGTTCATTTCCGGGACGATGATCCGGTCAAAGCTCTTGAGCAGTTTACCGAGATTTTTCGGCAATGGCCAGATGTTGCGGATATGGACATGGGCAACGTCCTTGCCCGCCGCGCTGGCGCGCGTCACCGCCTGATGGATCGGGCCAAAGGTCGATCCCCAGCCGACGACAGCCAGTCTGGCACCCTCCTTACCAAAAGCAAGGTCCTGATCCGGCAGGCTATCCGCGACGCCAAGAACTTTATCGCGCCGGATTTCGGTCATCGTCTGGTGATTGGCCGGACCATATTCGATATGACCGGTATCCACGCCCTTTTCGATGCCGCCAATCCGGTGCATCAGGCCGGGCGTTCCGGGCTTGATCCAGGGCCGTTTCAGCTTTTCATCCCGACCATAAGGCAGCAACGGGCCGTCGGGTTTCTCGGTCATGAAGCTGACCGGAAAACGCTCGAGCGTATCGACATCGGGAATTTTCCACGGCTCCGCCGCATTGGCGATATAGCCGTCGGTCAGCAGCATCACCGGCGTCATATATTGTACCGCGATCCGTACCGCCTCGATCGCGCAGTAGAAGGCGTCTTCGGGTGAGCGCGCCGCAATCACCGGCATTGGCGCATCGCCGTTGCGGCCATAGACCGCCTGGTAGAGATCGGACTGCTCGGTCTTGGTCGGCAGGCCGGTCGAGGGACCACCGCGCTGCGAATTGACGATCACCAGCGGCAGTTCGGTCATGATCGCCAGCCCCATGGCCTCGCCTTTCAGCGCAATGCCGGGACCGGAAGAAGATGTGATGCCGAGGCTGCCAGCGTAGCTGGCGCCGATCGCAGCGGTAATCGCGGCGATCTCGTCTTCGGCCTGAAATGTCGTGACCCCGAATTCCTTCAGCCGGGAGAGATGATGCAGGATCGCCGATGCCGGGGTAATCGGATAGCCACCGAAAAACATCGGCAGCCCCGCCAGCCGCGCGCCCGCCACCAGACCCAGCGACAGGGATTCCGCTCCGGTTACCGTCCGATATGTGCCCGCTTCAGCCGGAGCAGCGGCA
>JBLWTQ010000015.1:0-96988 GCA_048270065.1 Parasphingorhabdus sp. | reverse complement strand
CCACAGCCATGGAAAAGTGAGATAAAAAACGCATGAATATCCTCCGGATGAATTTCTATTAGGGAGAAACGGATTTCCCTGAATATGGTTGCACCATATAGTCTTGGCCTTATTACCAAGCTTTCACCGCTTTTCTAGAGTGAATCCGCTGAATAGAGGTTGAACGGCTGCCGTTCTTTGTCGGCGTCGAGCAGCCAATACAGTATAATGAGGTAAAAATCGCGTGCTTGCAATTATTTCCCCCGCCAAATCATTGGACTTTGACTCCGCTATTCCGCCGATCGCACCCACGGAGAACCGCTTTCCGGCAGAAACAGAACGGCTGGCGACGGCGATTGGAAATCTGACGACCAAGAAGCTGAAGGCGATCATGCCGGTTTCGGACAATCTGATCGCCCTGAACCGGCAGCGCTACAGCGATTTTTTCGCTCAACCCGAACGGCCTGCAATTTATGCCTATAATGGCGATGTCTATAGCGGATTCGAGGCGCGCAGCATCAGCGAGGAAGCCATGGCCTTTGCCCAGGGTCATTTGCGCATTCTCTCGGGCCTCTATGGGCTGCTCCGTCCGTTGGATCCGATTCGGCCCCATCGCTTGGAAATGGGTACGAAATGGGCGCCGCGGTACAAGAAGCTGACCGATTTCTGGAAGGACAAGATTGCCGATGCACTGGCGGCAGATCTCGAGCAGATTGGTACCGACATCATCGTCAATCTCGCAAGCAACGAATATTGGGCATCGGTCAAACCCCATATCGCAAAATTGCCGGGGCGAATCATCGAAGTGGATTTTCGCAAGGACAGCCCCGACGGCCCAAAATTCATCAGCTTTGAGGCCAAGCGCGCGCGCGGAATGATGGCGCGCTATATTTGTGAAAACCATCTCACCGATCCAGAGATGCTCAAGACCTTTGACTATGATGGCTATCGGTTTGATGCAGAGAGCAGCACCGAAAGCAGCCTTCGTTTCCTCCGCACATGACGGGGAAATCCGCCGTCATTGTTGGAGCGACCGGCGGGATTGGCGCGGCAATTGCCAACGCGCTGGAAGCAGACAGTCATTTTGATTCGATTATCCGTTTCTCACGGTCCGGCAAAACTCCCGTTGCCGTAGACGTGACTTCGGAAGCAAGCATTCAGGCAGCGGCCGACTGGATGAGGGATAACAGGATTGCGCCTTCTTTGATATTCGTCGCCACTGGCCTGCTCCACGATGGCTTCAGGGGTCCGGAGAAAAGCCTCCGTCAACTTGATGCCGACTGGCTGATGAAAACCTATCAGGTCAATGCGATCGGTCCGGCACTTGTCGCCAAGCATTTCCTGCCACTGATGAACCGCAAGGAAATCACGAAATTCGCTGTCCTGTCCGCCCGGGTCGGCAGCATCTCCGACAATCGGCTCGGCGGCTGGTACGGGTACCGGGCATCCAAGGCGGCGCTCAATATGCTGATCCGCAACCTGGCGATCGAGTGGTCCCGCAAAAATGATCAATCGATCGTTGTGGCGCTTCACCCCGGTACAGTCGACACGGCGCTGAGCAAGCCGTTCCAGGGCAATGTGCCCTCCGGAAAGTTGTTTGATTCCGATCGCGCCGCGCGGCATCTTCTCGCTGTTCTCGACAGGCTGGAACCCGCCGACAGCGGGAAAATTTTTGCGTGGGACGGAGCGGAAATCAAACCCTGATTCCGGCACTGTATTATTATTGTAAAACTGGCCCGAAAAGCTGGCTTTTGCGCGCCCGTTGCCCTAGAAGAATCGGCAGTAAAAATCCCATGAAAAAGGCCTGTTTGTGAACGAACAAACCACTCCACCGTCACCGTCCAATATCGAGCCGGTAGACATCGTCGACGAGATGAAATCCAGCTATATGGATTATGCCATGTCGGTCATCGTCAGCCGTGCGTTACCCGACGTGCGTGATGGTCTGAAGCCCGTTCATCGCCGGATATTGTACGCCGCACAGGAAGGTGGCATGGTCGCCGGGCGCCCCTATCGCAAATGCGCGAAAATCGTCGGCGACGTGATGGGCAATTATCACCCCCATGGCGACAGCGCAATCTATATGGCGCTGGCGCGGATGACCCAGGACTGGTCGATGCGGGTGCCGCTGATCGACGGCCAGGGCAATTTCGGCTCGATGGACCCGGATATGCCGGCTTCGATGCGCTACACCGAGGCACGGCTCAACAAGGTATCCAATTTCCTGCTCAACGATCTCGACAAGGACACCGTCGACTTCATTCCCAATTATGATGGCAGCCTGCAGGAACCAAGCGTGCTCCCGGCACGCTTCCCGAACCTCCTGGTCAACGGTGCCGGCGGCATCGCGGTCGGCATGGCCACCAATATTCCGCCGCACAATCTCGGCGAGGTGATCAACGCCAGCCTCGCCTATATCGAGAATCCGGGGATCACGATTGACGAACTGATCGAGATTGTACCCGGACCGGATTTCCCGACCGCGCCCCTGATACTCGGCCAATCCGGCGCACGCGCCGCCTACAGGGATGGCCGCGGATCGATCATGATGCGCGCGCGACACGAGATTGAGGAAGGACGGGGCGACAAGCGCTCGATCGTCCTGACCTCGATCCCTTTCCAGGTCGGCAAATCCGGTCTGGTCGAGAAAATTGCCGAGGCCGCCAAGGACAAGCGGATCGAGGGTGTATCCGACATCCGCGACGAATCCAGCCGCGCCGGTGTGCGGGTCGTGATCGAGCTGAAGCGCGATGCCACACCGGACGTCGTGCTCAATCAGATCTGGCGCTTCACCCCTGCCCAGTCGAGCTTTCCGGCGAACATGCTCGCAATCCGGGGCGGACGCCCGGAAGTGCTCAACCTGCGCGACATCATCGAGGCCTTCGTCAAGTTTCGCGAAGAGGTCATCACCCGGCGGACGAAATTCGAGCTGAACAAGGCACGCGAACGGGCGCATATTTTGCTCGGTCTGGTGGTTGCGGTCACCAACATGGACGAAGTGGTCCGGATCATCCGCGCATCGGCCACGCCGGCGGAAGCGCGTGAGTCCTTGCTGGCACGCGAATGGCCGATCGCCGAAATCGCACCCTATATCCGTCTGGTCGAGGCGATCGAAACCGACGTCGAGGGTGACAGCTACCGGCTGTCTGCGCTGCAGGTGAAGGCAATCCTGGATTTGCGTCTGCAAAAACTCACAGCACTGGGTCGCGAGGAGATCGGCGACGAGCTAAAGGAACTGGCAGCCGCAATCGAGGAATATCTGGCGATTCTGGCGGACCGTGCAAAACTCTATGCCGTGATGCGCGAAGAGCTGGAAGCCGTGCGCGATGAATTCGCCACCCCGCGGCTGTCGGAAATCACCGCTGCCTGGGACGGACTCGAAGACGAAGATCTGATGGAACGGGCCGAAATGGTCGTGACCGTCACCCATGGCGGCTATATCAAGCGGACCCCGCTCGACACATTCCGGGCCCAGCGCCGCGGTGGCAAGGGCCGCGCCGGCATGGCGACCAAGGATGAGGATGCGGTCACTGAACTGTTCGTGACCTCGACCCATACGCCGGTCCTGTTCTTCTCCACCCACGGCAAGGTCTACCGGCTCAAGGTCTGGAAACTGCCCGAAGGCGGACCGCAGACCAAGGGGCGTCCGATGATCAACCTGCTGCCGCTCGCGGACGGAGAGGTGATTTCGACAGTGTTGCCCCTGCCCGAGGATGAAGCGGAATGGGCCGATCTCCACGTCATGTTTGCCACCGCCAAGGGCGGCGTACGGCGCAACAGCATGGACAGCTTCACCAACGTGCCCTCCAACGGCAAATTCGCGATGAAATTCGACGAGGACAGCGACGACCGCCTGATCGGGGTCGAACTGCTCACCGACAATGACGATGTACTGCTGGCGACCCGGAACGGCAAGGCCATCCGTTTCGCCGGTGATGCGGTGCGCTCGTTCCAGAGCCGAACCTCCACCGGCGTCCGCGGCATCGCACTCAAGGGCGATGACGAGGTCATTTCGCTGTCGGTCCTCCGCGGTTTCGAAGCATCGACCGAGGAACGCGACCAGTATCTCAAGGCCGCTCCCTGGAAGGATAACGAAAACGAACCCGAATTGTCGCCCGAGCGGATGGCTGAATTTAGCGAGACCGAGGATTTCATTCTCACTGTCTGTGCCAACGGCTATGGCAAGCGGTCCAGCGCATACGAATATCGCCAGTCCGGGCGCGGCGGCCAGGGCATTCTCAATATCGACAATATCAAGCGCAATGGCACGGTTGTCGCCAGTTTCGCAGCCACCGATGACGAGCAGGTGATGCTGGTCACCGACCAGGCCAAGCTCATCCGCATGAAAGTGGCAGATATGCGCGTGATCGGCCGGAACAGTTCGGGCGTCAAACTGTTCGACGTTGCGAAGGGCGAACATGTCGTCGGCGCGGCCAAGATTGACGAGGAAGAAGAACCGGAAAACCAGGCTGAGGATGCGGTGGTCGAAGAAATGGTCGAAAAGGGCGTTTCCGATGGCGATGTTGCTGTGCCTGATGAGCCGGAAGCACCGGAAGATACCAGCGAATAATCAGGTCCGTTCGTCCTGAGCTTGTCGAAGGACGCCTTGCGAACAGAAGCTTGCGGCACAAATGCCTCGACAAGCTCGGCGCAAAGGGAACTGAATGGAGGAGGAAGCCAATGAAAATAACCCCATCCGGTCAGGCCTGCGGCGCAGAAGTGACCGGCATGGACCTGACCGGTCCGCTGTCCGCTGAAGCCGTTACGGCCGTTCGATCCGCCTGGCTGGAGCATCATGTTCTGTCTTTCCCCAATCAGGCGATGACCGACGATGATCTCGAGCGGTTCACTCTCTATTTCGGCGACTTCGGCAACGATCCCTTTTTTGACCCGATCGAGGGTCGTGAGCATATCGCCGCAATCCGGCGCGATGCGGACGAAAAAAGCCCCCTGTTTGCAGAAAACTGGCACAGCGACTGGAGCTTTCAGGCGCAGCCACCCGCCGGCACCTGCCTTTTGGGCATTACCATTCCTCCGGTTGGCGGCGATACTTTATTCGCCAACCAGCATACGGCGCTGGACGCGATGCCGCCCGAAATGCGCGCACGGTACGAAGGCCTGATCGCGATCCACAGCGCGCAAATGGCTTACGCCCCGGACGGCGCCTATGGCGAAAAGGACGAGGGCCGCAGCATGGCGATCCGTCCCGACGAATCCGCACGCGCAACCCAGACCCACCCGCTGATCCGCGAACATCCGGAGACCGGTCGTCCCGGACTGTTCAGCTGCATGGGTTATATCATCGGCTTTGAAGGCATGGCACAGGAAGAGGCGCTGCCCCTGCTCCAGCAACTATATGTCTGGCAAAGCCGCGATGAATTTGTCTATCGTCACCAGTGGCAGCCGGACATGCTGGTGATGTGGGACAATCGTTCGGTGCTGCACTGCGCGACCGGCGGCTATGACGGCCACGACCGGTTGCTCCACCGGACGACTATCGCCGCCTGTCAGGCGTGAACCGGGTCAGCGCTGTCGGCAGCCAGTTCGTGACGCAATGTCCTCACAATGCCCGTCACAATCATGAACTGCCCGAAATAATATAGGGGCCAGACCAGCAGATCGGGAACGATACTGGTTTCCAGCGGCCCCATTCTTGCAAATATCAGCAAGTCGGAAACCAGAAACAGGATTGCACCAAGCCCGACCTGATAGCGCGAGAAACGGCTCGTCCAAGCCATTGCCGCCATCGCCGCAACGGACAGGCAATAGAGTCCGATTCCCAGAGCTTCCGACCGGTCAGACGGCAGTGCCCAGGCGATAAGCACGGACAATGGCACCAGAAGGATCGCGAAAGCCTTCTGGCTGAAGGCCAATTGATGCCGGCGGAACCGGGAATAAAAAGCAATCGCCAGCAGATGGCCGGCCATGAAAGCCCCGGCCCCCAGCACCAGATCATATTCCAGAGCCATGTCGCCGATCGCTCCCAGGGCCATGATCGCGCCGACAATCTTTCCGTCGAGGCGATGCAACCTGACCAGCGCATAAACCGCCAGAAATCCAACACCAGCCCCTTTCCACGCAATCAGGTACACGCCCGGGACATTGCTATCTTTGACAAAAAAATAGCTGATCCCGAACAGCAGGCTCAGCAGCAAAAACGGTCGGGATTCGGCAAATGCGCTTTTCATTGGAATGACATGGTCCCCTCTTCGGAATCGCCTTTATCACGCATCAAGCGCGACTGCCAGATTGACATTGGAGTCTTACCACAACACTAAGGCGCACATGACAGATGTACATATTATTGGTGGCGGACTCGCCGGGTCGGAAGCGGCATGGCAACTCGCGGAACAGGGCGTGAACGTGCGCCTTTCCGAGATGCGCGGCGGCGGTGATATGACCCCGGCCCATCAGACCGATGGCCTCGCGGAACTGGTTTGCTCGAACAGCTTCCGGTCGGATGACGCGGAGAAGAACGCCGTCGGCCTGCTGCATCAGGAAATGCGCGACCTCAACTCGATCATCATTGGCGAAGGCGATCAGCACCGTCTGCCCGCAGGTTCGGCGCTGGCCGTCGACCGGGATCATTTCTCCGCAGGCGTCACCAAAAGGCTATGCGACCATCCCAATATCGAGATTGTCCGCGAGCGGGTCGATCAACTGCCCGAAAGCGGCATGACGATTGTCGCAACCGGTCCCCTCACTGCGATGTCCTTGGCCGAAAGCATCGGTGCCGCGACCGGCGAGGACTCGCTTGCCTTTTTCGATGCGATTGCACCGATCGTCTACAGGGACAGCATCAATATGGACATTGCCTGGATGCAGTCGCGCTGGGACAAGGTCGGGCCGGAGGGTGATGGCAAGGACTATATCAACTGCCCGATGGACCGCGCCCAGTATGAAGCATTCATCCAGGGATTGCTCGACGGCGAGAAAACCGATTTCAAGCAATGGGAAAAGGACACGCCCTATTTCGAAGGGTGCATGCCGATCGAGGTGATGGCTTCGCGCGGGCCCGAAACGCTGCGTTTCGGGCCGATGAAGCCGGTCGGCCTGACCAATGCCCATACCGGCGAAAAGGCCTATGCGGTGGTCCAGCTTCGGCAGGACAATGCGCTCGGGACGCTGTGGAACATGGTCGGTTTCCAGACCAAACTGAAATATGGCGCCCAGGCCGAGCTGCTGCGCACGATACCGGGTCTCGAGAACGCCGAATTCGCCCGGATGGGTGGGCTCCATCGGAATACGTTCATCAACGCACCGAAATTGCTCGACAAGGAGCTGCGTCTCAGGAAAGCGCCGCATATCCGTTTCGCAGGCCAGATCACCGGCTGCGAGGGCTATGTCGAGAGCGCCGCGGTCGGACTGATGGTGGGTCGGATGGTCGCAGCCGAAATTCGCGGCGAACGGTTCACGCTCCCACCGCAAACCACCGCGTTCGGAGCGCTGCTGTCGCATATTACGGGCGGCGCGGATGCCCGCGATTATCAGCCGATGAACGTCAATTTCGGCCTGTTCCCGCCGTTCGAGCAGCGGGTGAAAAAGAAGGAACGCAAGGAAGCCTATACCGCGAGAGCCCGGGAAGATTTCGCCAAATGGCTACAACCCTTGTCAGCAAAGGGACTGCAACTCGCCTAGGACCGACCTAGCATTTACAGCGCGGCTTGGAGCGTTTGGGCCGAGTGGTCCGGAATTCGGTGCGGGTCAGCTGACCATTCCCGTTACTATCTGCGCCGGCAAAGCGGTCACTGGTAGCAACCGCCCATTCCTCGAAGGTCAAAAGATTGTTGCCGTCCTTGTCGAGTTTGCGGAATGAATCGGTGCGGCTGCTCATCATCTCCAGCCGTGTAATAATTTCGTCGCGGTTACGGTCATAGCGATTGAACCGCATTTCCTCGCGGGAGGCCTTGTAGGCTTTGGGAGGTGTCGGCGGCGCGGGCCCAATTGTCTCCGCATCAAGGTCAGCCTCCGGCAGGCTTTCGGGCTCGGCCTGTTTCGGCGGCGGCGGCGCGACCGGTATCGGATTATCTTGTCCCTGTGCACCGATCCAGACAAACAGGCCGGCCGTCAGCATCAACATCATGCCGGCGGCACCGGCGACAAATTTCTTCATAGGCGGAACCCGCGGATCAGCGGCTGTCGTACTAGCGGCCAGCGATCCCGTGCCAGATGATGCGCGCGGCGCTGGCCGGATTGTAAAGATCATCAGCCAGTTGCCCCTTTCTAGCATCGCGGGCCATCAGATTGCAGAGGATTGAGAGCGGTCGTCCGCTTCTGTCAAAACCGGTGCGCGGCTGCGCGCTCAGAATCTCGATGCAGCGGTCGAATGCGGACTGACGCATGCCGGGGTCCGAACAATGACGGGCCAAATCCCACAACGCCCACGCCCTGCCCTGCTTGGCCTGGCTTGCGGTCAACGGTTTCTTGCCTGCCAATCCAAATTCGAAAAACCCGCAACCGCGAGCTGCGGCATAATTTTCAAACTGACGGTCATACCAGGGAAAATCATCGAGCATCACCTCCCATCCATCGAGCAACGTCAATAGCGGCGCCAGGCTTTCTCCCCTGGCTTCGAGCAGGTTGATTTGTTCGACCAGTGGTTCGCCAACGGGTCTCTCAGCCGCAGGCTTGGTTAAAATATCCCGCCACCAGGTTAACCGCATCTGTCCAATCAATATTTCCGACGTTGAACGGATCACCCCGGCGAATCGTGCATCAAGCGCAAACAGCAGCGCATAGCGATCACGGTCCGCCGATTTTGCATAGGCAACGATCAGTCTTTGCAGTGGTTCCAGCTCGTTCAACGCATCACTCATGGTGAATGCGGTCGCGAGTTTTCCCGGCGAAATCAAGGTAAACCTCGCTTTAACCAGTCTTCTTGCGCCGCCGCTAACCCTTTTCCCCGTAATCGGCATATTCAAATTGCATTATTCAGGGGGCCGGAGCGCATGCTTGGCAAAAAAGACGGAAGTTCGACACTGGCCTTTTTGAAGGCACTGCGGTCGGACACTGCGGGTAACGTCTACGCCATGGCGACAGCGGCGCTGTTCCCGATTGCAGCCATAATCGGTGGCGGTGTTGATATCGGTCGCGCCTACATGGCGCAGGCCCGCCTGCAACAGGCTTGTGATGCCGGTGCGCTCGCCGGTCGTCGCTCGATGTCGGGGGCAACCATGTCATCTGCCGATACTGCCGAAGCCCGCAAATTCTTCGATTTCAACTTTCCCGAGGGATCCTTTGACACCGACCCGTTTGTCACGATCAACGGAAATGCGAATCCGCGATTTGTGGACGGGCCGGGCGATAAAACGGTGAACGGGTTCGCCGAAACCACGATGAACACCTCGATCATGCGGATCTTCGGATATGAAAAAATGGATCTGAAGGTCGATTGCACCAGCCGCCTTGATATCGGCAATGTCGACGTGATGATGGTGCTCGACGTCACCGGCTCAATGGGATGGACGACCAGCGGTAGCAGCACCACCAAAATCGAAGGTCTGAAAGATGCGGTAGAGGATTTCTATAATATCCTCGGCAGCGGCGGCGGCACCAATGGCAGCCAGATCCGCTACGGCTTCATGCCCTATAATGCGATGATCAATGTCGGTGAGACATTGTACGACGAAGATCCGACATGGCTTGTTGGCGGCGTCGGCACAGCCGTCGAAGATGAATGGAACTATCAGACCCGGCGGGCGCATTGGCTTATCCTCGGATCCGATCCTGTCGTCAGCTATGAAGAAATCAATGTTGCCGGTGCCAATGGTAACGACCGACGGGCATGCGAATATAAATTCGGGCAAAATCTATCCACTCCGCCACTATGGAACCCGAGCGACGATGGATATGGCTCCGGCACGCCGCTGACCCAGAACGGCTATTATTATGAATTCAGTTTCTACAGTTACAACAGGCAAAGCAGCAGCAAAAAATGGTGTAAGCGCAAGGTCGAAAGATATGATTCGCCGCCAATAAAAACAACCGAATGGCAACCGGGTGCCGTGTTCGACTTCTGGGAATATGACGAATTTGATCATGATGTGTCAGCCTATGTCGCGTCGGTAAAATCCAGTAATCCTTCTGCATTGCGCCCAGCACTTTATGACTCACCGAGCAACGATACCGACGGCCCGTCCGACCGCTGGGACGGATGTATCGAAGAACGCGATACCTACGCGGATATCGAATCGACCACCAACGCGATTCCGGCGAACGCCTATGATCTGGATATCGACCTGATCCCGAGCAACAAGGCGACGCGCTGGAGACCTTACTGGGATGGGGTAGAATATCTGCGCAGTGGATCCCGGGCCAGCGATTCGTCCTGCCCGGCTCCAGGGCGGCGGCTGGCGGAATATGCCAGCTATGACTCGGACCCCGGCCTCGATTCCGCCGGCAACACCCTCTATTCTGGCAATCTCAAGGCGTATATCGATGGTCTGACACCCAACGGGAATACCAACCACACGATTGGCATGATCTGGGGTGCACGCTTTCTGTCGTCCAACGGCCTGTTCGCCACCGAAAACTCCAAGTCGAAAAACGGATTCAATATCACTCGTCACCTGATCTTCATGACCGATGGTGATCTGAACGTCTATCCGAATAGATATAACGTCTATGGCTATAATTATCTGGATGGCCGTCTCGGGCCGACAAGCATAGACAAAAGCGAATATGAGGCACGCCAGGCCCAGCGCTTCCAGCTGATGTGCAACGCTGTGAAAGCACAAGGCACTACGGTCTGGGTTATCCAGTTCACCGGCAGCTCCACCATTCAGTCACATCTGCGAAGCTGTGCGTCCAGCGATAATCACGTCGCCGCGGCAACCAGCAATGCTGCCCTTCAGGCTGCCTTCGGAGATATCGCAAAAACCATTGGCGGACTGAGGTTGTCGAAATGATCAAATCGATAAGGACAAAACTTGGTATACTTTCCAATCAATCCGGCGCGACCGTGATGGAGTTTGGTCTGGTTGCCGGACCGTTCATTCTCATGCTGCTGGGCATTATGGATCTGGGGTATCGCGGCTATGTCGATACGGTTTCCAAGTCGGTTCTGCACAAGGTTGCACGCGACGCCTCGACCGGTGAAATGACGGTTGCCGAGATCGAGCAACAGGTGAACGATGGACTGGATGATCTCGTGCTCAAAAATGCCGCCATCACGGTATCGACCCAAAGCTATTTCGATTTCACCAATATCGGCAAACCGGAAAAACTGACGATCGATAATAACGGCAATGGTACGGTGGATCCCGGCGACTGCTTTATCGACAACAACGGCAACGACGTGTTCGATACCGACTATGGCATCGCAGGGACCGGCGGTCCCGATGATATTGTGAGCTATAACATCGAAATTACATCGCCGCGCCTGTTCCCGCTGGCATCAATGATCGGCCTGGACGAAACCATGACCATCTCGAATAGCACGGCGGTGCGCAATCAACCGTTTGGCGCACAGGTCGATCTCGTCGAAACCTGTGTATCGACACTGGGTTAGAAGGAGGCAGAATGATGATGAAAACCATCCTGAAGAACAATGCCTCCAGATTGAGCGAACGGTTCAGGAATCTCCCAATTGTGGAAGATACAAGCGGCCTCGCGCTGCTTGAATTTGCCTATACTGCGCCGGTTATGTTGCTGATCGGCATGGCTGGGATGGAAACCGCAAATCTGGCGATTGCCCATCTGCAAGTCAGCCAGATTGCCATGCTGGTTGCAGACAATGCGTCGCGTGCGCGGGAATCGATCGACGAGGCGGACATCCGCGAAATATTTACCGGCGCAGATCTCACCGGCGACGCGATCGATTTTTCAAACAACGGGCGTATCATCCTTTCGAATTTGGAAGACAATGGCCTGACCGGGTCCCTCAAGGGTCAGTGGATACGCTGGCAGCGTTGTTACGGCGGCAATACCAAATATTCATCCTCTTACGGGAATGAAAATGACGGGATAATCAGTTCCATCCTGGCAGACGGAATTGGACCAACCGGCAAGAAAATATCGGCGACCGGGTCGACAGCGGTCAATTTTGCGGAAGTTGTCTATGATTACCAGCCGCTGGTGTCGGACCGCTTTTTTGGTCCGACGGTCATTCGCTATGAAAGTGCATTCGTCACCCGCGAGCGGGACGATCACGCGATGAAAAACGCGAGTGCCATATCGACCAGCAAACTGTGGACATGCAACGTCTACGGGACGATTGACAATCCGCCCAGCTAGGACGATCGATCATCAAGTCCGAAATCGGCACCCCAACCTAGCGATAACAGACCCTCTTCACCGCCGCGATAATCCGCGCGCTGTCAATCAGGGCTGCTTTCTCCAGATTGGCCGCATAGGGCAGCGGAACATCTTCGTTGGTCACCCGCACAACCGGTGCGTCGAGATCGTCAAACCCTTCTTCCATGCACACCGCGATAATCTCGCTGGCGATGGAGCAGGTTGGCCATCCTTCTTCCGCAACCACCATACGGTTTGTTTTGGCAAGGCTCTTCAGTACCGTTTCCGTATCCAGCGGCCGCAGCGTCCGCAGATCGATGACCTCCGCCTCTATTCCCTCCCCGGCAAGACTGTCAGCCGCTTCCAGCGCCAGACCGACGCCAATCGAATAACTGACGATCGTGACATCGCTGCCTTCACGCATGATCCGCGCCTTGCCGATGGGGAGCGTATAATCGTCAATTTCCGGTACTTCGAAGGAGCGACCGTAAAGCAGTTCGTTTTCCAGAAACACGACAGGGTCGGGCGACTGAATCGCCGCTTTCAACAGGCCCTTTGAATCGGCGGCGTCATAGGGCGCGATCACGATCAGACCCGGAACCGAGCCATACCACGGCCCGTAATTCTGGCTATGCTGCGCACCGACCCGCGAGGCCGCACCATTGGGACCGCGAAAAACAATCGGGCAGCGCATCTGGCCGCCGGACATGTAATTGGTCTTGGCGGCCGAGTTGATGATCTGGTCAATCGCCTGCATGGCAAAGTTGAAGGTCATGAATTCGACGATCGGTTTCAATCCCCCCATCGCCGCTCCGGCACCAATACCGGCAAACCCATGTTCGGTAATCGGCGTATCGATCACCCGTTTCGGACCGAATTCGTCGAGCAGGCCCTGGGTAACCTTGTAGGCACCCTGATATTCGGCGACCTCCTCGCCCATCACAAAGACGGTTTCGTCCTTGCGCATTTCTTCGGCCATCGCGTCGCGCAGCGCCTCCCGCACCGAAAGCGACGCCATGCTTGTGCCTTCGGGGACCGACGGATCATCGGCTCGTGAAACCGGAGCTGGCGGTGCGGCTTCCATGATCTCCGGCTTGGGTTCTTCCGCTGGTTCGGGCTTGGTTTCTTCCTTCGCTGCACCGACCGGTTCCCGATCAGCAGGCGGGGCAGCTTCTTCTTCGTCTTCACCCGCCATTTCGGCAATCACCGTTCCAACCGCGACTTCGTCGGTTCCGGCGGCTATCAAAATCTTGGTGATTACGCCTTCATCAACCGCTTCGAATTCCATCGTCGCCTTGTCGGTTTCGATCTCCGCCAATATGTCCCCGGAGCTGACTTCGTCGCCTTCCTTGACGAACCATTTGGCCAATGTACCTTCCTCCATGGTCGGCGAAAGGGCGGGCATTTTGAGTTGGATCGCCATCAATATTGCTCCACCAGCACGTCGGTATAGAGTTCGGACAGTTCCGGTTCCGGAGATTCCTCGGCGAAGTCAGCCGCTTCCATCACCTTTTTGCGAACCTTCTTGTCGAGTGCTTTCAGATCCTCTTCCTTCACACCCTTTTTCAGCAAGGCCGCTTTCAGGCGTTCAATCGGATCGGATTTTTCACGCACATCCTGGACCTCGTCACGGCTGCGGTATTTTGCCGGATCAGACATGCTATGGCCACGATAGCGATAGGTCTTGAGTTCCATCAACACCGGACCGCCACCACCGCGCACGTCTTTCAAGACTTCTTCCACCGCACCGCGCACCGCCAGAACGTCCATGCCGTCCACTTGCACGCCGGGAATGCGGAAGCTTTCCCCGCGCCGGTACAGCTGGTCTTCCGCAGAGGAGCGGTTGACGCTCGTTCCCATCGCATATTGATTGTTCTCGATCACGAAAATGACCGGCAACTGCCAGAGTTCTGCCATGTTGAAACTCTCGTAAACCTGCCCCTGGTTGGAAGCCCCGTCGCCAAAATAGGCCAGGCAGACGCCGCCATCCTCCTTATATTTATGCGCAAATGCCAGACCGGTGCCAAGCGAAACCTGGGCCCCGACGATGCCATGGCCACCATAAAAGCCATGCTCGACCGAGAACATGTGCATCGAACCGCCCTTGCCCTTCGAGATGCCGGAAGCGCGCCCGGTCAGTTCCGCCATCACGATGTTCGGGTCAATCCCGCAAGCCAGCATATGGCCGTGATCGCGATAGCCGGTGATGACACTGTCCTTGCCAGGATTGATCGCCGATTGCAGGCCGGTGACGACCGCCTCCTGGCCGATATAGAGGTGGCAAAAGCCGCCGATCAGACCGAGACCATAAAGCTGCCCCGCTTTTTCCTCAAACCGCCGGATGAGCAGCATTTGCTCATAGAAATCCAGCATTTCTGCTTTGCTTGCGCTGTAGATCGGGGCCTTCAGCCCTCCCGTGGAATGCACTACTGGCTTGGCTTTGGCGGGGGCGCGCTTGGACGTCGCGGATTTTTTGACTGGGGTGGTTTTCCGGGGAGCTTTTGCCACGCGAGCGGGATCCTTTTTCTGACGAACGACTAGCATAGCCAAAACTGCTGCGTTACCCAAGCACTTAGACTCGGTGACAGGCTAAAATTTGTGATTGCGGGATCAACCGGCCGATCGCTATTTCAACGGAACGATGATCTCGTCGGGATGCACCACATTCAGCTTCTTGCGTAGCAGTTCACCGGCCAAATCAGGGTCAACGCCCCGTGGATCAAGCAACCGTACCCGGTTGTCTAGGGCATCGCGTTCGGCTTCGAGCTTTGCCAGTTCAATCCCCCGCGTCTCGAGCTTTGCCTGATATTCGCCCCACGCCAGGATCCCGGTCGGTCCGAGCACTGCATAGCCGGCGATGGCAAGCAGGGTCATCAGTGCAAATCCGGGCCCCAGTGCTGCTTTGATCAGATCAGTAATTTTTTCGCGCCGCGCCATGGATAACCTTGAATCAGAAAAGTGATTCGCTGGCAAGAGGGTTAATATTTATTTCCAACAAAGGGCGCCCAACCGCCTCATAAAAACGAGCAACCGGCAATCAGCTGAAAATGGAGCGCCCCGCATAACACGCGACATTGCCGAGTTCTTCCTCGATCCGGATCAGCTGGTTATATTTGGCCAACCGGTCCGACCGCGCCAGACTTCCGGTCTTTATCTGACCGCAGTTGGTCGCAACTGCCAGATCGGCGATCGTGGAATCTTCCGTCTCTCCGGAACGGTGCGACATCACTGCTGTATAAGAAGCGTTATGCGCCATCCGTACAGCCGCCAGCGTTTCCGAAAGCGTGCCGATCTGATTGACCTTCACCAACAGCGAATTGGCCAGTCCGTCTGCGATGCCCATCGACAGACGCTCCGGATTGGTCACGAAAAGATCGTCGCCAACCAGTTGCACCTTGTCTCCCACCGCATCGGTAATCAGTTTCCAGCCTTCAAAATCATCTTCCGACATGCCGTCTTCAATCGACTTGATCGGATAGTCCCGGCACAGATCAGCCAGATAATCCGACATTTCCGCCGGGCTGAGTATCTTGCCTTCGCCGGAGATATGATATTTGCCATCCCTGAAAAATTCGGTGGCAGCGCAATCCAGCGCAAGCACCACTTCGTCGCCGATCTTGAACCCGGCCTTTTCGACCGACGCCATGATGAAATCGAGCGCTTCGCGGGTGGACCCCAGGTTTGGCGCAAAACCACCTTCGTCACCCACCGCCGTCGCCAGCCCTTTTTCGGACAGGCCCTTTTTCAGCGTGTGGAATATTTCCGATCCCCAGCGCACGGCCTCCGAAAGACTGTCGGCCCCGACCGGCATGACCATGAATTCCTGGAAGTCGATCGGATTGTCGGCATGCTCTCCGCCGTTGATGATGTTCATCATCGGTACTGGCAGGACGTGGGTCGAGACCCCGCCGACATAACGATAGAGCGGTAGGCCCCGGGCGTCCGCCGCGGCCTTTGCTGCGGCCAGGCTGACGCCCAATATTGCGTTGGCGCCCAGTCTGGCCTTGTTCGCCGTGCCATCAAGCGCAATCATCGCCGCGTCCAGTTCTTCCTGGTCCTCGGCATCCAGATCGGTCAGCGCGTCCTTGATTTCGCCATTGACCGCGGCAATGGCCTTGAGAACCCCCTTGCCGAGATATTTGCTCTGATCGCCATCGCGCAGCTCAACGGCTTCATAAGCCCCGGTGGAAGCACCGGACGGAACCGCGGCACGACCAAAGCTGCCGTCCTCGAGCAGAATATCAACCTCGACAGTGGGGTTGCCACGGCTGTCCAGAATCTGGCGGGCATGAAGGTCGATTATTGCGGTCATGGAAATGCTCCGGGTGAAGTAAAAATGATGGCCACGCCCTTATCGCGATGCCAGTCTTCTTGCAATCTATTGCACCTCTTTTATCGTCCCCTCGCCCCTTGATTCCATGGCAAATCATCCCATTTCCTTTGAGAGGGAGCCACAAATGGAACGCTTTGCGTTTGTGGAGTGTTGGTAAGGTACAGGCAAGGTACAATCGAGGAAGGATTATTGATCATGGTAGAAGCCAGGAAAACGACCGGAAAGACAACGGCAAAGAAACCCGCCACAAAAAAAGCGGCGGCCAAAAAAGCGACCCCCAAAAAGGATACATCCGAAACACGCACAGCAAAGGCACAGAAAGCGGCCCCGCTGAAGGCCGGAGCCACCAAAGCGGCAGCGACAAAAACCGACACGACAGGTGATTTCAAGGACCGCGCTTTGACAAAGGCCAAAACGGCCGCCACCCAGGGCAAGGAACGCACGGGCAATGCCATCGAGAATCTGAGCAGGATGATCGAGGATAGTGCAAAAACCATCGACGACAATGTTGGTGAAAAATACGGCAACTATGCCCGTTCGGCGGCAGACGCCGTTTCCTCCCTTGCGGAAAAGCTCAACGGCAAGGAAATCGATGATATGGTCGAGGACGCCCGCAGCTTTGTACGGAAAAGCCCGGCAGCGGCCATCGGCGCAGCAGCCGTGGTCGGATTTCTGGTATCCCGTCTGATCAAATCAGGGATGGATGATCGCGACGCATGAGTGTAGCGTGGCGTCACCATATCAACGGGTGACGGATGTTGCAGGACAAGGATATTCCAGTTTTGGATGACGAGCGAATTCCGGAAGAGATTCCATCTCCCGTGGCGGACGAAGCGCAAGCCAAATCTCTGGCTTCGCAGGTAACCGACCTGATCGAAGACGTTCGCATTCTGGCCTACGCCGAAGTCGAATATTATCGTACCAAATTATCGGTCAATATGGCGGCGACCAAACGCGTCCTGGCGTTGTTCGGGATTGCGGTCGTGGTCGGCATCATGGCTGTTGTCGCTCTCATTCTGGGACTTTTGCTGATGTTATCGGATTATTATGGCCCGTTGGCGGCGACCGGCATCGTCACCGGGTCCGCCTTGCTGATCGCTTCGGTGACGATGAGCATGGCCATAAAACGGGCAAGAAAACTGCCGCTGGATGAAAATGATTCGTGAGAATGATGATGTCGAGAGATAATGACGAGATATCGGACCTACGGATCCTTGCGCTGAATCGAACCCGGGCGCGGGAAAACCTGAAGGAGGACGCGGCAGCAACCAGAGAACGCTTGAAACCGGCCAACCTTATGGCAGAAGCGAAAAGCAAAGCCGCTGCGCGCGTCCGGAAAACCGGCGAAGGCGCAATCAACGGGATCAGGGCTCATCCGGCGATTACCGCAACCGTTGCCGCAACCGCTACCCTGATCGCCATGCGCCGGCCCATTGCCAGGCTGATAGCAAACAACCGAAAACCCGATCCGGATCCAACCGAGGAATAGAAGATGAGCAAACTGACCGAGAACATTGACAAAGCCCGCGCAGCATCCCGCGAACGGTTCGAAACGGCAAGGGAGATTGCCAGCGAAGGATCGATCGTTGCCCGCGAGAAGATGTCCGAAAGCAAGGCGCGCGCCGCTGCCCTGCTCGGCGAAGGTCGTGAAAAAGCCGCAGAGAGCGTCGCGGCAGGCAGAGATGTGGCGAAAAAGGCTGTGGTGAAATCGGAGGAAACAATCACCAACAGCCCGCTGACGATTGTCGCCGCCGGCGCCGCTTTGGGGGTTCTCATCGGTGCTCTGCTGCCCAAAAGCAAAACCGAAGGCAAATATGTCGGCGCTGCGGGACGCAGGATCAACGAAACCGCGAAGACCGCCTATCTGGCGGCCAAGGATGCCAGCCGCGATCAGATCAGTGAAATGGGCCTGAGCAATGACAATATGCGCGCCCAGTTTAAAGATTTGTTTGGCAAAGCCATCGACGCTGCTAAGACCGCGATGGCCGCAGCACAGGATGCGGTGAAAGAAGATAATCAGGGTAAAAAATGAGCGAACAACGCAGCAGAATGCATCTGGTCATGGGCGGACGGGTCAAGGATCCGCGCGGGCTGGAGTTTGAAAATCTCGACCAGATCGACCTTGTCGGCGTTTATCCCGATTATGAAGAGGCAGAAGATGTCTGGCGCTCCAAGGCGCAGCAGACGGTCGACGATGCCGAAATGAAATATGTCGTCGTGCATTTGCACAAGCTGCTCGAACCGGACCTCCCCTGGGAAGACCCGAAGCAAGACTAAACGCTGCGAAACCGCCATTCGAGCAGCGGCCTGGTCAGCACCAGACCGGCAACAAATCCGCCAATATGCGCAAAGATTGCGATACCCTGAAGGTTGCCGCGGGTCGCGTATCCGACCATCAGCTGGATTCCGATCCACGCCAGTGTCAGCCAGACGATCCGTACGACATGGCTCGGAATCGGGCCGACCGGGTCGACGCGGTTGCGCGCGAACAAGAGCGCATAGGCCCCCAATAGAGCGGAAATGGCACCGCTCGCGCCGACCATCGGGATGAGCGAGCTGCTGTCGACCGCAAATTGCGCGATCGCTGCCGCATAGGCGCCCACCACGTAAAGCACCGCCATCAGCTGTGGCCCCAGCGCCTGTTCGACAAAACGGCCACAGAATAACAGCATCAGCATGTTGAAGCTCAGGTGCAGCAGTCCGCTGTGCAGAAAGGCCGACGACAGCGGCGTCAGCCAGGCCGGCACCAGCCAGCCATAAGCCGACACGTCAATAAACTCCCCACTCAGCCGGATCGGAAACATGCCGCCGCGCAGCATCGACTCCTGTTCCCAGCCGAATAGCCAGATCACCAGGAAGATCACGACATTGGCGATGATCAGTCCATTGGTCAGTTTTCCGGCCGGCATGTGCATCGGATCTAGATGAACTCGATTTTTTCGAGCAGGAAATATTTGTCGCCCGACGGCACCGTCACTTCAATCTCGTCGCCGACGCTGCGCCCGATCAGGGCCCGGCCGATGGGAGAATTGTAGCTGATCTTGCCAGCCTTGGCATCCGCTTCCGCCTGGCCGACCAGCTGATATTTCACCGGCTTGTCATCCTCGTCGAGCAGCGTCAGTGTCGCGCCGAACACCGCCTTGTCCCCGGACAGGGTGGCAGGGTCAATGACCTGGGCGCGGGACAGCTTGTCTTCGAGGTCACCAATCGTCGCCTCGACCTGGCCCTGCCGCTCCTTGGCAGCGTGATATTCGGCATTTTCGGACAGGTCGCCATGGGCACGCGCCGTCTCGATCGCGTCGACGATGATCGGGCGCTCGGCTTTCAGCGCCCTGAGTTCCGCCTCCATCTTTTTGTGGCCTTCGGCGAGCATTGGTACTTTTTCGACAGCCATTTCGTTGGCCTTTCCTTATTGATACGCTGCCGATTTCAGCCGTGCAGCGTCAAAAAACAGTTTTCCGGCGCCCCTCTTTCGAACCGCGCCCGCAGTGTGACAAAATGTCGGAAAATTTAAGTCTGCGAAGCCCTATAATAGGACTGTAGCGCGCGAACTTCAAGAGTCTGATCGCGCATCGCCTCAATCGCCTGCATCACCGCATTGCTTGCGGTGGCCGTCGTGTAGATCGGAATCTTGCCGACCAGCGCCGCCGCCCGGATCGACTTGGAGTCCTTGAGCGACTGCCAGCCTTCGGTCGTATTGAAGATCAGATTGATATCGCCGTCCTTGATCCGGTCGACGATATGCGGGCGCCCTTCGGCGACCTTGTTGACTTTCTCGACCTTTATGCCCTTTTCGGTCAGATAGGCGGCGGTTCCGGACGTGGCGATAAGTCGAAATCCCAGCTTCTCGGCCAGTCGCGCCGCCGGTTCGATCACCTTCTTGTCGGTTTCCTTGACCGAAATGAAGATCGTCCCGCTATCGGGCAATATGGCGCTGGCACCGAGCTGCGACTTGGCGAAGGCGATCGGGAAGCCCTGATCAATGCCCATGACTTCGCCGGTCGACTTCATTTCCGGAGACAGAATCGGATCGACCCCGGGGAAACGGTTGAACGGGAAAACCGCCTCCTTGACCGCGGTATAGTCGATATGCCGGTCAATCGCCGGCAGATCTTTCAATTTCTCTCCGGCCATGACGCGCGAGGCAATCTTGGCGATCGGCACGCCAATCGCCTTGGCAACGAACGGCACCGTTCGGCTGGCGCGGGGATTGACCTCGATCAGATAGACCTCGCCATCCTTGACCGCGAACTGGATGTTCATCAGGCCGCGCACATTCAGACCAAAAGCCAGCGCCTCGGTCTGCCGCTCCATTTCCGCAATGATCTCATCGCCCAGACTATAGGGCGGGATCGAGCAGGCGCTGTCGCCCGAGTGGACCCCGGCTTCCTCGATATGCTGGAGCAAGCCGCAGACGACGACTGCGTCGCCATCGCAGATCGCATCGACATCGACTTCGATCGCATCGCGCAGATACTGGTCGACCAGCACTGGGCTGTCCCCCGAAACCTGCACGGCGGTGTTGATATAATCTTCCAACTGGGCCGGTCCGTCGACGATTTCCATCGCCCGGCCGCCGAGCACGAAGCTCGGCCGGATCAGCACCGGATAGCCGATCCGTTCGGCGATTTTCACCGCTTCGTCGCGCGTCCGCGCCATGCCGTTTTCCGGCTGCTTGAGCTTCAGCTTGCGGACCAGCCTGGCAAAGCGTTCGCGGTCTTCGGCCAGATCGATGGCATCCGGCGAGGTCCCGAGGATCGGAATGCCCGCGTCTTCCAGCGCCTGCGCCAGCTTCAGCGGCGTTTGCCCGCCAAACTGGACCACCACGCCGACCAGTTCGCCGGATTGCTGTTCGACATGCAGGATTTCGAGCACGTCTTCGGCGGTCAGCGGCTCGAAATAGAGCCGGTCTGATGTGTCATAGTCGGTCGACACGGTTTCCGGATTGCAGTTGATCATGATCGTCTCAAAACCGGCGTCAGACAGCGCGAAACAGGCGTGACAGCAACAATAATCGAATTCGATCCCCTGCCCGATCCGGTTCGGTCCGCCGCCCAATATGACGATCTTCTTGCGGTCCGACGGCTGTGCCTCGCATTCCGGCGCCCCGAAAATCGGCGCTTCATAGGTCGAATACATATAGGGCGTCTTGGCTTCAAATTCCGCCGCGCAGGTGTCGATCCGCTTGTACACCGGCCGCACGCCGAGCTTGTGGCGCAGCGCCCGCACTTCGGCTTCGGTAGTCGCACCCGCCATCGCGGCAAGGGCGTCATGAACCAGCCCATGACCTTCCGCAACCGCGCGCCCGGTTCCCCCCGCGACGTGAACCGCATCAACCGCCAACTTGGCCAGCCGCTGGTCGGAGAATCCCATCGATTTGAGCTTGCGCAAGGCCTGCGCTTCATTGGGCAGGCCATTGTCGAGTATGTCTTGCTCGGCATCGATAATCTCGCGAATTCTGGCAAGAAACCAGGGATCGAATCCGGCGATATCGTGGATTTCGGCGTCGCTGAAACCCTCGCGCATCGCCTGGGCGGCAACCCGCAACCGGTCCGGCGTCGCGCGCGCCAGTTCTGCGGCGATATCGTCGCGACTGGCGCCTTCGAGTTCGAGCACGCGGTTGAAGCCGTCGAGACCGGTTTCCAGCCCGCGCAGCGCTTTCTGCATCGATTCGTGGATATTGCGACCGATCGCCATGACTTCGCCAACCGACTTCATCGCGGTGGACAAGAGCGGCTCCGCGCCCTTGAACTTCTCGAAGGCAAAGCGCGGAATCTTGGTAACCACATAGTCGATCGTCGGTTCGAACGACGCCGGCGTGGCGCCGGTAATGTCATTGTCGATCTCGTCGAGCGTATAGCCAACCGCCAGCTTCGCCGCGACGCTGGCAATCGGGAAGCCGGTCGCCTTGGACGCCAGCGCGGAACTGCGCGACACCCGCGGATTCATCTCGATGACCACCAGCCGTCCATCTTTCGGATTCACTGCGAACTGTACGTTCGAACCGCCTGTTTCGACTCCGATTTCCCGCAGCACCGCGATGCTGGCGTTGCGCATGATCTGATATTCCTTGTCGGTCAGGGTCAGCGCCGGCGCGACGGTGATACTGTCGCCGGTATGGACACCCATCGGGTCGACATTCTCGATCGAACAGATGATGATGCAATTGTCCGCCTTGTCGCGGACGACCTCCATTTCGTATTCCTTCCAGCCGATCAGGCTTTCGTCGATCAGCACCTCGTTAGTCGGTGAAGCCTCCAGCGAAGTCCGGACGTAATGGATGAATTCCTCGCGGTTATAGGCGACGCCGCCACCGGTCCCGCCCATCGTGAAGCTCGGCCGCATGATCGCCGGCAATCCGATTTCCTCGAGAATTTCCATCGCCTGTTCTTCGCTGTGCGCGACAGCGCTGCGCGGGCTTTCCAGACCGATCTTGTCCATCGCCGCCTTGAACTTCTCCCGGTCCTCGGCCTTGTCGATCGCCTCGGCATCGGCGCCGATCATCTGCACGCCATATTTTTCAAGCACACCCCGCTTGTTGAGCGTCAGCGCGGTGTTCAGCGCGGTCTGCCCGCCCATCGTCGGCAAAATGGCGTCAGGACGTTCCTTTTCGATGATCTTTTCGACAAATTCGGGCGTAATCGGCTCGACATAGGTCGCATCCGCCATTTCCGGATCGGTCATGATCGTCGCCGGATTGGAGTTGACCAGGATGATCCGGTAACCCTCCTCCTTCAGCGCCTTGCACGCCTGCGTGCCGGAATAATCAAACTCGCAGGCCTGCCCGATAATGATCGGACCGGCGCCGATGATAAGGATGGAGGATATGTCAGTTCTTTTGGGCATTTAATTTATACTCATTAAAAGAATTATGATTCCGATGACCGCGATTGGTATTGCTATCCAAGCTGCGATTGCGCCTGACTTGTTCCAATCTACTTGCCTCTTCACAATGGATCTCGGAGGCACTGGAATTACGGTGGATCCGGTATTTAACGTATCTAAGCCAATATCCTGAGTTGAGTCAGCCGCTTCTTCCTGCTCAAAGGTGAACCATTTCCAACCTTCTTTCATCGGTGTGTCATTTGCTGGTGATTGGTCACTGAATATTTCGCGAGTATCCGATTGAACTTTAAGAGATTTAGCGCCCAAGTGCTCGAGAACCATCTTGTAGGCATCACCGAACGATGCTTTTCGCATTTTAACGCTCAATGGTGTTCCGGCGCTGTACTTTTTGGCCCAACCTTTGTTCACCCAAATCATAAACGCGGGTTCCAAAAGATGCTCGGGAATGGCCGCGTGATAATCAGAATTCAAATCTTTTAAGGGGCGATATCCGCTCGTGCCGATCTGGCTTTCTAAAAATAAAATAAAAAGCGCCTGTTGCTCTGCTTTTTCAAGATCTGTCACATCAATTCCTCTGCGAACGCCTTCAGCAGATAAAAATTGTCCAATATGCCCATACTGGCTTCGATGTGGAGCTCAACCAACTTCACGCCGGATTCTCATCAGAAATCTCGCCATTCTCGTTGCAGGCAAAACAGCCCCAACCGTCATGGTCGATGTCATATTCGCTTTCTATCTCTAGGCATTTGCGGGTCAGTTCGCGGATCGTCTCGCGCCGGGTATCAAGGTCAGTCTGCAGCTCGATCACCCACTCGTCATCCTCCTGCGAGACCAGCGCCGAGCGAAAACCCCATTTGGCCGCGTCATTCTTCAGCTTGTTGAGATCGGCAACCGCCCCGACAAACTGCACGTTGATCTCGCGCACAACATGCGAAATATCGCCGCCCGCCGCCATATTCTCCAGGATTTCGTCATCAATCGCCCATTCCTCGGCGAGATGCTGCGGATCGATCGGACCGCTCATTGGATTTGGCCGGAGATCAGCGAGGACAAGATGTTGGATGTTTTGGGCATTTAGATCATCAAAATTTTCTTGAAAGTTTCCGTATCATGCATCGCTTCAGCTCGCACATATCGTTCGGGATTATTTGACATCCTGTTATAGAAATAACAGTAAATCGTGAAAAGTGATTGGAAAACGGTAGGTTCGTCGTTTTCCAATTTCTTAAGGTGACCTTGTTTGTACAACGATTCCGTTGTGCTGATGATTAAAGCGCAAGCAGCTTGATCGCCATCCAAGCCAATCCGCTTCATGTCTTTTATAGCGATATCAATAAAAGGTCGGACAAAATTTTGAATCAATTTGTCATCGACTGCATCTCCACCTTTCCTGCATTCGTGAGACGCAACTGACAATGCCCCATAAATCTTGAATCGTTCAAACATTAGGATCTCTGTTCACCGCAATCCCCCGACAAATTTCTCGAACAGATAGAAACTGTCCTGCGGGCCGGGGCTGGCTTCGGGGTGATATTGCACGCCAAAGGCGCGCTTGCCGATGATCTCGATGCCGCAGTTGCTGCCGTCGAACAGGCTCTTGTGGGTTTCGCGGACGGTGTCGGGCAAAGTATCGCCGTCCACCGCAAAACCGTGGTTCATGCTGGTGATCTCGACCAGTCCCTCGGTTTTGTCCCAGCCGCCGCCGATCCGCTGCACCGGATGATTGGCGCCGCGATGGCCCTGGTGCATCTTGACCGTCTTCGCGCCCGCCGCGAGGGCCAGCATCTGGTGACCGAGACAGATACCGAACAGCGGGATATCCTGCTCCAGCAGCTGCCGGATCACCGGAACCGCATATTCGCCGGTCGCCGCCGGATCGCCGGGGCCATTGGACAGGAACACGCCAGCAGGCTTCAACGCCATGATTTCATCGAATGAAGTTTCCGCAGGAACTACAGTAACTTTTGCGCCAGCCTTCACAAGGTTTCTGAAGATATTCCGCTTCGCGCCATAATCGATCGCCACGACGTGAGGGCGCTCATTGGCCCCAACTTTGACAAACTTTGGATCATCCGGCCTCTCGACTGCGCTCGACGCGAACGGAGCAGAAGATGCTTCCAAATCTTCCATTTTCGCATAACCATGACCAAGCCGCCACAGACCACCCTTGTCCCACAATTGAGTCTGGTGCCCGGTCACTTCCTTCGCCAGATCCGTGCCTTCCAGCCCCGCCCAGGCCCGCGCCTTGCCGAGCAATTCGTCGATATCAAACTGACCGTCGGGATCATGCGCGATCACCGCATTGGGCGCGCCCGCTTCGCGAATCCGCCGCGTCAAAGCCCTTGTATCCACGCCACTCAGCCCGATCCGGCCATTGTCGGCCATCCACTGGTCAAACGGCTTCTGGTCGCGGAAACTGGACGGCGCGGTCACATCCTCGCGGACGATGCAGCCCAGGGCATGCGGGCTGTCGGCCTCGACATCCTCGTCGTTGGTCCCGACATTGCCGATATGGGGGAAGGTGAAAGTCACGATCTGCCCGGCATAGCTGGGGTCGGTCATCACCTCCTGATAGCCTGTCATCGCGGTGTTGAAGCAGACCTCACCGACCGCAGAACCGGTCGCGCCAAAGCCCCTGCCCCAGACCACCGTGCCATCCGCCAATACCAATATCCCGGTTGCACCCTCGGGAGCGGCGGGATTATGGGCATCGGTCATGGGTTGTTCCTTCGGGTCCGTCTTAGGCGCAAAATTTCATGGGACCTAGAACCAGTTTTCTGGCGTCACAATCTATGAAAAAAAATATCTTCCCGCTATAGTGGTCGCTTATTCCAAAAATATGAGGGACGCCATGATTCGCGATACCGTGAAAGCCGCGCAAATTGCCGCCATGAAGGCCGGCGACAAGGAGCGCACCGCCGCCACGCGCAGCATATTGGCGAAGATCAAGGACAAGGATATCGAACTGCGCACCAAGGGTGCAGCGCCGGACGATGACGCCATGGTGACCGATGTCCTGCAAAAAATGGCCAAGCAACGCCGCGAATCGATCGACATGTTCGAAAGCGGTGGCCGCACCGAACTCGCCGCGGCAGAGAAACAGGAACTGGCAGTGATCGAGGAATTCCTGCCCGCACAACTGAGCGAGGAAGAAACTAAACAATTGATTAACCAGATAAAATCTGAGCTTGATGCAACTTCCATGAAAGATATGGGTAAGGTCATGGCGACGCTGAAATCGCGCCATGGCACCGAAATCGACATGAGCAGGGCCAGCGCGCTTGTGAAGGAGAGCTTGTCATGAAACAATTCAATCTGGCCGGATATTCGGCAATGGCAATCGCTACGCTTGCTGCGTGCAGCGGTGACAAGGCTGGCGAAGGCCCGGATGCGAGCGTCGACGAGGGCACCGGCGATCGCAGCAAGCTGGAAGAAAGCACCAACGACCGCGTGATCAACGCGACCGATTTCGACAATTTGCAGCTCGGTGCCCGGATTGAAGGACCGGTCGGGACCGAGGTCAACGCCTCGTTCTTGCTTGACGGCAAGTCTTACGGAGACATCGAAAGTTATGTCGCCTGTCCGGTGAACATTAACAATTGCGATCCGGCAAGCCTCCCGGGCGGCACGATCTATACGTATGTGCACGTCGTCACCCCGGGCGTCGACGAGAGCAACGACAAGCCGTTCGAACAACCGACGAAGGTTGAAAGCGTGGCGCAGGCAAAGGCGTTCCGCATGTCCGCGCCGTCCACCGGTTTTTCCGGAGGAGCGGGTTATTCCTTGGGCCAGGCGCGTGCCGCCGGCGGGCCTCTGGCAAGTTTCACGGTCAAATGCGAGGAAGACCGGCTGGTCTTCGACATGGGATCGGGTGAAGCCTGGGCGACCGGAGAACCGATCACATTCTACTGGAAATCCACAGTTCCGCCAAAAGGCCCCGGTAATGGATATGCACTGGACTTCGATGGAAAAACCGCATCTGCACAGGGACCGGTGCCCGGCGCACCGCCAAGCAACGAGGTATCCGGTTGCAGCTAATGATGTCGCACAATAAATGACCCTGTCCCCGCAATGGCTCGAACAACTGCGATCGCGGGTCACGCTGTCGACGCTGATAGGGCGGACGGTGAAGGTGCAGAAGGCGGGCCGCGAGTACAAGGCGTGCTGCCCGTTCCACAACGAGAATACGCCCAGCTTTACGATCAACGACGAGAAGGGCTTCTACCACTGCTTCGGCTGCGGCGCTCATGGCGATGCGATCAGCTGGATGACCGAACAGCGCGGTCTCGGCTTCATGGACGCGGTCAAGGACCTGGCAGCGGAAGCGCAGATGGAAGTCCCTGCCCCCGATCCCCGAGCGGCGCAGCGGCAGGAAACTCGGGCAACGCTGCATGACGTCATGGCGGCAGCGCAGGACTGGTTCGTTACCCAGTTCAACGGCATCGAAGGCGCGCCGGCGCGGGAATATTTGAAAAACCGCGGCATATCGGAAAAAACCATCCGCGAGTTCGGGTTCGGCTTTGCCCCCGATTCGCGGGGACGGCTGAAGGAAGCGCTGTCGGTTCATGGGATCGACCAGCTGATCGAGGCCGGCCTGTTGATCAAGGTCGATGACAGGGATCCCTATGACCGGTTCCGCGGCCGTCTGATGATCCCGATCCGCGATCCGCGCGGCCGGGTGATCGCCTTTGGCGGACGGATATTGGGCGATGGCGAACCGAAATATCTCAACAGCCCCGACACGCCGCTGTTCGACAAGGGCCGCACGCTCTACAATCTCGACAAGGCCTCTCCCGCCTCCCGCCAGACCGGTCGGATTTTGGTGGTCGAGGGCTATATGGATGCCATTGCCCTGGCACAGGCCGGGTTCAACGATGTCGTTGCTCCGCTCGGCACGGCGCTAACCGAGCATCAGATCGAACGCATCTGGAAAATGGTCGAAGCGCCGATCCTCTGCTTCGACGGTGACAGTGCCGGTCAAAAGGCTGCGATGCGAGCCGCCTTGCGCGCTCTGCCGCTATTGCGCCCTTCGCACAGTCTGAATTTCATTTCCCTGCCAGCAGGCCAGGACCCCGATGATTTGATTCGCTCCGAAGGCGCGCAGGCTTTCGCAGCATTGATCGCCAAACCCCAGATGCTCGACGACAAGATCTGGCAGGTCGAATATAACGCGGAGCCGCTCAACACCCCGGAAAGCAAAGCCGGGCTGAAAAAACGCCTGTCCGATCATGTCCGCGAAATCACCGATCAGGATATTGCCCGGCATTATCGGCAGGAATTTCAGGATCGCTATCAGGCCGCCTTTTTTGCCCGGGAGGACAATCGACGTGAAGGGCGGTTTACTCAGAATAAAAGCCGCAATTTCCCGTCGAAATTCGTCTCCTACAAACCACTGGACGACACCAGGGCCTTTTTGATCGAGGGTTATGATCTGCAAATTGCGAAGGGCATATTGGGCGGCCTGATCCGCCATCCGAGCCGGATTGCGAGCCATTTTGAGGAGCTCAGCGCGATCAAACTCGCCGATTCGCAGTTTCAGATGTTGCTCGGCGAATTGATCAATGTTGCGATGCGCAAAGAAACGCTTGATATGCAGGCCCTTCTTACCATATTGGGGAAGACAGATTGTTATAATGTCGCAAAAGGGCTGTTACGGGCCGACGCGCTGAATTTCACTTTCAACCGCAAACTGCCAGAAGATGCCCCTTCGCTCTTGATCGAACGGGCGCATCGGGATTTGGCAGAGGCGATAAAAGTGGTGACGGCGCGTCCCGGACTGGAAGCGGCTCTGGCGGAGGCAACGCGGCGGGTGCAGGACGATCTTACGGAAGAAAGTTATGCCGAGCAACAGCGCCTTCGGGAAGCAAAACAGTTATTTCACGAGCGATTGGTCGAGCTGACCCAGATCGACGACACAGTATAGTTTCAAATTAGGGGCCTCAGCCATTGGCAAGTAAAGCGAAAAATTCCAAAGCCGAAGACGAACCATTGATTGATCTCAACGATAGCGCGATCAAGAAATTGATCACCAAAGGGAAAAAACGCGGCTATCTGACGATTGACGAGCTGAACGAAGCACTGCCTCAGGACCAGAACGAACAGATTGAGGACGTCATGTCCGCAATCTCCGAAATGGGCGTCCGGATTGTCGAGAATGACGAGGAAGCTGCGGAAGAAATGGGCGGTGATGAAGTCGAGTCGATCGACGGCAAGGACAAAGAGAAAAAAACGGTCGCCGCCACTCCCAAAAAAGCTGCGGCCGATCGCACCGATGATCCCGTCCGCATGTATCTGCGCGAAATGGGCGCGGTGGAATTGCTCAGCCGCGAAGGCGAGATCGCCATTGCCAAACGGATCGAGGCCGGCCGCGACACGATGATCTGGGGGCTTTGTGAAAGTCCGACAACTTTTAACGCGATCATCGAATGGTCGACGGCGCTCAACGACGGCGAAATGCAGTTACGCGAAATTCTCGACCTCGACGCCATGCTTTCCAAGGACCCTGTCCCGGAAAATCTTGACGAGGAAGACGATGACGACGGCGAGATCAGCGAAAAGACCGCGGGTCCCTCGTTCAAGGATGATGATGAGGTCGAGGACGAAGAATCGGCTGACGACGAAAATGACGATGAAGCGGAACTGACCGAACGTCGTACCAAGCGCGTGGTCGAAGAGGATGAAGAAGATAACACCCTCTCGCTCGCGCAGATGGAAGAAGCGCTGAAACCGGATGCACTGGAAAAATTTGCTCTTATCACCTCGGTGTTCAAAAAATTCTCGAAATTGCAATCAATACGACTGGATTCGCTGGCAGCGGGCAAGGATTTTCCGAAAGCTTCCGAGACAAAATATCACAATTTAAGGGAAGAATTGACTGCACTGGTTGAAAGCGTGCAGTTCCATGCGAACAAGATCGAATTCCTGGTAGACCAGCTTTACTCCTTCAATCGCCGGCTGACCGCATTGGGCGGGCAGATGCTCCGTCTGGCCGAGCGGCACAAGGTCCCGCGCCGCGCGTTCCTGGAAAGCTATATCGGCAACGAGCTCGACGACAGCTGGCTTGCAGACATGGCCAAAACCGACAAGAAATGGGCAGCCTTTGCTGAAAAGGAAGCGGATTCCGTCGATCGCATCCGGACGGAAATTTCCGATATTGCCAATGCCACCGGCACTTCGCTGGTCGAATTCCGCCGAATCGTCAACATGGTGCAAAAGGGCGAGCGAGAAGCGCGAATCGCCAAGAAGGAAATGGTGGAAGCCAATCTTCGCCTCGTTATTTCCATTGCCAAAAAATATACCAACCGCGGCTTGCAGTTCCTCGATCTGATCCAGGAAGGCAATATCGGCCTGATGAAAGCGGTCGACAAGTTTGAATATCGCCGCGGGTACAAGTTCAGTACCTACGCCACATGGTGGATTCGTCAGGCAATCACGCGATCGATTGCCGATCAGGCCCGGACCATCCGTATTCCGGTTCATATGATCGAGACGATCAACAAACTCGTCAGGACCTCCCGCCAGTTCCTCCACGAGCAGGGTCGCGAACCAACCCCGGAAGAAATGGCCGAACGACTCTCCATGCCACTGGAAAAAGTGCGCAAGGTGATGAAGATCGCCAAGGAGCCTATCTCGCTCGAAACGCCAATTGGTGATGAAGAAGATTC
Source organism: Parasphingorhabdus sp. (assembly GCA_048270065.1). GTDB lineage: Bacteria > Pseudomonadota > Alphaproteobacteria > Sphingomonadales > Sphingomonadaceae > Parasphingorhabdus. The sequence continues at coordinate 65,932 of JBLWTQ010000015.1, read as the reverse complement.
GCATCTCGGCGATTTCATTGAAGACAAAAATGCGATCATCCCGGTCGATGCGGCAATTCAGGCGAACCTGAAGGAGACCGTGACCCGCGTTCTCGCCAGCCTGACCCCGCGTGAAGAACGGGTGCTGCGCATGCGCTTCGGGATCGGCATGAACACCGATCACACGCTGGAGGAAGTAGGACAACAATTCAGCGTCACGCGCGAACGAATCCGGCAGATCGAAGCCAAGGCGCTGAGAAAGCTGAAGCATCCAAGCCGCAGCCGCAAAATGCGCAGTTTCCTGGATCAGTAATCGGCACCGGTGCCGTCAATCATCATGGTTTGCAAATCCCTAATAGCCGGTAAACCGGCTCTTTAGAAATCGCCTGTATAACCCGGATCAGACGAAGGTGTTCATTGCATTTTCGCGACTTTTCTCGGGATATCGGAAACGCGATGCCAGGACAAAATGCATATTCGACGATGCGGGACAGCTTCGCTGATCACGTCGGCAGCCATGGCAGCGATATGGCGCCATATGTCCAGCTCATGGCCGAAAATTTCTCGATACTATCGGGAGCGGATATCGCCGATATCGCACATTTTTTGTGCATTCTGCATGGACGCCATCCCGGCGTTGTCGACCGTGCCGCGACCAAGACAACGGACGATGCCGCACGGGAGTGGCTGGTGCAGGCAACCGAGGGCTTTGCTGCCGAACGGGCTTTTCTGACCAAATTGACGGTGGCTGCGGGGCCGATTTCTGGCGTCAGCGCGGATGACCAGAGCAACGCGGCGGTGCTCGGGCAGCGCAAGGCGCTGGAAATGCTGTCCCAATCTGATCGCAACGGATGCGCCATCGGAGCAGCCATAGCCCTGGTTTCGGACTGGCAGGCGATCAGAAAGATTCTGGAACAAATAGCCTTGCGTGTCGGTGTGGAAGCCCGGTCATCCATCCTGCCGGACGTTACGACATGCCTGGCGCTCAAGGCCCAATTGTCAGACACCCCGGCCTTGGAACGGGCTTTGAACTTCGGATCGGAACAGCTGCTCAATCAGCATCGCGGTCTTTGGCATCTTCTGGAAGCACGTCGAAACACACGTGTATCCTCGTAAATTGTCTGCCAGTTGTGGCAGAATTTAACTAAATGATTAACTTGCCTACAATGGAGGCTTTCCCTATCGTCTTTGCTTTGACTTTCACGGCAAGGAATAGAAAATCATGCGTTTTGACGGTACCAAAGACTATGTTGCAACCGATGATCTGAAGGTTGCTGTCAACGCCGCCGTAACCCTCCGGCGCCCTCTCCTAGTGAAAGGTGAGCCCGGCACTGGCAAAACGGTTCTGGCCCATGAAATCGCCAAGGCTACAGGCGCGCCGCTGATCGAGTGGAATGTCAAATCCACAACCAAGGCCCACCAGGGCCTGTACGAATATGATGCGGTCGCGCGATTGCGGGACGGCCAGCTTGGCGATGAGCGTGTGCACGATATTTCGAACTACATTCGCAAGGGCAAGTTGTGGGAGGCGTTTACCTCGCCCGAGCTTCCGGTTCTGCTGATCGACGAAATCGACAAGGCCGATATCGAGTTTCCCAACGACCTTCTGCAGGAACTCGATCGCATGGAATTCCATGTGTACGAGACCAAAGAAACGGTCAAAGCGGCAGAACGTCCGATCGTTGTCATCACATCCAACAACGAAAAGGAACTGCCCGACGCCTTCCTGCGCCGCTGCTTCTTTCACTATATCAAATTCCCGGATCGCCAGACGATGCAGGAAATCATCGATGTCCATTTTCCCGATATCCAGAAAATGCTGGTTCAAAAGGCGATGGATATCTTCTACGACGTCCGCGATGTGCCAGGTCTGAAGAAAAAGCCCAGCACCAGCGAATTGCTCGACTGGCTGAAGCTGATTCTGTCTGAAGACATGCCGCTGGAAGTGTTGCAATCAAAGGATCCCAGCAAGGCGATCCCGCCGCTCCATGGTGCGCTGCTCAAGAACGAGCAGGACGTGATGCTGTTCGAACGCCTCGCTTTCATGGCAAAACGCGAAGCGCGCTAGATAGAGGCATCGGCAATGTTCTTTAACTTCATGGATGAACTGAGAGCCGCTGGCATTCCGGCTTCACTCAAGGAGCATCTTGTCCTGCTCGAAGCGCTCGACAAAGACGTTATCCAGCGCAGTCCGGAGGAATTTTATTATCTCTCCCGCGCGACGTTCGTGAAGGACGAGGGATTGCTGGATCGGTTCGATCAGGTTTTCTCGAAAGTCTTCAAGGGCATCGAAACCAGCTATGGTTTGCAGGAAGAGGAAATTCCGCTCGACTGGTTGAAAGCGGTTGCGGAAAAATATCTCTCCGAAGAGGAAATGGAGAAGATCAATTCTCTCGGCAGCTGGGACGAGATCATGGAAACGCTGAAAGAGCGTCTCGAAGAACAGCAGGAACGCCACGAAGGCGGGAGCAAGTGGATCGGCACCGGCGGCACGTCGCCTTATGGGAACTCGGGCTATAATCCCGAGGGGGTCCGCATCGGCGGCGACGGCGGCCAGAAAAAAGCGATCAAGGTCTGGGACAAGCGCGAGTTTCAAAATCTCGACAATACCAAGATGCTGGGAACGCGAAATATCAAGGTCGCTCTAAGGCGACTGCGAAAATTTGCGCGCGAGGGTGCAGCCGACGAACTCGATATCGACCGGACGATCAATGGCACCGCGAAGAAGGGCTGGCTCGACATTCATATGCGTCCTGAACGACACAATGCGGTGAAATTACTGCTGTTTCTGGATGTTGGCGGCTCGATGGATCCGTTTATAAAATTGTGCGAAGAACTGTTCAGCGCCGCAACCACCGAGTTCAAGAATCTGGAATTTTTCTATTTCCACAATTGCCCCTATGAAGGCGTGTGGAAGGATAATCGGCGCCGCTTTTCAGAGCGCACCAACACTTGGGATATCCTGCACAAATATGGCCACGACTATAAGCTGATCTTCGTCGGCGACGCGTCGATGAGTCCTTATGAAATCACCCATCCGGGCGGGTCGGTCGAGCATTTCAATGAAGAAGCCGGGGTGACATGGATGCACCGGCTTACCAATACCTATCCCGCTGCGGCCTGGCTCAATCCGGTTCCGGAAAAACAATGGGGCTATTCCCAAAGTGTGAAAATCATTCGCGAGTTGATGAATGATCGGATGTATCCGCTCACAATCGACGGCCTGAGCGATGCCATGAAGGAACTGACCCGCAAACAGGGCTAATGGTTAGTCTTCAACCGCCAGCAAGGTGGTTCCGTCATATTTTTCGGCCGCCGGTTCGAAGATTTCGGACTTTTCGAAATGCAGGTCTTCAACCCGAACATCTTTCAGGCCGGAAAGCTTGAACGTCCCGATCTTGATTTCCCGCGGCGGTTGTCCGTCTTTCTCCAACGGTACGGCGTCGACATACATTTCGTCGTGGCGTGTATAAAGAATATGCGGCGCCAGCTTGAACGTCGTATTGTTATAGGTAGCAGCCACACATTTTTTCAGCGCGACGCCTTCGAAAAATTCTTTGCTCGGTAACATGGCTTTAGATTATCAGATTTCTCGCCATATACAACAAATATGTTGCAGTGCAGCATAATCAATAAAGAAGAAAATCTGGCATCATCTCGCCCCATGCCCGTTCGTCAGGCGCGGCGATGGATTCCAGATCATTTGCGAGGGCCGAGGGATTTTCAATCCACTCCCGCAAGGACGGCCCTCCGTTGATCACATCGAATGCCAGCCGGTCCTCCTCATATTCATAGGGAAAGTCCCGCCACAATTCATATCCGGGATAGAGTTTTCCGATGGCTTTCAGCGCCAGAGCCTGGAGACGCCAGGGCCGGAAAGACCGGTGATCATAGGCTGACCCCTCAGCGTGAATCTGGACACCGTTGCACAGGCGGGCCTGATGTTTGTGAAAAGTCGGTTCGAACCAGATTTCCCGGAGCACGCAACCTTTTAACCATTGCGGCGCTTGTCGCCGCATTTCCGCTATGACCGCTCGCGCGTCAATATCGGGAGCGCCAAACAACTCCAGGGGACGTGTGGTTCCGCGCCCTTCGGAAAGCGTCGTACCTTCGAGCATCACGGTGCCCGCATAGGCACGCGCCATATTGACATTCGGTGCGTTCGGACTGGGATTGATCCAGATGCGGTCCACCGGCCAGCCAAATCCCGACCCTTCTGGCTGCCACCCCTGCATCTCGATAACCTTGTAATCGACGTCGAGGTTAAAATGACTGATCAGCCACTGGCCCATTTCTCCCATGGTCAGCCCGTGCCGCATGGGCATGGGAGCCGCACCAACGAAACTTTCCCATCCTTCTTCAAGAATTGTGCCTTCAATGGGTCTGCCCGCCGGATTGGGTCTGTCGAGCACCCAGACCGTCTTGCCGTGTTCGGCGGCCGCTTCGAGCATGTATCGCAGGGTAGTGATAAACGTATATATTCGGCAACCGAGATCCTGCAGATCGATCAGTACCACATCAAAGGTTCCCATCGACTGACCCGTCGGTCGTCGCACTTCGCCGTACAGACTAAACACCGGAATGCCGTGAACCGGATCATTGTAATCCGGCGATTCGATCATATTGTCCTGCTTGTCACCGCGCAAACCATGTTGCGGGCCGAAGGCAGCCGTCAGATTGATGTCATCCAGGGCTGATAAGGCATCCAGACTGTGCACAAGATCGTGCGTCACCGAAGCTGGATGCGCTAGCAACGCGACCCGCTTTCCCGCTAACGGGCGGCGTAGATCCGCATCGTCAATCAGTCTGTCTATTCCAAATTTTATCAACGTTCCGTAGCCTCCATTTTAAGCGTAAAGCCATCGCGATGATGAAAATCCGGCCTAGTCGCGGGATGCGCCAAAGCCCAGAGTGATTTCTCTCCTGTTTGCATTTCGATGACCGCAGACAGGCCGGCATTTAACTCACTCTGTGCCCAGATATCGGGCAATCCAAAGGTTGCCTCGAGAGCGAAATGTGAATCGCTGAAATCCATAAAAATTTCTGGTGTTTGAACCAGAGCGAGCCGGTCCATCCCGTCTCGATAACGAGTGAAGTTATATGCCGCCCAGTTCCCCGATGGAGAAAAGTTGAATTCGCAATAGCGCGGCTTTCCCGGTTCGCTGAGGAATAGTTCGAAACAGGTGCTTTCCCACAGATTGTCCTTTTGTCGCGACTGGCCCTGGTTGACCGGTAGCTTGACTTCCTCAACATTTCCTACGGCATGATATCTCAGCCATATTTTACAGGTCTCGAACATCGACCACTCGACCGTAATTTCATCAATGGAAGATACCGGGGTTGTCGGATGGCATTGCAAGTTCAAACGCATATTGCGACTTTCATTGTCCCCATGTAACGCACCAATCCATGACCATTTATCAATCTGATCTCCTGCGTCTACTAAATGATCGCGGCTATATCCACCAGTTAACCGATGCAGCGGCGCTGGATTCTCTTGCGACAAAGAGCGTCATCCCCGGCTATATAGGGTTTGATGCCACCGCGGATTCGCTGCACGTGGGCAATCTCGTATCGATCATGTTGCTCCGCCGGCTGCAACAGGCCGGACATAAACCGATCGTTCTGATGGGCGGCGGGACGACCAAGGTTGGCGATCCGTCCGGCAAAGATGAAATCCGGAAATTACTCGATAATGAGCGAATCAACACCAATATAGCGTCGATCCGCACCTGTTTTGAACGCTTCCTGACATTTGGTGACGGGCCAACCGACGCTGTGCTGGTCAACAATGCCGACTGGCTGGACAAGCTTGAATATATTCCATTTCTCCAGGAAGTCGGGCGCCATTTCACGATCAACCGGATGCTGACCTTCGATTCGGTCAGACTGAGGCTTGAACGCGAACAACCGCTGACCTTCCTCGAATTCAACTATATGATCCTGCAGGCCTATGATTTTCTTGAACTGTCGCGCCAATATGGCTGTCAACTGGAGTTGGGCGGTTCCGATCAATGGGGGAATATCGTCAACGGCATCGAACTCGGCCGGCGGATCGACGGCGCAGAACTGTTCGGCATAACCACGCCGCTGATAACAAGATCCGATGGCGCAAAAATGGGCAAATCGGTCGACGGCGCCATCTGGCTCAATGCCGATCGACTAAGCCCATATGACTACTGGCAGTTTTGGCGGAATGCCGACGACCGGGATGTCGGCAAGTTCATGCGACTTTTCACCGATATAGATCTGGATGAAATTGCCAGACTGGAAGCGCTGCAGGGATCCGAAATCAACGAAGCCAAAAAAATCCTCGCGGAGGCTGCCACCGTTCTGGCCCATGGTGAACAGGCGGCGAAGGAAGCCGCCGATACGGCTCAGAAAGTATTCGAACAGGGCGGTTCCGGTGGTGAATTGCCGGTTTACATGGTTGAAGCAGACGAAATATCCATACTTGATGCTTTGGTTGGTATTGGCTTTTGTGCATCCAGGGGAGAGGCAAAAAGACTTGTTGCAGGCGGCGGTGCCCGTGTGGGTGACGATCCTGTCAAGGACGCCGGTTATATGGTGCCTGTCGTCGGCCAGGACGCAAGAATTTCGGCGGGAAAAAAGAAGCACGGTTTGCTTAGAAAATCCTGATTCCAGCGCTTCGTTTTTCGGTTTACCGGCATTTACCTTTTATTCTTAATCATTGGTTATTGTCGCCATAAACCGTTTTTGGAGCGCGCACGACATGACCAGCGTACCGTATCAGATTTCACCAGATCCGCGCCGTGCGACGCGGTTCCCGGTCGATTTTGAAACCATATGCGAATTTGAACCTCATCAAGAGGCCTCGATACGGATCACCAACATTTCAGCCCACGGCGTAATGCTGGGCGATGTGCTGGACATGGAGAAGGGCGACAGAATGACCGTCCGTTTGCCAATCGTCGGACGAATTGAAGCCTATCTCGTCTGGTCTCATCAGGGACGCTGCGGATTCGAATTTGAAAGAGTGATCCGGGAACCAGATTTCGTTGCAATGCTGGACAGGATCAACAGCCTCTAGTCGCTATCCGCTGCGCAACAGGCTGACGCCCCAATCGCGCTCGAACAGGTAAAGCGCTATTCTTGCTGCCTGCCCTCTTTCACTTGCCAGTCCGCCGTCCCGGTCAAGCAACAGCCGGGCATCATCGGTGGCCGGACCGATCAAATCGTTGACTTGCTCTGGCGTGGCCACACGAAAGCCCGCGTCCCCCGACTGCCGCGTCCCCAATAGCTCCCCTGCCCCGCGCAAACGCAGATCTTCTTCCGCAATGCGGAAGCCGTCATTCGTCTCGCGCATCAATTTAAGCCGGGCGCGGGCCGTTTCGCTCAACGGATCACCGCGAATCAACAGGCAATTGGATTTGACGCTTCCCCGACCGACGCGGCCGCGCAATTGATGCAACTGGGCGAGACCAAAGCGATCTGCAGCCTCTATAATCATCAAGCTGGCATTGGGTACATCGACACCCACTTCGATGACTGTAGTGGCTACAAGAATTTTGATTTCATCCCGCTGAAAGCGCCCCATTACCAAATCCTTTTCAGGCCCCTTCATGCGACCGTGTACCAAACCGACTTGATCACCAAATCGCGCTTGCAAGCTAGCGGCCCGCTCTTCCGCAGCCGCTTGATCGCTCTTTTCGCTCTCTTCGACCAAGGGGCACACCCAGTAAGCCTGGCCGCCTGAAGCAATATGCCGCGCGAGGCCATCAACCACGTCCGGCATTCGTGCGTCGGAAATCACGCTAGTGTTAATGGCTTGCCGCCCGGGCGGTAGCTCATCAATGCGAGAAACATCCATTTCCCCATATTGACTGAGCGTCAAGGTCCGCGGAATGGGCGTGGCGGTCATGGCCAGCAGATGGGGAGTCCGTTCGGCTTTCTGCGTCAGCAAGAGGCGCTGCGAAACCCCGAATTTGTGCTGTTCGTCGACGACGGCCACGGCGAGATTCTTGTACCGGACACGCTCCTGGAAAATTGCATGGGTTCCGATCAGGATATCGATCGATCCGTCCATCAGCCCCATCAGCGTCGCCTCGCGAACTTTACCCTTGTCGCGCCCGGTCAATATGGCAAGATTGACCGGCAGGCCAACCAGCAGTTTCCGCAAGCCTTCATAATGCTGACGCGCCAGAATTTCCGTCGGCGCCAGAAAGGCGCCCTGATAGCCCGCTTCCACCGCTGACAGTAGCGCCATCAGTGCAACCAGGGTCTTGCCGGAACCGACATCACCCTGAAGCAGCCTCAGCATCGGAGCGTTTTGCGCGAGGTCGCCTTCAATCTCGGCAATGCAGCGTTTCTGCGCACTGGTCAGTTCGAAAGGGAGCTTCAACTGATTGCGAAGCCGTCTGTCACCCTGGATGGGGATACCCTTCTTGCTTCGGTTGCTGGCACGCACCAGCATGAAGGCCAGTTGGTTGGCGAAAACCTCGTCATAGGCCAGTCGGTCGCTAATCGACTCGCTTTCGCTGCGGTGGAGAGCGACGATACTGTCCTTCCAATTCTTCCAATTTCTGGAAGCAAGCTGACTTTGCTCGACCCATTCCGGCAGTTCCGGCGTGAGCGCGAGCGCCTGCTCGATCAATTGCCTCATCCGTGTATTGCCGAGCCCGTCGGACAACGGATAAATCGGTTCCAACACAGCTATGCTCTTGGCCTGCTCCGGTTCGAGCACCTGATCAGGATGGACGATCTGAAGTTCGTCGCCATAACGTTCGAGCTTGCCGGAAATGATTTTTGGCTCGCCAAGCGGCAGTAATTTTTTTGGCCAACCGGGGTTCCGCCCGAAAAAGGTCAGGCTGATATAGTTGCCAACCTTGTCCGTTGCATGAACCCGTAAGGGACTGCGCGGACCGCCAGTGCGATAGTCAACCGGAGTCACCTGTATGACGATCGTCTCTCCAACATCGATTTCATCAAGTTCATCGACATGTTTCCGGTGCATCCAGTAGCTCGGCTGATGATAGAGCAGGTCCTTGACCCGCGTCAGCCGCAGTTTTTCGAGCGGCTTGGCCAATACCTTGCCGACGCCCTTGAGCGCCTGGGTTTCGCCAAATAATGGATTGAGTATCTCGGGCCGCATGTCTATCCGTCTTTATACCCTCGCTGGCGCATTATGCCAGCCAAGTTGGAGCAGCAAATATGGACCGCGAAACCCGGCTTAAACGGCTGCAATTTCGCGCATGGCATCGCGGGACCCGGGAAGCCGACTTCTTGATCGGCGGTTTTTTCAATCGCTATAGTCAGGACTGGTCGGAACAGGCGATGGACTGGTTCGAAAAGCTGCTCGTCGAAGATGACGTGGATGTTATGGCCTGGGCGATTGGAACACTGCCCGTTCCTGAAGCTTTCCGCGGGCCGCAAATGGACGCAATGCAGCAACTCGACTATATTGATGCAACGCAATAAAATTCTTGTCCTATATCCAGAAACCAATTTAAAATGTCTCACCTAGATAGATTGTCATCCTCCAAAAAAGGCATGACGCTAGCCGGCGTGCCCGTTGGCTATCGTCCTCTTTTTCTGTCGGAACTCGCGGTCAGATCCGGCCAGCGCACGATGTTTGTCGCCACCGACGACGCAGCAATGAGTGCGGTGGCGGAAGCGGCCCGTTTTTTTGAGCCCGATCTGGAAATCATAGAATTTCCTGCATGGGATTGCCTGCCCTATGACCGTGCATCTCCGGCGCTGCACACCACATCGGATCGGCTCGCTGCCTTGGCAAAATTGGCGCTTCCCAACTCGGGGACCCAACTGATTGTCACGACGATAAACGCCGTAACCCAGCGGGTTCTGGAGCCATCGCGAATCAAGGAATTTGTCACCCATCTCGCGCCCGGCACTATTGTCGAACAGGAAAAACTGATTTCCTTCCTCTATGCCAACGGCTTTGTGCGGGTGGATACCGTGGCCGATAGCGGCGAATTTGCTGCGCGAGGCGGCCTGATCGACCTGTTCCCGCCCGGTGCTGAAGTGCCTGTCCGGATCGACCTTTTTGGCGACGAGATTGAAACCTTGCGTCAGTTCGACCCTGCCGACCAACGCACCGTAGGCAACATAGACGCGCTTGATCTGCTCCCGGTTTCAGAGTTTCTGCTCGATCCAGAGAGCATAACCCGCTTTCGTACCCGCTATCGCGAAATTTTCGGTGCAGTTTCAACCAGCGACGCACTGTATCAGTCGATCTCAGATGGAAGACGACTGGCAGGGATGGAGCATTGGCTGCCGCTTCTTGAAGAGCGGCTTGCTACAATTTTCGATTATCTTGGAGATGATTGCATCGTTCTACGGGATGCCGCCGGTTCCGCCGCAGCAGACGCCCAGTTTGCCGCAATCACAGATTACTACAAGAACCGGATCGAAGCCGACAGCAGCAACCTGTCCAGCTATCGCCCGCTGCCGCCGGAGATGCTGTATCTGACACCGGATGAATGGCGATCCTGCAAGGAAGACATCCCGATCCATGTTCTTAGCGAATTTGACGAACCGGAAACGGAAACAGTGGTTTCGATGGCCGTTTCATCACCCCGGGACTTTTCACCGGAACGGGCGCGCAACGAGAATATTTATCAGGCTCTGGCGGCCCATCTCAACAGTCTGACAAAGTCCGGGACCACTGCCGTTGTGGCCAGCTATAGCAAGGGGTCGCGAGCACGCATTTTCGATCTGCTCAAAGACCATAACGTCAGATCGGCTGTGCTTTGTGATGAGTGGGAGTCCTGCGTCTCGGGCGCACCTGGGATAGCCCTGACCATATTGCCGCTATCCTCAGGCTTCCGGACAGAAGGCCTGTCCCTGCTCACCGAACAGGACATATTCGGCGACCGGCTGGTCCGCAAATCCAAGCGGCGTAAGAGCAGCGACGCTTTTATTGAAGAACTGTCCGCGCTCAGTCAGGGCGATCTGGTAGTCCACCTTGAGCATGGCATCGGCTTGTATGAAGGCATAGTTTCCATTCCGGTTGGCGAAAGCCCGCATGATTGTGTCCATCTGAAATATGCCGATGGTGACAAGCTCTACGTTCCGGTCGAGAATATCGATGTGCTCAGTCGCTATGGCGAAGGCGGTGAGAGCGTTGTGCTTGACCGGCTCGGCGGCGAAGGCTGGCAAAGACGCAAATCGAAGCTGAAGGAACGTATCAGGGCCATTGCCCACGAGTTGCTAAAAACTGCCGCAGCGCGGGCTTTGCAACCGGCGACACCCGCTCGCGTCGAGGCAGGCGAAATGGCCGGCTTTGTAGATCGTTTCCCTTATCAGGAAACCGATGATCAACAGCAGGCCATCGAGGAAGTGCTAAGCGACATGGCATCGGGCAAGGCGATGGACCGCCTGGTCTGCGGTGATGTTGGCTTTGGCAAAACCGAAGTTGCAATGCGCGCGGCCTTTGCGGCTGCGATGGCCGGGATGCAGGTCGCCATCATCGCACCGACAACCCTGCTCGCCCGTCAGCATTTCAACAATTTTGAAGAACGATTTCGGCCCTTCCCGATCAAAATCGGCCGGCTATCACGTCTGGTTCCGGCCGCAGAAGCCAAGAAAACCAGGGAAGGTCTGACCAGCGGCGAAGTCGACATCGTGATTGGTACTCACGCGCTCCTCGCCAAGTCTATCGAATTTCAACGGCTCGGCCTGATCATTATCGATGAAGAGCAACGTTTCGGCGTGACCCACAAGGAACGTCTCAAGGCCATGAAAGCCGATGTGCATGTGCTGACGCTCACGGCCACGCCAATCCCCCGCACACTACAGATGGCGATGACCGGCATGCGCGAGCTATCCGTCATCCAGACCCCGCCGGTCGACCGGCTGGCCGTGCGCACCTATGTCATGCCGTGGGACCCGGTTCCGCTGCGAGAGGCGCTGCTGCGCGAGCATTATCGCGGCGGCCAGTCGTTCATTGTCGTCCCGCGGATCGCCGACCTTCCCGATATCGAAGACTTTCTCAAGAAACATGCCCCCGAACTAACCTATGTCGTCGCGCACGGGCAAATGACCCCGGCGATGGTGGAAGAACGGATGTCGGCCTTTTATGACCGCAAATATGATGTTCTGCTCTCGACTACAATCGTCGAAAGCGGCCTGGACATTCCTAGCGCCAACACACTGATCATTCACCGCGCAGATCGCTTCGGCCTGGCGCAATTGTATCAACTCAGAGGCCGCGTCGGGCGTTCCAAGACACGTGCCTATGCCTATATGGTCACTCCAATGGACCGGATGATCACCGAGAAGGCTGAAAAGCGGCTGAAAATCCTCGGTGATCTGGACAGTCTTGGTGCCGGGTTTGAGTTAGCCAGCCACGATCTTGATATTCGCGGCGCGGGCAATTTGCTGGGTGACGAACAGTCCGGGCATATCAAGGAAGTCGGCTTCGAACTATATCAGTCGATGCTGGAAGACGCGATTCTGGAGGCAAAAGCCAAAGGCTCCGGCCTGCAAGCTCGAACTGATGATTTTTCGCCGCAGATTACGGTCGATGCTCCAATCCTGATACCGGAGGCCTATGTCCCCGACCTTTCGCTCCGCATGGGCCTCTACCGACGGATGAACGGACTCAAAACGCTTCAGGAAATCGAATCCTTTGCCGCAGAAATGATCGACCGTTTCGGCGATCTGCCGGTCCAGACCGACAATCTGTTGAAGCTCATGCATATCAAGATGAATTGCGTGAATGCGCATATTACAAAAATCGAAATGGGTCCGCGCGGCGCGTTGGTCACTTTTCACAAGGATCGCTTTCCCAATGTCCCGGGCCTGCTCGACTATGTCGACCGCCTCAAGGGAACCGCCAAGATAAGGCCGGACAACAAGCTGTTCATCGAACGCAAGTGGCGGGACCCCAAGTCCCGTCTGCATGGCCTGACTCAGTTGACGACGGGCCTGTCGAAACTGGCGCAACGCGTTTCCGCCTAGTTGCTGCGCAGGGCAAAGGCTTCAAATTCGTCCGGCGAGAGCGGACCCGAACGCAAAAATCCCTGAAAATATTCGCATCCCTGCTCCGCGAGAATCTCAAGCTGGGCTTCCGTTTCAACCCCTTCGGCTATCACGCCGAGATGAAGGCTATGAGCCATATCGATTATCGACCGCACCACCACCTGATCTTTGGCCGAACCACTGATGTCGCTGGTCAGCCCGCTGTCGATCTTCAAATAGTCGACCGGCAACTCCTTGAGATAGGACAGACTGCTGTAACCGGTGCCGAAATCATCAATCGCAATCCGAACGCCGGCAGTCCGCAGTCGCTGCAACTTGTCCGCCGATGCCGCCAAGTTGCCAATCAATTCGGATTCCGTGATTTCGAGAGTCAGGCGATCCGGATCGAAACCGGCTTTATTAACCAGTTGACGGATATCGTCATCGAACTGGGCTGCGGCCAGATCACCCGCCGTCACGTTGAGCGAAAGGCGCAAGAAACCGAGACTTTCGGGCCATTCGGCGGCCAGCGTCAAAGCCTGTTTGTGGATTTGGGTTGAAAGCGACTCCATAACCCCGGCCCGGTCCGCGACGGCGAACAGGGTTGAAGCGCCCAACAGCCCATATTCTGGATGTTCCCAGCGCGCCAATGCCTCCGCTCCGGTGAGTTGCCCCGTTTCAATTTTTATTTGCGGTTGAAAGGCGATGACGATCTCACCCCGGCCCATCGCCCCGGACAATTGATCCTCCAGTAACTCTTCCAGATGTACATCGGCTTCAGAAACGGTGCTGAACTTGATCGGCAACGCATCCGCAGCGGTCGCTTCTGCAAGCGCCAGAACCGCTTTTCTGATCAGCGTCTTTTCGCTGGAATCTCTATTGCCGATGGCCACCCCGGCTCTCGCAACAGGGTTGATGGGCCGCCCCTCCAATTGCAGATCATAAAAGACGTTGCCGATCAGATCATGTGCAAAATCCAGAATTTTGCTGTTTTCGATATCGGCCAGAGCGATCAGAAAATTCTGACCATCCAGCCGAGCCACAAGCTGCGGTCCGGCATATTGGCGCTGCGTCTGGTCCATCAGCCGATGTCCTACAATCCGCAACAGCTGATCCCCGGCGTTCCGTCCGAAGGCGGCATTGATCATCCGGAAATTTTTGATGCCGATCGCAACGAGCGTCAACCGGCTCCCCGCTTCCAGTTTCTGCCGAGTCCACAAGCGGGCCGCTGCCGTATTTCGCAACCCGGAAAGCAGATCCCGTCCGGTCCAATCATCAACCTCCCCGTCATTCGCGAGATACTCAATTCTGCCGAAAAGTCGGCCATTGGCTTCATGCAAATGATGGATCACCGCACGCCCGTTGAGCCGGTGAGGAACCGCCGCCTGTCTGGCACCATCGCGCAGACGCCCCATGGCTCCGTGCACGCGCTCGCGTTCTTCGGATGATAGCGTGCGGTAGATTCCGGTGGCGGGATATCGCTCAAAATCAATCTTTCCGGCAGCTGCTAACAGGCTATCGCTGACCCAGGTTTCACCGACGGAGTCCAACGCCATCGACCATTGCAAATCCGCAATCGTCAGCATCACTTGTTCGTCGCTCGCGCGTTCGGCACCTCCTCGAAGATTCTCGGCATACCGATAGGCATATTTGATGGACTGAGCGAGATCTGCACCTGGATCGGCAAAATCGAGATAATGCGTTGCACCGGAATCATAACATTGCATGACAATCCGGGGTATTTGACTGCTGTCGACCAAAGCCAATAAAGCGACCCCGCCTTCGGTTGCGGTTTCTGAAAGCGCTGCAATCGCCTTCAAGCCATCAGTTTCAGACCGGCGCACGTCAATTACCGCAATCATCGCTCCGGCTGAAAGAAAGCGGGCGCTCAGATTATCCAATCTGCGGGCAGAATGGACCCGCCAGCCAAACGACGCAATTTGGGTCGCCAAGGGATCGCGCGCGCGGAACGAAAGCAGAAACAGGTTTCTGAATTCAGCCGGATGTACCGTCGAGATGGATGACTCTTTGACCTCAAAACTCCTGTAAGCGGTTGACAGCGATGCCGACTTGCCAGCGATCGGCTGTCGTTTTGCATAGCAGGAAATCCTTTATAGGGCGTTGCTTGCTTGTGCAGAAATCGCTAGCTGTACACCATTCCATCGCGAAGAGATTTCCTATGCAAGACGGTTTCGGCCGCAAAATTGATTACCTGCGCATTTCGGTCACCGACCGATGCAATTTCCGCTGCCAATATTGCATGTCGGAAAAAATGACCTTCATGCCCAAATCTGAATTGCTTTCGCTGGAGGAAATCAGCCTGATTGCGGAACGATTTATAGGACACGGCATTCGTAAAATCCGGCTTACCGGCGGCGAACCGCTGGTCAGAAGGGATATGAAGGATGTTATCCAGCGCCTTGGCAGGAAAGTGGCGTCCGGCGAACTGGAAGAACTGACGCTTACCACCAACGGGTCGCTGCTGTCCGAATATGCCGACCATCTCGCGGCCCATGGCGTGCGGCGGATCAACGTCAGTATGGATACGCTCGATCCCGCCCGGTTCGCCGAAATCACCCGCGGCGCTGATGTGAATATCGTTCTGGATGGCATAAAGGCCGCCAAGTCCGCCGGAATCGATGTCAAAATCAACATGGTTGCGGTTCGCGATTTCAACGAAGCCGACCTGATGCCGATGGCCGAATATTGTGCCACACACGGTCATGATCTGACCATTATCGAGAGCATGCCCTTGGGCGATGTTGGTGCGGATCGACAACTTGCCCATATTTCCGCCGATGAATTTCTGATTCCGTTGAGAGACCATTATACAATCCTTCCTGTTCCCCATCGCAGCGGCGGACCGGCGCGCTATGTTTCGGTCGAGCCCCTTGGTCTGCGGCTGGGGCTGATTACACCGCTCAGCCATAATTTCTGCGATGACTGCAACCGGTTGCGCCTCACTACCGATGGCAAGATATTCATGTGCCTGGGTCACAGCGCGCATGTCGATTTGCGCGCGGCGGTTCGCAGCGATGGTATCGCTGCCGTTGACCAACTGCTCCAAAAGGCTTTAAGACTCAAACCGTTGCGCCATGATTTCAATGCGCAGCTCGAGGGGTCCGCAGAGATATTGGAGCGTCACATGAACGTCACGGGCGGATGAGCGAAAAGAAATGGGCGCTGATCGTGTCGCCTACCCAGCCGGCACAGGAAGCCGCAAAAAAGCTCGAACCGCTGCTCGACTGGGTCCCGGTCGAGGAAGCCGACCAGGCGGTCGTCCTTGGCGGCGACGGATTCATGCTGCAGACCCTGCACCAGATGCTCAATCGCCGGAAGATCATACCGGTATACGGCATGAACCTGGGCACGGTGGGCTTCCTGATGAACAACTGGCATCTGGAAGACCTGAGGGAACGCCTGACCAAGGCCCGGGCGTTCAAGGTCAAACCGCTCAAGATGGAGGTGGAAACCCTTTCCGGGGCCAAATTCACCCTGCCCGCGATCAACGAAGTGTCGCTGCTGCGCGAAACCCGGCAGACGGCGAAGCTCGAGATCGAGATCAATGGCCGGGTGATGATGGACGAACTGGTCTGCGACGGCGTGCTGATCGCCACGCCTGCAGGATCCACCGCCTATAACCTTTCCGCCAACGGCCCGATCCTGCCGCTGACCTGCAATCTGCTGGCGCTGACACCGATCAGCCCGTTCCGGCCGCGGCGCTGGAAAGGCGCCATTCTGCCCGACAAAATGGAAATAACCATCCGCGTGCTCAATCCGGAAAAACGGCCGGTCAGCGCCGTTGGCGACCAGCAGGAAGTCCGCGACGTCAGTTGCGTCAAGGTCGCCATAGACCGGGCACAGGCGCTGACCATGCTGTTTGATCCGGAACATGCGCTCGATGATCGTATCGCCATGGAACAATTTGTCACTTGATGGCTTGCGGCGTCCAAATCCCGTTGCTATAGGCCCGCTTCACCATGAAACGCTCGGTCAAAAATCGAGCTTGTTCCCCGATAGCTCAGTGGTAGAGCATTCGACTGTTAATCGAATGGCCGTTGGTTCGAATCCAACTCGGGGAGCCATTTTTCCGGTGGCCCAGATACGGCATCTTCCTATTATTTACATGCGATTGGGCGCTATGCGCAGCGCGACCGCTATTCGGTCAAAAAATCATTCGTTCAGATAAGTCTCCCTTTTCCTGATGAACTTTACAATCCTTACACGGTTATAAAGTGAAATTTGGTCGAGCGCTTTGCTCAGGGTCACACAGGGTCACACCCCCTAATGCGGAAAAAGCTGTGGTGGCGGATTCGGAATATCGGGTGGTCACAAGATCAGCGCTCTCCTTTCGGACAGAGAAGGCGGGCAGGGGCCGGAAAGCGGGGGCGCACAGAGCGCGAATTAGAGCATGGTGAGGCATGGTCATCGCAGCGGTTTATCAGAAACGGGATGCTGTAGGAAAGGGAGGAATTTTTGGTTGGCTGTTGCCGTGGCTCACCACCCTTTGCACTTTCTCCCCTGAGGGAGAAAGATACGAAATCCTGCTGCCGCGGCATCAGCGCAGGCGGCTAGATGCAGTTGAATGAGGGCGCTGCGCTCGTGAGTTGCTGTGCGATCACCGTCCGGTACACCGTCACCCAGCTCCAACCAGACCGCAAATTGCCAAGTCTGCACATCCGGTTTGGACCGGCTATTGCGTGCTGAAAGGGATTATCGTTGAGGCTCAGGCTCGACCGCAGCCAATTCGGACAGCTATTCTGTAACGGAAAGCTCGGCATCGGGATCGGTTGCATTGTAACCCCATGACCAAGTCGCGATTGCGGCAATCCAACCGATATTGAACAGGATCAGCGCCGTCCATATTGCCTTGCGCGAGACTTGCCGAACGCCGGGTCCTGTGACAATGTCAGAGCGCTTGCCGCGGAACACCCGCGCCAAATCACGTGCATGGATCATTAAGTAGATCATCGAAATAAGAGAGATCAATGTAAAGACTACAGCGATAATCGGAAAAATGATTGCGTCAGTCACTGGCTTCTCCTTCGTCAAATTCTGCCAATATGGATACCCGTCAAAAGTTCTATGGTTCCAAAATGTGGATATTCCCTGGAGATCGGAGCCTTATATTTCTCTGCTCATCTAGCTGCAAATTGTCATGCTGTCGGACAGAAAGTTTAAGCTTTTGGAAAAGCTCACATTGACGTGTTATTCCAAGCAATTTCCGAAAAACGAGTATGAGTATGACCTTAGGTGCGGCTGACAATTTACTGAAAACGATCAACGATGTTAAGAGTCCATTGCTGTGTCATCGACTATATTCAAATATCAGGTAGTTTTTTGATTACGACAACAATGCACTAGCTTCCTGACCGAAATTCCGCTCACACCACCAATCCCGCCAACTTAAACCCACAAAATCCGCACTGCCACATAGAGTATCAATAACGCCGTCAATCGCCTGATCCAAATTTCCGGCAACGCCTTGCTGGCCAATATGCTGCCGACCTGCCCGCCCAGCAGGACGCCGAGGAATAGAGGCCAATAGGCAAGAACCGCCTCTCCACCAATGCTCAGGCCCGATTTCATCAACTGCCCGCCGAGACCGGCCAGCGAGTTGACCAGAATGAACACGCTGGCGGTGGCCGCGATCCGGCGGCTGTCGGACCAGCGGGTGAGCAGCAGGACCGGTGCGAGGAAAATGCCGCCGCCGATGCCGACCATGCCGGAGAGAAAGCCGATGCCGGTGCCGGTGGCGGGAGCGAATAGCCGGTGGCCGGTCCATCGCCCGTTGCGAGGTCCGGCCCCTCCCCGCTGGATAAAAGGTTCGACCATCAGCAAAATGCCGGCCGCCGCCAGCGACAGACCGAGCAGGATCATGAAACTGCCCTGCGCGATCGGTACGAAGCCGCCCAGCCATGCCGCAGGCACCGACAGCAGCAGGATCAGCCAGACTCTTTGCCAGGCGATCAGGCCGCGCAACTGAAACCGCAAGGTCCCGCCTGTCACGACGATGATATTGCACAGCAATGCGATGATCGGCAGCACCCGGTAATCGAGTCCGGCCAGCGCCAGCAGCGCGATATAGGTGGAGCCGCCGCCAAAGCCAACGCTGGCGTAAAGCGCTGCGGTCAGGGCGAACAGAACCGCCAGCCCGGCAATGCCGAAAGCCATCTCAGCGTCCGCCCTGCTGCCCGCGGGGACTCAGATCAAAATTTCCCGTGACAATGCTTGTATTTGCGGCCCGAACCACAGGGGCATGGCGCGTTGCGGCTGACCTTGCTGCCATCGAACGGATCCTGCGGATTATTCATCGTTCCCGATTGCCGTGGCGGCAAAGCGGTGGAGACCGTTCCGCGGGTGCCGCCGTCAATGTCGTTGCTGTTGTCCTCGCCGGTCAACGGATCGATGTGGGTGGTCAGGAAATCGGGCAATTCAGGCAATTCCGGCACCGCGATTTCTTCCTGACGGTGGAACTGGCTGATCGCGATGGTCTTGGTCACGCCTTCGCGGATGATCTCCAGCATCCGCTCGAACAGGCCGAAGGCTTCCTGCTTATATTCGTCGAGCGGCTTTTTCTGGGCATAGGCACGCAGAAACACGACCTGGCGCAGTGCATCGAGCGTGGCGAGATGCTCTTTCCAGTGATGATCCAGCAATTCGAGCAGGATCGACTTCTCGATTTGTGCCCAAACACCAGGATTTTCCGCTTCGACCTGGGCCATTTTTGCTTCGAATTCGGCATCGGCCATTTCGGCAAGGCGCGTCTCGATGATCTCGGGTTCCAGCGCGTCTTCCTGCATCCAACTGTCCAGATCAGGACGGAGGTTGAGCACTTCCTCGACGCGGGTTTTCAGGCCTTCGGTGTCCCACTGCTCCGGATAGGTACCGGGCGGGCAGGCATCGGCAACAATCGCGTTGACCGTTTCGTGACGCATGTCCTCGACCACATCGCCGACGGTTTCCGCATCCATGATCTCCGAGCGCTGTTCATAGATAACCTTGCGCTGGTCGTTCATCACGTCATCATATTCGACAACCTGCTTGCGCGCTTCGTAGTTGCGGGCCTCGACCTTTTTCTGCGCGGTTTCGATCGCCTTGGACAGCCATTTGCCGCCGATCGCCTCGCCATCCTCGAGATTTTTGTTCATCATCTTGGCGAACATCGTTTCGGTGCCAAAAATGCGCAGCAGATCATCCTCGAGACAGAGATAGAAGCGGCTGAGGCCGGGATCGCCCTGACGGCCGGAGCGACCGCGCAACTGGTTGTCGATCCGGCGGCTTTCGTGGCGTTCGGTGCCGAGCACGAACAGGCCGCCGGCTTCCCGTACCCGTTCGCGCAGCGCCCTGACTTCTTCCTCGATCTTGGCAATCGCCTTATCCTTTTCCGGGCCGGCTTCCATCTCGCCAAGCTCGTCATCGATCCGGAAATCTATATTGCCGCCGAGCTGGATATCGGTGCCGCGGCCAGCCATGTTGGTCGCGATGGTCACGGCTCCGGGCGAACCGGCCTGTGCGACGATATGCGCTTCCTGTTCGTGGAAACGGGCGTTGAGAACATTATGCTTCACGCCTTCCTTGTTCAGAAAGTTGGAGAGCAGTTCGGATTTTTCGATCGAAACGGTGCCGACCAGAACCGGCTGACCCTTGTCGCTATGTTCCTTGACGGTCTTTGCGATCGCAGCGAATTTATCGAGCGTATTTTTGTAAAACTCGTCATTCTCGTCAATCCGCAGCACCGGCTTGTTGGTCGGAATGGTGACGACATTCATCTTGTAGATTTCGAAAAATTCCGCCGCTTCCGTTTCCGCGGTGCCGGTCATGCCGGACAGTTTCGGATACATGCGGAAGAAATTCTGGAAGGTGATCGACGCCATCGTCTGGTTTTCGGGTTCGATCTGGACACCTTCCTTGGCCTCGACCGCCTGGTGCAGACCGTTGGACCAGCGGCGCCCTTCCATCATCCGGCCGGTAAATTCATCAATGATGATGATCTTCCCATCCTTGACGATATAGTCGGTATCGCGCTTGCGCATGACATTGGCCATCAACGCCTGATTCAGGTGGTGGACAACCTGGGTATTTTCATAGTCATAGAGGTTGCTGCCCTCCAGCAGGCCCGCAGCTTCGAGCAAGCGCTCCGCCTTTTCCGTGCCTTCTTCGGTCAGGGAAAGATTGCGCGACTTTTCGTCCTTTTCATAATCTTCTTCGGTGAGATCTTGGACGACGGCATTGACCGAAAGATAAAGATCGGATTTGTCATCGGTCGGTCCGGAAATGATCAGGGGCGTCCGGGCTTCGTCGATCAGGATCGAATCGACCTCGTCGACAATCGCGAAGTTGAACGGTCGCTGCACCATCTGGGCGCGCTCATGCTTCATATTGTCACGCAAATAGTCGAAGCCGAATTCATTGTTGGTGCCATAGGTGATATCCGCCGCATAGGCCGCGCGGCGTTCCTCTTCGCCCAGATTCGGGACGATCACACCGACTTCCAGACCAAGAAAATTATAAACCTGGCTCATCCACTCCGCATCACGGCGGGCGAGATAGTCATTGACGGTGACGACGTGGACGCCCTTGCCGTCGATGGCATTCAGATAACAGGCGAGCGTCGCGACCAGGGTCTTGCCTTCGCCGGTGCGCATTTCTGCGATTTCACCGCGATGGAGGACGATGCCGCCGATCAGCTGGACATCATAATGCCGCTGGCCCAATGTCCGCTTTGCCGCTTCCCGGACCACCGCGAAGGCTTCCGGCAATATGTCGTCGAGCGATTCACCGCCGGCTACCCGTTCCTTGAAATACGGCGTCTTTGCCGCGAGTTCTTCGTCCGACAGCGGTTCGATTTGCGGCTCGAATGCGTTGATCGCGTCGACCACTTTCTGCATTGATTTGACGTAACGGTCATTGGCTGACCCGAAGATGGATTTGGCTAAACCGCCGAGCATGACATTTTCCAATTTATAGATTTTTGCGGCCGATAAAAGGCCGCGAACAGGATGAATTTAGGGAGAATTTCTTGCCATGCAACAGTGGCAAGACCGGGAATGGCGCTAGGGCGCGCCTTCTTCATGTTCCAGCTTGTCGCCGGCTTCGGAGCGCATCGCGACGACGGCCCAGCCCCGATCGTTGCTGGTTGTCTTGCCCACTACCAGTGGCTCGGAAACCAACATTCCAGCTATTTCACAGGGTTGATGATCCGATAATCGCAAGCCCGCCTGTTCGACGACTGCACATTGATCGGCAACCGCCGCTTCCGACAGGTCGGCAGCGCTTCCCAATTCGCCTATCATGCGTTCTTCTGCCGCTGCAGACGCAGGCACGGCCAGGCCGACAGCGTTGAATAGCAGCAACATAAAACTTGCAATATATGCGTTCATGGACAAGGCACCCGTCAATATGAGCGCGTTCTATCAAAACATTGGATAAAGGCAAGTTAAGTGTCGGACAAACTTTCGCCGCTGGCGCCAGCACAATCTCCAGCATTGCCCGATATTGCGGGCGTCTCCTGCCGCATTGCCCGCGCCCAATATAAGGCCTGGGATCGCTGCGATCTGACCTTTTTCGAACTGGCAGCGGGAACATCGGTTGCCGGTGTGCTGACCAGCAGCAAATGTCCCTCTCCGGAAGTCGAATGGTGCCGGGAGGCGCTCAAGCAAGGCCGCGCCCGCGGCTTGGTGGTCAATGCCGGCAATGCCAATGCCTTTACCGGCGCGCGCGGCAAGGCGGCGGTGCAGAAAATATTGTCTTTAACATCGGCGCATCTCGGATGTTCGGAGGAAGAAATATTCGTGTCTTCGACTGGTGTAATCGGCGTGCCGCTGCCTCTCGACAAGGCCGAAGCGGGTCTGACAGCAGTGTTTGACGCTGAACCCTGCGACTGGGAAGCGACCGCTGCGACGATCATGACCACGGACACGTTCCCCAAGATGGCAACCACGAGTGCTGTCGTTGGAGGCCGGACGGTCCATCTCAACGGGATTGTCAAGGGATCGGGCATGATCGCGCCGGATATGGCGACGATGCTTGGCTATATTTTCACCGACGCGACGGTCGAAGCGGGTTTTCTGCAGCAAATGCTGAGCGCGGCGACCGACAAAAGCTTCAATTGCATCACCGTGGACAGCGATACTTCGACCAGTGATACGGTGCTGGCCTTTGCGACGGGTCGGAACTCTGCCCCGGCCCTGACGTCGTTCGATGACGCTGGTGCCGATGCCTTTCAGGCCGCGCTCAACGACCTGTGTCTGCAAATGGCCCATCTGGTCGTGCGCGACGGCGAAGGGGCGAGCAAATTTATCGAAATAGCGGTGACCGGCGCGGAAAGCGACGACAGCGCCAAACGCATTGCCCTCTCGATCGCCAATTCGCCATTGGTCAAAACCGCCATTGCCGGTGAAGACGCCAACTGGGGCCGGGTGGTCATGGCGGTGGGCAAGGCTGGCGAACCGGCGGATCGGGATAAATTATCGATTGCCTTCGGTGGTGTGACCGTTGCCCGCGATGGTCTGGTCGTGCCGGAATATGATGAAGCACCGGTCGCGGCCCATCTTCGGGGCCGCGAGATCGATATCGCCGTCGATATCGGACTTGGCAACGGCAAGGCAACCGTGTGGACCTGCGATCTGACCCACGGTTATATCGATATCAACGCCGATTATCGGAGCTGAGTCGTTGCACAGTCTCTATCAGCCGGTTCTCGACATTATCGAAAACGCGTCGCGCGATATTGTGCTGCCCTATTACCGGAATCTGAAATCGCACCAGATCGACGAGAAGACACCCGGTGATCTGGTGACCGTCGCCGACAAGCTCAGCGAGGAATATATTGCCGGGGCGCTAGCGGCGCTGTTGCCGGAAGCAAAAATCGTTGGTGAAGAAGCCTATGCCATCGATGAGGCGGTTGTCGATCAACTGGCTGATGGTCAGGTCTGGATCATTGATCCGATCGACGGCACCGGCAATTATGCCGCCGGTCAGCCGCCTTTCGGGATCATGATTGCTCTGGCCGAGGAGAATGAAACCGTGGCCGGCTGGCTCTATGACCCGATTACCGTGCGCATTTGCCATGCGGAGAAAGACGGCGGTGCGTTCATGAATGGGGAGCAGGTCATGGTTCCGGAGGCGCATCCGGACAGGCCGGTTGCCGCGCTGGCCACCAGTTTCATGACGCCGGAAGAGCGAGATACCCTGTTGGCTGCTGCCGAACCTTATTACGAAATTGTCGATATTCCGCGCTGCGCCGCCGAGCAATATCCGCGACTGGTGCAGGGAACCAACCATATTTCGGTATTTCAGCGCACCCTGCCCTGGGACCATGCGTCGGGCGTATTGTTTCTCAACGAAGCCGGAGGAAAATGTGCGCGATGGGACGGTGCGGGATATCATCCGGCCGACCGCAGAAAGGGTTTGCTCGGCGCTTCGTCCCCGAAACTCTGGGACGAAGCAGCCGAGCGGCTCGGGGATATTTTCAGGCCTTAAGCGGGCAGCGACTGTTCCAGCCATTGCTTGAGCTGGCTCTTCGGAGCCGCACCAACCTTGGTTTCAACCGGTTCGCCGTTATGGAACAGGATCATCGTCGGAATACCGCGCACACCATATTTTGCAGGCGCCTCCGGACTGTCATCGATGTTGAGCTTGGCAATCGTGACCTGCCCGCCCATTTCATTGCTGATTTCTTCGAGCGCGGGGCCGATCATTTTACACGGACCACACCATTCTGCCCAGAAATCAACGAGCACCGGACCGTCAGCCTTCAGGACGTCGCCTTCAAAACTTGCATCGGTAATTGCTTTGGTAGCCATAACGAATCTCCAATTGTTTGAACTCTATCTAGTTATGGTGAAGCGCCTGCTCAAGCGCCTTGACCAAAAGGATTTTCATGTCGGCTCAAAGCCCGGCTTGTGTCGTTCGATCAGACCGGCGGAAAGCTCCAGCATTTTCGGGCCATGCGAGTAGAGGATACCTGCCCGGATCGTACGCGCCGGAAATACTTTCTCCAGTGCAGCGACATAGGCCGCCATCTGCCGCAAATAGGCGACCGGCACTTGTTCGGCATTGTCGGGAACCCGGCGACCGGTTTTGAAATCCACGACATAGATTTGATGATCGGTAATCAACAGCCGGTCTACCGTGCCGGATATGACATGATCGCCGACGACCGCAGCAATCGGGGCTTCGGCCAGGCTTTCTGGCGCAAACAGGGCCGACCATTGCGGATTATCCATTACCGTCAGAACCGTTTCGACAATCTCTGTACGCTGGGCCGCATCCGTTATCCGCTTTTGTTTTGCAAGCCATCGGTCGGCGACATCCCTGCGGCGCTCCGGGTCGATATTCGGCAAGCGCTGGAACAGGCTGTGCAGCAATATCCCGCGCTCGGCCGCGTCGCGCATCGCCATGTCCGGTGGCGGATTGCTGGCATCGTCGGGGCCGAGATGTGACGGTGTCAGGGGACGCGGTGGTCGCGCTTCGTCCGGCGCCGGCTGGAATAACCAATCCGGCTGCGGTGGCTGTTCTTCATCCTGATTCTGTCCGCTGCTGATGGTGGATGGCGCGTAGGTTTGGCTCTGGTTTTCGATCCGGTACTCCCGAACCGCAATCCAGTCGGGATCATTGCGCCAGTCACAGCCCAAGGCAATCAGGCCGCGCTCGATAGCGCCGTACCAGCTCAGTTCCGGCACCTCGCCTTTCGCTCTTGGACCGAGAACGCCGGCCACTACGAGATGCTCCTCTGCCCGGGTCATCGCGACGTACAGCAGCCGCCAATGTTCTTCCATCGCGACCTTGTCGGCATGGGCAGCATGTTCCGCCAATATACCGACACGCTCTGCCTTGCGGACGGGCACGACCGGATATTCGAGTTCCCTATCGGAGCCCTCACCCAGCTTAATCGTAAAACCGCCGCTTTTCTTGCTCGCCGGATCAAAGGTCGCATTGGCAAGGATCACCAGCGGAGCCTGCAAACCCTTTGCGCCATGGACGGTCATCAGGCGCACTTCGTTGCCACCCTCAACCTGCTCGCGCTTGATCTCGACATCCCCCCGGTCAAACCAGTCGAGAAACCCCTGCAGCGTCGGGATGTGGTCCCGTTCGAAGGCCAGGGCCGTTGCCAGCAACTCGTCGAGCGGGTCTACGGCTGCGTGACTGAGCCGCACCAGCAACTTGCGCCTGCCCTGCAACGGACCGGACAATATAGTCTCGAGAAACTGATAGGGCGTGTTGAAATCCGCCATTGCCAGCAATTGCATCAATGGCTTTATTTCCTCTTCCAGCGTTCCGCGCCGGCGGAGAAATTCCCAAAGGCTCATGTCCGCATGGTCCTTGCCGCGATAACCGCGCGCCAGCAATTCCTCCTGCGACCAGCCGAGCAGCGGAGACACCAGCAGACTGGCGAGATTGAGATCGTCATTCGGCTGTAGCACAAAGCGAACGGCCGCCAGCAAATCCTGGACGACAAGCGGCTGGTTCAGACGGATTCGGTCGATACCGGCCACGGGAACATTCTCCGCAAACAGCCGGGCGACGATGAGGGCGCTGAGTTCATCGCGCTTGCTTACCAGAATCAAAATGTCTTTCGGTTCCAGCGGCCGGTTTTCCCGGTCCAGCCAGAGCGGTTTTTCCGGAGACAGCCATGTCTTGATCTGCAGCGCCAGTTGCTGGGCAAAGACCCGCTTTTCCTCGCTGGCCCATGATTCCTCATCCTCTGAATCCGCATCGCCCAAACTGGCTACCGGTTTCCAGAGCGTCACGCTACCGCTGGAGTCCCGATAATTGCTCCGGTGTGCGGGAATCCGCTGGTCCAGTCCCAACTGCTCGTGGCTGAGCTGTTCCAGTGTAGCATCGACAACATCCAGAATCGGCGGTGTCGAACGGAAACTGCGGTCGAGTGACAGATCCCCGAACGGCTGTTCCGATGCCTCGGCCAGGCCGAAAAACTCGGTTCGCGCATTGGCGTAATTGTGCGGACTTGTACCCTGAAAGCCGAATATGGCCTGTTTGAAGTCACCCACCGTGAACAAGGTCCGGTGCCGTTCCGGATCAGCGCCCATGCCAGCGAAAAACTCGCCTGCCAGCGCGCCAACGATTTCCCATTGCGCCAGATTGGTGTCCTGCGCTTCGTCGATCAATATATGATCGGTGCGCTGATCCAGCTTGTAGCGGATCCAGGCGGCCATATCGCTTTTCTGCAACAGTCTGGCAGTCATCCGGATCATGTCATCAAAATCGACAACACCGTGCAGTTTTTTCGCCGCCGCATAGCGATGGTAGAAAGCGCGTCCCGCGTCCAGCGCGCCGGCAAACAGCTCAGCATATTCGAACAGGGCCATCTTCTCGAGCAGGCCGTTGCTCCATTCGAACAGTGATCCGGCGATAAAATCATAATCCGGCAGTGCTTTTAGCAACCCCTTTGTGGGCTTGGGCGGCGCTCCGGTGGTTTTGGTGGCCCAGGCCAGATGAACGTCCGACAATGCGGCGGCGCGCTCTTCCGGTTTGAGCGTCAGCCACAGGCGGATATTCAACTGACGCTCCTGCTCCTTCTTGCCCCCTGATTGCGCCATCGCATCGCGCAATATCGTGATTGAGCGGAGATCGATCGCTTCATCGGTGCAGCGATCCGCCAGCCACGATAGAGCATCGCCTTCGATCGGCAGCCCCAATAGTCCCCGGACGAACGGCAACACGCCAGTTGCGAGACTTTCCATCGCATCGGCTTTGGCCGCACAGGCCATCAGAAATTGTTCGGTAGCCTCTTCACCCATCCGGACGCTTAGGTGCTGGATCGCTTCTAGGATATCCGTGCGGCCCGCCCGTTCTTCTTCGAGCAGCAGATCGCCAAGAGCCTCGCGAGCAAGAATCTTCTGGTCGCGCGCCTCGATCGGTTTGAACATCGAGGCGATGCCCGCCTCTTCCGGAAAGGAGGCAAGGAGCGACTGACAGAAGCTGTGGATCGTCATGATCCGCAGACCACCGCCCTGCGCATCGAGAACGCGAGCAAATAACGTTCTCGCACGCGATCGGGTTTCTGGACCGGTTGATGCGCCGATAGCGCGAAGGTCGTTTTCCAAAAGGGTGTCGTCCATCCGGACCCAGGCCGCCAGCTGCCGATTGATCCGTTCCGCCATTTCAGCGGCGCCGGCCTTGGTGAAGGTCAGGCACAGGATATGCTCGGGGTCGACCTTCTCGGTCAGCAGCAGGCGAAAGACCCGGGCGGTGAGAACTTGCGTCTTTCCGGTCCCGGCAGACGCACTGAGCCAGATGTGGGCAGCGGGTTCGACCGCATCGATCTGCCGGTCCTTGAGCGGAAAAATTTTTGGCTTGCCGCTACTCATGCCCTGCTGCTTCCATCGGCGAGCGTCCGTACCATTCCTCAAGCCGCATCAACTGGTCATAATCTGCATAAGGCGCATATTCCGGATGCAGCTTGGCGGTCATCGGTTCCGAACCGAGAATATATCGATCGACCGCTTCGTTGAACCGGGCGACAGCATGGTCGACCATCGCATCCGACGGTACGACATTGTCGCCGCGTCCTTTCGTCGGCGAGCGGACATAGCCGAAATTGTCTGATCCGGCTGTTTTGGCAAGCGACCAATATTCGAAACCGGTGACCTGACCGGCAATATCTTGGAATCCGCCAAGTTCCGCGATGGCAGCGAGCAGGCCGAGCTGGAGATTATAGCCTTCGACCACGGCCCTGTTGGTCGGTGCCCCGCCGGTCTTGTAATCGACAATCGCCAGACCACCGTCGGGCATCTTGTCGATGCGATCCGCGATGCCGGACAGTTCGACACCGGCGATCTCCGCTGTCCCGTAGATTTCTGAAGCGACGGGTTCCCGGCCGGCCTTGCGATTCTGGGCAAGCGTATCTGCAATCCAGGCCAGTCCCTCGAGCAGGCGCGGTGCCCACAGGCTGCGCATCAACGGGTGCAGGGTCGGGTCATTGAGAAACAGGTCCGCTCTTTCGCGCAACGCCTCGGGTAAATAATTATCCTGTTTGGCCCATTGATCGAGGATGTCATGAATGATCGTCCCACGCCAGGCGGCGCTCGGGTCCGCGTCGATCATGTCGAGCGAGGCAAAACCCATGATCTTGTTCGCGTAGAAAGCATAGGGATCGGCGATCAGCCGGTCGACCTGCGTCACCGAAATCGGGATATGGCGTTGCTCTGCACCCGGCAGCGGAGCGGGGCGGTCATAAGGTTGGGACGCTATGTTCGATTGGTCAATTGCTGACATCCATGACCGGACATCCGGATGTTCCTTCAGATTGTCTCCGCACATGCCCTTCAGGCGGAGGAGGAAGCGCGAGGCAATGGCGGGCCCGGAATCATCCCGGTGCGCCCGGGAGAGGATGACCTTCTTCGCCCCCATTGCTCCGACCAGATCATGGGCAGAGAGCCCGATCTGACGTTCCTGTGCGGGCAGGCCGAGCGACTTGCGGATCATCGGCGCAAGCCAGGGGTCGGGTGTGATCGCCTGCGGCCAGCTTCCCTCGTTGAGGCCGCAGCAGACGATCAGGTCAGACTGTTGCAGGCGCGCTTCGAGCAAACCGTAGAGCGCGATCCGGGGATGGCCGCCGTAGGGCGGGCGCACCGATATTTCGGACATCAAGGTCTCGAAATAGCCGGCCAGTTCATTCGGCTCGATCCGGATCGGACCCATTTCGGCACGGACTTGCAGTTTCGTCAGCAATTCTCCCAAATCCCGGCCAGCCGGGCCCGCCCAGATCGCTCCATCGGTCAGCTGGTCCGCCAGTTGTCGCAACTGGTCCAGAAGGTGCGCCCAGTCCAGCGGCGGTGCAAAAAGCGTTTCCATCGGCTCGAACATCGCGCGAACCGATTTCCACCACGGAGTGATCGCTGCGCGTAGTTTTTTCGTCCGATGGTTCTCGCCGGTCAGCAGCGCATCGATACCAGCCAGTCCCGGCGCGGGCCGCGGGCCGCGCAGCAGGAGGTCCAGCTTGCGCACCTGATCGAGCCACGGGAGGCGCCCTTCGCCCCGCTGCACCAGCGGATGCTTGAGTAATGCGAGAAATTCGGCTGGCGGAAAACCGTCTGCCACCGCCGCGAGCAGGTTCAGAAAAAACACACCTTCCGGCAGCTTTGCCAATGGCTGGCCGGCGGTATCATCGACCTGGATTTCCCAGCGCTTCAAATGGGCGGAGATCCGGGTCGCCAGGGACCGGTCCGGGGTGACGATCGCGATCCTTTGACGCGGGTCTTCCAGAGCTTCACGGGCCAGTAGAGCGATGATCTGGGCTTCTTCGGCACTGTTGCGCGCCTCGACGGTCTGTACACCTGCCAGACTGCGCTCATTGCTCTCCAGATTCTGCCAGCGCACAGTCAGTTTGGGAATCGTGAAGGCGTTGCTCAACGCCCGGCTCCGCTTCGCCAATGCGCCGCTTTCGCCGGTGCGCGGCCAGCGCATGACCTCGCCACGGGCGATCGACATCCGGTCGAGGAGCAGTTTCATATGATATTGCGGATGGGTTTCCTGGGCACGGGGCGCGTGCCCCGATTCCGGATCCGGCTGGAACGGACCCAGCAAATTCCATTCCTCGTCCGGCATGATCAGGTCGAGGTCGGGCAGGACAACCAGACCGGATGGCAGAAACGATATGGTTTCGAGAAAGCGGGCAATGGCGGGAGCCGACGTGGTTATTCCTGCGGCAACGATAAAATGTTGGGGCGGCGAATTTTTCCAGAGCTTTGCGATATGGTCGAACAGCATGTTGCGCCGAACGGCCGGATCAACCTGTCCCGATCGCGCCAAATGGTCTCGCCATTTTTCCGCGATGATCAGAAAAAATCGATAGGACTCCTGCCAGTGAGTGGACAGATCGAGACTCTCCGGTTCCGTATTTTTGAGGTCGGACAGCGAAATTTCTTCGATGTTCAACTGGTCGAGCGTGCTGGCGAATTGGCGCGCCAGGCGCAGCGCATCCTTGGCCAAAATGGTATCCTCGCGCAGCCCGATTTCCTTCTGGATCAGTTGCGCAAGCGTGAGCAGCCGGTCCATCGGATCGACCGCTGCCGGAATGTCGAGCGCCAGTTCTCCGGAATCCAGCGCGACACCGATCGATTCATCCAGTTCCAGATCACCGACCACGGTCATTTGCGGCAGCAGCAGCCCGTCTTCGCTCAGCCGGACAAAGGCTTCCTGCAGAGCGCGGCGGGCGCGGTTGTTGGGCAGAATGACAAGGCCATGCGCCAGTCCGAATGCGTCCTTGGCAAAACGATCAATCAGTCCCTGAGCGAGTGCATCGGCAAAGCCGCCGTGCGCGGCGATATTGTAAATGGATGGCCGGCGCCGGTCAGACACGCGCCAGCGCAGCTTCTGTTGGCGCTATCGCCTGCGGTGAACCGACCTCGAACCACTCGCCCTGGTGAACTAGGCCGAACAGGCGACCCTCGCCAATCGCCCGTTCCCAGAAAATATTGGTGGAGAAAGGACCAGACGGAGCGTCGCGCAGCAACCGTTTCGAAATCAGCTGGATGCCGGAGAATATCAATGGCGCCTGCTGTCCCGGAAGCTTGCGCGAGATCCGGTTGTCATCGTCGATATGGAAATCGCCCGAGCCTTTATAGTTGTGGGCCGAGGTTCGTGGCACCAGCAGCAGCAGCGCATCCATCTGGTCCCCGTCCCAAGCTTCCGCCAGTTGATGCAGGCTGTTTTTGGGTCCATCGGTCCACAGATTGTCGCTGTTGATGCAGAAGAAAATTTCTTCGTCGATCATCGGCTCGGCTTGCACCAATCCCCCGCCCGTCTCCATCAGCTGCGTCCGCTCGTCGGAGATCCGGATTTCGATCGGATAGGCGAGCGCGGCGAGATGCGCTTCCATCATATCTGCGAGATAATGGACGTTCACGACCGCTTTCCCGATTCCGGCTTCCGCCAGTTTATCGAAACAATGGTCGATCATCGGCTTGCCGGCCACCTCGACCAGCGGCTTCGGCCGGTTTTCGGTCAGCGGGCGCATGCGCTTACCCAGGCCTGCCGCCATGATCATCGCGGTTTTCACACTCGTCATAGGATTTCTTTCGAAACGGAAATTGGCTGGCTGCGCACCTCGGCGGGAATATTCCGGTCGAACCATTCGGTCATCGGCTGGAGCGCGGGATGACGCAGGTCTTTCTCAAGCAGCCGCCACATTCTGGGCAGAAAATCGAGATAGCGCTTCTTGCCATCGCGCACGAACAGACGGGTAAAGATCCCGATGATCTTCGTGTTCCGCTGCGCGCCCAATATGGCGTAATGGCCGCGAAATAATTCGGCCGCATCCTTGTCGTGATCGGCCAGATAATAGGCGAGCATCTTCTTCTCGAGATCATCCGACACATCGCGGCGGGCATCCTGCAACATTGACACAAGATCATAGGCCGGATGGCCGACGAGCGCATCCTGGAAATCCAGCAGGCCGAGCCGGCCGTCATCCAGCAGCATAATATTCTCGGCATGATAATCACGCATCACCGTGACCGGCGGGTTTTGCGCGTCGATTACGGGTTCCAGGATTTGCCGCCAGATGGCCTCAAAGCGATCAGCATCCACGTCCAGTTGCTGTGCCGGGCAATACCATTCGGTCAGCAAATTCGTTTCGCGCAAATATTGTGCCTGATCATATGTCGGCAACGCCGCAGCCGGTGACCGATGCAATTCCCGAAGCAGGTCAATGGTCCGACGATAGATTGCTTCCTCGTCCTTCGGGCGGTAATCGAGATGTTCGCGCATCCGCTGATCACCAAAATCCTCCAGAAGGACCAGGCCGTGCGTCAGGTCGCGAGCGAAAATCTCCGGAGCGGCAAAGCCGGCATTTTTCAGATATTCGGCGATCGCGATAAACGGTTTGGGATCTTCGTGTGGCGGCGGTGCATCCATCAAAATCGCATGGCGATCGCCTGCCTCGACCCGGAAATAGCGCCGGAAAGAAGCATCTCCGGCCACCGGCACTATTTGCGCGTCGTTCCACCCGTGGTGTTTCAAAAAATCTGCCGCTGCTGCCGGCGGTATCATGTCAGTGGCCATCGGTCTTTCCAAGCGTCCCCGGCCCGCCAAGTCAACCGACGATTGCCGTCCCCTGTTATTTCGAGTTCAATCCTGAGCGCGTCATGCCAAAAATTGTCGGGCATACGGTCTGGCCATTCGACAATCATCGCGCCATCTTGCAGCGCGTCTTCCAGACCCAGTTCAGGAATTTCTGCCGGCTCTTCAATCCTGTACAGATCGACATGAGCGACCGGGATTCTGGTTTCGGGCGGCTCGTATTGCTGGACGATCGCGAAGGTTGGGCTGGGGACTTCCCCGCTGTATCCCAGCCCCTCCAATATACCTCTCGCCAATGTGGTTTTTCCAGCCCCCAGGGTCCCGCTCAGGGCCAGCTTGTCGCCGGTGCGCAGCAACTGGCCAAGTTCCCGTCCGACCTCCAGGGTCGCTTGCACATTCTTTAATACAGGCATTCTGTCATTGTCTCGGCAGGCGCAAGGTGACCAGCGTTCCCTGCCCCGGTTCGGATGTCAGGGTCAGATCCCCGCCATGTGCGAGGATCAGCTGACGCGCCAGGGGAAGGCCGAGACCACCCATTTTGTCATTTGCTTTTTGATCACGGGAGCGCGCAAAACTGTCAAAAGCCTTTGACTGCTGGCCAGCGGTCATCCCGGGGCCGTCGTCGGAAATATGGATCAGGGCCTGTTTCACATTCCCCGAACCATGGATGAGAACCCGGCCGCCTTCGCCCGTATACTGGATCGCATTATCGACGATTTGAGAAATCGCCTGGCTGAGCCGCTTCCTGTCCGCCATCGCAGAGCCGAGCGTTTCATCAAGCTGCAACTCTACGTCGATTTTCTTGGCCGTTGCATCGGCTGCAAAATGCTTGGCTACATCCTCGATCAATTTTTTCAGATTGACCTTGTCCTTGGCGATCGGCAATGCGCCGGCCTCGCTTTGACTGAGGTCCAGGACATTGTCGATCTGGGTGCTCAGGCGTTTGACGGACTGCAAGATCGCGCGCACATATTCATGGCCCTGATCCGTCAGCGGACCGGCTATGCCCTGATCGAGAAGTTCCGCAAATCCTCCGATCGAAGTGAGCGGTGTCCGGAATTCATAGCTCATATTGGACAGGAAGCTGCCCTTGATCGAGTCTGCTTCCACCAGAGCTTCGTTGCGTTCGCGCAATGCCTGTTCGATCCGGTAACTGTCGGAAATGTCCAGCATGGTGAACAGCGCGTTGCCGTCAGGCAGTGGTATTGCGGCAAATTCAAACCGTCGTCCGTCCGCGAAGCTTATCCGGCCGCCTTTTTGCTCCCGTTCGGTCGTTGCACTGCGCACCATGTCGCGCACTTCTGAAATGCGGGCAGGCTGTTTCAATTGCTGCGCCATTTTCTGCATCAGCAGATCCACGCGCGGATGCTTGCCGAGATCCTCTTCCTCCAGACCCCAGTTGTTGGCGAATTGATGGTTCCAGATATTCAGTTTTCCATCGGCCGCAAATACGGCAAGGGATTCAAACAAATTGTCAAAAGTCGCTGTCCTGACCCGCAGCAAGGTGTCACGAGCACTCGCCAGCTGCACCTGTTCGGTCCGGTCTTCAAAAATTACCAGCAACCCGCCATCCGGGGTCGGGTTGGCCAACACTCTGAGATGGGTGCCATCGGGGAGGAGCCAGTTTTCCTCGCTCGCTTTCGCGGATTGAAACCAGGCCGTTCGTTCCTCCCGCCATTCCGGGAAATCGCGGACCTCGGGAATGCGGTTCATTTCCCGCATCCGGTCGAGCACACGGGGAAATTCGGGCCGCTCCGCAATCCATTGCTGACGCATCGAAAAGATACGCTGGAAGGGCAGGTTACAGAATTTCAGCGATTTGTCGGCATCGAACTGGACAACGCCGGCGGAAATCTTGTCGAGCATGTCGCGCTGCGATTCACCGAAGCGTCTCTGCTCGCGCCGCGCGTCCTCCAGTTCCTGAATATCGATAGCATAGCCAGCTATGCCGGATTTTCCGAGCGGCACATCAACCACCTGGGTCGTTCTTCGTTCGCCGCCGATCGTCGTGGCAACAATGCGTTCCGACGGCTCGCCCCGCTCCTTTGCCCGGGCGGCAGCATCAACCGGACTGAACCCGTCGATTGTTTCCACCAGCTCGATACCATCGGCAATCACCTGCGCGCCATTTTCGGCATCGACCGCGGCAACATAAGCGCTATTGACCAATGTCAGACTCAGGTCGGATGACCGGTGCCACATCGGAACAGGGGCCGCCTCGATCAGAGCGGAGAGTGCATCGAATGCCGCGCGCGCGGCCTCGTTCTCATCACGCAGCTTCTCGATCTGCCCTTCGCTGTCGGTTGCGTCGAAAAACCACAACAGGGCGCTGCCATTGGGTGCTATTTTCTGATCGGCCAGTCCGCCACGGATCAGCAGTGCCTTGTCGGAGCCCGCCACTTTTATTGCGCGGACGAAGCTGCTGCCGGTTTTCTGAGCCAGATTGACGTCCTGCATCAGATCTTCCAGATCTTGCCGGCCCACCCCGCGCTCGCGCTCGTGCAATTCCGAAATATGCGCTGGCAAGTGATCGAAACCGAGCCAGTGCATCAGCCGCTGGGAAGCTTCCAATTTGCCGTCGGATCGCACGAGCAAGGGTAAGGCAGGCGACGTTTCGAGCAACCGGCCCAGTCTTCCGGATTGACGCAAAGTGGCATCAGCCTTGTTTTTCATCGCCAGGCCGGTCCAGATTGCCCACGCGGCAGCTCCCAGCCATGCCGCAAGAATGAGGCCCAAAATTACAGCAGTGAGATCCGGGACGTTCGACATTGCACCCTGCGATTAGACGGATAGTTAACCTACGGAAACCCCTATTCTTTAGGACTTACAAATGCGCTGCAAACTAGGCTATTGTGGGCGGTAGAATAAAGCGGAGAGCAGCCATGCCGATTGACGAGAGCCGAATATTCAAGCCGATCAATATCGCGCTGCTGACCGTTTCGGATACGCGAACGCCAAAAGACGATACATCGGGCGACATTCTGGCCGAACGGATCGAAAAAAAAGGCCATATACTCGTCTATCGCACCTTACGGAGGGATGAGAAAGCCGTGCTCGTCGCTCAGCTCCATCAATGGATCGATGACGATCAGGTCGATGTTATCATCACCACCGGCGGTACCGGCCTGACCGGACGGGATATTACCCCGGAGGCCCTGGATGCGGTCAAGGACAAGGATATTCCCGGTTTCGGAGAATTGTTCCGCTATCTGAGCATCGAAAAAATCGGCACGTCGACGGTGCAATCCCGCGCTTCCGCCGTGGTTGCCCGCGGCACCTATATTTTCGCGCTTCCGGGCTCCAACGGTGCGGTGAAAGATGGCTGGGATGGCATATTGGATAGCCAGCTCGATAGCCGCCATCGCCCCTGCAATTTTGTCGAATTGATTCCCCGGCTGTTGGAAAAATAAACGCTCAAACCATTTGTTCTTTATATGTTCTCGTAGTATGAAGGAGACATGCGCGACCAAAGCCGAAACTATCCGCTGACCCGAAAAGGCCGGGGAGCACCGTCAAACGCGGTGCCGCAACGATTCAATCTCCGGGACCGGGAGATTGATGGCGACTGGCTCGATGAACGGAAGCTTGTTGATGACAGTCCGGCGAAGCTGAGAACAACTGTAACGATCGAGTCTCCCAAATCGATCATCAACTACAACAAATCGCCCGACCTGCCGTTCGATCGCTCGATAAACGCCTACCGCGGTTGCGAACATGGCTGCGTCTATTGTTATGCGCGGCCAACCCACGCCTATCATGACCTGTCCCCGGGACTCGATTTCGAAAGTAAATTGTTCGCCAAACCCAACGCGGCGGATCTGCTCCGCCGGACATTTGCCAGGCGGAACTACCAGCCGGCAAGCCTGGCCATCGGCACCAACACCGATCCTTATCAGCCGATCGAAAAACGCTACCGGATTACGCGGCAGATATTGGAGGTGATGCTGGAAACGCTGCATCCGGTGGTGATCACGACAAAATCAAACCGGGTCATCGATGATATTGATTTATTGGCAGAACTGGCAGCCCGACAGCTTACCGCAGTAGCGATTTCGGTTACTACTCTCGACCCGAAGACCGCACGCCTGCTGGAACCGAGAGCGCCTTCCCCCGCGCGGCGACTGGAAGCCGTTCGGAAGCTGAGCGAGGCAGGCGTCTATGTGCACGTCAATATCGCGCCGGTCGTCCCCGGGATCACCGATCATGAAATCGAATCGATTGTTGCAGCGGCGGCGGAGTGCGGCACGAGAAGCGTTTCGCTCATCGCCATGCGCCTGCCGCACGAAGTGGCCCCGCTGTTTGAAGAATGGCTCGAAATGCATTATCCCGACCGCAAATCGAAGGTTATGAGCATCGTCAGGCAAATCCGCGGCGGCAAGCGGAACGACCCGGCTTTCCATAGCCGGATGCGCGGTCAGGGACCATGGGCGGACCTCATCCGCACCCGGCTCTTGATTGCGTCACGCAAGGCCGGGTTGAGCAGGGCCAAAATTGACCTCAGAACCGATCTGTTCCGGCGTCCGGTGATCACGGGCAGCCAGCTGGAACTGTTCTAAGCGTCCGCCAGGCTCTTCAGCTTATATTCCTTATATTGATCCCGGAGCGAGCGTTTCAGGATTTTGCCGGTCGCGGTGTGCGGCAGTTCGTCGAGAAATTTCACCTCGTCTGGTAACCACCATTTGGCAACCTTGTCTTCCAGATAGGTGATCACGTCACTTTCAGAAACCGTGCTGCCCGGTTTGCGCACCACCAGAAGCAGGGGGCGTTCGTCCCATTTGGGATGATACACGGCCACCGCCGCGGCTTCAGCGACGCCGGGACAACCGACAGCGGCATTTTCCAGTTCGATCGAACTGATCCACTCGCCCCCTGACTTGATCACGTCCTTGGCGCGGTCGGTGATCTGCATTGTACCATCGGGATGCAGCACAGCGACGTCGCCGGTATCGAACCAGCAATCCTCCTCCACCGCATCCTCGTCCGCGCGGTAATAGCGCTGGATGATCCATGGCCCCCGGATTTCGAGCGTGCCGCTGGTTTTGCCGTCGCGCGGCGCAATATTGCCTTCCTCGTCAATCACCCGCAATTCCACGCTAAAGGGCGGTCTGCCCTGCTTGCTGATGACGTCCACCTGTTCATCAAAGTTCAGCTCATCCCAGTTGGCGGGAAGCGCGCCCGTCGTGCCAATCGGCGATGTCTCGGTCATGCCCCAGGCATGGGCCACGCGGATTCCGTTCTTCATCAACCGCTCGATCATTGAACGCGGACAGGCGGACCCGCCGATCACAACCACGCCCAATTTGCCATAATCGCCGCCGTTGGCATCCATGTCCGCAAACATCGATAGCCAGACCGTCGGCACGCCGGCGCTATGGGTCACGCCCTCTTCGCGGATCAGTTTCCAGAGGACCGCTGCCTCGTTGCTGGCGGAAAAGACCATTTTTGCCCCGACCGCTGCGCAGGCGAAAGGCAATCCCCATGCATTGGCATGGAACATCGGCACCACCGGCAACATCACCGACCGGGTCGCCAGGTCCATTACATCGGGCTGCACCTCGGTGATCGCGTGCAGGACATTCGAGCGATGCTCGTACAGCACGCCCTTCGGGTTGCCTGTCGTTCCGCTGGTGTAGCAAAGCCCGCAGGGATCGTTTTCATCCACATCAACCCATTCGAAATCGCCGTCTTCCGCATCCAGCAATTCGCGAAAGGTCGGATAGTCGCCTTTCTCGCCGTCGAACTGGATATAATGCTCGACCGTTTTGAGTTGCGGCTTAAGCATTTCGATGATCGGGGTGAACATCTTGTCGAACAGCAGCACGCGATCTTCGGCATGGTTGATGATGTAGACCAGCTGTTCCTCGAACAGACGCGGATTGACCGTATGGAGAATACCGCCGATACCGGCAGACCCGTACCAGCTGATCAGATGATGGGCATGGTTCATGGCGATGGTGGCAATCCGGTCGCCTTTCTTCATGCCCAGCCGGTGCATTGCCTGAGAGAATCTGCGCGAATCGCGGCCGATCTCTGCCCAATTGCTGCGCGTGATATTTCCGTCCGCCCAGTAGCTGACAATCTCGCGATTGCCATGTTCCCTCGCGGCATGATCGATCAGATTGGTAATCCTGAGCGAACTCGCTTGCATTGCACCGGCCATATCATCTCTCCAAACAAGTTATATTTGGCCGGTTTCTGGTATGTTTAGCGCTAGCTGACAAGCCTTAATTTCGGTTTTGCAACCCGCATCGGCCGGGCCGGACCCAACCGGACGCGGGCAATCCCGTTAACCCGTTCGAGCATATCCACGGTTTCTGCATCCAAACGAAAAGATCGCCCCAGACAAACTTTCACCGGCTCCCCGTCGGGTCCGGCCATGATTGCCACCAGTTCGCTCTGACCACCGACCAATGGCGCCACCAGATTGGTCAGTTCGTGCAGTCCGGCGATATCATGCACTTCCAGCTCCATGCGTGTCCGGGTTGTTTTTTCCAGACCCTCGAGCGGCTGGACCCGCCGGATTGCAACCCGCGGATTTTCATCTTCGGACTGCTGGTCAAGCTCGACATTGAGCAACGCGCACCCGCCCTGATCCGCGAGTTCCGCCAAAATCTTGCACTGGTCCTCGTCAAAGCAGCTACCGGAAAACTGCCCGCTGCTGTCCGACAGGTCGGCGAGTGCGAACCGTTTTCCCCGGCGGCTGTCCCGCCAGCGTACTTTCTCGATCAGCGCAGCCATGACCGCCGGCTTGCGTATCCCTTCCCCGATCGGACCTTCGCCGCACAAGGCGGCGTAGGTCAGCGCGCCCAGCGAAGAGGTCACCGCCTGGAACTGCGAAACCGGATGGGCAGAAAAATAGAAGCCGAAGGCGTCGCGCTCATGGGTCATGATTTCGTTGAGCGACCAGTTGCTGTCCTCGGGCAATCTTATCGCCTGCATTTCACCGCCGGCGCTGCCCTCACCGAAGAGTCCACCCTGCCCGCTTTCGCGCGCATCGGCCGCGCTATTGGCGACGGACAATATCATATCCGCGCCATCATGGACCGCCGCGCGGTTGGGTTCCAGTTCGTCAAATGCACCGGCCGAAGCCAGGCTTTCGAGCTGCCGCTTGTTCAGGCCACGGGGATCGATCCGATTGGCAAGATCCTCGATCGACGAGAAGTTGCCATTTTCGTTACGTTCCGCGACCACTGCCTGCATCGCCTTCTCGCCGACGTTTTTCAGGCCAGCGAGAGCATAGCGGACGGCGAGCAAACTCTCCGGCTGTTCCTCGACCGAAAAATACGGACGGCTCTTGTTGATAGCGGGCTGTAAAATCGTGACGCCCAACCGCTTCATATCATCAACAAATATACTGAGCTTGTCCGACTGGTGCATGTCAAAGCACATCGATGCCGCGTAAAATTCGTGCGGATGGTGCGCTTTCAGCCAGGCGGTTTGATAGGCCAGCAGCGCATAGGCAGCGGCGTGACTCTTGTTGAAACCATAGCCAGCGAACTTGTCGATCAAGTCGAACAATTCGTTCGCCTGCTCGCTGTTCAGACCATTCTTCGCCGCGCCCTCGACGAAGATACTGCGCTGGGTATCCATTTCCGCCTGGATCTTCTTGCCCATCGCCCGTCGTAGCAAATCTGCTTCGCCAAGCGAATAGCCGGCGATGATCTGCGCGGCCTGCATGACCTGTTCCTGGTAAACGAAAATTCCGTAGGT
Organism: Parasphingorhabdus sp.; assembly: GCA_048270065.1. Taxonomy (GTDB): domain Bacteria; phylum Pseudomonadota; class Alphaproteobacteria; order Sphingomonadales; family Sphingomonadaceae; genus Parasphingorhabdus. The sequence goes on along the minus strand of JBLWTQ010000015.1, from coordinate 25,252 downwards.
TTCCTTCAGGATATCTTCGAGCAGCGGGTGTGGGTAGGCGAGTTCGGCGCGACCGTTTTTGCGGTCACCGAACAGCGGAATATTGTCCATCGGGCCGGGTCTATAAAGTGACACCAGTGCAATAATGTCTCCGAAATTTGTCGGCTTCACGGCGGCCAGCGTGCGCCGCATGCCTTCCGATTCCAGCTGGAACACCCCCACCGTATCGCCGCGCTGGAGCAGATCGAATACTTTCTCGTCTTCCCAGCTCAGACCATCCAGATCAACTTCTATCCCGCGTTCGGCGAGCAGTTGGACCGCTTTCTTCAGCACCGACAGCGTTTTCAAACCCAAAAAGTCGAATTTCACCAGGCCCGCTTTTTCGACATATTTCATGTCAAACTGGGTCACCGGCAAATCCGAGCGCGGATCGCGATAAAGCGGCACCAGTTGATCGAGCGGACGGTCTCCGATCACAACACCTGCGGCGTGGGTGGAGCTGTGACGGGGCAGGCCTTCAAGCCGCATCGCCAGGTCGAACAGCCGCTTTACATCTGCCTGCTTATATTCCTGCGCCAGTTCCGAAATGCCGTTGAGCGAGCGTTTCAGATCCCAGGGGTCCGTAGGATGGTTGGGCACCAGCTTGGTCAACCGGTCCACCTGGCCGTAGGGCATTTGCAGCACCCGGCCAACGTCACGCAGCACGGCGCGGGCCTTCAATTTCCCGAAGGTGATGATCTGGGCAACCTGACGGTCACCATATTTTTCCTGCACATAGCGAATGACCTCGCCGCGCCGGGTTTCGCAAAAATCGATGTCGAAATCCGGCATCGAAACCCGTTCGGGATTGAGGAAACGTTCGAACAGCAGGCCCAGCTTGATCGGATCGAGATCGGTGATGGTCAACGCCCATGCGACCACCGAACCGGCACCCGAACCACGGCCGGGACCAACCGGAATATCCTGTTCCTTCGCCCACTTGATAAAGTCGGCAACGATCAGGAAATAGCCGGGGAACCCCATATTGACGATCACATCCAGTTCGAAATCCAGCCGGTCGAAATAGGTTCTGCGCTCGTCTTCATCCGACAGGTCGAGAACCGCCAGCCGCTGTTCGAGACCGGCTGTCGCGTCACGCCGCAATTGCTCAATCTCTCCTGCCAGATCACCTGCCAGACTCGGCAGGATCGGATCTCTTTTGGGCGGAGAAAATGCGCATCGTTGCGCAACCACCAGGGTGTTTTCCAACGCTTCCGGAATATCCGAAAACAGATCTTCCATGACCAGCGCGCTTTTCATCCACAGATGTTGGGATGGTTTTTCGCGCTCGTCATTTTCGACATAAGCGGATTGGGCGATGCATTTCATCGCGTCATGCGCCTCGTGAAAATCCGGCTCGGAAAAGCAGCTCGGGTTGGTCGCCACCAGCGGAATGTCACGATCCATCGCCAGCGCGATCAACCCGGCCTCGGCGGACATTTCTACCGGGTCATCCCGGCGGGAAAGCTCGATATAGAGCCGCCCCGGAAAATATTCCTGCAGCAACGCCAAATATGCTTCGCCTTCGCTTTGCTGCTCTTCCGCGATCAACCTTGCCAGCGCGCCTTCACCGCCGCCGGTCAAGGCAAGCAACCCGGCGTTGTGATCGGCCAGCATATCGATCGCAACATGGGCTTCGAGCTCGCTGGGCCGATCAAGATGGGAGGCGGAAACCAGTTTGCAAAGATTTTCATATCCCTGCGCGTCCTGCGCATAGAGCGCGAGCCAATCGAGAACCGGTTTTTCCTTGTCCGTATTACCGGGCCGGGCCACTCTCAGGAAGCAACCGGTAATCGGCTGAACACCCTGGGACCGGCAACCGTCGTCGAAGGCCATCGAAGCGAACAGGCCTATCCGGTCGCACAGGGCTACTGCAGGAAATCCGCGCTCCTTGGCAGCCGCACCGATGGCTGCCGGCTCCATGGCGCCGTCCAATATCGTATAGGCCGAAAAGGCGCGAAGGTGGACGAAGGGAGTAATGGCCATGATTTCAGACTAACGTGGTGATTTGATCTTGCATATGGTGACAATGCGAAGGGGCTTAACTATCGACCATTTGTCCACAGCTATTTGACAGATTCTCGTTCCTGATCGGATTTCTGTCCCTTATTCCCGACCGACGACCAAACGGGTTCACTTTCTCCCGGTGCAACAAACCCCACCAAAATCCGGTCCTTACAGCAGCGCCTCAATCTCGCTTTTCAGTTGCTCCGGCTTGACCGCCGGGCCAAAGCGCTCGACAACATTGCCATCGCGATCAACCAGGAATTTGGTAAAATTCCATTTGATCCGGGATCCCAGAAGCCCCGACTTCTCGGATTTCAGATATTTCCACAGCGGGTCGGCATTTTCCCCGTTGACGTCGATTTTGTCCATCAACGGGAAGCTCACGTCATAATTCAGCGAGCAGAAATTCCTGATTTCGTCGGCATCTCCGGGTTCCTGATGGCCGAACTGGTTGCAGGGAAAGGCCAGTATTTCCAGGCCTCTGTCCTTATATTCCTGATGCAGTTTTTCCAGTCCCTCATATTGTGGCGTGAAACCGCATTTCGAGGCGGTGTTCACGATCAACAGCACCTTGCCCTTATGGGCCGACAAATCCCTGGTGGACCCGTCCGCCTGCTTGATCTGAAATTCCGTAACCGTCATATGCGCCCCGCATTGTTTGATTTTGATGGCTTGGTTTGACCTTCAGATTGATACTCACGCCAAAAAAGTCAAAGCCATTCTCGTTTCGAATTGAAAAGACTAGGTTAATACCCCTTCATGGAGCCGGACTACCCGGTCCATTTTGGCTGCCAGACGCTCGTTGTGCGTCGCAATCAATGCGGCACTGCCCTCCTGCCGCACCAGACCGATAAATTCGGAGAGAACCAATTCGGCTGTCGCTTCATCAAGATTGCCGGTCGGTTCATCCGCCAGAACCAGTTTCGGCGCATTGGCCAGAGCGCGGGCGACAGCAACCCGCTGTTGCTCTCCGCCGGACAATTTGCTCGGCTTGTGATGCAATCTTTCGCCCAGGCCGAGACTAACCAGGAGCGTTTCGGCTCTTTGCTCGGCCGCATGTTGATCCACGCCGGAGATCAGCTGCGGCATGACAACATTTTCCAGCGCGGAAAAATCGGGCAGCAAATGGTGGAACTGGTACACGAAACCCAGCAAATCGCGCCTGATCCGGGTATGGCCGCTGGCGGGCAACTGGGCGGTCTCTTCCCCGTCCAGCTTGATCGATCCTTCAAACCCGCCTTCGAGCAGGCCAACCGCCTGCAACAGCGTGGATTTCCCCGAACCGGATGGCCCTACCAACGCCACGATTTCATTCGCCTTGATGTCGAGGTTTACGCCCCGCAGCACCTCGATCACGACGTCTCCCTGCACAAAACTGCGCCGGACATCGCGCAATTCGACGGTCTTGCCGTTGGTCCGATCATTCATAGCGAAGCACCTGAACCGGATCGGTACTGGCCGCCTTGTAGGCAGGATAGAGGGTAGCCAGAAAGCTGAACAAGAGCGCCAGTCCGGCAATGCCGACCACTTCCATTGGATCGGTGCGCGCCGGCAGTTCGGTCAGGAATCGGATCGACGGATCCCACAGATTCTGTCCGGTAATCATTTGAACGAAATTGATGACATTCTGTCGGAAATAAATCGCGATCAGGCCGAGGCCAATGCCGGCCGCGATCCCGAGCATCCCGATCGACGTCCCGACGGTAACGAAAATCCGCAACAGCGATGCACGCGACGCGCCCATTGTACGCAAGATAGCTATATCCCGGGTCTTGGCCCGGACCAGCATTATCAGCGATGACAATATATTGAAGACGGCCACCAATATGATGATCGACAGGATCACAAACATCACTACCCGTTCGACCTGCAGCGTTTCGAACAAGGACGCATTCATCGTCTGCCAGTCGGTAATGACGCCGCGATTGGCAACCTTTGGAATCAGGGGCGCTATAATATTCCCGACATTATCGGCGTCGTTGGTTTTGATCTCGATCATCCCGATCTGGTCGCCCAGCAACAGCAACGTCTGAGCGTCTTCCATCGGCATGATCACAAACGCCTTGTCATAGTCATAGACACCCACTTCGAAAATCGCGGCCACCTCGTAGGCAATCTCTCGGGGCACTGTTCCGAACGGCGTGGAGCGCCCTTGCGGATTGATCACGGTGATCCGGCTTCCGACCTGCGCACCAAGCGTCGTCGCCAAACGACTGCCGATACCGATCCGGCCCGATCCCGGTACAAGGCGTGCCAGATCACCGGCTACGGTTTTTCCATCCAGCGTTTCATTATTCAATATGTCGGGAACCAGCATCCCGCGGACCAGCACGGCTTCGACCCGCCCGTTAAAGGTGGTCAGCAAGGGCTGCTCAATCAATGGCGAGGCGGATACCACGCCCTTGGTCTCCCGGGTTTCCTCCAGCAAATCCCGCCAACCCGGCAGGCGACCGCCATAGCCCTGGATCACGGCATGACCATTGAGACCGACGATCTTGTCAAACAGCTCCGCCCGGAAACCGTTCATGACACTCATCACCACGATCAACGCGGCAACACCCAGCATGACCGCAACCAGACTGATACTGGCAACGAGGAAGATAAATCCCTCCCCCTTGCCGGGTAGCAAATAGCGTTTTGCAATTACCCATTCATAACGGGACAGGAGCATGATTTTCGACGACTTCCTTGGATCAGGTTCCCATGCCTTTACGGTCGCCGGTCGGGGCAGGCAAGTGGCTTGGTTGACAATTTGCTGTTGCCGATATGACACAAGCGCTCGTCAATCTTTCAAAACTCCCAAATTTCTCATGACAAATTTACGCCAGTCGATCAGAGATAGTAACAGAATCAAACATCTCGATTAAACGGGTCATGGTTCAGGGATCCCTTCCGGTTCCGCCAAATGTTGGGGGACATGCGGCGTTGAATAAGAAGGGAAAACAGGGGACGATTTAATTCGTCACCATTTTCGCCCGGGTGCTGCGGCATCCGGGCGTTTTTTTGTCCCGATAAAATTCTCAAACCATTGAAAATCAGCCGTTTTCTTCCTCTTGAAAATGAGCAACTTGATCATATCTTTATTATTGTGAAACGCCATTCGGGTTTCACATGAACGAACCGGATGCCGCTGTTGCGGGTCCTGATTTACATTGCTCAATTTAAGAGGATATAGATATGAACCGTTTTGACTTTACCCCCTACCGCCGCTCAACCGTCGGGTTTGACCGGCTTTTCGACCTTCTTGAAAACAACGCTCGCGCGCAGCAATCCGAGAATTACCCGCCGTTCAATATCGAACGCAGCGGCGAAGATCATTACCGGATCACGCTGGCCGTCGCGGGTTTCAAGGATGAAGAAATCGACATCACCGCCCAGCAGAATCTTCTGCTCGTCACCGGCAACAAGAACGTAGACGAGAATGAAGGCAAGCAATTCCTACATATGGGCATCGCCAACCGCAGCTTTGAACGGCGGTTTGAACTTGCCGACTTCGTCCGGGTTGAAAACGCGGCGCTGGCAGATGGCCTTCTGTCCATCGATCTGGTCCGCGAAATCCCGGAAGCGATGAGGCCGCAGAAGATCACCATCAACAAGGCCGACAATATTACCAAAATTGCGCACAAGCAGAAAAAGAAAGAAGACAAAGCCGCGTAAGCCGCTACTCTTCTGTTGAAAAAATCAGGCAGCCGGAGCGATCTGGCTGCCTTTTTTTCTGAACTAGCGATGGAATGAAATGGGGCAGCCGGATGAGGATCCGACTGCCCCTGACACCCGCTTGGTGTCACTCTTGACAATAATTAGCCCGGGTCGCAAATGGCCAATTTTCGTCAAGAATCCGCTTCGGCAATATGGGAAAGCATCGCATGATCCAATATCCGGACCTTCCCACTCTCCACCGCCACGATCTGGCTATCCGACCAGGCGGACAGTTGCCGATTAATATGTTCGCGCGACATCCCGGCAAAATTTCCGAGTTCGCTCTGGCTCAGGTCCAGTTTCAATCGCCCTTCTTCTGCCCCGACGACAGAAAGCCTTAACAGGTAGCGTGCCAGACGCGGCCCCGATGTATAAGCACGATCGCCTTCGATCATGCTGTTCGCCATCCGGATGCGGCCAGCCATGACTTTCAGCAGCCGCAGCGCCATATTCTTGTGTTTGGCCAGAATCTCTTCAAAAGCTTCGCGGGTGATTGAAAGTGCCGATGTCGGCTCGATTGCCGTGACGCTGGCAGTCCGCTCACCGCCGTCCAGCAACGCGATTTCTCCCAGCACCTGTCCCGCTTCCGCATAATCGAGCACCACTTCATGACCATTGCTGGCGATCATGCTGGTCCGCGCGTTGCCCGACAATAATATCAGGAGCGAGTTCCCAGGGTCGCCTTGCATGATCAGTTCATCTCCCTTTTTATATTGCACAAAATGCCCACGCAATATCAAGTCACTCAGTTCGGCGTCGTCACAATCGGCAAAAAGGCTGTGCTCCGCCAGTATGCTTGCCAGTTCCTCGGCTTTCACTGCTCTAATCCCTCAGCCCTGTCAGAAGCTTATAGCTCTCTTTCGCGGCGTACTTGTGACCATAATCCCTTTTTGTCAAATAGATTGGATAAATTCGACATCCCCGCAAAGCCATTGAAATCAAAGGTCTTTAACGTTCAAACGAGACGGCTCTGCTGCAAGGCTGCGGCGATGAAAGATGCAAAAAGCGGGTGCGGATCGAATGGCTTGCTCTTGAGCTCGGGATGATATTGGACACCAATAAACCAGCTGTGGTCGGGTCTTTCCACGGTTTCCGGAAGCTCGCCATCGGGTGACATGCCGGCGAAGACAAGGCCGGTTTCTTCCAGCCGCTCGACATAGCCCTTGTTCACCTCATAGCGGTGACGGTGGCGCTCGCTGATTTCCCCGCTGCCGTAAATTTCGCTAATCTTCGAACCTTGCTTCAACACGGCATCATAGGCACCTAGACGCATCGTACCGCCCAGATCCCCGCCCGCTTCGCGTTTCTGCAAACCTTCTTCGCTCATCCATTCGGTAATCAGCCCGACGACCGGTTCTTCGGTCTCACCGAATTCCGTGGTCGATGCGGTCTCTATCCCCGCCAGATTTCGGGCCGCTTCCACACAGGCCATCTGCATGCCCAGGCAGATGCCAAAGAACGGGATGTCATTTTCGCGGGCAAATTTGACCGATCCGATCTTGCCGGCGCTACCGCGTTCGCCAAAGCCGCCGGGCACCAATATCGCGTGCAGCGGCTCCAGTTTCGCAGCAAGATCCTCTTCGTTTTCAAACAGTTCCGAATCCAGCCAGCGAACCTGCACCTTGACCCGATTGGCAAGGCCACCATGGAACAGGGCTTCCTGCAATGATTTATAGGCGTCCTGCAGCCCGACATATTTGCCGACCACACCGACAATCACTTCTCCTTCGGGATGTTCGATCCGTTCCATGACATCATACCAGCGCGACAAGTCGGGCGCCGGCGCGTCGTCAATGCCAAAGGCGCGCAACACTTCGGTGTCCAGACCTTCCCGGTGATATTGCAGGGGAACATTGTAGATATTGCTCGCATCCAGCGCCGGGATCACCGATTCCTTGCGGACATTGCAGAATTGGGCGATTTTGGCCCGTTCACCATCGGGCAGCGGGTGTTCACAGCGGCAGAGCAAAATGTCCGGCTGGATCCCCAGCGAGGTCAGTTCCCTGACACTGTGCTGGGTTGGCTTGGTTTTCAGCTCACCGGCGGCGGCAATATAGGGTACCAAGGTGACGTGGACGGAAATCGCGTTTTCCCGGCCAACCTTGTTTCGCAGCTGCCGAATCGCTTCGATGAACGGCAGGCTCTCGATATCGCCAACCGTTCCGCCAATTTCGCACAGCACGAAATCAATGCCATCGAGCTTGTCTTCAGCAAATGCCTGGATCGCGTCGGTGACATGCGGAATGACTTGCACGGTAGCGCCGAGATAGTCACCGCGACGCTCTTTGGTGATGATTGACTGATAGATTCTGCCCGACGTTACGTTGTCGGATTGCAGCGAGGGAACGCCCGTGAACCTCTCATAATGACCCAGATCAAGGTCGGTCTCTGCGCCATCGTCGGTGACATAGACCTCCCCGTGCTGATAGGGGGACATCGTGCCGGGATCGACATTGAGATAGGGGTCGAGTTTCCGGATTCGCACGGAATATCCGCGGGCCTGCAAGAGAGCTCCGAGGCTCGCTGCCATCAGACCTTTGCCAAGAGAGGAAACCACACCGCCGGTAATGAAAATATATCGCGCCATGGGAGGAGAGGCTTAAGCCGTTAACCCCACGAATGGCAATCCCGCGAATCCGGAAAAGTGAAATAAATATTATTTGACTTTGGTCAGTTTCCGCTCACCGACCGACTATTGACCCGGTTCGCCTGCACACCGGTCGCGACGTTCAAAACCAGGGCCCGTTGACAGACCAGCGCGAGCCTATTGATCCAGCGGAACGGCACCATCGGTATCGGTCGCAGGCGCCTCGCTCTCCGCGGTCGCTGCAGCGGCCGCGGCCAGCGGATCGTCACCGACCAGGGGCACATCATCGGCAGGGGCCGAAACCGGTGCGCTGGTGTCGCGTTGCAGGCTCTGGTCGATAGACTCGGTCTTACCTTCCGAAGCCGCCAGAACCGCCAGCGTGATTGACAAGGCCACGAATAACACCGCCAATGTTGCTGTCGTCCGCGTGAGCAAATCCCCCGCGCCGCGCGCCGTCATCATGCCGGATGGCGAGCCACCAACACCCAGTCCGCCGCCTTCGGATTTCTGCATCAATATGACACCAACCAGCATGGCGGCGACAATGGCTTGAAGGACGGTAAGAAAAAGAAACATGGATTTTCCGAACTGTTTAGGGTGAGCATCCGCTCCGACGTGCAGCGCACATAGCGATTGGTCGGTCCGAGTTCAAGCGATGATCGACTGGTCCCTAACCGCCAAAGTTAGTCAAAGTTTGGGCCAGGGAAGCCTGGAAACGCGTAATGTTGGACAGATTATACCAAATGCTGGAAATTATGTAAGTGGAAAACTAACGACCGCACAACGCTTTTGTTGCAGTTAGCGCTCTCAGAAACACCATTTTTGGCCAAAGAATTGCAGGCCATGGAAACACTCAAATAACCTTTGAACCCTGGCGCTTGATCTTTTTCCCGGCTCACCGATGCTAGCAAAAAAAAACGAAAACACCATTCATATCTGGAGCACCGCGAACGCGCTGGAGGGGTTTGGAGTATCAGCGATTTTGATAACGACGAGAGTGGTGGGGATAAGGATTACTACTCTAGACGGAAGGAGTAAGTTTGGTAGGGTAGGTTGTAGGTGCATTGGGATCAAACCCCAGTTAGCATATTACTGTTATTAAATTAAGAAAGTTGAGGAAATGATTTGTTGGGTATGCCGTGTCGAAGATGGCAGCAGCAGAGAACATAAATTCAAAAAGTCTGACATTAAACGGGTGTTTGGTAATGGACCGTACGTTGGGGAGTACGCTCCGGTCCACGTTAAAGATGGAAGTACCAAAAAAATCCAAGGTGCGAATTCAAATGCTTTCAAATATTCTGCGAGTATATGTGAAAAATGCAACAATTCCGTCACCCAACCATTTGATTTCGCATATGAGAAATTCGTTGAACACGTTTTCAACCATGAAGATGCAATTCTAACCCGCCGGTTTATTGATTTTGAAGCTGTGTTTGGGGCAGACTATGCATCCCAACAAACCAATTTATATAAGTATTTCGTAAAATCGTTTGGATGTCAGCTAGCAGAAGCAGGGAGAGATGTTCCGAAAGATCTATCCGAATTGATGTCAAAAAAACAATTCGAAACAGCTTTGTATATGAACTTCGCTGTTCATGAGGATGTACTTTTGATGAAAAAAAACGACCGCGACGGTTTCATAGGGTTTGGAGGTTTGCTGGCCTACCAAGACAAACAGTTTCCCGATCAAGTAAACGGATACGAATGGAACCAGCATGTGTCTTGGCTCTTCACTAATTTCTGGTACGGAGTGTCCCCCAATGGAAATCTTGGATCTCCTTGGGTCGCAGATAACAGGCATATTTATCTCGGAAGCATCCGAACACTCGATGCAGACCAGGTTAATGAACTCTCTTCAGTTTAGGCTTTAGCAGCCGCTTCGATAATCGGCCCGAACTTGGCTGCGGTCAAACTTGCGCCGCCGACCAGTCCACCGTCGACATTGGGGATTGCCAGCAACTCTGCTGCATTATTGCCGTTCATCGACCCGCCATAGAGAATGCGCACGGCATCGCTTCCCTGCCCCATCAACTCGCCGAGCTTTCCCCGAATCGCCGCGTGCATTTCTGCGACGTCGCTGGCTTCCGGTACCCGGCCGGTGCCGATCGCCCAAACCGGCTCATAGGCGATGGTCAGCCAGTCTGCGCTGGCCCCGGCAGGAAAGGAGCGCGCCAGCTGGATCGTGACGATTTCAATGGCCTGTCCGGCATCGCGTTCCTCTTCGGTCTCACCGACACAGATGATCGCCCCCATGTCGGCAGTGTGGACCGCCTCTGCCTTGGCTTTCACTTCGCCGTTGCTTTCCTGCTGATCGGCGCGACGCTCGCTGTGACCGAGGATGGAATAGCTCGCCCCCGCTTCCTTGAGCATCGCGGCCGAAAGACAACCGGTATGTGCCCCGTGTTCGGCATAATGGCAATTCTGCGCGCCGATCGCAAAGCCCGGGTTGGCCTGCACCGCGTCGGCGATGAGCGTGGCCGGGGGACAGATACCCACATCTACCCCATCATGACCGGCTGCAATGGCAGCAATGGCTGCGATTTCCGCAAGCTGCTCGCGCAATCCGTTCATTTTCCAGTTGCCGACAATATATTTGCGGTTTGCCATGATGCCCGTTGCCTTTTCTGTTTTGGTGATATTCATCCGCTAACAAATAACTATCCCCTTGCCAATTTTCTTCGGCAGTCTTTTGCTTGAACCACAAAGCCAAGCCGCCTAAAGCAGGCGCAAATCCAACTCCCGCAATGGAACATCTCTTTTATGATCAGTTTTTTCCGCCGCATTTTTTCCTCGAAACTGGGCCTGTTCCTGACTTTTTGTTTCGTCGGTCTGATCGCCATTGCCTTTGCTACCGCCGATGTGTCGAGCAGCGGCACATTTGGAGGAGTTACGGGATCGGGGACGGCTGCCAAGGTCGGGGACAGCAAAATCAGCACCGCGGAACTCAGCCAATCCGTCACCAATGCCTTTCGCAGCGAGCAGCGGGAGAACACCGCACTCGATCTCAAGACCTATATCAACGGCGGCGGCTTCGACGATGTCCTCGAGCGCCTGATCAACAGCTTTGCCATTGCCGATTTCGGCACCAAATACGGCCTTGCAGCAGGCAAGCGTCTGGTCGACGGCGAAATTGCCAGTATTCCGACCTTCCAGGGCGCAGACGGGCAGTTCAGCGAAGAGAATTTCCGGCGCGCCATGCAGCAGCAGGGTATCAATGAAACCCAGTTGCGCAGCGATTTTACCCGCAATCTGCTGGCTGACCAGCTGTTGACCGCAGCAGGGTATGGCACAGCGGTGCCGCAAAAGCTTGTCGTTCCCTATGCCTCCCTGCTGCTGGAATCGCGCGAAGGACAAATTGCAACCATTCCTTCGGTTGCCTTCATCGAAAACATCAAGCCCGCAAAAGCAGCGGTTGCGGCATTCTACGCCAAGAATGCAGCCCGCTACACTATTCCCGAACGTCGAACGATCCGCTATGCCTTGTTCGACAAATCGCGGTTCAACGACAAGATCAAGCCCAGCGAAAAGGAAATCGCCGGCTATTACAATCTCAACAAGCCGCGATATTCGGCCAGCGAGACCCGCAATCTCATTCAGGTTATCTTGCCGACCGAAGCCGCCGCGAAGGCGCTCGCTAGCAAGATCAACGGCGGCACTTCGATCGAACAGGCGGCACAGTCGGTCGGACTGTCTGCGGCGGAAGTGGGAACGGTCAATAAAGCCGACTTCGCCAATGCCGCTTCACAGGCTGTCGCCAACGCGGCGTTCGCCGCCCGTTCGGGCGCTGTCGCCGGACCGGCGCAAAGCGCGCTCGGCTGGCACATCGTCAAGGCCAAGGATATCAAGCAGATTCCGGCCCGTTCACTCGAACAGGTACGCGCCGAGATTGTCAGCGAACTCACCCGTTCAAAAATCGAAGAAGCCATGGCCGAACTGACCGTCAGGCTGGAGGATGAATTTGCCGACGGGGCGACGCTCGGCGATATCGCCAAGGCAGAGGAACTGAAAGTGGAGTCTACCCCCGCTCTCCTCGCCAACGGCCAGAATCCGAATGATCAGAATTACAAACCGATCCCGGAAATGCAGCGCATATTGCCGATCGCCTTCGCGCTCGACGAAGATTCCGATCCGCAAATCGTCGAAATCATCCCCGGCGAGCAATATGCCGCGATCGATGTTTCGGAAATTACCGGAGCCGCTCCGCCGCCTTTGGCGCAGATCGAGCAGCTGGTGACCCGGGACTATATGCTCAACCAGGGATCGAAAAAAGCCAAGGCCGTGGCAGACAAGATTGCAAAGGCAGTCAGTGACGGTACGACCTTGTCCAAAGCGGTCGCCGATGCCGGCGTGAAACTGCCCAGTCCCGAACGGATTCGTTCGTCAAGAGCTGAACTCGCCCGGCAAAGCCAGCAAGGGCAGGTGCCTGCTCCGATCAGTCTGATGTTCAGCATGGCGCAGGGCACCGCAAAATCCCTAGAAGCGCCACGCGATCAGGGCTGGTTCGTGGTCGTTCTCGACAAGCTCAATCGCGGTGATGCGTCGAAGCGGGATGATTTGCTGCAGGCCACCCGGGCGCAATTCAAGCAGGTATTCGGCAATGAATATACCGCCCAGTTCATCAACGCGATGAAAGCCGATGTTGGCGTGGAACGGAACGATGATGCGCTCGCTGCCCTGAAAAAACAGCTGCTCGGCGGTAATTGACGCATTCATGGCGGGCAGTTTCGGCACCGAGGCGGCGCGCGCGGCACTGGGGAATGGCAAACCGGCCCTGATCTGGCGACGGCAGGTAGCGGATACCGAAACGCCGGTGTCGGCGGCGCTGAAATTGATGCACGATGGCCGCGGCGACTATCTGCTCGAATCGGTTGAGGGCGGTGAAACCAGGGGACGTCACAGCATGATCGGTCTTGCGCCCGATCTGATATTCCGGGCTGATGGCACGCAAGCGGCGATCAATCGAAAATGGCTGACGGACCGCGAAGCCTTTGCTCCTGAAAGCGGCGACAGCCTTTCCGCCTTGCGCAATCTCGTCAAGGCCTGCGAGATGGACGTGCCGGAAGAACTGCCCCGCGCCCTCGCCTGTCTGGTCGGCTATTTTGGTTATGAAACGATCGGGCTGGTCGAAAAATTGCCACGCGCGCCGCAGTCCGAGCTGGATTTGCCCGACATGCTGTTTGTCAGACCGACGGTGATCCTGATCTTTGACCGGCTGGCGGATGAGCTGTTTCTGGTTGCGCCGGTATGGCCGGAGAACGATGGCGATAGCGAAGCCAGCATCGCCGTAGCAGAAGAGCGGCTCGATGAAGTGGAGCGGGGCCTGTCCAACCCCGTTCGTCCTGAGCCTGTCGAAGGACAATTGTCAGGCACCAACGAGACTGGCTTCGACAGGCTCAGCCCGAACGGACCGGAATTCACCCCCCAGATTTCCGCGGAAAAATATTGCCAAATGGTTCTGCGCGCCAAGGACTATATCGAGGCGGGTGATATCTTTCAGGTGGTGCTGGCGCAGCGCTTCACCACCCCCTTTACCCTGCCGCCGATTGAATTGTATCGCGCGCTCCGCCGGATCAATCCCTCGCCCTTCCTGTTCTTCCTCGACCTGCCGGGTTTTGCGCTGACCGGTTCCAGTCCGGAAATCCTGGTCCGCGCGCGCGATGGCGAGGTCACCATCCGCCCGATCGCCGGAACCCGGCCGCGCGGAGCCAATGCCGCCGAGGACAAGGCGAACCGGGACAGCCTGCTCGCCGATCCCAAAGAGCGGGCCGAACATCTGATGCTGCTCGATCTCGGGCGCAACGATGTCGGCCGGGTGGCGACCGCGAACAGCGTCGAGGTTACCGACAGCTATACGGTCGAATTCTACAGCCATGTCATGCATATCGTCTCCAACGTGGTCGGCCAGCTGGCCCCGGACAAGGAGGCGCTCGACGCCCTGTTCGCCGGCTTCCCCGCCGGCACGGTCAGCGGCGCACCGAAGGTCCGCGCATGCGAGATTATCGCCGAACTCGAACCCGAAACCCGCGGCGCCTATGCCGGCGGTGTCGGCTATTTCTCGCCGGATGGCAGCATGGACAGCTGTATCGTGCTGCGGACCGGAATTGTGAAGGACGGCATGCTGCACGTGCAGGCGGGTGCGGGGATCGTGGCGGATAGCGATCCCGCCTATGAACTGGCGGAATGCCGGGCAAAGGCCGGCGCTTTGCTGGCGGCGGCGAAAGAGGCGGTGAAGCGAGCGCGGGATGTTGGTTTCGGGCAGTGAACTGCAACACTCCCTTCGGTCGCAGGAGCCAACCCGGGGTTTATGGCAAGTGGGGTGAACCGAGCGATTAATGTTGTTGGGCTGGATCATCGTTTTCAGTATATTGGGCAGCCTCGGCGCGATCGCCGGTGCGGCGTTGATGCTATTGTTTCCGAAAAATGCCCGGAAATCGATCCTGCCGTGCCTTATCAGCTATGCAACCGGTACTTTGCTTGGCGCTGCCTTTCTCGGGATGATACCCAGGGCTCTCAGCCAAGCCTCGCCGATAGCGGTCTCCGGTACTATTCTGGCCGGCATTGTGCTTTTCTTTGCGCTCGAAAAAATGGTTATCTGGCGCCATTGTCACGACGAAGAATGCGAAGTCCACGCGCGTTCGGGTCCATTGTTGTTGATTGGCGACGCTTTTCACAATTTTGTCGATGGCTTCGTCATCGCCGCGGCTTTCCTGACTTCGATCCCGTTTGGCATTGCGGCGTCTCTGGCCGTAATCGCCCATGAAATCCCGCAAGAGGTTGGTGATTTCGCGATATTGTTGGAAAATGGCTACTCCAGAATGAAGGCTCTCCTCCTCAATTCCCTGTCGTCCATCACAACCCTGCCAGGGGCAATTATTGCCTATTATTTTCTCGGAGAAACCCAGCAGGCTATTCCTTATATCCTGGCGCTCTCCGCAGCCAGTTTCATATATATTGCTGTTGCCGACCTGATGCCGGGTCTTCATCGCAGGACGACGCCGGGTTCGGCGCTGCTCCAGTTCATCCTTATCGCGGCGGGCATCGGAACGATCGGGCTTATCCAGTTCACGCATTAGACATTACAACGACGGACGCAGATTTGGTCCTGGCTATTCTTTAACCGGCTTGGCTTCACCGGAGCCGCTGGATTAGCGCGCCGGAGTCAGACGCCGGACACAACGCTCAAAGGCCGGTTTATGCCGCAGCTCCGATGCATCCCGCAAATTTTTCAGGACCGATTGTATGCGGGGATAAGCAGATACTGCTGGCAATAATCGCTCATCATAGAGTCGGACATTTTCTATTTCGCCTTCAACGCCCAACTTGCACAAATCCAGTAGGTCGGCATTTTCAAGTGCCGGATCGAGGCTTGTCTCATCTTCCGGTAACCCAATATCATGGTCCGCATAGATATTGAGCAAAGCGCCTATATGGCGCTGCTCCGCCTTGGCAATATTTATAAATGGCCGCACCGGCCCAAACCGCTCCGTGATGGCCCAATAGGTTGCAAGGGCCAGACGTTCATCCGCCAGCGCCGTATCAAGCACGGAAACAATCTCTTCCGGAAGGCCCGTCGTCGATGCCGCTGTCTGCTCGGAATCTTCTGTATCCGGGCGACGACCAGCACCAGCTCTGGCGCCACGATTGCCGTCTCCTCCGCGATGCCTGTGCCTCATTCTCATATGCGACATATCATGAACCGCCAGTTTCAGCTAAGCGCAGATAGGAAAGTGTCATGTTCCTGCTCCATCGTTGGTGACTATCCTGACAACAAGATTTCAAAAACTTGGACAGATAATTAGCTGTCGATAGCCCCTGACTGAATCAGGGATATTACCTATCAATGGGCAAATCTGAGACGACCGCCCGAAACCCGTGGCGCGTATGTTGACGGCGGCGAAAGAGGCGGTCAAGCGGGCGCGGGATGTTAGTTTTGGGCAGTGAACTGCGAGGTTCGTTCTGGCTAAAAGATATGATCGTGATCAGGAATTGCTATCCAAGCCGAAAAGAGTTCCCGAATACCAGGACCGATATCAAACTTCAGAGATCAGATCTTTGATCAGATAATGCGAAGCATGGCCTTTCGGGCGATCATTCAAAGTAGCAATATGGACATAACCGTTTTTTTCGTAAAACGGCTTTGCTTGCCAGCTGGTTGTTTCAACAAAAGCCTTTTCGCATTTTTCCTCTATCGCGAAATTCTCGGCCAAGACGATCAGCTCTTTGCCGATGCCCGCACCGCGACATTCTGCTGATAGCCATAGCAGTTCAATATGTAAGGTATTCCAAAAGCATATAGCGCGGATTCCGCCGATGATATCGTCCGCGTCATTCCTCGCAAAAACGAAAAACTTCGCCTCGTCCTCATTCGGTTCCAGATCGGGTATCTGCGAGCGGTTGAAGTCCGTTATACCGCGGCTCAAAATATCCGAATCCGATGTCGGGGGGTCTGTGACAATTTCGACTTTCATAGCGTCCCAACTCTTTATTTGCGTCCGGCTTGGTTCAGTGCTTCCCGACTTGAAAGGGTCCTCAACGGGTCCCTCATTCCAGCAGCTTCGGCGCTTCCTTCTGCAGCTTTGCCTTTATCTTGTTGGCAAACATCGCCAGCATCGGCGGCAGGTCGAAAATGGCGTAGACTTCATCCTCGCGGACCTGCATTTCGCTGCCGATCCGCTGGCCGACCGCCTCCAGGGTGAAGTGGAGATGGTCGCCTTCCCAGTGATGGTCGGTCAGGCTGGCGCCCGGGATGATGTCGCTCAGCGTATGGATGCCGCTGCCGATCCGGCTCTTGGCTTCCTCCAGTCCCAGTTTATGCGGGATATTGACGGTGACGGGCTCGCCCATGATGACTCTCCAAGTAGATATGTTAGTAAAACCGTTAGCGCTGAGCCTGTCGAAGTGCGGGTCTGGACTTGAAGCGTCCTTCGACAAGCTCAGGACTAACGGCATGTTGTTGGCACTTTCCCTATCACCGCAAAGCCTCAGGTCAAAGCCTTCGCAGAAACACTTGGCCTGAAGGATAATTGCCACTAGGCAGCTTTGCATGATCCTGGTCATCGACAATTATGACAGCTTCACCTTCAACCTGGTCCATTATCTGATGGAACTGGGCGCAGAGGTGCGGGTGGAGCGCAATGACGCGCTGACCGCTGCCGAGGCCATCCGGACCAACGCCCAGGCCTTCCTGATCTCGCCCGGCCCCCGCACCCCCGATGAGGCCGGCATCTCGCTCGATCTGGTGGCGGCTTGCGCCGATGCAGAGAAACCTTTGCTCGGCGTGTGTCTCGGCCACCAGAGCATCGGCCAGCATTTCGGCGGCACGGTGGTGCGGGGCGGGTTGATGCATGGCAAGACATCGGCGGTCATCCATGACGGCAGCGGTGTTTTTGCCGGCCTGCCCTCGCCCTATACCGCGACCCGCTATCACTCGCTGATCGTCAACGACATTCCCGACTCCCTCCCGGTCAATGCCACCGCCGAGGACGGTTCCGTCATGGGTTTTCGCCACGAAAGCCTGCCCATTCACGGTGTCCAGTTCCACCCGGAAAGCATCGCCACGGAACATGGTCATGCCCTGCTGGCGAATTTCATGGCGATCGCGGGGATCGAAGCGAAGGCAGTGGCATGAGACTTCCCGATCCAGCCCGTCCCCTGGCAGAAGCAGAGGCCCGCGAGACATTTGCCGCGATTTTGGACGGGGCCTGCTCCACCGATGATATCAAGGCGTTTCTGGTTGGCTTGGCCAAGCGCGGCGAAACGGCGGTGGAAATCGCTGCCGCAGCTTCCGAAATGCGCGCCCGGATGATCGGCGTGGACGCGCCCGCCAACGCGATAGATGTCTGCGGCACCGGCGGCGACGGCAGCCACAGCCTGAATATTTCGACCGCCACCGCGCTGATTGTCGCCGCCTGCGACGTGCCGATGGCGAAACACGGCAATCGCGCGGCCTCGAGCAAGTCGGGGGCGGCGGATACGCTGGAGGCGCTGGGTCTGGATCTCACCAAGGCAGCGACCAATGGCGAGCAGAGCCTCCGCGAAATCGGTATCGCCTTTTTCTTCGCGCCCAACCACCATCCCGCGCTCGGCCCGCTCGCCCCGATCCGCAAGGATATCGGCCAACGGACGATATTCAATCTGCTTGGTCCGCTGTGCAACCCGGCGCGGGTCAAACGCCAGCTAATCGGCGTTGCCTCGCCCGATCTGGTGGACATCTATGCCCAGGCGGCAGGGCAGCTGGGCTATGAAAAAGCGATGATCGTCTCGGGCGAGGAAGGTCTCGACGAACTCAGCATATCCGGTTCCAGCCGCATTGCGGTCATCGACAGGGGAAGTATCACGATCAGCCGCATCACCCCGGAAGATGCCGGCTTGACCCGTCATCCCGCCGAAACAATCAGGGGCGGTGATGCCGAATATAACGCGGCGGCCTTGCAGGCGCTGCTACAGGGTGAAAAATCCGCCTATCGCGATGCCGTACTGCTCAACAGCGCCGCCGCCCTGATGGTCGCGGGAGAAGTGGAAAGCTGGGAAGCGGGTGTCGAGGAATCGGCAGAAGCGCTCGACAAGGGCCTTGCCAACGCCTTGCTTAATTGCTGGATTGCCAATCAATGAATAAACTCGACGAAATATGCGCCGCCAAACGCGACCACGTCCGGCAACAGCAGGCGAAGGTATCAGCCTCGGCACTGCGCGACGATATCGAGCACCAGACCCCGCCGCGCGGCTTCATCGCCTCCATCAGGGAAAAATCGGCCCATGGCTTCGCCCTGATCGCGGAGATCAAGAAGGCAAGTCCATCCAGGGGATTGATCCGCGAGGATTTCGATCCTCCGTCACACGCGCGGGCCTATCAGGCTGGTGGGGCAGCCTGCCTGTCGGTTCTGACCGACCAGCCCTATTTTCAAGGTCACGATGACTATCTCGTCGCCGCGCGCACCGCTGTCAACGTGCCCTGCCTGCGCAAGGATTTCATGGTCGACCCCTGGCAGATCGCAGAATCACGTGCGCTCGGGGCCGATGCGATCCTGATCATCATGGCGGCGCTGGACGATGGCCTGGCAGCGGAGATCGAAGCGGAAGCCCTGTCTCTCGGCATGGACGCGCTGATCGAGGTGCATGACGAGGCGGAGTTGGAACGGGCGCTGCAGCTGCAATCACCGTTGCTCGGCATCAACAACCGCAATCTCAGAACCTTCGAGACCAGCCTCGAGCAGACCGAACGTCTGGCCAGACTGGTACCGGAAGACCGGATCATGATATCCGAAAGCGGCATTTTTACCCACGAGGATTGCCAGCGCCTGTCCCGATCGGGCGCCCGCGCGTTTCTGGTCGGGGAATCGCTGATGCGGCAGGATGATGTCGAAGCGGCAACACGGCAATTATTGACGGGGCAAGCATGAGCAAACTGACCCATATCGACGGCGACGGCGCGGCCCATATGGTCGATGTCGGCGACAAGGCCGACACCGTCCGCGAGGCCCGCGCCGAGGGCCGGATCGCAATGAAATTGGAAGTATTGGAAGCTATAAAGACCAATATGATGAAAAAGGGCGATGTGCTGGCGACGGCCCGGATCGCCGGGATCATGGCGGCGAAGAAGACCAGCGACCTGATACCCCTGTGCCATCCCTTGGCGCTGACCAAGGTGGCCGTCGATTTCGAGTTTCTGGATGACGGCATTTTGGTCCGTTCCATGGCCCGCCTCACTGGCAAAACTGGAGTGGAAATGGAAGCTTTGACAGCCTGTTCTGTCGCACTCCTCACAATCTATGATATGTCAAAGGCGATGCAAAAGGACATGGTGATCGGCGATATTCGGCTGCTGTCCAAAACCGGAGGAAAATCGGGAGAATGGGTGGCGTCATGAGCGCTCTTTTGCCTGTCGACGAAGCCCAGAACCGGCTGATTGCGCTTGCCGCGCGCCTGCCGTCCGAAACGCTTCCCGTGCAGAAAGCATGGAACCGCTATCTTGCCGAGGATCTGGTCGCAAAGCGTGATCAGCCGGCTGGCGATATGTCGGCCATGGATGGCTATGCCATCCGCTTCGAGGATCGCGATGGGCCATGGACGCTGGTCGGCGAGTGCAAGGCCGGCAGCCCGCCCTGCCCGGCGCTCAACCCCGGAGAAACGGCCCGTATCTTTACCGGATCCCTGTTGCCCGAGGGCGCTGATACCGTCGTCATGCAGGAAAATGTTGCGGCCGACGGCAAAACCATCCGCCTGACCGCTGAGCCATCCCCCAGCAGAGGGCGTCATGTCCGTCACAAGGGTGGCGATTTCGAGCGCGGCGATAGCGGCCTGCGCGCTGGCAGCTTGCTCAACGCGGCTGCTTTGGGTCAGGCGGTGATCGCGGGCTATGGTGAGCTTCTGGTCGGGAGCCAGCCAAGGGTAGCGATGGTGTCGACCGGCGATGAACTGGTCGCGCCGGGTCACGAAACCCTGCCCCACCAGATACCCGCCAGCAATGACGTCATGCTGTCAGCCATGCTGTCCGGCCTGACCGCCGAAACCCGCAGCCTGAGCCGCATAGCCGACGATATGGAAACCTTGTGCGCGGCGCTGGAATCGGCAAAGGATTGCGATATTATCGTCACCATCGGCGGCGCCTCGGTCGGCGACCATGATCTGGTCGGCCCCGCCTTCCGCAAGCTCGGCGCCGAGATCGACTTTTACAAAATAGCCATGCAACCGGGCAAGCCGGTAATGGCAGGCCGGATCGGCTCGACCGTCATACTGGCACTACCCGGCAACCCCGCCTCGGCCTTTGTCGCGGCCACATTGTTTCTGCTGCCGCTGGTGCGCTACATGGCCGGAGCGAAGAAATATCTGCAAGAATATCAAAGCGCCCCAACCACCGAAACCCTGCCCGCCAACGGTCCCCGCGCCCAGTTCCTGCGGGCCAAGGTCGACCGGAGCGGGATCACGCCGTTCAACAGCCAGGACAGCGCCAAACTCTCGGTGCTGGCCGCGGCCAATGCACTGCTTTGCCGGCCGACGGGTGCGGATGCGGCAGAGGCGGGTGCAATGGTCGCGTATATTGCGATATAGTGGCCGCGTTCTGAGAAGAGCTTTCGCTTTACCAGAAATTGACGCCTGCTTCCCCGAGCGTCGTCTGCTATCGGCACCTTGCCAAATCGGTTTGAAAGGCTGAAACTGGTTGGTTAGCCGGCATTGACACGCGAGCCGTAATCAACTTACTCAACGAACATGTTCGAAGCCAAGCTATCTTCCCGCGTCGATTTGAAACCTGGAACGCTTTACGCTGTCACTGGTGAAAGGCAGTGGGTTTATTATGGACAAGTGACCTCGGATAAGCGCGTCGGCTTCTTTCGTCGCCGCGATCATAATGTCGCCTCGCCGGTTGATGTTCTCTCGACACCACTGATGGCAGTGATAGTCGTCGAAGCTCCGTCGATCACGCGAGCGCTGCGCTCGGGAGCTTGGTCTAAACTCGGTAGATTTGAACTGAATATCGGCCTCAAAGAATCTTGGCCGATGGTTCAGTGGCCTGTGGGAACGCTGGTCGTAAGCATTTCAGACGGTGACGCGGAATACGATACTCGGGTCGAAGACCCCGCCATCCAAAACATGGAAATAATAGCAAGCTGGGACGCCGAGCAGCACATACCCGCAAGGCTCACCGCGGATTTTGGGGAAGAGGAAGCTCTTTGGCACGTTGGGGGACCAGTTTGGCGGCAGCGCCGAGTAAAAGAGGAATATGCTCGGCGGTTTCCGGACGCCCCTTGGCATCAACTGCCAGCTGATTGGGTTCAGACGAACGTCCCCTAGTGGGGCGGTTTCAGACCGGCAGCTTTTTAAACGGCAAACGCGAATAGCCGCCATCGAATCAGCTGACACATTCGTCCAACTCCCTACCGTTGCGCCACCGGAATTAATCACTTCCTGCTTGACTTCCCCCGTTTTGTTTCATAATTGTTCCTTATTCGTTCCCAGAACAGGAATACTGGACATGCTCACGCAAAAGCAACATGAACTCCTCTGTTTCATTGATGACAGGCTCAAGGAAAGCGGCGTTTCCCCCTCGTTTGAGGAAATGAAGGAAGCGCTCGGCCTGAAGTCGAAATCCGGCATCCACCGGTTGATCAGTGCGCTGGAGGAGCGGGACTTCATCCGCCGCCTGCCCAACCGGGCACGGGCGCTGGAAGTGTTGAAACTGCCGGAAGGCGGCTTGCACGAAACGGCGCCCTCAAACGTGGTCACGCTGCGCCCTGAAACGCCGGTGCGCGAGGTGGTTTCGAACCCTGCCCCCATGGCAAGTAACGACATTCTGGAAATCCCCTTGCATGGACGGATCGCCGCCGGCGCGCCGATAGAAGCGCTGGAAGGACAGTCCGCGCTCAGCGTTCCCGCCGCACTGCTTGGCCCCGGCGAACATTATGCGCTGGAAGTGTCGGGCGACTCGATGATCGACGCGGGCATCCTCGATGGCGACTACGCGCTGATCCAGAAAACCGAAGTCGCGCGCGATGGCGAGATTGTCGTCGCCCTGATCCACGACGAGGAAGCCACTCTGAAATATCTGCGCAAGGACGGGGGACGCCTGCGGCTTGACCCGGCCAACGCGGCCTATGAGCCACAGCTTTACAACCCCGGCGAAGTGCGGATTCAGGGCAAGATGGCCGGATTGCTGCGGCGCTACTAGTTTGCGGGACGGGAGTAGCTGCCCTCCGCAGCCGTTTTGTTGGACCGATAGCGGGTCCATTCATGCCGGCCGGTCCGTGCGAGTGCGGTTGATATTTTCTGTTTTTCCAGATCGATGGTCATGCCGCCGACCCGCGACAGCAGGTCCCGGTCCGCCTTGATCCAGCGCGGCTGACAGCTTGCTGGCAGGTACCTGTCGCTGACCACGATATCGGCCCGGCGACAGGCTGCGGACAGCGCCAGCGCGGAAATATAGTGGGAGCTGCGGGTGGCCAAAAGTATCCAATCGCGGCCATTCCGGGTCAGGACAACAAGGCAGGAATCGGCATTGCAAGCCGCATTGGGCCAGTCTTCCAGCGGCTGTGATTCCCCTTCCACGCCGGCATTTTCAAGGATCATGTCGCGAATGAAGTCGCCGCTGCGGGTTCGCAGCATGGCCAGTTCGCCGCGTTCGTTGCGGATGCCGACATGGCGCCCGTCACCAGTGATATAGATATCCGGCGCGCGGGTGGTGGTGATCAGCAAGGCCCCGATGATGGCGGGGATCAGGCCGAGATAGCGCCACCGCTCCCGCCACAGGCAGATCCACAGACCGGCCCATATTACCAGTCCGAACGCGATGACCGGCATCGATGGCAACATCGTCACCGCGCCGGGACGACCGGACACAAAATGGGCGAGCGCGATCAGGCTGATCAAAGCCTTGTCGCACAGCCACCAGAGGGGTGCGCCCAGTCCGAGACTATCCAGCAACAAGGCAAGCGCTTCCATCGGCATGATCACAAATGTTGTCAGCGGAATGGCAATGATATTGGCGAGCGCGCCGTACAACCCCGCCTTGTGGAAATGATACAGGGCGATCGGCATCAGGGCGATTTCCACCACCAGCCCGGTCAGAAACAGGGACAGCACAAAGCGCCCGACGCGGCGCAACATATGCTCCTCACGGAGCATGAGCAGCGCCTTGATGCGCGGATGTTCGTGCAGGGCGATGATCGCGGTGACCGCTGCAAAACTCAGCTGGAAGCTCGGCCCGACCAGCGATTCCGGCCAGAAGATCAGCACGAACAGCGCGCCCGCCGCAACCATGCGCAAGGTTATCGCGCTGCGCCCCATTATCAGGGCAACCAGCACCAGCAGGGCGGCCACGCAGGCCCTGATCGTCGGAACCTGCGCGCCGGTCATCAGCGTGTAGGCGACGGCGGCCAGCGCGGCGCAACCGGCGGCCACGACCGGCAACCGGTATCGCAGCGCCAGGGGTGGTGCCAGGGCAAGAGTCTTGAGTATCAGCAGATAGACGGCGCCAACCACCGCAGTAACGTGCAGGCCGCTGATCGAGAGCAGATGGGCCAGCCCGCTGCGCCGCATCGCTTCGGCGTCCGCTTCGCTGATCGCGCCGCGATCCCCGCTCGCCAGGGTTGCGCCAATCGCACCGGCCGCGCCGGGCATCTGCGACTGGACATGCGCCGAAAGCCGCTGCCGGTATCGGGAGAGAGCGAACAGCGGATCGGCTGGGCGCAACAGGGTAATTTCACCCAGTGCCTGGCCGGTAGCGCCGAGGCCCTGGAACCAGGCGCGTTCGGAAAAATCGTAGGCGCCGGGTAGCGCAGGCATGGCCGGCGGCATCAGGCGCGCACGCAACTGGATCAGCGCGCCGTTTTGCAGCCCGGATTGCGCATGATCGACCGGCACATTCACCCGGACGCGCGGTGGTAGCTGCGGATTATCTCCGGTGTGCAGCGTGAGCCTTACAATATCCCGCGCCAATACCGGTTCGACGCGTTCGATCCCGGCATTGAACGTGGCGACGAGAGGGCGCTCCAGCACCGGTGCGGCAACCTGCCAGGACCGGAACCAGATCAGGCCGCAACCGATCGCCGCAAACAGACAGAACCAGAGGAGCGCGCTTTCTGTTCGGCGTTCCCGTCCGCGCATCACCGCGAACAGGGCCACCGAACCACAGAGGCTCAGGAATGCGAGCCACCAGGCCGGCGAAGCAAGTTGAAACCAGGCGGCGATCCCGCAACCCAGCGCCACCGGCAACCAAAGGGGCAACTGATCCCGCTCCCTTTCCAGCAGCTGTTCAAGCTTTTCCAGAGGTCTTTTCTGCAGCAGGAATTCAAGCAATTGTCGCGGATGAAACAGCATGCTAAGGGCAAGGCCAATCGAACCGGAACCGGTGCTCATGGTGCCATTCAGGCTTATTCCATCCCGCATTTCGCAAATCTATCACAGGGGCCAAGCAAGCGTGAATTCAAATGATGCAAATCAGCCGAAACA
>JBLWTQ010000014.1:0-103430 GCA_048270065.1 Parasphingorhabdus sp. | reverse complement strand
TGGATCGATATCAATCAGGACGACGGGGCCAGCCCCGGCCAATTGTGCCTGCACAGCCAGATGACCCGACAATGTCGTCTTGCCCGAGCCGCCCTTTTGCGAAGCCATTGCTAGAACTCGCACGCTCTTCCCCTTGTTTCATCACCGGCAGAATTTGCCCAAAAATTTATATTCGGGCGCTTTTGTGACAGAGCAGAGCTAAAATAGGGTTAACAAATTCAAGACGATTTTTGCATTTCTGAAAAAAGTTTACATCACTGCGGGAAGAAATTGCTGAACCGCACCGCCAGTTTTTGCTAGACTTGAAGAGTTCCGGCAGTTTAGCAATACGGAATCGGCTAGTATTACCTCGTTATTGATAATTGATCACCAAGGAACCGACCATGAAAAAGGCCATTCTTCCCGTCGCTCAGTTGCTCGGCATGGCACTCTTTTTTGTTTCGGCACCGGCCCAGGCGGATGTAAAAGCCGGGGTTGATGCTTGGGGACGCGGCGATTTTGCAACTGCGATTAAGGAATGGCGCGGCCCCGCCGACGCTGGTGATGCCGATGCGCAGTTCAATCTCGGACAGGCTTATAAACTGGGCCGTGGTGTTCCCCGGGATCTGGCGCAAGCGGAAAAATGGTACAAAAAAGCTGCGGACCAGGGCCATCTGCAAGCCAATGACAATTATGGTCTGATATTGTTCCAGAACAACCGCCGGAGCGAAGCCTTGCCCTATTTGCAGGCGTCCGCCGAGCGCGGCGAACCACGGTCGCAATATGTGCTCGGCACGGGCCATTTTAATGGAGATTTTGTCGAAAAGGACTGGATCAAGGCCTATGCTCTGATGACCCGTGCATCGGCACAGGGATTGCCGCAGGCGACTTCCAATATGGCCCAGATGGATCGCTTCATTCCCGTCGAAGACCGGCGGCGCGCGATCGAACTCGCCGGTCAGATGGAACAAGACGAAAAGCGGGTAAGGACCGCGCAAATCGGTGGTTTGCGACCTGCCCAGTCGACCGGAACGGTGCAAACGGCGCAATTGCCCCCGTCTCGTCCCGCTGTCCCCACTCCCGCTCCAACGCCAGCTCCGACACCCGCTCCCGTCCCTCCCGGCGTAACTTATGCGCCCACCCCGCAACCTGCTCCGATCGCACCGGTTGCGTCGGCAGCGCCGGTTCGCGCGGCAGCAGCCGGTGACTGGCGGGTGCAGCTTGGGGCGTTCAGCGATGAGAGCAAAGCCAAGAATCTCTGGACGAAACTGGAAGGGCGTGTTTCTGCGCTGGCCGGATTGCAACCCTATCTGGTCAGGGCGGGCGGGATTACCCGATTGCAGGCGGGACCCTTTACCACCAGGGCACAAGCCGATTCGATGTGCGGCACCGTGAAAGCATCCGGCAATGCCTGCATCGTCAAACGGCGTTAGATAACGATCATTGGGTGACCCACTGGTCCGCAGCCAGACCTTGAATATATAGCAGCGCCGTCAGATCATTATGCTTGATGGCTATGTCTGCGGCCTGCGCTGCTTTCGGCTTGGCGTGATAGGCGATTCCAAGGCCGGCCCGCTTCAGCATCGGAATATCATTGGCACCGTCACCCACCGCCATGCATAGTTCCAGCGGCAGACCAGCGGTATCTGCATCCGACTGGAGCAGTTCCACCTTTCGGGCGGAATCCACTATCGATCCGTCCAGTCCCCCTGTCAGGAACCCACCGTTTTCCTCCAGAATATTTGCGTGAAATGACTCAAATCCGATGGCTTGTGCGACGGGTCCCGCAAATTTTGTGAATCCGCCGGACACCAATATCGTCCGTGCGCCGCGCTGAGCCATTGTCCTGACCAGAATCTCCGCACCGGGCATGATTCTGACCCGTTCATCGAGGCATTGCTGGATAGCGGCTGTATCCAGTCCCTTGAGTAGCGCCACCCTGCCCCGCAGCGCTTCTTCAAAATCAAGCTCGCCCAGCATTGCCCGTTCGGTAATTTCGGCGATTTGCGGCTTGATTCCGGCATAATCTGCCAGTTCATCAATACATTCGACCGTGATCATCGTGCTGTCCATATCCGAAATCAGCAGTTTCTTGAGACGATTGGCTTCAGGTTGCACCGCTACATCGACTTCGTTGCCGATCCTTTCGAGCTGCGCGCGCGCCACAACCGGGTCTCCCTCGAAGAAAATATCCATCACACGCCCGTCGATCAACTCCGACTGCCGGACGACCGCGGCATCGCCTGCGCTCAGACAGGCAATCGCCGCTCTAATATCTCTCTCTTTCAGGGATTCTTTTGCTATGAGCGTCGCGATGAACATGATTTCTCCGAAACAGGACAAGAATGTTGCACTGATCGTGGGACCGACGGCCAGCGGCAAATCCGCCTTGGCACTGGAGATCGCCAAAAAGCAACCCTCGGTGATCATCAATGCGGACAGCGCTCAGGTATATCGGGATCTCAGGATCTTGAGTGCACGGCCCAGTGATGCAGAAATGGACGGCATTGAACACCAGCTTTTCGGCTATATAGATGGCAGCGAGGCCTGTTCCGCGGCGCGATGGGCGCGTGACGCCAAGACCGCCATCGACGAAGCTCATGACCGCGATTTATTGCCGATACTGGTCGGTGGCACCGGTCTCTATGTCCGGATATTGCTCGATGGTATCGCCCCGATTCCCCCCATCGATCCGGAAGTCCGGCAGAAAATCAGGAATATGGAAACATTGGCAGCATATCGGGTGCTCCAGACGCTGGATCCCGTGTCCGCAGGACGGTTGCAACCAACCGACACCACCCGTATTCAACGGGCGCTGGAAGTGATGCAGTCAACCGGAAAGCCGCTCGACCACTGGCACAAGCACAAGGTCGGCGGCATCGGTGGGCAAATTGGATTGCATCCCCTGGTCCTGCTCCCGCCGCGCGAATGGCTTTACCAACGCTGTGACCAGCGATTGCTCGAAATGATCGACCAGGGTGCAAAAGAAGAAGTAGAGCAGTTGCTGGACCGCAATCTGCCAGCGGAGCAACCGGTCATGCGGGCGATCGGGGTATCCGAAATCGCGCGATGGCTGGCCGGTGATATCACCCGAGAGGTCGCTGTCGAGCTGGCACAGACCGCCACGCGTCGCTATGCCAAGCGTCAATATACCTGGTTTCGCAACCAGTGTCCGCCCGCATGGCTACGGCTCGAACAACCATATAATAACGATTACGGCGATATATTTGAAACTATATTTCACTAATAGGCCTTGACATAATATATTCAGATATGTAGCGAGCGCCGGATAACTAAGCCTTGCCTATTGTGTTGCAGTGCATCATGGCATGCGGGCAACGTGAAACGGACAGCTAATGGAGCATGATGTGGCCGAAAAATGCGGCGCCGACATATTGGTTGAAACCTTGCTGGACCTGGGCGTGGATACCGTTTTCGGCTATCCCGGAGGCGCGGTGCTTCCGATTTATGATGCACTTTATGAACATCCCAAGATCAAGCATATTCTGGTTCGGCACGAACAGGCGGCGACCCATGCGGCAGAAGGCTATGCGCGATCCACGGGCAAGCCCGGTGTTGTGCTGGTGACGTCCGGTCCCGGCGCGACCAATGCCGTCACCGGCATCACCGATGCCCTGATGGACAGTATCCCGATGGTCGTCATCACCGGACAGGTCGCAACCAACCTGATCGGAACCGATGCCTTTCAGGAAGCTGACACGATCGGCATCACGCGGCATTGCACCAAGCATAACTATCTGGTGAAAAAGCCTTCCGATCTGGCGCATGTTGTCCAGGAAGCGTTTCATATCGCGACCCGGGGCCGTCCCGGTCCGGTGGTCATCGATATTCCCAAGAATGTCCAGGTGGCTGCGGCAGAATTCAGACGCAATGCTGCCGCAGGCAATCCCCGCTATCAGCCCCAGACCGAGGGTGATTTCAAGGCGATCAACAGCGCTGCCGAAATGATCATGAAGGCAAAGGCGCCGATCCTTTATACCGGCGGCGGGGTCATCAACAGCGGACCAAAGGCAAGCGAAACCTTGCGGGAACTGGCTGAATTGCTCGGATGCCCGGTCACTTCGACCCTGATGGGGCTGGGTGCATTCCCGGCTTCTTCCGGCCAATGGCTGGGCATGCTCGGCATGCATGGCACGTTTGAAGCCAATATGGCGATGAACAAGGCTGATCTAATGATCTGCCTCGGCGCACGCTTCGATGACCGGATAACGGGCCGGCTTGATGCCTTTTCTCCGAACAGCAAGAAAATCCACGTCGATATCGACCGTTCGTCGATCAACAAGACCGTCCGGGTCGATCTTCCGGTGGTTGGCGACGTGGGCCGGGTGATGGAACAATTGATAGCCGTGCTCAAGGGCCGCCGCCATGCCACGCCGGAATATACCGAATGGTGGTCGCGGATCGCGGGCTGGCAGGCAACCCATTGCCTGGACTATCCGGAAAGCAAGCAGGAAATCATGCCGCAGGAAGCTATCCGTCAATTGTGGCAGGCAACTCACAAGCGCGACCCCATAATCACCACCGAGGTCGGACAGCACCAGATGTGGGCGGCCCAGCATTTTGATTTCGAGAAACCCAATAAATGGCTGACCAGCGGTGGTCTGGGAACCATGGGCTATGGCCTGCCCGCCGCGATTGGTGCGCAGCTTGGCAATCCCGATGCCCTGGTCATCGACATTGCTGGAGAAGCCTCAATCCAAATGAATATTCAGGAACTCGGCACCGCCACCCAATATCGTCTGCCGGTGAAGATATTCATCCTCAACAACGAATATATGGGAATGGTCCGTCAATGGCAGGAACTGACCTATGAGAGCCGTTATTCAAACAGCTATAGCGATAGTCTCCCGGATTTTGTGAAGCTGGCGGAAAGCTATGGCTGGACCGGCATCCGCATTGAAGATCCTAGCGATCTCGAAGCCGGAATCCAGAAAATGATCGAAACCGATGGCCCGGTCATGGTGGATTGCCGGGTCGCCCAACTGGCCAATTGTTTCCCGATGATCCCGTCCGGCGCTGCGCATACGGAAATGTTGCTTTCCCCCGACGACGTGAAGGGTACGATGAACGACCAAGCAAAGGCACTTGTCTGATGCATATTCAGGAAGAAACCGTTGAGCGGCATGTGCTCGCCGTACTCGTCGACAACGAAGCAGGCATATTGGCGCGGATCGCCGGCATGTTCACTTCCCGCGGCTATAATATCGAAAGCCTGACGGTGGCGGATATCAGCGCAGATCATGCGATCAGCCGGATCACTATCGCCACCAACGGCCCACCGCATGTCATCGAGCAGATCATTGCCCAGCTTGATCGGCTGGTACCGGTCCACAGCGTCAAGGATCTGACCGAATCCGGACCGCATGTGCAGCGCGAGCTTGCCCTGGTGAAAGTGGCGGGCAGAGGCGACAACCGGATCGAGGCAATGCGCCTGGCCGATGCCTATCGCGCCCGGATCGTGGATGCCTCTACCGAAAGCTTCATATTTGAAATTACCGGGGCGCCTGACAAAATCGAAACATTTGTGGCATTGATGCGCGAAGTCGGGCTGGTTGAAGTGGGTCGAACCGGTGTAGTCGCGGTGGCACGCGGGCCGAATGCCGGATGAACCCGATATCGCTCATATTGGCTGGCCCATGTCGGCTGCAACGGGCACCCTAACCCTATCCGCTTTCAACTGAACATAAGGAAGAAAAATGAAAGTCTATTATGACGCCGATGCAGATATCGGCCTGATCACCGGCAAGAAAATCGCGATCGTCGGCTATGGCAGCCAGGGCCATGCCCACGCCCAGAACCTCAGGGACAGCGGCGTCAAGGATGTCGCCATCGCCCTGCGCGACGGCTCCGCCACCGCGAAAAAGGCCGAAGATGCCGGTTTCAAGGTGATGACCAACGCCGAAGCCGCCACATGGGCGGATATCGTCATGATCCTCGCTCCCGACGAGCATCAGGCAGCCATTTACGCCGACGACCTGCACGCGAACATGAAACAGGGTGCCGCCCTCGCCTTTGCGCACGGTCTCAATATCCATTTCGGCCTGATTGAGGCGCGCGAAGATCTCGACGTCATCATGATCGCTCCGAAAGGCCCCGGCCACACGGTGCGCAGCGAATATCAGCGCGGCGGCGGTGTCCCCTGCCTGATCGCTATCGATCGCGACGTGTCCGGCAATGCCCATGATGTCGCGCTCGCCTATGCCTCCGGCGTCGGTGGCGGACGCTCGGGCATTATCGAAACCAATTTTCGCGAGGAATGCGAGACCGATCTGTTCGGCGAACAGGCCGTGCTCTGCGGCGGGATCACCCATCTCATCCAGGCGGGCTTTGAAACCCTGACGGAGGCCGGCTACGCGCCGGAAATGGCCTATTTCGAGTGCCTGCACGAAACCAAGCTGATCGTCGACCTGCTCTACGAAGGCGGGATCGCGAACATGCGCTATTCGATCTCCAATACCGCGGAATATGGCGATATTACCACCGGACCACGGATTATTACCGACGAAACCAAGGCGGAGATGAAGCGGGTATTGGCTGACATCCAGTCAGGCCGTTTCGTGAAGAATTTTGTCCTCGACAACCGCGCCGGACAGCCGGAACTGAAGGCCGCCCGCAAGACAGCAGAAGCCCATCCGATCGAAGAAACCGGTGCTCAGCTTCGTGCGATGATGCCCTGGATTGGCGCCAACAAGCTGGTCGACAAAGAAAAGAACTAGCCTTTTTTCAGCCGGGCGGCCTCATTTGCGGCCGCCCGGTCCCGGGCTTCGGCAAAATTCAGGAGTTCAGCCGCGACTTCCTGATCGCATTGCTGCACCAGTCGTTCGACAGAGGCTCTCAGGCTTTCGTCAGCCGTCACAGTTTTTGACGCCATCGTCCATTCTGGAAACTGTCGTCGGTTTATTGTACCGCTTTTCAGTCGGATGATCGCCTGGTGACGCCGATCCAATGCAATCCTGGCAAATGTTGCCTCGACCGCGGCTTCATCCCCTTCCAGATATTGATAATATCTCCTGCGGTCATGAATCAATATTCCGGTTATGCCGTTGCGGTCGTTGTTATTTTTGGCTCGACGCAAAAGATCATCTGCCTCATCGCGGTCCATTTCGCGGGTTGGTCTGCTCATGTAAACAAGACGATACATTCGCGTTCTTCCGTTGATGATTCGTGACGGCCCTAACCCGTCAATCTTAAAATATTGTAACGTAAGGTAAAAAGGCTGCAGGAATATTCCCGCTGCTGCCGGCGATTATCGATCGAGCGGTTTTTCGACTCGCCCGGATCTTGGCGACAATGATCCATATGCATTATTTACCATATTAGGAGGATGTTTCGCTGGCCCCTTCGACATATCGCCGCTTTTTCCTCGCCAAGTGCAAGATTTCCTGACGAAGAGCGGCCCGCTATCCGTTCGATGAGGTTTTGCGGCACCGCCTGAAAAAAGCATCACCGACACAAAAAATACACCGACATGGTTGATTTATCTGTGGGTCAGGATAAACACAACGGCATGACACGGTCACAAGCTCTCGGACTGCTACGACTTATACGCCCTTAGGCGTACCGATGCTGCTGCCAGAACGACGCAGCGCCCCGCCTAAGGGATGATTTTCAGATATTACAGGCAAACCCGGGAATTTGTGCTTTGTGCGCATCTTCCAGCAGCATAAGAGTGAAGACATGCACCAGAACCCGTCACAGAAATACCGTCCTTTTCCGCAAATAGACCTGCCAAACCGGCAATGGCCCTCGCGCACCATCAACAAGGCACCGCGCTGGCTCTCCACCGATCTGCGCGACGGCAATCAGGCACTGATCGATCCGATGGATGCGCAGAAGAAACAGCGCTTCTTTGACTTGCTGGTCAAAATCGGCATCAAGGAGATCGAAGTCGGATTTCCGTCCGCCGGCGCCACCGATTTTGACTTTATTAGCGGCCTCGTCAAATCCGGCAAGATACCGGATGACGTCGTGGTCCAGGTGCTGACCCAGTCCCGGCGCGACCTGATCGAAACCAGCTTTGCCAGCCTTGAGGGCGCACGGACGGCGATTGTCCATCTCTACAACGCGGTTTCCCCTGCCTGGCGGGATGTCGTGTTCAAGCTCGACAAGCAGGGCGTGAAGGATATTGCCCGGGAAGGCGCGACCATCCTGCGCGAACAGGCCGAAAAATATCCGGATACGGACTGGCATTTCGAATATTCGCCGGAAACCTTCTCCACCGCCGAACTGGACTTCAGTCTGGAAGTGGTCGAAGCGGTCATGGATATCATCGAGCCAACGACCGAAAAGCCGCTGATTCTCAATCTGCCCGCCACGGTGGAAGCGGCAACACCCAATATTTACGCGGATCAGGTCGAGTGGATGTGCAATAATATCAGCAAGCGCGAGCATGTCGTGATCAGCCTGCACACCCACAATGACAGAGGTTCGGGGATTGCTGCATCCGAACTGGGTATGATGGCGGGTGCCGACCGGGTCGAAGGCTGCCTGTTCGGCAACGGCGAACGCACCGGCAATGTCGATCTGGTGACATTGGGTCTGAACCTTTACACGCAAGGTGTTGATCCCGAGCTGGACTTTTCCAACATGGATGAGATCGTCAGGACCGTGGAATATTGCAACCAATTGCCGGTGCCTGCCCGCCATCCCTATGCCGGGGAGTTGGTCTTTACCGCCTTCTCGGGTTCGCACCAGGACGCGATCAAGAAAGGCTTTGCCGCGCAGGAACAGCGCAATGACGAGCATTGGAACGTACCCTATCTGCCGATCGATCCGCGCGATCTCGGGAGGGATTATGAAGCGGTAATCCGGGTCAACAGCCAGTCCGGCAAGGGTGGAATCGCCTGGATACTGGAACAGGATTACGGACTGAAACTGCCCAAACGCCTGCAGGCCAATTTCAGCCGGACGGTGCAGGAACTGGCCGACGAGACAAGCCGCGAACTGTCATCGACGGATATCTGGGATGCCTTCCGCGAACGCTATCATCTCGACGGAAGCGGGCAATATAGCCTGATCGATTATGACGAGCGGTCAACCGGCGGCGAACGGATTTTTGTCGGCAAGGTCAAGGGGCCGGAGGGTGAAATAGCGGTCAGCGGGCGCGGAAATGGCCTGATTTCCAGCGTGGTCGACGCGGTTTCCTCTGCGCTGGGCGTGACCCTCGAGATCATCGACTATAGCGAACACGCACTGGGTTCCGGCAAGGATGCGCAAGCGGCCGCCTATATCGAATGCAAAACCGATGACGGCAAAGAATTCTACGGCGTCGGTATCAACAGTGATGTTGCCACCGCGTCGGTTGAGGCATTGCTCAGCGCCGTCAACCGGATTTAAGCGCCCGGTTAAAATAACAGTAGAAATTGCTGCCGCATCGGCTAATGCGGCAGCATATTTTTTCAAATCGGGGTTTCCATGACTTTACCTGCCATTTTCGACAATCTTCGCCTGCCTTTGATCGGCTCACCCCTGTTTATCGTGTCGGGGCCGGAACTGGTCATCGCCCAGTGCAAGGCCGGCATTGTCGGCAGCTTCCCCGCACTGAACGCCCGGCCGCAGACCATGCTCGACGAATGGATGCACCAGATCACCGAGGAACTGGCAGCGTGGAACCGGGACAATCCGGACAAGCCGGCAGCGCCGTTCGCGGTCAACCAGATCGTGCACAAATCCAACGACCGTCTCGATCAGGACATGGCGACATGCGCAAAATGGAAGGTCCCGATTGTGATCACCTCGCTCGGGGCGATCGAAGACCTCAACACGGCGGTAAAAAGCTGGGGCGGCATCACCCTCCACGATATCATCAACAACCGCTTTGCGCACAAGGCAATTGAAAAAGGCGCAACCGGCCTGATTCCTGTGGCTGCGGGCGCGGGTGGTCATGCCGGCACGCTTTCCCCGTTCGCATTGATGCAGGAAATCCGCGAATGGTTCGATGGTCCCGTAGCGCTGTCCGGTTCGATCGGCAGCGGTGCATCTATATTGGCAGCACAGGCGATGGGCGCTGATCTCGGCTATGCCGGATCGGCCTTTATCGCCACGAAGGAAGCCAATGCGGATCAGGGCTACAAGGAAGGCATTGTCGAAGGCGAAGCCGCTGACATCGTCTATTCCGACCTGTTTACCGGCGTGAAGGGCAACTATCTGCGTCAGTCTATCGAACAAGCAGGCCTGGACCCCGACAACCTGCCGCAAGGTGACTATAAAACCATGGATTTCGGATCCGGTGGCAATACAGAAAAGAAGGCGTGGAAAGACATCTGGGGCTGCGGCCAGGGCATCGGGCTGATCAATGACGTGATGAGCGTGCAGGACATGGTCGATCAGTTCACCGAAGAATATCGGGCAGCGCGAGAAAGTCTGAAAGCGCGGTTCAACTATTAGAACCGAAGCCTTCCGCGCCTGTTCCCGGGCTGTCAGTCGGAACCGGGAGCAATCTGCCGGGAGAATTGTGAATCGCCGGAATAATATAGAGATCCGTCTGCGCCCAGAATGAGCCGTCCCCCGACAAATCCGACAAACAGCAACAATATCACCAGCCATATCAGGAATATGCCACCGGTGATTCGCCAGTTTCTCGGCGGTAATCCCTGCACCAGAAATGTGACAATGCCGGCTACGTTGATACAAACGAGATTGGTAGCCAGCAGGAACAGGGCGCGGAATCCGAGCGTTTCTTCACCACTACCAAAGAATAGTCCGGCGGCCGCAATCGGCGGTACCAGCGCCACCGCTATCATGACACCGACCAGCGAGAGAGAGGCCCCCTGACTGAACGCCAGGACACCTGCTGCGCCGCAGGCCAGGGCCAATGCAATATCAGCCGGATGGACAATCGTCCGGTTCCGGAGTTCGGGGACCAATGGATCAACCTCGATGGCCATGCCGAGCAGAAAGGTGAACAGCAGAGCGGCCAATATCCCGGTCGACAGTGTGATCATCGAACGGCGACCCAGCGTCCTGTCACCCAGTGTTGCCGCCATTGCCATCGCCATGGTCGGGCCGAGCAGCGGGGCAATGATCATCGCTCCGATCACCACGGCGGTCTGGCCGCTGCGCATACCCAAAGCCGCGATCAGGGCCGAAAGGATTACGGTCAGCAAATAATTGGGGCGGAGCTCCAGACTGGCTTCGATATCGTCATAAAGTTCGTTGGTGCTGATGCGGTCACGGGTGAAAAAAACTTCCAGTTTGCTGGGCGGTTTGCGCTCACCGGAAGGCGAAGGCACGATTTCTTCCAGTTCGGGAATTTCCGGCAAAACCGCTTCGAGTTGCAGGACAAGAACCGAAAAGCCTTCGATATCTTGGAAACTCCCCTCAAGCGCCTCAATCAGCGGTTCGATCGACCGGCTCGGCACGACGCAGGAAAATTTTTCGAGACCGTCCGGGACAGGTTCCTGCCAGAAACGACTACAATGTTCTGCGATAATCGCCTTCGCCCGTGACAGTGCCGCATCGGGCACGATTATTTGAACCAGCCTTGCCGACATATCGGTTTCCCTCCTCTTGCAAGCCGATTGAAAGGTACGAAATTTTCAATTCCCGATCCCAATCCGAGAAGCATCAATCCACGGACCTGTAGTATCGAAGCTCGCTACATTTCCCCCCTAGCGCGGCGTATCGCAAACCATTTCTCGACGTTGGCATTATGCTCTTTCAGCGTCTCGGCAAAGATATGGCCGCCCTTGCCGTCCGCGACAAAATAGAGCGCCTGCGTATCCGCGGGATTGAGCACGGCTTCAATCGATGCGCGACCGGGATTGGCGATGGGACCTTTGGGCAGGCCGACCATCGCATAGGTATTATAATCGTTAACCTGGGCAATTTCCGATTGCCGGATACGCCGCCCCAGCGGCTTGCCTTTGGTGATCGGGTAAATGATCGTCGGATCGGCCTGCAGCATCATATTCTTGCGAAGACGATTGCCATATACGCCTGCCACGGTCCGCCGCTCCCTCGCTAGGGCCGTCTCCTTCTCGACAATCGCGGCCAATATAATCGCTTCTTCCGGCGTCTTGACCACGCTGGCCTTGGTTCGTTTTGGCCACAGTTCGGCCAGCGTATCGCTCATCGCCTTTTGCATGCGTTGCAGAACGGCTGCCCGTTGCTCGCCCCGTTCGAAACTGTAGCTGTCCGGTAGGATCGAGCCTTCTGCCGGGACCAGAATATCGCCCTTGAGCAGTTTTTCGGCCATCAGTCTTTCGTACACAATGATCGACGGCGTACCTTCCGGAACGGTGATCAGGCGTTGCACCGATTTTCCGCCTTGCAAAATATCCAGAATCAGCGCGTTGCTCGCGCCCGCCGGGATTTCGAATTCACCCGCCTTGATCGGTTCCGATCCGCCCAATATTTTTGCGCGGGTCAAAAAGCCATCGGCGGATTTGATAACACCTTCCGATTCCATCGCCTCGGCAGCCATCGCCAGGCTCGAACCGGATTTGATGATGATCGTGCGCTGTTGCTCCAGCGGACCGCTTGAGTGCCAGCCATAGAGGAAATTACCCGCCAGCAGGACTGCGATAACCGCCGCTGCTACCAATACCAGGCAACCGAGACGGCGCATGTTGCTAGAGCGCTTTCATGATGACGCTGGCATTGGTTCCGCCAAATCCGAAGCTGTTGCTGAGCACGGCCTTGACCTCCCGCTGCTTGGCAACATGCGGCACCAGATCAACGCCTGCGCATTCATCTTCCGGGTCGTCAAGATTGAGTGTCGGAGGAACGGTCTGATCGCGCATCGCAAGAATGCTGAAAATAGCCTCGACGGCGCCCGCTCCACCGAGCAGATGGCCGATGGCCGATTTGGTCGAACTCATCGACATCGTGGAAATATCATCGCCGAACAGACGGCGTACCGCAGCCAGTTCGAGCACGTCCGCCATCGTCGACGTGCCGTGCGCGTTGACATAGTCAATATCGGCTGTGGTCAGACCGGAGCGCTTGAGCGCCATGGCCATGGAATTATAGGCACCGATGCCTTCCGGATGCGGTGCCGTGACATGGTAGGCATCCCCGGACAGGCCATAGCCGACCACTTCACAGTAGATATTGGCTCCGCGCGCCTTCGCCCGCTCATATTCTTCCAGAACCACAACCCCGGCCCCCTCACCCATGACAAAGCCGTCGCGGTCCTTGTCATAGGGTCTGGAAGCGGCCGTCGGATCATCATTGCGCTTGGTGGACAGAGCCTTCGCCTGGGCAAAACCGGCAATGCCGATCGGGCAGATCGTCGCCTCTGCGCCGCCGGCCAGCATAACATCGGCATCGTCGAGCGCGATCATCCGGGCAGCATCGCCGATGCTGTGCGCACCGGTGGAACAGGCGGTGACGACAGCGTGATTGGGTCCCATCAGGCCATATTTGATCGAAACCTGTCCCGAAATCAGATTGATCAGGCGGCCGTGGACAAAATGCGGGCTGACCCGGCCGGGGCCGCGCTCGGCGAGGACCAGTGATTCTTTTTCGATTCCCGGAAGACCGCCAATGCCCGAACCGATGGAACAACCGGTGCGGAATCTGTCTTCCTCCGACATGTCAGTCAGACCGGCATCTTCAAACGCCTGTCCGGCGGCATCAATGCCATAGATGATGAATGGATCAACCTGCCGCTGAACCTTGTGGTCGACCCGCAAATTGGGATCGAAGCCGAATTCGTGATCGGCCGGCTTCACTTCACAGGCAATGTGGCATTTCTGATCGGACGCATCGAAATGTGTGATTTTCCCGGCACCTGATCGCGAAGCGATCAAATTGCTCCAGGTCGTTTCCACATCTCCGCCCAGCGGCGTTACCAGGCCCATTCCGGTTATAACTACACGGCGCATATCATGCCTCTCCTTGC
This sequence comes from Parasphingorhabdus sp., assembly GCA_048270065.1. Taxonomy (GTDB): domain Bacteria; phylum Pseudomonadota; class Alphaproteobacteria; order Sphingomonadales; family Sphingomonadaceae; genus Parasphingorhabdus. The sequence continues at coordinate 89,584 of JBLWTQ010000014.1, read as the reverse complement.
GGGCTTAGCCTGCCCGAATCAAAAGCGCCCACCGGTTCAGGACATTCTTCCCGGGCCGGTGAGCCGCTTTGCTATCTCTCAGCGATCATTGGCCCCGGGGCGTGCCCGTTTTCACGGCAGCACCCCAAAATCAATTATCCCTTGTTTTTGTCGATGAAATCGATGGCGTCCTTGACGGTCGCGATTTTTTCGGCGGCATCATCCGGAATTTCGACGCTGAATTCTTCTTCAAACGCCATCACCAGCTCAACAATGTCGAGGCTGTCAGCGCCCAGATCATCGATGAAAGCAGCTTCTTCGGTCACTTTGTCGGCTTCAACACCGAGATGCTCAACAACAATCTTTTTTACGCGGTCTGCAGTCTCACTCATGAGCGTTCCCTTTTTGTTAGGATGAAATATCAAGTTCGTCCTAGTGCGGTGACGCGCGCCTTGCAAGTGTCAGTGAAGTCGAAATCGCACAGGACATCATGTTTTTGGGTCAAGCCCTATGAAATCATCGCCATACCACCGTTGACGTGCAGCGTCTGGCCGGTAACATAGGATGCTTCCTGGCTGGCCAGATAGACCACGGCGGCGGCGATATCATCACCGCTTCCCATCTTCCCGGCCGGAATCTTGCGATTGATATCGTCTTTCTGCGCATCGGTCAGCTCGTCGGTCATCGGTGATTCAATGAATCCTGGCGCGACGCAATTGACGGTGATGCCGCGGGAAGCAAGTTCCTGCGCCAAGGCCTTCGACATGCCGACCAGGCCCGCCTTCGATGCAACATAATTGGCCTGCCCCGGATTGCCGGTGGCACCGACAACCGAACTGATCGAGATAATCCGGCCGTGACGCGCTTTCATCATCGGTCTTGCAGCCGCCCGGATGAGGCGAAAGGCCGATTCCAGATTGACCCGGAGCACATCGGAAAAATCTTCATCGGACATGCGCATCACAAGCCCGTCGCGCGTAATCCCTGCATTATTGACCAATATGTCCAGCTTGCCCAGCTTCCCGACCGTATCCGGAACAAGGGCATCGACCTCGTCCGGTTTGGAAAGATCGCACGGCATGACGATATGGCCTTCGCCGGCCATATCCGGAATCATCTCCATCAGCACGTGCTTGCGGGTCCCGGAAAGCGCCACTGTCGCGCCTTGCGCGGCAAGCGATTTCGCAATTGCCGAGCCGATCCCTCCGGATGCTCCGGTTACCAAGGCGGTCATTCCCGTCAAATCAAACATGCTTGTTCCTTCAAATTCCAGTTAATTGAAACCCTATGATAGGGCTTTTACAGGCTCTTCAGAAATGCCTCGATGTCATTCATTGAGATCAGGCTCACGGTTTCAGCATCGGGAGCAATCCGTCCGACCATGCCGGTCAGGACCTTGCCGCCAGATTCGACAAATTGTTCGATTCCGGCTTCCGCCATATGGTCGACCGATTCCCGCCAGCGAACGGTTCCGGTGACTTGCTGGACCAGCAGGTTGCGAATCTCGTCCACATCCGAGACCGGAACAGCGGTAACATTGGCAAAAACCGGCACCACGGGCGGGAATATACTGGCTTCCGCCAGTGCTTCTTCCATCGCTTCGGCCGCCGGTTCCATCAGCGAACAGTGGAAGGGTGCGGATACGGGGAGCAATATCCCGCGCTTGATGCCGTGATCTTTCGCCGCCGCAATCGCCCGCTCGATCGCGCCGATATGGCCGGAAATCACCACCTGGGTCGGGTCATTGTCATTGGCCACCGTACAGATTTCTCCCTGTGCGGATGCATGTGCCAGCGCCGATGCCTTTTTGATGTCGGCCCCCAGCAACGCCGCCATGCCGCCCTCGCCCACCGGCACGGCTTTCTGCATCGACTGACCGCGCAGCTTCAGCAATTCGGCGGTGGTGGTCAAATTCAAGGCTCCGGCGGCGCACAGCGCGCTATATTCGCCCAAGCTGTGGCCAGCGACATAGGCGCACAGATCGCCGAGCGACTGTCCGCCGTCCTTTTCCATCACACGCAAGGTCGCAATGGCATTGGCCATGATCGCGGGTTGGGCATTTTCCGTCAGGGTCAGCTCATCGGCGGGCCCCTCGCACATCAGCTTGAACAGATTTTGCTCCAGCGCATGATCGACTTCTTCGAACACTTCCCGCGCCGTGGCGCTTGCTTCGGCCAGCGCTTTTCCCATGCCGACCGCCTGGCTGCCCTGACCCGGAAAAATAAATGCACGCATGACGACCCCCAGTTTTCAAATATGTCCGGAGGAATTAGGCACGAATGGTGGGTCATGCAAGCGCCGCGCTCGTCATTCAAAACCATTGCACATTTTTAATCGCTTGATTAAGCCGGCTGTATGCGAGGTGAAGAATTTCACGAAAAGCTGGCAGCCTATTGCACCGAAGCCTTTGGTGCAGATGGCGAACTCGGCCAATTGCGGCGGCTGTCCGGGGGCGCGAGCATGGAAAGCTGGGCCTTCGCCTATGGCGGGGAAGAGTTTGTCCTGCGCCGTCTGCCCGATGGCCTGTCCTCTGATGACGACGGATTGCGCGGGGTTCCGCTCGCGACCCAGGCTGATATTATCGAACTGGCCTGCTCGGCCGGAGTCACTGCACCGCACGTTCGCGGTCGGCTGGAACCTGGACATGGCTTGGGCGAAGGCTTCGTGATGACCAAGGCGGAGGGCGAAACTCTGCCGCATAAAATTCTCGGCCATCCGGATTTTGCCGAAGCCGAGAGCGTTCTGACCGACCAATGCGCCCGGGAACTGGCGATCATCCATCAGATACCGGTAGAATCCCTGCCGCCAACGCTGGAATATTTTTCGCCTGCGGAACTGATTCGGGTGCAGAAAGACAAATATGACGAGATCGGTGGCAAGATTCCGATCTACGAATATGCTTTCCACTGGCTGGACCAGAATGCGCCGGCCGCAACCGAGAAAAAACTGGTGCACGGCGATTTTCGCATGGGCAATCTGATGATCGACCGCAAAGGCCTGTCAGCGGTGCTCGACTGGGAACTGGTCCGGCTCGGCGATCCGGCACAGGACCTGGCCTATCTGTGCACACCAAGCTGGCGATTCGGCCATTATGAAAAAGTGGCAGGCGGTTTCGACAGCGCTGACTCTCTCCTGCGGGCTTATGCCCGCGCAAGCGGCAGAGAAGTTGATCCCGCCCGTTTTCGGTTCTGGCTGATATATTCGACCCTGTGGTGGGGCATCGCCTGTATGGTAATGGGTCAGATCTGGCGCAGCCATGGTGACCGCTCGCTCGAACGCACGGTGATCGGACGCCGGGTGTCGGAAGTGGAAATCGATCTGGCATTGTTGCTCGAGGACATATTGCCGGACGAGATCTGCGTACCTCTTGATTGGTCTGTGCCCGATGAAGAAACCGTGGCTGGCGAGACCAGCTATGGCGAGCTTCTGACCGCTCTTGGAGAATGGAACACGGACAACGTCCTGCCCGGTCTGCAGGGGCATGACAAATTCCAGTCCCGCGTCGCCGGCAATGCGCTCGGGATCGCCCGGCGGCAGGCAGAATGGGGACCCGGATTTAGGGACGCCGCGCAAGCGCGGCTGGCAGCCATCGGTTGTGATCATGCCCGGCTTTGCGCCGGGCTTTCAAACGGCAATATCGCGATCACCGCTCCGGGCATCTGGGACCATATCAGGCTTTCCGCGCTCGAACGCCTGTCGATCGATCAACCCAAATATGCCGGCCTTAAGGTCGCGCTCAACAGATGGAGTCCGTCATGACCAATTTTGAAGTGCCTCAGGAGATTGAAGATTATCTGAATGTTCTAGACGAATTCATCGAGCGGGAGATCAAGCCGATGGAACGGCGCGATGACAATATCCGTTTCTTTGACCACCGGCGGGAAGATGCGCGGACCGACTGGGACAACCAGGGACTACCGACCGAGGAATGGGAGTCGCTGCTGGCGGAAATGCGGCAGGTTGCGGATGCTGCCGGTCATTTCCGTTACGCCTTGCCGGAGGAATTCGGTGGCCAGAACGGGACCAATCTGGGCATGGCCCGGATCAGGGAGCATCTCGCCCACAAAGGGCTAGGCCTGCACAATGATCTGCAGAATGAGAATTCGATCGTCGGTAATCTCGTGCAACCCCTCATGCTGCGCGATTTCGGAACCGAACAGCAGCAACGGGATTATATCCCGGAAATGCTGGCAGGCCGGATGGGCTGGTGTTTCGGTCTGACCGAGGAGCATCATGGCTCCGACGCAACCTGGATGGACACCACGGCTGTCCGGGAGAACCGTGACGGGGTTGATGGCTGGCTGATCAACGGCAACAAGATGTGGACCACCGGTCTGCACAAGGCGACTCATGTGATGACCTTCGCCCGACATAGCGGCAAGGACGGCGACGCCCGCGGTATCGGCTGTTTCATTGTTCCGGTAGATGCCGAGGGCTTTGAAGTCGGCGAATATATGTGGACATTCAACATGCCCACCGATCATCCGAAATGCTCCTACACCAACGTCTGGATTCCGGCGGATGCGGTCTTGGGCGATCTCGAGATGGGACTGGCCTGCGCCCAGCATTTTGTGCACGAAAACCGGATACGCCAGGCCGCCTCATCGCTGGGCGCGGCGCAATATTGCATCGATGAATCGGTGAAATATGCCGGAGAACGCAAACCGTTCGGCAAGCCCCTGTCGGTCAACCAGGGCATCCAGTTCCCGCTGGTCGAACTGCACACCGAAGCGGCGATGCTGCGCCAGCTGATCTACGCGACCGCTGCCAAGATGGACACGATGCCCAAAACCGACGTCGCCAAAACTCTCTCCGCCCAAATCAGCATGTGCAATTATCGCGCAAACCGGCTGGTCTGCGACGCCGCCGACCGTGCAATGCAGGTGCACGGCGGCATGGGCTATTCCCGCCACAAGCCGTTCGAGCATATCTACCGGCATCACCGGCGCTACCGGATCACCGAGGGCGCGGAGGAAATCCAGATGCGCAAAATTGGCGGCGAAATGTTCGGGTTTTTGAACAGGAAGAAATAAGGAGGGTGGCTGCTAAGGGTATATAAGGCAGCATTGTGGAGATTGAAGCTGTCATGCAGCTAGCGCCCCATTTGTGGTCTCTAACGTTATCCGGCTCTAGTTTCTGCTTTGAGCGCAAAAGCGGACTCTATCTAATTGACATATTACCCGACTATCCTGCACCCGTTCCAGATGATTGATTTACAAGAAATTCTGGACAAGGCGTTAGCACAACAATCCATCCCCGGCGCGGTTGCGATGGTTGGCAACAGCGAAAAAATGATTGCGTCGGCAACCAGCGGTTTTTCCGACCCCGCGACCGATCAGCCAATGGCCTTAGACAATATTTTCCAAATAGCATCGATGACCAAAGCGGTCACATCGGCTGCGGCGATGCAATTGGTCGAACGCGGTTTGCTGTCACTTGATGATGCCATTGATCCGGTTCTACCAGAACTCGCCAATCCCGATATTCTTACTGGCTTTGATGACAATGGAAACGCCCAAACGAGGCCCGCTGAAAATGCCATAACGCTCAGGCATCTTCTCACCCATACATCCGGTTTGGGCTATGCTTTTACCAGCGCAGACATGGCCAAGGTACAGGGCGAAGTCGCTCCGGGGAGTATCGCCAGCCTCGTATCCCCACTTATGTTTGAACCCGGTTCTGACTGGTTATACGGGGTGAGCACGGATTGGGTGGGCCGCGCGGTGGAGTCGGCTAGCCAGCAAAGCCTTGGTTGCTATATGAAAGAACATATATTCGGTCCGCTGGGCATGGATGACACAGGGTTTTTGGTGCGGTCAGACAAGGCGCATCGTAGAGCTTCGCTACTCTCCAAGGCAGGCGACGGTTTTGTTCCTTTGTCTTTGGAAATTGGCGGTGGTGAAGCAGCAGAATTTCAATCTGGCGGTGGCGGCCTCTATTCCACGGCCCATGACTATATGCGGTTCATGCGCATGATATTGAATCGCGGCACATTAGACAATGCAGCTATTTTGAAGGCAGAGACAGTCGCCTTGATGTCATGTAACCAAATTGGCTCCATTAGAGCGGGTCGTATGGAAAGCGTGGTACCGCAACTTTCTGAAGACTTTGATATGTTCCCGGGCATGCAATCCGAGTGGGGATTAGGGTTTTTGATCAACCCCGACAAAGGCCCTAACGGGCGTACGGCAGGGAGCCTGACATGGGCCGGAATAACCAACTGTTATTATTGGATCGATCCTGCCAGCGACATCGCGGGCCTGGTTCTGATGCAATATCTGCCATTCGGAGACAAAAGCGCACTTGCCGTTTTAAGTGCGGTGGAATCGGCGGTCTATCAAGTTCTATAGCGGGGTTACCAATGTCCGCTAACCTTTCTTCGAAATAGATAAGCAATCTGTCCGCTCCCTGCCCATTTATTGCCATCCGGCGGCGTGAAAATTTGAGTGCGCTATCGGGATGAAGCAGTCCGAGTAACCACCCCTTGCATTCCCCCGCCAATTCCGCCATAGGCGCCGCTTCCGCGTGATTTGGCCCGTCCGACTCACCTGGAAACAGAAGAAAGCCGGAGGGGCGTGTCTGCATGGTGCGGCGTCAGCGATCGGCGGTAAATGAAGGAATGACTGCATGCCAATGTATGAGCATGTCTTCCTTGCGCGGCAGGATCTGAGCCAGTCTCAGGTCGATGCTCTTGCGCAGGAAGCCACCAAGATTGTAGAATCAAATGAAGGCAAGGTCGTATTGACCGAGACCTGGGGTCTGCGCACGCTCGCCTACAAGATCCAGAAAAACCGCAAGGCGCATTATGTGATGTTGCGTCTCGATGCACCAGGCAATGTTGTATCAGAGCTCGAGCGCCAGACCCGGATCAACGAAGATGTGATCCGTTTTCTGACGATCCGCGTTGACGAGCATGAAGAAGGCCCGTCCGTGATGATGCGCAAACCCGAGCGCGATCGCAAGCCGCGCCGCGACGACAATTAAGCCAGAGAAGGAGTTAAACCATGGGACGTCCATTTTTCCGTCGCCGCAAAAGCTGCCCCTTTTCCGGCAAAAACGCCCAACCCATCGACTATAAGGACGTGAAAACGCTGCAGGGATATATTTCCGAACGCGGCAAGATCGTACCAAGTCGCATCACCGCGGTTTCCGCCAAGAAGCAGCGCGAGCTCTCCAGAGCCATCAAACGCGCCCGCCATCTCGGCCTGCTGCCGTATCTCGTGAAATAGGAGCGAAACAATGGATATTATTTTGCTTGAACGCGTAGAGAAACTGGGAAGCATTGGCGACATCGTCACCGTCAAGAATGGCTATGCCCGCAATTTCCTGCTGCCCAACAAGAAGGCGCTGCGCGCCAACGCGGCGAACAAAAAGGTCTTCGAAGCCAACCGCAAGCAGATCGAAGCCGACAACGAAGCCAAGCGCAAGGAAGCCGAAGCGGCATCCGGCAATATCGACGGCAAGCAGATCGTTCTGATCCGCGCATCGTCGGCCAGCGGCCAGCTTTACGGTTCGGTTTCCGTACGCGACATCGTCGAAGCGCTGCACGCCGATGGCGCAGAAGTTGAAAAGAGCATGGTGATTCTGGAAAAACCGATCAAGACACTCGGTGTGTTCGATGTCCGCATTCGCCTCCATCCGGAAGTCAATGTTACGATTCAGGCCAATGTCGCCCGTTCGGACGACGAGGCTGATCTGCAGAAGGACGGCGTCGACGTGATCGCGCAGATGTTCGAAGAGGATCAGGCCGAACTGGCTGCCAACGCGCTTGCGCCAGACAGCGAAGACGAGGGTGAAGACGCCGGCGAAGCAGCTGCAGATGCGGCGGCTGAAACCACGGAAGCAGAAGAGCAGGACGAACCCGAAACCAAGGAATAGTCCTATTCTGATTTTGATATCGAAAGCCCGGGTCCGGACTGTCGCAAGACAGGCTGCCAGACCCGGGCTTTTTCTTTGGAGGTCGGCTTGAGCAACGATTGGCAATTCCTTTTTGCAAAAGATGCTTCGCTCTTTCCGCATCTGGCTGATCTGCAGAAGGATCAGGTCCTGCTCTCGACGATGAGCGAGAGCGCCTATCGCCAGGCCAGCTTTCTCGACCAGCGCCTGTTCACCGCCGATCTGCAGCGGCAAATCGTGTCGTGGACGGATATCGAAGCCATATCCTTGCCGCCACTCCCCAAGCCGCATTATATTTTCCATGTCGGCCATGTCGGATCGACCTTGGTGTCGCGGCTTTTGGGTGAACTGGACAGCATATTTGCGCTGCGTGAACCGGCCTTGTTACGGCAGTTCGCCGAAGTTCGGGTTAGCGATCCGGCCCAAGTTCGCTGGACGACGGAAAAGCAGGCAAAACGACTCGGGCAGGTAGAACAGTGGCTTTCCCGCGTGTTTCATGCCAATCAGCGGGCGATGATCAAGGCGAGCAGCTTTGTCAGCCCGCTGGCCCGACCCCTGTTGGCCGAGACCGGCACAGCGCTTTTCCTGTTCGCAGCCCTTGATCGCTATTTGCAAACCATATTGGCAGGAGATGCGTCGAAACAGGAAGCGGCCGCGTTGGCCGATTTGCGGTTATACCGACTTGAGCAGCATTGCGGGCAGGGTGTCGAGAAGAAGGAAAATCTGTCGCTTGCCCAAACCGCGGCCCTGGGATGGCTCTGCGAAATGGTCACGCTTTGCGATGCCGAGGCCCATTCTCCGGATGCAGCCATCGCATGGATGGATTTTGACGATTTTTTGAGCCATCCCGCGGAGCGATTGCAGGTTGCTGCCCGTCATTTTGGACTGGAACTTGCCCTGGACCATGCCCGAAGCCTGATTTCCAGCCCGATCATGACCACCTATTCCAAGGCCCCCGAATATGACTATAGCGCGTCGCTGCGGGAAGAGCTTCTGGCCGAAGCGGCGCAAATTCATGCTCACGATATCAAACAGACACTGCTATGGGTCGATCAATTGGCGCGGCGTTTTCCGAAAGTGGCCGCCGCGATAGCAACAGCGGAAACGAGACGATAATGTTCAAGCAACTCAGCTTACTCGATCAGGCCCAGATCAACGAACTGAAAAAAATTGCTGCCCATGCCCAATTTGTCGACGGCAAGATCAGCAATCCGCACAATAAGACGAAGAATAATCTGCAACTGCATGACGTCGAAGGCTATAAGAAGTCATCGAGGATCCTGCTCGACGCGCTTATGGCCAATCGCGAATTTGTCGATTTCGCCTTTCCAGAAAAAGTCGCGCCGCCGCTGATCACCCGGTACAAGCCGGGCATGAACTACGGATTGCACGCCGACAGCGCGATCATCCCACTGCCCGACGGTCCGCTGCGTTCTGACATCAGCTGCACCATATTTCTGAGCGACGTCAACGACTGCAAGGGCGGTGCCCTTCATGTCACACAGGGTGAAGCAGGCATGCGGTTCAAGGGCATTCCGGGCAGTGCCATAATCTATCCATCCTACACGTTGCACGAGGTCGAACCGGTTACCGAGGGAGAACGCATGGTTGCCATCACCTTCATCCAGAGCAAGATTCCCGATGTGACAAAGCGCAATCTGTTATACGAACTGAACGAAGTGGCTGCTCTCGAAGGCCTCAACATGGCGCATGAAAACTATACCCGTTTGCAGGCGGTGCAATATAATCTAATGCGGAAGTGGATGCGCTGAGCAGCGATACCGCTCAATAACCCATCAGGCTCATGACCTCTTCGCGGCTACGCGCGTCGTCCAGAAAACATCCTAAAAGCCGGCTGGTCGTCATATTGACACCGGGTGTCCGTACGCCGCGGGCGGTCATGCAGCTGTGGCTGGCCTCGATCACCACCGCAACGCCCTGGGGTTTCAGATTTTCCCAGATACATTCCGCAACCTCCGCGGTCAGCCGTTCCTGCACCTGCAGCCGTCGGGCAAAGCCGTGCAGCACGCGGGCAAGCTTGGAGATGCCGACGACCTTGTCGGTCGGCATATAGGCGATGCTCGCCTTGCCGATGATCGGCGCCATATGATGTTCGCAATGCGAATGAAACGGAATATCCTTGAGCAGGACGAGTTCGTCATAACCGCCCACTTCCTGAAACGTCCGCGCCAGATGCATGGCCGGGTTTTCGCCATAGCCTTCGCAATATTCCTTCCACGCGCGGGCGACCCGCCGCGGCGTGTCAACCAGTCCTTCGCGCTCGGGATCGTCTCCGGCCCAGCGGATCAGCGTCCGCACCGCGTCCTGAACCTCGTCGGGAACGGTAATTTTCTGGGCTTCGCGCGCCGCCAGCGCGTCGTCGATGGAATGGGAAAAATCAGCCAAGTCAGGTCCTTCGGTTCATCGGGTGCACGGTCTATAATTTAGGACAGCAGCGGGCCGTGCGCAAGTGCACCTTGGTGCATAGGCTAACGAAAGAGGAAAATGGCGCGCCCAGGAAGATTCGAACTCCCGACCCCTTGATTCGTAGTCAAGTACTCTATCCAGCTGAGCTATGGGCGCTAACCAGACGGTGCAGATAGGGGCAGTTGCCCGTGCTGGCAACCCATAATTGCTATTTTTCGGACGAGAACCGGCTTTGTTCCGCTACCGTCCCAGGCTTACCTGCCTGTCAGCGCAGCCTGCGCCGCCGCCAGCCTGGCGATCGGCACACGATAGGGCGATGCGCTGACATAATCGAGACCGGTTTTCTCGCAGAAGGCAATCGACGCCGGATCGCCGCCATGCTCGCCGCAGATGCCGAGCTTGATGTCGGGACGGGCCGCCCTGCCCCGCTCCGCGGCCAGTTCGATCAGCTGGCCGACGCCCTCGATATCGAGGCTGACAAACGGGTCGCGCGGAAAAATGCCCTTGTCGACATATTGGGTCAGGAAGCGTCCGGCATCGTCGCGGGAAACACCCAGCGTGGTCTGGGTCAGGTCGTTGGTGCCAAAGCTGAAAAACTCGCCATGTTCGGCGATCTGACCGGCCATCAGCGCGGCGCGCGGCAGTTCGATCATCGTGCCGACTAGATAGGCGATTTCACGGCCTTTCTCGGCAAAGACTTCCTTCGCCATGCGGTCGACCACGTCCTTCATGAGTTCCAGTTCGCGCGCGGTCGCCACCAGCGGGATCATGACTTCGGGAATCGGCGCTTCGCCGCTGGCTTCCGCCACTTCGCAGGCGGCCTCGAATATCGCTCGCGCCTGCATTTCGTAAATCTCGGGATAGGTGACACCAAGACGGCAGCCGCGATGGCCGAGCATCGGGTTGAATTCGTGCAGTTCATTGGCCCGCTGTTTCAGCGTATCGACGCCGACATCGGCGGCTTTCGCGACCTCCTCGAACTCCGACTGATGATGCGGCAGAAATTCGTGGAGCGGCGGATCGAGCAGCCGGATGGTTACCGGCAGGCCGACCATGACCTCGAATATCTTGCGGAAATCATCGCGCTGCTCGGGGAGCAGCTTGGCCAGCGCGGCCCGGCGGCCCTGTTCGTCATGCGCCAGAATCATTTGCCGAACCGCAGTAATCCGCGAGCTGTCGAAGAACATGTGCTCGGTGCGGCACAGGCCGATGCCCTCGGCGCCGAAATCGCGCGCAACCTGGCAGTCGAGCGGGGTTTCCGCATTGGTGCGGACGCCAAGGCGGCGGACCTTGTCGGCCCAGACCATCAATACGGCAAAATCGCCGACCAGCTCGGGCTGGATTGTATCGACACGGCCGGCCATGACCTGGCCGTTGCTGCCGTCGATGGTCAGCAGATCGCCTTCCCTGAGTTCGCGGTCGCCGACCTTCATGACCTTGGTTTCATTGTTGATCGAGACCGTACCGGCACCGGAAACACAAGGTCTTCCCATGCCTCTGGCGACCACCGCGGCATGTGACGTCATGCCGCCACGGGCGGTCAATATGCCCTTGGCCGCGTGCATGCCGTGAATATCCTCGGGCGAGGTTTCAACCCGGACGAGAATGACGTCATCGCCCATTTCGGTGCGCCGTTCGGCGGTGTCGCTGTCAAACACGATCAGGCCGCTGGCGGCACCGGGAGAGGCCGGCAGGCCGATGGTCAGCACATCCCGTTTTGCCTCGGGATCGAGCGTTGGGTGGAGCAGCTGGTCGAGCGCCATCGGATCGACACGCAATACCGCCTCTTCCTCGCTGATCAGGCCGTCATGGGCCATGTCGACCGCGATTTTCAGCGCCGCCTTGGCGGTGCGCTTGCCCGACCGGGTCTGCAGCATCCACAGTTTTCCGCGCTCGACGGTGAACTCGATGTCCTGCATGTCGCGATAATGCCGCTCGAGCAGGTCGAACACGTCGGTCAGCTCCTGATATGTCTCCGGCATCGCCTCTTCCATCGACAGCGGCTTGGCGCCCGCCTCCTCGCGCGCGGCTTTCGAGAGATATTGCGGCGTTCGGATCCCCGCGACGACATCCTCGCCCTGGGCGTTGATCAGCCATTCGCCGTAATAGGCACTTTCGCCGGTCGAGGGATTGCGGGTGAAAGCCACGCCGGTGGCGCTGGTTTCACCCATATTGCCGAACACCATCGCCTGGACGTTGACAGCGGTGCCCCATTCGGAGGGAATATCGTTTAGCCGGCGGTAGACCTTGGCCCGCTCCGCCTGCCAGCTGCCAAATACGGCGCTGACCGCGCCCCAGAGTTGGTCATTGACATCCTGCGGGAAAGGCTTGCCCCACTGTTCTTCGACAAGGCCCTTATATTCCGTGACCAACGCTTTCCAATGCTTAGACTCCATCTCAGTATCGGTGAAGAAGCCATTATCTTCCTTGATAATTTCCAACGCTTCTTCAAAGGAGTCATGATCCAGCTGGAGCACGACGTCGGAGTACATCTGGATGAACCGGCGATAGCTGTCCCAGGCGAAACGCTCGTCACCCGAGGTTTTGGCGAGCCCTTCCACGGTCTTATCGTTGAGGCCGAGATTAAGCACCGTGTCCATCATCCCCGGCATCGAGGCGCGAGCACCCGAGCGTACCGATACCAGCAGCGGATCGGCGGCATCGCCGAAGGTTTTGCCGGTCACGGATTCGATATGGGCCACGCCCTGCGCGACCTCGGCGTTCAGGCTGTCGGGATAGGCGCCGGCATTGTTCATATATTCGGTGCACATTTCGGTGGAAATGGTGAAGCCCGGGGGCACCGGCAGCCCGATATTGGCCATTTCGGCAAGATTGGCCCCCTTGCCGCCGAGCAGATTGCGGGCCTCGGTCGCATCAGACGGCGCGCCGTCCGCATTCATGCCGCCACCGAAACGATATACATATTGGGTCATTCTTGCTTTCAACTCCATATGTTAGCCCCTCCTCTTCAGAGGAGGGGTTGGGGTGGTGCCGTGCCACCGAGAAATTCGGCAAGGGGCATCGAGCCCCTTTCCTCATATCCCACCCCAACCCCTCCCCTGAAGGAGAGGGGTTTGTTGCTTACGTCCCCTTACCGCAAAACCTCGCTGTCAATCTTTACAAACTTTACACTGTTATGAATCAAATCTCTTCTAGCCCTCGATCTGCGAAAAATCAGCAACTTGATGGACGGCGTTACGAAAGCGCGCGAGCAAGGCCAGACGGGCTTCCCGCTTGGTTTCGTCGTCGTCGTTCACGGTCACCTCGTCGAAAAACCGGTCGATCGGCCCGCGCAGAGCGGCGAGCGCGGTCATCGCGGTTTCGAACGCTTCGGCCTCGATCGCGGCGGTCACCTGCGGTTGAGCGGCGTCGAGCGCGTCGATCAGGGTCTTTTCGGCTTTTTCGGGCGTGTAGGAAAGGACATTGTTCTCCTGCGCAGGCAGGAGTCCATCACGGACCGGTGCGTCAGGACCAGAGGTCGGGAGATGGGCCCCTGCCTCCGCAGGGGCACTGGTGCCGCCCTCTTTCTTCAAAATATTCGAAGCCCGCTTGTAACCGGCGAGCAGATTCTCGCCGTCCGGGGTTGCGACAAAGGCCTGCAGCGCCTTCACCCGGGCGAGCAGCCGCACCAGATCATCTTCGCCTTTATCACCGAATACCGCGTCGATCAGGTCGTGACGGACACCCGCTTCACGTTGTTGAACTTTGAGGCGATCAACGAAGAACGAAATTACGTTATCGAAATACGCTTCCGTGTCTTCGTCACTTTCCGGAAGAGACATTTCTGACATGGGAATATCGCCATCCAAATAGGCATCCATATCATCGTCATCTTCCGGCGAAGGCATTTCCAATGACGAACCTTTTGGAGCTTTGCTTTTGGCCCAATTTTCAAGAACGTACTCTACTTCTTTATCCACTGATATTCCGGGTTCGTCCAAAATTTGATCAATTTTTTGGTATGCTGAATCAACTTCTCTCCACCCAACTGTATCTGCTTTAATGTTACGGAGTTCCTGCTCCTTCAACAGGATAATCACTCGCAAACTTGAACGAACGAGAGACACTCGCAGTCCATTAGCCACTAAAATCGCAATCACGCCTAAAACGCTCCTGCGAAGCGCAAAAGGATCACGGGAACCGCTCGGCTTTTCATTAATAGCGAAGAACGATCCAATAGTATCCAGCTTGTCCGCCAGACTCACCGCCACCGTCACCGGATCGGTGGGCACATCGTCACCCTGCCCGACCGGCTTGTAATGGTCGCGGATCGCGTTGGCGACCGCGGCGGACTTTCCTTCTTTCTCTGCATAATAGCCGCCCATCAAGCCCTGCAGCTCTGGGAACTCGCCGACCATTTCGGTGACGAGATCGGCTTTGCAGAGACGTGCGGCCTCGGACACTTCACCATGAAATGTATCGCCGGGGCTGGACTGGTAAAAACCATTCCCTTCTAAAGAAACCAGCCACTCGGCCAACTTGGCCACACGCTCTACCTTGTCGGCAACCGTGCCCAGTTTTTCATGGAACACAATGTTGCTCAATTTCTTTGCATGATCCTCCAATCGCGTCTTCTGGTCAAGTTCCCAGAAGAATTTGGCGTCGGAGAGTCTTGCGGCGAGGACCTTTTCATTCCCCGCGATGATCGCCTTGCCGCCGTCGCTGGCGGCGATATTGGCCGTGCAGACGAAATAGGGGGCCAGTTTTTCCTCCCTGTCGCGCAGCGATGGGGAGGTGGCGTCCGCCGTAGCCTTGGCGGAGGCGGATGACGGAGGGGCCCCTCCACCATCCTTCGGATGGTCCCCCTCCCCGTGCTCTGCACAGGGAGGATATTTGCACACGAAATATTTCTGGTTCACCCGGGCGGTCAGCTGGATCACCTCTTCGGGGACGTCCAGAAACGCCGGGTCAAAGCTGCCGAGCAATGGCACCGGCCATTCGGTCAGGCCGGCATTCTCGATCACCAGCCCTTCGTCCTCGACCAGTTGCAGGCCGGCGTCCGCCGCCGCCCTGGCAGCGCCCTCGCGGATGATATTCTGGCGTTCTTCATGGTCGACAATCACATGGCAGGCGCGCAGTTTCTCGGCGTAATCGCCGGCGTTACCGATGGTGATTCCGCCCAGTTCCGTTCGTGCTGAGCCTGTCGAAGCATCTTTGCCATGCTGCCCTTCGACAGGCTCAGGGCGAACGGAGTGATGAAAGCGATGTCCGACCGTCTCGTAGCCTGACGCCACCCCGTCAATTTCGCATGGCACCAGATCATCGCCCAATATCGCGACAATGCCGCTCAGCGGCCGCACCCAGCGCAGGCTTTCGGTCGATGTACTGGCGTCACCCCAGCGCATCGACTTCGGCCACGGGAAGGCGCGGATGATCGCCGGGATGGCTTCTGCCAGCACATCCCTGGTGTCGCGGCCGGGCTTGTCGATTACCGCGAACCAGGTCGGGCGCCCCTTGACGTCACGTACCTCGAGCTGGTCGCGGGTGACGCCATTCTTGCGGCAGAAGCCGTCGACGGCCTGATCGGGCGCGCCTTCGGGTGGTCCCTTGGCTTCTTCGCTGACCGCTTCGGTCTCGGCCGGTAGGTCGCGGGCGATGAGCGCAAGTCGTCTTGGCGTCGACCAGACGGTGATAGGGCCGGCCTTCAGGCCCGCTTCGGCCATTTGTTCGGTGAACAGCCGCTCGAGGTCGGCGCGCGC
Source organism: Parasphingorhabdus sp. (assembly GCA_048270065.1). GTDB lineage: Bacteria > Pseudomonadota > Alphaproteobacteria > Sphingomonadales > Sphingomonadaceae > Parasphingorhabdus. Next base: position 73,583 of record JBLWTQ010000014.1, on the reverse strand, counting down.
TTTCGCCTGCATGCGGGCGGGGATTTCTTCGGACAGCAGTTCAAGCAGGAAGTCGGTCATGATTTTCCTCCCTGTGCGCAGCACGGGGAGGGGGACCGCGCGCAGCGCGGTGGAGGGGCCCCTCCGTCATCCGCCTCCGCCAAGGCTACGGCGGACGCCACCTCCCCATTGCTGCGCAACGGGGAGGAAATAGATATTGCGAGAACCTTCACGCCGCCCATCCGTTCTTGACCATATGCGCCTCGCAGCTGCCCTTGGCGAGATCGCGGACGCGGCCCATGTAGCTGGCGCGTTCCTGGACCGAAATCACGCCGCGCGCCTGCAGCAGGTTGAAGACATGGCTCGCCTTGATCGCCTGCTCGTAGGCCGGGATCGGCAGCTTGGCGTCAAGACAGTTCTCGCATTCGCCGACCGCCTTGTTGAACAGGTCGAACAGGGTTTCGGTATCGGCGACCTCGAAATTCCACTCCGACATCTGCTTCTCATTATCCATGAAGATATCGCCGTAACTCACTCCATTGCCGTTGAAATCCAGATCATAAACGCTGTCGACATTCTGGATGTACATGGCCAGCCGTTCGAGCCCATAGGTCAGCTCGCCGGCCACCGGCTTGCAGTCAAAGCCGCCCATCTGCTGGAAATAGGTGAACTGGGTGACCTCCATGCCGTCGCACCAGACTTCCCAGCCCAGCCCCCAGGCGCCGAGCGTCGGACTTTCCCAGTCATCCTCGACGAAGCGGATATCGTGGAGCATCGGATCGATGCCGATCGCCACCAGACTGTCGAGATAGAGTTGCTGGATATCCGGCGGCGAGGGCTTGAGCACCACCTGATACTGGTAATAATGCTGCAAACGGTTGGGATTTTCGCCATAGCGGCCGTCGGTGGGACGGCGGCAGGGCTGGACGAAGGCGGCGTTCCACGGATCGGGACCGAGCGCGCGCAGGGTTGTCGCGGTGTGGAACGTCCCGGCCCCCATTTCCATGTCATAGGGTTGCAGGATCACGCAGCCCTGATCGCTCCAGTAATTGTGGAGTTTCAGGATGATCTGCTGGAAGCTGAGCGGCTTCGTATCGGACAAGAGGAAGACTTTCTTCGCGGCTGCAATATTTCCCGCCCGCTTTGGCGAAAGGGCGGCAGAGGGTCAAGGGAGGAGTTCCTTCCGGCCAGGATAAAAATGTCATCCCAGCGCAGGCTGGCACCCAAACCCAACCTACGGCTCCCCCGGTCGATCGGATTGGCCCCCAGCCTGCGCTGGCGCGACAATATCTATCCCGCTGCTACCAGATCTTCCACTCCTACAATCACTGGCTGCGCGTTCAAACCCGCCAGCCCATAGCCATTGCCGCCTGTCCATGGCTCAAATTTTGCTGGGCATTTGCCGTCAATTGTTCAATGAAGCCCATCCTATCTTCTCTCGGAGCAACTTGTTCATGGCGCGTCGCTGGCTTTTCAATATCCTGATTCTCCCGCTGTATCTGTCGCTAACCGCCTGCCCGGCAACGCGAAATGATGCAGCGAGCGCGGGCAGCAACGCCGTTCCCGCGACGGTTGAAGCGCCTGTCGTCATGCCGGACGATGCCGACCCCGCGCTCTGGGTGATCCGGGACGAGGACACGACCATCTACCTGTTCGGTACCGTGCATATTCTGAAGCCCGGAATGACCTGGTTCGACGAGGCGGTGAAAGAAAGTTTTGATGCTTCGGACGAACTGGTCGTCGAGATGATCAAGCCCGACCCGGCGGTGATGGTGAAAATCGTCAACGATCTGGCGATCGACAAGACCGGTATACCGCTGCGCGACAAGCTGACCGAGGAGGACCGGGCGGCTTATGAAGCGACGCTGACCAGGCTGAACCTGCCGGTCGCCGCGTTCGATCCGCTCGACCCCTGGTTTGCCAGCGTCAATCTTTCGCTGATACCGCTGATGCGCAACGGATATGCAGCCAATCAGGGCGTGGAGGATGCATTGCTGGCGCAGGCCAGGGTCCGGATGATCGAAATCACCGGTCTCGAAACACCGGAGCAGCAATTGGGCTTCTTCGACAATTTGCCCGAAGAGGTCCAGATCCGCTTTCTCAACTTCACCGTCGCCACGATTGACGAGGCCGCCGAGGGCATGGAACGGATGGTCGCCGAATGGGCCAATGCCAATGTCAATGCGCTGGCCGAACTGATGAACGCGGGTCTGGAGGACAAGATTCTGTACCAGACCCTGCTCGTCAATCGCAATAGCAGCTGGGCCGAATGGGTCGATCAGCGGATGGAACAGCCGGGCACGGTGTTCATGGCGGTCGGTGCCGGCCATCTCGCCGGAGAAAGCAGCCTCCAGGCATTGCTCGCACAAAAAGGACGGGTTGCAGAACGGATCGAATATTGACTATTCTCATCGCCGGATTTGCTTTTACCGGCAAGTACACCAGATAGGTAACATGCATATTATCTCCTCTATCCTGACGCTGCTTGCGTCGTTGATGCTCACCGGCTGCAACAGCGCACCGGCGCCTGTGGCCCTCGACACGGTCAAGGTCGGCACGCCCGCGCTCTGGAAAGTCAGCGGCACCCGGCCCGAACAGGTCGGCGTGGCCTATATGTTCGGCACCATCCACATCCTGCCCGACGATGTCCAATGGCGGACACCGGCTCTGGAGGAAGCGATTGCGGATTCCGACCGGCTGGTGATTGAAGTGCTCGGTCTCGATGACACGGGCAATGCTGCCAAAATATTTTCCCGGCTGGCGGTTTCCCCCGGACAGGAGAAGCTCGATGCACGGATCAAGCCGTCCCTGCGCGAAGACCTCGACCGGATCATCGACACCGCCAATATTTCCGAGCGCACGCTCAACCGGATGGAAACCTGGGCAGCGGCCCTGTCGCTGGCATCCGCGCAGACCAAGAGTCTCGGGTTAAAATCGAGCGGCGGTGTCGAGAAAAAACTCACCGCCCAGTTTGAAACAGCGGGAAAACCGATCGAGGCGCTGGAGACCATCGAAATGCAGTTGGGCTATTTCGACAAGCTTCCCGAGGCCCAGCAGCGCCAGATGCTGACGAGCGTGGTAGAGGATTCGGGCGATTCCAGAAAAATGTTTGAGAAGCTGTTCAACGCCTGGATGACGGGCGATGTCGCGGAAATCGTAACCCTTTCCGATGGCGGCATATTGACCGATCCCACGACCCGCCAATATCTGCTGGTGGCGCGCAATCTGGACTGGGCGGAACAGCTGGACAAGCGCCTGCAAAGCCCCGGCACCTCGCTGGTCGCGGTGGGCGCAGCCCATCTCGCCGGACCGGATGCAGTCCAGGCAACGCTCGCCAAACGCGGGTATAAAATCGAAAAAATCCAGTAATCAGGGCTTGGCATGACATTTATATTTGATCGCGAAACCGCGCTAATCGCGCTGGAAGACGGGCAGTTCACCATCGAGGCGAGCGACGTATATCGCAATCCGACCGGCATGGCTTTCGGGGGCTGGGTCGCGGCCATCGCTGGCCGGGCGGTCGAAATGCATCCGGAATGCCGCGGACCGCTGGTTTCACAGCAGATAATCTTCATGACCGGGGTCGGACCGGGCGAAGTCGACCTGTCCGTCAAACTGCTCCGGGCCGGGGCCTCGACCCAGTTCTGGCGGGTCGAACTGTCGCAAAATGGTGCAATGACCAACGCCGCCGATATCGTGACCAGCACCCGCCGTCCGACCGATATCGACTATCAGGTGGAAATGCCGGCGACCAAATCACCGGACGACGCTATTTCCTTGCCATCGGTCAACCCGATGGCGCCCAAATGGGTCACAAACTATGATCAGCGCATTGCCAAGGGCATACCCTTTGCCGTCAACGAATCACCCGAAGCGATCGTCTGGATCCGGGAAGCGGACCGTCGTCCGGTTGACCGCGTCAGCCTTCTTTCGATTCTGGATACGCCGATGCCGCGGACATTTTTTGTCACCGAACAATTCCGCCCTGGCTCGACCGTATCGATGGCGACCTATATTTATGCGAGCGACGAAGATCTGGCGGCGACCGGCAGCGATTTCATGCTGCTCCGGGTGACCGGCGCAACGGTCAGAAACAGCGCCACCGACGGACGGGTCGAAATCTGGTCGCAAAACGGAATTTTGCTCGCGACAAGCTCCCAGATCGGGTTTTTCCGCTAAACCATATCAACCACGCAAATCCCTTGCTTTTGCGATAATCCGATCTTATAGCGCCCTCTTTCCGGCCATGAGCACCCTGGAGGCGTGGCGGAATTCTTAAAAACCTAATTTTTGGAGCAACATTATGAGTGATCAGCTGACTATTTCAGCCGAGCCTCGCGAACGGGCTGGCAAGGGAGCCTCCCGTGCACTGCGTCGCGAAGGCCGTGTCCCCGCCGTTATCTACGGCGACAAGAAAGACGCCGTGACTATTCACGTCGAGGAACGGGAATTGAACAAGCTTCTCGGCACCGGCCATTTCATGAATTCGCTGGTGCAGGTCGACGTCGACGGCAAGAAAGCCCGGACTCTGCCAAAGGATGTTGCTTTTGATCCGGTCACCGACCGTCCGATCCATGTCGATTTCTTCCGCCTGTCGAAAGGCGCGAAGGTCCAGGTCAACATCCCGGTCGTATTCATCAACGAGGAAGAATCCCCCGGTCTGAAACGCGGCGGTGTTCTGAACGTCGTACGCTACGAACTGGATCTGATGTGTGATGCCGACAAGATCCCGGATCAGATTGAAATCGATGTGACCGGACTGGAAATTGGTGATTCGATCCACATTTCCAACGTCACCCTGCCCGAGGGATCGGTAAGCTCGATCACGGATCGTGACTTTACCATTGCCGGTGTTACCGCACCATCCGCGCTCAAATCGTCCGAAGACGAAGCCGAGGAGGCTGAAGGCGAAGAGGCTGAAGAAGGCGAAGAAGGTGCCGAAGGCGAAACCGCTGAAGGCGAAGAAGGCGGTTCGGACGACTAGACCTTTCCTTACCAAACAATGTAACGAAAAACCGTCCATGCTGATTTTTCACAGCATGGGCGGTTTTTTGTCTGTCGAGAAGCTGCGAGCGAGCGGAGAGAGCGTTAGAAAATGCAACTATGGGTCGGTCTTGGCAATCCGGGCGCGCAATATGCGATGCACCGGCACAATGTCGGCTTCATGGTGATCGACGCGCTCGAGGAAGTGCACGGCTTTCCGCCACCCAGGCAGAAGTTCAAGGGCTGGACGATGGAAGCGCGGCTGGGCGGTGAAAAGCTGGTCCTGCTCAAACCGGCGACCTTCATGAACGAAAGCGGCAGCAGCGTGCGCGCCGCGCTGGATTTCTACAAGTTGCAGCCGGAGGATGTCACCGTCTTTTATGACGAACTTGACCTCGAACCGTTCAGGGTCAAGGTCAAACGCGGCGGCGGTGCAGCGGGTCATAACGGCATAAGGTCGATGATCGCCCATATCGGCCCGAATTTCCGCCGGGTGCGCATCGGGATCGGCCATCCCGGACACAAGGCGCGGGTGACCGGGCATGTGCTGGGCAATTACGCCAAGGCAGAGATTGACGATCTGGCTTATATGCTGGGTGCCATTGCAGGTGAAGCGGACTGGTTGGCAAAAGATGATGACGCGCGGTTCATGAGCGAATATGCGATGCGGATGCAGGAAGACTAGAGGCATGGAATATCTCGAAGCATCCCGCGAATCCGCTATGAAGCTTTTATCACGCGGCCTGAAAGGCCCGGTCGTGAATCTGAACCTGCTGCGATTCCGCGATATAGCCGACTATTCGGCATTCCCCGAGCTGGCCCCGGCCACACCGATCAGCGGTGCGGAAGCCTATCGGCTGTACGAAGCGGCCACCCGGCCGATTGTCCAGCGACACGGCGGCGATGTGATTTTTTCCGGTGCCGGTGGTCATTATTTCATCGGCCCGGTCGATGAAGTCTGGGATCATGTACTGCTGGTCAGGCAGTCCAGCGTCGAGAATTTCTTCGCGATGGCCCAGGATCCGGACAATATGAAAACAATCGGCCATAGAATGGCAGCCATTTCCGACAGCCGCTTGCTGGTTGTCGATCCATCCCAGACACAGGAACAATAAAATGGGTTTCAAATGCGGTATCGTTGGTCTTCCCAACGTCGGAAAATCAACGCTGTTCAATGCGCTGACCGAGACACAGGCAGCGCAGGCGGCCAATTATCCGTTTTGCACGATCGAGCCTAATGTCGGTCAGGTCGCGGTCCCCGATCCACGGCTGCAGCAGATCGCGAAGATCGGCAACAGTGCCAAGATCATTGAAACGCAGCTGGCCTTTGTCGACATTGCCGGCCTCGTCAAAGGGGCGTCGCAAGGCGAAGGTCTGGGCAACCAGTTTCTCGGCAATATCCGCGAAGTTGACGCGATCGTCCATGTGCTGCGCTGTTTCGAGGACGATGATATCCAGCATGTCTCGAACAAGATTGACCCGATTTCCGACGCGGAGATCGTCGAGACCGAACTGTTGCTCTCCGATCTGGAAAGCCTTGAGAAGCGGGTTCCGGCATTCCAGAAAAAGGCCACAAGCGGCGACAAGGAAGCCAGGATCGCGGCCAATGTTCTGGGCCAGGCACTGGAATTGTTGCGCGAAGGCAAACCGGCGCGGCTTACCGAACCCGAAGGGGAGGAAGAACAAAGAATTTTTGACCAGTCGCAGCTGCTGACCGCCAAGCCGGTGCTCTATGTCTGCAATGTCGACGAGGGCGATGCCCAAAATGGCAATGCGATGAGCGCTGCCGTGTTCGAAAAGGCCAAGGCCGAAGGCGCGGAAGCGGTGATCGTCTCAGCCGCCATCGAGTCCGAACTGGTCAGCATGGAACCGGAAGAACGCAGCGAATATCTGGCTGAGCTCGGACTGGAAGAATCGGGTCTCGCCCGGGTCATTCGTGCCGGCTATCAGCTGCTCAACCTGCAGACCTTCTTTACCGTCGGTCCCAAGGAAGCGCGGGCATGGACCGTCCACAAGGGAGCGAAAGCGCCCGAGGCCGCCGGCGAAATCCACAGCGACTTCGAACGAGGCTTCATCCGCGCCGAAACCATTGCATTCGACGACTATGTCACTCTAGGCGGCGAAAGCGCGGCCCGCGACGCCGGAAAGCTTCGTCAGGAGGGCAAGGAATATATCGCAAAAGATGGCGATATATTCAATTTCAAATTCAATGTCTGAATGGTCGAACAATCCGGTTAGGCGTAGCTGCACTGAAAGCAGACAGCGTCATGAGCGGGCAATAAGGTCGATCACAACCCGTTGATTTAACGCCCATTACCTCATTTTCGGCCGAACAGTTTTTCCACATCTTCGAGCGCTAGCTTCACCCATGTGGGGCGGCCGTGATTGCACTGGCCGCTATGCGGCGTCACTTCCATTTCGCGCAGCAGCGCGTTCATTTCCGCCACGTTCAGCACCCGCCCTGCCCGGACCGAACCGTGACAGGCCATCGTCGAGGCCACATGATCAACCCGCTCCCTCAGGCTGAGCGCCTGATCATAGGCGCCCAGTTCATCGGCCAGATCGGTGACCAGTTCCTTGGCATCGCCCGATCCCAGCATCGCGGGTGTCGCGCGCACCAGCATCGCCGTCGGACCGAATCGTTCCAGTTCGAGTCCGAAATCGGACAATTCTGCGGCGCGGGCTTCCAGCCGGTCACAGGCATTTTCATCCAGTTCCACCACTTCCGCCATCAACAGCGCCTGTGACGCCACGGTGCCGCCCTCGACCGCCTTGCGCATCCGTTCGAGCACAAGCCGTTCGTGCGCCGCGTGCTGGTCGACGATCACCAGACCGTCTTCCGCCTCGGCGACAATATAGGTTTTTGCGACTTGCCCGCGGGCAATGCCCAATGGATGGCGACCGGCCTCGGGGACCGGATGGGACGCTTCCTCTGCCCTGCCCATCAGCGGAGCGATATCTTCGTGCGGATCAAAGCCGGCGAAGGCGCTGCCCCCCTCCTCTACCCGCGCCGCCGGATAAGGCTGCTGTGCGACATTGACCCGGCCCTGCGCGGTAAAAATACTGGTCTGCGGATCCGGAGCAGCGGGTTCCTGCTGCCATTTGCCCAAGACCGACTCGGCTGGTCGCTGGACGGCCCGGAATCCGCTCTCATCAAGCGCCTTTCTCAAGCCGCTGACGATCATGCCGCGGATCATGGCCGGTTCGCGAAAGCGCACTTCGGTCTTCGCCGGATGCACATTCACATCGACCAGTTCGGGTGGCATGTCGATGAACAGGGCGACGACCGGATGGCGATCCCGTGCCAGCATCTCGGCATAGGCCCCGCGAACCGCCCCGACCAGCAACCGGTCCTTGACCGGGCGACCGTTGACAAACAGAAACTGGTGATCGGCGACACCGCGGTTATAGGTTGGCAGGCCGGCCACGCCGGTCAGCCGGATCTCCTCCCGTTGCAGATCAACGCCGACGCTGTTGGCGCGCAGGTCGCGGCTGGTCAGCGCAGCAACCCGTTCGGGCCCGGTTTCCCCGCCCTGGACCGCAATCGCCTTGCGCCCCTGATGCTCCAGCGTGAATCCGATATCGGGCCGCGCCATCGCCAGACGCCGGACAATGTCGGTGCAGGCAGCATATTCGCTGCGCGCGGTGCGCAGAAATTTGCGCCGCGCCGGCACATTGGCGAACAGCTGCTCGACCCGTACCTTCGTTCCCGGTGGAATGGCCGTCGGACCTTCCTGCACCAGTTCGCCATGATCGATGACGCGGGACCAGCCATCGTCACCGGCCATCCGGCTTTCTATGGTCATCCGTGCCACGCTGGCAATCGACGGCAACGCTTCGCCGCGAAACCCCATCGTGGTCACCAGTTCAATCGCTTCGTCCGGAAGTTTCGAGGTTGCGTGGCGTTCCAGAGCCAATGCGATGTCATCGCGGCTCATCCCGCAGCCATTATCGGCGACCTGGACAAGGTCCAGCCCACCCTGCTCAAGACGGATATTGATCTGGCTCGCCCCGGCATCAATCGCATTCTCGACCAGCTCTTTCAGGGCGCTGGCGGGGCGCTCGACAACCTCTCCGGCGGCGATCCGATTTATCAGGCTATTTGGAAGTCTTCTTATTGACATATTGCCGTTCCTAGCCCAAGCGACCTTGCCAAGCGACCCCTGATTTTCTGGGCGATTATCATGATTAATTTCGTGACCCGTCCAGCTTAACCAGAGCTTTACTCAAATACTGCAGCCTGGCCTGCGAAACCAAGAAATTACGGACACAAATATGTTTGAAAATCTGTTCAAGTTCCGTTCGCAAGATTTGGCGATCGACCTCGGCACTGCGAATACGGTGGTTTATGCGCGCGGTCAGGGAATTGTTCTCAACGAACCGTCGGTTGTCGCGATTGAAACCGTCAACGGTGTAAAAAAGGTCAAGGCCGTCGGCAATGACGCAAAGATGATGATGGGCAAAACGCCGGACAGTATCGAAGCCATTCGGCCGTTGCGCGATGGCGTGATCGCGGACATCGATGTGGCCGAGCAGATGATCAAGCATTTTATCCAGAAAGTGAACGGCAAGAGCAAGCTGTTCAGCTATCCCGAGATCGTGATCTGCGTGCCCAGCGGATCGACGTCGGTCGAACGCCGCGCCATTCGCGATGCCGCATCCAATGCTGGCGCGCGGCAGGTGTTCCTGATCGAAGAGCCGATGGCAGCGGCGATCGGCGCCGACATGCCGGTCACCGAACCGATCGGATCGATGGTCGTGGACGTCGGCGGCGGCACCACCGAAGTGGCCGTGCTCTCGCTGCGCGGTCTCGCTTATACGACTTCTGTCCGCACCGGCGGCGACAAGATGGACGAAGCAATCGTTTCCTATGTCCGTCGTCATCACAATCTCCTGATCGGCGAAACCACCGCTGAACGGATCAAGAAAGACTTTGGCGTCGCGCAGGCGCCTGCCGACGGCGTGGGTCACACCATCCATATCAAGGGCCGGGATCTGGTGAACGGCGTCCCGAAAGAAATTTCGATCAACCAGGGCCAGATCGCGGAAGCGCTCAGCGAACCCATCGGAACAATCATCGAAGGTGTTCGCATTGCGCTGGAAAATACGGCACCGGAACTGGCCGCGGATATTGTCGATCAGGGCATTGTGCTGACCGGCGGCGGCGCCCTGATCTCCGGCCTTGACGCGGCGCTCAGCGATGAAACCGGTTTGCCGGTAACGGTCGCCGAGGACCCGCTGGCCTGTGTCGCCATCGGCACGGGCCGGGCCATGGAAGATCCGATGTTCCGGGGCGTCCTGACCACAGCCTGAGTCGACACCGATGATGAAGCAACGATTGGAAATGAAAGGATAAACCAATATGGCGCCGCCAATCAATCGGCGTCCAGGATTTTCCAAGCGGGCGCAGTACAGCATTTTCGCCAGCTATTTGCTGGGCATTCTGGGAGCGATCATGGGTCTGCTTCTGTTGCTCGTCTCTTTCATCGATCCTCTCGGATTTTCAGCCCTTCGCACGATAGGCGCAGAAACGATCGCACCGGTCAGCAGAACGCTGGCCAACATCGGCAACGCGACAGGCAGCGCCGGGAGTGAAATTTCCGCCTATTTCAATGCCGCATCCAAAAATGCCGCCTTGCAACGGGAAGTGGAGCAGAATCGCATAGAAATCCTGGAGGCCCGCGCACTCAGACAAGAGAACGAACGGCTCAAGCGGCTGTTGAAGCTCAACGAGGAAGTGCCCGATTCGATCGCCATGGCTCGCCTGATCAGCTCGACCGCGTCGAGTTCGCGCCGCATTGCCACATTGGGGGTCGGCAGCAACAAAGGGCTGGAGCCCGGCCAGCCCGTCCGTTCGCCGGAAGGGCTTGTCGGCCGGATACTGGAATCCGGCCCCACGACCGCCCGTGTCCTGCTGGTATCGGACGGGAAAAATGTGACGCCGGTGCAGAGGGCAAGTGACAGCCTTCCCGCCTTTGCCACGGGTCGCGGCGATGGCACAGTCGAAATTCAACCGATCAATATTGGCACCAATCCGTTCAAGGGCGGCGATCTGATGATCACGTCCGGCAGCGGCGGCCTGTATAGCCCGGGCATTCCCGTGGCGGTGGTCATTCGCAAAACGGAAACCGGCGCTATCGGACGGGTTCTGGCCAATCCGGCCAAGGTCAGCCACGCGGTTGTCCAGCCTATTTTTCAGGCTGAAACTGTGCGTCAGATCGAAAAGGAATCTTCCGCCGATGCGGAAGAGGAAACCGGCGAGTAGTGGCCTGGTCCCGTCAATCCAGAATTGGCCGACAACCATCCCAGTTGCGGATCAAGCTGGTACCTCCGGTAACCGTCGTGCTGGGTTCGATGATTACCGCGCTGCCGATCATCACCGATTATCCGATCCTGCCGCCGATGGGGTTGCTGGTCATATTGGCCTGGCGCCTGATCCGTCCCGGATATTGGGCGGTCTGGGCAGGTTTCCCGCTGGGTTTGATCGATGATATATTCAGCGGACAGCCTTTCGGCAGCGCCGCATTTCTCTGGTCGGTCGTCTTCATCCTGCTTGAAGCAGTCGACAGAAAGGCGGTGAACCGCGACTATTGGCAGGACTGGCTTATCGCCTCCATCGCCACCGTTTTTGTGCTAATAGGCGGTATGTTGATTATCGATTTTCAAACCAATATGCTGCGGCTCGATCTGCTTTTGCCGCAAATATTTTTGTCGGTCCTGCTCTATCCGTTTGTTGCCCGGTTCATCGGCGCAGTCGACAACTGGCGGGTGGCGGCATGAAACCGGCGCAAACCATCAGCAGCGCCACGCAGGCGCTCACCTTCTCGCGCAGGGCGACGGTGATCGGCGGGTTGCAGATCGGCGTGGGCGTGCTGCTTGCGGGCCGGATGGCCTATATCTCGGTCGCCGAGAATGAGCGTTACAAGCTTTTGTCGGAGAGCAACCGGGTCAATCTCACGCTCGTCCCGCCCCGGCGCGGCTGGCTGGTGGATCGTAACGGCAAGCCCATCGCCAACAACAAGACCGACTTTCGCGTCGACATCATTCCCGACCGGTTGCGCGACAAGGACAAGACCGTTGCCACCCTGGCCAGGCTGCTCGCGCTCGATTCGGAAGCGCTCGAACGGATCAACCGCGAACTGGAACAGGCGAGCAGCTTTCAGCCGGTTCAGGTCGCGACCGGACTGGATTGGGAACAATATGCCGCCGTCAGTGTTCGGCTGCCCGACCTTCCCGGCGTTTCGCCGCGTCAGGGTTTCTCGCGCAACTATCCAACCGGCCCGGCAATCGGCCATCTCGTCGGCTATGTCGGAACAGCATCAGCGGAAGAATATAAGGAAAATCCCGATCCGATACTGATTACGCCAGGCTACAAGATCGGCAAGGATGGCCTGGAAAAAATCTTCGAGGACCGCCTGCAGGGCAAGCCGGGAGCGAAACGGGTGGAAGTGACGGCGCGTGGCAAGATTGTCCGGGAACTCAACACCCGCCCCGATACTCCGGGCAAGGCCTTGCAATTAACCCTCGATATCGATCTTCAGGAATATGCTGCCCGCCGCCTGGGGCCCGAATCGGGTTCGGTGGTCGTGCTCGATTGCCTTACCGGTGATATTTTGACGATGACGTCGATGCCGTCCTTCGATCCGAACAGCTTTTCCGATGGCATTGGTGTTACGGAATATGGCATGCTTCGCGAGGACGATCACGTTCCCCTGCTCGACAAGTCACTCAAGAGCCTGTTCCCGCCTGGCTCGACCGTAAAGCCGATGGTCGCCCTTGCCTTTCTTCAGGCTGGCCTGAGTCCCGATGAAACCGTCAATTGTACCGGCGGGTTGCGGGTGGGCAATCGGCGCTTTCGCTGCTGGAAACGCGGTGGCCACGGGCGAACCGATATGGCCAAGGGCATCTACCAGAGCTGCGATGTCTATTTTTATTATTTCGCCCAGAAAATCGGTATCAATCCGATTGCCTTGATGGCCAACCGTCTGGGATTGGGACAAAAATATCCGTTGCCGGTCCCGAGCCAGTTTTACGGGACGGTGCCCGACCCGGCGTGGCTGCGCAAGAAATACGACCGGGAGTGGCAGGCCTATGATACGGTCAACACCACCATTGGTCAGGGATATATGCTGGTCAACCCGACCCAGCTGGCGGTCATGTCGGCGCGGATTGCAACCGGCAAGAATATCATACCGCGCCTGATCATGAACGAGAAAAAAGCGCCGATCGAGACATTGAACCTGGATCCGGAGCATCTGGTCTATGTGCAACAGGCGATGAGCGACGTGGTCAACGGGCCAGGCACGGCCGGACGCGCGCGCCTGCCGGTCGAGAATGTAAAGATGGCCGGAAAAACCGGCACCGCCCAGGTGGTCAATCTTGATTTCGGACGCGGCGGCAAGGATGTTGCCTGGAAATATCGGGACCACGGACTGTTCATCTGCTTCGCTCCGTATGACAATCCCCGTTATGCCGCTGCCGTGGTTATAGAACATGGCGGCGGGTCCGGTGCGGCCTATCCTGTCGCGCGGGACGTGCTCACCTTCCTCTACGATCGCCAAAAGGCGATGGATGTCCTCACCGGACTCGAAAAATCCTGGGGCGGCACGATTCAGGAGCGCATGGACATGAAAATGGCGGCCTATCGTGCCAGGAAAAATCTCGAAAAGGCCATTGCCGAAAACCCCGTTCCGGCCGAACCCGAAACCACCGACGCCGGCGCCGGAGAATAGAAATTGAGTGATTTCATTCCAGCGCCGATTGCGCAGCTTCCGTGGAAAACAATCCTGCTTCTTTTCGTTATGGCCAGCTTTGGCTTTATTGTCCTCTATTCTGCTGCAGGCGGCAGCCTGAGTCCCTGGGCGGGGCTTCACATGGGCAGGTTTGTGGTCTTCCTGGCGATGGCGGTGGTGATGTCCCGGTTCAAGGAATCGTTCTGGAAGACCATGGCCTTCCCGACCTATATCATCGTCGTGGTCCTGCTTCTCGCCGTGGAACTGATCGGAGCGGTCGGCGGCGGCAGCCAGCGATGGCTCAATCTCGGTTTCATCCGGATTCAGCCATCGGAATTGATGAAGGTCGCGATCATCTTGGCGGTCGCCCGATTCTACGACCTCCTGCCTCCCACGCAGATCCGGACATGGGGAGCGGTCTGGCCGCTGTTCGCGCTGCTGGCACTGCCCTGCGCGCTGATTCTGCTGCAACCCGATCTCGGCACCACGATAACCGTGTTTGTCGGCGCGCTCACCGTCGCCTTTCTGGCGGGACTGCCGCTGCGGCTGTTTATCGGCGGTGCAGCGGCTGTTGCCGTCCTGGCGCCGCTGGCCTATTTTTTTGCGCTCGAAGATTATCAGCAACGACGGGTGACCACATTCCTCAACCCGGAAAATGATCCGCTGGGGTCAGGCTATCATATCAGTCAATCGAAAATCGCGATCGGCTCTGGCGGCCTGTTCGGCAAGGGCTTCCTGAACGGCACGCAGAGCCACCTCGATTATTTGCCGGAAGGCCACACCGATTTTGTCTTTGCGACCATGGCCGAGGAATGGGGCCTGTTCGGCGGGATACTGGTTCTCTTCTGCTTCTTCCTGCTGTTCCGCTGGGGTCTCGGCGTTGCGATGAAGGCGAAAACCCGCTTCTCCCAGCTGACCGCGGCCGGATTGACGGTAACGATATTCTTTTATGTGGCGATCAACCTGATGATGGTGATGGGGCTGGCGCCGGTTGTCGGCATCCCCCTGCCGTTTCTCAGCCACGGCGGCTCATCAATGATGACAATCATGATCTGCGTCGGTATATTGATGTCGATTGATCGCCATCCCGGTCGTCAGAGCGGTGCATTCGGGTGACTTCGCAAACATATGTTGTGTTCGCGCCGTTCGTCCCTATATAGCCCCTCTCATGGACGCTTAGCTCAGTTGGTAGAGCAGCTGACTCTTAATCAGCGGGTCACAGGTTCGAACCCTGTAGCGTCTACCATTTTTGCTGAAAACGAGACCATCCGGCGGATGGTCTCCGGCAAAAATCCCGAGCGCAAGCGAGGGTTCCTCTCAGCCAATATCACCAATCGAACCGGCATCGAGACAAAGTTGTGTGGTCGTAAATAACACATCACCCATAGAAAAAGGCGGGCCTCTTTTCGAGATCCCGCCTGATTTTTTCCAGAACAAAGTGCGAAAAAATGGGGAGCGCAACTCTGCTCCCCGGTTTGATTATTTGTTGACGGAGTCTTTCAAGCCCTTGCCGGCCTTGAATTTTGCTTGAGTGGATGCAGGAATTTGCATCGGTTCACCGGTACGCGGGTTACGTCCGGTTGATGCTTTGCGCTTTGAAGTTGAGAATGTACCGAAGCCAACGAGACGAACTTCGCCGCCGCCCGACAATGCACTGGTGATGGAATCAAATACGGCATCTACCGCTTTGCCGGCATCGCTCTTGCTGAGGCCGCTGTGGTCCGCAACGTTACTGATAAGATCCTGTTTATTCATTTTGGGTATCCCCCCTTCTCTGGTGGCAATTCGTTGGAATCGCATCTTTGTCTGGCGGCAGTAATGCGAAATTATCCGGATGAGTCAAAGAAAAACCGCTGTTTTCTGCGACAAACCCCCATTTTTTACGACAAAACATGGTAAATGCCCCGATCGGTCACAAAGCTTTCGACATTTCGGGTATTTTGGGACGCAATTTGACCTTCGTTTCATCGCCGCGACTCGATAGCGGCCATTCAATGCCGTGCTGTTGAACCCGCGTCATCGGCAATCGGGGCGGTGGCGTGGCTGGCAAGTTCATCCGCATCACTCCACTCGATCGGTTCCACCTTCTCCACAAGAGCAACGGCGAGCACTTCATCAACATGGCTGAGGGGAATAATCTTGAGTTGTGAGGTGATGTTTTCCGGTATTTCGACCAGGTCTTTTTCATTGTCGGCCGGAATCAGCACGGTGGTGATTCCGCCGCGCAGCGCAGCGAGCAGCTTTTCCTTCAGTCCGCCAATCGGCAATATCCGGCCGCGCAGGGTGACTTCGCCGGTCATCGCAACATCGCGGCGGACCGGAATTCCGGTCAGCGTTGAAACGATGGCGGTGACAATACCTACACCGGCTGAGGGGCCGTCCTTTGGCACAGCACCTTCGGGCAAATGGATATGGATATCCTTCCGACTGAAGAAGCTGGGCTTGATACCGTAGGAAGGCGCGCGCGCCTTCACAAAGGAGAGCGCTGCCTGAATGGATTCGTTCATCACGTCACCCAGTGTGCCAGTGGTCTTGATCTGGCCCTTGCCGGACACGGTCACAGATTCGATCGTGAGCAACTCGCCGCCGACTTCGGTCCAGGCAAGACCGGTCACGGCGCCAATCTGATTTTCCTCTTCGCCGACACCATGACGATATTTTCGTACGCCAGCATATTCGCCGAGATTGTCGGGCGTAATTTTCACGCTCTTATATTCCCCTTCAAGAATGCGGCGCAGCGCCTTGCGGGCAAGCTTGGCGATCTCGCGTTCCAGAGTCCGCACTCCGGCTTCACGGGTATAATAGCGGATCAGTTCGCGCAGCGCATCTTCACGCAGGACAAACTCGCCCTCTTTCAGGCCATGGGCCTCGATCTGCTTTTCGAGCAGATGGCGTTTTGCGATTTCGACTTTCTCGTCCTCGGTATAGCCTTCGAGACGAATGATTTCCATCCGGTCGAGCAAGGGCTGCGGCAAATTGAGCGAATTGGCGGTGGTCACGAACATGACGTCCGACAGATCGATATCGATTTCGAGATAATGATCCTGGAATTTGTCATTCTGCTCCGGGTCGAGCACTTCGAGCAGCGCCGATGCCGGATCGCCGCGGAAATCCTGGCCCAGCTTGTCGATTTCGTCGAGCAGGAACAGCGGATTTGACGTGCCGGCTTTCTTCAGATTGGAGACAATTTTGCCGGGAAGCGAGCCGATATAGGTTCGGCGATGCCCGCGGATTTCGGCTTCGTCGCGCACGCCGCCAAGCGACTGACGGACAAATTCCCGCCCGGTGGCCCGGGCGATCGAGCGGCCGAGCGATGTCTTGCCGACACCCGGAGGGCCGACCAGGCACAGGATCGGGCCTTTCAGCTTGTTGGTCCGGGTCTGCACCGCGAGATATTCGAGAATGCGTTCCTTGACCTTCTCCAGCGCGAAATGGTCATCATCCAGCACCTTTTCGGCCTGCTTCAGGTCTTTCTTGAGCCGCGACTTCTTGCCCCAGGGCAGTCCGAGCAGGACATCGAGATAGTTGCGCGTCACCGTCGCCTCGGCGGACATCGGCTGCATGCCCTTGAGTTTTTTCAGCTCGGCTGTCGCCTTGGCCTTCGCTTCCTTGGAAAGCTTCAGTTCCTTGATTTTCTTGCCGAGTTCGGCGAGTTCGTCGCCTTCCCCGTCTTCGCCGTCGCCCAGTTCCTTCTGGATCGCCTTCATCTGCTCGTTGAGATAATATTCGCGCTGGGTCTTTTCCATCTGGCGCTTGACGCGGCCGCGGATCTTCTTCTCGACTTGCAATACGCCCAGTTCGCCTTCCATGAAGGCAAAGACCATTTCAAGCCGCTTGGTGGGGTCGCTTTCCATCAGCAGACTCTGCTTGTCGGAGACCTTCACGTTGATATTGGCGGCCACGGCATCGGCGAGGCGGGACGCATCGTCAATCTCGCCCAGTTGCACTACCGTTTCCGCCGGCATTTTCTTGTTGAGCTTGGAATAATTCTCGAACTGGTCGATGACGGAGCGCATCAAGGCCGAGGTCTGGGGGCTGTCTGCAGCCTGCTCTTCGAGCATATCGACCGTGGCCAGCACGTAGCCATCCGACTTCTCTTCGAGCGACAGATGTTTGGCGCGCTGTTTGCCTTCGACGAGCACACGGACCGTCCCGTCGGGCAGTTTCAGCAATTGCAGGACTGTTGCGACCACGCCGAGATCGTAGAGCTGGTCGCGCACGGGATCATCTTCCGCCGGATCGAGCTGCGCGACGAGGAAGATTTCCTTGTCAGCATCCATCGCTTTTTCCAGCGCGACCACCGATTTGTCTCGACCGACAAACAGGGGTACGATCATGTTCGGAAACACCACTATGTCGCGCAATGGCAACAGCGGCAGAGCCTTGGATTCAGCGGCAGGACGGGCTTCGGTCTCGGACATTTTTACTCCAACTTGTTGCGCTGCAACAGCGCTTCTGTCCACTATATGGTGGCTGCCCGAGACACTTCAAGCGGAATGCGCCGGATTGGGAGAACGGCCTAAAAAGGTAGTTTAAAACCTGGGGGTAACTGCATACCGCTGGTCATCTTGCCCATTTCCTCGCTGCTCACCGCGTCGGCGCGGTTGCGGGCATCGTTGAACGCGGCAGCAACCAGATCCTCGAGCATCTGCTTCTCTTCCGCCTTCATCAGGCCTTCATCGATCGTCACGGCGAGGACACGGCCTTTTGCGGTCGCCTTGACCTTTACCAGCCCGCCACCGGCCTGGCCTTCGACTTCCAGACTATCCAGTTTCTTTTGTGCTTCTTCCATCTGGGTCTGGACCTGTTGCGCGGCTTCCTGCGCGGCTTTCATCATTTCTTCCATCGATTTCATGGCTATGCGCTCCTTGATTCTTGTGGGCGAGGATCGTCATCCTCCAGCAATTGGGCATCGGGAAAGGCTTCAAATGCCGCCTTCACCAGCGGAGCGTCCAGTATCGCCTGACGCTCTGCATCTCTGATCTGCTGTTCCTGCTCGACAAGACTCGGCTGCGCCTCGCCCTGCCCTTCGGTGATTTTCCACTCCTGACCGGTTTCCTGCTTCAGCGCATCCGCTATTTTCCGGATATCTGCGTCGGCAATCATACGCACTGGCTGATAGACAATATGGGGCGCGTCGAACGAAACCACCCGCATGTCGGCAATCAATATGCTTTCCAGAACGGCAGAAACCCGCCCGACGACTTTGACGACGTCGGAAAACTGGTTGGGCAATGCGCTCGCTTCCGGTTCCTGCACAGGGGCTGGCGCAGGTGCGATCTGAGCGACCGGTTCGGCCACCGGCGGTGCGGCGGCTGGTGCTTCCGGCGGGCTGATCGCCGCCGGAGCACCCTGTTCCAGCATTTTCGCCA
Organism: Parasphingorhabdus sp.; assembly: GCA_048270065.1. Lineage (GTDB taxonomy): Bacteria > Pseudomonadota > Alphaproteobacteria > Sphingomonadales > Sphingomonadaceae > Parasphingorhabdus. Next base: position 54,517 of record JBLWTQ010000014.1, on the reverse strand, counting down.
GTTTTCCGGGATCGGGCATGTCGGCCGCGCAAAGTACCCGGAGCAGGGCCATTTCGCAGGCTTCGCGGGGCAGATGGGCCTGCTGGACTTCCTGATAGCCCTTGAGCAGCAACTGCCAAAGCCGGTGCAAGACCGGATAGGAGAGCTGTTCCGCCCAATCGGAAAATTGCTGCCTGGCCGCGTCCGACAAGGTCGGATCGCTGGCTCTGCCAACCTTGAACAAGGTCACCTGATGCGAAAGCGACAGCAGCCCGTTCATCAGCGACAGCGGCTCCACGCCAATTTTATACTGTTCGGCGATAGCATCGAGCAGCGCAACCGAATCGCCTTCGAGCAGTTTCGCAAAAAGCCGCCGGACCGCGCCGCGATCCGAAAGACCGAGCATATCCCTGATCTGGACAGCCTTCACCTGACCATCGCCATCCATATCGGCATGGGCAATCGCCTGATCGAGGATCGACAGGCCGTCGCGGACAGACCCCTCTGCCGCCTGTGCGATCAGGTCCAGCGCTTCCTGTTCGGCCGTCACTCCTTCTTTCTCAACAATCATCCCGAAATGTTCGGCAAGCTGATCGGCGCTGATCCGCTTCAGATCGAAGCGCTGGCACCGCGAGAGAACGGTGATCGGGACCTTATTCACTTCGGTCGTCGCAAAAATGAACTTCACATGCGGCGGCGGCTCTTCGAGCGTCTTCAACAGCGCATTGAAGGCATTTTTCGACAGCATGTGCACTTCGTCGATGATGTAGATCTTGTAGCGCGCCGACACCGAAGAATAGCGCACGGCCTCGATGATCTCGCGCACATCGTCGACCCCGGTATGGCTGGCGGCATCCATTTCGATGACGTCGATAAAGCTGCCTTCGGCGATACTGCGGCAGGGTTCGCACTGCCCGCACGGATCGATCGTCGGACCGCCCTGCCCGTCTTCGCCGATGCAATTCAGCGCTTTCGCAATCAGTCTGGCGGTGGACGTTTTGCCCACCCCGCGCACACCGGTCATCAGGAAAGCGTGGGCGAGCCGGTCACGCTTGATCGCATTGCCCAGCGTCTGGACCATCGCATCCTGCCCGATCAGTTCCGAAAATTTCGATGGCCGATATTTGCGCGCCAGCACCCGATAGGGTTGCGCCGCACCGGGGGCCGGCTGTTCCGGCGCATCCACCCCGCCAGCCGCGAATATATCTTGTGAATCGGACATGAAAGAACAGTTTAGGCGAGTGGTGACAGCTTGTCGAAGGCTATTCGCCGTCATTTCCGTGTCTAACCAAAAATAAAGACAATTTCCGTAAACCGATGGTTTTGCGGGGACTGGAAAAGCGTGACAAGAAGTGCAATCTGCGCCGCGACCGGATTTGGTCTTTTCTGTATCGGATATCTGCTGATCGACGAACAGATTCTGGTGCAGTCGATCCTCTATCGGGCGGCGGCAAATGACTATGGCAGCGCGCTGGTTGCGTTCATCGCAATGGCCGTTCAAGCTACTGCGTTGCTGATCGGCCTGATTGTCCTGTCCAACCGGCTATTCTGGTTTGCCCTGATCCTGATCGGGCTTTCTGCCGCCACCAACGTGATCTACAGCCAGATCCTCAACGACATCATTGATCTCGCCAAATTCGACTGGTTGCTGACAGAGGCGCGCCACGCGCAAAATGCGGCCGGGGAATTTGCGCTTCCCGCCGCCATCGGCCTGGTCAGGACCCTGGCGGCACTCGGACTATTTGCTGCCTGCCGCAAGCTGATCCGGCTCTCCCTGCAGCACCGCACCCGCATGCTCAGCACTTCCCGCGCCAATATCTCGGCAATCCTGCTTCTCCTGCTTCCTTCAATCGCCTTCGGTATGGGCGTTCCCGGGCAGCTGGCAGCGGAACGGAATATCTATAATTTTGCCGTCGAAAAACTCACCATTCCGCCACCGCCGCCAAGACGGGCCGTAACAATGGTCGCCGGGAATATCGACAATTCCATCGAGAAGATCATCTGGATTGTGGATGAAAGCGTTGGCTACGATGCTTTCCAGAAGCTTGTCAGACCGGAACTATCGCGCTTTGGACCGACTGATTTCGGCAAGGCAGCCGCGATGGCAAATTGCAGCGCACCCGCTCATGTCGCGCTGCGCTCGGGCGTCGATGTGGCGCATGTGAATGCCCTCACCGACCTCCGCACAACGCCTTCGATATGGGGGTACGCCAAAAAATCCGGGTATAAAACCATCCTTGTTGACGGGCAGGTTTCCGGTCCGCCCCAGAATTTGCTGCTGGCGCCCGAAGCGGGCAGGATCGACGAAATTCAGTCGCTGGCCTCCGGAATGCAAACCGATCTGGCGATAGCGAAAAATTTGAACGCGCGGCTGAAAACAACCGGCAGAGAATTTGTCTATGCCGTGCTGCGCGGTGTCCATTTTCAATATTCGGATCATTATCCTGCCGGCACGCTCCCGGCAGAGCATGATCTGTCGCAACAATATGAAGCAGCAATTGCCTATTCAAAGACGGATTTTTTCCCGACGCTGCTGGCCGGTGTTGATCGTGAGAATATCGCTATCGTCTACACCTCGGATCATGGTCAGAATGTGCAAGAGGGCGTGATACCGCATTGCTCGGCAATGCCTGACAAGGACGAGTTCGCCGTACCGTTGCTGGCATTTTTGCCACCATCTGTTGCAGAGAATTTCCCCGTCCCCGTTAAATCCGGTTATAGCGCCAGCCAGATTTTTCCGTCTACGCTGGCATGGATGGGTTATGATCTGTCTACCGTGACCAAGGCTTATGACAATAGCCTGGCCCGACCGACCAAAAAATTCGTCTGGTTCGGACGGGCGGTGATCCCGCTCAGGTCCGGCGACCGGATAGACGTCAGGGGATCGCAGGAATCCCTGGTTGAGTGATTTTTATCGGAATGGGGGATTTGGACCGCTGCGAAGATAGGGCGGTGTTTCAAAGTAGGAGCCGGGCGACCCGCAGAAAAATCGTTACGGCTGCTTCCTTCCGGACCTGACCGGGTTGGCGACGACTACGTCCACCCGACTCCCGCTGCGCATATGGTGGGAGTCCGGGCAAAATGCAAGCGACTAGATGATCTGCATATCATGGCTTTCAGCGGGTATATGAACGGTCAGGCCATCCAGTTCGGCGGTGAGCGTAATCTGGCAAGCCAATCGGCTGGTCCGGCGCGCTCCGGCCGCCAGATCCAGCATATCCTCTTCCATCTCGGTCGCGTCGGGCAATTTGTCAAAATCCGCAGCCTCGACGATCACGTGGCAGGTTGAACAGGCCATCTGTCCTTCGCATGTTCCCTCAAGCGGTTGATCATGAATCTGCGCGACGGTGAGCAGATTGTCACCTTCCGACGCCTCAACGGAAACCGTCTGCTGACCGTCAGGGCTGACAAAATGGACCGTAACTTTCTTCATGATAGCTGTTTCTCCGCCGCTTGATTGATCAGGCGCGCCGCCCGTTCCACCTCTTCGATGCTGTTATAGCGTCCAAATCCCAGACGGATGGATGATTTAATCTGTGCGGGTGCCAGCCCCAGTGCAGCCAGCACATGGCTGGGCCGCCCCGAACCGCTGGCGCAGGCCGACCCCGCGGAAAAAGCCACGCCGCGGACATCGGAGATCAAACGGGCGACATCGAGTCCATCACGACGGATATTCAAATTGCCGGGATAGCGCTGGTCCAGTGACCCGTTGACTGTCCAGTCGCCGAACAGGTTGCGCGCTTTTTCGGCGAGACCGCATATGTGGGCCATATCTTCGGCGCTTTGCTCCGCGCAAATTTTCGCTGCCGTTCCCAGCCCCACACATAGCGCGGGGGAAAGCGTGCCAGACCGCACCCCCTGCTCCTGGCCGCCACCATGGATCAGCGGCGGCAGGTCTATACCGTCACGCACCCAAAGCGCGCCAATGCCCTTGGGGCCGTAAATCTTGTGTCCGGACAGCGCGATCAGATCGGCATGCTGCGGAAGAGCCATCCGGCCAAATCCCTGCACGGCATCGCAGAGCAGCAATGCCCCTGCCCGATGCGCCATTTCCGCGATTTGTTCGACCGGCTGCACAACACCAATCTCGTTGTTGACCAGCATCGCACCGACAAGCGCTGTTTTCGGGCCCAGAGATGCTTCCATATCTTCCAATATCAGCAGCCCCTCCGCATCGACCGAAAGCAGGCTGGTTGCGAAACCCTGCGCGCCATACCAGAGCGCGGTGTCGCGCACGGCAGCATGTTCGGTGTCCAACACGGCTATCTCGTTGCGGCCCTGACTTAGCCTATTGCGTACAGCGCCCAATGCCAGATTGATCGCTTCGGTCGCGCTACCGGTAAAAATCACCCGCCCGTCCTTGGGCAGCAAAGCGGCAACCTGTTCGCGGGCAACTTCGACCGCTGCTGCAGCCAGACGGCCTATCACGTGCGGACTGTGCGGATTGCCGAAATTATCCTTGAGCCACGGCAGCATTGCATCGAACACCTGGGGCGCAAGCGGCGTAGTCGCCTGATTGTCAAGATAGATGGTGGCCATGGGTTCGGCTCAGCTTTCCCGCGATTCCGCGAATATCGCCTTCCACCGGTCGAGGAATGCGTAAATATGCGTGCGGCTTGTGTCGCGACCGATACTGACCCGGATGACTTCGCGTGCGACTTGCGGGTCCGTTCCCATGGCTTCAAGGACATGGCTGGTCTTGAGCGTCCCCGAAGAACAGGCGCTTCCGGCCGAAACAGAAAATCCGGCCATATCAAATTTGATCAACTGCGTATTCGCCGCCACGCCGGGCATATGATAACTGGCGATCGTGGCGATCCGTGGAGCTTTCTCGGCAATCACGGCGCCGCCCTCTTTCCTGATCGCGTCATCGAGATGCTGCCGCAGCTCGGTCGCCCGTCCGGACCAGTTTGCCGGCGCTTCGAGCGCCGCGGTCATGCCCATGATATAGGGCAGATTCTGGGTACCGGACCGGTAGCCTTGTTCCTGACCACCGTCGGCTTCGAGCAGCCTGAGATCCTTTACCAGAAGCGCGCCTACTCCGGGAGGTCCACCAAATTTATGCCCGGCCACGATGATCAGGTCGGCATCCGGCAATGGCATTTTGCCGATCGACTGGGAACAATCGGCCAGAAGATAACTGCCCCGGTCGCGCACCACTTTCGCCAGCGCATCAAGCTCCTGGATCACGCCGGTTTCATTGTTGACAGACTGTATGGCCACCAAAGCGGGTCCCTCGGCACCCTTCAGCAGATGGTTGAGGTTCATTGGAACAACCATTCCGCTCATGTCGACAGGAATCGACTGGGCATTTTGCGCAAATCTCAGCACCACATCATGCTCGACGGGCGAAACATATTGCGTGGCAGGCCTGGACTTGGTCAGCGCGATCTGGATCGCCTCGCTCGCTCCGCCGGTAAAAATAACATCGCCGTCCCAATCCAGAGCCGCCTTGAACCGCTGCCGTGCGTTTTCCAGCATCGCTTGCGCCGCACGACCATCGCCATGTGGCGAAGATGGGTTGGCCCAATGTTCAAAACCCTCCGCGCAGGCCTTTTTGGCCGCATCGAGCATCGGCGTGGTAGCGGCATAGTCGAGATAGATGCGTTTATTCTCGGTCACAATAAGGGCAAAAACTCTCTGGCTTGCTGGATTGAGTTGCGGATTTGTTCACTCTTCCTATATAGGCGCTGCATCCAGCGCAAAAGCTATTCTATATTCTCGCGCTCTGGAAAATGTAATTTTTGATCGAAGAATAGAAAATCCATGCCAGACGTAATTTTTACCGGACCCGAAGGCCGCCTCGAAGGCCGATTCAGCCCAGGACCCCGTGACCGCGCGCCGGTTGCCATGATTCTGCATCCCCACCCGCAAGCCGGTGGCACGATGAACGACCGGATCACCCAGGCGATGTACAAGACATTCGTCAAGCGCGGTTTCGCGACATTGCGGTTCAATTTTCGCGGCGTCGGTCGTTCACAGGGTACATTCGACAATGGTATTGGCGAATTGTCGGACGCTGCATCGGCGCTTGACTGGGTGCAAAGCTTCCATCCCGAAGCACAGACCACCTGGATTGCCGGCTACAGCTTTGGTGCCTGGATCGGCATGCAGCTGCTGATGCGCCGTCCGGAAATCCGCGGCTTCATTTCCGTATCGCCGCCGGCCAATATGTATGATTTCAACTTCCTGGCACCCTGCCCGTCATCGGGCATCATCATTCAGGGCGTCAATGACGAAGTCGTCACCCCGAGCGCCGTTCAGAAACTGGTGGACAAGCTGCGGACACAAAAGCACATCACCATCCATCACGACGAGATCCCCCGTGCCAACCATTTTTACGAGAACGAGATGGAACTGCTGATGGGATCGATCGACAATTATCTCGACATGCGCCTCGCGCCGGATTCGCCGATCAAATAGAATTAGCCGGCCGACGGCGGCGGTACAGGCTGATTGCTGTCCGGAACGGGAATCATCCCGATTCCGACATTGGCAAACATAACAGCAGCAGCGACGAGCATCAGCCAACCCTGCCTTTTGTTGACTCCCTTGCGGAGCACGAAGACGCCTCCGGCGAGCAGCGCGGTTCCGGCCAACATCAGTATCGATAAGATCAGGTCAGACATGGCGGGATAGTTACGGATACATCCGCAGACTGACAATAATTGTTTTGGTGATTTTCCGGATCAACCGCCTTATCTTGCCAATTCCGGTTCGATTCCGCCTGATCTTCAGGAACTGCATTGCTATCGTCTTTGTTTTTGAATAGAACATATGAGGAACAACAAGACAAGACGATCGAGAAACGGAAACAGCCGCGTGAATCCTGATCCTCCTCTGCTGATCATCGCTCCCGTTGCGGACGATTCCCATCTGGCGGATGCGCCGTGGTCCGATGCAGCAAGGGAGCGAATATCCGTCAATCATACCAAGTTCAACGAACTGGAGATGCTTGAGGTCATTGTGGACGGCATGTCTTTCCTTCTGTCTCGCCTGACAGCGGCAGAAACCGGCCAGCGATTTGCGGCGGACAGATTCGAGTATCTTTTTTCTGGCCCTCCCTCTGCGGAAGAATCAGCGATCGGCGTGGCGCCAAGGGATATTCTGGCCAGCGCCAGACATCTGCCGGAGATCAATCATCGAATGCTTATGTTGGGCCAATGGATCGGGGAAAGTCTGTCGGCCACTGCGGCGGCTTGGATGCCGTCTCGCAGACTGGTGAGCTTTGCCTATTTTGACGAGACAGTGCGGGAATATCTGGCCGGCGGACCATTTCCGACATTGTTGCAAACCTCTTTTTCGGAAGTCCATACGGGCTGTTTCGAAACCAGCGGGCTGCACTATTTTACCGGTCAGGAAATCCGCCTCACCGTGCCTTCCGACTATAGCGTTTGCGATGCAGCAAGACGCCTGGTGCGCATCATCAACGATGTTACAACCCACGGCAGGATCAACAGTCCAGCGCAGACAAAGGGGTTAGTTGAAGGCGAAACGCTGGTCTTTTCACCCAGTGATGATCTTGCATATCTTGATATCACTATCAGCAATCAGCCCATCCACACCCGTTAGGCAACAATACGGCCGGAAGCCAGGCTCGGGATTCATTGACCAGGCCAGAAGATGGCGGGAAAGCAAAGTCATTTTCGGGAGGATTGTACCGCGCAACTGAATCGGCTTAAGCTCGTGACTCTCCGGGGCATTTACGTCAGAGGCGAGACGATAAAAATTTGTATTCCGATTTTGCGACGACTAGTATGAATGCATGGATATGATAAAAAAAATCACACAGATGATCGTTTTTGTATTTTTGGGCATGCTCATGACATCCTGCGAGGATGTGCGTGAAAATACACATGAAAATGCCTCCCAATTGGATGAGACGGCGAACAAAGAACATGGTCATGGCGATGCATCTGATGAGAACGCAAAATCTATCGTCCACGTCATGCAAGCTTTAAATACGAGTACACGTGAGATTGCCGACGGGATAATACTCAACGATTTTGCAAAAATTGAGGCCTCTTCGTATGCCATCGCTCATCATGATCCAATCGCAGAAGAAGACCTAACCAGCCTGTTCGAAGCGCTCGGACCACGTAAAGATGCCTTCATCACCTGTGACGAAAAAGTGCACGACGCTGCTGTGCTGTTGAACGGTGTCGCAAAAACGAAGAAAATGGGGGATGTGGTGGATGCCTATGCCGATATGATTGATGCAGTGGCATCATGTCATCGAGATTTCAAACCCACCACAGGTCAAAGTTGAAATTTTGCCGAGATAGCAGATGCCCTCTATCAATAAAACTCGCTCTTATTCGAAAATACCGAAAGTGCATTGCGGTGAGAAGCTGGAATCATCGCTGCATCTCCTCACCATCAAATGCTGGATCAGTTGAGACCACACCCTAGGCGGCCGTAGGGGCTGCCTCCCGGACGTTCTGATCGACATGGTCGGCAAATTGTTCGAAATTGTTGATGAACAATTTAACGAGCTTTTGCGCGGTTTCGTCATAGGCGCTTGAATCGGACCAGGTCGAGCGGGGATCGAGGATCGCACTGTCGACGCCGGGAACCGATACCGGCACTTCAAAACCGAAATTGTCGTCGATCCGGAACTCGCCGTCGTTGAGGCTACCGTCCAGCGCCGCATTCAGCAGGGCCCGGGTTGCCTTGATAGGCATCCGGTTGCCTTCGCCATATTTGCCGCCGGTCCAGCCCGTGTTCACCAGCCAGCAGTGGACCCCGCCCTTGGCGATCCGCTCTTTCAGCAGATTGCCATAGACCGAAGGATGCCGGGGCATGAACGGCGCACCGAAACAGGTTGAAAAGGTTGCTTCCGGTTCGGTCACGCCGATTTCCGTGCCGGCGACCTTGGCGGTATAGCCGGACAGGAAATGATACATCGCCTGTTCCGGTGTCAGCCGGGAAATCGGAGGCAGCACACCGAACGCGTCCGCGGTCAGCATGATGATATTCTTGGGCACCGGACCCATATTTTCTTCCGAAGCGTTGGGAATGAAATCGATCGGATAGGCACCGCGGGTATTTTCCGCCTTGCTGTTGTCATCGAGGTCCAGTTCCCGTGTAGCCGGATCCATCACCACATTTTCGAGAACGGTTCCGAACCGGCGCGTGGTCGCGAAAATCTCCGGTTCGGCGTCTTCGGACAGGCGGATCATCTTGGCGTAACAGCCGCCTTCAAAATTGAACACCGCGGTATCCGACCAGCCATGCTCGTCATCACCGATCAGCACGCGGCTGGCGTCAGCCGACAGCGTCGTCTTGCCGGTTCCCGACAGGCCGAAGAAAATGGCTGTATCACCTTCTGGTCCGATATTGGCCGAGCAATGCATCGGCATGACCGAGTCGAGCGGCAACAGGTAGTTGAGCAGGCCGAATACGGATTTCTTCATTTCACCGGCATAGGCCGTGCCGCCGATCAATATCAGCTTTTCCGCGAGGTTCACCGCAATCACGGTTTCGCTGCGCGTGCCGTGCCGTTCCGGATCGGCCTTGAAGCTGGGCAGATCGATGATGGTATATTCGGGTTCGAACGTGGTAAGTTCATCAGCATCGGGCCGGACCAGCATCGTTCGAATGAACAGATTGTGCCAGGCCAGTTCGTTGATCACGCGGACGTTGACCCGGTGCTCCGGTTGCGATCCACCAAAAAGGTCCTGGACGAACAACGTCTCTTTCTGGGCCAAAGCGGCAAGGAAATCTTTCTTCAGCGCGGCGAAATGATCCGGGGTCATCCCGACATTGGTTTTCCCCCACCATACGCTGTTTTCAGTCTCGGCATCACGGACGATGAACTTGTCATTGGCGGAACGTCCGGTATGCTTGCCGGTCTCCACGACCAAAGGGCCATCTTTCGCCAAATGTCCTTCGCCACGACTGACGGCAGCCTCGACCAAAGCGGGGGCACCCAGATTCCAGTGCTGCTCGGCGGAGCTGCCAAAACCTTGGTCATTTAACGAAACAGACGAAACATTTGGCACAGGTAATCCCCTAAAGCTTGAAACAGGTTGAGGTCACGCCGATCTGGCAATTTGAAAAGGCGCTTACTGGACACTTTCGAGTCGGTCAAATTTCTTCCCGCCTACTATCGGAATATTACGAATTTCCTTGCTTGATCGGGAATCCCGGCGTCGAAACCGATACCGACGACTTGTCTTGAAACATACTATCCCATCCCCTAGGTCGAATCCAGAGCGCCCGGCAAAGGAACGCAAATTTATGGCAGCCAATATTGCTCTTGTCGACGACGACCGCAATATCTTGACCTCTGTTTCGATCGCGATGCAGGCTGAAGGCTTTGTCACGCGCGTTTACTCGGACAGCGAAGCGGCCCTTCACGCGATACTGGAGAATCCGCCGGACCTTGCGATCTTCGATATAAAGATGCCGAAAATGGATGGCCTGGAACTGCTGAGAAGAGTACGGGAAAAATCGAACCTGCCGGTCATATTCCTGACCTCGAAGGATGAGGAGCTGGACGAAGCCCTCGGCCTCGCAATGGGGGCGGACGACTATATCAAAAAGCCGTTTTCGCAGCGCCTGCTTATCGCACGGGTTCGATCCATTTTGCGCCGGACAGAGCTTATCAAATCACTGGATGAAGGCGAGGACGACGATTCCGCCGAACCGCTTGTCCGCGGCGATCTGGAAATGGATCCGGCACGCCATCTGGTGACATGGAGGGGAATAACAGTAACCCTGACGGTCACGGAATTCATGATTCTCGAAGCCTTGGCGCATCGGCCGGGCGTCGTCAAAAGCCGAAACCAGTTGATGGACGCCGCCTACCAGGATGACGTCTATGTCGACGACCGCACGATCGACAGCCATATCAAGCGATTGCGGCGGAAATTTCGCGCCGCCGATCCTGACTTTGATGCAATAGATACGCTATATGGAGCCGGATATCGCTATACGGAATGATGGCGGACAGGATAGTGAAAGCGGCCTGTCTCTCCGTTGGTCGGCCCGACTTTCGCTTACAACCCGCATTTTGGTCGTCAATGTCCTGGCGATTGCGCTGCTGGCTGGCGGCCTGTTCTATCTCAACAATTACCGGGACAGGCTCACCGAAGAGCGGCTCGCGCAGGCGCGAATGCAACTGACGATCATCTCGGACGCATTGTCCTCGGAAGAGGCTCAAAACAGAGACGAACTCGTCCGTCGATTCTCCAACCATCTGGACGCCCGGCTACGGGTCTACGCTCCTGATGGTCGGAAGGTCGTCGACAGTTTCACGCTGGCGAAGCCGACCTACCAATTTGTCGATCCGGACGCAGAGCCATTACGCAAAGATTTTGCCCGCATGCTGGATCGAACAATTGAAAGCGTCGTTTTCAGCAAGCAGATCCCGAATTACAGCGAGCCATCCACTGATGTCGCGGGCGAATGGCCAGAGCTCATGGCAGCCCAGGACACCGGTAATGCGGTCAGTTCTGTCAGCTTTGCGCCGGATCGCACGCCGGTAATTGTCGCGGGGAGACCGCTGCCCGACGGTACCGGCTCGATCCTTCTCACCGCGAACACGCGAGATATCACGCGCATTGTGCGAGCGGAGCGATCCAGTGTGCTGCTCGTGATACTGGTTGCTGCAACCATCTCGATTCTGCTCTCGCTGTTTCTGGCGCGAACCATTGTCCGACCGATCAGAAAACTGGCGCGCGCTGCTGTCCGGGTTCGCATGGGACGGTCGGACGAAATCGCGATCCCCCGAATGCCGGGCCGACGCGACGAAATCGGACAGTTGAGCCGCGCCCTTTCCGACATGAGCGCAGCCTTGCGCCATCGGATCAATGCCACAGAAGCATTCGCAGCCGACGTCAGTCATGAAATCAAGAACCCTCTCGCTTCGCTGCGGTCTGCGCTCGAGGGACTGGAACGGGTCGATGATCCGGATTTGCAGAAACAGCTTCTCGACGTTGCCAATGACGATATCCGCCGCATCGATCGGCTGATCAACGATATCTCCGACGCTTCGCGGGTCGATGCCGAACTGGCCAGAGCCAAGTTTGAGCCCATTGATATTGGCAATATGCTGGAGCAGTCGCTAGCCGCCCGCGAACAACGGGCCTCTAATCTGGGAGTCAATATTGCCTTTGCACGACCGGCGAAGGATGTTGCAAAAGTGATGGGAGACGGGGGTCGGCTGGAGCGTGTGTTCAGCAACTTGCTGGACAACGCCGTATCCTTTTCACCCGAGGGCGGTCTGGTGGAGATTTTGGCAACACCGGATGGAGACGAAATTGTCATCCATATCGCCGATGAAGGACCAGGTGTTCACCCCGACCAGCGGGAAGAGGTTTTCCAGCGCTTCCACTCCGCCCGCCCCGATGGGGAAGCTTTTGGAAAACATAGCGGACTGGGACTGGCGATTGCAAAGACCATAGTCGAAGGCCACCAGGGTACTATCCATATTCTGGACCGGGCGGGCGGAAAATCAGGCGCCTGTTTTGAGATTCGTCTTCCAAAGGCGCCGGAATGACGACAATGAGCGGCAAGGATGATCAGTTAAAAATGCACGCAACCGCCGTCGCAATTTCAGGCGCGGGGTTGGTGATTTGCGGAAAATCAAGGTCGGGAAAGTCCGATCTGGCACTGCGTCTGATCGACCGGGGGGCGACATTGATCAGCGACGATTATGTGGTCATCAATCGACAAGGCGAACAGTTGCTGTTGAGCCCGCCATCCAGTATCGTCGGCAAACTGGAGGTCCGCTCATTGGGGATATTGCAGCGCGACCATATGTCCGAAGTCCCGTTACGATTGATCATCAAGCTGGCAGAAAATCCCGACCGTTTCCCAATGGACAAGCAGGTCATGATAGTGCTGGGAATAACCGTTCCATACTGTACACTGGACGCCATGGAAAACAGTGCGGCAATCAAGGCAGAATGGGCCTTGCAAGGAATACTGCGGGATGGCTTGGCTGATGACCGATGATTGCGTCAAAAAGGTGCTTCTGGTCACCGGCCTGTCGGGAGCGGGGAAGTCGACTGCACTGAAAACGATGGAAGACATCGGATGGGAGACGGTGGACAATTTTCCCATTCGACTGGTCGAGGGCCTGCTGAAAACACCGCCCTCGAGTTCCCGTGGCGACAGCGATCCGCCATTGGCCCTCGGCTTCGATAGCCGGACCAGAGGATTTGAGCCGAACAAGCTGATCGACAGCATAAAGCGTCTGCAACACAAACCGGGCTACCTTATTTCCACACTTTTTCTGGATTGCGCCGGTGGGGAACTGGAGCGACGCTATGCAGAAACCCGGCGGCGCCATCCGCTGGCCCTGGATCGTCCCGCCAAGGAAGGCATCGCGCTCGAAAGAACCTTGCTCGAGCCGTTTCGCCGCTGGGCCGATCATGTAATCGATACCAGCGATCTGACGGCCAATGACCTCCAGCGCGAAATCCGCCAGCATTTCTCGCTCGACAAGGACGCCGCCACGACGATTACGCTGACCAGCTTCGGCTTTTCCAGAGGTCTGCCGAACAATATCGACCTGTTGTTCGATGTCCGCTTCCTGGCCAATCCGTTCTGGGATCCCGGACTCAAGCAGATGACAGGTCTCGATCCGGAAGTGGCGGAATATATCAGCAAGGATCCCGCCTATCCGGAAGCGATTGAGAAGATATTCGGCATGCTCGAATTTCTGCTTCCGCGCTATCAGGAGGCTGGCAAGGCCTACGTCAATATAGGCATTGGCTGCACCGGCGGGCGTCACAGATCGGTACATGTTGCGGAACGGCTGAGCAAAGACTTGCGTGCCGCAGGCTTTTCGCCCAATGTCCTGCATCGCAATTTGGCATCACGGCCAATGGAAGCGCTGGAATCCATGCAGAATTTGAACGGGAACAAGGGAATTTAATCAACATGATTGGGTTGGTTCTCGTCACACACGGGCATCTGGCAACGGAATTTGTCATCGCGATGGAACATGTCGTCGGCCCGCAAAAGGCGATTGCAGCGGTCGGCATTGGTGCGCATGATGATATGGAAAAACGGCGCCAGGAAATAGCCGATTGCATAGCGAAGGTGGATTCCGGCGAGGGAGTTATCATCCTGACCGATTTGTTTGGCGGAACGCCGTCCAATCTCGCGATTTCCTTGATGGAAAAAGGCAAGGTCGAAGTCATTGCCGGTGTAAATCTGCCGATGCTCATCCGCCTCGACGGTGCTCGGAAATCCATGGAAATCGTTTCAGCCATCGCCGCCGCCAAGGAAGCCGGACAAAAATATATCAGCGTCGCATCGGAAATATTGGGAAGCGATGCGTGAGCGAATTTCGCAAAATCGTCGAGATCACCAACGCCCGCGGGTTACACGCAAGAGCAAGCGCGAAATTTGTCACCTATGTCAGCAAATTGCCCGACGGTCTCAACGTCAGTGTGGCGAAGGACGGCACCGAAGTAACCGGGATGTCGATCATGGGGCTGATGATGCTCGGTGCCGCCAAGGGCGACAGCATCGAAATCATCGTTTCCGGCGAATTGGCAGAGAGCGCACTCGAAAAACTGACCGGCCTGGTCGTCGACGGCTTCGGCGAAGACTGAGCCTATGCGCCACCAGATTACCGGTTTTTCCAATCCGACGATCAAGCGGCTCAGGAGCTTGCGTGAGAAGAAACACCGCAAACGCGAGGGCCTGTTTCTCGCCGAAGGACTCAGGATATTAACCGAGGCGCTGGACAGCGGAAGAACGCCGAGGATGCTGGTCGTCGTCGAGGATACCGAACTGCACCCGCTCGCTCAAAAAATCGAAGCCGCTACCATTGCTGCCGGCGGTGATGTCATCGAAACCAGCGAGGCGATCATCGCCAAACTTTCCGGCAAATCCAATCCGCAGCAGATTATCGGGATCTACAAGGATCATCCGGTCGCGCTGGAGGAACTGGATCGATCCCGGGCAAATATCTGGCTGGTGGCGCAGTCGCTGCGCGATCCCGGCAATCTCGGTACGATATTGCGGACCGGCGACGCCGTCGGCGCCGGTGGATTGATCCTGATCGACGATTGCGTCGATCCCTTTTCGGTCGAGGCGGTGCGCGCCAGCATGGGTGCCATTTTCACCCAGCAAATTGCCCAGGCGCGCTGGCCGGAATTCCATAGCTGGCTGCGGAGCGGTCCGGGCGAACTGGTCGGGACCAGTCTCAACACCGAAAACGACTATCAATCGGTTCACTACAAGGCGCCAACCTTTTTGCTGATCGGCAATGAAGCGCAGGGGTTGCCAGAGGAATATGAAGCGGCTTGCGACACGCTCGTCAAAATGCCGATGATGGGCAGAGCAGATAGTCTCAATGCTGCCGTCGCGGCCTCCGTCATGGCTTATGAAGTATTGAATCAGAGCCGGAAGAGATAGTTAGAGTTTTTACATCCCCTATGATAACTTCGAGGCGGAGGGAAACGATATGAAAAACGCGATATTGCTATCACCACTTGCCGCGCTGGCGCTTGCGGCCTGCGGGGAAACTGCGGAAGAACCGGTGGTGGTGGAAGAAAAGCTGGGTGACTATAGCGCCATCGGCACCGAACCGGGCTGGAGGGTCGAGCTCAAGGGCGAAGAAATTGCCTTCACCACCCAGGACGGCAATGATTTTACGCTTCCGGTACACCGGATGAAAAAAACCGATGGCGGCTGGGAGATCAAGGGCTTTTCCGACGTCGACAATATCAATATCTATATCACCAGCGGCGAAAAATGCAGCGATGGCATGAGCGACCGCAGCTATGCCGATACGGTGAAGGTGGAAGCAAGCAACAGCGGTAGCCTGAACGGCTGTGGCGGCACCATTACCGAAGGGCCGGATGGGCCACCTTAAGCCCTATTCTGCCGCTTCGTTGCTGATTGCCCGATCGTCCTCGATCAGTTGGTCCGTGATCTCGTCGGAATAGCGGGGCAGCGCTTCGATTTCGGGCACCGGCTCCAGATCCTTCTTGCCGGTTTCGATCTGCAACTCGGCAAATTTGCGTCCGGTCGCCATGACATTGCGCTCGAAGCTGCCGACAAACTTGTTGTAATTGCCGACCGCACTGCCCAGTCCCGACCCCATCCGCTTCAAATGTTCTCCGGCGACCGCAAGCCGATCGTACATTTCCTTGCCCAGCTGCCCGATCTGCTTCGCTTCGGCGGCCATTTTTTCCTGCCGCCAGACACCGGCGACAGTCCGCGCAATTGCGACCAGATTGGTCGGCGTGGCGAGCAGCACCTTCTTCTCGAAAGCATGGTCCCATAGGGCCGGTTCATGCTCCAGCGCGGCGGCGAGAAAATGCTCTCCCGGCACGAACATGATGACATAGTCGGGCGCGTCCTCGAACTGGTCCCAATAGGCCTTTTTCGACAGGCCATCGATATGCGCCTTCATGCTGTTGCAGTGCCGCGTCATGGCAAAACTGCGCGCATCTTCTTCCTCTGCCTCAAAAGCATCCTGATAGTCGTTGAGCGAAACCTTGGCATCGATCACCAGCTTGCGGCCGCCCGGCACATTGATCACCGCATCGGGCCGCAGGCGTCCTTCATCGGTATCGATGCTCTGTTCGGTGACAAAGTCGGTATGTTCGGACAGTCCGCAGGTTTCGAGGACATTTTTCAGCTGCTGCTCGCCCCAGCGGCCACGCGATTTGGGAGCATTGCGGAGCGAATTGACGAGCCGCGCCGCTTCCTGCTGCACCCTGTCCTGCCCCTGCCTGACCTGCTCGATGGTGGCGCTGATTCCGGCATAGGATTCGCTACGCTCCTTCTCGATCTTGGTGATCGAGGCTTCGTAGGTTGCCAGACGTTCGTGCACCGGTTGTAGCAATTTGGCTATCTTCTCGCCGCCCTTTTCATTGGCCTGGTCAAACCGCTGGTCGGCCCGCTCGAGAAACTGGCGCTGCGCGGTTTCCAGCATCTTGGCGCCGATTTCGGAAAATTGCGCCGACAAAGCCTCTTTCGCCTCGATCAACTGCTGCATCTGTTTTTCGTGGTTGCGAGCATCGGCCTGCAGCGCCGCCAGCTCGGTCCTCGCCGCATCCCGCTCGTCGCGCACGCCATCCAGCGTTATCCGCAGCGCATCGGTCGCCTGAGCGGCGTCTTTGGTCGCTTGAACCGCGTCCTTGACCGGCTTGCCACCGATAAACCAGCCCAACGCCAGACCGCCCAGAAGAGCGACGACGATGGCGATGATGACAATGATGGGATCCAAAATGATTCTCTTTCCGACAAGAACGAAAAGAGAACTTAAGCCGGGTTGCACTTTAACTCAAGCGCTGAATCCGCAACCTGTTCCCCTGCGCAGGCAGGGGTCCATCTCCTGAAATGGCGTCTGGACGACAGATTTGGAGATGGGCTCCTGCCTTCACAGGAGCACCATATCAGGCCGCGATCCCGTGTTCCTTGCGCAGTTTCGCGAGCTTCTTGAGCACCATCTGGCGCTTCAGCCGTGACAGATGGTCGATAAACAATATGCCTTCGAGATGATCCATCTCGTGCTGCAGACACGTGGCGAGCAGGCCTTCGATCTGCTCCTCATGCTGATTGCCATCCTCGTCCTGCCAGCGCGCGGTGATGCGCGCGGGCCGTTCGACATCCGCATATTGGTCGGGCACCGAAAGGCATCCCTCGCTATAGACGTTCAGATCCTCTGACGGATCGAGAATTTCGGGATTGATGAAGACGCGGGGATCGCGCACCACTTCATGCTCGTGATGGCAATGTTCACCATGTTCATGATCGTGGTCATGCTCAACCGGTTCCTGCAGGTCGATAACCAATATCCGTTTGGGCACGCCGACCTGGATCGCGGCCAGGCCAATGCCCGGCGCGTCATACATGGTTTCGAACATGTCCGCGATCAGAGTCCTCAGCGCGTCATCAAATTCTGTGACCGGTTCTGAAACGGTTTTCAGGCGCGGGTCGGGAACTTCAAGGATCGGTAAAATAGCCATGGGCCAAATTTAGGGATTCCGCGGAGATTCGTCAAGCTGCGCGGGAGAGTGTCTATCCGCCGCTAAAAACGCAATTGGCCGCGTTGCATGGCGAAACCGTATAAAACACAGCCCCTTGAGGCAATAACAGGGCAAAAAACAAAAGCGCGCGGTTCATTTGGTGAACCGCGCGCTCCGTTTTTATCAGGGTCTATGGGTTGACCTAGAAGCGGCCACGCAACGTGATGCCGTAGGTTCTCGGTTCGGCAAGGAAAGCCGAATAGGTTTGCTGCGATGCGACAAAGGGCGTGTTGAACGCGACCTGTGTATAATCCACATCAAACAGGTTCTGCGCCCAGCCTTCGATGGCCCACATGTCGTCCGGACCGCGGACACCGATACGGGCGTTCACAAGCGTAAAGCCGTCCTGTTCCTTGCCGAAAAGCAAGTCCGAACCGGTGTTATAATCACTGGTCGTACGGGCGTTCACATAGAACAGGCCGGTCAACCCGCTATTACCGAGTGGCGGGGTGTAAGACAGCGACGCCGTAGCCGTTATCTCGGGAGCGTTGGACAGATTGTCGCCCGGAAGCAGACGCAACGCCGGATCCAGCGCTTCACCCGTATCGCGGCCAACCAGATCATCTTCATAGCTGGTGTCGGTATAGGTCAGGCCCATGGTGACGTTTACATGTCTGACCGGATTGATCGACGCTTCCAGCTCGACACCCTGTGCGACAACGCCATATCTGACGTTGTCCGCTGCACAATTGCCCGTTGCGCCGCTGGCATCGCGATCCGCACCACCAAGATCATCGCTACACCCGTTTATATTCTGAACCAGAAAAACCGATCCGTTGAACGTATTGAGCTGGAAATTGTCAAACTGTTGACGGAAAGCGGCGACGCTCAACGAGAATTCCCGGGTCGAATATTTCGCGCCGATTTCAAATGCGTCCACCGTTTCCGGGTCAAACTGGAGATTGGCGGTATCGCCTGCCACTGCCGGATTGCTCAGTGTGTCACTGGTCAGTGCAGACCGGTCCAGGTTGAAGCCGCCTGCCTTGTAACCGCGCGAGTAGCTGCCATAAAGCAGCAGATCATCAGTCGGTTTGTAGGACAGGACCGCAGTGCCGGTAAATTCATCCTCGCTCCGGCTATCAGTCAGCGTTACGCCGTCCAGTTCGGAGGATGAGTTACCCTGACATGACAGGCCGATCAGACCGGCCGCCAACGCGTTAAGTGGACCACCAAGCAACGGGCTTAACAATGACCGTTGAACCGGACACATTGTGTTGTCGTTGGTAAAGGCAGCGTCGAAATCCTTTGTTTCATTGGTATAGCGCAGCCCCAAAGTAAGATCGAGCTTGTCCGTGACGTGGAAAATATTGTGGGTGAAAAACGCAAAATTTTCGCTTGTCTGATTATAGACGTCAACAATGCTGCCGCGGTCGTTGATCTGCGCCAGATTATCGAGGCCCGCAAAAATCAACGGTGTCGCGGCACCGAATGCCCCGGCACCGCCATTGGCGGCTTGCAGCACAGCCCGGCCGCCAGCGCTCAGACAGCCTGTGCTGGTCGGTGAAGCAAGCGCAGGATTAATGGCATTGACGACACGGCAAGGCGCGAAGGCACCATATTGCGAACCGAAGCGGAGGTTATCCCGTGTTTCGAGCTTTTCGTTCGCATAAAAACCGCCGATCAACCAATCGAGCTTGTCGTCGAAGGCCGAACCCTGAAGGCGGAGTTCTTGCGTGAAGGTCTTGAACTCCCGCGAACCGGCATTTTCATTCGGCGCGCGATAGAGGATATCCACCTGTGTGTAGTCGGTATCGGAAGCCTGAAAGTTGGAATATTCACGATATCCGGTGATCGACGTGAAGTTCAACTCGCCCAATTCGGCGTTGACCTCGACCGAAGCACCATAATCCTCGGTCTCACCGGCATAGGAACGACCGGGGGTGACATAGATGTCCCGGTTAAACGTGCTTTGGTTCAGAGCGTTTGGATCCTGACCGAGAGCCAGAAGCACAGGAATGATCGGGTTGTCGGTACTGGTAAGAGCCGGTGCACCGGGTTGCGGAAGAGTAAAGGGATCAAGTCCCGGGCTTACCCTTGCTTGCTGTGCGAATTCAGGCTGCACAAAAGTCGCTGCACAGCAGGACTCGTCTTTCTTTGAATAATCACCAATCACACGGACAGTCAGCCCATCCCTTGGCTCAAACAACAGCTGGCCGCGGACAAGATACCGGTCTTTGTTGTTCACATCGGTATCGTTGACAACATCGGTGTAAAAGCCGTCGCGTTTCAAATAAACGCCGTCGACACGCGCAGCAATCGTATCGCTCAACGGGCCGGTAATGCCGCCTTCCAGACGGAACTGGTCATAATTGCCATAGGATATTGCGCCATATCCTGAGAATATGAATTCCGGAGCGGCAGTGGTGATGCTGATCAAGCCGGCAGAAGAGTTCCGTCCGCCCAATGTGCCTTGCGGACCCCGCAGAACTTCGACCCGTTCAATCGGACCAAGCTCGCTGAGCGCGTTACCGCTACGCGAACGATAGACCCCGTCAATGAACACTGCGACAGAACTTTCCAGACCGGGATTGTCACCAACGGTGCCAATACCGCGAACGCGGGCGGAGCCGTTGGCTTCGTTGCCGGTAGAGGATACAAGCAATGAAGGCGCCAACTGGTTGAGCTCACGAATGTCGGTTGCGCCGCTTTGCTGCAATTGTTCCGCGCCAATGGCCGAAACAGCGACAGGAACATCGGACAATACCTGCGCTCGGCCCTGTGCGGTCACGACGATCACGTTATCGTCGACGGTTTCATCAACCTGGTCAGCCGCATCTGATTGCGACTGCGCATACACGGGGGCTGTGGCGATCGCTGCAAGTGCGAATGCGCACGCAGACAGATTTAACGCTAGTTTCATTTTAGGCTCTCCTGATAACAGCTTCACTTTTCCGCGCCGATGATAGCTTTACGATCGACATTTGAAAGCTGAATCAAAGCAGACTGGGGCGGTTTTTTGGAAACTGTGGCTTTATTGTCAGTATTGTCAGTAATTTTTACGTGGGACAGAACGAGATCAGCGTACGATTTTCCGGCACGGCCGCATCACAGCGATCTGGCAAGAACGAAGGATTTTTATTAATCCTCTGAATTTACATGGAATTCTCACCGTTCCTGTAGGCTGCAGGATGGGGAATTGATGACGTCCGGGAGTTTTCGATCGCTTGAACGGTGCATGGTCCAATATTTTGCTCAGTCGCTGTGAACTGGCCGCCGTGAACGCAGCGCCTGCGCCAATGTTCCCTCGTCGAGATAATCCAGCTCGCCGCCAACCGGGATACCATGGGACAGCTGGCTCAGCCTTATCGGATAATTTTCCAGCCGTTCAGCGATATAATGGGCTGTAGTCTGGCCTTCCAGCGTCGCGTTCATGGCCAGCACGACTTCATCAATGCCGCCCGCTTCCACACGCCGGATCAAGGTGTCGATCCCGATATCTTCGGGGCGAACGCCATCGAGCGCCGACAATTTGCCGCCAAGCACATGGAATTTGCCGGGAAACAGACGGGATTTGTCAAGCGCCCAAAGGTCGGAAACCTCTTCGACCACACAAAGCGCCTTCTCGTCGCGGCGTGGGTCAGTGCATATCTGGCAGGGGTCCTGCGTATCGACATTGCCGCAGGTGCCGCAGGTAACCAGTCGCTCATCGACTTTCATCATGGCCGCCAAAATTGGTTTCATCGCCGTTTCCGGACGTTTCAGAAGATATAATACCGCCCGCCGCGCCGATCGCGGGCCAAGCCCGGGAAGCTTGGCGAGGGCCTGAACCAGATTTTCGATCTCTTGCGATGCCATGGCTTAGTCATTAGGAGCAGCCGCACGAACCTGCCAAGTATAAAATACCTGTCCTACACGATCGCGAATGTTTATCGTCCCGGTCGGGGCAGGCTCTGGTCAATTATCTGATGGAAATGCAGAATTTTTTGACCGGATGCCAGCCAGCCCGGAAAATCACTTTCCGGATTAGGGGGTGTGACCCGTGTGACCCGAAGAAAGATTCATTATGACGTCCGGTACAAAATCCTTGCGCATTGCCTTCATGGGAACCCCCGATTTTGCCGTACCGGCGTTAAAAGCGCTGCACGCCGCAGGGCATCAGATTGTTGCGGTTTACGCGCAACCGCCACGACCATCCGGACGGGGCAAGAAACTGACGCCCTCGCCCGTCCAGCGCTTGGCCGAGGAACTGGCTATTGAGGTGCGCACACCGGTTTCTTTGAAGGATGAAGCCGAACAAGCAGCCTTTGCAGCACTCAATCTCGATGCTGCCGTAGTCGCCGCTTATGGCCTGATCCTGCCGCAGCCGATCTTGGATGCACCAAGAATGGGATGCCTGAACATTCACGGCTCTTTGCTCCCCCGCTGGCGCGGCGCCGCGCCGGTCCAGCGCGCCATTCTCGCGGGAGATCAGGAAACGGGCATCACCATCATGCAGATGGAGGCCGGACTGGACACCGGTCCGATGTTGCTCAAGGCGGCAACCCCGATCGGTCACAAGACAGCCGCCGAATTGACCGACGAACTGGCCCGGACCGGTGCCGCGCTCATGGTGCAATATCTGGCTTCTCCGGATGAATATCCCGCGGAAACGCAGGATGATGCGCTGGCGACTTATGCGAAGAAGATCGAGAAGCAGGAAGCCCGGCTGGATTTCAGCCAGCCTGCCGCACAGGTCGAACGGCAGGTCCGCGCTTATAATCCCCACCCTGGCGCGTTTTTCGAATATCAGGGTGCCCGATACCGGATTCTCAAAGCAACGGTCGTCGATGGCGAGGGACAGCCGGGCACGATTCTGGACGATCATCTTCTGATCGCTTGCGGTACGGGATCGATCCAGCCGGAAATCATTCAAAAAGCAGGCAAGCCGGCAATGGAACTCAAATCGTTCCTCAACGGTACGAAAATCCCGGCAGGAACCGTTCTGCAATGACCCGATTTGCGATCACCCTGGAATATGATGGCCGCCCGTTCATGGGCTGGCAGCATCAGGATCACGGGCCAAGCGTTCAGCAGGCTGTGGAAGAGTCGATCAAATCGATCACCGGCGAGACCGTGCGCGTATTCGCAGCTGGCAGAACCGATGCCGGTGTCCATGCGCTGGCGATGCGCGCGCATTTCGATCTAGAGACAAAGCTCACGCCCTTCCGGCTCAGTGAAGGCATCAATGCCGGGCTGCGACCAAACCCGGTTGCCGTGCTTGCCTGTGACATTGTCGACGAGGAATGGCACGCCCGCTTTGCCTGCGAGGGACGGCGCTATCTCTACAAGATCACCAATCGCCGGGCGCCGCTGACTTTCGATCGCGGCCTGAGCTGGCAAGTTGCCCAAAAGCTCGATGCCGAAGCAATGCACAATGCAGCGCAGGCGTTAACCGGACGGCATGACTTCACGACTTTCCGCTCGGTCAATTGCCAGGCGCAAAGCCCGGTCAAGACGCTAGACAGCATATCGGTCAGCCGGTTCGGCGAAGAGATTGAAGTGGAAGTTTCCGCCCGCTCGTTCCTCCACCATCAGGTCCGCTCGATTGTCGGATGTTTGAAGCTGGTCGGCACCGGGAAATGGAAGAAAGTGGATCTGAAAAACGCGCTCGCGGCAAAGGACCGCAACGCCCTCGGCCTCAACGCCCCGCCCGATGGCCTCTATTTTGTCGAGGCCCTCTATCCGGACTGACCGTGCCCCTGCGCAGGCAGGGGTCCATCTCTGACTAGTGCATCCGGACGCAATCGCACGAGATGGACCCCTGCCTCCGCAGGAATACTAAAGACCGAATAATCGCTGCAGGCTCTTGTCGAGCATCAGCAACTGCCACAGCAGACGGCTGTTGTCGGAACGGCCGGCGATATGATCGTCCGCCACCTTGCGCAGCGATTTGCTGTCAAACCATCCGGTGTGCGCCAATGTCCCGCCACCGCTAATGTCACGGGCCCGATCGGCCAGCGGTCCGCGGAACCATTGCGCGATCGGCGTGACAAAACCCATTTTGGGCCGGTAGAGAATATCGTTCGGGAGATATTGTTCCATCGATTTTTTGAGGAGATATTTGCCCTGCCCCCTGTGCACCCGCAAATTGGTCGGCAGCTTCGCCGCAAATTCCATCAGCCTGTAATCGAGCAATGGTTCGCGCGCTTCGAGACCCACCGCCATGCTGGTCCGGTCCACCTTGGTCAAAATGTCACCCGGCAACCACATTTTCATATCCGCATATTGCGCCTGATCCAGACCATTTTGCGCCGGCGCATTTTCCATGAGGTCGATCATCCGCTGCTCGGCGTGATAGTCACCCAGATCGCGCTGCATCGCGTCGGAAAAGACCTGCCGGCGACCCGATGGCGTGGTCACCCCGACTGCTTCGGCGTAGCCTTCCGGTCCGGTCCGGGCCAGCGACAGCAAGGTGGACCTGGCACGAAACGGACGCGGTGCCCAGTCGGCCTGGGGATAGACAGAGCCGAGCCAGCCCAAAAACGGACCGCGGAAGGATTGCGGCAGCAAGCCCCTCAACCGCTCTTCAGTATGATGAAAGACGTGGCGGCGGTAACCCGCCATAGCCTCGTCCGCGCCGTCTCCGGAAAGCGCCACGGTGACCGTCTCGCGCGCCAGTTCGCTCACCCGGTAGGTCGGCAGGGCGGAGGCATCGGCAAAGGGTTCGTCAAAATGATCGGCGAGCGTATTGATCAGGCCAAAATCATCGGCTGCGACGATGCGCTCGCGATGATCGGTCCGGAACCGCTCCGCCACCAGTCTGGCAAAGCTGGTCTCGTCCAGCGACTGCTGGTCAAAACCGATCGAACAAGTCTTGACCGCCCGGCGGCTTTTCTCGGCCATCAGGGCGACCACAGCGCTGCTGTCGACGCCGCCAGAGAGGAATGCTCCCAGCGGCACGTCGGCAATCATCCGCGACCCCACGGCCTGCTTGAGCAGTTCGACCAGTTCTTCTTCCAGAACCCTGGCCGATCCTTTGCTTCGCTCGCTGAAATCCATATCCCAATATTGGACGGATGCCGGCTCCGGCTTGCCTTGCTCGAGCAAAAGATAATGTCCGGCGGCAAGTTTTTTCACCCCCTTCAGCAGCGATGTCTGGTCCGGCACATAACCGAATGCCAGATAGTCATCGACCGCCGTGATATCGGGTTCCCGGCGCAACAGCGGATTGGCCAGCAGGGCTTTCAATTCCGAACCGAATATTATGCTGCCATCGGAAACCGGCGCATAAAACAACGGCTTCACGCCCAGCCGGTCGCGAGCCAGAAACAATTGACGGGTGCGCTGGTCATATATCGCGAAGGCGAACATCCCGTTCAGCCGTTTCAGGCAATCCACTCCCCATTGCCGCCAGGCATAAAGAATGACTTCGCTGTCGCTGCTGGTCTGAAACTGGTGGCCAAGTCGTTCGAGCTCTGCGCGCACTTCCAGAAAATTATAGATCTCGCCGTTAAAACTCAGAACCTGAGCTTCGTCGGACGTCAGCATCGGCTGCGCGCCGCCTTCCAGATCGATGATCGAAAGCCTGCGGTGACCCAGCCCGACACCCGGTGCGGTCCATATCCCGGATCCGTCCGGTCCGCGGTGGCTCAGACTGTCGGTCATCTTGCGCAGACGTTCGGGATCAACCGGCTTGGCCGTCTCCAAATGAAAAATACCTGCAATTCCGCACATGTTGTGCGCCCTAGCGCAGCCCCGCCATCGCGTCAGCCAATTTGTCGACCGGTCCCAAATCAGCAAGGAAAGCATCGATGGGAATTCGCGGCGACTCCTCGCGGTTGGTCTCGGACGACACCAATATCGCCACCGCCTGCTGCGGACCGCCGAATAGCTTGCTCTTCAGCGTTTCCAGCTTCACCAGAGAGGCGCTGCCGGTCAGCTTGTTGCCGATCCGGTAAAAGGAAACCACATCCCGCACCACCGGTCCGGGCGCGATCAATTCGACCGCAGCGGCGCCCTGTGGCGCATCAAGATTCCGGTTCCATGACCATTGCGAGTTCGGCACAAGAGCGCCTTGGCCATAGCCGACGATCTCCCGCCCGTCTTCCTGACGATCATAGACAGCGATCGACAGGTCCACCTCCATTCCCGTCGACGCGTTCCGGTATCGTCCGAGAAGCTGGTGGCTGGCGCCGTGGAATAGCGGTTGCCAGGCGTAAAGAGGCTGGTACTCCACCCTCTCCCAACCGGCCACCTCCGGCAGCGCAATTTTATCCGGGATCGGTGATTCCTGCGCCGCAAGAGCCGATGTCCAAAGCACCGGAACCAGAATAATGGCTGCCATTGCGGCCATGACGGTCATCGGCCTTTGCGCGGAGGTGCGCAGAGACTGTTTCCTGCTCAAGGCATCGCCGTCAATCATCGGATCACCGATCTTGCGATCAAAAAAAGGCCAGCCGATGGCCATGACCAAAATCAGAACGAACGCGAAAAAGAACCAGCCATAGAAAATATGATCGAAACCGGTAGCGAAATCGAGCGACGTATGGTGCGCGATATAGATGGTCCCGAAGGCGCGGATTCCATTGGCAAGGACAGGAACGACCACCGCAGCGATCATGAACAATATCCGGCGTTTCCAGCTCTGGAAACAGACATTGCCAACCAGCGCGCCATAGGCGAGCATGGCGATCAGAAACTTGATCCCGGAACAGGCCTCCGCAACCTCGAAATAGCCGGTGGGTGTCGATATGAAAACTCCGTCGATAAAGGCCGGGATATTGGCCCAGCCGAGAAAGACCATCGATAATTTGGCGGTGACCATTTGCAGAAACGGCACGAATTCCTCTCCGAACGGCACCAGAAAAAAGCTGAATCCGAGCGGAAAAATCAAGCCGCGCGCAATCGTCGGGCCAAGCAGCGTCACGACCGCGCCCTGCAGCATCATCAGTAGCCCGAGATGGCGCGCGAAGGCGACACCGGCGGCTTCCCCGAGCAACCATCCCACTGAGGCAACGCCCATCCAGAGCAATCCCGGCAACCAGATTTCCGGTGCAAGCTTCGCCAGTTCTTCCTGCCGCTGCTGAACCAGCCAATAAAGGATCGGTACGATCAACAGGCAGTGATTATAGGTGGAAATTGTCCACCAGGTCCGGACCATATCCGCACCGTCGCGCCAGAAAACCGCCAGAATCGCCAATGTGGCAATCGCCAGTAATTTGAGATGCGTTGGCCAAAGCGACGAAGAAATCGCAAGCTGCGGTTCAGTTCCCAATTGATCGACAGTCGCGCTCGTCATGCCGCCGCCTCAGCAACAGCGAGTTCCGATAGCCCGCACAATGCAGGCAGACCGGCGAGCTGCTTGTTCCATGAATAATGCGAATGGATCAACTCTTTGGCTTGCCCACCCAACCGTCTCGCCCGCCCCGGGTCGGTCAACAGATCGCACACCATGCGCGCTTCTTCCTCGACGGTCTGGGCGATCAGGAAATGCTTGCCGCTGGTCGCATCGATGCCCTCGGCGGCGCAGCTTGAGGCGACGACCGGTTTGGCCATCGCCATCGCCTCCAGGACCTTGTTCTGAACACCCCTCGCAATCCGTAGCGGCGCCACAACGACATCGGCAGCCTCAAGCCAGCTTCGAATATCATCAACCACACCGATTACAATTGTGCCATTTTCCTGATCGAGTTGCTTCACCTTGTCCGTGGGCGATCGCCCGACGATGGCAAAATGCGCATCGGGAAAACGCACCAGAATCTTGGGCATGACCTCGGCGCTGAAACTCTCCACCGCCTGAACATTCGGCTGATAGTCCATCTGGCCGGTGAACAGGATCAGCGGGCCGCTATTTTCCTGGCCCGCGGGCTGAATATCCGAAGAACTATAGAAGTCCAGATCGATCCCGTTGCCGACCGCATTGACGCGTTCATGCGACAATCCCGAGCGCTGCCGGAACAAGTGCGCCTCGGCTTCGCTGACAAAAAGACTGTGATCGGTGCGTTCGGCAATATCTTTCTCGAACATCCGCAGCAAGCGGCCTTCCCGGCGATGGATCCAGGCCATCGGACCCGATCCGTCGTCCGCGTAACTTTCAAATTTTGCGCTATCGACATCGGCAAAATCCATCACCACACGACCGCCGAAATCCTGCGGAATATATTGCGCCATCTGTCCGGAAAAGACGAAGATGCAATCAATCGGCCGGGTGGCAGTTACATGCCCGATATAGGCGCTGATTCTGGCGCTATCGAATGAGGTCAGCGATACCGGCTTCCCGGATACCAGCGCTTCGATCCCTGCCCGCCATTTCGGTTTGGTTCGCACCACAATTTCGCAAGACGCCAGTTCCGCTTTGCGAACCCAGTCGGCCTTCTTTTCGGTTTCATCATCGGCAAAACAGGCCACATGCACGGACGTGCAATCCATCAGCTTTTGCAAGAAATGATGCGAACGGATCTTGTCGCCGCGGTTCGGCGGCCACGGGACGCGGTGTGCCAGAAACAGGATTTCCCCCATCAGCCGAGGCCCCTGGCGATCATCGGTCCGATCCGGTTTGCAACCGGCAGGGGCAGACGCTGCCACAACGCCACCTGGACGCGATATTTCGGACTCATCGGATTGATATCGCGGACGCCTTCGCCATCGGCGGTGCGCGTTGCATAAGATAGCGGCTTCGGTTCAAAACCCCAGTTTTTCTTGAACGAAAAAGCACCCGTGCCATATTTGGAACGGCCAAAGTCGAACGACCGGCACCCCCTTTCCCGGGCATGATTCATCAAGCTATAGTACATGACATCATTGGCCCTGAACCGGCGCGCATCCCAAGTCCCGCCGCCCCAATATGGCATAACCGTCTGTTTGTGGTACAGGCTCAGAACACTGGCCACCGGTTTGCCGTCATGCGCGACAGTCAATATCTCGGCATCCTCGCCAAATCTGTCCATGACTTCATCAAACAGGACCCTGGGGAAAACCGGTGTTCCCAAATTACGGACACTTTCGGCATAGACGGCATAATGGTCCGAGCGGTCTTGCTCCCCGGTGCCGACGCGCACGCCCAGGTCATTGGCGAGGCCCTTGCGGATTTCTGCTCGCTGTTTCCGCGGAATGGCGAGCAGCTGGCTTTCCGCGTCATCCGCCAGCGGATTGACAAAGCCGGCATAGACACCCTGCCTGTTTTGCCATTGACCATCGGGCACCGACCCGCCGCGCAATTCGACGGTCGGAAAACTAAGTCGCTCGGCCAAGCTCCAGGCTTCGTCCGCCAGCAATTGGATCGCATGATCATTATCCGCAAGAATCCCGCCGCCCACGGCAAAACCGGAAGACACCACAGCGCGGCCAAATAATGCGGAATGAATCAGATGGAGCGGCAAGATACCCTGCAATGCCCCTGCCCCGTCCTCTGCGAGAAGATATCGCCATTCATGACCGCAGGCCTTGCTGACCGACAGCACCCATGCAGGACGGTGAAAGGCTGTACCTTCCGGGCAAGCGGCCACAAAGGCTTCGATACGGTCTAGTTCATTCGCCTCTGGACGATCGAGGACGCGCACCGACAAAGGCTTGGGCTTGAACGCCATGTTCATCGCATCAACCCCGCTTCCAATGCCGCGAGTTCGTCAACCCTGCCCCATCTGAAATCCTGTCCGGCCCGCAACAGCTTGGGCCGCATGCTTTGCAAATTCGTATAGTGCCGCATTTTTGACCGGACAGGCGCGTTTTTGACCCGGGGTTGTCCGGGATCGATTTCCCAGGGGTGGAAATAGAATATCGCCCCGCGCCCGTCATCACGATGCATCTTCCGGATGGAACGCTCATATAATGTATATGGCAAGAGCCGGAAAAAGCCGCCACCACCGGCGGCCAATATCCTATTGCCCAGCTTCACGGTGGTGACCGGCAATTCGATGAAATCCGATTGGCCCACCGGCTTCCAGGCAAAGCGCGGCGATCCGGCCCAGCCATAATGATCGTGATTAATTGGCGCGACGCTGGAAGAATAAGCATAGCCCTGCTCAGCCAGTATTTCATGCGCCCACGGTGTCCGCTGGTCGATCGAGAAACTCGGCGCCCGGTAACCGGCGACCTTTTGACCGGACGTATCTTCGAGAATTTTCCGGCTGCGATCCAGATCGTCCCGGAACTGATCGGCAGACAGCGTAAACACACGGGCATGATCATAGCCGTGGTTGGCAATTTCATGGCCGGCAGCCACAATCTGCTGCATCAACGCCGGATAGCGCTCGGCCACCCAGCCCAGGATAAAAAATGTCGCCTTGATTCCTGCCTCGTCAAACAGCGCAAGCACCGCTTTGGTATTGCGTTCTACCCGATGTTCCAGCTGGTCCCAGTCGGCATGGTCAATGACCGTCTCAAAGGCTCCCACCTGAAACCAGTCCTCGATATCGACCGACATGGCATTGAGCAAAGCATCCGCTTTTCCCGCCGTGGCGAACGTTTCAGGCCGCGCGTCCTGCATTGACATAGCTTTCCTTGCTCCGGACATCGTTTTCGACCCATTCCACGAGCATCGTCAAGACGCGGTGCAGATTTTCTTCCTGACATTCCATTTGCTGTTCCAACAGGGACAGGCGCTTGGACATCATCTCGAATCTCAAGGCGGTCGCATTATCGGTTGTTGCCGGCGGTGCAACGAATTCTGCGGTCCCGGTTTCGGCTGCGATCGGAGTGTGAGCTGGCTCTGGAAAGGAGACTTCCGTGACTTCCGGATCCCGCAGATTGACAACGTCATCATCCGGCTCCGAGACCGGCTCGAACGGCGGTTGATCCTGCGTCCCGTGCGATGACTCCGATGTTTCAGAGGGCTGGTCGACGCGAGGGTCACGCGCTTTCCTGGGCTTTTCCCATAGTGGGCTGTTGTTCCCGTCGGACGATTCCGCCGGTGCGGCAATGTCCACGTCTTCGCCATTCAGGTCGGCGAGCACACGTCCGACTATGGCTTGGTCGATCAACTCGGCATGTTCGATCGAACCCATCAACAATATCCGGCTCATCAGCGTGTTGATTTTGCGGGGAACGCCTTCGGTCTCCGCGAAAAGCAAGCGGAAAACACCCGACGTGATCTTGGGACGCCCCGACCAGCCGCTTTTGGACAGGCGATGGGTGATATAGGGTTCGATTTCCTCTGCGCTCATCGGATCGAGATGGTGATGCGCAATGACTCGCTGACGCAGCTGCTCCAACTGATTGGAATTTTCCAGCATGTCGCGGAATTCCGGTTGGCCGAGCAGGAATATCTGCAGCAATGCCTGTCCGCCGAGCTGGAAATTTGACAGCATCCGCAATTCTTCCAGCGCATCCACCGGCAGATTCTGCGATTCATCCACGATCAGCAGACACCGTCGACCCGCCCGCGCTTCGGCGTGGAGAAATTCTTCAATCGCGCTCAGCAGCTGCGCCTTGTCCATATGGTCTGTTTCAATATCGAAATGATCGGCGGCGACGCGCACGATATCCTGACTGTCCAGCTTGGTGGTGACGATATTGGCTGCGGTCAGACGCGCTTTGTCGATCGTCGCCATGAGATGACTGACCAAAGTGGTTTTGCCCGCACCGACGTCACCCGTAATAACGATGAATCCCTCACCCTGTGCAAGGCCGTAACCGAGATAGGACAGCGCCTTGCGATGAGTCAGACTCTCAAAATAGAAATGCGGATCCGGGGTCAGCTGAAAAGGCCGACCGTTTAATCCATAAAATGTCTCATACATGCGCGTGTCTCCGATCAACAGCTTTGTTGATGCTATTAAAAATCATATCTGAGTCCCAACAGAGCGGATGCCGTGATCTCGCTGTCGAAACCATCCTGCTGGAAACTGTCTAGCCCGACAGCCGCCGTGCCCTGCAGTCCCGGAATAATCTGACGATAATATGCCGCGTTGGCCCCGAGTCCCAGGACATTTGGAGCATTTGCAAAACCGCTATCCAGCAGATTGGCGTAAATATTTGCGTCGAAACTGGAATAGGCATCGATATCCCGACCGATCGACAGGTTGGCATAATAATTTTCGTCGATCAGACCATCGATGGCCGAGACGGCGCCCAATTGCGAGGCAAAGAAGCGGCGCCGGGCATATCCTATCCCGAGCCCGGTCGTCCAACCGCGATGATTATAGGTGTATTGCCCGTTGACGCCACGCGCTCGGAAGGAGGACGAAGCCGCCGACTGCAACACATCGTTGAAGCAAAGACCGCCCGATTGACCGAAGGCGCAGCCGTTCAATTCACCGCTCAGAGGGTTGCGGGTGCTGGAAAAACTGGTCCCGAGATTTGCCAGATTATCATTGAGCAAATTGCCGAATCCGGAAACCGTGTCATAGACCGAAATATGCAGCGCCGAATTCTGATTGGGCTGATAGCCAAAGCTGCCGTAATAGGTTTCACTGCCGTAACGCTGACCGACCCGCGCCTCGAGTGAGGTGCGACGGCTTGGCCGCCACAGGACACCGGCATCCCAGATAATCCCGTCCTGATCGTAGGACAGCAATCTTGGTGATGTTTCATCGGTTACCAGGCGACCATCGTCATCGATGACGGGATCGCCGTTGATATCGCGCACAGCGTCGCGTTCCGAAATCTCGATGTCTTCGTAACCAACGCCGCCAACCAGGGCCAGGGTCGAAGAGACCGGCACGGTGACGTCTGCCCGTACATATTTGCCTTCATAGCGCTGGTCGAGCTGATCCGCGTCCTCGCGTTCCCAGCCCGCACCGACCGACCAGCCAAAAGGCAGATCGCCGGGCTGCATGCCGACACTGGCGCTGGCCGAATGGCTGATACTATCGTCGAAAACATCGATCGGAAGTTGTCCCGGAGGCAAGGCACCGGTGTCTTCGCTCTCGACCTTGGTATAACCGACCCGGTAATTGGCATTCACATCCAGCGCACCGGCCTGGGTCGAAAGGTTCGGACCGGCGTAAACCGAATAGACTTGCGTCACATTGTCGATGTCGCCCACTGTATTCGACGGTGCTTCGCCGCGCAAATCGATCCGGCTGCGCGTCGCAAGGCCTCCGGCCTCCAGTGACAGAACATTGGGTACAATCTGGATACCGCCGCGTGCGAGACCGGTGATGACATCATCGTCGCCAATATTGTCCTGGTAGAAGAAGCGGCGTTCATAACGCACATTGAGCTGGGCTTCGGCGCCGCGCGTCCGGATGGAGCTATCGATACCGGCGGCAACCGAGGTATAGGTCAGCACGTCGCTACCGTCTTTCAAATCGGCAACCAACACTTGCTGGACCTCGATATAGGGCGCCACGTCGGCATTGCGTTCGCGCGCCTCGGCGGCGGGCGCAGCCAGGCTCAGCAACGGTAGAATAGCCGCACCATATTTCAGGCGGTTGTTAGTTCCACACGCGGTCATGGCTTACTCTCCATATCCATAGTAGGATCCAAATCGTCTTCCCGTCGGCGAAAACTTGGTGCCGTTCAGAAGAAGCTGGATATGATCACAGCCGCCCAGCAAACTCAGCGCATCGCGCAGGGCGGTTTCGGTCGTTTCGTCCGCTTTGACCACCATCAGAACCTGACCGACATGAGTCGCCAGTACGGATGCCGGCGAAGCCGACAATGCCGGTGGTGAATCGAAAATTACGATGCGATTGGGATTATTCTGGGTCAGGCGGTTGAGCACCTGTTCGGTGCGCGACGAGGCCAGATATTCGGTATCGGCGTTGGTCTGGTCACCGGCCGGCAAGATTGCGAGGCCCGGGATATCCGTATGAATGATGCAGTTTTCGACCGGCAACTGCGGATCGGCAAGCGCATCCATGAGTCCCTTGCTGCCTTCCAGACCCAGGCTGGAAAGGATACTTGGCTTGGCAAAATCAGCATCGACGAGCAGGACTTCATTATCCTTCTCCGCCGCTATCGAGAGCGCGAGGTTCAGTGCACAGAATGTCTTGCCTTCGTTAGGAAGAGCGGAGCAAATCAAAATCCGTTCGCCATGCGGAACCGGCGCGGTTTTCTGATTGCCCTTCGCCAGCAGCAGCAATTGACGCTTGATGATCCGGAATTCTTCCGAAATGCCGGTGACGGGTCCATCGGGAACGATGAATCCGGCGTCCTTTAACTTGTCGCGATCGACGATGAGCCGCGGGCCGTCATATGCCGCCACCGGCCCTTGCGGGGCTGGAGTGATTTGCGAACCGGGGGTCTCGGGTGGCAGCGCTTCCGGAGCAATGCCATGCTGATCGCCCGTGCGGATTGCCGGAATATAATCATAGATTTCCCCTGCCCTTTCGAGCAGCGAAGCTGGCTTTTTGGGAGGACTATATTTATTCATAACTGCTCCCTCAAACCACCATGCCGCGCTGGATAAACTCCACGATCATCAGCAGTCCAAAAACGCCGAAGAGCGCACCACTCGTGCCGTAGAATATCCGCATTTTTTTCCCTTGCACTGCGCGCTGCGCGTTCGTCAGGACCTGCGAAACAGAACCGATAACCGGCAATCCACTGGCTTTTTCCAGTTTGTCTGCGGTCGGGTAGCTGGTTTGCAAATGCCCCATCGCGAAAGCCGTGCCCACGCCACCACCAATGCCGACAAACAACACCATGGCCAGCAGAAGCGGACGATTGGGGGCGGCGGGGGAGCGCGGGCTGGACGGCGGATCAATGACCCGGAATTTCACGGAGTCGGTTTCTGTTTCCACCTGACCGCGGAATTTAATCTGCTCCCGGTCAGTGAGTAGCTTGTTATACTGCTCCTTCAGAACATCATAGTCACGATTGATCCGCGACATTTCTGCAGCAATTCCCGGCTCCAGCGTCTGTTTGGACGCCAGTTGCGCCATATCGGCCTGCAACGCATTTTTCCGCGCCTGTAGGGCAGCAACCGTCGCCTGACGTTCGGCACGCATGCTTTGCAGCGAACTATAGGCCGGATTTGGCGTACGATAGCCACCGCCACCAGCGGGTTCCTTGGATGCCTGTACCCGAAGCGCTGCAATTTCGTTCTTCATCGCCACAATATCAGGATGGCTGTCGGTCCAGCCGCGGGCCCGCGCAGAAGCCAATGTAGCCTGCGCCTGGGCCAGCTGGGCACGAGCACCGCCACCGCCTGCAACGCCCGGCGTAGCGATCGACGAAGGTGTTCCGGAAAGCTGGCCGTTCAGCGCGGCAAGCGAAGCCGATGCCTGGCTAAGCTGCGAGTCAATCTGTCCCAGTTCGGCGCGGGCGGCTTCCATCCGTTGACTGATCGAGCCCACTCCGGGCAGCAGCCCCAGATTTTCTGTCTCGAACTGAACACGCTTCTGCTCGGCTTCCTGAAGTTCTTTTTCCCTCTGTGCCAGTTGCGCATCGAGAAACTTGATCGTCTGGCTGGTTTCATCGCGATCTCCGGACAGGTTTTCCTCGACGAAAAAATCGATCATTTTCTGAACGATATCCCGGGCCAGGACAGCATTTTCCGCGTCGGAAAGATTGCTCGCCGAGGATGTTGCGATAATCTCGAACAGATTGTCCTTTTCCGATTTTATCTGGATGCTTTTGCGCAGCATCTCGACCTTGCCAGCCAGTTCCCGGTCACTCGAGACCGACTTGTTCAACGCCGTCCCGCGGACAACTTTTTCCAGATTGATAGTGGAAGCCAGAGTTTCCTGGACGCGTTCCATATTCTTTTTGCGCTCGCGCGCATCAACGCCGACCTTGTCGGACAATATCGACTGCATCTCTACGGAAATCCGGGCCTTCGATTCATAGCTGTTCGGTATCAAGGCAACAACCAGCCAGCCCAGCAGGCAAAGCCCCCAGGCGACAGCCAGTGCTAGCCAGCGCCGGTTCCAGACGCTGTGCACTGCAATTCGAAATTCGTCATAAAGACTGTTCATGAGTTCTTTTCAATTCCTGTCAGATGAAGCCGAAAAAATTCAAAACATGCTTTCCGGAATGATGATCACATCTCCGGGACGCAGCATGACATTGGCGCGGGTCTCGCCCTTCTTCAGCAAGTCGTCGATGCGCAGCGCATATTCTTTCTGCTGGCCGGTACCACGATCATATCGGATCAGCCGGGCGCGATTACCGGATGCAAATTCGGAAAGACCGCCGACCGAGATCATCGCGTCGAGCAAAGTCATATTGGCCCGGTACGGAATGGATGCCGGTTTCTCGGTCGCGCCGACGACGCGAATTTGCTGCGAGAATGTACCGGAAAAATTGTTGACGATCACCGAAACCAGCGGCTCGTTAATATATTCGGACAGCTGCAATTTCAGATCTTGTGCCAGCATGGCGGGCGTCTTGCCGACGGCTGGCATGTCGGTTATCAGCGGTGTGGTGATCCGTCCATCGGGCCGGACCTGAACCTTCGCGCCCAGTTCGGGATTGCGCCAGACGAAAATTGTCAGTTCGTCCAGCGGACCAATGACATATTCTTCGCCCGGCCCTTCCTGCATCGAAACAAAGGACGCCGGCGGCAGCTGCGGGCCACTGGAGTTGCCGGAACAACCGGCGACGGTCAGTGACGCCATTCCGGCACCGACCATCAACTTTGCCAAGTGTTTGTTTTTCATAGCAGAACGCATTTTATTCACCTCGTTAGAAGCCTCCGGCGACGACCGATTTCCGACGGAAAACGGACAGATCACGCAAGGTCACGAGATGGCTATGCTAGAAAATAGTGAATATAGCGTTAGGAATAGGTGAATTTCAGATTAACGGGTCTGGCGTTTTGACTGCGGCCAAGCACGTTGAAACTATTCGACTAATATCTCCCTGGCCGGTCCCTGACCGAGGAAATTTGCGGGACTTGCCGTCGCACCGTAGGCCCCGGCGCAGAATATCGCGACAATGTCCCCGACGCTCGCTTTGGGCATGGCGGCGTTATCGCTCAGACGGTCGAGCGGGGTGCAAAGGCATCCGACGATGGAGACCGTTTCGGTCGGCTCCTCCTCAAACTTGGTGGCAATGGCGGCGGGATAATTTCGTCTCACCACCGTCCCGAAATTGCCGCTTGCCGCAAGCTGGTGATGCAAACCACCGTCTGTCACCAGAAATATCTGGCCCTGGCTTTCCTTGCGATCGACAATCCGGGTCAGGTACACGCCCGCTTCGCCAACGAGATAGCGGCCCAGCTCGATGGCAAATTGCGTGGAAGCGAGGATGTCTGGCAATCGCTTGAACTGGTCCGACAAGGCTTTTCCGACCTTGGTGATATCGACCGGTTCATCGCCCGGGAAATAGGGAATGCCGAAGCCACCTCCAAGGTTGATATGACCCGGTGATTGGCCAGCTGCCGTCGCGAGACGCGCGGCGAGATCAAGCGTCTGGGCCTGTGTTTCGATAATCGCATCCGCGCTGAGCGCTTGCGAACCGGCGAAAATATGGAATCCGCGCCAATCTGCTCCGGCGTCCAATAACCGTTTCACGGTTGGTGCGACCAGTTCGATATCCATCCCGAATGGTTTGGCGCCGCCACCCATTTTCATTCCCGACCCCTTGAGATCGAAATCCGGATTGACGCGAATGGCAAGACGCGGTTTCCTGCCGCTGGTGGCCCCGATCTGCAGCGCCCGATCGCATTCACTCGGCGATTCAATATTGATCGTGACACCGGCCTGGATGGCCTGGTCAAGCTCCTCGTCCCGTTTCCCCGGTCCGGCAAAGCTGATATTTTCGCTAGCGGCTCCCGCGTCCAGGGCCATCCGCAATTCCCCGCCGGAAGCAATATCGATACCGTCCGCCAAATCCACCATATGACGGAGCAGCGGCTGAAACGGGTTGGCTTTCATCGCGTAATGCAGATCAAGACGATCCGGCATGGCGGCCCGCAACTGCGCCATGCGCGCATCGAGATGCTGCCGGGAATAGACAAACAGCGGAGAGCTGTTTTCCGCAACCAGCCCACTGACTTTCTGTTTCCCGATCGCCAGTTCTCCGTCGATTGTACTATATCCGGGAGGGATCGGTCCTGTTGGTTTGGTCTTGATCATTCGATGTCCATGCTGGCCAGGGCGTTGCGGTCCAGTTTTCCGTTGGGGTTCTTGGGGAATTCAGAAAGCAGGACAATATCCCTGGGGTGCATAAAATTCGGTAAATTCTGTTTTAGATATTTTTCCAGCGATGCTGCCACCGCGGCTGGATCCGGTTCCCGTTCAGCCGGCCTGACAAACAGCCGGATCGCCTGACCAAGCCGTTCATCCGGCACGCCCAACGCCACCGCTTCCGCGATCATCCCCGATTCGACCGCGATTTCTTCAATCTCCGTAGGGCTTATCCGGTTGCCCGAACTTTTGATCATCGCATCATCCCGGCTGACGAAATAGAGCAATCCGTCATCGCCGCGCTTCACCGTATCACCGGAAAAAACCGCTGTCCCGCGATAGCGTGATGCTTCCGGAGCGCTTTTGAACCTTTGCGCCGTCCGTTCCGGATCTTTCCAGTAACCCTGCGCTACCAGCGGCCCGCAATGAACCAGTTCCCCTGTTTGATCCGGCGCGGCGACACTCCCCGCTTCGTTTACCACAAGAATTTCGGCAAACGGGATCGCGGTGCCCATGCTGGTCGGATTGTCATCGATCAAAGCGGGATCGAGATAGCTCGATCGAAACGCCTCGGTCAGACCGTACATCGCATAAATATCGGTACCAGGCCCAAATATCCCGCGCAATTGTTTGACCAGACTGGGAGTCAGCGCACCACCACTATTGGTTAGCCGCCGCATAGAGGCGACCGCTTCATCTGGCCATTCATGCTCCACCAGTTGCACCCACAGCGGCGGCACCGCAGCCAGGGTAGTGATCTTTTCGCGGGCGCATGCCTTCATGACGTCACGCGGTGTCAGATAGTCCAGCGGAACCGCACAACCACCCGCTGCCCAGGTCGAAAACAACTGATTTTGGCCATAGTCGAAGCTGAGCGGCAATACGCATATGGTACGATCATCGGCAGACAGTTTCAGATATTCAGCCACGCTGAGCGCACCAAGCGTCAGATTGGCGTGGCTGAGCATGACTCCCTTGGGACGACCGGTGGAACCGCTGGTGTACAGGATCGCGACCAGATCATCGGTATCGGTCGTGGTCGCGCTGGGCGGCATCGGTGTCGCAACCAATTCCAGAGCGTCCGCAACAACCTTGTCTTCGAACAAGGCACAATCATGATTGATATCGCTGTTTTCCAGAGTTTTCAGGCGTCCGGCATTGCTGATCAACAGCTTGGCACCGCTGTCGGCCACAATATGCACGAGCTGAGGCTGTTTGAGCAGCGGGTTGACCGGCACATGGACCAGACGGGCCCGGGCCGCAGCCAGCGGCATCAGGCAGGCCAGTTCGGTCTTGGCCAGCCAGGTGGCCACCCGGTCGCCTTTGACGACGCCCTGCCCCAGCAGCCATGCCGCCAGTAGGCCGACACGATGATTTAACATCTTGTAGCTAAGACTGCCCGAACGCATCGCAAGAGCGTCTGCATCCGGATCCTGGCCTATCGCCAGATGGTCCAGCGGGAATGCGGCGTTTTCGGGATCTATATTCAATTGTGTTGACCTATGGGAAAAAGAGCAGATTTGTGACAGATACGACCTTAATCATGACCAGCGAATATCATAGCAATTTTCAGTCTGTGCAAGCCATAGCGGGAGAAAAACTGGGCCGGTCAGACCAGAAGTCCCTGTTCGACCGGATCGAATGGCTGAGACAGTTGCACGAACTGTGCCTGCCGGACAAGTCGCCGTTGATCGTCCACAGCAGTGAAGGCGACGCCGAAGCCTGGATATTCCTGATGAAAACCGGCCTCGGGCGCCACGCTGCGCTGGCCAACTGGTATAATTTCACCTTTCGCCCGATTTTTCTGGGCGATTATGACGAAGTGACCAAACTGGCATTGCTCACGAAACTCGCAAAAAAACTGAAATCTATCTCGCATCATATTGAAATCACACCGGTTCCTGACGAAGATTCGGCGGCCAGCCTCACCGAGCGTGCGTTCGGACAAGCGGGCTGGATCGTTTTCCGTTCGAAGGCGGATGACAATCATATCCTCAACGTCAGGGGCCGTACCTTCGACCAATATTGGGCAGGTCGCCCCGGCCAGCTGCGCAACACGGTAAGACGCAAGGCAAAGAAAGGCCTGGTGTCGGTCAGGATTGAACAGCAATTTTCCGATGAGGATTGGAATGACTATGTATCCGTTTACGAACGCAGTTGGAAACCCGAAGAGGGCAATCCCGAATTTCTGAAGAAACTGGCCCAGCACGAGGCAGCGGCAGGCTGCATGCGCCTT
The DNA here is from genome assembly GCA_048270065.1 of Parasphingorhabdus sp. Lineage (GTDB taxonomy): Bacteria > Pseudomonadota > Alphaproteobacteria > Sphingomonadales > Sphingomonadaceae > Parasphingorhabdus. Next base: position 14,363 of record JBLWTQ010000014.1, on the reverse strand, counting down.
GGTTTGGCCTATATCGAAGGCGAACCGGTTGCCGCGCAATTCTGGACCGTCGAAAATGGCGAGGCACTGATCCACAAGCTCGCGCATATCGAGGATGCGACAAAATCTTCCCCCGGAACCTTGTTGTCGGTCGCGATGTTCCAGCATGTAATCGATGTCGACAATGTGGAACTGATCGACTTCGGCACCGGCAACGACGGCTACAAGCGCGAATGGATGGAAGATGTCCGGGATCGCTACCGGCTGGAATTCTATTGGCCAAACAACCCGATGTCGTGGCTTCCTATCTTGCGCCACTATGTCTCGGGCCTTGCCGGAAAGCGCACTTCGCTTTAGGGAAGCGCCCTTATCCGGGATTCGGGGGTTTTTTGATGCAGAATGAGGTCGAGTTGACGCCGGATGCCGCCGTGCGAGCAGTGATGCGGGATATTTTGGGTCTGAGCGAAGAACAGGTCGCGGAATTCACGGCGGAAACCGAGCTGTTCGGCGCTCTCCCGGAACTGGACAGCATGGCGGTAGCGGGATTGCTTACCGAGTTGGAGGATCGCCTCGATATCATGATCGAGGATGATGAGGTTGATGGCGAACTGTTTGAAAGCTTCGGTAATCTGGTCGCCTTTGCCGAGATGAAAGTCACAGAGTGACTCTCGGTCCCGCGTTCGTCTCCTACGAATTTGCGGGGCGCAAGGAGCTTTGTCTGTCGATAGCAGCGCCACCCCACCGCCGTGTGATGCTTGTCCCGCCCCTGTTCGACGAGATGAACCGCATGCGCAGGATGCTGCTCGACGTCATGCGATCGCTGCAGGCCCATGGAATCACCAGTTTCCTGCCCGATCTGCCGGGTAGCAATGAAAGCCTGTCCCCGCCGGAGCGGATCACGATGTCCGACTGGCAAAAGGCCATGCAGGCATGCGCGCAGCAACATCAGATTTCGCATATTGCCTCGTTCCGTGGAGGCGCTTTGCTTGTCGCTGACTTGCCATCCGCCGACCACTGGATGTTCAGCCCGGTAAAAGGCACAACCATATTGCGGACGATGATGCGTACCAGGATTGCGGCTAATCGCGAGGCGGGACTGAACACAAGCCTCGCCGAACTGACCGCCCAGGCGGAATCCGGACCGCTCGAACTGGCCGGGAATATCATCGGTCCCGAACTGTTTGCGCAGTTGAATGCCGCCGAAATACCGAACTTGCCGAACCAGCGAATCGTGCGACTGGAGTCGGACAGCAAGCCCGCCAATTGCCAGGTCCCCGGTTCTGCCCTGTGGCTCCGTGCCGAGCCGGATGACGATCCGGCAATGTCCTCCGCTGTTGCTCGGGATATTGCCGCTTGGATGGGACAATGACCCGGAGCTTTCACCAGATCCCCCGGGAAAGCGAAATGCTCGCGGCAAGCCTTGATGCCGGGACGAGGTCGACCGCTTTGCTGATCGTCAGCGGCGGTAATGAAATCCGCTCCGGTGCTCATGGCGGCATGGCGCATCTCGCCTTGACCATCTCGGAACACGGTTTCCCTGTACTGCGCTATGACCGGCGCGGCATTGGCGAAAGCACCGGGCAGAACCGCGGCTTCCTGGACAGTGCCGAGGACATCGCGGCAGCGTCCAGATTTTTCAGGCACGAACAACCACAGGTGGAGACCATTATCGCCTTCGGAAATTGCGATGCGGCTACGGCCTTGGCCTTGTTCGGTCCCGAAGCCGGGATTGATGGCTATATACTGGCCAATCCCTGGGTAATCGAACCGGCCGGCGAACCGGATACGGGGGAACCCATGCCCTCATCCGCCGCCATCCGGTCGCGCTATTGGGACCGGATCAGAAATCCGAGGACGATCATTGACCTGCTGTCGGGCAAAATCGACTTCAAAAAACTTCTGAAAGGATTGAAGCAAGCCTCTCGATCAGAAGAAAATAGTGCGCTTTCCCTGCGACTTCGCGAAGCCCTGTCCAGACTCAACGGCAACACCCGGATTCTGCTGGCAAAGCGCGATACAACGGCGCGCGCGTTTATTGCTGCGTGGGAGAGCAAAGATTTCGAATCGCTGCGGCGTGATACCGATATTTCCGTCGAAGTGCACGACACGGCATCGCACAGCTTTGCCGACGAGGAAGCCAGAAACTGGCTTACCAAAAAAATACTGGAAGGGCTGCGATCCGCCTGACTATTCCGCCGCGATCAATTCAAATTCCTGTTCCGCCAGAAACCGCTCGGCATCGAGTGCCGCCATGCAGCCGGTTCCGGCGGCGGTCACAGCCTGACGATAGACATGATCCATGACGTCACCACAGGCAAACAGCCCGGCAATTTTTGTCTTCGGCGTCCCCGGCTCAACCTCGATATAGCCGCCGTCGATCAGATCGAGATGCTCCCTGAAAATCTCGGTTGCCGGCGCATGCCCGATGGCGACAAAGGCACCATCAACCGGCAAATGGCTCTTGTCCCCGGTCTGCGTATCGACAAGGTCCAGTCCGACCAGACCTTCAGGGTCGCCGCCGCCGACAAAGCGTTCGACATTCTTGTTCCACATCACCGAAATCCTGGGATTGGCAAACAGCCGATCCTGCAGGATTTTCTCCGCCCGCAGGCTGTCGCGGCGGTGGATCAGGGTCACGTCATCGCTATGGTTGGTCATGTAGAGCGCTTCTTCGACCGCAGTGTTTCCACCGCCGATCACCGCGACTTTCTTGCCGCGATAGAAAAACCCGTCACAGGTCGCGCAGGCCGAAACACCCTTGCCCGACAATTCCTGCTCGCCCGGCGCACCCAGCCACTTTGCCTGCGCACCGGTCGCGATCACCAGCGTGTCGCCTTCATAGATATCACCGCCGTCGCCGGTCATCCGGAACGGGCGTTGGGAAATATCGACATCGACTATCGTATCGAAAATGAACCGCGTTCCGACATTTTCGGCTTGGGCCTGCATTTCTTCCATCAGCCATGGCCCCTGGATAACATCTCGGAACCCGGGATAATTTTCGACGTCGGTGGTAATGGTGAGCTGACCACCAGGTTGCAGGCCCTGCACCACGATCGGTTCCAGTCCCGCCCGCGCACCGTAAATGGCCGCCGACAAACCCGCAGGTCCGGAACCCAGAATGAGCATTTTTGTGCGATGCGTTTCGGCCATATTCGATTCCCGATGATGATGATGATGATGATTCTGTTGATTGCAAATAGGGATGCCCGATGGTGCTAGGCAAGACCTATCACCATCAAACCCGGCGAAGAATTATTTTGGACGATGAAAGCCGCTTTGGGCCTGTCCTCGATTTTCCAGCCATTTTGGGTACAAATATGACCAGATCGATGGCCATCCAGTTGGTAGCGGAGGAGGGACTCGAACCCCCGACACATGGATTATGATTCCACTGCTCTAACCACCTGAGCTACTCCGCCATCGGGGTCCCGTGATCAATCTGATCGCACGAAACTCTCTCTGGACCGCGGCGCTATAGTCACAGCGTCCAGCCCGGTCAACAAGCGGAAGCAAGAAATACGCTAAAACTTGCACGGTCAATAGGTTCCGCGCTAACAGCGCTTTTCAGGCCGATGTTTGGCATCAAGGGGCATATATGAACGCATTTTATGACATATTGATTGTCGGAGCGGGCCATGCCGGCGCGCAGGCAGCCATCGCATTGCGCCAGAAGAAGTTCGAAGGTTCGATCGGTCTGGTCGGAAACGAGAAATATCCGCCCTATGAACGCCCCCCGTTGTCCAAGGAATATCTCGCTGGCGAAAAACCGTTTGAACGGATTTTGTTGCGCCCCGAAAGCTTCTGGACCGAGCGCGAAATCGACTTGCTTACCGGTCGCAGGGTGTCGAAAATCGACCCGGTCGGCAAAACAGTGACCCTGACCTCCGACGACGAGATAGGCTATGACAAGCTGATATGGGCGACGGGCGGCTCCCCCCGCATGCTGGATTGTCCCGGGAGCCAGGCGCGCAACATTCATGCTGTCCGATCCCGGGCCGATGTCGACAAGATCATTGCCGCTTTGCCCACCGTCAAGAAAGTCGTCGTCATCGGCGGCGGCTATATCGGGCTGGAGGCGGCCGCCGTGCTGACCAAATTGGGCAAGCAGGTGACGATTGTCGAATCACTCGACCGGGTCCTGTCCCGCGTAGCCGGCGAACCACTTTCCCGCTTTTACGAGGCCGAGCATCGCCGCCAGGGGGTGACAATAGAATTGGAAGCAACCGTCGCGGGCTTTGAAACCGGTGACGACGGGATCGCGACCGCCGTCACGCTCGCGGACGGGCGGACGCTGGAGGCGGACATGTTCGTCGTTGGTATCGGCATCATCCCGGAAACCGGTCCGCTGGTGGCGGCGGGCGCAGCAACCGGCAACGGCGTTGACGTGGATTCGCACTGCCGGACCAGTCTCGACGATATTTATGCGATTGGCGATTGCGCGGCGCACAGCAATGCCTTTGCCGACGGCGCCATGATCAGGCTGGAGTCGGTGCAGAACGCCAATGACCAGGCAAAAGTGGCCGCGCTCGATATCATCGGTGAAGATATCATATATGATGCCGTGCCGTGGTTCTGGTCGAACCAATATGATCTGAAGCTGCAAACCGTCGGACTTTCCACCGGTCATGACAGCCTTGTTGTCCGTGGCGATCCCGATTCACGCAAATTTTCGGTGATTTACTATCGCGACGGCAAGGTCGTGGCGCTCGACTGCGTAAACGCCACCAAAGACTACGTGCAGGGACGCAAAGCCGTCGTCGAGGGCTTGAACCTCGACAAGGACCAACTTGCCAATACGGAGATTCCGATCAAGGAAGTGGGAGTCTACTAGCGCCCCCGAAAAGGCCATGTACCGATTTCCTGCCAGTGGCCTTCGACATAATAATGCAGCCCGATCCCCCGGATAGTGAAGGGACGCGGCTCGAACCCGGCTGACAGCTGATCGAAGAGACTTTGTGCTTCTCTGGGGGTCACCTTGTTCTGCACGGTGATATGCAGCCTTGGTATTTGCTGATCCTGCGCCACGAGCAGCCCGATGAACCGTTCGGCCAGTTCCATCCGCAGGGAAAGCAGTTGCGGCGCCTGCACCCGATAGGCCACGCCGTTCCCGAGATGGAGCAAACCGGACAGCGTTGCCTCCGGTTTCGGCATGCTGCTGGTCAGCGCGATGACCGCAGACTTGATTTCATCCAGTGCCTGCGGCGGCAGATGGTGAAACAGCGTAATATGCGCCGCCACCTTGTTCCGTTCGGGCGGATAATGGCACCTGCGCAGTCTGTCCGCCCAGGCAAATTCCGCCTGGCCCATTTGCGCGGTCATGATGATGGGTCTGTTCAGGCGCTCCATATGCCGATGCTATCGCACAATGTACAACCGCGAGCAATTTCTCGCTCGCGGTCTCATTTGCGATTGCTGGATTTGTTTAGGCGGCCTTGCGCTCCGCTTCGTTCTTGTCGAGCCATTCCAGAAGCTTTTCCGGAGTCGATTCAACATAGGGGTCATTATCGACTCCTTCGTCGTTGATACCCGGTTCTTCAAACCAGGCGCTGATCACGCCATCATCGACAATCATCGAATAACGCCAGCTGCGATCACCAAAGCCAAGGTGGTCTTTCTTGATCAGCATGCCCATGCGGCGGGTAAAGTCACCCGATCCGTCCGGAAGCAGCTTGACCTTTTCCAGACCCAGGGACTTGCCCCATTGATACATCACGAACGCATCATTGACCGAGATACAATAGACCTCGTCAACCCCGCGCGCCTTGAACTCGTCATAGAGACGCTCAAAGGCAGGGCACTGCTCGTTTGAACAGGTCGGGGTAAAAGCGCCGGGCAGGGAAAATACAGCGATACGTTTGCCTGCGAAGAGTTCCTTCGTATCCACATCCTGCCAGCGGAAGGGATTCTCACCGTCGACGGATTCGTCGCGAACGCGGGTTTTCAGGGTAACTTGGGGGATATTTCTACCGATCATAATTGTCTCCTTTTGAATTTGATAGACACTCTATGGCAGGCATAGTTTCATTTATAAAATTGATTTAATAAGCCTTACTGATCGATATAATCATTCACAGATCGGTTCTTCTTGAATATTGACCTGCAAGATATCAAAACGTCCGACAGCTTCAGGGAATGGGGATATGGTATGACCGAAAATATAAAAGCACCGATCTGGTTCTGGATCATAGGCGCAGTGACCCTCATCTGGAACGGGATTGGCGTGTTTGCCTATTTGCAACAGGTGATGATGAGCGCTGAGGAATTTGCCGCCATGCCTCCGGCGCAGCAGGAACTGCTGGCTGCACAGCCGTTCTGGGTACTGGCTGCCTTTGCGATAGCCGTTTTCGCCGGCTTCGTGGCAGCCATCGCCTTGCTGATGCGAAAGCGGGTCGCAGTTCGCCTATTTTCCGTGTCGTTACTGGCCGTAATTGTCCAGCTCAGCAGCTATTTCATCGTCGACGGTTATGGTGAATTTGCCGCAGAGCAGGGATGGGGGATGCCGGCTCTGATCCTCGCCATTGCCGTTGGCTTTGCCCTATTTTCGCGCCACGCGGAGAAAAAGGGCATTCTAGACTAGATCAGGTGGACGTGCTGAACGGCGTGAAATCGGTGTCTTCATCATAAATATCGACGCCTTCTCGCCGCTTGAGCCAGCCGACCACCAGATAGGTCACCGGAGTCAGCACCGCTTCCCACAACACTTTCAGGAGCCAGTTGGTCACCATCACGGTGATGACCACGGCGGGTTCCCATATTCCCAGAAATGCGAGGGGGTAGAAAATCAGGCTATCAACACCCTGCCCCACGACCGTTGAACCGATGGTCCGGGTCCACAGCATCTTCCCTCTCGTCCAGACCTTCATCCGCGCCATCACATAGCTGTTCACAAATTCGCCCGCCCAGAACGCGACGATCGAGGCCGCCACAATGCGCGGGACTTGGGCAAACACGCTTTCATAAGCCGCCTGCCCTTCCCAGCCGTCAGCCGGTGGCAGCGACACCACCACCCAACTCATGAAGGCCATGAACAACAGCGCCGCGAAACCGGCCCAGATCACCCGTCTCGCCCGTGCATATCCATAGACCTCGGTCAGCACGTCGCCGATCACATAGCCGAGCGGAAAGAACAATATGCCCGCGCCATAGATCCATTGCTCGCCACCGATGGTGATGAAGGTGGGCTTGGCAGCGCCGATGACATTGGACAGCAGCAGCACGGTGACAAAGGCCGCCATCACGAAATCATAATAGCGGAACCGGTGACCCGTCTGGCTGGAAGCGGACGTCCGCTGGATAGGGCTATTGCTCATAGACTGTTCTTACCCCACCCTTGCGACAATTCAACAATTATGGCGGACGATGCACATCACGGTTTGCAGCCGGGCAAAAGCCCGCTAAAGCCCAGGAAAATTACGCGCCCGTAGCTCATCTGGATAGAGCGCGAGACTTCTAATCTTGAGGCAGCAGGTTCGAGTCCTGCCGGGCGCACCATTCCCTTCGACTTTCGGCACCGCATGCGGCGGTGCTCCGGTACCGGCTTGCCCATCCGAATCCAGCGCCGTTTACAAACGCTCCCCACTCCTCTTGCAGCGCCGCGCATCGAAGCTCCGAGGCGACGAACTCAAGATAGAAGCTGAACTGATCAGGATAGGCAACGTGAGGGATACAGAAAAGAAAGAAGCCCCGCCGGGGTCGCAAACGACGGGGCTTCTTTTTGCTCAGAAAAATCTCTTTTCCTGAGCAAAACCAATGTTTTGGCGAATGTGCTCCAGTTGTGCCCTTTCATGTCGCAACGCGCCACTATTCTATGCATAGCTGAGAATTTTAAAGGTACGTGCCACGGGTTCGGACATTCCTTAGCTTACTTTTTTATTCCCTTCTGCTCTGATGCTCTCGGGCTAAGGGATTGATCTACTGTCCACACCCCCCAATTGGGTGGGTTTTGCGAAAATATTACAACTATCGTGTAGAACAACCGTGCGTTGTCTCAGACTGGGGCAATGGGCGGCATGCCGACACAGGCTTTATGCAAAATTTGCGTTAGTGAACAGAATATGGTTTGATGTGCTGTAGTCTGCCGATGAAGCCGCTTTACTGAAAGCCGGATGAGTATTGAGTAGTATCAAAGTAAAGGTGCGCGCGTGTGAGTGACGACGATTTAGCACTGCTGGCGGCGAAGTGCCGCGAAGCGAGTATCGGCAATTATGATTGGGCTGATTTACTAACCGATGTTACATTGTGGGTCGGGGGCGACAAAGCGCTCTGGTTGACCGGAGATTCGGTCGGCCCGTACCGATACGGCTTGGAGTACGGACACGATCCTGACGTTCTGAAGCTTTATAATGAAGGTTATAACGCGCTCGACCCTCGTCGGCATCGGTCCCGCGATACCAAGCCCGGGGAGGCGGTTCCGGGCCAGCGCTATTTGCGCAATCATGAAGTTGCGCATACCGATTATTTTGATGCCATCAACCTCGGCGGCGATGTGAAGGACAGCTGTTTTGGTGTGCTATGCGATGATCCGGCCATAGGCCGCCATGGCATTAGTATCCAGCGCGGGTTCAGGGAAGAATTTTTCGACAATGATGACGCTGCCCGACTGTCCGCCGTCATTCCGCATCTGACCGAGGCGTTGCGTCATTCTATCTCACTAACTCGCATATTGGCGCATAAAAGAAATCAAGCGAGCGGAGGATTCGGTTTCCTCGATGCCGATTGGAACTTGATTGAACTTGAGAACACAGCGAGCGCTTTGCTAAATGGCTCAGATGTGTTTGCATATATTCGCGGAAAAATAGATTGCTGTTCACCGAAAATGAAAAAGGCATTTCAATACGCTGTCGGAAAGGCTCTGTCCGGGCAATATTTCTTTTTTCGAACACCATGGCAGGATAACAGCGACTCTGCAGAGCTCGTGCTGGAGTTCGCTCCGATCCCTGATGCAGCGCGATGGGTAGCGCAAGACAGATCTAGAATTTTGCTGACTGTATCTCTGGAGCGCCACGAATCTTCAGAAATTGCCGGTTTCTTTGCTGAGGTCAACGGCCTGAGCAAGAAAGAAGGAGCACTGATATGCAGGTTGCTGGAGCATGATGACCTTCGGGACGCTGCAAGGGTTTCCCAGATAAGTTACGAGACAGCGCGCTGGCACCTCAAATCCATATTCTCAAAAACGGGATATAAGCGCCGTGAGGATTTGCTCAATGCTGTTCGCCAACATGATTTGTCATGACAGGGAAGTCAGGGTCAAAATTCAACAGAGCTTGTATTTTGTTAGTTTAGACGAAATTTTCCAGTGATTTGAGTGCCCATTGTCACCGTGTTGGGTGCACCATTTTTCCTATTTCTTGAAACCGCGCTGGACGGCTTCCATGGACTCCGAGGTAATCGGATAGCCAATGCCCTCCGGTATGCACAAATGCGCGCCATCATCGCGTTTCTCGATATGGGGGGATACCATCGTCGACGGATATTCCCTGGCATGAGCAACTGCCTCGTCAAACGACCCGAATAGCGCAAGACGCTCAAGATTGCGCTTGGTCGGAAAGATGATCTTCACCTCGCCCGCTTCGGCACGGTCCAGCACCGATTGCGCGTTGCGCCAGAACAGGTTGTAATTCTCGGTTTCGTCGACCGTGGCCTGCGCCTTGTGATCATCATGCGAAATCATGTAGAAACGGGTGTCGAAAACCCGCTTTTCCGCAAAGGGAGGGCACCAGCGGGTGAAGGGTATCAGCTTTTCCAGTTGCAGCTGCCAGTCAAATTGATTGCAGATGTCGGCTAGGATGGCGCCGCTGTTCAGCGCGTGCCGCGCCTCCGAGACGCGTTTGGCCTCCAGATCGCCTTCCACCGCGACCGCAATTCCGGTTTCCTCGATCGATTCTCTGATCGCTGCGATGCGCGCGCCGTATTCATCCACATCATCATGGCCAAGCGCTCTGGCGAATTCGAAATCCGCATCGTCGATCCGGCCACCCGGGAACACGGCGGCTCCGGCGGCAAAGACCATTTTGGCCGAACGCTCCACCATCAGCAGATCGGGCGCTTCGCTGCCTGGCTGATCGCGGAATATCACCAGCGTGGATGCCGGAATCGGCTTGGGCATTGGTTTGCCGGTGATCGCGTCCATGGCTGTCGCGTCGCTGCTGCTTTCTGGTTTGGTCATATTCTCATATGAACAGCAAGCGGCTGCTTTGCCAAGTGTTTTGATTGTCATTGGTCGGCACCCTCCGATTTGCCAAAATTCCGTTGCCATGGCAGGATCACGGGATGGGAATTGTCGAGCTATTGGGATTGGCCGGTAGCGTCAGCCTGCTATCGGGCTGGCGGCTCTATTTTACGGTCCTTGTGACCGGCCTGGCCATGCGGTTGCAGTGGATCAGCGTGCCGGAGAATCTGCAGATACTCGATGCCCTCGCCAATCCCTGGGTACTGGGTATCAGCGCGCTGGGGGCGATTGCCGAGTTTTTTGCGGACAAGATTCTGTGGCTCGACAGCATATGGGATACCGTTCACGCCGCAATCCGGCCGCTCGGCGGCGCGCTGCTGGCGCTCGCCGTCGTGGATGCCGGCGATCCGGTTTGGCAGGTCGTGGTTTTTCTTCTGGGCGGTGGCGCAGCGCTGATGAGCCACGGCGCCAAGGCCGGCGCTCGCGCACTTGTCAACACCAGCCCGGAGCCGGTCAGCAACGCGGTTGTTTCAACCGGCGAAGATATTGCGACCGGTGGCCTGCTGTTTCTTGCCTTCACCAATCCGCTCGCCGCGCTGATCATCGCCTGCGTATTGTTAATCCTGTGCATTTTCCTGATCTACAAGGGCTATGCGCTCTGGCGGCAAATGGTCTCCGGCGGCAGCTAACCAGCGATTGTAACCGCAGATGGAAGCGCGGCGGGAAGCCAAAGTTTAGCCCCTCCCCGCCGCAATTGATCATAAGTTATACGAAATCCCGAACAGGATGGTGAGAGATCGCTGAGGCCTGTCGTCAGCCTCTAGCGCTGTTCGCGATCGACCAGAAGCGCGGTGGCTGGCTTGCGCCGAAGCGCGACGATCAACACGCCGCCGATCGCCAGCGCAGCGCCCAGCCCCATCCGAAGATCGAAATTATCATCGGTGATCACTACGCCAAGGCCAATCGTCGCCAGCGGCGTGATCAGGGTCAGCGGAGCGAGGAGATTCGCTTCATAATGACCGATCAGGTAATAATAAGCCGAATGCGCACCGACCGATACGATCAGTGCGGTGAAAAGCACCGCCGCAACGAGCGGCCATCCGACAGTCATCGCCGCAGACCATTGCCCCTGCTCGATGAGCAACGAGCACAATCCCAGGGCGATCACGGACACGAAGCCGACCCATGCCTGAAAGTGAAACGGCGCGACATCATTAACCCGCTTCATCAGCACCGCCCCCGCAGCGCCAGAAAAGGCGGCGGCCGCAACGAACCAGAGGCCGGCAGAAAGGGTGATACCGCTGGGTCGCCAGATCACGATCAATACCCCGAGCAAGGTCAGCCCGATGCCGATCCCGCGGCGCCAATACACGCGCTCGCCAAGCATCAGCACCGACAGCAGGATCGTAAACGGTACGCCCAACTGTAATATGATCGCGGCCGACGACGGCGACGTTGTCTGCAAACCAATGAACAGCAGTGCGAAATTTCCGCCGCCCATCAGCAGGGCGATCAATATGATGCGCCAGGCCGGTCGGGGCATTGGCCAGAGCCAGGGCAGCATCACAAGCGCCACCACAGCAAAGCGCAGCGCCGCGTAAAAGAGCGGCGGAATTGCCCAGTCATCGACGATGATCTTGCTCAAAACATTATTAAAGGCCCAGATCAGGCAGATCAGAACCAGAAGCAAAAAGTCTCGCGCGCGCATCAAAATGTTCCCTGATCGAAGGTCAATCCTCCCCGCTCCATTGTTCGCATAGCGTGAACGGGTTGGCGATCAATTGCCATCGAACACGAATTCTTCTCGCATGGAAGGGGACCGGCGAACAAAAAACCGCAATCAATGGGACAACCAGTAACACGGTGCTGCGTATTTTGATTCCCGATTAATTTTCTGAAAATAGGGGAACAGCAGAAATCTGCGGATTAATGCTAAAGTTTAAGAAAAAAATGGTCGGGGAGACAGGATTTGAACCTGCGACCCCCTGTACCCAAAACAGGTGCGCTACCAGGCTGCGCCACTCCCCGACGCGCGCTTCCCCTAGGCGGTGCTTTTCCGAAAAGCAAAGGGTTTTTCACGCTTCTTTTTGCCGCTGCTCACCAGGGGAGACATTTACGGCATCGGAAAAAATATGGTGGGCCCGGAGGGATTCGAACCCCCGACCTAGCCGTTATGAGCGGCCAGCTCTAACCAACTGAGCTACAGGCCCATATGAGCCGCTTTTTCCAGGCAGTTCTCATGGGAGTGGTGCGATAGCGGAAGCCGCAATGATTTGGCAAGACCGATCGTCGCAATTCGTCATGCCGGCGGCGATTAGTTGCTAAGCGCCGGAAGCGGCCTGCAACAATTCGGCGATAGCGACAGGTTTTACATTGCGCATCTCAAGATGGTCCAGGACCTCCCGCCACCAGTCGTAAAAGTCCCGCAGATCTTCTTCTGTTCGCACATAGGACGTATGACCGGGTAACAGCGAAGGGGAATGAAAAGAGAAAACCAGCAACCGCAAATCATCGTCCAGCGCGACATCGATCGCTTCCTTTGTTTCGCGTGCGGATATTCCTTCGGGTGTCAGAGGGATGCGTTCGAGTATCTTGCTGCGGGAAAACAGCGCATTGAGCAGGGATGATTTTTCCATAACTGCCGCGGCGAAACCGGGTTGCTTGCGGAGAAGCCCCGAATAGACCGTCGTCAGGGGCACTTCGAGCAGCCGCTCGTCCTTTTCCCACCAATATGGTTCAGACCCAACCGACAGAAAATCCGGACCGTCCTGCGCGCGATAATCAAAGCGCGGCCGGATGCTGCTGTCGATCACAAAACCATGTTTTCGCAATAGCTCGGTCGTGTGCGGCCCTATTCCGTATCGCCCGGCGCGGTAGCTGGTCGGAGTGATTCCAATCCGGTCGCGAATAGCGTCGCGCAGCGCTACCAGCTTCCGTTCTTCCAGCTCTTTCGGCAAATTGCCGGCAAAGCTGTTGTGGCCATTGACCTGTTCTTCGAACGGCGGATTGACCCAGGGATGCAGATGCACGCCGATCACGGCACTATCATTCTCCGCAACGGTCCTGAGAAACGCCACCGCAGTGTCATCTTCAACAATGGCATAATCGACAAAATAGATCGGCTTAACCCCGTAAGCCTCGATAAATTCCTGAAACTCCTGCAGCTTGCGAACCGACGCCGTCGTATGACCGTCACGCCGGAACGGAGAGTCCCAGTCAAACTCCTCTTCGGTATCGACCGAAATCAGGAACCGCCTGCCGAATTCTGCCGGCCACCGCACATGACTTTCCGGTCTGTGGATTTTCATCGGCTGAAACTCTGGAGCAGATATTTCCGACAGCTTCGCTTTCCTCTTCATCATCGGAAAGCCGAGCGAACGGCGGGTTGCCTATTCCAGTTCCGTTTCCCGAATAGTAATTTTGCTAGTCGCCGCTGCCGGTAGGGTCAAGGCAATGTTGTCGTCATTGATGGTGAGTGAACCGCCGGCTGCTTGCGCAAGGTTCCGTACCAGACGGAGCGAAAAACCAAGACCGAGCAGCGACGATTCGCCGCCATCACCATCGATTCCCTGCGATGGGTCGAGCAGGATGCTCTCGGGAATATCCTTGATCCGGGAGGGACGCGAAAGGGTGAATCGGTTGGTGGGTTGCACACCTATCCGTGTCCGCAATTCGCCCTTCAGGCTTTCGCCATTCTCACAGGCGATAATCGCTGCCGACAACAGGCGGGCAAAAATGCGTTCGATTGATTCACCATCCAGCGCGAACGGTCGGACCGGCTCTGCCTTGCTGATATTGAGATCGACCGCCTTGCTCTGGGTCAGCCCCTGGAGTCGCTGGGTCATCCGGTCAAACAACCAGTCGGCTTTGGTGGTTCCGGTCGATTCCGGCAATTGTCCCGAATCGACCTTCACCGCGATATCCAGATCCTCAAATCCCGCCAACAGCCGCCGCGCCTCATCCATGATATTGCGCGCAAGCGATCGATATTCGAAGGACGCCGGCCCGAAAAGCTGTTGCTCGATAATTTCGCTAAACCCGATGATAGCATTTAGCGGCGTCCGCAGTTCATGGATCAGTTGCTGGAGCTGTTCCCGGCGTTCGAGATCAATACGGCTATGGCCCGCATCCTCAGCCATGTTCGGCCGCCGCATGACCCCGCGATAGCCTTCGAACCGGCCGGTTTCGTCACTGAAAAACGGAATGGCATTCA
>JBLWTQ010000013.1:0-111430 GCA_048270065.1 Parasphingorhabdus sp. | reverse complement strand
GTCTATTACACACCATCGTTTATCACCATAGTCCGCCGAAACGGACGCTTCCTATATAGTGATATTATTATGAATGAACAGTGCACAGACAAGAAAAAGGGCCAACCGGTCTCCCGGTTGACCCTCCTCTAGTTCCCCAAAGGGAATTCATTGCTATTGGGCGAGAGCGCCTTCTTCTTCGTCGGCTTTGTCTTCCAGGGCGTCAGCCTTGTCTTCCATGGCGTCAGCTTTTTCTTCCAGCATCTCTTCGCCGGCTTCGGTGGTAGCGTTGTCAGCCGCTTCGTCGAGACGATCTGCTTCCATTTCAGCTTCCTGAGCCTGCATTTCGGTTTCTGTTTCGGCGCCGGTCGTGTCTTCCTGAGCACAGGCAGTCAGTGCCAAGGCAGCGGCAGAAGCCGTGAAAATCATTAGTTTACGCATAATATTCCCTCGTCAATTGGGAGGAGCAAAAAAAGGCCCCTCGGACAATTCAACCTGTAGCAGAGAGAATGGTTCCCGGGTAGAAAAAAAAGGGCCAACCGGTTTCCCGGTTGACCCTCCTCTAGTTCCCCAAAGGGAATTTCAATAATGCACGCTTACTCGGTAACGGCTGCTGGAGCAGCAGCTTCGTCTGCAGGAGCAGCTTCAGCGGTTGCTTCTTCTGCTACCGGAGCAACTTCTTCAGCAACCATAGCATCTTCAGCAGGTGCAACTTCTTCGGTTGCAACTTCGTCGGTTACAACAGCTTCTTCAGCTGGAGCATTGCAGGCACTCAAAGCGAATACGGCTGCAGATGCAGCCAAAACAGCGAATTTACGCATAATAATTAGTCCCCTATAGTCGTTCAAATCAGCTGAGAATCATACCAGCTGAGCGGGCCTATAGGAGCGAAAAATACGAATGTATCTCAAAAAATGCAGGCGTGAGGTATCTTGTTATAATAATGAGATTATTATTTTAATTTGAGTGGTTTGGCAGGATCTCAACCGGCCATTCACAAGCATTCAGACCAAAATATCGCCCCTCCTGCAGTGCAGGATCTGCGTTAGGCAAAACGCGCTGCGAAAGGGGGATAGTGGCTATCTCGAATGGCTATTTTTTCAAACTGTCCCGAATTTCGATCAGCAGATCAATTTCACTGGGGCCTGTATCTTTCACTTCGGCTTCGGCTTCCGCTTTTTTCATCAGTTTTTTGGCGTAGCGAACGATCATGAAGATGATGAATGCAAGAATGACGAAATTGACCACCACGGTCAGGAACTGGCCCCAGCCGAGCATGGGCACGCCGGCATCTTTCAGCGCAGCATAATCGTCCATAGCGCCGGCATAATCGGCGGGCGGCGAGCCCAGCAGGATGAACATGGCGGAAAAATCCGGCGTGCCGGCGATGGCGCTGACAACCGGCATGATGACATCTTCGGTGAACGAGGTGGTAATCGTCGCAAAAGCCGTCCCGATAATCACGGCAACCGCCAGATCGAGCACATTGCCCCTCAGAATAAAGTCTTTAAAGTCGCTGAGCATCATAATTCCCATCCGTTTCTGCAGGAGAGATTAAATGTATGAAAAATCCAGATTAGTCGAGCGAAGTCGTTGCACAAGCGGCCATTAATACCTATTTTTACAATCTGGAACGGCGTGTCGCCGTGTGGATGGAGGGTTTTCAAACATGCTGAATAAACTGATCAAAATTCTGATGGTTCCGGCCGTGGCCCTGTCGCTGAGCGCCTGCGGAATCAACAGCGTGCCGACGGCGGAAGAAAATGCCAAGGCCAAATGGGCTGATGTCGAAAGCACCTATCAGCGCCGCGCCGATCTGATCCCGAATCTCGTGGAAACGGTGAAGGGCTTTGCTACCCAGGAACAGGACACGCTGACCGCAGTGGTTGAAGCCCGGGCAAAAGCAACCTCCATTCAGCTCAGCGCCGATGATCTTGGCGATGCCGCGAAGGTCCAGGAATTTGCAGCAGCGCAGGGCGCCCTCTCGCAAGGGCTTGGCCGTCTGATGGCAACGGTCGAAGCCTATCCCGAACTCAAATCCAACCAGAATTTCCTTGCGCTGCAGAGTCAGCTTGAAGGTACCGAAAACCGGATCAATGTCGCCCGCCGCGACTATAATGAAGCGGTCCGCGAATATAATACGACGATCCGGACATTCCCCGACATTATCGGTGCGAAAATCATCCATGGTGCAGAGCCGATGGAACCGTTCGCCGCCACCACAGAAGGCGCGGACGAAGCACCTGAAGTCAGCTTCTAAGGGTGATTGCACTTCGAACCATTGTCCCGTTAAAAACGATCCTCATCGGCTTGGCGGTTGCCTTTCTGGCGGTCGCCAGCCCGGCCTTTGCCCAGAGCTTCCCGGAGCTTACCGGCCGGGTTGTCGATCAGGCGGATTTGCTTGATCCTGCGCAAGAGGCTGAGCTTACCGCCAAGCTTGAGGCATTGGAAACCCAGTCGAATCGCCAGCTGGTTGTCGCGACGGTCAACAGCCTCGAGGGCTATGATATCGCCGACTATGGCTACCAGCTGGGTCGGGCCTGGGGAATCGGGCAGGATGGCGAAGGTGAGACGGAAAAGGACAATGGCCTGATCCTGCTAGTTGCTCCCAATGAACGCAAGGTGCGCGTCGAGGTCGGCTATGGCCTTGAAGGCATCATGACCGACGCGCTTTCGAGCATGATCATCCAGAATGATATCCTGCCCCGGTTTCGCGATAAGGATATGGCCGGCGGTATTATCGCTGGCGTGGACCGCATATCGACCCAGCTGGTCCTGCCCGAGGAAGAAGCCCGCGCAGTCGCGCAGCAGGCCAGTCAACAGGTCAGCAAAGGGGATGGCGAAAATATCGGCCTGATGATCTTCTGGGTTTTCGTTCTGATCTTCTTTGTCATCATTCCGATGTTCTCTAATCGGGGCGGCAAACGCTATCGCAGGGGTGCTGGTCCGGTCATGATATGGGGTGCCGGATCAGGCTTTGGCGGTAGCGGCAGTTCCGGCTTTGGCGGTGGCGGCGGATTCGGTGGCGGTTTTGGCGGAGGCGGCGGCAGCTTTGGCGGCGGCGGCGCTTCGGGGGGCTGGTGATGGCAAAAGTGAACCGGTTTACTCCGGACGACCACAAGATCGTCACGTCCGCGGTCTCGCTGGCCGAGAAGTCAACCGATGGCGAAATCGTCACCATCGTGACCGGCGAATCCGATCATTACGGCGATGTCGCCTGGGCGATATCCGGGTTGGTGGCGCTCACCGCCCTGCTGGTGATCAGCCTGTTCCCGGATATATATCTCAGTATCATTGACTGGCTGCGCGGTGGCTGGAGCGGAATATCCGCCCTCCCCTATTGGAGCCTGTTTGTTCTGACCGCGCTGAAATTTTTCGGCACGCGGCTGATCCTGATCTGGAAGCCGTTGCTCTTCATCCTTATCCCGCCGCCAATCAAGAAAGCCCGCGTGCGCAAGCGGGCAATATCCTTGTTCCGGGTTTCTACGGATCATCGCACCGTCGGACGGACCGGCATATTGCTCTATCTTTCGATGCGCGAACATCGGGCTGAAATCGTGGCCGATAGCGCGATTGTCGAAAAAGTGGAGCCTGCCATCTGGGGTGAGGCGATGGCTGCCATGATCGATCTGGTGCGCGCGGGCAAACCAGGCGAAGGCATGGCCGAAGCGGTGCGCCGGATGGGCAATGTCCTGTCCGAACATTTCCCCAAAACCCACCAGAACCCGAATGAGCTGCCGGACAGGTTGATCGAACTCTGACATTCCGCTCGCCCCGAGCTTGTCGAAGGGTGTTTTTTGCGGCAGGTCGTACTTCGACAGGCTCAGCACGAACGGCCAGGTTCGAAAAGCTCAGCAGGAAACGGGGTGAAAATGTCCGAAAATATCGAAATTATGTGGGAGGGCCGGTTCATCACGGCCAAACGCGAAGGCAAGTGGGAATATGTCTCGCGCAGCCGTGGCATCAGGGCTGCGGTCATTCTGGCGATCGACCAGGGCCATGTGCTGCTGGTCGAGCAATATCGCGTTCCGCTAGGCAAGGCCTGCATCGAATTGCCTGCGGGACTGGTTGGCGATCATGATGACAACGCGGAAGAAGATGCGGCAATTGCCGCGATCCGGGAACTGGAAGAGGAAACCGGCTATCGCGCCGAGACGATGCAGAATTGCGGCGAATTTTATTCTTCGCCCGGAATGGTATCCGAGAGCTTTTTGCTGTTCAAGGCCGACAGGCTAGCGAAAGTCGGCGAAGGCGGTGGAACCGACGGAGAGGATATCACAGTTCACCGGATCGCGCTGACCGAGCTAAACGATTTTGTCGAACTGAAGCGGCGCGAAGGCGCCGGGATAGATGTGAAATTATTGCTGCTTCTGCAACCGGGCGAATGAAAACCGCTGTTCACCTGCGACGGCAGATATCCACCTCCCATCATCAGGTCATGGTGCCATTGATGATTGTTTTCCGGGGATAGAAAAGCGTTCAAATCCAGCTTGTGCATGCGTGGAAAGTTTAGGAGATGGATTCCTGCCTTCGCAGGAATACAGCTAGCGAAAATTATCCGCGTAAGCCTGCAGTTTCAGCTTCTTCTGCGGTGTCGGGATGATCACATAATCAATACCATATTTTGTGGCATAGGCTTTTGCCGCTTCGCACGAATGGAAGGACAGTTCTACCTGACGCTGCGTGTCGCCGGACCCTGCCCAACCGGTCAGCGGATCGGGCTTGCGCGCTTCCATCGGCTCAAATTGCAGCACCCATTTGTCGGTCAGCGCCCTGCCGGACTGCATCGTATTTCTGGGGTTCTTAAAGATTCGTGCGACCATTTTCTGTTCCTGTCTGAGCCGCCTCAATAGGCGCGGGAAATGGCAAATTCAACTGCTTCGGTCATCGCATCCCGGGCTTTTCCGGCGGCAAATATACCCAGCGCATCAATCGCCCGTTGGCCATAATGGCGGGCCCGCGACATCGTATCCTCGATCGCATCGGTCGAGTGCAGCAGACTGGTCGCCCGAGCAAGGTCGTCATCCGATGATTTATGCCCGATGATCGCATCTTTCCAGAATTTGCGATCTTCCTCCCTGCCGCGCGCATAAGCCAATATGACCGGCAGGGTTACCTTGCCCTCGCGGAAATCGTCACCGGCATCCTTGCCCATAGTTTCGCGGTCGGAGCTATAGTCTATTGCGTCATCGACCAGCTGGAACGCAATCCCGAGATTACGGCCATAACTGTCCAACGCCAGTTCGATTTCTTCATCGCATTCAGCCACAACTGCCGATATCCGGCTGGCGGCGGCAAATAACGCGGCGGTTTTTGCACCGATGATATCGAGATAGCGGTCTTCGCTGGTCTCAATCTTGCGCTGGGCGGTCAGCTGATTGACCTCCCCTTCGGCAATCACCGCCGACGCACTGGACAATATTTTCAGGACTTTGAGCGAGCCATCTTCGACCATCAGTTCGAAGGCCCGGCTGAACAGGAAATCGCCGACCAATACGGTGGCCGGGTTGCCGAAAATCAGGTTGGCAGCGGCTTTCCCGCGCCGCAAGTCGGAGCCATCGACAACATCATCATGCAGCAGGGTGGCGGTGTGGATAAACTCCACCGCAGCCGCCAGTTTGAAGTGGCGATTGCCGGAATAGCCGATCAGCTTCGCGGCTGCCAGGGTGAGCATCGGGCGCATGCGCTTGCCACCGCCGGCAATAAGATGGCCGGCAAGTTCGGGGATCAACGGGATTTCCGACTGCATCCGGTCCAGAATCACGCTGTTCACCTGATTCATGTCGCTGGCGACCAGCGACATCATGGGTTCAAGCGAAGGTGCGGTGTCCCGCCCGAAATGATGGACCGTTGCTGACATGTTGCACCGGATGTGGCAAGTCACTAGGGATAAGGCAAGTGAAATAAGGTCTGCTTCGGTTGTGTCGCGCACATGCGGGACAAAAACTCCGGCGGGCGATAATCAGGCGGCGTTAAATGGACGAAAAGCTCAAACAATTCCGCGAAAGCATCAACAATATCGATGCCGCGCTGGTCTTCATGCTGGCGGAACGGTTCAAGGTGACCCAGGCGGTAGGCGAATATAAGGCGAAAAACCATCTGCCCCCCGCCGATCCAGGGCGCGAGGCAGAGCAGATTGCCCGTCTTCGCCAGCTGGCCAGCGATGCCAATCTCGACCCCGAATTTTCGGAAAAGTTCCTGCGGTTCATCATTGATGAAGTGATCCGCCACCATGAACGGATTCGGGACGAGGGCTGACTAAAGCTCCGGGCTTTCCGACCTGGGCAATCGCAAGCGCACCAGCAATCCGCCCAAGTCCTCGCTTTCTTCCAGCGAGACCGACCCGTCATAGATTTCCGCGACATCCCGGACAATGGCGAGACCGAGGCCGGTCCCCGGTTTGCCGCTATCGAGCCGCGCACCGCGGTCGAATATCCGTTGGCGCTCCTGCTCGGGAATTCCGCGACCGTCATCCTCGATCAGCAGTTCGACAAAATTTTCACTGGTTTCGACGGTGATGAATACGCTCCCGCCACCATATTTGGCGGCGTTTTCGACGAGATTGCCAATCATTTCATCGAGGTCCTGGCGTTCAACCGAGACGACGGCATCCTGATCGCCATCAATGTCGATCCGGACATGCGGGTAGAGCCGTCCGACGGCGCGTTCCACCGCTTGCAGGCTTTGCCAGACCTTGGCCCGGCTGTGGGCATGGCCGCGCCTGCCGACAGCCCGCGCACGGGCAAGGTGATGATCGACCTGCCGCCGCATAACACCCGCTTCGCGAATTACCGTATCCGCCAGATCGTCGGCTTTGGCGGTGGCGCTGTTCATGATCACGGTGAGCGGGGTTTTCAATGCATGCGCCAGATTACCGGCGTGGCGGCGCGCTTCCTCCGCCTGTTTTTCATTGTGATCGAGCAGCGCGTTGAGTTCGTCGACCATCGGCGTGACTTCGATCGGCATGGGTTCGACCACCCGGCGCTGCTGGCCGGTCCGCATCGCCGCGATCGCAACGCGAATCTTGCGAAGCGGCCACAGACCGTACAGCGTTTGCAGTGCCGCCATGCCGATCAGTCCGAGCGCCAGAATCAGAAAACTGTTGATCAGGATCGATCGAATATTTGCGATCTGGGCATCCAGACCATCGCGACTCTGCGCCACCTGAAACAGCCATTTTGTATCGGAGTCCGGCAATATGATCGTGCGTTCGAGCAACCGCAGCGGTTCGTCCGGAAACTGCTGGCTATCATAGATGTGCGTTTGCCGGTCATCATGGGTGATGTCCGATTCCAGCGTGCGATCCCATAATGACCGGGACGGAAAGTCATCATGGCCTTCGCCGCTGATCTGCCAGTATAGACCGCTATTGGGTTCGAGAAAGCGCTGATCTCCCAGCGGCCGGTTCAGAAAAACCTCACCATCGGGTCCGATCTCGGCCGAGGCAATCATTGCCGTCAGCACATATTCCAGCTGGTTGTCGAAATTGCGGGTCACCGCGTCATTCAGCACCCGGTCCAGTGCAAAGCCGCCGGCAACCAGCAGGATAACGATCCACGCCGCGGCGATCCCGATCATCCGGCGACCGAGCGAGCCGGTGGTCCGGGTGCCTAGCCGAGAATCGGTTGTCGGTGCCTTTTCATCGACCGGAATATCTATCTGGCTTGGCTCATTCAGGCTTCGGGATCCTCCAGACTATAACCAAGCCCCCGAATCGTCGAAATTACCTCTGCGCCCAGTTTTTTGCGGATGCGCGTTACAAATACTTCGATCGTGTTTGAATCCCGATCAAAATCCTGATCATAAATATGTTCGATCAGTTCGGTACGGGACACCACCTTGCCCTTGTGATGCATCAGATAGGACAGGAGCTTATATTCCTGCGCCGTCAGCTTGACCGGGCTGCCATCGAGAGTCACTTTCCCCGACCGCGTATCGAGACGCACCGCGCCTGCGGTAAGTTCCGAAGAGGCGTTGCCCGATGCACGACGAATAAGGGCCCGCAGCCGGGCGATCAATTCTTCGGTCTGGAACGGTTTTGCAAGATAATCATCGGCGCCCGCATCGAGTCCCGCCACCTTGTCAGACCAGCTGTCCCGCGCGGTCAGCACCAATACCGGAAAATTGCGCTCTTCCTTGCGCCAGCGATCAAGCACGGTGAGTCCGTCTATTTCCGGCAGGCCGAGATCCAGGATCACCGCGTCATAATCTTCGGTCGAACCGAGGAAATGGCCATCCTCGCCGTCGGTCGACAGATCAACGGCATAGCCATTTGCTTCCAGTGTCGATTTGAGCTGTTGCCCCAGCGTGGGTTCGTCTTCAACGATCAAGACGCGCATGCTTGTCCTCCGGATTAATGCATTTATTTCTGAGACAGCCTATATCACCATCCCGAAAACGCACAATGATTTAGAAAATACGGAACTCAGGAAAGGGCCGATTAGCGGGTCTGGCGCAGGATCGTACCGGTCCGGCCGTCGACGTCGACAAACACGACGCGTCCATCGCGGATGAACTTCAGCCGGTACACCCGCGCGTCGGGATCAAATTCCGGCCCGATATACTCGCTGCCGGCCATCCGGGGCAAAATGCTGTTCTCAATCGATCGGATCGATTTCACCTTGCCGGCCATCATCTGCGCGCGCGCCTCATTCTGTTCCCCGCGGCGATCCTTGGACACAGCCATTTGCGGCGCAACAGCGGTTACGCCGAGCGCCAGAAGGGTTAAAAAGGCGGTTTTCTTCAACATCCCCACCCTCCTAGGCCCAGCGGTTTTAACATCACGTGAATAGCAGGTTCAGACTGCAGACCACTGGATTAACGCGTCATTTCATAGGTGATACTGAGCGAAACAACCGTTCCAACCTGTCCCGGTGCGACAGGAGGGGGAGCAGCCGTGGCTTGAATGCTTTCCATCCGCATCATCGGCGCATCGGAACGGTGCGAAATGCCCTCGTTTATCGAAAGAACACGAACGCCTGAATATCCTTCGGCACGGGCATAGCTCATCGCCCGTGACTTGGCATTGGCGAGCGCCCGCTCCCGCGCCACGTTCTTTACCTTGCTGTCATCATCGATCGAAAAAGAGGGACCGTTCAAATTGGTGGCACCGCTGCTGACGATCGCATCGAGAATTTCGCCAAGCTTGGGCAGATCCCGTACGACCGCCGAAACCTGGTTGGACACCACATAGCCGACAAAACGGTTCGTCCGGCGTTCCTGGTCATAATCATAATCCGCGCGCAGATTGATTCCGGTGGTTTGAATGTCCTTTTCGGCAATGCCGAGCGATTTGAGCCGGTCGATCACCGCGCGTGCCTGCACCGAATTCTCGCGTAGCGCCTGGGTGGCGGTTGGTGCCCTGGTTTCCACGCCGGTGCTGAACGTTGCTGTATCCGGCGCGCTATCGACCTGCTCCGATACGCTGAGTTCGATCACCGGATTCTGAGCGACAATCTGGACATCTGCAGCTTGCGCGATGCTTGCCGGGATGAGGGTCAAGGCCGAACCGGCCAGTAAAATTGCGAATTTCATATTTTTCTCCATTCATTCAGTTCGTTATAGATGAAGCTCTCTGAACCGCAGCTAAATAGTTTTGACGGATTTTTGTTGTCCGTTCGCCCGGCTGACCGTCGCCGATCCCGTGACCGTCAATCTCGACGACCGGCATGATCAGCAATGTCGACGACGTAACAAACGCTTCAGCCGCGTTTTTTGCTTCGTCAATCGAGAAAGCGCGCTCCTCAACCGTTAGTTCCATCGACTTTGCCTGTGCGAGCATTTCGATGCGCGTGACGCCGGGCAATATCCGGCGGTCGAGCTGATGCGAAATCAGGACCCCGTCCCGGTTGATAATATGCGCATTCTGGGACGTGCCTTCGGTGACCAGATCATCGCGTGTCATCCAGACATCGTCGACCCCTGCTGCCACCGCCTCCATTTTCATCAGCGATGCGTAAAGCAGTTGCGTCGTCTTGATATCGCATCTTTGCCAGCGCAGGTCGGGCCGGGTAATGATCCGCATGCCGCGATCGGCCATCGGATTTTCCAGCAGCGTTCGTTCCTGGGCAAAGGCAAATATTGTCGGAGATGTTTCCGGTGCGGGCCAGCGATATTCCCGCTCGTCCATCACGCCGCGTGAGATCTGCAGATAGACCAGGCCTTCCCGCAATCCGTTTTCCACTATCAGATTCCGGGATATTGCCGCCCAGTCAGCAAAGGCATTGATCGAAAGCTCGCCGAGTGACCGTTCCAGACGGGTGATATGCCGCTCCATATCGATCAACCGGCCATCAATGACCGAGATTACCTCATAAACCGCGTCGGAAAACAGCAGTCCCCGGTCAAATACTGAAATTTTGGCCGATGACTTCGGGACGTAATCGCCGTTCAGATAGACTGTGTGCAAACCCGTCCCTATCGCCAAAATTGTCAACTGTGCCTCTAACAATCCGATATGGCACGGCAGGTCAATGGTCTTTGTCGAAAAGAGAAGGCTTGAGCCAAAGCCCGCTTGCCCCTAACGCGCGGGAACCATGTCGCAACCTCCTATTTTTTCGTACGAGAATCTGTCCCTCCATCAGGGGGAAGGCTGGCTGTTCGAAAATCTCGACCTCCATGTCGGCCCGCGGGACCGGCTCGCGCTGATTGGTCGCAACGGCGCCGGAAAAACCACACTGTTGCGCCTGATTGCCGATCAGATTGAAGCGGACAAGGGTCAGCGGATGATCCAGCCGGGCACCAATATCGTCTATCTAGAACAGGAGCCCGATTTCACGCCTTTTGAAACACTACGCGATTTCGCCATATCGGGTGAGCGAGGCCCTGCGCTCCACGAGGTCGAAGCCATTGCCGATCAGTTGGGCACCGACCTTTCGACCCGGGCTGCAAAAGCCAGTGGCGGGGAGAAGCGTCGCGCGGCGATATGCCGGGCCCTGGCTTCGGATCCAGATCTGCTTTTGCTCGACGAACCCACCAATCACCTCGATCTGGGAGCGATTGACTGGCTGGAAGACTGGCTGGGGCGGTACAAGGGGGCTTTCATCACCATATCACACGATCGGACTTTTTTGACGCGGCTGACCAAACAGACGATCTGGCTGGATCGGGGCGCGCTGCGGCGGCAGGAAGTCGGTTTTGGCGGCTATGACGCATGGATGGAGAAAATCCATGCGGACGAAGCACAGGCCGCCAGCAAGATCGACGCCAAGCTGAAACTTGAGGCGCGCTGGCTGGAACGCGGCGTCACCGCACGGCGAAAACGCAATCAGGGGCGCCTGGAAAAACTGTGGGAGATGCGGGCAGCGCGGGCGGCGATGATCGGCCCGGCCGGCACCGCCAATCTCAAGGTTCAGAATGATGACAGCCGCACCAAATCCGTTATCACCGCCGAGAATATCTCCAAATCATTCGGTGAGGGCGAGAATCAGCGCCGGATCATCCGTGACTTTTCCCTGCGCATCCAGCGGGGTGACCGGATCGGGATCGTCGGTGCCAATGGTGCCGGCAAAACCACGCTGCTGAAAATGCTGACCGGCGAACTGGAGCCGGATACGGGCAAAGTGACGCTCGCCAAGACTCTCAACGGCGTATTCATCGATCAACAGCGCAGCCTGCTCGAAGGCAATAAATCCGTCCGCGACGTTCTGGCCGACGGCAGCGACTGGATCGATGTCCGCGGCACCAAGAAGCATGTGCAAGGCTATCTCAAGGAATTTCTGTTTGCGCCGACCCTGATCGACGCCAAAGTCGGAACATTGTCCGGCGGCGAACAATCGCGACTTTTGCTGGCGCGCGAGTTTGCGCGGATGTCGAATCTGCTGGTGCTAGACGAACCGACCAATGATCTCGATCTCGAAACGCTCGACCTGCTGCAGGAGGTGATCGCCGACTATGAAGGCACGGTCCTGCTGGTCAGCCATGATCGCGATTTTCTCGATCGCACCGTCACCATCACGCTGGGACTGGATGGCAGCGGCAAGGTGGATATTATCGCTGGCGGCTATGCCGAATGGGAGGCAAAGCGCAAACAGCGCGGATCAGACCAGAAAAGTGCATCCAAACCGGCCCGCCCCCCTGCTCAACCGGTCTCTCGTTCGAGCAGTCCCAGCAAGAAACTGAGCTACAAGGACCAGCGCGACTATGATCTGCTGCCCGAACGGATCGAGGCGATCGACCAGCGGATAGGAGAGATTGAGCAGGCGCTTGCCGATCCCAATCTTTATACCCAGGATTTTGAAAAGTTTGAACGATTGACCAAAGAGAACAGCGCCCTGATCGAAGAAAAAGATGCCGCCGAGATGCGCTGGCTGGAACTGGCGGAAGAAGTCGAGCGCCTCGACAATCCCTGATCAGCCCGGCAGGCGATAATATATTGCCAGCCGATCCAGTGCAATTTTCAGCACCAATTTTCCCGAGCGTGCTGGCCAGCCGAGATTTTTCTCCGCTACGGGCGTACCCTCACCGCCGCAGATGATCCGCCAGGCAATATCGGACAGGTCGCTACCCAAATGGTCGATGGCCTTTTCGAACCGCAGCTTGGCAGCAAGCTGCGCTTCGGTCTCGTTCAATATCGCGGGTGCAGCACGTTTGCCGCCGGCGACCGGTGCCGCATCCCAACGCATCGTGACCCGGGGTGCTAGATTACTTCTTTCCCAATCGGCGCGCAGCTTTTCTCCTGCATCAAACTGCAGGTCCGACAGATGACCTCTGGCATGAAGCCAGCCCAATGGCGATTCGGACAGATTGACGGTAACGCTTCGCGCGCGCCTCCGTTGCGGACCACGTTCGGAACGGTCTTCCCCGTCCTGCGGCAACGCCCGTTCGGCGAGCAAGCGCGGATCGGACTGAGTTTTGGTGTTTTTGGCTGGCATGACAACTCCTGATGTGCAAGCTTATCTACTTGCCATTTTGGCGATATTGTAGGAAAGGATAAAACCATATAGGTTTGGAGATACAGAATGATCAGCCGCATCAGAGACGTCCGCAAAGCCAAGGGATTGACGCTGGACGACGTAGCCAAACGGTGTGAACCGCCCACGACAGCGCAAACCATCGGGCGACTGGAAACCGGCACCCGGACATTGTCGCTCGGCTGGCTGAACCGGATTGCCGCTGCCCTGGGCGTAGACAGCGCCGCGCTTCTGTCGCTGCCCGATCAGGAAGAACTGCCGGTTGCCGCTGTTCTCGACCACAAGGGTGCACATGCCCTAAGCAAGACCGAGAATATCTATCAGCCCACGATTGAACCGGCGATGGTCGCGCTGCGCGTCAAAAGCAGCATCGGTGATTATCGCACCGGTGACGATGTCTGGCTGTCGCGGCGTGCCCCGGAACAATATAGCAGTGCGCTCAATCGCGACATATTGGTTCCCCGCCCCGCAGGACGCTATCTGTTCGGCCGCCTGATCGGACGGGAAGACAACCGTCTGCAAATCCTTCCGCTCGGCAGCGGGGCGCGCCAACAGATTGTCAGCGATCCCGAGTGGATCGGCGTGGCGGTCCGGCTGGTAAGGGAGCTTTAGGGCCTCTGTGCCAATAGGCCTGACATGACCGATCCGCTCCGCGTCCTTACTTTATCAACTTTGTTCCCCAATGCCGTTGTCCCCAATTTCGGGATATTTGTCGAGCGGCAAACAGCGGAACTGGCGAGCCGTCCGGCAACCGGGGTTGTGGTCATCAATCCGATCGGCATACCGCCGTGGCCGTTGAGCAAGCTTGGGCAATATCGGCCGTTGAACGCTTTGCCCGAGCATGAAAAATGGCGCGGGCTCGAGGTCTACCGGCCCCGTTTCAGACTGCTCCCCAAGATCGGTGGTGCAAGCAATCCGAAGCGGATCGCCGACGCATTGCTGCCCTTGGTAACGCAGTTGCACGAGAACGCGCCGTTTGACGTGATCGACGCCGAATTTTTCTATCCCGATGGACCCGCTGCGATGCGGCTGGCGGCGATGCTCGGCATTCCCTTCACCATAAAGGCGCGAGGGGCGGATATCCATCACTGGGGCAGCAATCGCAAATGTCGCGAACAGATATTGCAGGCGGCAGGCAAGGCCAGCGCATTACTCGCGGTTTCCGAAGCCCTGAAACAGGATATGATCGACCTTGGAATGGATGGAAGCAAGATTTTGGTTCATTATACCGGGCTGGACCAAGACACGTTCCTGCCCGTCGATCGGGTGGCTGCGAAGCGGGACCTGGGTGTCGATGGCCCCCTGTTCATCACCACCGGTGCGCTGATCGCGCGCAAGAACCAGGATCTGGTGATCCGCGCCATGACAAGCTTTCCCGACGCCGAGTTGATACTCGCCGGCCAGGGAGAAGAGGAACAAAATCATCGCGCGCTCGCCAAGCGGCTGGGCGTTGCCGACCGTGTCCGCTTCCTGGGCAGCGTGCCGCACGAGGAACTGGCGCATCTAACCGCGGCCGCCGATATAGCGATACTCGTGTCCAGGTCCGAAGGCCTTGCGAATGCGTGGGTCGAGGCTCTTGCCTGCGGTACGCCAGTGATCATCAGCAAAGCGGGCGGTGCACGGGAACTGGTGACCAGTGCGGTTGCCGGACGAATAGTAGACCAGACCGTCGAAGCAATTGTCGCGGCCGCAAAGGCCGTCCTCGCCGAACCACCGGAGCAAGAGCTGATACGATTATCGGTGGAGCGGTTCAGCTGGAAAAACAATGGTGATCAGTTGCGGGCCGTACTGGGTCAGACCGCCGGAAAAAGCTAGGCTATCGGCAGAAACGCACCGATGATCCAGCGTTCCTCGGCCCGCAATACGCCCCATGTCCGCGCCGCAGCGCGGCTGTCCATGACCTCCAGCCCCATTCCGGCCGCTTCCACTTCGCGCCGGAAGGCCGACGGTGGCTGCAGCATCGACGGGCCGCTGCCGAACAGGAGAAATTCCGGAGGCGGTGACAGGTTCAGGCGCGACAATATCTCCGCAAGATCCAGCTTATCCCGGCTGGAAACGGCCCAGTCCATGACTTGTTCGGGAGAAATCAGCAGGCCCTGCTCGAACCGCTGATCGCCAATCTTGAAACCCTGCGACGTAAATCCGGTGATCACCGGACCGGTAAATTCGACATCCTTGCGCAGTTCTACCAAGGGTCAGCCAATCTGCTCGGGTCCACCCAGTTTCTCCGCTTTGTCATCCGCTGAAGCGGCCGGCACAAAAGTGTCTGGACCGACCTTGAGCCAGATCAGGATCGGAGCGGCCATGTAGACCGAGCTGTAGGTACCGACAAACACGCCGAAGAACATCGCCACCGAGAAACCGAAAATCACATCGGGACCCCACAGGATCAAGGCACCCAGCGCGATCAGCATCGTCAGACTGGTCATCACGGTCCGCGCCAGCGTTTCGTTGACCGACAGGTCGAGCAAGGCGATGATATCCATCTTCCGGTATTTCTTCAGATTCTCGCGAACCCGGTCAAACACGACAATCGTGTCATTGAGCGAATAGCCGATGATCGTCAGCAGCGCCGCAACGATATTGAGGTTGAATTCCATCTGGGTCAGCGCAAACAGCCCGAATGTCAGGGCCACGTCGTGAACCAGCGCGAACAGGGCGCCGATGCCGAACTGCCACTCGAAGCGGATCCAGATATAAATGGATATCGCGATCATCGCGAACAGCAAGGAATAGGCGCCGGTTTCGAAAAGTTCCGACGACACTTTGCCGGAAACCGACTCCACGCCATCGATCCGGATATCCGGATGATCCGCCTTTAACGTCGATACGATTTTTGCGGTCATTTCACTGGCGGCCTCGGGGCGCGTTTCTGCTTCGGTCGGCAGCCGCATCCGGATCGACACTTCATTGGCATCACCAAATCGCTGGATCGTTGCATCGCCATAGCCAAGCCCGCCGATACGGTCGCGCAGCTCGGAAATCGGCGCGGTTTCGGTTTCGGTAAAGGTCGCCTGGATCATCTGGCCACCGATAAAATCGACACCGAAGTTCAGCCCCTTGGCAGCGACCAGCCCGATCGACGCTATGATCGTCAGGATGCTGAAAGCCATGGCTATATTGCGCCATTTCAGGAACCCGATATTGGTATCATCCGGGACAAGTTTGATCAGTCTCATATCACCAGCTCCTGCGGCCGGGCTCGCCTCACCCAGAGCACTACGAGCATCCGGGTTACGACGACGGCGGTAAATACGGAAGAGGCGATACCGATCATCAGAACGACCGCGAATCCCTTGACCGGACCGGAGCCGAACATGAACAGCAGGACGCCGGCGATGATATTGGTAATATTCGCATCAAAAATGGCGCGCGACGCCTCTTTATAGCCGACCTCGATCGACTGGAGGACTCGTCGCCCTCGCCTGCGTTCTTCCCTGATCCGTTCGTTGATCAGCACATTCGCATCGACGGCAGATCCGACGGTGAGTACAAAGCCCGCAATCCCCGGCAGCGTCAATGTCGCGTTGAACATCGCCATGACCCCGACGATGATGAACAGGTTCAGCGCCAGCGCGATATTGGCATACATGCCGAACCGGCCGTAGGTGACGACCATGAAGGTCAACACCGCCACGGTTGCGATAATCGCCGCGATCATGCCCTTGTCGATCGAATCCTTGCCAAGGTCGGGGCCGACCGTGCGTTCCTCGACGATCTTCAGTTCCACCGGCAGCGCACCGGATCGCAACGCGATCGCCAGCTGGTTTGCGCTTTCAACAGTGAAATTTCCCGAAATCTGAGCCGAACCGCCGAGGATCGGTTCGTTAATATTGGGGGCGGAGAGCACCTGACCGTCCAATATGATCGCGAACGGCCGACCAACATTATTCTGGGTCAGACGGGCAAATTTCGAACCGCCCTCGCTGTCGAAGGTGATGTTAACGACCGGGGCGTTGGTCTGCGGGTCAAAGCCCTGTCCAGCATCGGTCAGCTTGTCGCCGCTGATGCCGCCCAGGCGCTTGACCGCGATATTCGGCAATCCGGTCGGATTGTCGGGATAGGGGAAAATCTGGCTGCCCACGGGCACACGGCCTGCTGCCAGCGCATTGGGATCGGCTTCAAAATCGACCAGCTTGAATTCAAGCTTTGCGGTCTGCCCGAGCAAGGCCTTGAGCGCTTCGGGATCGTCAAGACCGGGCACCTGCACCACAATCCGCGTGTCACCCTGCCGAATGATGGTCGGCTCGCGGGTGCCCATTTCATCGATCCGTCGGCGGATCACGTCGGTCGCCGTGTCCATGGCGTTGGTAACCGCATTTTCCAGACCCGCTGCCGTCGGGGTCAGGACGAAGCGCGTATCGTCGCGCACTTCGATGTCCCAGTCCCGCTGGCCGGTCAGGCCGGCGCCGCTGGTGAGCGGAAGTATAACCTCTCGCGCCGCATCAACCTGGGTGCTGTCGCGCACCATGAAGCTCAGTTTTCCGTCACGTCTCGAAATATCACCGATGCCGATTCGCGGACTGGCGCGGCGCATTTCCGCGCGCACCGATTCTTCCATCGTCTCAAGCCGGGCAGTCGCCACATCGGCCGGATCGGCTTCCAGCAGGATATGGCTGCCGCCCTGAAGATCGAGCCCCAGATTGATGGTTTCACTGGGCAAAAAGCTTGGCCAGTACTGCTGGCCGTTCGCGCCAATCAGGCTGGGCAATGACATCAGCACGCCGAAGGCCAGCAACAGAGAAATGGAAATGACTTTCCAGCGCGGGAAATCGAGCATCGAAACTAACTTTCTATATCACCGCGTTCAGTCGTTCGCAGGCTTGGCACCGCCGCGCGGCATGACATCCGACAAAGTCGCCTTGACCGCTTTCACCCGCACGCCATTGGCGATCTCGACCTCGACATATTCATCGTCTACCTTGACCGCCTTGCCCACCAGTCCGCCGCCGGTCACAACCTCGTCATTCTTCTTCACCGCACCGATTTTCGTCTGATGTTCTTTCATCTTCTTTTGCTGCGGGCGAATGAGCAGAAAATAGAATACCGCGAAGATCAGCACCAGCGGCATGATCGAAATCAGAAACCCCCCGGCGCCGCCCGCACCGGCTGCTGCAGATAATATAGAAATTGTTGTCATGAATCCGTCCCGATAATTGCAAATTTTTATGTGTGTCGCCCGGGCTCTCGTTTCAAGCCCCCGAACAGCCGACCCAGATGATGCGCGCGCCTATCACGCACTTGTCGAGCGTGCAATGAAATCCGTATTCCCGAAACGTTGCAAGCCGGACGCAAACGACTTGCCAAGGCCAGCCGACCTCCATATATGCGCAGCCTCGGTCGGGACGTAGCGCAGCCTGGTAGCGCATCACACTGGGGGTGTGGGGGTCGGAGGTTCGAATCCTCTCGTCCCGACCAGTTTGCAGCCATTTTTCAAATTGCAGAGATCACATATCATCGCTGTAAGTGAAATGTAAGTGCAGATTTTCTGTTTTTGTTCTCACAATCGGAGATGACGCATTCCTCTTTCGTATTAGCCAGAAACGATGGCCAACCAAATAGGTTCTATTTCGATTTCGAGAAATGAGCCATCCTGATATTAGGAGTTTGGGGTGACGTGACCCCTTAAATTTCCTCCATTTATAATTAGAGTTTGTGCTTAGCAGAAGAAAAAACGAATGAATCGAGTGCTGCAGCAAAGCATAGCCAGGCGCAACCGGTTTGCGGTCAAACAGCCATCAATGAGAGGCTAAAGAGGTATGGTTGAGAAATTCGAATTAGTGAAGGTGATGAGAAAGCTAGATTTGGCAAAAACATGCGAACCAAAAAAACAAGGATCGGCAGAATTCTAGTCCTAAGCTTCCGCAACCTGATCTTTCGAGAAGTCAAGGAAACTGTCTGATCGGGCCAACGAAACAAGCTGCAAGCCAGCTTGGCTCGCACGCTCGATTGCAAGACTGGTAGGAACGGAAATCGTAACGAGCGTGGTAGCGCCGACAATGACGGACTTTTCAACAATTTCATAGCTGCATCGAGAAGTTGTCAGGAAAAAGCCTGGCGATAATGATATTTCTGTTCGCGCCATCGCACCGATCAACTTGTCGAGCGCATTATGCCGCCCGACATCTTCGCGCGCGCAGGCGATCACGCCTTCGGGGTCGGCCCAAACTGCGGCATGATGGCCGCCAGTGGCAGCATTGGCCGGCTGATGCTTTTCAAGGTCATGTAATGCACGGAAGATAGCGTTCTTACAAATGGCATCCGCCGCCTCAACCCTGGGCAGGGGCCGCGCAAATGTTTCAAGATTTTCTATGCCGCAAATACCGCAACTGCTGTCCGACACCCGAACGCGCGCGCGCTCAAACAGCGTTTCGGCTTTTTCCGCAATGATATTGCAGCGAACAATCCAACCCTGTTCATGAGCGTGAATATCACAGCCCATGATTTGATCGATGCTGTCGACAAGCTGCTCGGTCAACGCAAATCCGGTCACAAAATCCTCCAAATCGACCGGTGTCGCCATCATCACCGCATAGCCAATGCCGTTGAACTCGATCGAAACCGGTGCTTCGGTAACGATTTCGCGGTTGACCGGTTGCGATGCGGTCGTGCCGGGGAATACCTTGCGAGCGTCCAACGCCTGATCATGCCGACTACGCTTTTCAGATGAGTTAGGCACGAGTCATCACACCGTCGTGTGAGCAGAAATAATTTCTATGGCCTGCCGCGCCGCAAGTGACAGGTCGGCACCATCATCTGCTGCCAGCTCGGCGATCCGCAGCTTCATCCGAGGGTCCCAGTATTTCGCAATATGATCCGCGGTCGATTGCGCCGCCACTTCTTCATCCTGCGTCGCAAAATTGCGAACGATCTGATTGACCATATAGAGGAGCTTTTCATCGGGGCTCATTCGGCCACCTCGACCCGTTCAACCCGACGCGATTTTTCGGAAAGCGCCGAATAATCCTCCTGCCAGTCGCTCGGCCCGTTGGATGCGGTAACCTGCACCGCTGTCACCTTATATTCCGGGCAATTGGTTGCCCAGTCGCTATAATCCGTTGTGACCACATTGGCCTGCGTCGCAGGATGATGAAATGTGGTGTAAACCACGCCGGGCGCCACCCGCTCTGTGACTTGCAGGCGCAATGTCGTTTCGCCTGAACGGCTGGCAAGTTTCACCCAGTCACCCGATTGCAGCCCCCGATTTTCAGCGTCCAATGGATGTATTTCAAGTAGATCCTCATTATGCCAATCGCTGTTCGGGGTGCGCCGTGTCTGCGCGCCGACATTATATTGGGACAGGATGCGTCCGGTGGTGAGAAGCAGCGGAAAGCGCGGCCCGGTCTTTTCATCGGTCGGCACATAGTCAGTAACAACAAACCGGCCCTTGCCGCGTACGAAGCCATCGACATGCATGATTGGTGAGCCATTGGGCGCGGCATCGTTGACCGGCCATTGTAGCGAACCTGCCTCACGCAACCGGTCAAAACTGACGCCCGCAAATGTCGGGGTAAGCCGAGCAATTTCATCCATGATTTGGGATGGATGGCCATAGTTCCAATCGAGTCCTAGCGCCTGAGCCAGACCTTGTGTCACCTGCCAATCTTCCAGCCCGTTTTTTGGAGACATCACCTTGTTCACAAGCTGTATACGCCGTTCGGCATTGGTGAATGTGCCGCCTTTTTCGAGGAAAGTCGAACCGGGCAGGAAGATATGTGCGTAGTTGGCCGTCTCATTCAAAAACAGATCATGCACAATCACACATTCCATCGCCGCCAGCCCAGCCGAGACGTGTTTCGTGTTTGGATCAGACTGGAGGATATCCTCGCCCTGAACATAAAGCGCCTTGAAGTTTCCATCAACAGCAGCATCAAGCATATTGGGAATACGCAAGCCCGGTTCAGCATCAATGCTCACGCCCCAGTCGCTTTCGAACAACTTGCGCGTTTCACCATCGGAGACATGGCGATAGCCCGACAATTCATGCGGAAAGCTGCCCATGTCGCAGGCGCCCTGCACATTATTCTGCCCGCGCAAGGGGTTCACACCCACACCGCGCCGCCCGATATTACCGGTCGCCATTGCGAGATTAGCGATCGCCATGACGGTCGAGCTGCCTTGCGAATGCTCTGTCACTCCCAGGCCATAGTAAATCGCGCCATTACCACCGGTCGCAAAGAGACGCGCCGCCGCGCGCAACTCTTTCGCCGGGACGCTGGTTACAGGTTCCAATATTTCGGGCGCATGGCGCGGATCAGAGACAAAGACCGCCCATTCGTCATATTCTTCCCGGTCGCAACGCTCTCGGATAAAATCCTCATCCGCCAGCCCCTCGGTGACAATCACATGTGCAATAGCGGTGAGCAACGCGACATTTGTACCGGGCTGCAACGGCAGATGATGCGCCGCCTTTATATTCGGGCTCCTCACCAAATCAATGCGGCGTGGGTCAATCACGATCAGCTTGGCTGGCGGCCGCCCGTCAATCCCGCGCAGACGCCTCTTCATGCGGCTTGCAAAAACCGGATGTGCATCGGTTGGATTGGCGCCGATGATCATGATGACATCGCTCTCTTCAACACTGTCAAAATCCTGCGTGCCCGCGCTGGTACCAAAAGTTGTCTTCAGGCCATATCCGGTCGGCGAATGGCAGACACGCGCGCAGGTATCGACGTTGTTATTGCCAAAACCCGTACGCACCAGCTTCTGCACCAAAAATGTCTCCTCGTTGGTACAGCGTGAGGAGGTGATCCCGCCGACGCTCTGCCGCCCATATTTATTTTGTATGCGCTTTATCTCTTTCGCCGCGTAGCCGAGCGCCTCATCCCACGACACTTCACGCCACGGTTCATCAATGCTGGCGCGGATCATCGGCTTTGTGATGCGGTCTTGATGGTTGGCATAACCCCAAGCAAAGCGACCTTTTACGCAGCTATGGCCGCGATTGGCCTTACCATCCTTCCACGGCACCATCCGCACCAACTGCTCACCCCGCATTTCCGCGCGGAACGTGCAACCCACGCCGCAATAGGCACAAGTGGTGATCTCGGTGCGATCTGGTTTGCCAATTTCCGCTACCGCTTTTTCCTGCAATGTTGCGGTCGGGCAAGCCTGGACACAAGCGCCGCAGGAGACACAATCGGACGACAGAAAATCATCATCCTTCGCACCAGCCGATATTTGCGCTGCAAAGCCACGCCCTTCCATGGTGAGCGCGAATGTTCCCTGTACTTCGTCGCATACCCTGACACAGCGCGAACAGGCTATGCATTTACTGGGGTCAAAATCAAAATAGGGGTTGGATCTATCTTTGACCTTGCCCAAGTGGTTTCCACCGTCATAGCCATAGCGCACATCGCGCAGGCCGACATTTGCGGCCTGATCCTGAAGCTCACAATCATTGTTCGCACTGCAGGTCAGACAATCGAGCGGATGATCCGAAATGTAGAGCTCCATCACCCCGCGGCGCAGCTTTTGCAGGTGCGGTGTCTCTGTTGCAACCACCATTCCCTCTTCAAGCGGTGTTGTGCAGCTGGCTGGCGTACCCTTTCGCCCATCGATTTCAACCAGGCAAAGTCGGCAACTCCCAAAACCGGCCAGATTATCGCTGGCACATAATTTGGGAATGCTGGTGTCGATTTCGGCGGCGGCACGCATGATGCTTGTACCAACGGGAACTTGCACTTCGCGACCATCAATAGTCGCTCTGACGCTCTCGTCGGCTTTAACTGCAGGCGTCCCCAAATCCTTTTGTGGCTGATAGGTCATGCCTGTTCCCCTACTATATCTGCAGCCACAGAAAAATCTTCAGGCCAATGATTGAGGGCGCTGAGCACCGGATAAGGCGTGAATCCGCCCAGCGCACAAAGCGAACCATCGCGCATTACCTCGCACAAATCGCGCACCAGTTCCAGTTGTGCCTGTCCGCTTTTCCCATCGCGTTGCGGCACATTACGCATTTGCGGCAGGCTCTCGACTCGATCCACGGCTCGTCCCTTACCGCTATCCAGCGTGTCCAGTATTTCCCGGCCCCTCACCGCGCCAAGTCGGCAAGGCGTGCATTTGCCGCAGCTTTCCTCTGCGCAGAAATGAAAGGCAAAGCGCGCCTGCTTGTGCATATCAGTGTTATCATCGAACACCACAATCCCGCCATGACCGATCAAGCCGTCCGCTTTGGCAAAGGCCTCATAGTCAAAGGGCAGATCAAAATCATTTGGTGGATGATAGGCGCCGAGAGGCCCTCCTACCTGCACCGCCTTGACCGGCCTGCCGTTTGCTGTTCCGCCGCCAATATCGTTGACCAGTTCGCCAAGCGTCACTCCAAAGCCGGTTTCAAACAGACCGCAATGTTTAATATTGCCGCCGAGCTGGACCGGCATGGTGCCGCGCGATTTATCCATGCCATAGTCGGCATAAGCCTGCGCGCCATTTGCCAAGATAAAGGGCACAGCTGCCAGAGTGAGGACATTATTGACCACCGTCGGCTTGCCGAACAGCCCTTCGAGCGCAGGCAGTGGTGGCTTCGCCCGCACCTCCCCGCGTTTCCCCTCCAGGCTGTTGAGCAGCGAAGTTTCCTCACCGCAAACATAGCTCCCTGCACCTACCCGCACTTCTACCGCAAAAGGTGCCACAATATCTGCCGACTTTTCGATGGCATCTTTCAGCTTGGAGATGGCGTGGGGATATTCGCTGCGAACATATATATAGCCTTTACTCGCACCCACAGCGAGACCGGCAATCGCCATCCCTTCGATCAGGACGTAGGGATCACCTTCCATCAGCATTCGGTCGGCAAAAGTGCCGCTATCACCTTCATCAGCGTTGCAGATAACATATTTCTGTTCGGCCTGGGCATCTGCGACCGTTTTCCATTTGATACCGGCAGGAAAGCCCGCCCCACCACGCCCGCGCAGACCCGATCGAGTGACTTGCTCGATGATGGCAGCGGGGGCTGACTCGCGGGCTGCCTCCAACCCCTTCCAACCGTCGGCCGCTTCAAAATCCTCAAGACTCAAAGGCCGCGTTTTTCCCGCACGCGCAAAGGTCAACCGCTGTTGCTTGGCGATAAAGGGGTGCTCTTCAATCCGGCCAATAGACAGCGACGATGTTCCAGTCAGAATCTCGGGCACATCTGCGGGATGAACAGGTCCATATCCGATCCCTTCCAGCTCCACCAAGGGCTCCAGCCAATGCATACCCCAACTAGACACGCGGACAATCTCCACGTAGGGCGCGGCTTCGGTAAAAGCGTCAGCTACCCCGTCCGCGCCGCAAGCAACGGCCAAGGCATCATCGGAAATAGTAATCCGCATCAGAGCGCCTCGATTATCTGGGTCAACGCGTCTCGATCAAGCCTGGCATGGAGATCACCGCCAATCATTGCATTGGGCCCAACGCTGCACAATCCGAGGCAATAAACCGGCTCAATCTCGCATTTGCCTTCAGACGCATCCGCAACCTCTGCCGCTAAAGCTTCAGAGCCTCGTGCCTGACAGCCTTCCGCGCGGCAGAGCTTGACCACCGGCAGTGATGCAGGTTCGCTCCGAAAATCATGATAAAAGCTCGCCACGCCGTGCACCTC
Organism: Parasphingorhabdus sp.; assembly: GCA_048270065.1. Taxonomy (GTDB): domain Bacteria; phylum Pseudomonadota; class Alphaproteobacteria; order Sphingomonadales; family Sphingomonadaceae; genus Parasphingorhabdus. The sequence continues at coordinate 86,959 of JBLWTQ010000013.1, read as the reverse complement.
AGCCGGGCTCAGGTTCAACGCCCTAGCTACATGCCGCACTGTCTCCTCAGTCACACAGCCAAACTCTCGTTGAATGTCGTTCAAGATCGGAAGCAATGACCCTTCACGGCCCCCGTAAGTGGCGAATATCTCGTCCAAGCGAGTGATATTATCCATACCGCGTTGCATCTCCGGTTGCTGACATACAGAGTCGCATGTTTCTGCCTGACGGTGCAATATACACTGCGTCATGAGACACCTCATAACAGTTATTATCCGATTGCATAATATTTTTTCTGCTGTATGAAATTTGCATCCACTGCGGTTTGAGCGACTACCTGGGATCGCCGACGGTGGACACTTCTTGCCCAAAACGCAGGAAATAGAGGAGGGGACAATGGATCAGCCAACTTCAAATTTGGGCCCTCCCCCCCTCATCACCCTTGCTCTCGCCTGTTTTCTATACGCATTTTCGATCATCCTGATAGACATCGCGCCATTCTTCATTGGCATGTATGTTGATTACCTTGGCCTGACTTTGAGCCAAGCCAGCTTCGTTCAAACCATAGATCAGGGTGGCGGAATCCTGGGGGCCATTGCAGGTTTCTTTCTCATGCCGCGATTTACTTGGCGTACGCTAGTCATTGCAGCATCAATCATAGCAATTATCGCAAATCTCTTCACTGCAATGGTCGATTCCTATCTCTCACTTTCCATAGTAAGGTTCTTTTCCGGTTTTGGCGTGGTGCTGATCACAACCGTCACCGCATGCACAGTTGCTCGTGCAGCGTCGCCCGACCGTGCATTTGGTATAGGTCTTGCGCTCGGTATGTCGCTTTCGGCTGCTGCCATATGGCTACTCGACATCCTGCGGGCCGAATACGGCCCTGCGGCAAGTTTAGGATCGGGAACGCTCTGGCTGGGCGCAGGACTGATCCTTGCGTTTTTTCTTCCTCGGACACTTGGCGGCAAAGATGAAACACTCCATCAACCCGACAACATACAGGCTGTTCCGGGCGACATATCAGTCGGTCGCACCGCACTGATCGCACTGCTCCTGTTCGGCATCAGTATTAACGTTGTTTATGCCTTTGTAGAACGGGTCGGGCTGGCAAATGGCCTGGACCAGGGCGGTGTCGCAAACGCGCTCGCCTTTGGCTATATTTTCTCAGCTTTCGGCTGCCTCGTTCCGACCATCTTTGGCGCGATAGGGGGAAGACTGAAGTGGATTGCACTCACAACTGTGCTTTTGCTGGGTTCCCTGATGGCTCTTTATGCAGCCAATACGGTCGCCCTATATACTGCGGCTTTCGCGATTTACGCCTCGGCCTGGAATATGGGTTTAGCCTATTACATGTCGCTCACGGTCGACAATGATCCTGAACAGAGATTTTCTCGAATGATGTATATTGTAAATGTCGCCGCACAGTCACTCGGGCCTTTGATCGCGGCATTGCTCCTGACCAAGGCTCCATTGCATTCAGTCTTTATTATCGCTCCACTTCCAGCACTCGCGGCGTTTCTGATGGTCATTGCAGCATCATACAGGGGCACGAACCAAACTGGCTAGTAGCGTTAGGCTTCGGGCACCGGAGATCGCATTCCGGCGGACAAGAAAATCACAAGATGGTCCAGCATTTCGTCTTTTGAAAGGTCTGCAATCCTGCCTTGCGTAAAATCTTCGATACGCCCAAGGTCGTTGAGCATGAACAGATAAGTTCCCACCAGAAATGACATACGCAAGCTGACCACACGGCGCGGAAGTGGAGCCAACATAGGCACTAGGGTGTCAACATATCGTTTGACCGACGCATCATACACTTCTCGACGAAGACGCAACGCATGTCTTTCGGGCTCTGCGTGCAAACGTGCCTGTAGCTTCACAAAAGCCGCCCCTGCCTTACCGCTGTGTTTCATATCCCATTGCGGCAGCAGGTAGGCACGTATGACATCCTCCACTCCGTAATCGGAATTTTCCGCCTCAATACGGTCCAGCAGAACGTGCCTGTGACCTGAAAGCAATTCACCCCGCCGGCGATATACTTCATCAAACAGATTTTGCTTATTCTCAAAATAGTAGCGGATCAGGCCCTGGTTAACGCCGGCTTTGGTAGCAATATCCCTGGTACTGGCAGCCACGAAACCATTTTCTGCGAACGCGATTTCCGCCTCGTCGAGTATTTTTTTGCGCAGGTCACGATCTTTGCGAGGCCTACCCGGCTTTCTCACATTTGCATCATCCTGAGCCGCATCAGTTACTTCCAAATCGGACAATTCGGTATTGGCAGAATTTGACATGATGAAAACAACTCTTGCAGTGAAATTATTCAATCGGAACGCGTAGTTTCGACAAGGCGGATGCTCTTGTCAATCAATTGAGCGGGACGCACGCCAACCATTCAACCATCAATGCCGCAATCTCGTCGCTATTTGTCTCCGACATCATCATATGACCATTGCCATGGATGCCATGTTCCCACAACCGAATATGCTCGACCGGATAGCCCTCACTTTGCAAGAACTTGGCTGCTTTCGAATTTGCTTCCCGCATCCAGCCAGCCTCCCCCGTGATCAGGGCCAGAGGTCGACCATATGGGTTCGCATTCCCCGTAAACGGCGCAGCGACAAGGCCATTATCAAAGCTTCCGAGAGCATGCTCTTGCCCCGGATACCCAAGAGGCTCTACGGCAATGATTGCTGCAACATCATCACCGCCAATTGCTGCCAATGCCCAGCCGCACGGCCCACCAGCCGAATGGCTTATCAGCACCGTTGGTCCGGTCATCGCAAACAATTCCGGCGCGATCGCCTCGACATGACGCTGACTTGCACAAAGCGAAGTCGCGAGCGGCCCCTGACTTGCCATGAAACGATCTCCGGCGACCGCATCCGCAGACCAGCGCGAATGAAATCTTGCCTCAGGCCATAAATTGCCGACTTTCACATCGACAAACCGCGAATAGAGCGAGTCATAATCTGGCGGCCCGGTTGCGGGCCCCAGAATTGGTTCGCTCCAGGTTGAACGGCCATGCCCCGGTCGATCCAGAATATAGACTGGATAGCCTTCTCTCAAAAAGGCATGAGCCCACCCCGGACGGCCATCGGCTGTCGTCAAAAATTCTGCGCCCTGACCTCCGCCACCATGGACAAATGTTATGGAAACATCATGTGCATTTCGAGGGACAAAATATTGCACATAGGCGCAAACATCGGGATACGTCATTCCATTGACCTTACACCGGCCGGTGGTCAGGAAGCGTCCACCAAAATCCTCAAGGACAAGCGCCTGTGAAGTCATTACTGAAATTTGGTTTCCATCAATTCGGTGAAGCCAAAGGCCTCACGCATCTTGTCATCACTTTTTCCAATACCCCGGATCATGGCAATGAAGTCTTCCTTCGACTGACCCGGTTTGGTATAGTACATGGTCCGCAGGTTTTCGCTCGCGCGCGGTGATGTTTGTTCAATGAAAACCCGCCGCCGATCACGTTCATAAAATTCGAGCATATCGTCACCTGCCCCATCATGAATGACCCGGTTCAGCGCCTCAGTCAGTGCAAAGGCATCGAACATCCCGCCTGTTAAGCCAAGACCGCCTGTCGGATTTGTAACATGCGCTGAATCGCCCACCAGTAAGATCCGCCTATCCCGCATTCTGTCTGTTACACGCTGGTGCATGCGATAGGGAGCGTAGGCATCAACCTTGTAGTCGTCAGCCGGAATATGATCAGCCAGCACTTTATCTATGCGCTTTTCAATACCTTCCATGGGAAGTTCCGGATCTTCCATGAACGTAATTCGCCAGAAATCCGGTTTGGCAAGTTTGCAGATTACCCCTCCATGCTGGTGATCAACCTGCATAGCGATATTACGAAAATCCCAGGGGTCCAGGTCAACATATACGTTAAGTGCGAGATAACGCTGCGGCCACGTAATACCAAAAAAATTATAGCCCAGTATCTCCTGCCGTACCGTGCTGGTCGCGCCATCAGCGCCAACAAGATAGTCGGTTTCGATCTTTTCGGGACCATTGCTGCTCTCGACCTCAGCTATCACCTTGTCAGTATTCTGGACCGCACCGGTCAGTTTGGTAGAATAGCGAACCTCCACATTCTCCAATAGTTTGACATGCCGTTCCAATATCTCGGAAAGCAATCCCTGGTGCAAAAGCATCGCGTAGGGGTGTTCAACACGCCCATCGAGGCATTTCATGTCCCAGCGGATCATCTCTCCGGTTTCGTGGATACGCCAGGCATAATCCTGCCGCGCAATTCCTTCTTTCAGGCAATCCTGAAGAACACCCAGCCGATCAAGATATGGCAACACCGGATAGTGATATGCAACCGCTCGCGGGGAGTCATTAAAGGTTTCATTGGCTTCCAAAACCGTCACTTTCGTACCAGCCTTTGCAAGGCCAATAGCCGTGAGTAATCCGGCGGGTCCGCCTCCGACGATGGTTACATGCTGCGTCATATTGGTTCCTCTTTCTTAAGTCGATTTCATTCAAATCTTGTCGAGCCAGTCGAGTATTTCTTCGGCATCTGTCACATCTGCGTATTTCTGATGCATGTCGTACAAACTGGCCTCATGTGGTCCCTGCGCACGATCAGCGGCACAGTTATGCGGTACAAGGACGTTGAACCCTGATTGTACGGCATCAACGGCGCTAGCGCGCACACAGCCAGATGTTGTCGCCCCGGTAACGACAAGTGTATCAACGCGGGCACTGGTCAGTAGCGCCGCAAGATTTGTCCCGAAAAAGGCCGAAGCGCCGTGTTTCACTATGACCGGGTCAGCCTGTTTGATGCCGGTACGCTGATCAATCTCTACCAGACGTGTGCCCGCCATAAGCGCCTTCATCCCTTCAGCTTTTTTGAGCCAGGCAAGCGTATCGCGCTCCCAGGGTTGAAACGCTATGGTCGTGTAGATGACAGGGAAGCCCTTGTCTCTGGCAGCGTCCGTTAGTCGCCGGGTCGCCTCAATCTGGCTTGTCATATCGGCAGCCGTTGGATATTGCGTGTCTGTGAATCCATAGGAAAAGTCGACCACGAGGATCGCTGGAACTTTTCCACGGGGAACCAGACGACCGAAACCTGCATTGCGGTATTTCCTGTCCTGTTCATCCATGAGCCATTACCTAAATAGCCCTGCCATCATCTTTGAATTGGATTTCTGGCGGAATGATCTTTCCATCGATCACAACTGCCTCATCATCCAAAAACAGCGAACAGCCGCGCAGCGGAATATCCAGATGGCAGGCAGTATCATTTTTACCGCCAAGTTCATTATTCGGCCCGGTTGAGAACAGAACATTGCCAAGAAAACTGCGTGGTTCCATTCCCATGCCACCAGGAAAATCTCCCGGTGTCATGCGGTGCCATTTGGCGTCAGGATTCATCCCCCAGCCAATATGGCTCATGGCATAACCGCGATTGTCGTCAAAAGAGGCCATGTAGGATTTCACGAGCTCAGCCTCGAGACCGCCACGAATGTCGGTTACCCAGCCGCTCTCGATTGTGTAAACAATAGGCTCCCGTACGTAAATGTTCTGTGGAAGCAAAATATCTCCCGGAGCGACAACGATCTCTCCATCCACACCGTCATCATCTCCGCCGGTAAACACAAAACCGGATGGCCAATGATCCCAGCGACCTGGCTCATCTGTGCAGGCATATTCCGTAACGGTAGGATAGGAGTTCAATTTGTAGGTCACATCAGTGCCATGCGGAGAAGAAATGCGCATCACCTTTGCTTTGGCGAGCAAGTCTCCTGCGATTTCAACTTTTTCACGCAACTCTTGGCTGGGCAACATTTGGGCCAATAGTTCGGGCGGCTCAACAACGGTCAAAACGCGGGTTCCCGCAGCTTGTATTGCCATCTGCTCGGGGGAGAACAGCAGGAAAACACAGTCGATCAGCATATCAGCTGCCTTTAGTGCCTCGACCGCCTCTGGCATTTCTGAAAGCGCAGTTTGCCCAACCGCCCATGCCCCAGCTGGCGGTTGGGCGGGCAAACGCATATGATAAATGTCGGCACCAATTCGCCGTGCAGCCGCCATGAAGGCATCTGCATAGTCCAGCCGTCCATCGCCTTGAGTCAGGACTATAAGTTTTTCGTCTGACTGAACACCCGACATTCGCAACTGGTGGAGACAAATCTCGGCAAAGCTAGCTTGATCCATGCAATTGTTCCCTCATCTCTCCAACGCGGTTAACCGACCTGAAAATCCATTACTGCCTCCAGGAAACCTTCAAGATTGTCCCATGGGATCATGTGGCCCGCATCCTCGACAATTCGGATATCGATCGATGGATTTAACGAGCGGATTTCAGCAATATCTTCATCCCCGATCACCGGGGCGTCTCCGGCGACCAACAGCATGGTTTGCGGTTTCAGGTGCGGTAGATCCTGATGAATATCATCGGTGTGGAAGCCTTTATAAGCGGCTTCGATTGCGTCAAGCTGACAGGTGTGAAGCCATTCGGCCCGGAGCGCGAGATGATCTTTCGACCAGGTCGGACAATATTCCTTCATATCATCGGCGCTACAGCCCTTCTCCGCCATTCGGATTGAATCTTCATACCAAGGCCAGGCAGAAGGGTATTCACGGCGGTCGGGCCCGCTGACCGGAGGATCGGCGAGTATCAGCCCGCCAAACATGTTGGGGGCCTTGCATGCAGCACGGATTGCGGTGCGCGCGCCCATCGAATGCCCAAGAATGATCGGCATTTCCCAGCCCAGGGCAGGTACAATAGCGACAACATCCTCCGCCATCGCGTCCAGCGAATAGTCAAGATCCCCGCCCTGACTTAGTCCGCGGCCACGAACATCAAGAACGTGGACATCAAACTCGGCCGACAACCGCTCGGCTATAAAATTCCACGTGACGGCCGGGGAGGTAATCCCTGGAACCACTAGTATTTTGGGTCCGGCACCCTGAAAGTGGATCAGATGGTGACGAATTCCGTTCGCGTGAATATTATAGCCTCGTACCATTCCCCCGGCTCCTCAATATGCGCCGGAAAGCAGAGCGCCGCCACCAGGCACTCTTGTATCGAGACCCAGGCTCTTGAGTATCGACCATGTTGTTGCGATTGATGCCGTCAGAACTGGCTTGCCAATCTGTGCTTCAACAGTGGATACAGCGGGAAGAGATGGCATTTGCACACAAGCGGACAAAATGACGGCGTCCACTTCTGCAATTTCCTTCATACTGGCAACGATTCCCGGCAAGTTCTGCGGATCATGGGCAGCAACCTCCAGATTGTTAGAGATTTCCAGCGCGCGCCACTCGACAACCTCCACATCTTCATTTTGAATATATTCCACCACCATTTGTGTAAGTGGTTTCATATAAGGGGCAACGACCGCTACCTTTTTGGCTCCTACCGCCTTTATCCCGTCAATCAGTGCACCGGCAGATGAAACGACCGGCGCAGGATTTTCGTTGCTGACGGTAGCCTGATGCAGTCGTTCTTGAGATTTTCGGTGATACCCATGCCCCATGGACATTATGGCAACGAGGCAGGCATAGCCCATAACATCAACTGCAGCGTCAGACAGTTCGAGCGCGCACCTATCACTATCTGCGTCCATTGCCGCGAGTTCTTCCTTGGTTACATGCTTCATCCGCATCCGTGACGAGTGAAAAGAAAATCGCTCAGCCGCTATTGCCTCACGTGCCCGAAGCAATGCCGGGATTTCCGTTTCCATGGTTATGTTCGAACTCGGGACAATTTGCCCGACACGATAAGGTTTCATTGAACTCTCCGACACATCAAGCATACTCTATAATTATTCACTTGAGGAATTACAACATATAATCGTCCTTTTTTGATGCCTTTCCCATAATCAATTGCGCCACTGGGAAACATCCTGTTCATCCCAGCTCTATGAGGGGCCGTTTTTCAGTTACACTGGCAAAACCAAAACCTCTTTCGCCTTGGCGTAGGAATCCTTCACTCGAAGCTTGTCTCCATCGAACTGAAGTATATCCTGAGCGTCAATTGTTGTTTTGCTCCCATCAGCCGCCGTCATTGTAAGCCTGTAAGACACAGCAGCCTTGTTCGCTGGTTCGTCCAGAAAGATGTCTTCTATCTGGGTGTGAACATCACCAAATGCCCCCGTAAAAATCGGCTCCAGACCTTTGCGCACTTCTTCGAGCCCCGAATAAGACGAACCATCAAAATCGGTGTAAACCCCGGCATCTGCTATCGTCGCCATGACAGCATCAAGGTCACCTTTGTTGAAACAGGCGATGAAGTTTTCAACTCGCTGGCGAAAGTCAGACATGTCAAAACCGGAATGTCGCATCAACGCCATATTGCCGCGGCATACCCCTTTGAAAATAGTCAAAGCCGAGGCTTTGCAGGTCCAGGCCATATGTGAAATATTTCGTGTTGAAGATATTTTTTATGCCTGCGCCAATTGACCATTGATCCGCATTATAAGCGAGACGCGCATTTGCCAGCCAATATCCATTTTCAGATTTCGATTCAAAAACATCGAAGAATATACGTGACACATAAGCAGCGTTGACGTTCAGGTCGACGGTTCCACTGCTCATTTCGGCGAGCACAACGTCGGCATTTGCATTGAAAGAGAATTTCGGCGCATTGATAAGCTGATTACCGCCTACATTGAGGCCACTGGCCCCGGAGATCGTTGCGTTGTCATCATATTTGGGATCGAGGACACCAACGCTGAGATTGAACTTCGCCCGGTTGCTTGCGCGCAGCATAACGTCCGCCTCAAAACCCAATATGCTAGCGCCGCTGATAGAGCGAAGTGGAAAGATAAGCCCGCCCTGCTCTGTCACGACCACCTGCTGGTTTTTATAGTCGGTCTGAAACACAGCTCCGTTCACGACGACATCGCCGCCCAGAAAGGACGATTTGAAACCGGCCTCAAAAGTCCGCGCTGTTTCAGGCGGAGCGAATGTAATTTCCGAAATATCGAAAAAGCCCTGAGCGTTTACCGCACCGGTCCGATAGCCCTCCCGGAAAGAGGCGTAGAGCAATATATCTGAATTGGGCTTGTAGTTCACCCCTGCTTCAAAACTTGTGTTCTCAAATTTCCTTTTTGCTGAATATCCTACAATAGAGGGAAAGAGGAAAAAGTCGCTACTGTCGCCAAGGAAAGCATTATAGTTAGACACGGCAACATCGTCCCAGCTGAACCGTACGCCGCCAAAAACGGTTACTTCCGGCGTGATTTCCAGCTCTCCCCGCATATAGGTGGCAAAACTCTCTCGTTCTTGCCTGAACAGGTTCGCCTGAGTCGTGCCAGTGCCCGTTGCGCTGGTACCAAAATTACAGGGCGCGCCGCAGCGGGGGTCCAGGAAGAAACCGTAGTCGAAGCCTGCATCCACCTGATCATCGGTGTAGAGAACACCGGCCTGAAAGTTGAAAGGACCGTCAAAATCTGTCGCAATGCGAAGCTCCTGCACAAATTGCTTCACATTTTCCCCACGCGAAACGATTGGTTCATCAACCATTACCGGCAATCCATCGGAATCGCTCCTATCAACCCAGTCGCCCCAATCATAGCTGGTAACCGAGGTAAAGGTAATCTCATCAACCGGGGTCCAGTTCATAACCAGATTCAGGCCAAATATTTCGATATCCCGCTCAGGCGTAAAACTGGTGTCATTTTGAAAAAAACCAACATTCTCGCGATTCGCCCCAGGCACTTGGTCAAGGTCGTTTGGACCGACAAATCCACCGTCTAGGTTGATGTTCCGAGCAAAAATACCATAGTTTCGACCACCTACATCCGTATATGTGAATCGCAAGACCGCATCAAACTGCGAGGACGGCTCAAAGTTCAATGAACCGCGGACTGAAAACATATCGGTCTGATTGAGATCCCCTGCGCCAGGACTGATATTTTCGAACACCCCATCATCACGGACATAGATTCCAGCAACACGCATGGACAAAACATCGGATATGATCGGCGTTTGCACAGCCCCCTGGATTCGCACGCGGTTAAAGTTACCATAACTTGCGGTTAAGTACCCTTCTGTATCGAACCCGGGCTTTTCAGTGACGATGTTGATCGCACCGCCGGTCGCGTTCTTGCCGTAGAGTGTGCCCTGCGGCCCCCGAAGGATTTCAACACGGGCGACATCATAGAGCGGCGTTACTTCCAATGCCTGGAGATTACGAATGCTCTCATCATTATAAATTGCGACGGGCCTCGATTGGTTCGGCGAGTAATCTGTCGATGAAATCCCGCGGACTATAAAATTTGGCGGACCACCCTCGCCGTAGGGATAGGTCACTTGCGTGTTCGGCGTAAAATTGGTCAGCTCAGATAGCTGGGTCGCCTGTAGATTCCCGATTTCCTCCGAGCCATAGGCCGCGATTGAACTTGGGACATCTTGCAGTTTCTGTTCCCGACGCTGCGCCGTAACGAGAATTACATTGTCGTCAGCCTCTCCATCCTCAATCGAAGACGATTCGGTCTGCTGTGCGTTAACCGGCACCGAAACCGAAGCGAGACTCAACGCGGCTATCGATGCGCTGATGGCATATTGGAATTTCATGACTTTTTCCTCCCATGTTGCTGCTTTTGGAAATTTCAGACGCAGCATTTCCCGAAACTTGTAGCGTTCAACCCAGCCCGCCGGTCAGGCAAATATTTGCACCAGCACCACCCTGTGGACGCCTTCCACATTTATTCTGTACCTGAATAATTATATTGATGTCAACATGGCAAGATAAATTTCTAATCCCGCAAATTTCTATCCTGCCCAAATAGGTAAAAATGGCCCTTATCGCTAGACGTGCTTAGAAAGTGAACTTCTGAATATTCCTCGAATAATCACTCCGACTCATGCAATTTTAATGTTCGGTCGAATAATTATGTTGCAAATTTGCGACGGTTTGATAATTTAAGCTTCTGACCTATGGAGTCGCAGCCCGTTGTTCGACTAACGCAACCATGTCGCCGCAATCCATTGAAAAAGGTCGGCGGTATCGTTTCGGTGCCTTGGTGTTTGGGAGGAAATCAAGAGTTCGGACTATGTGTGAGAATTTTGGCCATTCTGCGAACGCTCCGCTGATGATATGCCGAGCCGCACTTTCCATTCAAAAATGCACGTACCGGGAGGAACGTATAGTGGACTCCTATGGACAGATGAGCTTGACTGATCGTGACTAGCAAGCCAGAATTTTTCAACTTCAACCCAAGTCTCGAAAAGCAATATTGTTTTTCCACCGCAGTCCGCGCTGGCGATTTCGTTTTCATCGGCGGACTGACGGCCTCGGACGACGAAGGCAACGAGCTTTATGCCGAAGATGCCGGCGCTCAGATGCGATCCGTGTATGAGCAATTGGCCCGCGTACTTAAAAAGTTTGATGGAACGCCGTCTGACATTGTCAGCGAGACGATATATTTTAACGTGTCGGCAGAGGAGTATAACCGGGATCTCTTCCCTCATCGTCAGGCTTTTTATCGGGATGCGAACGCCCCCTCGGTAGCTGGCCTCCAGGTGGCGGGATTCACAAGTGCCGCCATTAAGCTGGAATTGACGGCGATTGCTTTTCTACCGGAAAGCAGTTCAGGTTTGAGGATGGTGTCGCAATCATGAAACCGCTGTCAATCCAGCACTTGCCGCTATCAGCCGCTTTGGATGGAGTTTTTCTAAGTTTCAACGGCAGTATTTTTCATTCACATCGCAACCTAGTTGCGATTTAATAGCAGGGAACTATCGATGGCAACGCACAAAGACAGGAACTTGAACTTCGAACGCAGGGACGTTTTGAAATATGGAGCGCTCGCTGCCAGCGGAGCTACTCTGGTAAGCTGTGCAGACCAAAATCCAAACCGCGAAGCACGTTCAAATAAAGGTGGCCCATATGATGTCGCCGTTATCGGTGCAGGTTATGCGGGCGTAACAGCAGCGCGAGAACTTGCAGGCAAGGGTTATCGTGTCGTTGTGCTGGAGGCACGTCCGCGGATCGGTGGGAGAACATTCACCAGCGAATTTCTTGGGCGAGAGATTGAATTTGGAGGGTCCTCGGTTCACTGGGTTCAGCCCTATATTTTCGCCGAGATGCAGCGCTACGGCTTTGGTCTTGCCGAAGTCCCGCTGTACGATCTCGACGCCTCTTCGATCATGCTGGCAAACGGGACCGTGCGCAAAGTTGATCCGGCGGTGTTTGATCGAGAATATTCAGAGGCATTCAACAAGTTTTGCGCAGGGGCACGAGAGCTTTTCCCTCAGCCTTATAACCCCTTCTTCAACGCCGATGTGCTTTCGCTGGACAATGTCTCGGCACAAGAAAAAATGGATGAGCTTGGCCTCAATGAATTGCAGCAGGCTTCGCTCAATGCCGAGCTAACGCTCTATGCCGGAGCACCAATCGATCAGTTCAGTTACACCAGTTTCTTGAAGCTGTTTGCACTTGCATCCTGGGATACATATACCTTCACCGATTCCGAAAAGCACTGGCATATAGACCAAGGTGGCACCGTTGCTCTGGCCCAGGCGATCCTTGATGATAGCAAGGCCGATGTGCGCCTTGGTTCGATAGTCAAGGAGATCGACGACAAGGATGACAGCGTCTCTATTGTTATGGCGGACGGTAGCAAAGTGGAAGTGAAGGCCGCGATCCTGACGCTACCAACGAAGGTCTATCCAGACATCAATTTTGCATCGGGAATTTCAACCGAAAAACAGGCATTCATTGACAATGCCGAAATCTGCGAAGGGGCCACCGTTTACATGCGGTTGAAGAAGAATATGGGAAACACTTTTGCTTTCTGTTCCGATCCCAATCCCTTGAACGCCATTCAAACAGAGGCTTTTAGCGATGAAATGGGGACTATTCTCAAGGCAACATTAGGGCGTCAGTCACTGATCGACTTGAATGATTTTGATGCCGTGGTTGCAGAAGTGCGGAAGATTCATCCCGACGCGGAGATCACGGATATCGCACCCTATAATTGGGCGAAGGACCCCTACGCAAAACAAGCCTGGCCATCCTACCGGGTGGGCTGGTTCAGCAAGTACAAAGATATGGCGAAACCGGAAGGGCGATTGTTTTTTGCCGGGTCTGCCACTGCGGATGGATGGCATGAATATATTGATGGTGCAGTGGAAAGCGGCATCCGCGCAACTCGCGAACTGAATGACATGCTGGAGAAAGAAAATGCGTAAATGCAATTTGGGACTGACGGCAATCTTGGCGGTGTCGGCTCTGCCTCTTTCCGCTTGTGGGAAACCCGATGCGAAGGGCACTGAAGCTTCTCAGGAAGGAAACAACACTTCGCGAACAGAAAGCGGATCCTCGCAAATTGATACTGCGTCGCTAAGTGCTGATCCAGCCGAAGTTGAGCGCGGCCGCAAGCTGTACAGCAATTGCTCGATCTGTCATTCCGATAGCAGTAGCAAACCTTCACCAGCGGGCCCGCATCTTGAAGGAGTGGTCGGCCGGGATATCGGATCGGTTTCCGACTACCCATATACTCCCGCCCTTGCCGATGCCCAAGGCGTTTGGACACCCGAGAAACTGACGGCTTTTCTCGAAAATCCACAGACCGCATATCAAGGTACAGCAATGGCCTATGCCGGCATGGCAAAAGAGGACGACCGCCAAGCGATGATCGCATTTCTTGCGACACTTGACGGAAGAAGCCGGCAATAAGATGCGTCAAACTGCGGGGATGTGGGGACCGCAGGACACAGATTCCGCATTATCGCCAGAAATCAAGTGCCACGCGTTGCCTGATCCCCAATCGGCATAGATCGAATTCGCGGACCGCCCGCGTCCGCAATTGCATTGACGAGGGCCGCGATGGTAGCAGGCACAGAATCCTCCCCTACACTTAAAGGTGGGCCGTCGGAGGGAAGCACATCTATATCAACCTTTGGCATCTGATCCATCTTCAAGATCGGATAGTCATTAAAGTTGCTTTGCTGTACCGCACCGGATTCAATTGTGATCTCGCTCATCAGGGCTGTGGTGAGAGCGTAGGCGACGCCGCCCTCAAGCTGTTGCCGCACAATATCGGGGTTAATCACGGTTCCAGTGTCAATCGCGATATACACCCTTTCGATATTTGGCGTTCCATCATCGTTCAACACAACGTCAACAATCACGGCTTTCGTCGCCGAAGGATAGCCAAGATAATAGTCCGTATCTGACACCGCTATTCCACGGCCAACACCGGGTATCTTTCGCGCAGTCCAGGGGCCGTTATTCACCGCATGGTCCAGTAGGCGAATATGTCTTTTTGCTCGCTCTACAGCCAACTCATATTCTTCCAGGTCCTTGGGGATGCGCCTGGGATCGAGCAATGAGCGATAAAAGTCGATTACACTACGACCGCTCAATTCTCGAAGCTCGTCAAGGAAACTAAAATTCATCCAGAGGTGCTGAGTGAATCCGACGCCGCGCATCCAGCCAAAGGGAACAGGCGTAGTCATATCGCGCTTATATTCCAGCTGGATGTTATCGGCCCGGAATGGAAAGCTGTTCGCCCCATAGGCCTGGTCAGCCGAAGCACCACTTGCCACTTTACAGTGCCATGCACTCAGGCTTGCTGAGCTATCAAGGCCGCCGTGGTATCCAACCACGGTAAGCGGCGCATAATAGCTGTGCTTGGTACATTCTTCCCGCGTCCACAGTAGCTTGATAGGAGTGCCTTGATGCGCTTTGGCGATCTGCACCGCTTGATGGACGAAGTCATTTTGCAAGCGCCGCCCGAAACCACCGCCAGCGGGCAACAGATGGAGATGTGCGCTGTTCTCATCCACACCGCCGACTTCATGGGCGATGCGCCAGGCATCATCGGCGAACTGGCTGTTGGTCCAGACATGAACCTCCCCACCATCCACCAGTGCCGTACAGTTGATCGGTTCAAGCGGCGCCGGCTCCATGAACGGATAATAATATTCTGCAGTGATCTGTTTTGCCGCTTTGTCCAATGCGTCTTCTACATTGCCGCTTTCGGAAATAACCGGCAGCTTGCCGCGCACCATCTTTGTCAGCCGGGCTCGCATTTTTTCGCTCGAGAAATCATGATGCTCCCCAGCATCCCATTCTATCTCAAGCTGTTCGAGAGCTGATTTTGCCTGCCACCAGCTATCGGCAATTACTGCAACAGCATCATCCATATAGACCGCAGCGGCCCACAGGTCAGGGTCCTCACCTTCCGGAACCGGGGAATTATACCCGATCTTTGCGCCCTTCACATGAACAATTTCGGGCCGACCAGGCGCATCACCAATGCTGGATGCTTTGAATTGCTTGAGTGTTCCACCAAAGGTCGGGGCCTGACGAATTGCGGCAAAGCGCATATTGGGCAAGTGAAAATCGATACCATAAGGTACCGTCCCCTGGGAAAGTTGAGTTTGATCAAGCCGATCAATATCTTTTCCAATGATCTCTCGATCCTCGGGTTTTCTCAGCGCAATAGAAGCCGGGTCAGGCGGTGATATTTTCGCAGCATCCTCGGCAAGTTCCGCATAGGACAAGGACTGTCCTGTTTTCGCCGATTTAACCGAGCTATTTTCAGCCGTCAGATCACCTTCTGGCGCACCCCAGCGATTTGCAGCAGCTTTGATCAGCATTTGGCGAATCTGCGCAGCGGCTATCTGGGTTGGTTCAAAAAGTGAATGGGCGGATGCACTGCCCAATGTTGCGGTCCAGACATAGACATTGTCTCGCGCCTTGTTCAAAGCCGGGTCGTAAAACTCAGCTTTCACACTGTTCCAGTCCAGCTCCAGCTCTTCCGCGATCAACTGGGGAATGGTCGTTGAGACCCCCTGCCCCAATTCCGTCTGTGGTACCCGGACAGTCACCGAATTGTCCGGATGAATCAAAACCCAGGACAAGATTTCCGTACCTTTGCCCTTACTGTCCTCAAAACGTGAATCGCTGCGACGGCAGCTGCCAAGAGTGAGCATGAATGAAACGCCCAGGGCGGTAACAGAGACGTTTTTCACGAAACCGCGGCGGGTAATCACTACGTCTCTCATTTTTCTTCACCCGCTACAGGTTTTCCTGCCATTGCGCTTTGGATAGCATCGGATATGCGGTTATAGGTACCGCAACGACAAATATTCGTAATGCCCTGCCTGATTTCCTCTTCGCTCACCGCCGCATCGTTCTTAGTAAGCGCAGCAGCAGACATTATCATGCCTGATTGGCAATAGCCGCACTGCGGAACTCTTTTCTCGTTCCAGGCCTGTTGCAACGGATGCGTGCCTTCCGGATCCAATCCCTCAATAGTTGTGATTTCTTCACCGGACGCCGATTCAACCGAAAAAATGCAGCTACGGACCGCTTCGCCGTTAACATGTACCGTACAGGCACCGCACAACCCTGCCCCGCATCCAAATTTGGTACCCTTCAGATTCAACTCATCGCGCAAGACCCACAACAGCGGGGTTCCAGGATCAGCTTTGACTGATCGGTTTTTCCCATTGATTTTCAGTTCAACCATAATTTGTTCCCATTTCGGCAACTATTTCCCCGTTTTCCAGCCGTCTCAATGAACCGGAAAGTCAAGTATGCCCCTACAGGATACACCGAATATTACTTCCATTGTGCATGCGCCAAACGCATTAACCCGAAGCATAGTGCATCCCTGCTTTGCGTCCGTCTCGCGTAGCCTGGGCGATCAGGGCCGGGCTAACACAATCACCTATTTTCTCGAGCGATTTCAGACTGCCGGCCTCGCGACGGGCGACAAGTTCATGGTACAGGGAATCATTGGCGAGCTGCCCTGTGACGAGAACAACCGCATCCGCCTCAATCATGTTCTCACGCCCGGTAAGAATTGTCTTAACTCGCAATTTGCCGCTTTCGATGGCTACAAGGCTTGTTCCCACCATCATTGAAATGCCGGACTCATTCATGTCGGCGATGACATGTCCAGCCTCAAGGGTACGGACGGTCCATGGCGCGGGATCGCTGGCGGTGGTTATAAAGGTAACATCGCAACCTGATCGCCCGAGCAAGTCAGCCATCACGCTTCCCATGTAATAATAGTCCTCGTCGTAAACAACGACCTTACCCGACGGGACTTTGCCAGCCATGATATCATCGGGCGTGTAAACATTGTTGTGCTCATGTCCGGGTATGGGCTCATCGTGGTTACGTCCGGTACCATCTTTTCGCCAGCCAGACCCCGTTGCAACAACGACATGATCAGCATCGAAGCCTTCTACATCATCCGCAGACAGGTTACTATCCAGATACATGTCCACATTGGGCATGGTTTGAAGCTGCTGTAACCGATAATCAACCACCCGCCCCCAGGCGCTTAGCCGAGGGAGCTTGCGTTCCCCGACCAAACGTCCTCCCCATTCTGTCCCGGCCTCTGCTATCACAACCTGATAGCCGCGTTTTGCAAAAGTATGCGCAGCCTCCAAACCGGCGGGCCCACCACCAATCACCAGGATGTTTTGCGATTCATCATGAGCTGGCGGCATATCCTCAGGATGCCAGCCCATAGCAGCTTCCTCACCGGCTGAGGGATTTTGCGTACAACGAATGCGCGAAAAGCCCATAATCTCGGCAGCGCAGACATTGCACCCGATACATTCGCGAATATCGTCTATCCGGCCCTCATCAATCTTGTTGGGAATAAACGGATCCGAAATTGATGGGCGTGCCGCTCCAATCAGATCGAGAATCCCGCGTTTGACCTGGCTAACCATTGCATCGGGAGATGTAAAACGTCCAACCCCTACAACAGGTTTGGTGGTAACTTGCTTCACGAAACTGACAAATGGTTCCTGTTGCCCTTCTTCGAAATAGCGGGAACTTCCGGTGTCCCAGTCCCAGTCGGAAACATTGACATCCCACAGGTCTGGCACTTCTGCCAGCGTCTCCACGACCCGGCGGCCATCCTCCCGGCAATTCAGGCTGGATTCCCAGCGCCGCTCCTCGACAGAAAGGCGAACAGCCACCGCACAGCTGTCACCCACAGCATCTTTTACATCACTTAGTGTTTCTTTGAGCAGCCGCACGCGATTTTCAAACGCGCCTCCATAATCGTCTGTCCGCTTGTTTGTCTTGGTCACCAGAAAATCCTGAAGCAGCGACAGGTCATGCGCGCAATATACGTAGACAATATCATAACCGGCCTTTTTTGCCCGTATCGCTGCTTCCCGATACCAGCGCCGAAAATCAGCAATATCTTGCCTGTCCATCTCACGGCACGAGATGGGGTTATCAAAATATTGCGGGAATTTGGCGGTTGGCGACATCGGATGTGCCCGTGCGTACCAGGCCGGGCCCGAAGCCCCCACATGAGCCAGTTCCACCCCGGCAAGTGCGCCATGCTGTTTTATCGCATCCGCAAGACGTGACATCTCGGGAATATCCGAGTCATAAAGCAGGTGCGGATCTTCCGCCGGATAGTGATCCGATGTCTCGTGGATCATTGTCTCTTCGGTGCAGACAACCCCCCACCCTCCTTCGGCGCGTGCCGCGCGAAAGGCGATCATCTGATCCATCGATCTCATCCCCGTTCCGGTTGCATGGGGAACAACGTAGAAGCGGTTCTTGGTTTGAACGGGCCCAATCTGGACTGGTTCAAATAGAATATCATAACGCGGATCACGAGCGTTCATTCACCAATCCCCTTTTTCGTACCCTGACAAGGCTTACCTCTATGTATTATTATTCAAGTGGATAATAATACATAGAGGTAAGAATGCAAGGCTATTTTTTCCGTCCCCACGAACGCATTGTCTGGTATCGCTGGACGTCATCTTGAAATATTCGAAAAAACTCATCGGTTGAATTTCGATCAATTCTGGTAGGACGATTTGAATCCGCGTCGATACAGCACCAGCAAGAGATGACCTCTACCAGTTTCTGGTCACCGCGCGAGAATATCGTTTTGTAGAATGCCCGCGCGCCGAATACCCGTTCGCAGGTCACATCGGCGACAACATTGTCCTCCAGATAGGCTGGTTTAAGATAGGTAATCTCATGCTTGATCGCGACCCAAAGATATTTTGAGACCATCTCAATGGATGCAAAACGCTTCCAATGCGAGATGACGACATCTTGAACCCACTTCAGATAGCTGGCATTATTCACATGCCCCATGAAATCAATTTCATGATTTTCAATATCAATCGGAACGACATACTCGGTCATAGCTTATTCCACTTGTAGAGAAGGGCTTAGGCGCTTGATGGAAAAACCGGCCAGCGGTCGATGATGGCACCGTTTTCATAAACCGCGATATCCCCAAATTGCAGGAACACCGCCTCGCTTTGGGTAGGGCGCAGGAAGACGAAGTCATCGGGCTTGATTTCAGTATTCGGCCCACCATTGAGCATTTCCTGATTGCTCGACCGACCGAATGTGGAGTTGTAACGCAGTCCCGGCGGATCTTCGGGATGCACCATCCATCTGCCGCCATAGGTAAAGACCGTCTTGTCGAAATTGGGGTTGAGCATCCGCCTGGTGCTGTCGACAAATTCCATCGCTGGCAATTGCGTCTGGCCAAGCACCTTGATTGCTGGGGTGGCGATAAACGCGGTGGGCTGGAACGCCTCCAACAAATCGGTGTCAAAGTCCGTGGGTTTGACCAACACAGAACCCACGGCCATTTCGTTTGCAATGTCAATATTTTTATAGAGCCGGTAGGTCGGGCTACCGGCTGCATTGCGAGTGGAGGCTTTGACATCCGCTTCACCGAACACATTGTTCGCAGCATCCAAGGCAGCGCGATAAATCTCCCACGCACCGTTTGTTGCCCGTTCGCGCCAGCCCAGCGCGATCGGCACTTTGGAGAGATGAGGTTCATAACCCATCAGCCCGCCAAAGCGCAGGCGGTTGGACTTGCGGATGGTTTCCATCATACCGGTCAGCGCAGCGCCCGGTTCCATCCCCCTGCGGTGCAGGCCCACATCGAGCTCTATATTAATTGCCATATCCGCGCCCTCGGCTTCGGCAATGGCGGCATATTGAGCAAGCCGTTCGGGCGTATCGACCAGCCACTCGATTTTGGCCGTGGCCTCGGCATTGTCCTGTGGCAGTTCGACAAAAAAATTCTTAACTGCCTGCGCTGGCAGGGGTTTGCCAAGCAACTGGTTTGCCTCCGGCATGGCCTGTGACAGGGCAAGCAACATCGGCAGATTGAAAGTCATCAACCGGTCGGTGCCGCTGCGCGCGCGGAGATGGTCAAGCAGACCGAGCGAGGGCAGAGACTTTGCAACAATCCGGTAGCCCATGCCCTCTGGCAGATCGGACATCAGCCGGTCTACATTGGCGTTGAGGCGCGCACGGTCCACCACCAATGTCGGCTGGGCTATACTGGCAGCCTTGAGCGCCTTCTGCATTTCCAAGAAATAAGGTCTGCGCGGCCCGCTTTCATCCGATGATCTGCCCAGTGCCAAAGCTGCCCCTCCTGCGACGACCGCGCCGCCAATCAGCAATTTTCTGCGACCGAGTTTTGCCATATCAGCCTGCTTCTAGCAATTTTGCTAGATAGGAAGAAAGCATCCTGCCTTCCGGGTCCAACCCCTTACGCAGCTCATTGAATGCTCCGAATTGTGGGTAAAGAATAGCAAGGTCTTTGGCGGTCAGGCTATGCAGCTTACCCCAGTGTGGGCGGCCACCGGCGGCGCGGAAGATCGGTTCAAATTCTTTGAAGAAGAAATCATAATTCTCGTCCGCCTGTGCGTGGATAGCGATTGATAGGCGGTGACCATCGTTAAACGGCGACAACCATGCATCATCGGGAGCGGTGACACGCGCTTCGATCGGGAAGAAGGCATCTTTGCGGCTCCCCGTTTTGGCAAGCACCTTGCGCAGTGTCTCCATACCCTTGTCGAGGGGTATGTGATATGCCATCTCGTTAAACTTGGTCGGGCGGCTGGTCGCCAGCAGCTTCCACGGCGCATCTGTCATATCTTCACCCATTCCCGGATCGACAGAGCCAGCAAAAACTTTACGGCGTAGCCAGGGCCACCAACCGAAATAGTCACGCAACTTGCGTAATTCGGCGAGAAAATCTTCATCACGGTTTGGTTCTTCACCTTCGACAGCGCCCTCATGAAAATCATGGACAAGGGTCACACCATGAGCCGTTCCCGGGAAAAACAATGCCTCGAAATTGCGATGCTTTGTGGAAAGCGTCATATATTGATCAAGAATGTCGTCCGTCGGAACCAGCGTCACCAGGCGATGCAAGTTGAATGCTGACGGGGGGACAGTTGTCGAGGCGTTGCAGACTTTGGAAACTGGCCAACCGAGAATAACCCGCTTTGGCACTGGATCGTCCTATATTGACATCAAACTGCCTTGCGGCGGCGGCCTCGATGTTCATTTTCTGCCGTTATGTGATGAACGGCTCGTAAAACTATGCAGGCAAGCGATAGAAAGACGTAGACCGTTTTCAATTCAGCTTCCGATAGAAAACGGCCCAATGGAAAATGACAACGCATATTTTTTGCCAAAGTGGCAGGCCACTGAATATGACGAGACAAACCAGAATATTGTGATTGGTCACCACCCCCATCCAAGATTGCTGAATATTGGCCACGGTGCTGGCGTAGAATCGCTGGCCAAACTCTCCAAAACAATGGATATTGAAAGCCATGTAATAACTCCGGATGAAAGGCTACTTTCAACCCTTGATACAAATGGCATAAAAGCTGAGCACATAAGAACCACGAACGAAACAAACCTTATTTCCAGCGATGCGTGGACCGCAATTGTGTTCCTGTTTCACGATCATGACTGGGAAACAGAGCTGATGGCACACGCCTTCAAGCAACCCCATTTTTACCTTGCTGCCATGGGAGGTCGCATCGCCCATGCACTTCTAAAGGAAAGATTGCTGGAAGCCGGCGTTAAGCAGTCTGACGTCGGCAGCATCCACGCGCCTGTTGGCCTGTTCCACCCATCGCGCGATCCCGATACGCTTGCCATCTCCACATTGGCGGAAATTCTGAAGGCCTATCAGGAAACTGATTTTGCTTCGGTCAATGAATGACCTGTCAGACACTTGCCTTGCCATTATGGCCGCTGGACTATCCCGCCGCTTTGGCGGCACGGACAAGCTCTCGACCAATCTTCGAGGCAAGATGCTGGGCCATCATATTAGCGATAAGCTGGCTTCCTTTCCTTTCGGACAGGCCTTGATCATCACCTCGGCACACGACCATCCCTGCGCCAAAGGTTGGCAAGATACCGGATTTGAACTGGCGGTAAACCGGCATGCCTTGAAGGGTCTCGGCACATCAGTGGCGCTCGCCGCACCAATCGCGTCAGAAAGTCAATCGCAAGGCCTGTTAATAGGCCTCGCCGATATGCCTTTCATTCCCACGAGGCATTTCGAAAAGATGTTAAACCTCTTTGCCAGTCACGAAAAAGAAGGAGTCATTGCTTCGCATGATGGAGAGAAGTCTTCACCACCAGCAATTTTTAGCCCAGAACATTTCGATGATCTGATCCAGTTGAATGGTGATGCCGGTGCCAGAACACTGCTAAAAAATGCAGTCAGCATTAAACTCGATGCTTGTTTGCATGCCGATATTGACCATCCCGAAATACTTGATCAATTCAATGCAGATTCATCCTGCTCCTCCACCTAAGCCCAAAATCAGGCAAATTAGTCGGGCGCGACCTGGGCTATGGCAGGCAATGACATGCAGATATCTTCAAGCTCGGCAATCAATGGAAACACCCCTAGATCAACACCCGCAGCTCGGGCGTTAAATATTTGCGGAATTATGTAACACTCGACAATTCCCGGTACCGCACCAAGTGCAAAAGGATCGGGCGGCTTGTTCTCGAACATTTCCTCGATCGCAGCAAAACCGTTTTCGATCCAATGCTTGCGCCATTGATCTATCTCTTCTTGGGCCTGTCCGAGTTCCTTTTTCAAATAGCGCAAGACCGAAATGTTGCCCAGTGGATGAATATCACAGGCAACGATATCGGTGATGTTACGCGAATAGACCCTGTCTTTTATCGCCGACGGACGCAAAGAGGGGCCCGGAAATGTTTCATCCAGATATTCGATAATTGCCCCCGACTGCTGGATCGTTACGTCCCCATCAACAAGCACCGGAACGCGAGAAAGAGAGTTTATCGAGGTGAAGTCCGGTAGAAATTGATCTTTGGCCAACAGATTGACTGATACATATTCGCATTCAATACCCTTCAAGGACAAGGCAATGCGGACCCTGAATGATGCTGATGACGGACCGTAGTGATAGAGTTTCATGGGCATGGCATACTACACAAAACTTGACGATTGCCCAATTGCCTTAGAACCAGAACCCTATTCCAAAGACAAAGCTTGTAACTGATGGGCCTTCACCTGCGCCAAGCACAAATTTTCGGCTCACCGGAAAACTCATCAAAGTGAATAAACCATCTGTCTCATTTTATCTGACGACGGACACCTCCGAGAAGGGGACATTCTGTAATCGGCGCAAAAGCAGCTACAAAACTAACTCGAACAGACGTCCGCTTACACCCCCACAGTCGGTCATTTCGCCGCTACGATGAGTCATCCGAAACCGGGCGCATAAGTCACGTTGCCTGGAGCCATCACGACGCCAATACCATGTTCTCAAATGTCACAATCCAACTCAGCAGTCTTGCTCTGCACCCACAGATCAATATCACTTTCCTCCCAGGCAACGGTGCGTACACCCAATCGAACCGGCTTTGGAAACTTCCCTTCATCCATCCAGCGATAGATAGTCGAGCGTCCAAGACCAACGCGGTGCATCACTTCTTTCAGCCGGATCAATCGGGTCGGCTGCTGCACAGGAGTTTCATTTTTACCGGGTTCAAGCATAAGAAGCCTTCTTTTCTTCGGAGTAGACATCGCCAAAAAATGCATCTTTTCTGGCAAGTTCCTCGATATGCTCGAACAGTAGCCGCGCCATACGCTGCGCCGTCCCCCTTGCCCACGCTGGCTTCACATCGTGAAGGCGTTCGCCAAGTTGCCGTTCGAGCGCATCTGGAAGCTCGCGAACCAGTTCATCGAAGAAGAGCGCAAGGTCGGTGTGCAACCAGTCCGATGATCGTTCACCATCTGCCGCCATATATAAAAGCATATGGGCATGGGGCGCAGCGCCTGATGCTTGCAATATCCGCAAGGCCTCACTGAGGGTGGGATTGCGCTCAGACTTCAAAACCCGCCGAAGCGCATCTTTGTGAATCTGTGCATCGCGGGCAATGGCATTACGCGGTCGCCCAGAATTTTGCGCCGCGCAGCTCAGCAATTTGGAAAGCTCGGTTCTAATATGCTGCTCGGAAATATCTGTCGTCATTTTCGGGTTGTCCTTTTCCTGGTGAGTGATTCGAGGGTTAGACCGAGTCCGCACCTGTAGGAAAACAAAAAGAACATTTAGAGAACGAATAGGAAATCACGAATCAGCAAAGTGCCCTGATTCGCGCAGATTTCGGCAAGCCCAGCGCAGTTCCCGGCAGATTGCGCGCAGATATCGGTATGTTTCGCGCAAATTCGTTTCCCATGCGCGCATATCGCATCCTCCAGACCACAAAATGTCGGTTTTTGCTTTGAAGGACGCCCCCTCATCCATTTCCTGTTTTCCTACAGGCCGATCATTGGCGTACCAAGAACATACAGCGAACGATATCTCGTTCCTGTTTGAACTTTAGCGAAAGTGATTATTCATGACCAACACGACTATCCAGACGCCCAGACGCGTTTCCGACTATCTGCTCCCAGCAGGCATCGCGCTTTTATGTGCTACCGCTGCCTATGCCGGTGCAGACAATACTTTTGATCCCGCTCTCACAAAATTCACTGATTTTCTCGAAGGTTCTGGCGGCAAGATCATTACTGTTCTTAGCCTTGCAGCCGGTCTCATCGGTCTTGCATCCGGGCGCTTTTCATTGGGACAGATTGCAGTTCCCGTTGGCGTCGGCATTGGCGTCGGGACCGGCGTTCCCATCGTCACCTCGGTTGTCACCGCAGTCATCTGACCCGCGAACGGCAAGGAGGGCGGCATCAATGGCTGACAGATATCAATTGCCCCGGCGGCTTGATGATCCGGAACTTATCGGGTTCTGGACCATCGACGAGTTTCTCGGAATGGTTATACCATTTGCCTGGGGCATCATGGCGCAGCATGTCCTGATTGGCATCGCAATAGGCGCAGGAGTCTGGCTCACTCTGCGAAAGGCAAAAGCAGGGCGCGCAAGCTCCCGATTGCTCCACGCTGCCTACTGGTATCTGCCCGGATCGTTCTTCGGTTTGAAAGCCACGCCGCCCTCCCATTGCCGCCTGCTGGCCGGTTGAAGGGAGAGAATAATGCACGCTCAAATAGCCCATACCCAGGCGCAGCGTTTGCTGCGCCAGCGCAACTGGCTGACCGGCATTGCAGCCTTGCTCGCCGTGACCACTGTTTTGGGAATTGCTGGTGCAGCGACCCGGGATCAGGAAGTAATTCTGGTTCCTATAAGCACGCAGCCGCTGACCATTTCGAGCGCGGGCGCCTCTGCTGAATATATGGAGCTTGTCACCCGCGATACCGCGCTGATGCTGCTCAACCGCAGCCCCGAAGGCCTAGACTACTGGATGGAGCAAATCCTGGGGCTTGCTGATCCCAGCGCGCATGGAGAACTAAAGGCAGATCTTTTGAAGATCATCACCGAACAGCGCGGCTCGGATGTAGCCCAGGCCTTTGTCATCCGGTCGCTCACGGTCGATCCCAAAGCGCTCACATCAAGCGTGACCGGAACGCTCAAAACCTTTGTGGGTAGCCAGGTGATCGCCAGCGAAGAACGCAGCTTTGCGTTCGAATGGAAATATCGCGGCCTGCGGCTCTCGCTCAGAGGTTTCCACCAGATTTCCGATGATCCCAATCAGAAGGACCCATCCCAATGACCTTTTTGTCATCCATCACGCCTGCATGTCTGTTTGGCACCGGCCTTGCCAGCTTCAGCTGGGGCATAGCGAGAAAGCCCGATACCGGCTTCAAGACGCTTGGCGGCGCGCTTCTGGCGCTCAGCTTTTGCCTGTCCGCCTCCCCTGCCCGCGCAGACCAGTTTGTCGAGGCAGCCGATGGCGCGCGGATCGATTGCAAGCTCTCGCGCGATGAACTGACGCGGATTTCCCTCATTGGCGACGCATTTTCCAGCGTCTCCAAAATAGCAACCGGCTATCCTTATAATGATTTTGGCGTGACCCATGAACCGCTGCGCGGCGATATCTATATTTCCGTGCCTCCCAGCTTTGCCGCCAATTCCCTCAGCTTCTTCGCCACCAGCAAGCAAGGCTTTGTCTACAAGTTCGCCTGCCGGACCGAGCCGGTGGAAGCCCATCAGCTGTTCATTACCAATCCGGCGCTCGGCAGCGATGCAGGCGAAATTACCGAAGAAAGCTCAAACAGCGATGATGCAATCATTGGTCTGATCAGGGCGATGGCGAGCGATAGCGCGCTTCCCGGCTACCGCATCCGCCAGATGATGGGACGCGCTGTCAGAGTCGGCGCCATCGAAGTGCAGCTCATTGCGGAATATCGCGGCGGGCAGTTTACCGGGCAGCAGCTCACATTGCGCAATCGCGGCAAGAACAGGCTGCAAATCGACGAACATGATCTTGCGCCCAAATCCGCACGCGCGGTCGCAATGACAACGGACAGCCTTGCGCCCGGCGCAATCACCACCGCCTTTCTCGTCAAATCGAACCGGGGAGCGGGGCAATGAGCGAAGAAAAACAAGCACCTGAAGCACCGTCAGAAGCTGCCGAAGCCGCACATGGCAGTGCGCATGGCGATATCAACCAGCAGATCCGGAAGCGTCAAAAGCTGCTTCTCATCGGCCTGGGCAGCGTCATGCTGATTGGCGGTAGCGCCTTTATATTTTCAGACAGCGATGACAGCGAAGCCGGCAATGGCGATGGCCCGGTCACCATCGATACAACCAGCCTTGTAAACCGCAATCTTTCGCAGCGCGAATTTGTCAGTACCTATGAAAACCGCCTCAACGCGGTTGTTAAGGATCAAAAGGAACTCAGAGGGCAGCTGATCCCGCAAGGCAAGATCAGGGAAGAACTCGACGCCCTGCGCCAGGAAAACAGCCAGATGCGCGCCGATGGCCAGCTCGCCATTGATGCCATCTCGGCGGAAAATGCTGCGCTGAAAGACCAGCTCGCAGAAGCGGCGGACGCGCCGCCTCCCTCGGCTCCGCTGCATGCCTACGGTCCGCAGGCGGGCGGCTATGATCGCCAAGCAGCTTCGCTGGGAAATCCCGATGGCACGGCGACCGACCCGTCCGCGCCAAGCGCAGTCAAAGTGCTGAACTTTGGCAATAGCGAGGCGAAAAACAAAATCACGCCCTCATCCAAATCCGAAATGTCGCCGCTGCTGCTCGAAGACAGCCCTGACTATCTGCCGCCCAACAGCTATGCGCCGGCAAAAGTAATAGTGGGCGTCGATGCTTCCGTCGGCGTTGCAAGCCAAAGCGATCCGCTTCCGGTGGTCCTTCGGATTACCGGCCCTGCGCGTTCGGTAATCAAGAACGGCAAGCTGCTCACCACCAATATTACCGGCTGCGTTGTCAATGGCGCAGCGCGCGGCGATCTCTCATCGGAAAAAGTCTATGTCAAACTCGCACGCATGACCTGCGCCCAGCCTGGCGGGCGGGTCGCTGTCAGCGAGGTCAAAGGCTTTTTAAGTTTTGCCGGTAAATCCGGCGTGCGCGGGCGGGTGGTTAGCCGCGAAGGCTCTCTGGTCAGCCAGGCCCTGCTTGCCGGTATCGTCGGCGGGTTCGGGCGCGGTTTTTCAGCGAATGCCAACGGCATATTTACCGGGCAAATTGGTGAAAATGGCCAGCGCGGTAACCTTTCGGGCGCCGACATTTTAACTGGCGGTCTTGGCCAGGGCGCAGGCGATGCCGCCGACACGGTATCCAAATATCTCATCGAACGAGCCGAACAATATCAACCTGTCGTCGAGATGCCGACCGGCATCGATGTCGAGATCGTCTTTCTCGACGGCGTCCATGTACGAAGGAGCAAAAAGTGAATTTTTTCAACCTTACAACCGTATCTACAAGCCTCAAATCCCGCGCTGCGGCCATCGCACTTGCAGTTGCCAGTGGCGGGATTGTGTCCGGGCTTGTGGCCGCCAGTTTCATTTCGGTTCCTGCCAATGCTGCGGGGCTCTTGCGCGACGTCCGCACGGCCATCGAGCTGCGCCTTCCCAAAACGCCGGTAACCAGCCTTAATTGCAAAGGATTTGGCGGCCTGTGTGAAGTGGTGTCGGGCAAGACGCTGTTCTATATTGATGAGCAGGCCCGCTATCTGTTCGTCGGGCGGCTCTATGACATGGAAAACCGCGCGGATCTGACCGCTGCCAAGCTGCTCGAACTTAATCCCGATCTACTGGTCGCCAATGCCACGCGCGAGCAGCCCAGCGAGACCCGCCCGGGCCATCGAACGCCCGCCAAAGTACCGGTTAGCGAGCTACCGAAAGAAGGCGCAGTCCACTGGGGGAACAAATCCGGGGAAAAACTGATTATTTTTTCCGATTTTGCCTGCGGCTACTGCAAGCGGCTCGCTAGTGAACTTGAAAAAGCAGGTGTGCATGTCGAGGAGCGGCCGATTTCCATCTTTGGCGCAAGCAGCCGCAAACTGGCTGAAAAGGTACTATGCGCGGATGATCCGGCTGCTGCGCTCCACAAGGCCTATGCAGGCGGGAAGCTAAAATCTTCCAAAAGCTGCGATACCAGAGGTCTTGATGCCAATGAGGCCTTTGCCAAAAAGCACGGCTTTTCCGGAACGCCGGTAATCGTGCGCGCGAGCGATGGCGCGGTGATCGAGGGGTTTCGTGAAGCCGCGCAACTTCGCGCCTTTGCAAATCCAAAAACCAAAGGAGCGCGGTAATCATGAAAATCTATCGCGCCATGTTCCTCGCCAGCTGCGTCTCCGCTCTTTCTGCCTGCGCGAGTCTTGGAACCAATATCAGCGGCAGCTTTGACTGCAAAGCCCCCGGTGGCAGCTGCGCGCCCACAGCCGTCATTGATGCGCAGGCAAGTGAAGCATTGCTGGTCGCACAGCAACCAGGCGGAAGACGGCGTTCGATTGCGGCCACACCAACTGCACGGACCGGGGAACAATTGCTCAAAATAGTCTTCCCAGGCTTTGTCGATAGCGATGGCAATTTGCACGAAGCGCGCACCGTCCATGTCGTGGCGCAAAGACCGGACTGGACGGCTGCACTGGCGGGCGATGATAGTATCAAGGCCATCGCCAGGCGCATCGGGGGCGCTCCCAAAACCTCCTCTGAAGAAGCGGATCAAAGCCAGATAGATGCTGCCGACGATCTGGGACAAACTATCATGCCATCTAGTCACAAGACTGACCATGACGCTTTTGATTTAAATTACTTTTCCTTACCCAACCGCACCGTCAATCCCCTCACGGTGCGCGAGGCTGTTGCCGGTTTACAGCAGCCGGCAATCAAGGGGTTCGACATGTTTCCTCCCTGGCATGAGCGAACTCCTCACCCTTCAAACACGCCAACCGCCGGGCCAACCGAAAAGCAGGCTGGCTTGCCAACCGTTGAAGCCATCGAAGCGGCCAGAAAGCGTACGGACCAGGAGCAAGAGCGATGAACTTTTCCTTTGCGTCCGCACGCGATCAATTGCTCTCCGGGCTATTTGGTGATGCCCATGCGCCCGATCATGGCCGGCCCTCGCTCGCCCTTGATATGCTCTCTGACTGGCTGCCCTACCGGGTCTTTGATCCGGGCCCGCACCTATACCGCAATGCGCGCTCGAAAGGCTTCATATTGTCCGCAGCGCCGCTGATTGGCGCAGATGAACGCACCGGCGAAATCCTGGGGCAATTTTTCTCCGAAGGCATGCCGGAAGGCGCGTGCCTGCAGATATTGCACCACGCCAGTCCGCGCATTGGCCGCGTGGTCGCGCCCTGGTTTGCGGCGCGCTACAAACAGGGCGGCATCTATGAGGCGATGGCGCGCAGCCGCTCGAAACGCCTTTATGATCTGGTCTGGGAAAGCGGGTCTGTACATGCACCTTTCCATGCCCGCTGCCATAATCTTGTGCTGTCACTCGGTGTTCCGGAATCGGCCAATGTGGACGATCACGAACTGACGCAGTGCCGCGAGGGACTGGTCGGCATGCTCGCATCGCTCGGCATCGAAAGCCAGGAGATCGAGCCCGGAGAGCTGATTTCGCTGATTGATGATTTAACCTCGCCGACCACCGCATCGCGCGAGGACAGGATCGAATATAATAGCCTTGATGATATCGCATCACAGGCCATCCGGCGCGATATTGAGCTCGAGGTCGAAGATGACCGTATGGTTCTGCGCACCGAACGCTTCCGCGAAACAGGACGGGGTGCCGACGGAACGCCTGAAATCGGCGCGATCTATCCCGATGCTTTTGATGTTCGTCATTTTGGAGTTCGCCAAATGCCCGAACGGTGGGCGCCCTGGGAATGCGCGCGGCTCATCGGCGACATGTTTACCGACAAACTGCGCTTCCCCTGCCCGGCTGCCACCATGCTTTGTCTGGTTTACCCTACGCGGGAAAATTCCGAGGCCAAAGCCGGTTTCAAATTCATGCGCACCACCAGCTTGTCGGAATCCAAAAGCGCGCGTTTTCTGCCCAAACTGGCCCAGCAATCTGCCGAATGGAGCCATGTCCAGGCGGAATTGCAGGCGGGAAAGCGCCTGGTGCAGCTTTTTTATGGCCTCACCAGCTATTCGCCGCTCGGTCTGGGCGATGCCCATGAGCGTTCGATCAAGGCGATCTACAAAGCCGCTGGCTGGGATCTGGCCGACGAGCGCTTCCTGCAAATCCACGGGCTTATTGCGGCCTTGCCGCTGACATTGGCGGATGGCCTAGCAAATGATCTCAAACGTTTAAAGCGCCTCAAAACCATGCTTTCGACCAGCGCTGCGCATATTGCGCCAATGCAGGGTGAATTTCTGGGCGGACCGATTCCGCATCTGCTGCTTGTGGGACGGCGCGGGCAGCCATTCTACTGGTCGCCCTTTGAAAATGATGCGGGCAATCATAATGTCGCGATCTGCGGTAAATCAGGCTCGGGAAAGTCTGTCCTGCTCCAGGAAATGTGCGCGAGCCTGCGCGGCGCGGGCGCAAAAGTCGTGGTGATTGATGACGGGCGCTCGTTCGAGCATTCGGTCAAACTCCAGGGTGGGCGCTTTGTCGAGTTTACCCTCAAGTCGGGTTTTTCGCTCAATCCCTTTTCGATGATCGATGATGCGCGCGCGGATGCAGACGATGATTACAAGCTCGACTGCACCGCGATGGTGAAAGCGATTGTCGGCCAAATGGCGCGCCATAGTGACCGGCTGACCGATACCGAGCGCGGCCTGATCGATCAGGCGGTCACCAAAGTCTGGGAAGCGCTTGGCAGCGGCGGCACCATTGATGATGTCGCAGCAGCGTTTGCGGCCATTTCCAATCCGATAGCTGATGATCTCGCGGTTGCCATCGCGCCTTATGTGAAAGGCGGAAGCTATGGCCGGTTTTTTGAAGGCAAGGCGACCATCGCGCTCAATGATGATTTTACCGTATTTGAAATGTCTGATCTGGCGACCCGCGAAGAGCTGAGATCGGTCATATTGTGCGCGATCATGTTCATGACCGGCCAGGCGATGACCCGGACACCGCGCAGCACCAAGAAATTGCTTCTTATCGATGAAGCCTGGTCGCTCCTCAAAGGCGGCTCGATGGGTGAGTTTGTCGAAACCTATGCGCGCACGGCCCGCAAATATGGCGGCGCGCTCGCGACCGCCACGCAGTCACTCAATGATTATTACAAGTCCGACGGCGCTACGGCAGCGCTGGAGAACAGCGACTGGATGCTGGTGCTTCAGCAAAAACCGGAAACCATTGCTGATTTCAGGAAAAATGACCGTCTTGATATGGACGACAAGACCGAGACGCTGATCCGGAGCCTCAAACGATCAGGCGAGGAATATAGCGAGGTCTTTATCAAGGGCTCGGAAACGCAGGCCATTGGACGCCTGGTTCTCGATCCCTATTCGGCCTGCATCTATTCGTCGTCCCCCGATGTCTATGCCGCGATCGAAGCGGAGCAGGAGGCCGGCGCTTCGCTCGCACAGGCGATTGCCCGCATTTCCGGCACCGGTAGCGAAAATCGGAAAGACAATCACAATGCCTGACAAAGCCGATACATTGTTTGATACATATCTATCGCTTGGTACGAGCGATGATCGCGGCCGCAAACGCGCGCCGTTTCCGGTGCAGCAATATTTTCAAACCACATGCCATATCATGCTCGAAGCATCGCTGTTTGCAATAAGCTCGGTGTTGATGGCGCTTGGCCTGCCGCTGTGCTTTTTCCTCATCCTGTCGGGCTGGGATTTGCTCGGGCTGTTCACGCATCTCGATAATTTGAGCAACCGCTACCTCGCAGCAGACGCAGCGCGCAGACTGATGTTCTCCAGCGATCTTAAAATCATGTTTTTTGCCGCGACAGCGCTAATCGCAGCGCTGCGGATGCCAGGCTTTATCAGGCGGATTGTCGGTGCTTTTCCCGAAAGGAACGAGGCATGAGCAAGATCGCAAACACCAACCATCTGCCGAGCGCGCGTTCCGTGGGAACCGTCCTTCTGATTGCGGCGGTGATTTTATGGATCATCTGGGTCAGCGTGCGTTTGACCCACCCCAATGAACAGCAAATCGTCCAGGTCCGCATGTCCGAGATCATGCGGGACTTCGTGGACGCGGAGGCAAAGGGAAATTCCGATCCGGAAGTGACGCGCGAGGCGATTGCCCGTTATCTCGAAGCAACTGAAGCCGCCGTGGATGATTTGGGCCGCAGCGGACATGTGATTCTGGTCGCCGAAGCGGTGCTGTCCAAAAATACGCCCGATGCCACGCTGCTTCTCAAAGACACAATCGCGCGTAAACTTGAAAACGCAAATGCGGAGAAACCGCAATGAGCAGTCTCAAGACACGACTCAAACGCCCATTTGTTCTGGCAATGCTGGTCGCAATTCCATTTCTCTATGCACCAATCGCCAAATTTAGCGACAATCATGCGCTGCTGATCAACGCCTCTCCCAGCCTGCCCAACTGGGCATTCTGGCTGGACAAGAATTTTACGCCTGCTCGCGGCGCATTGATATTTTTCGAGCCGCCGCGTTCAGAACTTCTCACCAACCATTTTGGCGAAAAGCCGCAAATCTTCGGCAAACGCATGTTGGGCCTGCCCGGAGACGCTGTTCGTCATGAGGGCAAAGATGTCTTCATCAACGAAAAACTGATCGCCCAAACCAAACCCAGAACGCGCAAAGGCTTCCCGCTCACCAAAGGTCCCGAAGGCATCATTCCGCGCGGCTGCTATTATGTCGGCACATCCCACAAACATGGCTTTGACAGCCGCTACGGCGAGATCGGTTTCATTTGCGCGCCCCGGATTATCGGCAGCGGGAGGGCAATATTGTGAACAGACTATATTTGCCTTTCCTCATTGCCGCCCTGCTGTCTTCGTCAGCCTTGGCCCGCGACTATGGCCAGCAGGGTAGACATTTCCCGATTATCGAACCGAATTTGCTGAAACAGATACATGACCGCCTTCAGGTCATGGACAAGAATGGCGACATTGACCGGCTGAACCAGAAACTCAAAGCGCGCACTATCGCGCGGGTCAACCGTCCCAAGCCCGTCGCAGGATTGACAAGAGCAAATGAAACAACCACGCGTCTGTTTGATCCAACCATCATATTGCAGGCCGACATATTGGATCATGATGGGCGCAGGATCTGGGCCAAAGGCACGAGGGTCAATCCGCTCGATACGGTTCCGCTTCGCGCGGCATTGATATTTTTGGACGGCGATGATCCAGCCCAGCTCGAATGGGCATTTGCGCAAAAACCACAGACCGCGAAACTCATTCTGACAAACGGCGCGCCGCTTAAACTTATGAAAGCGCGCCAGAGGCGCGTCTATTTTGACCAGGGCGGAAAACTGACCGCGCATTTCGAAATCAAGGCATTGCCCGCAATGGTCGATCAACAGGGCCGGATGCTGCGTATCCGCGAATTTGCGCTTCCCAAAACACGGAGGCAAAATCAATGAGGACACGCTTTCCAAATATTTCCAGATCGAAATCCTTTTGGCTCTTGCTTGTGCTGACATTTAGCCTGCTTGTCTCTGCGCCAGCGCGCGCCGATGCAGGCCCTGGCCGCTGCACCGGCAAATTTGTCAATCCGATCACCGATATCTGCTGGTCCTGTCTTTTTCCGCTGTCAATTGGCGCGCTCGATATCTGGCCATCAAGCCGGCCTGATCCGAAAAACCCCTCGCTGCCCGTCTGCCTTTGCGGATTGCGCCCCGGCATTGCCATGGGGTTCTGGGAACCGGTCCGGCTTGCCGATGTCAGCATGAAACCCTGGTGTTTTGTCAATCTGGGAGGCCTAAAAATCGATCCCGGGTTTGACATTGGCTACCGGTCCATCTCGGGACCATCGGCCATTGGCGGGGCGAGCCAATATTATTCGAGCTGGCATGTGCACTGGTATGCCTATCCGCTGATCTACTGGATGGAGATTGTTGCCGATTTCCTCTGCCTTGAGGCTGGCTCGGTGGATATATTGTATATCTCCGAAATCGACCCGCTGTGGCAGGACAGCGAGCTGACTGCGATTATCAATCCGGAAGCGGTGCTGTTTGCCAATCCGCTCGCACTCGCTGCCTGCGCAGCTGACTGTGTTTCCGCCACGGTCAATCTGCCGCGCGATGAACTGTTCTGGTGCGCTGGCTGTCAGGGTTCGATGTATCCGATGAACGGCAATGTGTCGGCCAGTATCGGCCATGTCCAGGCGTCCAGATTGGTCTTGTCGCGCTTTGCCTATAAATTGCACCGCCAGCTCGTGTCCTGGGGAACCATGGGCAAAAAAGGCCTGTGCGGCAAATATCTGATGCCGGTGATGCGCA
Source organism: Parasphingorhabdus sp. (assembly GCA_048270065.1). Taxonomy (GTDB): domain Bacteria; phylum Pseudomonadota; class Alphaproteobacteria; order Sphingomonadales; family Sphingomonadaceae; genus Parasphingorhabdus. The sequence continues at coordinate 52,046 of JBLWTQ010000013.1, read as the reverse complement.
AGCAGCAATATCGCCTGCAGGCTACCAACCCCAATCCGGCGACAAAAGGCCGCTATGCCTGCCCGCCGATTGGCGCCTCCACCACCTTTCAATCAGCCGGACAGGTCATTCCCGCCATTGGCGAGGACATGGGCTATCTTGTCTGGCGCAAACGAAATTGCTGCGCATTATGAGAAAATTTGTTCTCCTTTCGATTTTGTTCACGATCTGCGCATCCACTGGTTTTGCCGCGGCGCAAAGCGTGAACCCGGACACGCTCGACATCGATGACATCCGGGCTTCAAGCAAGAAGTTTGCCGAGGAAGCAGAAGCGCTGGCAGAAAATGTCCGCCTGCGAAGCGAAGCTGCGCGCGATGAGGCCCTTCAGACACAAGACCAGGCGCGGGCCAATCACGAGCGATATACGCAGACTGTCGATAGGAAAAGCAAGAACAGCAAAGGCCATCAGAAAGACGAAATCTTTGATTTCGACCGGATGATTGCGGACCATGCAAAAATGGCTGAAGCCAATCTTGGCGCTGCGCCGCGCTTCGTTGCTTTTGCAAGCCTGTCGATGCCTCCGCAGTCATTGAAAACACTCGTTCGCGACACCGCAGCAGCGGGCGGCGTCACCGTGCTGCGCGGGTTTCCCGGAGGCAGCGCCAAACAGCTGACAAAAATGCTCGCCGCAATGGGGCAGGATGGCGAGCAATTATCCGCGCTCGGTATTGATCCCCGGCTGTTCCGCGCTTTCGATATCAAGGCTGCGCCCAGTTTTGTGATGGCCTCTTCCGATTTTACGCTGTGCGATGGGTTCGACTGCAAAGGCACTGTCCCGCCCCATGACCGGATGACCGGCAATGTTAGCGTCGAATATGCGCTTGAAACATTTGCGGGCGGCGCTGGTCCGGGATCGCGTCTCGCAGCGCTTCACCTTGAACGCCTCAAGAAGGAGCGCTGAACGATGAAATTGGTGCAACATTTTTTCCTCGCGCTCTCGGTCATCAGTTTCTCCGCTGGATCGCCGCTGGCGGCGCAGGACCGCAAGGCGGCGAAAGAAGAAGGCAAGGCTTTTGCCCAGGAACATCGGGCGCGCGTCCGTGCGAATGCCAGCACGCAGCCAAATGCGGAGCGGATTCCAGGCTATACATCAAATCCGGTTGAGGCGACTTATGCCGACAATCCCGACCGCATTGAAGGCGATGCCAGGGCCGCAGCGCGCAGCCACGAAGGCCTGAAAGCGATCAAGGATTCTAATGCCCGGCGCGCGACGTTCGAGGCAGAGGAAATCAAAGCGGTCACCGCGCGTTCCAAATCGATCAACGAAGACCCGCTCAGCTTTACCAGCGGCATGGAAATTGGCGGGGCGGAAGGACGCTGCGTTCCGCTGCCTCCTTCTCCCGGTTCGCCGGGGCGTTACACGGCAACCTGCAATAGCGGAGTTGCGCTGGAAGAAAGCAAAGAAAACTGCAGCATCTACCTGGATGTAAGCGTCGAAACGCGAACGCAGTATCACTACTTATGCAGCTATATCAGTCCCTACGGATTTGGCGGAGTGCCTTCCTGCCAGATATTTAACGATAATGGGTGCCGGGCGACCGGAACACGGCCCGGACCCTGTTTGCAATGGGGCGGAAACCGCGAACAGGGACGATATTGTGTTGAACCCGGCGAACCTTATGTCGAGATGAGTTGCTCCTCCGCAGTTGCCGGAGAAACTCCGTACGCGACGTCGTCGGAAAATATTGTTATTGAAAACCTGAGCGATACCGCCTGCCGGACTTTTGCCGATGATGCGGACTGCCAACAGGTGGCCGAGACTTGCAGCGATAATGACCCCCAAACCCGCATCATAGACGGCGTATCGGTGACAAAGCCCTGCTGGGCATGGGAGCGGACCTATCAGTGCAATGAACGCCGCGCTGCCAATGATTGCGAGGAACTGGATAACGATCCTGCCTGCCAGCTGCTGCGCGAGGATTGTCTGAGCGAGGATAATCCCTGCTCGACCATTGAGCGCGTTTATGATTGCCCGCTTCCGGAAACAGAAGGTTCAGGCAGCCAGTATATCTGTGACGGCGATGTCTATTGCATCGACGGATCCTGCGAGACGATAGAACGCACACCCAATGACGAGTTCAAGGATGCCGTCGTTGCGCTTCATGCCATGGACGATGCCCGCGGACAATTTGACCCCGAAACATTGACCCTTTTCAAAGGCGAGCGCGAGACCTGCGGCAAGAAAGTCTTTGGCGTCCTTAATTGCTGCAAGGGCAAGGGCTTTCCGCTTATTCCCGGTATCAGCCTGCTGGTGGCCCTTGGCTGCAATACGCAGGAGATCCTCCTTCACCAGCGCGATGCCAACGGGCTGTGCGCCTATGTCGGCAGCTATTGCTCGAAGAAAATTCTGGGCGTCTGCATCACCAAGAAGAAAGCCTATTGCTGCTTTGAATCGAAACTATCGCGCATCCTGCAGGAGCAAGGCCGCGCGCAGCTTCCCAAACCCTGGGCAAGGGCGAAAGATGAACAATGCGGCGGCTTCACAATCGAGGAATTCGCACGGCTTGATCTTTCAAGAATGAATTTTTCCGAAATCTATTCGGAATTTACCGAAGCGGCTCGCCTGCCCGATGAACTCGAAGCGGCCAATGACATTCAGCAGAAGGTTCAGGAATTTTACGAAAGATCAGGCCCATGAAAAACGCTGCTGGTTGTACGTTTCCCCTGCCCTTGGCGCTCAGCGGATTGGCCGTGCTGGTCCTTGCAATCATGTTTTTTGTGGATGCGCTCCTCAGTCCGGCATTAGCGGAAAGTCCTGTTTCCAATGCTTCCGAGACAAGCGCCAATGACCTCTACTGCGAGAAGCGCAAACTGGGATATTGGTTCTATTGCAGCAAACCCAAGCCGCCTGAAACGGAAATATTACCAACAGAACCGCAGGCAAGCGCAAGCGAGCGGCTTGATGAGGTGACCAAGGAACTGCGCGAACTCAAAGCCAAGGCCATTCTCGAACCGACCCGCGAGAATGTGATCGCGTACATCCGCTTCCAGCGTGAACAGCTCGACCGCGCGTCATTATTTTCGGACGTCTGGCAGCGGGCGATCTGGCAGCAGCCGGATCTCGATTATACGCTCGAACGCCCGGTTTCAACGCTCGCGAAAAGAAAGTGGCAGGATGCGCGCAGCGCATCGCGGGATATGGCAATGGCAAACCTTGGAAAACGCTACGGCTTGTTTTACTTTTTTGCGCAAAGCTGCGGGGCCTGCGAGGTCATGTCGCCAATCGTAAAATCGGTTTCCAACCGCTGGAAACTGACGATCCGCGCGATCTCGACCGACGGCGGACCATCGCGGCATTTCCAGAATTACACCGTCGAGACCGGTCAGCGCGCGCGGATGGGATTGAAACCCAAAATCACCCCTGCCCTGGTGCTCTGGGATGCGCGTGGGAACCGCGCCATTCCCATCGGTTACGGTATTTTTTCTGCCGATGAACTGCAGGAGCGCATTTACCTACTAACCTCAAAGGATGCCGGACATGATTATTAAAAAGGCCATTGCTGCGCTCGCAGCTGCAAGTCTGATGGTTACGTCAACTACTGTGCCTGTTTCTGCCAATGTGGGAGACAGCATGGACCGGTTCATGGATGATATGGGCGGCGCTGCCAATGTCACGGGTCCAACCGCATTCGAAGGCCAGTCAGCCGGCTATTATAGCCTAGGCAATGTCTGGACGCGCTTTCCCCAGAAGACGACCAATATTGCAAATCTGCAATTGCCCTCTGCCAAAGCAGGCTGCGGCGGGATAGATATTTTTGCAGGCTCATTTTCCTTCATCAACGCGAGTGAAATTGTCGCGATGCTCAAAGCCGTGGCCAACAACGCGGTCGGCTTTGCCTTCAGCCTCGCCATCGACACCGTGTGTCCCGAATGCTCGAAAATCATGCAGGAGTTTTCGCAAAAAGCGCAGCTCATGAACAATCTGAACATCAATAGCTGCGAAATGGCGCAGGGACTGGTGGGCGGGATCTGGCCCAAGGGCGATCTCGCCGACAAGGCGATCTGCGAGGCAATCGGCAACTCGGAAGGCATTTTTACCGATTATGCGGCCGCCAAACATGGTTGCGGCACCAAAGGCCAGCGCGATTCCACCAATGCGGGCGCCGGCGCGGATTATGCCGATGTGCATCCGGGCGTCGCGCGCAATTACACATGGCACATCCTAAAAAAATCCTCCTTCTTCAATCCTGGCGGCAGCTTTGACAGCGAACTTGCCGAATATGCGATGACGCTCATAGGGACTATCATCTACGTACCGCCCAAAGACGCGTCTCCGGGAAAATTTGTGCCGTTCGCAGGCGATGCGTCCTCGACTTTGGTAACTGCATTGCTGGACGGTACATCGGATCAGACGATCAAGGTGTTTGATTGCGATGAACCCGACCAATGTCTTGATCCGGCGTTTCGCAATATGAGCCTTGCGCGCTCGAAAGCCATTCGTCCGCGTGTCGCGGCGCTGATCACGAATATGGTTGAAGCAATCCGTGCTGACACCGCGATCGGCAATGCCGAAAAAGAACTGCTGCAGGTTGCTTCAGTGCCGCTCTACAAAATTCTCACCGTGCAAGCCGCCTATGGTCGCGGTATGCCCACCGATGACCGCGAAACGCTGGCAGAAATTGCCTCGGTTGATCTGCTCTTTGCCGTGCTCGAACGCATTGTGGGCGAAGCGGGGCGCTCAATGTCTACCTTCATCGGCGCTGATGAAGCCAAGCTTGCCCTGTGGCAGGGCCAGATGAGCGAAGTACGCCGCGCGTTGGCAGACAGACAATCGAGCAGCCAAGCCAAAGTTACCGCCATCATGCAGATCATTGAAAAGACCGCGATGATCGAAAATATGCTCTCGGCCTCCATGTCACCCTCGATGGCAGCAGCCCTCGACTGGTCGCGTGCGGTGCAAAACCGCTCGCTGACACCGTGAGTGGAGTATCTGCATAGATGGTCGAGATATTCACAATCGGCGGCGGCGAATATATCGTCAATGTCCTCAACGCGGTTGCCGCCTGGACTGGTGCGGGCGGCTACAAAAGTCTGATCCAGGTGGCCATGGTGATGGGGCTGGCATTGTCTGTCATCGTGGTCGCCTTCAACCAGGACTGGCGCGCATGGCTCCACTGGTTTTTGGGCGCAACGCTCATCTACATGTGCCTGATGGTTCCGCGCCTTGACGTCCATGTCACCGACCGCATCAATCCATCGCTGGCGCCAGCCGAGGTTGGCAATGTTCCCTTGGGACTTGCACTTATGGCAAGTTTCACCAGTCAGGTTGGCGACTATCTGGTACGCTCCTCCGAAACAGTATTCGGGCTACCGACTGATCTCGATTACTCGAAGAACGGGATGATCTATGGCTCGCGGCTATTTGATGCGACGCGGAGCCTACGCATTTCTGATCCGGAGTTTGCCGCCAATCTCGACGAGCATTTCCGCCAGTGCGTCTTTTATGATCTACTGCTTGGCCGCTATTCCATGAAAGAATTGTCGCAAAGCGATGATATCTGGGCAGTGATTGCGCCGGGAAGCGCAGCGCGCGCGCAGAAGTTCCTGGCCCGCAACCCTGATGACAGCGTCAGGGCCAATATCATCACTTGCCGCGAGGCATATAATGACCTTAATTCCAAATGGACCGAGATGATCGATGAGATGGGGACCATCTTCGGCCGCCAGCTTTATCCCAAACAGACCGCTGCGCTCGCGAAAGCCAAACTGTTTGCTGATCTGCCGGTGGCATATAGTTATTTGAGCGGGGTGTCCAAAAACGCCAGCGAGATTTTTCGGCAGGTGCTCACCATCAACGCCATGAAACAGGCGATGCACGGCATGGCCGGTTCTAGCGGCACCTCAAGCGTCGATGTTTTTGCCCAGACCCGGGCAGACATCCAGACCGAGCGTACATATTCATCTATCGCCCAAAATGCTATGAAATGGGTGCCGATCCTAAACATCGTGCTGACGGTGGTATTCTATGCTCTGTTTCCGGTGCTGTTCCCATTGTTTCTCATGCCGAAGACCGGACCGATAGCCCTGCGAGGTTATATTACAGGCTTTTTCTATCTCGCCGCCTGGGGGCCTTTGTTTGTGATTTTGCACATGATCCTGATGTTCAAGGGAGCATCCGATGTATCGGGCGCTGCCAGCGGAACCGGGCTGAGCCTCGCCAATTTCTCGGGAATGGTTGATGTGAATAATGATATCGGCGTGCTGGCCGGATATCTGGTTGCCTCAATTCCGTTTCTGGCTGGCGGGATCGCCAGAGGAGCTCTTGCTATCTCGGGCCAAGCCACATCCTATCTCAACCCATCACAAAATGCGGCCGAAGAAGCCGCGCGCGAAGCCAGTACCGGCAATGTATCGCTTGGAAACAGCAATATTGAAAATTCGAGCGCATTCTCGAAACAATTTGCGCAAGGCTCAATCGCACCGAATATTTCCTATGGCGCGGGCCAGACACGCGGATTCAGCGCCAGCGGGACGCAGACCACAAGCTTTCCTGAAAACAGCTTCGATACTGTTCCGAGTTCTGCCTATCCATTCACTCCAACATTGGGACAGGACTTTACCTCCAGGCTTTCGACATTGGCATCGAGCAGCCGGTCACAAAGTGAGACCTTCTCCAATCTTGCCCAGCAATCGACCAGTTCTGCGGTCACCCGGTTCAATGAACTCAGGAATACATACAGCCAGGGGAGTTCGTCGGAAACCGCGGTGGGTACAAACGAAAGCAACAGCGTCAACAAGGCGTTCAGCGAAGTGGATTCTGCATCAAGAAACTTGCAGCGACAATATGGACTGTCACGCCGGGCAGCCGACGATATTACAGTTTCATGGTTTTTGAATGGTGATGGCGCGTTAGGTTTAAAAGGCGAAAAAGGTTCAGCCAGTGCCGCCGTTGGTGTCAAAGGTGGTCGAAACCAGGCTTGGACAGATAGCGATATCGGAATTGCGTCCGAGGACCGCAACCGGATCATGGGCAGCCTGAACCAGATTTCTGATAGCCGAAACTGGTCCAATACCCGTGATGGATTTGTTCGAAGTGTGAGTTCCAGCAGCAGCTCTGCGGTCTCCAGCAGCGCATCTGGTCTCACAACATCGCTCACGGAAGCGCAAAGCTACACGGTCGAAGCCAGACGCGCGCAAGAACTCGCCAGCCGCCTCGAAGATCAGGCAACATGGTATGAAAGCAGCAGTGCTGCGGGATCGCTCAACCTAAGCCAGGCTTATCGTGAATGGGGGATGGCCGAGATAGAGAGTAATCGCGACTATTACGGCAATGCACGGTTTGACGATATCAACTTCCAGCTCAGCGCCGAAGGACAGGAACTGCAAACACGATTTGTGTCCGGTTATGCGGACAGGCTGCACGATGATATTGAAGACAAGCTGACCTTGCCGGAATCTGCGCCCGTTCAAAGACCAAATATTGGAAGTGCGTCAGATGTACGCGGAAGCGTCTCAAAGGGCGGCGGAGGTTCAGGATCGGTCGGTGCAGCGCCGGATGTCGGCGCAATCCGGGATGAAGTAGCCGGTGCGCAATCTCGTGGCAAAAGCCGAGTAGGCACGGTCAAAGGTGCATTGGAGAAACGGACAAGAAAAGCACGCGGAGCGAGTGCGGAGGCGGCAGATGATATCAAAGAGTGGTAGCGGCGTTAGATAGGGATCAGTCCATCATAGATCGCAACAAAAATCGCGAACGCAATCAGCGCGACAAGTACCGTTATGAGCTTTAATCGCCCCCATGGATCACGCCACATTTTCTTCCATGTATAGGCGGTCAACCTGTCTTCCGCGAGCGCCCGATCAAGTTCTGACAATCCAGGCCAATTCTGTTGATCACCAGATTGAGTGTTTTTATCTTCGGTCATTTTCCGTCTCCAAGCTCTTGGTTCACTTGGAACCAAGCCCCCTCATCTCTTGGACCATAGCGGAAACGTCGCTTGTCGTCATTTTGAAAATAGCCGTCTCATTCGACGAACTCCATCCTTCGGCCGAGGTCAGACCACATCCCGTCAACGTCGATGGTCCAAAAAGGGGAAGAAGTTTGCGCATGTTACCATTTGGTTCAGCGCTTCGTTCATAGGATTTTATCGAAAAGACCGCGAATGGGCCGTGAGCAGAATGTCCGTTATTGGGAGCCAGACCAATCTTAAAAGACAAAAGCAGTTCTCGCGCTTTTTCATTTAAACAACAAATTGTCTGAAACACAAATACTAATACTTGACATTAGTTAGCATCTGAACTCTGTTCAGGTGATGACAGGGGGAGAAACAAGTTCAAGTAGCTCCGCTGTAGGACCAGCGGCAGGTTACTTCTACCAACTCCGATACGGACTCCTAAGGGCATTGGTAGTCTTTCCAAAACACCCTACTTCAATCATCTCAATCGAGACGTTGGACGATGTTTCAATCGCCGGCGAAAATCTCGCGGTCGATAGCCAATTGAAACATAGCGTCGATCCGGAAAAGAAAATCTCAAAATTCAGCCCAGCGATTTGGCGTACATTGGCTATCTGGATGGAGCGTCTGCGGCAGGGCGTCGATGATCATCACGAGTTTCACTTCATCACAACGGCCCAGGTGGATGACGATAACCCTTTGCATTTACTTCGACCTGTCCCCGATGAACTGGCGATCAATGCTGCCCTTCAAGGTCTAGAATCAGCAGCGAACAGCTCTTCGAGCACCGCGACAGCTAAGGACCGAGCCGCATTTCTGGCTGCTTCCGACGGAGAACTGCTTGCGCTTGTGCGCCGCATTCGGCTTGCTGACACAAACCCAAATCTCGAAGCAATCGGAAATGAAATAGAGCACGAGATCCGCTACGCCTGTGAAGGTGGACAAGTCACCAGTTTTCGCGAAGAACTAGAAGGATGGTGGATTGGACGCGTTTTCGATAGCTGGATCGCTAATAGTGGCGCGCAGGTCGAGCTGGAAGAGCTCGGGGCTCAAGTCAGTTTTCTGAAGGAGCGCTATAAACCGAGTGAACTTCCGCTCGACGTTCCAGAGCAGGAATGCGAAGATTTGATGGAAGATAGTATATTCATCAAGCAGGTTCGCGCTGTAACTGACAGCGAGCGGCGATTGAGAAATGCCCAAAAGTCGTTTTTAAGAGCAAAGGTACAGAGATCGAAATGGGTGCGTGAGCATCGCATCGATCCTACCGAACTTGAGAGCTTCGACGACGCGCTCAAGGATCGGTGGGAAGCCCATCACGCGGGCGAGTGCGATTCGCTATCGCCTGTTCCAACATCGGACGAGAAGATCGCCGCGGGCAAGACCGTTTTAAGATGGGCTGAATCGAGCGAAGTTCCTATTCGATCAACCCGCAGCGTTTACCTTACAAGCGGATCCTACCATGCACTGGCTGATGCACTGGCAGTTGGATGGCATCCAGAATTTATTGATCTTTTTGGGCCCGAAGAATGACACCCGAGACCTTACGCTTACTGAACCCAGCCTTTCTTGCCACCATTATAGGACACGCGGCAACTGGCTATGCCGAGCATAGGGATCAAGGCCTTCCGTTCAGTCTTGCATTCATCGTGCCCCCCTTGGTGCTTCACAAAGATACCCGCGTCGTTTTACCCAAGATGATAACCACGAAACTGCCCGATTGGGCCCACAAGAACTCCGCTGAACTTGCTTTCTTGCCTGATCATGCCCGGGAACTTCATCCAGTGGTCAGGAGCGCTGTCCTGGTCGGTGTACATTTTGAAATCATAAAGTTCGACAAAGATGCACGAATGCGCACGTCCTCACAGTTTAATCCCAAAACAGTCCAGAAAGAACTGAAGAAATCAGACGAAGTCAGCGAGATCATGAAGAAAAGTCACTTCATGGGAAGATGGCTCTCGGTCTCGGGTAACCAGCCAACGGTTCTTAGTATTCTCGGAGTAGGAGTCTGATATGCGCATCGGCGAAATCCTTGTTTACAGCCATGATGGCCAAAGGCGACAGGTTGTCTTCAATTCAAGCGGGTTGAATATCATCACTGGCGAGTCCAAGTCAGGCAAGTCTGCAATCATCCATATAATTGACTACTGTCTAGGATCGAAAAGCTGTCACATCCCACTGGGTATTATTAGAGAAAAGGTATCGTGGTACGCTGTTAGATTGATTTTGGATGACGGTGAATTGTTCGTGGCGCGGAAAAATCCCGACGCCGGAAAGAAAACGTCATATGAGATATTTCTCGATACACAGTCCGTGATGTCACCGGGGTCCTCTGAAGAAATGGAGGCAAACTCAAATTTGGATGGACTGCGTAAAGTATTGGCATCGGCAGTTGGAATTGGTGAGAATCTTCATGTCCCTGCCGAAGGGCAAACGCGTGATCCGTTAGAAGCGAATTTCCGTCATTCTATCATTTATAGTTTTCAGGACCAAAGCTTGATCGATAATAAGAACCAGCTTTTTTACTCCCAAAATGAGTCCTTCGTGGAGCTAGCAATACGCGACACACTTCCATATTTCCTTGGGGCTGTTGATCAGGAGGAGTTGCTCAACCAGAATCGTTTGGCAAACTTGAAAAGGCGTCTAAAACAGCTCGAGAAACAACAAACGGTCGCTACAAGCTGGCAGGAAGTATCGATTGACCGAGCACAATCCTATCTAGCAGAAGCTCGTCAAGTCCGGCTCCTTGGATCTGAACAACGCCCAGTCTCGCCAGACACCGTTTTCGAATTACTCACTGATATTCCATCCATGACACTGGAAGATACTGAATTCATGGATACCGATGACGAGCTCGAAAAGCTCGAGTACGCCAGAGATGGTTTGCGCGATGAGTATTTTGCAATTGGAAAGCGCATCGATGACGCGCTAAATCTATCCGTCAGTCGCAAGGAGTACGGAAAGGAGCTTCTTGAGCAGCGCGCTAGGCTTTCGCTCCTGCCTGAGAGTGATGAGGAGACGGTGGTCTGCCCGCTCTGCCATAAGGTTGACGAAGCCAGCCAAGACTTGCTTGGAATCCTCAGCGGCGAAATCTCTGAAGTTTCCGACCGGATAGCCGAACTTCAGGTTCATGGTCCGCGTCTCCAGGCCCACATCTCGCGTTTGGAAAAGCGTCAAACTGAGCTGCGCGATCAGATCTCTACCAGTCAGGCACAGATCAATAGTATCCTCGAACAAGCAGATCAGCTCCGCGAGATACGCAACCTTCAAGCTCGGCAGGCACGCGTACAGGGTCGCATAAGTGCGTTTCTTGAACAGCAGAGTTCTTCGGAGGAGCGAGATGAGCTAGCAGTGAAGGCGGAAGAACTGAGGCGCTCGATTGCACAGATCGAGTCAAGAATTGATGGAGATGATTTTTCCGCGCGGTTGCGGAACGCGGAGGCCAACCTTGAACGTCTTATGACTGAGTATACTAGAGATTTGGATTTGGAACATTCTGAAGGGCAGACACGGCTTGATACTCGGCGGCTTACGGTAGTCTCCGAAACTCGTTTTGGGTCAATTCCGCTCGAGGACATGGGAAGTGGTGATAATTGGGTCGGATGTCACGTCATTTCACACATGGCATTACACAGTTGGTTCAGAACAAAAAATAGGCCAGTTCCAGCCTTCGTTGTTTTCGATCAACCATCTAAGGCTCACTATCCACCTGAGCTTGATGACTTGAGCGATGTCGATGACGATGACCGCCAATCCGTCGTCCGTTTGTTTCGCTTCATGCACGAAAAAAGTGATATGGAACGTCCGTTTCAAACGATCGTATTGGATCACGCCGACGAAAAAAATGATTGGTTTCAAGATAGTGTGATTGAAAGGTGGCGAGAAGGTCAGAAGCTGGTTCCAGATGATTGGCCATCAAGATGAACGGCATGGATAGCGCATTTATGAGAATGTCCTCTCTGTATCTTGCATGTGTTCATGTCTGCTCCTGGAAATCCGTGCCCTGCTATCGCAACGTTTAAAATTGGGGCGCAAAACGGACAGAGACTTTACCGAACCTCAATGAGCAAATTCAAGTCGGACACACCAAAACAAACAAGCGAAACAAATAGATAAGGCTGTGTCCTCGCTACGCTTCCATTAGTTTTTTCAACTTTGATTCAAAGAACCGATCACTCCAAAGGCTGAGAGACTCCTCTTCTGCTGGCCGCAAGAACCGCCGGACATCATCGCTTGCTTCATCCCAGTCAATGGATCGGATTTGATCGGTCAGTGCAGATTCCAGCCAGTCGGTATCCACTACCAATGCCTTGTCGCCAGCCCACGGACCGTATTGGCGGAGCGCCGCCTCCAGATGCGGCAGGTTTGGGAAAACACCTTGCGCAACATACCATGAAAAATCGAACCAATCGCGACCTTTCAAATATTCGCGGCAAAGAAGTGCATGAATCTTGAGCGCAAAATTGGACGCCATATCCTGATGACGAACTTCGTAATCGACCGGAAAATCCAGAAAACTGTAATCATCCTTTGAATATGCGGGCGGCTCGACATCAATTTCCAGCTTGATTTTGAGTTTGCGGCGCGGGTCGCGGTCAGCAAATGACAGGTCCAGCTGGTTGGCGATTGAATTATCCTTGATTACAGCCTGACGAATACGTTTGTCCATTTGTTCTCTGGCCGCAGTTTCCGGTTTCAGGCCATATTCCTCGAATGTCGCGGTCAGGGTTTTAAGATAGGGCTGCCAGTCAAAATCTGCATCGGGTTCGACGAGCATAAAATCGAGGTCTTCGGAAAAACGGGGCAAGTTATGCAGGATACGCAGGCTTGTGCCACCCTGAAAAACGGCAACATCAAAAAACTTCGCCCGCCATAGGCCGTAGAGTGCAATTTCCTGGACGATTTCCTTGGTCGCATTTTCCTCTTCGATGGCATTTGCTGGTTTGTAACTAGCAAGACGCGCCTGGATGATGTCATTCATTGCGAGCTCTCTTTCACGCGTTCTTTCCGGCGCGCTTTCAAATTTGTGATTTCCTGTTCAAGCGCTCCCAGAAATTCCAGAACGGTTTTATGCCTGTAGACCTTCCGTAACGCGGAAAATTCCTTTTTGGGGATTCGCAGCAGAAGCTCCAGATCGATCCGCATACCGCTGGTGATCCATCCCATGCCTTCCCATTCCAGTTTTTTATAGGCGGCAATGTCGAGCAATGCGCGCAGGGGTTTTGCGATCAGCATAGTCTGATCATTGATGGTATGGCGTTCGACACCGTTCAAAAATGCTAATTTATGATGCGCCAGGGGATGAAATGAAAAGCGGCCAAATTCAGGATGATCAATTTCTGCCGATTTGCGTCCTGGTGTCACACTGACGACAGAATAGACAGCTTCGGGAATCCATCCGTGAAACGCCAGCGCAGTTTCCATCGAAACATAGCTGCCTACTACCAAAGCCTGTGCCACCCGAAACGGATGGGCCGGATGGGTTCGGTACCGGTTGGCCAGCACATAACGCCCGCGTTTGATTCTTAGAAGCGCTCCTGCTTGCAGGGCGCGCTTGACGAGGCCATAGCGACTGTCATCGCTACCGCCCAGAATGCGCGCCAGTTGCCGTTCGGTCAGAACCCGATCCGCATATCCTGCGTCAATTACCTGCATAGCCAGCTTGTTCATAAACTTCTCAATACTGTCATATAGTGACAGTTATAAGAATTTTCTATTAACATCAATTCGAAAATTTCCAGCAGATTGACAAACAGAAGTTATTTGGGCTCTTTTTTGCATTCGTTCTTCACGCCGGCATTGGCCAAAGCCCTGCCTGCATCATAATCTCCCAGATAGCGCTCGACCTTCTTGCGCGTCCGAAGCCTGGGCCTTCGCCCTGCCCTTAAATCCAGGACAAAGCGCGGATCGCCGACTGCGCGCCTGCCAAACCGTGTTGGCGACATATGTGTCTGTTTCAGATGCTTTTCGATACGATCCAACAATTCCAAATGCCGCCTCCTCGAATCATAAATAGCTTGTGTTCTTGTTATGTTCCTAATAGGAAGATTTGATATTGTCTAGGATAAATCCTATTGGGATTTGAAAGGCACAGATAAAATGGATGATGTACGCAAAACACTGGACCGGTTGATTCAGGATAATAAGGACGACTATTCGGCCTTGTCCCGCATGCTTGGCCGCAATCCTGCCTATATCCAGCAGTTCATAAAACGAGGGTCTCCGCGCAAACTCGATCCTGATGATAGGCGCAGACTGGCCAGCTTTTATGGTGTCGATGAAGAAATTCTGGGAGGGCCGCCGCCGACAACGCCCGATGGAATGGTGGAAATTCCTATTCTCGATGTGAACGCTTCGGCCGGATATGGCGCGGTTGCGACCAGTGAAGATCGTCAAAACCGGATGGGCTTTGACGAAAAATGGCTGCGCAAAATAACCCCGGCCAAAGCGCCAAGCCTGTCGCTCATCCGCGTGATGGGCGATTCCATGGAGCCGACATTGTCAGATGGCGATGATGTCCTGGTGGATGCTTCCGATCATGGCGCCAGATTGCGCGATGGTGTTTACGTGATCCGCTCTGATGAAACGCTGGTGGTCAAACGCATTGCGCTGCGTCCCGGCGGCAAGCTCATTACGATTGCTAGCGATAATGCTGCCTATCCAACATGGAATGATGTTGAGCGGGAAAGCGTAGAGATTATCGGCCGGGTGATCTGGTTTGGACGCGCGCTTTGAATTGATCCAATTCGCGCGAACTTCGCTACATGCTTATCTCCATGGATTTCATGGCTTCCCTGGCCAGGTCAGGCTGGTTTTTCGCATCATTTTCACGCGAATGTTCGATGCCTTTCGCGATGCCTTTGGCAGCGGCCTTGCCAAGACGGTTCGTGACTTCGAGCGCGGAAGTCTTGGCGCCATCGTTGCGCTCTACGGCGCACTTCAGTTTTTCGCGATTGTCCACGATCAATGTCAGCTTGTCGCGCAGGCGGGTGATGGTCACCAGAAATGTCTGCTTGTTCGAAAGATTGCGCTCGCGGCTGTTCATAACGGCAATACCGCGATCCGAGGTTAATCCCTGCGCCATGTGCGCGTTGAGCGCATAAGCCAAATCAATGCGTTTGAGCATTGGATCCTTATGGCCGAGCTTGTGTTCTTTCCCTTCTGGTGTTCGCACGACCACATGCTTTTTGGTGATATCCATAACCTCAGCCTGAGCAGCGTTGAAAAGGCCGCGCCGGTGATCGCTGTCGGTCCACCGTATCCGGTCGCCAGAGTAGATGGTCACATCCTTTTTCTCGTAAAGCGCGACTTTATCGTCGTCGCCATGAGACCGCAGCTGCGTCGGTCGCAGACGGTGTTTTCTCCCTTTCCAGTCGGTGAGCCCTATTTCCTTGCGGGCTTCGTTCACCGATTTGACCGTATACTGGCCTTTATGGAGTTTCTGGCTGCGATTGGCCTGCGCCAATTCCAGGATCATTCCCGGGCTATAGGCGGATGAATAACGTAATTCCTCACGGGTGAGATTGATCCGCAATAAAGTCTCTGCGGTGAAAGCCTTCTTTCCCAATTCGCCATTGGCCCTGAGACCGGTTTGCACCGCCTCATTGACCTGTGCGCGCAGTTTTCGTCCCGATGCGTAGATTGACGTGGCTTTGCGCTCGTCAGGCGAGAGGCCAAGCCAATGTTCGGCCGCCACGACTGCACTGTTCTCCGAAACCTCGACGATATTGTCCTTGAGATAATCGAGCGCTCCGGAAATATCGCCGCCCTGCGCGGCATATTGGGCGCGGCGCAAAGTCTTGTCGCGCGCGCGAAGGTTGGTTATCATTTTTGCAGTTTCAATTCCTGCTGCCTGCACCAGCGCAAAAGGCTTGCCTGCATCAACCGCGCCAAGCTGCTTTTTATCGCCGATCATCACCAGGTGGTCCACTCCAATGAGATTAGCGAGCCGAACAAGTTTCTCCTTGTCGCTATTGGACACCATCGAGGCTTCATCGAGCACCAGCACATGATCCTTCATCGCCGTTTTCGCCAAAGCCAAAGCTTTGGGTTCGGGCTTTTCCTCAAGAAGCGCCTTATGACTTCCCAGAAACTTTGCCAGCGTCCTGGACTCAATGCCGGTATCGCGTTCAAGCATCTGGACCAGCGTATTTTGCACGGCAAGGCCCAGCACGGTTTTACCCTGCTGGCGCAGCAGCGCGGCTGCCGGTTTGAGCAGGCTGCTTTTGCCGGCGCCTGCAATGCCCTGCACCGCCACTATCCGGTCTCTTGAAGAGAGGATCAGTTTTCCTGCCTGTTCCTGCCCCTGATTGAGGGCCATCTTATATTTGGCTTGCGCAACGGCCTGCAGCTGTTTCCCGGCTTCCTCATGCGCGAGCACTACCCTCCCCAGCCCGCGCCCGGCCTCGACGCCATCCAGAATGCGCTCTTCAAGCGCCAGCGCCTCACGGGTGGTGACATAGCCTTTGGAATCCCCTCGCCCGCGCACCAGATCACCGCTTCGCAGCAGTGCTCTTACGCGCTTCTCCACTGGCTCAATGGTTGTTGGCAATCCAAAATCAAGCGCGGTCTTGAGCACCTCGTTTACCGAAAAAGCCGCCTCGCGCTCTCCAAGATGACGGATGGCGGAGGCCGCAGCCTGCGCTGCGGCGATCTCTTCACTTCCTTTGGATAATATATGTTTTGGAACCAGCGGATCAGCGGGCGGCGCATTTATTTTCGCGGCAAATGCGCGAAGCAACTGCTTTCCCCGTTCAATCAAGGAAGCGGATGGATTGCCGGTTTTTACCATGCGCAATTGCTGTGCCTTTGCATTATCGATGACCGCCACCAGGTTCAATCCCATATCGCGCGCAGCCTCGCGCCAGTCGTCCACCAGCTTGCCGCGGTCCTCGATGTCGTTTTTCGGCGCGCGCGTTGCCAGGGTCGCGATCAACCCTGCCTCCAGTCCAGGACCCCGCCGGGCATCCAGAACCTCCTGCCGGCGCGTGGAGAAGGCCATGACCGCTTCGCGCGATATTCCTGCCGCCTCAAAATTGCCGTGCTTGCCTTGCCGGCCAATCTCATAGCCCAGCTTTTGCACCTCCAGCCGAAATTTCGCCATGGTCATGCTATTAAGCAGCGTATTCATCGACCAGAGCTTGTCGTTGCGCAGCGCCCGCCATTTGCCGTCGGGCGGGCGGGTGGCATTCGCGACAACGGCATGAAAATGGACATTGGGTTCCTGGTTGCGATTGGTATCATGCTGGAAAAGCGCCACGGTAAGATTGCCGGTCGCGACGATTTTTTCCTTGCGCGCGCTCATAATCCGCGTGTCGGCGGCGTTTTTCTCCGCCCAGCTGAGGGTTTCTATGACGGCGCTACGATAGGCATCAATGATGCGCTTATCGCCGCCGATCAAAGCAAGCAGCGACCAGCTTTTGGGCAGGGAGAATGTGAGATCGGTTCCTGCCCGGTGCCCGCGAAGTTCGCTGCCCAGACGGGAGCCATCGGGAAGTTCACCGCGCAATATGGCCTCGAAAGATTCCGCTTCCACTTCGCCCTTGAGTCCTAAATATTCTGCTCCTTTTCCGACCCATAGTCCCGAGCGGTCGGCATCAGATTTCGTATAATAGTTGTCATTGGCAAAATAATTGGCGGCGCCGCCAGCAGAACGGACATTGGCAACCGACAGCATTAGCGTTTGCCCGGGGCAAGAACGGCGCGGCAACAAGCCGCGCCGTACTCGTCATCTGACACGCGATGAGCGGCGCCCATCATATATCCATATCATCACGGCCTTCGAGTTCTGGCGATCCGATTGCCCCTTCACGCTGTTCCTTGGTTGGATCAGGATTATCTTTGTCGGACTTGATCTGGCTTAAGGAACGCGATTTTCGCTGGCGTTTGCCTTTGGCGCCAGATCCATCAAGTTGCTCCGTTTCCTTTGTCCTTGACCGGCTGCGGGAGGATATCTTTTGGCCGTTCGGCGTTCTGTCAGCCGCAGCCTTTTGATCCGCAAGACTATCCTTGCCGCGGTCATGTCCGCGCGCTGCAAACACCTCCGACAGCCGATCCCTTTCCTGATCGGATTTGGGATTGCCAGCCTTGAGATCCGCGCCCGAGCCGCCTGTCTCCTCTTCGTCAAAATCCAGTTGTTCCTGGACGCCGGGAGGCTCGATACCTGCTCCGCCATCGCTGGCAGGTCTGGGACCATTGTCGCCGCCAACGGGATCATCTCCATCGTCAGTCGGTCCATCAGGCTTTGGATCGGGCTTCGGTTTTGGCATCGCCCTGTCCATGCCGGGATTGTCGCTTCTGGGTATAAATTCTTCGGCAACTATCAGGCGCGTTTTATATTTCAGTTTGATTTTTGCTGCTGGAAATCCGTCGGGAAATTTAATGTAGCCAGTGAGGCTTTTCAGATTTGTAAGTTCGTCCGCTAACGCCAATGTTCGAATGGTATTTTTACTGTTGGATGTTACCGCATCGCGGGCATTGTCATGGCCATAGCTGTAGCCCTCGTCGATTTCGATAACCTCCTGCTTGCCGATAGCATCAGAACACCATTCTGCCGTTTCGCCATCACCGCATGCCAGCACCAGTTTGGTCCGTGAGAGGGATGCAAGCGTATTGGCTATATCCTCGCCATAGACTTCCTTCAGCTTGTCATAGGTGTGGATACCAGTGACAATTGCACCGGCAAAATTGCGCGCCGTCTGAAGTCCTTGCTCGAGTGCGGGTAAACGGTGCAATGCGCCCAGCTCGTCTATGATAAACCACAGCCTTAAGTCATCAGTACGGGTCATCGACATTAGCGTATGCATGCCGATGTTCATCCATAAGGTGAGCAGTTTGGAAAGAATTCCCAGATCGACATAGCGGGCCGAGATAAACAGGATTGAGCCTGGTTTGATGCCCTCTTTGGCCCGCACCCAATCGCGGATCGAAAAGCGCGGACCCGAAGTTGGAAGCAGCATGAGCGCGTGCGCATTGGCGTTCAAAACAGCGCGAATGGATATCGCCATTTTAGCAGCTTCCGGCGAGGTCATAGGCTCGGCGAGCGTGCCCTCGACGAGCTTGTGTACTTCGGACAGGTCGGCGGTCATTAGCCGCTCGGCAAGCGCCGCATTGGTCGGCGTTCCGGCGCGCACCAGGGCCATGCAGGATTCCATGAAAATGGAACGTGCACCGAGTACCCAGAACTGGTCATTGCCGCCACCATCACTTGGAATGAGAGCCTCTGATGCAGCATGAAATTCGGAAATGGTGCTGCACTCATCGAAGATGCTCCACTGCGGACAGCGCGCATCCATCGGGTTCAAAATGACGTCGCGCGATGGATCGTAAAACCGGGAAATAAACGCGCCGGTAAGGTCGAACACCACCGCCCGCTGACCTTTGGCGCGGGCCTGGGTGATAAGGTCAAGCAGCGCTACCGTTTTGCCCGTGCCGGTGGTACCAATCAACATGGTATGCTCGATTTCCTTGCGCCAGGGATAGGATACGCCAGCTATCTTCGCAGGGATATAGAAACCCGCTTCAATCAGTTTTTGCGCGCCCGCCAGCCACCAGAACCAGCCCAGTATTGGCCGCAGTTCCCCATGCTGTTTGACAAAATTATTGCGCCATATTTTACGTTTCAAGAGCCAGAGTTTAGTGAGGCTGGCACCGCGAACAAATTTCTTTTCCTTGAACGATCCCCCGAAATATTCGAGGATCCAATAGAAGAGCAAAAAGGCCGGGACAAAGACGATGGCAGTGAACGCCAGTGCCAGCCCAAGCGCCTTCCATAATGCGCTTACGGCCTGCTCGACTGGCGGATATTCTGACAATACCGAGATGGCCATTTGCAGGGTAGAACCATCAGCCTGTTTGAGCGCGATCAGCTTCTCGGGATCCAGTTCAATAAATCCATAGAAACGCGCATAAATATTCATGCCGATGAGATAGAATTGATGGTCTGAGAGCGAGAACCGGACCTGCACATAACTCACCACAGCGAGCAAAACTGCACCGGCAATCAGCGGCAGTTTAAGCCCGGCTGCAAACATGAAACTGAAATGCCCGATCAGCTGGCTACCGCGGGTGAAATTACCAAGATTACGCTTCATGGCGGCCTCCATTCACGGAGGTCTCTGCAAGGCCAAGGTCGTCAACACGCCGGGCATAATCTTCGAACACCCGGTCGCGCAAATTCTTGTCGGGATGCGCGGTTAAAAGCGCATCAAGCGCGATGGAAATGAACACCGATTGACGGTCCAGATTACCGGTGTCTGGAGTTCCGTCACGGCGATTTTGTTCATCGCGAAACGCGGCCATAATGATGTCGCGCATGATGACACTGACGGTCAGGTCGAGCGTCTTGGCGGCTTCTCTGATCCAGCCAGCGACGTGGGCCGGTAGATATGTTTGTAAGGGTATATGTCTGGTCATTCTTCTATTCCTTCAAGGAACAGAAGCCTGACTCGCTTCTACGAAAGGCACTGCTAATATACACAGGCACCCAAACCGGCGCAATAAGTAATAAAGCATTATTATTGAATAGGTTACAGGGGCACGATTTTGATCAAAAGTGGATTTTCGACGGTAGTTTTGATCCAAACAGGAATTGACACTTGGCCTTTTTCACCCATTATTTCGCAGTTTTCTGCCTCACTGCAAACTTGCAAAGTTCGCGTACGGTGTGCCTCTCAAGTTCCCATCCCCGGTACGGTATTTCCAGGTGATATTCTCGTATGTTTCATGTGGGGTTTTCCTGAGTGGATAGCATGGAAAAAACGCGCGCTGATGGCCGACATCAGTGCTCCATACCCATTCCATGATCAAATCATCGAACTCAATAGCAAACAAAAAACAAGGGCAGCAGATTGGGAGATGCTGCTGCCCTTATGACACCCGTTCGGGTGTTCCCGTATCGGCACCAGTCCGGGTCGCAAATGGCCAGTACCGATACGGAAATCCTTGAATATTCTGTATGCAGTTCCGTTAGCAACTCAAATCCCGGAACGATTGTATGGAATCGACTTTCATATGAGCCCCTTGTGTTTTGCTCTGTTCAGTTTAGGCTTTCCGACAGTGCAGGAAATGTCTTTCAAGCCGAAGACTCGGGGGGCAAGGTTTGAAGGTCATTTTCGGCACTACCAAATACCGCAGCGAACAAAAATTAAGGCAGGAACCGTCTCCGGTCCCTGCCCTTTGGTACCATTCAGAATTCATCCAGCAGCGCCCCGTGCACGGTATGAACGACGCGGTTCATGGCCCATGTCGGAAGCGCATTATAATCTCCTTCATCCAAGGCTATATAACCTTGGTCATCGTCCTCGACGACATGCTGATCGAAGAAGCTGTGAAGCGCCCTTCGCTCCGCTGTTTCTACCGCCGCAAAATAGCTTTGTGCATCAAATATAGTATCAATTACCTGTGTCATATTTACCTCCTGAAATTTGTCAAAATTGACAGAAGGTCCGGTGATGCGTGGAGGGCAGCCGGGTCACAGGACCGGCTGGAACAGACGGCCGCGAAGCGGCGATGGGGGAAACGATTTTATTGGCGCGCAGGCGCAGCCGGAGCGCCGGTAAAATGGTGGGGCCCCGTCGTCCTTGACGCGGTAGCCCTGCGCGTATCATGCTTGCACTTCAAATGAGCAACTCCTCCCCAAATTAGAATCCAGCCAATCGCATTGAGTGCGCAAAAACCGTTTTCCTACAGGCAGGGCAATATGCAATGGCGGACACTCAAGGGGTCAAAACTGAGAGAAAAGGAAATCTCATGACCAGAAAAATCGGCGCGCTGGCAGCGCTCAAAAAGCTCGAAAACGAACGCGCAAAACTTGATACCAAACAGAAGGAACTGGAGACCAGGGCCGCGACCGAACTGGGACGGATGTTTCTGGGAAGCGGTATCGAAGCGTTTAGCGCAAAAAGCCTCAAGCAGATCGGAATAGAGCTTGGAAAAATGACCGAAGAACAGGCACTGGCTGCACTTAAAATTGGAAGTTCTGCTTCAGTAAACTGGCATCAACCTCCACGCAGAAAAACAAAAAAAGGCCCCGCCGGGAAACCGGCGAGGCCTGAATGCTTGCAAGATGAAGATCAATGATCACTCATCGATATCGGGTGCATCCTTGTTGTCCTGGGAGGCACCGCGGGTGAGAAAGTCCACCTTGTCGGCAAGGATTTCACAGCCATAGCGTTTGATGCCTTCACCATCTTCCCACTGGGTATAGTGAATGCGGCCTTCGATCGAAACCATCTGGCCCTTGGTGCAATATTGGGCCACGTTTTTGCCCAGACCGTTGAAGCAAGTGACGCGGTGGAATTCTGCATCCTTGACCGTGAAGCCTTTGTCATCCTTGTAGGTCTTGCCTTCACTGTTGCGCGCCGGGCGGTCGGTTACGACCGAAAGATTGGTAACCGTTGTGCCGCCGTTTGTATCCCGGCTTTCTGGATCGCGGGTGACACGTCCAACCAAAACTACGATATTTGTCATGATAATTCTCCTGATTTAATCTTCAAACCGGAACCATTCCGGCTTGCGAACTGACGACAGAAACAGGAATAAGCGGCATTGCACCGCAGGGGCGCAGCCCCGGAGGGAAACCGGCTTTGTCCGGGTGGTGCGGGCAGCATCCGCAGGATGCAACACGGCCGGTAACAAAGCAGGTTGTAATGTCGCTGACCTGGTTCAGGAAGGTTCGCGAAAAAGCCGAATTGGTCACGGCTGATTTGGTCTTCAGGAGAGAGTGACGAGCTTCGTATTGGTTTCGTCAATCGCGATTGATGCCGGTATTATTACCGGCTGGCATCGGGGTTGTACGTCAGGAACGCCGCTGCAACATCGGCAAGACATAGGATGAAGCAGGCTGCTCGAGAAAGATCCTTACGCCGCTACATCTGCGTCAATGGCAACAAGCTTTGGTTGACCCCGCATCATCCAGGCCTGTGGTTCGATCAGCCGCGCCCAGTCCGCAAATGAGGGGATGGTTCCCAAATCTTCCATGACATGCTGTTCGCCGATCAGCCGGACAGGAACCTCGCGGCCATCGGCGTTAACAATGACCGTGCCAAAGAGTGATTCCAGCATGAATATCCCCTCGGCATGGTGGCGGAGCGCCCGGTGCCTCGGGTCCGCCAGTATTTCTTTTGATTTATCGAACCATTGATGCAGGGGCAGATAATCACTCGCCTCTCCGCCCCATTTTCGCACTGAAGAAAGGGCATGATAGTGACAATGCGACATCATTCATCTCCCCCAATTTCGGTTTCGGAATAGTCAGTGCTTCGCAGGCTGCAGCACAGTGACATCGTGCCTTCTGCAACCTCGATCCTGAAGATGCCATAAGCCCCTTCATTGATTTCCCATCCCGGATGATGCACTTCCAGCGCATCAT
The DNA here is from genome assembly GCA_048270065.1 of Parasphingorhabdus sp. GTDB lineage: Bacteria > Pseudomonadota > Alphaproteobacteria > Sphingomonadales > Sphingomonadaceae > Parasphingorhabdus. The sequence continues at coordinate 28,748 of JBLWTQ010000013.1, read as the reverse complement.
AAGCGACGGTTTCCAGGGCTTCCGACAGCGGCATGGACTTGCGCTCAATCATGTTCGAACCAATTTCAAATGTTTCGATCGCAACTTTGGCATCGGAACAATCGACTGGCTTGTTATCGTTTGAATAAAAAGTTGCAGCTTCCAGACAGCCGCTATCACCCATGCCGTCATAGTTGAGTTCGACGCTTGCAATATTTGCTGCTCGCAGTGCATCCAGAATAGCTGGTTTGTTACGCCCAAAAGACTGAATCAAACGCGCATTGCGGGATTTCTGCTTGTCGAAATAGTCCGTCATCCATTCACTCGTTTCCATGATATTTACCTCCAGTTCTGTTTCGACCGACCACCCGATGTCATCGGTTTCGGGGAAACCAGAGCCTCCTTTCCTCTCAAAGAGAAAAGCCAGCGCCGCCGCTGCGGCGCTGGCTCGTAGGCCTAGCCGTCGTTACCAACTGACTTGGTCTTGGGATTGACGCCAAGAGGTCCGCGGCGATCAACAACCGTGATACGCCGTTTCTTGGCCTCAATGACAAGACGCTCCAATACGCCGCTCCCCGAAAAGGCGATGACATAGCGAGGTGCAAGACCGAGCATTTGTTCATTGCGTTTGAACCCTGCTCGTGCGCCCAATCGGCGATCGAGTGAAAAGGTAAGCTGCGCTACGCCGCGACGCTCAGCCCAGGACGCAGCCAATCGATCGGCGCCTTTGCCGTCGCCGCCATGAACCAGCACCATATCGGCAACGGCGTTATGTACCTTGTCGAGCGTAGCCCAGACATTGGTTGCAAAGGCCTTTGCATCTTCGGTGCTATCCTGCTTGGTGCGACCACCTGCAAATATGATCGGTGTGCCTTCGGGCATCAGCGCTTTGCGTCTGGACTGGTTGCGCGCTTTGAGAAAATCACGGCCCTGAATGACGGCAGAAGTCAGCATTGCCCCGTGATTGGCGCGGGAACTGGAAACCGGCTTCCAGGAGCTTTGCGTTTCTTGCAAGTAGAGCGCAGCTGCAACCTCGCGCATTTCTTCAAAGGCAATCATCGAAGCTTCTGCCGCTTGCGCGCGTTCAATCTGCTCTTCCAGATTGCTGGTATGCACTTCGGAACCATCGGCGGACGCTACCAATGCCCGGACTTCATCCGAGGCTCGGTCAAGCTGCTTTGATTTGCGCTGGGCTGCGCGGTGGAAAAGATTGACGAAGCCCCATGCAAAATCTTCAGCGTCGGCTTCCAGAGCAGTATCGTTAAAGACAGCGAATAAATCCGACCAGACCGCCGCAAGGGTCTGCGAGATTGCGTCGTGAGCCGGGAAATCCGAAGATGTAAATGGCGAATTGCTGATCTTGAGACCGGAAAGGTCGAGGCCAGCAAGTTGCTGCTTGAATATATTGTCCATGATGTTCTCCTGATATGCGGGAGATGTGCGGCACCTTACCGCGTTTTCCCGCAAGAGCCCGAAAGGACCGTCAGGGTGCATGGCGCACCGCCGAAAGGCGGGAAACCCCGCGAGACAAGGCTGGCGCGGGCCACACGGGCCGCAGTCCTCGGGGGGTTGCGCCAAAGCCCTGATGGTCCAGGGCCTCTCTTGCGCAGGAGAAAAAGCGGCCGGATGCTCGATCGACAATCAGGAGATTACAGGATCAGTGTCCAGACGAACTTGGCAACCCGAAAATCTCCGGTTCAAAGGCATAGCTTCCCCCGCCCGGAAAAGCCGCAATGGCGTTCAGTCGTCCCTGCTCGAAGCGGAAATGCCAGGTCTGGCGATAATCCGGGGTTTTTCCTGTAAATACAGCCGGATCAAATATCGCGGCATTATAACCTGCGTCCGGATCTCGCACCGAAACCGAGCGAATGAGCTGAGCATTTGCTTGACGGGCCACATCAGCAAAATCCTGGCAAGGTGTATAGTTATCGGGGTGCGTCCAGTTTGATGCATGCGCGTCAAATGGCGGCCTCGAAAGATCAACTGCGCGGGAGGTCGAAACAGCAACTGAAAAGCTCAGATGCTCGCTGGTCCTATTTCCTGGCACAAAATCCGGTGACCGGCTGAAAAAGCGCAGTCGCCAATAAGCCGTTTCTGCAATGGCCGTGGATTCAGTTTCGCTGGCATAGAATATGCCCGGACGTACATTCGCTCGCCGGAATCTGCTCGGGCTTTTGTGCCCATATCGAAAAGGTGAAGCGAGAAGATAGTGCAAGCCTTGTGCAGACTTCGGAAGAACTGGTTTTGCTTCTTCGGCTAGCTCTTCAAGACGGGCTTGATCTTCAATGTTATCGGCCAGACGATTGGTCGATATACGGTGCTGCGCTTCAACCACCCGCCAAACGATTCTGCGATAGCGGCGAAATTCAGACGCGAGCGCGGTGGGCGTCCACATAGTCACATACTGTCAAAAGCCCTTTGAAGCTGTCGATGAGATCAATCGGCCGCGCTTCAAGATCAAGATTATGCGATGTCAGCCAGGATTTGGCTGCATCATCATCACTGCCCATCAGTGCGTCCAGACTGCGGAACAGCCGTAGCAGGAATTGCCCGGCTTCAAACGATTTGGATGCGGGATCAAGAAATGTTTTCTCGGAACGAAGCCGCGAGACGGTCGCTTCGGATAATCCCAGAACTGAGCCCAGTTTGACATTACTCAATCCCCAAAAGGTAGCAATTTTGCTAACCGCAGAGGTTAGTAATTTATCGTCCTTCTTTTGGAAATTTGGTGCCTGGCTAGCCAATTCCGATCCTTTCATTTGAATGAATTACTCTATATACTTTCATTTGAAATATTGCAAGATTTTTCGAAATAGCGAAAAATACCCGGTCGAACAGGAATATGGAGCGTTTCGAGCAATGAGATGAACACAGCCCGAGGCGGTCTCAGTCCGCAAATGACATCAATTGAGAAGGAAACGGAACAGCAAACTGCGCGGCGTCCTCTCCCGCCAACCATCTGTCATAATCTTCAGGATGCAATATAACCGGCATGGCTTTGGGATGGACAGGTTTGACCAGAGGATTGGGCTCGCAAGTCAGAAACGCATAGGCATTACCTTCTTCCGTCTCCCGCCAGATTCCTGCAAATGCGGAAACTGGTTTTTCGTTGACCTTGAACCAGACTTCTTCGCGGCCGGCTCGGGGCTTGGGTTCTGCAAACTGGTTAAACGGCACCAGACAGCGCTGCCCGGGTTTTGTCAGCATTGATCGCCAGAAATTACTGCTGAGATTGCGTACATTGGTGATCCGCTTTGTAACGGTCGTTCCTGGGCGCTTGCCTTTCAACTTGAGCGGAACGCCCCATTGCATGGCATCGGCAATTTTCTGACCTCCTTGATCGCGAATGATCAATCCCTGGCGCTTCGGCCAAACATCTTCGGCATGTTCAATATGGGCAGGCGGCAGATTCCAGCTCACATATTCTTCCCAATTCTGGAGAAATTCGACGTAGTTGCGATAATGATTACACATGCTTTTGACCTTATCAGGATGATATTGAGCGTCAAACCGGGTTTGAATTTCCGCCGTCCTGCTCATCCCCAAGGAGTGATAAATTCCGGTCAGGAAACTGGTTACATTGGTAAATCTCGACCATCCGGAATATTGTTCGGGCGGACCGGTCGCAGCTTTCCAAAAGCCATCATATCTCCATCTTTCGCCGCCACTCGTTGCCCAAAGATAGGCAAGTGAAAAGGCAAGCGCGCGCGTTTTCGGCGCGGGGCCAGACCGGCTTTCCGCGCAAACCTGTTCCAATGCCTCCAGCGCCATGAGTTTGAGTCGTTCTTGCACAATGGGGATTGGAACAAATAAAGAACATATTCAAGCCGCTTGGAATGTTTCTGCCGGCATTTGCTGCTCCAGCGCAGGCCTGAGGCCGCCAAGTTTTATCAACAGCTCCGATGCTTCTTCCGCCCGCGCCGCTGCGCTCAACATTGCCCGGTCATCCTTTTTGAGCAGTTTCAGCCAGCTAGCGATATAGCTTGCGTGGCTGTCAAGATGTTCGACCGGAAGTCCCAGTTCAGCGCCCAATATCGCACTTGAAAGTTCAGCGACCAATTCTTCCGCCGCATAGGCAGCGCTGCCAAATCGGTTCTTGAGATCGCGGGCAAGACGAGATTTGTGTCCGGTCCAATGCGACAGTTCATGCGCTAAAGTCGCATAAAAATGGTTATAGCCATCGAAAAGGTTAGCTGGCGGCATTGTGATGCGGTCTGGAGTTGGCTCGTAATAGGCCGAACAGCCCTGCTCTCGAACATTGGCACCTATTTTCGCGAAAAATGCGTCAAAAGCTGCTTCTCGTCCTTCAGGCTCAACATCCTTGACATCGACCTCCGGATAATAGCGTTCGGGCAAACCATCGCACTGGTCTGCGTTGAATATCGCATAGGATTTAAGAACGCGGCGAGTTTGCTCTTGCGCCTCGCCATGGTCTTCCGCTTCGACTTCCTTGGTGTAACTCTTGTAGAATATGGCGGTGGACGATTTTTCGCCTTTACGGACCTGACCACCAAGCTCTGCGCATTGCCGGTAGGTCATCCAATATGGAGAGCTGAAGCCATTTTCCTGCGCCATCATCCAAAGCCAGAATACATTCATGCCGCGATAGGGCGTGCCGCAACTGCGCAGCGGACGCGAGACGGGCAGCCCGCGCCAAGGCTGGATCCAGGGTTTTGTTCCGGCTTCCAGTTTTTCAATGATGGTTGCTGTTATCTGCGCAGCAGGTGATATTTTAAGTGACCGGGATTGTTTTCGGGCCATTTGCTCACTCCTGAATAGAACCAGCGAAATTACTGGACCACACAGACCAATGCCTCCTTTCCTCTTCGTTCGCCGCACAAGTAGATCGCTAAGTGCGTTCTAAAAGAAATCTGCAAGACTTTGACAGTTACGGTCTGGGCTCAGGAAACGCGCGAAAATTAGGAGCAAATATGTCATTCTCATCCGTCCTGAACGACTGGATTGAACTCTAATCATGATTGCTGCACCGTCATTGCTGATGCTCGCCGAATTGCCTGACCAATTCGACCTCGAAGGCTTTCGATTCAAACCGGATGTGCAGGAAATTTTGCAGTTTCATGATGGCGAGGTTGATGGGGTACCCTCAAAAGAAATACATCTTGATGGTACAAATTACCTAATGCGCGTTTTTGGGTTCAAGGAAACGCGAGACGCCATTGGAAGTTCGCAGGCGAAAGGAATTTTTTGCAAATCACCTGAAAATTATAACGGATCCATTGGAATCTGTTTAGCGAACAGCTCCATGGAAACTAAGCATATTCCAAAAGCTAATCGTTCTCTGTTGTTGTTGGGCAAATTTGCAGCAGATGTAATCGGTGCAACGAATTTTGTTTGGTTACCTGCTGGCACCATCATAGGGGCAGATTATTTCGAAGAAGCGCTCGGCGATTATATAGATCAGGGATTGTTTCCAGCCCTGGTCCAAACCGCTTACGAAAAGACCGGGAGCGGAAAATTTCAGTCCAAAGGTCTGGCATATTTTGTTGATCAAGAAATCGAACTAACGACGCCTGACAATTTTCCGGAAAAGAGTGCTATTAAGATCATGGTTAGAATAGCCCATGACATAGCCACAAACGGAAAAATCGACTCAATTATCGAAACGCAAGGATTGACCAAGAATCAACATTTGAGTTTCAAGCCGAGCGACAATGGGAAGACTGTTCACGCGTTACTGCAAACTAGAACTATTTAGTCTGACAACCAGACCAGCGGAAAAACTGCTGGTGAGTGTTGACGCAGTTTAGTCGTAGCTTCTTCGATATGATCACCAGATGTAGCAACGTCATCCAATACCAATGTGGCTTGTTTTGGTTTGGAAAGCAGTTTGAACGAGGGTCGCCTAACATTGGCCTTTGGATGAGAACTTCCATTTACGTCAATCGTCTTAAACGCTTTGCAATAGGGAACTCCAAGCTTCTTGGCGACGAGCGGAGCTACTTTACTTATCAAGCAACCATCTCCGCTATGACCGCAAGGTACGTTGGTAACCAGTTCGATGGTTCCAACCCCATAGATGCTTGTGGCAGCATTTGCCAAATGGCTGGCCATCTTCTCAACCAAGTTTTCAGAACCGTAAGTCTTAATCGCTCTTAGCGCCTTTATTTGAACTTCTTTTAAAGGCTTTCGCCACCGATAAATTGCATGATAATCGACTTTCTTTCTTTTGAGCCAGCGCCGCTGTAGGATCAAAGTCTCAGTAAGAAAGTTACTGACCAAATTTGTATCATCCGCTCCCTCATGTGCAAAGGCGATCCTTGGCGATGCTACCTTGCTGGATGTAGCAGCGATCTCGGCTGCGAGATCTGACAGCAACAGCAGCTCGTCCGCGCAGATCTCAGCCATTCGTTTCAATATAGCCAATGGATCAAGGCGGCCTTTTCCCGGTTTCGAGCCCGGGTGCCCTCCGATGAGTGTAAAATCAGCGTCGGTCCAAGGTGCTGGAATGTGTGCAAGCGCCAGATATTTCCAATTCATTGACCCGTTGAACAAAGGTTCATTCCTGAGATCAGCATCTTTGGAGATATTTGCTACATCAAAACTACCGGCTATTCGTTTTGCAAATTTTGGATTTGAAAATTCCTTTGGCCATTTGACAAGTGAAGGTATCGGTATTCCCTGAGAAACTATAATATCAGGTTTGCCCTTGGTCCAAGCAACCAGCATCATACCGGTACAGTTGGAAAGCGATGCGGCACAACTAATTAGGCGGGATAAATGACCAGATCCTTCGTTTTGTCCCAATAAAATAAGCCGGTCGATATCTGTGCTGGACACACGTGCCTCCTGTTTCGCAACGGGAGCATGCGACTCTATTATTGTATTGAATTGCCCCTTGTTCCAAACGCGATAAGCCTACGTGCAGATGGCTTTTGCAGATAAGTAGAATGTAATCAAATATGCCGTTAGGCAACCCCTGTAGCTAGACAGTTTCGGCCTAGACGGCTCCTTTTCTATCAAGAATTGACAAGTTCGGCCGTTAAGATTGATAGCTCGACATCAAGTGAAATTATCATCCGTAAAACCCGTGTTTCGGTAAAGCCAATCCTTTTCTCACACGTTCGATTTTCTTCCAGACTGAAGGAGAGATGGGCGGTGAATTTTGAGCTTCAATAACGATCACACGAAGAGCGGTCAGATTTTCAATCGCATCATTGACGTTAATTGCAGGACGGACCAAATCCATCTCATCCATTGCCTCCAGAATGCGATGAAGCAAATCAAGAAGTTCATCTATCGCTCCAAGTGCTTTTTGAATTTCTACAGCAACACCAGACATTTTCAGTTCTCTCCAGACTTGCCCCGTGTTGACCAAACTACCTGGAAAATTTTGAATGTCGGCTTACATATCCTTGGACTTGGTCCGATACGGATCAAACATTTTCGGTTTCGATGACTTTAAGAATTCCCAAAAAAGAAGCGGCTTGCCTGGAGAGGCAAGCCGCTTCAGCCAGAAGACTACCTGTCAGGAGGAGGATCAGGCAGCCTTGTCGGCTATCTCGGGCGCTTCTTCCGACATGCCGGTTTCCGAAGCATCATCTTCCAATGCCTCGTCAGCCTTTAGCGGGTCTGCAAAGCGCATTGCGTCAGGAACCCACCCGGCGGCTGCTTGTTTTACTTCAGCCTCTGCAATGAAGTTTCCGGAGAAGATGCGCTCGGCAGTTGCTGCAAGATCGGCCTTTTTGGATGCGCCATAACGGTTTGACAGTTCCAGACCGCCAACTTCTTCCATACCGGCAAGCGTTTTTGCCTTGGGCACACGGTCAAAATAGTTGGCCGCAGTCGGACGCCACCAGGCCGCCATGTCGATTTCCAGCACGCGCCCGAGATAATCGTGCAGCGAGACTTGCCGGTCGCCTTCAACATTCAGGCTGGCAACCAGCGTTCGCGAAACGACATGGCCGAGCCAGGCGCTGCGTGCATCATCGCTGAGCTGCCTAAACGCCATGAAACGCTCGACATCGGTCGTGCCTGCCTTCCAGCTTTCGTCGAGCGATGCGCGCAAGTCTGCCAAGGCGGCGCTTGCCGGTGCATCCTTGGCCTCAAAATCATGCGCAGGACCATTGGCAACCGGACCTTTCAGCGTCGATGCCTCCTGTGCCCGCCAGTCATGGCTGTCGCTATCTGCAAGCGTGAAGATCATAAAGTCGAGCGCGAGGGCAGGATCACTGGCTACATGCAGCGACAGGATATCGCGGCGCTGCATCGCCAGTTCATCAACCAGGCGTTTCGAAAGCGCCGCGCGTTTGGGTTTTGCGGATTCTGCTTCCTCGACCAGTTCGATGCCTTCATCGTCGTGACCGGCAACCGCCTTTTCGGTATAATATTGCGGAACCAGTGTCGGTATCCCGTCGTTAGCAAGCACCAGAAACGCGCCCGCTTCGCTGCGAAGGTCATCGGCCAGAACTGGCTTGCGATCGTTGAGCGTCCGCATTTCCTGCTCGATTTCCGACAGGCGTGTTTCAGCTGCGATCACATCGTCTTCGCTGCTGTCTTCATCTTCGAGGATTGCGGCCTGATTGTCATATTCGGTCTCCAGTTCGGACAGTCGCGCCACGGCTTCTTCACTGAGCGGTTCGAGTTCGATGGGAAACCGGTTCAATCCTTCGATGAGCTCATGCGAGACATAACAATCGAGCGTTGGCTTTACCCAAGCGAGACCATGCTCGTCTTTGACTTCATCAGCACGCCATTCCATTTTCTCAGCCGCCAGGCGTTCAAGCAGCGCAACGTCAACCCAGCTTTCGCTCTCATCATCATCGAAGAGTTCCCGGTCGATTCTGCCGCCCGCTTCGAGATAGGCATCACGGCCCACGAGAAGTGCGCGGGGATCGCTGGCCCGGACGGTGGCGTCCAGAACCATGCGCCGGATGCTGTCGGCATTTACGCCATAATATCCTCCCGACACTTCCTCGAACACCTGGGCCTGGCGTTCAATATTCGAGGTCGCGCCATAGGCTTTAGCAAAATCAAGCGTGATATCGCCGCTGGCCAAGGCTTCGAAGACGACCGGGGCGAGCTCAGCCAGGCGCAGCCGGCCCTCAACGAAGCGAACGGTTTGGCCAAAGCGAATGGCGACATCTTCGACGCTTGCGCCGTCATTAATGATGTCCTGGAACGCTTCGGCTTCATCGGCTGGGTTGAGTTTTGCCCGCTGGAAGTTTTCCGCAAGGCTGATTTCGCGGGTTTCGTGCGCTTCGCCGTTTTTGATCAGGCATGTGATCGACTCGTTCTTCTTGATCGCTTTGCTTTTGGAAAGCGCTTTCAATGCCTTGAGCCGCCGACCACCAGCGGTGACTTCATATTTGCCGCGGGGAAGCGCACCCACGACAAGATTTTGGAGCAGCCCCCTCGCGGCAATATCGGCCTTGAGCCAGGCATCGGCGGCAGGGTCGCTGCGTTTGCGCACATTCTTTTTTGACGGCACCAGTTTGTTGAGCGGAATGGATTTAATCATGTTCTTTCTCCTGATTGATCGAACCATCGGTTTCAGGCGACCATCGCCAAAACCGGGTTCAAAACAGGGCAAGCCTCCTCCCCTCTCATTGTCAGGGGTCACGAGCTGGCTTTCGGGCGGTTTAAAATTTGGGGGAGCGCTGGAGTGCTCAGGCCGCCAGTTTGTCGAATATCTGCGACGCTTCATTCACGGGGACAAAAAGCCGCGTGCGATAACGGATGATCTCCGTGAAACAGCCTTTGGATTTATACCAGTCCAGACGCTCGGCAGAAAAACCGGTGAGCTCCAGTCGCTGACTGCCATTGACCAGCGAACGCTTCGCCATGAGATCATCATGGCTTTGGAGGGCTAGCGCTTTACCGCTTTGCATGACCATTTTGGCAATCCGGGAAGGATCAACCGTGTGTTCAAGATCAAGACCAAAGGCGCGCGCAAGATCGGGCATGTCGAGCTCGGAAATTTCGCGGCCAATGATCGAACGTCCGTCGCGCGCGGCAATCCGGGTGACACGGACAATTTCCCCGGGAATCTTGTTCCAGACGGGAAGAAGCAGGCCGGTGGCAAGATGGACCCGCTCGCGGGCTATTTCTGATGCGGCCTTTTCTTCCTCTTCCAGCCAGAATTTTCGAAAGCTTTTGAAATCAGTCTGCTGCCAAAGGCTTTCCGATAAGGCTTCGAGCGTCCAGTTTACCGATTTTAGCGGTCTGATCAGGCGGCGGCGTTCGATAGTCTCACCCTCGTCGGTGATCATGCGCCGGGTGGGTATAGATAACGCAACACCGCCGGAACGCGCATTGCAAAGCAAATGGACATTCGGCGAGCTAAAATCATATAATTTATACAATCTTTTGAATCTGAGCGGTTTGAGCGGGCGCCGGGTTTCCAGCGTGACAAGATGCGTGGTTGCCCCGGAGATACTGTCGGTTCGCAAAAGCTTGTCCGAAATGATCTTGAATTCATCGACAGCAATGGTTTCAACGCCCAGATCCAGGGTTCCCGCTTCGCGCGCCGCTTCGACGCGCGCTTCGATCAGCGCCAGATATTCATCAAATATCGCATTCTGCAAAGCGATGGGCAGCGCCAATATCCGGTTTAGCCAGCGCTGGATAGTTGGCAGTTTTTCAGCCAGATCACCGTCAGGTGTTTCAAGTTTGAGACCCGTAACATCCTGGAATTTATCCAGGGACACTGCTTCGAGCTTGCCTTCATAAAGCAGGTGAAACCAGCTGGTGAGCGCGTCGCGGGCATATTCACTTTCCAGATTATCAGCCGGATCGAACAGGTTTTGCCCGCCGGTCTGCCGTTGCCCGCGTGTCAGAGCGCCAAGGCTATCGAGCCGCCGGGCGATAGTGGAGATAAACCGCCGCTCGCCTTTTACATCGGTGGTAACGGGCCGAAAAAGCGGCGCGGATGCCTGATTGGTGCGGTTGGTGCGGCCGAGGCCCTGTATGGCATTGTCAGCACGCCATCCCGGTTCGAGCAGGAAATGCACACGGCGCTGCTGGTTTTGTGCGTCCAGATCTGCATGATAGGACCGGCCTGTCCCGCCCGCGTCGGAAAAGACCAGCACGCGTTTTTCTCCGTCCATGAAACTCTGGGCTTCGATTAAATTCGATCGCGCGGTGCGGCGTTCGAGGCGTTGTTGTCCGTCGCTGCCGCCGATAAGCCTGCGGGTTCGACCGGTCACTTCGGCGACATGATCTGTTCCAAAACGTTCGATCACTGCATCCAATGCAGCCCATATCGGAGGAAGCGCGCAGAGTTTTTCAATCATCGCATCTCTTGCCTGAACCGCGCGCGGGCAAAGGACCGGATGACCGTCGCTGGTAGACATCGGCTCTGAACGAAAATTGCCGTCATCATCACGAAAAACCTGCATGAGCCGGACTGGAAAGCTTTTGGCGAGATAATCGATGACATATTCGCGCGGGGATAAATCGATATCGAGCTGCTCGCGTTCTTCAGCGCTGAGATCGGCAAGCCTGCGATTGAGCATAGCTTCGGCAGTCGATACAAGCTGCACTACGGCGGAATGCCCTTCTTCCAGCGCCTGCTCAATGGCTGGAAGCAGGCTGGGAAGTTTCATCGAGAGCAATAGCTGCGCGAAGAAACGCTGCTTGGTTCCCTCAAATATCGAAAGCGCTGCCGCCTTGGCGTTTCGATTGAGCGTATCGCCGCTGTCTTCATCGACTATCCGCGTGGCTTCAAGGACTGCCTCAAGATTTTTGTGAATAATCGCCCAGGCCGCTGCATATTCGTCATAAATGGCAATCTGGGCCGCAGAAAGCGCATGCTCCAAAATTTCATACTCAACGCCCGCGAAAGATAGCGCGCGGGCGAGATAGAGCCCCTGCGATTTCAGGTCGCGCGCGACCAGTTCCATTGCAGAAATGCCGCCAGCGCGAATGTCGCTCAAAAACTTGTCATAATTGGGAAAGGCGGTTTCGGGACCCCAAAGACCAAGCCGGGCAGCGTAGCCAAGATTGGCAATATCCGAAGCTCCAGTTGCGGATGCATATAATATTCTCGCGCGAGGAAGAAGATTTTGGAGGCGCAGGCCTGCCAGACCCTGTTCCGAACCCTTGATCTTGCCGCGGCTTCCCGTTCCTCCCAATGCATTCGCCATCGCATGGGCCTCATCGAAAGCGATAACGCCGTCAAACTCGTCCCCTGCCCATTCCAATATCTGAGTAAGCCTGGTTGTTTCCATCCGGCCCGAACGCAGCGTGGGGTAGGTGACGAACAATATACCGTCAGACATCGAAACCGGCTTTCCCAGCTTCCAGTTCGAAAGCGACTGGATATCGAGCGGCAAGCCGCCAAGGGCGGACCAGTCCCGGCGGGCGTCTTCCAGCAGGGCTTCGTTCTTGGTGATCCAGATATGGCGGCAATGACCCTGCAGCCATCGGTCCATCACGACGCTGGCAATCTCACGGCCCTTTCCTGCTCCGGTTCCGTCTCCCAGAAAAAATCCGGTCCGGTAGCGAAAACCCTCTTCGGATGGCTCCAGCCCGGAGCCGTTATTGATTGGCCTGTAAGTTCCCGGCAAATCGCGCGAGAAGGCATTCACGGCATAGATAAGCGTTTCGCACTGCGCATCGGAAAGAAGCTCGTTCTTTCTCCAGTCTGCTGGAACAACCGGCTGATGTTCGGGGACCGGCGCAGCAACGGATCCCATGGCCACCGATTCAACCAATCGTGTCGGATGGACGGGGGCGTTGTCGATGGCAATGCGGCCGGGACGATAGGCCAGGTAAATGCCTTTTTGCTCCGGCGTTGGTGCCACATCCTCCAGCACCTCAAAAACCAGCTTTTCTGATATCGGCGCGCCAGTGAAGGGCTTTGAGGCGGGCGCGACGGGACGTTGCAAATTGTTGTTCAATACTAGCGCGAGCGGTTTTGCCTTGCGCCTGGATGTCAGCCCCGCTGATTGAGATGCAGCGCGCTCAGGTAAAGCACGGCATGCCTCGCACAAGCTTTTAAAATCGTCGATGTCGATTGGATCTACGTATTGCTTTGGAGCAATCTTATCGAAGACCACCAAGCGCACGGTGATGCCGGTTCCCCGTCGCGCAAATGATCGCATGATGCGCGCATCCAAACGCAGAGCGCAGGGTGCAGGATCACTTTTTGCAAATTCGCCCGCTCGAAAACCTTCGGGCATGATCGCGATAAGCCGTCCACCTGTCGCCAGACGCCGCCAGGCAGAGCGCAAATGCCGCAGGGCTGCGCGGCCATCTTTCCCCCGTTCTGCGCTTTGCGCAAATGGCGGGTTCATGAGCACAAGATTCGGATTGTGGCGGGGTGGAAGCAATTCGTCGATCAGCTCACCATCATGGGATGAGTGCGCGGCGTTCGGGAACAGCTCATTTAAACACGCACTGCGCAGGTCATCGATTTCGTTGAGAATCAGCGTCGCGTCGGCAAGATGCGGCCAGATGGCCAAGACCCCGGTTCCGGCTGATGGCTCGAGTACGATATCTGTAGGCTTTATCCCTGCGGCCAAGGCCATCGCCCAGGCAAGCCGGGCTGGCGTTGAAAATTGCTGGAGCGCGATTTGATCGTCATGCCGGTTATGTTGCGGCGGAAGGGCCTGCTCGAGGGCTCCTAAGCATTTTTCGGTATCAGCAAAATCAGAATTGAGCGATATGCCGGAATGTTCGCACAGATGTATAAGTTCGCCGAGCTCGATTGCGCAGCCGGTCATTTTTACCGACCAGCCATCTTCTGCATCGCTGCTTCCGGTTAGTTTTTCAAATATCGCGTTGATATCTCTTCGCGTGACTTGAAAGCCCGCACCAAGACGATCTGCGATTTTATAAGCGGCCTTGATCACCGTCTCCGGTGTCCGATCCTGTGCTTCGTCAAGTTGCAACTGTGCATTTTCTAGAGTCATGATAGCTTTCCTCCGTTGGGCACGGACAAAGCCGAAACGGCCTTATCGTGCGCACAAGGGAAAGCCCCCTTTCCTCTCATTTTACGATGGTAAGGGTTAGCCAGCAGCAGCGACCATGCGGAACAACTCGTCATTCCAGTCATCGCCGCGCCGATATGGTCGGCGCGCTATTATCGACCGGCCAGGCATCTGGAAATGTTCATGGGCCTTAGCTTCGGCGAGATCACCCCCAGCGTCATGATCGACAAAGAGATATAAATATTTCACGCTTTCGGGGATGGTCACGATCCCGAAACGCTCATTGCCGAGCGTTGCCCAGGTCGGGACTCCGGTCAGCTGGGTTGCAGATATTGCGCTTTCGGTGCCTTCCGCTAATCCAAGGACCCCATCTTTGGGCGGGAAAAGGCGCACAGCGCCAGTTCCGAGAGACCCCAGCGCGCGTTTGGGTTTTTTGAAATCAGCCTTCCTCGAACCATCGGTACGCAAGAAAGTACGGTGGATCGCCATGATATCCGCGTCCGTGCGCACCGCAGCCAGCATTGCTGGAAGAAAGCGGACATGACCTTTTGGTCCAAGCGGGGTTCGTTCGAGAAAGCGGAGTTCTGGAGATGTGATATTGATTAGGCGCTTTTGCAGATAGTTCCGCGCAATAGTTTCTTGCAGGCGCTGTGCTTGCCCCCAGAGCCGCTGCGCATTGGCACTGGGTTTAATCTCCTTGGGCGGTGCTGAGGAAATTGAGGCAGAGCCGCCACAGAAAAGACTGCGCGCCGATACACCTTGGCGTTCAAGTGCCGCCAGAACATCCTTTTGCGGACAGCCTGCAAAACAATGGAAAAGAATCGCGTTTCGACCGATGCTCACACCAAGTGATGGTGTATTATCATCATGAGCCGGACAGCAGCACATGCCTTTGCCATTTTTCCAATAACCTGAAAATTTTTCACAAATCTGCCTGGCAGTTCTCTCCAGATACGACCTGTGATCAGTTAGGACGTTACGGGACATCGAGGAGTTCCTTGTATCTGCGCCAGTTCTCCCCTTCCCGGCAGCCTCCCCTCTTCAAATTGTAAATAAGCGCTTTCCTACAGCAATATGTTCTATTTATGTTCTCATCTGATTCGATGCAAGATGGAGATGAATTTTGGCAAATAAGCTATCATTAGGAGTGGTTGCTGCTGTGTTGTGCGGAAGCGCGGCATGGGCACAAAACGTGAGTTTATCTGACGGTGCTGAACCTCCTGCACCAGAAACAGATGGCCAACAGACCGTCGAACATTCAAATTTCCAGCTATTCCAACACGGAATCTGGCAGCCAGCAAATCCAATACTATCAGTCCTGAGAACACAGGCAGTCTACGACGGAGCCAAAACCAAATTAAAAAGTAGCAAACGTGCAGGGCTAAGCCGAACAGCTTCGGCCAGGCGATCTGTTTATCTAAGCTCCATCAGGGCGGCCGAAAGAAAACACGCCCTTCCCTTTGGATTGCTCGACGCTCTGATCTGGCAGGAATCGCGGTACAATCCGATGGCTGTTAGTTCTGCCGGTGCCGGTGGATTGACACAGTTAATGCCGGGAACCGCTTCGGACCTCGGCGTCAAAAACCGTTTCGATCCTTCCGCAAATATTGACGGGGGCGCGCGCTACCTCAAGCAAATGCTGGATAAGTTTGGTGCAATCCATTTGGCGCTTGCGGCATATAATGCCGGACCTGGCGCTGTGCTGAAAGCTAAAGGTATTCCCCGGTACCGGGAAACCCGGGATTACGTAAAGAAGGTTCTTGCACGCTGGACTGAATCGCGACTGTAGGACAAGAGCACTCAATCATGAACCGTTCAAACTCAAACCGCCTTCGGCTGACCGGACAATTGATAGAAGGCGAACGACGCTACATACTTCAGTGCGCCGATGAAAAAATCTGGCGGCTAAATTTTCTGGACGTAAAAACTCCTAAGAGCGGCACCCAGGTAATCATTGAAGGCGTTCAATCCGGTGTTGACGGCATTGATGTCGACTGGATTGGGGCCAAAAAGTAAACAATCAAGTGCTCTAATCAAGCAACTCAACCGCCTTTCTCTTATGCTCGGGCGCAAGATGTGCATAGCGCAGCGTCATCTCATAATCACTATGCCCCAACAGCTCTCTGATCGCATTCAAATCAACGCCAGCCATAGCCAGGCGTGATGCAAAATGATGCCGCATGTCATGCCAACGGAAATTGACAATGCCTGCTTGTTTCAAGATTGCTGTCCACGATCTTTTTACATTGTTGAAACGGTGGCCATCGGCATTTTTAAACACCCTGCCCGACGGTTTGGTGCATTGTTTCTGCCAACAAGACAGAACGTCGAAGCTCGTTCGGTTCATCGGAATATGCCTCGTTTTTCCCGACTTCGCCGTTTCTCCAACAACAGCAATTGATCTCACGCTGAAATCAACATGTTGCCACTTGAGGTCGAATATCTCCCCGCGCCGCATGCCAGTGTGGAGTGAGAGTAGAATCATGGGCTTAAGGTGATCGGTGAACGCAACTTTATTCAGATTGGGAAGCGCACGATATCCGCGTTCTTTACGCCACCGGTTTGCACTAACCCTCTCGCCACACCGGCGCTCTTCGCGGCGATCTAGTGCATCAAGCAGCGATCTGAGTTCTTCATCATTGAGATAGCGAACACGCGGTCTGGTATCCTCTCTTGCCTTCTTCACTTTGGCGATTGGATTTTGTTCAATGATCTCAAAATCGACTGCCCGGTTAAAGACTGCTTTTATGGATGCGATGTCGCGATTGATGGTTGTTGTTTTATTGCCCACAGCAATTCGGTTAGCTCTCCACCGTTCCAGATCAATAACGCTCACATCATCCAATTTTCGTTTCAAAAAATCTTTGAACACGGTTCGGATCCGCTTGATATTTTGCTCATGTGCCTTTTGATGAGATTGAGCCCAAGGTTGGAAAAATAGATCGATAAACTCACCGAGCGTGATTGCTTGCGCGTTCGATCTTTTCTCGTCCATTGGATCGATGCCGGAATGATATTGGGAAATTATTTGCTTCGCCTGATTTCTTGCTTGTCCAACGGCCATGGAATCTGTGCGTCCAAGACGCCAGCGCTTGCCGCGATCGTATTCACAGTAGAATGATTTTACACCCGAAGGCTGCACGCGAACCAGAAAACCATTCAAACGGCTATCTCTAATTTCATAAGGTCTTTTAGCCGATTTGGCACGGTCTATGACAGTCTGTGTAAGTGCAGTTTGCACGGCCATTTCCTTTCTATCTCAACACATGCACTTTTTCTGTAAGTGCAATGTAAGTGCAAAATGATGAAATCTGCCGGGATCAATGAGTACAAAACGGGAACACCAAAATCAATCTATCTTTTTGATTTTATTGAATTTATAGTCCCAAAGCATACCAAATCGTCCCAACAAATATCACGCATTTATCAGCTGGGGGTGTGGGGGTCGGAGGTTCGAATCCTCTCGTCCCGACCAATGGATATTGATTCCCAACCAAAAACCGCAGTTTTCCTCGACTTTGAGGACGCCCCAACATGCGGTTGAGAAATCAGAATCCCAAATTGTGCACCTACCTGTGCACTTTGATGTGCACATTTTCAACGCACATGCCTTGTTCCCCAGAATCGGCCAGTCGGACATGAGTGTCTATCGCCGAGGCGAAACCTACTGGTGGCGCCGGCGCGTCAGTTTGGGAAAGCCAACAAAATTATCTATAATGCTACGTATAACGCTAAGAACTCCGGATAAATCCGTGGCAAGGCGTATGGCACTAAGCCTTGATATGGAGCTTGAAATGGTCGCAGTAAAATACCCAACTCAGGTAAAAAGCCCTGATCCAAAAATGATCGCTGCTGTTTACAAAGAAGCTCTAGAATATAAGCGTGACCACATCGCAGCTATTCAGAGCCGCCCGCCGTTCCACTTTGAGCTGCATCGACGTTACAATTCTGCATATAGCAAGCTGTTCGCAATGATGGGTATGTCCGGTGCCTTGCCAGCAGATACAGATCTTCTAGATTTACCAGATGCTCATTCTGAGGGGGATGAGGAAGAAAAAAAGCTACTGAAGAAACTTATCGGTATTCACTCAATCGTTCCGCCGCAGCAAATGCTACCCGGCATCGTATGCAGAACAGAAATCAACAAGAATTCCGCCGCTATGGCCCCGCTAGGTAGTCCAGCCATCGCACTGCGTCTAGTTGGTCACATGATGGAAAACGCTGGCGTCTCCGATACTCCAGCAAATCGCAAGATTATTTTATCGACGATTGCTCAAGCATATAGCCAAGCGTGCCTCGACGCCAATCAGGAAATTGAGAAGGAGCGTGAATACAAAAACCCAATCTCTCGGCAACGAACTCCAGACAGTACCGTCGTCGAAGATTGGAATAAAGATAAATTAGCCGCTGATGACGCCGACTTGGCTAGCGCTGCTAATCGCGGCTCTGCGCAAGTTGAAGCATATGCACCAAATTTCGCCCAACCAGATTCAACTTACCCCGCAACGGTGCAGTCAGGTCTAATCGATCTGCGTGTATCGGAATTATGCACCTTGGCTGTCGACGAAAACGAGCGATCACAAAACTGGCAGGATTCTGCGTGTCGAAACGCAAAGGTAATAACCGAAATTTTTATCGCAGAAAATGGTGACCTGCAATTAAGCCAGATAGAGAGATGCCATCTCCTTAATATCCAGATGCGCCTGTCAAAAATGCCTACAGTTTGGGGCAAGAATAAGGAAGACCGAGCCGGCGGCATGAAGGCCGTATTTGCGCGTGGAGAGACTCTTTCAGCCCAATGGAGAAAAGATGCGCGCAAAGCCACGGAAGATAAGTTACCAAAAATAGGCTTTTCACCGACAACCCATAATCGGCATATGAACACGCTCAAACAGTTGTTCGACTTTGCCCGTAAATTAGAAGACGGGCGCGGCAAACATACCCACGTCTATCCTAATGTAAGCTTTAACAATCTGAACAAAAAGGATCCCAGAAAGAAGAATAAACGCCTCCCTGTACCCAAGGAAGAAGAGGTCCTGAAGCTACTCAGCGGTCCAATATACACGGGCTGCCTTGATCAACAAAAACGCTTCGAACCAGGAACAGAAATCATTCATGACAGTTTTTACTGGGGCCCCCTCCTTTTGATCGTCCATGGAAATCGATCAAACGAATTTTTTCAAATGCCTCTGAAAAATATCTTTGAAAATGAAGCGATCCCATATGTTCACGTTCGATCCAGCATTGATCAGGAAATAAAGACTGGAAACAGCGACCGAGTCCTTCCGATAGCGCCCAAACTCATCGAGCTCGGCTTCCTAAATTACGTGAGGAAGCTGAGAGCTCAAGGTGCCTATTGGTTATTCCCCGAATTGAATACCACCAAAGTCCCTGCCCGAAAAAGATTCCTGGAACTGGTGTTTAAGCCATTGCTTGCGCACCATTTCCCGAATGGCACCTCGGTTACGATTGCTGATAAGGATATTGACACCCGATCTTTCAGAAAATTCGCGTCTTCTTATCTAAGAAAAGGCAAACCCAAGATTGAGCTGGGCATCCGTCAGGCGTTTTTCGGTCACGCTCGGACAACGACGCTTGAAGGCATATATGAAGACGATCCAACTTTAGATGAGCTGATGCCTTGTGTGATAAGATTACAATCCTTGATTGCCTCTATCAAACCACACCCACTTAGATTGCGGTCCGAGGAGAAAACTGACACTTCAGGCTGACCCCAGCATTTAAGCGATGAAAACTATTAATGAAATTGGTGGCGGGCACTCAGTAGCAACCTAGCCGATTACTATTGGTTGCAAAGTTGTTCGCTGGTTGAGGCGGAAAGCAACGTCCCAACGGACATTCATCTCAGTCAAGCGTTCGGCGATGCGAACAACATTATTAGTTTGGCCAGAGAGCATCTCGTCCGTCAATATGTCGAGGTGCTCCGCATGAACCAGCGGCAAGCGGGGTCTTGGCAATTTTGCCTCCTGATAAATGACAGCGGGCGGCCTTGCGAAGAGACCGCCCGTTGTTCTTGCCATTATCCAGCTTGGTCAGTCGGGCATCACCACCCGTTCATCCGCAAATTTCAGCTGCAGCAGATATTCGCTGAGCGCTCGGGGCCCATTCTCCCAAGCGCGTGTCCCCCAATCTCCCCACCGATCGACTCGGTGACAAAGCCAGAAGTAGAACCGGTCCCGCGCATATTGATCCGAGAAGGTGAGTGACCACAAGGTCCGGCGCAGCGGAATATTCGGCCCTAGCCCATCACCAACAAGGCGAATGGCATTGAGTTTCCCGATCATTACCCGCTCAAACCGATATGGCAGCTGACCTGCATAACGCTCGAGTTTCTGCAGCGCTGCCTCCCATTCGGG
The DNA here is from genome assembly GCA_048270065.1 of Parasphingorhabdus sp. Taxonomy (GTDB): domain Bacteria; phylum Pseudomonadota; class Alphaproteobacteria; order Sphingomonadales; family Sphingomonadaceae; genus Parasphingorhabdus. The sequence goes on along the minus strand of JBLWTQ010000013.1, from coordinate 8,500 downwards.
CGTTATGGCTTCCGGGTCGAGCCCATGCCATCGTTCCAGCGTCGGCAGACCAACCGGCAGCGGCTGGTTCCTCAGGCTGCGTGTATTGGCGAGCATAAGCAAGATAGCAAAAGCTTCCGGCGTGAGTTCCGTAGATTGGGAACCGCCCCGGACATAAGTCATGAGCTTCTTGTCGATCAGCCAGCTTTGGTAGAACCGGGACCTGTCGTAGTCGCCGAAAAGGTCGATGGCCTTCTCCTCAACCCGAATGATCCGGCGTTCCGTGATGACCAGAAAGGTGAGCAGGAACTCCAGTTCGAGGTCAATATACGGAAGATGCTCGGGCATCGCCATATTGAAGCGCTTGACCCAAAGACATTCACGAACAGACGCCCACCGGCTACCGTCCTCGTCGATCAGAACCTGATCGCCTGTGGTTTCACCGGGGGCTGCCATCCAATAGCCCCAAGGCAGATTGGGATTGCGGCGTTTTTCGTATGGAATGTTCTCGTCCATTTCATTTCTCCCCTGCATCAAGACCGACCGGCGGCACGGTAAAGCTGCTTGTATCGATGGGAACGCCCGAACCCGTTTCGCCACCAGCCGCAGCCAACTGATGCGCGAGATTTGTGCACTGGGTGAACACGTAATCCTCGCCGCGATAAGTCTGTCCGTTTTCCGCCGACATATGGTCTTGGTAGCAGCCAGGACGCAAATCATAGGATTTGTCGCAGGCGAACCCGAACCACCATAATTCTTCACTGAATGGAGGATGCTCCTGCTTGCCGCGCGGATGGCGGACCCTTTGCGGGGGCTGCCCTGAAACATGGCAGACAGAAACGCGTTCGTCCGCTTCTTCATCGCAGGCCGCGCTGTAGTTCAGGCCGCCGTGAGGCTGAATGCCAAGGTCTGCTGGAACAGCGCGGTAGTCGTAACCGAACAGAGGATGCTCGGTGTTCACCGCGACATAACCTGATAAGGTGCCAAGCCGGGCACGGAGCATTATGCACGGCATACCGGTGGCTTTATCGATCCATGAAAGCTTATCGGGTTCATCGCGCCACGGCCCCTCCTTTCTTGGCTGAAGCGAGGGAACATGGAATAGCTGGGCCGGGACAATGGAAGTGCCCGCGATTTTATAAGGCTTGTTGGGCTCGGCCTTTGCCGGAGCGCGATTATTGGTTGGCTTCTTCGCCATGATATATTTCCTTTAGATATGAAAAAAGCCGCAGCGACGGAGTGTCGGGCGGCCAGGTTGATGATATGTGCAGCGTCTTTGCCCGCTGCAGGGTCTTGGTGATTTTACTACATGATTTCTGCTCCTGCTGTTATTGATTGATGATGCGGCGCGTTAGGCGATGCCCCGAAGGTCAGTGGCCGCTACGCGAATGCCTGTTCTTCAAAATATTACTGGGCGCAGGTCGTCGACGCAGCGCCAAGCCTGGAAGGCCGCTACCAGGCTCGCCTGATCCGGATCTTCGCCTAGACAATTGAAGACCCAGGACAGCCATAACGCCTGTGCGTGGTCTGCTGCGCGCCGGGATTTTTCTGACGGCCCGGCCATCTTGGACGCCAAAGTTATGCCGAACAGTTCGGCGCTGACCCGGACATATTGATCTTCTGTCCGATGAACATGGATCTTGCGGTGGAGACCCAGATTAAAGATCGGCAGTGCATCAAGGACATTTTTCGCAAAGTCGGCTTTGGTTTTTGGCCGGTGAGACCCGCCCGGAGCTTCCAGAACCGCGCAAACGCAGTCGGTTTGTTGATCGAGCAGCTTCGTCATTTCCAGTAAAGGAGCGGTTCGATCCTTATCTGGATATGTATGATGATGGCGCGTGAACAATATGTCATCACCAGGCTGGAAATTGACCTCAAAGGCACCAAAGGCGCGTATGAACCGCTCCGTGTTGCGGCGAAAGGGATGGTAGACGACGGAGAAGGTGACAATCCTCTCCGAATATATGGGTAGTTTCATAAAAATTGTCCTGAAATGCCAAGCGGGCGGTCATCCTGAGATGCCGCCCGCTCGGGGGTTGGTTAAAGATAGTGAGATGTGGTTTGAAGTTATCGGTAGAGCCGGTCGCCCCTAGAGGCCTGCCCGTTATGACGCCGGCTCGACTTTGAGAATGTCCACGCTTGTGATGGAGCGTAGAATAGAAGCTACGCTGCCCGGTAGATCGGGCAGGTATAATTGGCCGTGCTATCTTTGAGCTGAGCCCAGGGCTTGAACGTTCGCCTCAGAAATTCGCTATCCGGGTTCACGGTCGTTGCTGCGTTTGCCAGCGCCAAACTGCATGCTGGAATGGCGCAGCGGATCAGCCCGTGGGATTTGAGATGGCGCAGCATGATGATCGCCGTCGTCATGACATCAGCCAGCACCTGCTCCTCGACATCCCCCCACATCCCCTTCTCGACCAGTTCACCAATGGTTTTGGACGGTGATGGCTTTGCCGGGATCGAGCAAGCTGCTGCATATTCCGGAAGATGGACGGATTCTGTGCGGATCGAGACGGCGCCGCATAGATCGATCCTGCGGTCAGAAACCGGCGAGAGGTCGCGCAGCTGCCCGGGCATGATCAGATCAAGCTCGCCAGCGGTTCGGCGCAGAACGGCCAGATCTTTATGCTCCCCGCCCCATGTTACCAGCACAGCGCCTGGCTCCTGGTCCAAGGCGTCAAAGAACGCAGAGACCATTTCCTTTTCGCTGTGGTCATCGGCAGAGAGAACAACCGGACCTTCAATCTCTGGAGCGTCCGATCCCCGCTTGAAGCGCATCACGCACCAGGATGCTGCTGCGATGCGGTGGAAGGGCCAGCGGATCTTTTTTTCGGCGTCTGTGCCTTCCGCTGTGCGATATCCGTGATAGCGGTCCCGGTCATAGCCATATTCAAAATCAGCAACGATATAGGTTCGGGTTGTATTGCCCGCACTGCCGCGCGTTGCAAATAGATTGGCTTCGCGTGCCAGCTGCTGTTCAATTTCTGTTTGGTTGGTCATGAGTTTATTACTTTCATAAAAAAAGCCCGCCGAAAGGCAGGCCGTAATTGTTGGGGCTTGTGATTGATTTTACCGGTGACGCTCATTCGCGGTCATTGTTTTGGCGCCGAACAGTGGAAGCCCTTCGGCTCGGAACCAGCTGCGTTCAGCAGCCTGATCCTCATCTCGCATCTCTTTGCACCAGACGCGGCGCCCCGCATCCCACCGATAAGCTCGAGCCTTGAGCTTGTCCTTTGCAGAATAGGGAGCGCGTAATGCTTCAACGAGTACGGTAGGCGTCTCGGTCGCTTCCAGCAGCCGCTGCAGATGGCTCTGGACCGGACTGTCGCCCGGACCCCGCTGGCGCTGCTGCAGCAACCAGAACAGCGACCAGACGTCTGCCTCTGCTCGATGCGCATTCGTGAACCAGCCATGCTGCCAAAGCAGATGTTGCTGCGAGCGTCCTTCGTAGCCAAGCTTCAACCAGTCGATCTCGCTGCAGCTACAAGCCCAGGCTTTGCCTTTCAGCCCCGGGTATCGCTGCTCAATCCAGGCGAGATCGAATTTTGCGTTCTGGGCGACCAGCAGATCTGCTCGATCGAGAAAACCGAATGCTGCTGCATCATCAATTTGCTTGTGGGCCAAATGGTGATTGGCGAGGCCCGTGATCAGGGTGATCTCCGGTTCCAGTTCTACGCCAGGATCCTGCAGCCAGCTCACCGGCCCCATATGTCCGGTGACCTCTCCGTCATCATCCACCCAAACCAGCATGATCGCGAGTTCGATCAGCTTGTCTGCTTGAACGTTCAGCCCCGAAGTTTCGGTGTCCAAGATTGCAATGCATCTGCCATCGGGCGGCACGCCGTCTTCTGGCATATGGGTAAAGCGGTTCGGGACTGCGCGAAGCACGCGGTAATCTTTTTCACGGTCAAGCCGTCTCGCGATTTCCTCCAGCTTTGGTTGGTTTTGTATCATGTTCATTATGGTTTCTCCTGTTGGGAAACCGGCGAGGCTTGGCCGAGCGCTACTGCTCTTTTTTCCTCTCACCTGCCGGCTTCACCGGCAAGGCACTTCAATGTTCTTTTCTTCTGGAGGATTTTACCAGCTGCGGATGCTTTGCACCCCGCAGCGCCCAAGGCACCAGCAGGTGCCGCCCAAGGTCATGAATGACCGCCCAGAACAAGGAGGATATTTTCCGACGTGCGAACGAAAGTTCGCCAAATTTAAGGACCAACCAGTCCGAACGATCGCAGCAAAGTCGTACGCTCTAAAAGTGCGTATGACTTTGCGGTATTGCGCCTAAAAAAACGAATTTGAAGTTTTTCTCAAATTCTGTTTGGAATAGCCAATTCCAGATATTCCGAATGACAATGATTTAATCGTTCGTAATGCTTTCCGAACATATCACTGAATATACTTCGTTCTTGATTTGTGCCAATATTCTGTATAAGCGGGTGTTGTCTAAAGCTGGCGTAACCAGAATTACAGGTTACCAAAATATATTTTAATTTTTTTTGTGATCCGCTTGGGAATAAAATCCGTCTGTCATATAACAGTCGATGGAACATTCAACTTTAGACAAACTTCTCAAAGAAACCCTCGAAAAGATTTCGGAAGATTTTCCGGAAGCAAAGCGAAGACTTGACGCATTTAACGATGCGGCTGCCCACATGAAAGAGCATGATGCCAACGGCAACTTGACGCGCCGTGCTTATGACGCGCGTCAGCGGCTACGCAGCGTCTTGCTCGATATGCGGCCCTATCAACGCGCGAAAAAGGAGGTCGGCAAACAGTGCAGGAAAGCGAAAGCAAAGGCTGAGAAAGCCATTTCCGAAGCACTTGTTGCTTATGTGGCATGGCATCAATGGCAGCTTGAATATGACCTGCTGAACGATAAGGATGATGCTACAGAGCAGGTTCCGCGAAGCCGCGAAGACCATAGCCGTGATAGCAAGCTATCCCTTACTGAACCGTTTATCGACGAACTGATTGCACGAAATGTCTCGCCATCTGCGCCCGCCCGGCGGCGCAGTTTTGAGCTTGATGTGTTGGCAGATCTCATCAGGTCGAGCCATATTGATCCTGACTATAAGGACGCTGACAACCCCTGGAATCAACTAGGCAAGGCGGGCCTTCTCGATGCGTATCGGGAAGGAATGTCTGAAGAGGAGGCACGGCTTATAGATCTGGCAATTAACTTGCCCAATCAAGATGCTGAGAACTTGCTGGCAAAAGCCCGGGAATTTCTTCCTTCAGAAATCAGCGTCAGCACCGAATTCGCGACCGGCGCGGCGCTCCTGATGGGTCAGGCGCGTTCTCTATCACAGGGTGAAGCACGGGCATATGCCGATACCTGTAATGTGCTGCACGACAAAGATATCGAAAATTGTGCGAAACTGCTCGGGGTCGCCAACGAATCTGACCTGGAAAAGGTCACTGCGCTGGTTCATTTTATTCGTAGTCAAAACTGGCGAATGGATGCTGAGCGCCCATCCTTGATGTCCGTAGCGGTGCTCAAGCAGGTATACGATCGCTTAAAGCCCGACGTAAATCCGCCCGCTGAATGGGTTCCTGCTCTCATTGAAAAGTTATCACGGCTCGCTGAAATCTATGCTCCGAGGTTGGACAGCGAAGGCGCTTTTTATGGAATAATGAATTTGGCCATGCAAGAGAGCAATGCCCATCAGACCTTTGAAGATGAGGCTAAGCAAAGAGGCAATCTTAATCGCGAATTGTCTCAATTGCGATCCCTCGAATTTGCCGTCAGAAACCATGATACCTTCAAAATTGATGAATTTGGATACATTGTTCGTGAGGAAGACAGCGATTATGAGACCTGTCAGGGAAAGATCTATCAGGTTGTCTCGCCGTGGCTCGAAGATGATTATATAGACGATGAAACGGCAACCGGGAATACTGAACCCGACGCTTTTTATGCAGACCCCTCGGATGAGAATAACGCGGTCCCTGCAAATGCTGAGGATGCTGATGGGCCCCTTCATGCTGATCAAAATGACGAAGACCTGGACCTTTTTAATGGCATATCAGACCATGGAGATGTCGGCGAGACTGGCCGCGATTATGGCCAAGACGCGCAAGGATTGAGCAAGACAGACAGCCCCAATATTGATCCGGTATGCACCGACGATGAGACGGGCGCGACGCTGGCCGACGCCTGCCAAGCCAACGACGATGGGGGTGAACTGGTAGATAACTCGGGTCTTCTAAGCGGTGCCAGCGAGAACAAATTCGGTTCACAAAAAGATTCTGAAGCAACCATAGCACCACCCGCCGACCCCTTGGATTTATCAGGTGAGACCGATCAAAACATTCTTCCCGGTGATGAAATGCGGCGAGACGATCGCGGGTCCTCAACGCGTGACGATGCTCCTCTGCCGAGCTTAGATCACGGACGTCGCGAATTAATATCGACCGTTCATTCGGACGTCTCCGAGGCACCATCCCAAAAACCTAACGGAGAGCGCAAGGGTATCTTGGCGCGTCCGATGAGGCTTCAACCCAGGCAACCATCTGAAATCAACGACGAGGACATGCTATGAGTAACGAATTAACCCGTCAGGATCCGGCCTATGGGCGGCTGCTCGCGGCCAACAGAAGCCATACGACAGAACTTGTCCGTTTTCCGATGAAGCTTGCCCGCGACACCGGCCTCGCCCCGACCTATATCATTGCCAAATATGATGGCGGGGTCGGCAGCAGCACGCTGGCCGCGATCCTGGGAATGTTTATGAACAATCCATTATTCATCGAAATTGGCGGCAACAAGTCCCGCGCGTTTAAAGCTATTGATGAGGCCGATATCGTCAGATACCCATCATCTGACCCCGATCGCTTTCAACGTGGTTTTGATGCACGCCTACAGCAAGCAAGCAGGCCCGCAATTATCGAGCTTGAACAATCTCTCTACCGCGATGCGATTCAAGCGACGGTAGATTTAAGATCAGAACCGTTTTGCAGTTCCGCTATATTGATATTTGTTGCCTCGAAGAATGACGAGAAACTCGCCTTCCAAAAGTTATCCGATGACTGCGGGGTACACGATCTGATCATCTTTGGTGAACATGAGATACGTGGTGAGAAGCGCGCAAATGTTATCCGGATACCGACGCTTCCCAAAGAAATCCAAGATGCTTTTTATGTTGAAGGGCTGAGCTTCATGGAAGCAGTCCAGTCTTGCCCGGCACTTTTTACCCGGAAGGATTTCATAAACCGCTTACAGAATTTTCATCAGCAAGTGTTCGAAAGGCTGGAGAAATGAGTGACCTACACGACCTCTGGCAGGACCTGTTTTCAACAAAGATTACTCCGCTGGAAGAAGATCTAATGCGAGGCATTTCGGAGCATATTGATGAAAAAGATCCGGTCATCCTGCTTGCAGCTGTACTGGTTCACATGCTCACAAAAGTTCTTCTTCAAGACCCGGCAAGCCCATTTCGCATTGCCAGTAGACTTGGAAAAGCAATGGAGGAATTGGAAGCTAGCCTGGTCAGCTTGAGAATGCATGCAGAGGCGGTTGAAGTGTACGTCAAGGATTTGCGGAGTGACGCAAATTTAACTTTGTACGCGCTCCAAGAAGCAAGAGAATATACCAAAGAGGGCCGGAAAAAGCCGGCGCCAATCCTGAAACTCGATCCCGAACCGGGCTCCGCAGCCTGGCGGTATACGCTCAGTCCAAATGCGCTTAGCCGGGTTACGACATCCTCGTTTTTGGCCTCGTTCTGTGGGAGCGGCCTCGTGGCAGCCGTAATATTACTACTTATACGATGAAAATATCGTCACTTTTCCTGACGACTAGGGCTGCAGCGCTTGATGCCAGCAATCTGCCAGTTTGATCAAGTCGGCAGGCCTAAAACAAAATGATGATAAAGAAGATTAACTTAGGATATTGAATAATGGTCGAACAACACACGGAAACCAATAGTTTGATAAAATGGGAGGCTGCTGATGGGGAAAATACGCTTATACCTGAATTTGCAGTTGTTTTTAGAAAGGTTTCGGCCGCCTTTTATAAATACTTCAAAAATAATATTCCTAAAATTCTTTCTATCACTAGTTCTAAATATGAAATTAATAGCAGCTGGATAATAGAAATCCAGCTACCTGGAGGGGTGATTGTTGATATCGATTCGCATGTTGAAGACTCTTATAACGTAGGCCCCATAGATCTGGCATCAGCCTCAGATGATGCCGCAGACTTAGTGTTGGGAATCGCTGAGAACTGTGAGACTCGAGGATTTGAAAAACTTACCGATGAAATTAATGATGCGAAATTAGCGCTAAAGACGCTTTTTAAGCAATGGTCGAACAATACCGACTCGCATATTCATATTGTTGACCTGCGAATAAAAACATCGGAGTTTTTGCGAGATACATTACAGACACCTATTTGACCAGCGAGTGCTAAGCGGGATTATCTTTGTCATCAGAAACGGTCTGCGTTGGCGCGATGCGCCGCCTGCTTACGGACCACATAAGACGATCTACAACCGCTTTATCCGTTGGAGCCGTCTGGGCGTGTTTA
>JBLWTQ010000012.1:0-133738 GCA_048270065.1 Parasphingorhabdus sp. | reverse complement strand
TGGCACTGGCGCCGTTCACCATGACAGGCGAATTGAGCTTTGTGCTCGACAAGAATAGCGTGGAGGTTGCCAAGGAACGCATGCGAGTCACCGAAGCGCTCTATCGGGGAGAGGATAGCGAAGGCCGTCCGTTTTCACTGAAAGCAGGATCTGCCGTCCAGAAAAGCTCGAGAGAAGCGGTCGTGGACCTGAAAGATCTTTCGGCCCGGATTTTGCTGCAAGATGGCCCGGCCCAGATTCGCGCGAATGAAGGCCGATACGATATGGACCAGGAAAATGTCCGGGTGCCAGGGCCGGTGCAGGTTGAGTCGGCAAGCGGCTACCGGCTTTCGACGACCAATGTGACGGTTGATCTCAAACAACGTACATTGGAAAGTGGTGGAGCGGTGAAAGGCCGAACCAATATTGGCACATTTCGAGCGGATCGGCTGGAAGCAGACTTGGTGGCACGCACTGTGAGCTTCGATGGCAATGCGCATTTGCGGATCGAACAAAACGGACTAAGAAGACCCTAGATGAAATTGAACCTCTTTCTCTCGCTGTCCGCCGGGTCGGCTCTTCTCGCTTCGGGATTGTTACTGCTTGCAGGCCCTGCCCCCGCACAGGTTTTCGGCAGTCACAACAGCAATGCGCCGGTGAATTTCAATGCCGGCCGGATTGAGGTTCAGGATCGTGCCGACCGCGTCGTGCTGTCGGGCGCTGTTCGGGTCGAGCAAGCCGGGCTGGTGCTCAATTCAGCACGCATGACCGTTGCTTATCGGAAGGCAGGCGGGATCGAAATTGACCGTATTGATGCATCCGGCGGCGTCACTGTTCGCAAAGCGGGTGACACGGCTTCCGGAAATGTCGCCATATATGATCTCAATCGACGGCTGATAACCCTGCTTGGCAATGTCACACTTACGCAAGGAACGAATCGTCTGTCCGGTGGCCGCCTCATCATCGACCTTGCTTCGGGCAGGTCGACAATAGACGGGCGGACGACGGGCGGTTCTTCGGCTGGCACGCAAGATTCGAGCGGGCGCGTATCCGGCACGTTCACAGTGCCGCAGCGGAAAGACTGAAATTCCAGCGGTGTTGCCAAAGAAATATTGTCACACAGGAACCGGAACGATGCTGTTTCCAGCCCCCACGCCGCTTGACCATTTTCGGAAACAGCCCATTTCCAATCTATCATGCACAAAGCTTGCCAATTTGGACCAGATTGGGGCATGCTGTTAACCAATGGACAAGACAGCCCATGCAAATGAGGACCAATGATGAACGACTCAGCCGTCACTGATGTTCCGACGATGGCCGATCCGGGAGCGGCGATGGCCAGTGATGCCATGGAGCATGGCCTGGCGGTGGTCTCGATTGCCAAGAGCTATGACAAACGCGCGGTCCTGTCCGATGTTTCGCTGTCTGTCGGACGCGGCGAAGTAGTTGGTCTCCTGGGTCCCAATGGGGCAGGCAAAACGACCTGCTTCTATTCCGTCATGGGGCTGGTGCGGCCGGATGCGGGGCGGATCATGCTCGACGGAGAGGATATCACGCCTCTTCCGATGTACCGCCGGGCGATCTTGGGAATTGGCTATCTGCCCCAGGAAACATCTATTTTTCGAGGGATGACCGTCGAACAAAATATCATGGCGGTGCTCGAGATGGTGGAGCCGGATGCTCACGCCAGACAGGAAACGCTCGATCGTCTGCTCGATGAATTTGGCCTTACAAAGTTGCGCAGTTCGCCGGCGATGGCGCTGTCGGGAGGCGAACGGCGGCGATGTGAGATTGCCCGTGCTCTGGCTGCAAGTCCGTCGATCGTGCTTCTGGATGAACCCTTTGCCGGTATCGACCCGCTGTCCATTGCAGACATTCGCGATCTCGTTTGCCAATTGCGCGAGCGGGGCATTGGCGTGCTGATCACGGACCATAATGTGCGCGAAACGCTCGATATAGTCGATCGGGCCTGCATCATTTATGACGGGCAGGTATTGTTCGCCGGGAGTCCGGAAGACCTGGTCGCCGATGCCAACGTCCGACGGCTCTATTTGGGCGAAGGCTTCGCTCTGTAGCCATGGCACTCGCGCCCCGTCTCGATTTGCGGCAGAGCCAGTCGCTGGTGATGACGCCGCAATTACAGCAGGCGATCAAACTGCTGACCCTGTCCAATCTCGAGCTCGAAACATTCATTTCCGACGAGATCGAGAAAAATCCGCTACTCGATACAGGGGAGATTTCCACGGAAAGCGGCGAAGCAGTCGAGGGTGAGAATGGACCGAGCGAGGCAGCAGCGCAGGGAAGCGACGAGATTTTGTCTTCCGGGCCCGCAGAATCCGAATCCGCTCTTGATATGCAGGGTGATACGGATAGTTTTTCCAACAACAGCCTTTCGGAAAGTGATGGCGCGCTCGACGGCCAGCTGGGGCTGAATGGCTCCAGCTCCGGTTCCGGCGCCGGCGCTACAGGCGAAGCGCCGGATTTCGAGAATATGCTGGTCGCCGAGATAACGCTTACCGACCATTTGATGGACCAGGCGGGAGCCGTGCTTTCGGGCACGGACCTTTTCGTTGCACAGCATATCATCGACCAGATTGATGAGTGCGGCTATTTGCAGGCAGACCTGCTGGAACTGGCCCAGCGCCTGAACGTCGGGCTTGTCGATGTCGAGCGTATATTGGGCGCCGTCCAGACGCTTGATCCTGTCGGTGTCGGCGCGAGGGATTTGTCGGAATGTCTGGCGCTGCAAGCCAAGGATGCGGATCGCTATGATCCGGCGATGGCGTGCCTGATCGACAATCTCGATCTGCTGGCCAAAGGGGCACTGCCACAGCTCAAGCGTATCTGCGGCGTTGACGATGAAGACCTGATGGATATGATCAGCGAATTGCGCAATTATGATCCGAAGCCGGGTTGCAAGATTGGCGGCGGCGCGGTGGAGGCGGTTGTACCCGATGTCTTTGTCGCGGAACGGGCGGGGCGGTGGATCATCGAAGTGAACAGCGCCACCTTGCCAAAGCTACTGGTAAACCGCACTTATTACTCCGAACTGAAGGACGGGGCGCAGGACAAGGAGTCCAAGGACTGGCTGAACGAATGTCTCGCCGATGCCAACTGGCTGGTCAAGGCGCTCGATCAGAGGCAGCGCACGATTGTCAAGGTCGCGACGGAGATCGTAAAACAGCAGGAAGAATTTTTCCGCAAGGGTGTGGCGCATCTCCGTCCGCTGACCCTGAAGAACATCGCCGAACAGATCGAGATGCACGAGTCGACCGTCAGCCGGGTGACGTCCAACAAATATCTTTCCTGTTCCCGCGGAACGTTCGAACTCAAATATTTCTTCACCAGCGGTATCCAGTCCTCGACCGGCGGCGAGGCGGCGTCGGCGGAGGCGGTCAAAAGTCATATCAAGACCCTGATCGACAATGAGGATCCCAAGAAGATCCTGTCCGACGACAAGCTGGTGGCCCTGCTCAAGGACCAGGGCTTCGACATCGCCCGGCGGACCGTCGCCAAATATCGCGAGGCGCTGGGCCTGGGCAGCTCGGTCCAACGCCGCCGCCAGAAAGCGCTGGCGGGCAAGGCCGCCTAGACCGGCTTGCGCAGCACCACAAATTCCAGTTCCGCAGACTTGGGCAGGCCAAAGCGCGGATCACCATGGGGAAACGGCCGCCGTTCGCCGGTTTGCGCATAGCCACGGCGTTCGTAATAGGCGATCAGGTCGCTGCGCTGGCGGATGACGGTCATCTCGATCGCTTGCGCCGCCCAGTGTTCACGGACGAACCGCTCCGATTGTACCAGCAGCTCGCGGCCCAGGCCGAGCGCCTGCAGATCCGGATCGACCGTCAGCAGTCCCAGATAGGCCAGCCCGTCTCCGATATTCGACAGCTGAACACAGCCCGCAATGACCTTGCCTTCGCGTGCCAGCAGGATGATCTGGTCGTCCGCCGCGATAATCTCGCGCAACGCCTCAACATCGGTCCGCTGTCCGCCGAGCAGGTCCGCTTCGTGGGTCCAGCCTCGCCGGGCGCTTTCCCCGCGATAGGCGCTTTCGATCAGCGCATGGAGCGCCTTGATGTCATCGACTCCGGCGCGCTCAAAATTCATGCCAGCCGGATTCCTTCGGCTTCGAGTACCTCATTGTTGGCCATCCTTCCGGTCACCACCACCCGCTTCTCGACTTCGTCGATCGGCGTGCGCAAAAGCTCAAGTCGATAGCGCTCGCCGTCATCGCATTGCAAAACGAACCCGGTCGCATCGCGCTGCAGCAACCCGGCATATTCCTGCAGCTTTCGCTCTTCCGTCAACGGCCCGCTTTCAATCCCACAATTTCGGACACCGGCATATAGTCATAGCCAAGATCGTCGGCGACCGCCTCGTAGGTGATGTGACCATTCCAGACATTCAGCCCCTCGGCGAGATGCGAATCTTTCCGGAGCGCGCCTGCCCAGCCCAGATCGGCAATCGCCAGCGCATGGGGAAGGGTGACGTTGTTCAGCGCATAGGTCGAGGTGCGCGATACCGCGCCCGGCATATTGGCGACGCAATAATGGACGATATCGTCGACGATATAGGTCGGGTTTTCATGCGTCGTCGCCCGGGAGGTTTCGAAACAGCCGCCCTGGTCGATCGCGACGTCGCATAGCACCGAACCGGGCCGCATGGTCCCCAGCATGTCGCGGGTCACCAGCTTGGGTGCTTCCGCTCCGGGAATCAGGACGGCCCCGATAACAAGGTCGGCATCGGCAACGCATTCGGCGAGATTGGCCTTGTTCGAGAAGCGCGTCTTGGCGCGCGATTCGAAATGGGTGCCAACCGATTCGAGCACGTCCGGGTCGCGATCCAGTATCGTCACATCCGCGCCGAGACCGGCTGCCATCTGCGCGGCGTTGAAGCCGACCACACCGCCGCCGATAATCGTCACCTTGCCCGGCGCCACACCGGGGACACCGCCCAGCAGGATACCGCGGCCGCCATGGGCTTTTTCCAGCGCCGTCGCGCCGGCCTGGATCGACATCCGTCCGGCGACCTGGCTCATCGGTTTGAGGAGCGGCAACCCGCCGGTGCCGGTGACGGTCTCGTAGGCAATGCAGATCGCCTTGGATTTGACCAGATCCGCTGTCTGTTCGGGATCAGGAGCAAGATGGAGATAGGTGAACAATATCTGCCCTTCGCGCAGCATCGCCCGTTCGACCGCCTGGGGCTCCTTGACCTTGACCACCATGTCGCATTTTTCAAAGATTTCGGCAGCGGTTTGGGCAATCGTCGCTCCTGCATCGACATATTCCGCGTCTTCCGCACCAATGCCAAGTCCGGCGCCGGTCTCGACCAGCAGATCATGGCCATGGGCCACCAGTTCCCGGACCGATTCAGGGGTCAGTCCGACCCGATATTCGTGATTCTTGATTTCTCTTGGGGTACCGACGCGCATGGGGTGGCTCCTGTTCTGCCGAGTCTGTTCGCGGTCCATTACCAGCAAATCACGGCATGCGCGAGATGCTTTGTAATATTATTACTCTATTTTGAAACTTTCCTTACCGGCACCGGTACGGTGCAGATATTGCCATAGCCGCCGTGCGCCTCGACATATTGCAGCAGCGACGGGCTGTAACTGGCGAGATATTCATAGGTCGGCTGGTCGGCGAGCGGCATTTCGCTGGCGAGCCGGATCGAGACGATCGGAGTATATTCGGATTTGTCGGCGTAGAAACCTCCGGGATCGGTACCGAGCGGCAGATTCTGCAAATGTTCGAGCCCGTCGATCACTCGCCCGACCATGCCGAACGTCGTGTCAAGACTGCGCGCCGCCTCGCCGGTGATCACCGACATTTCCGCGCCGCTGCCGGTGTCGGGCGGGTCATAATGGGCGGGGGACAGCGACCCGCGACAGGTCAGCGGATAATAGCGGATCTCGCCGTCAATGGTCTTGCTGCCGATCGGCCAGCCGCCGCCAAAACCGACTTTCTGTGCGCCGCCATTTTCGTAGATCATTGTCATCAGCGGCCGGATCGCGGTGCCCTGATATTGATTGCTGTAATCGACCGCCGCTTGCAGCGCCGCCATATCGGCGTCGCGCCTCGCCCCGAGGGCGGCGTTATAATATTCGCTCTCCGGCACGGCCTCGAGCCCTTTCGGAAGCTTTTTGGCATCGGGATTGCCCCCAAACTGGGTGACGAAATCCTTTGCGACGCGGTAAATCTTGGTGCCGTCCCACCAGCGGGTTCTGGCCAAGGTCCGGACATTGCGGACATGGCCGCCGGACAGGCTGGCGGGGAGCAGCTGGATGACGGCCTGCCGTTTTGTGCCGTTGGCGGCATCGGGTAGGGTGAGGATGAGGAGGTCACGAAGCGGGATCGATAACCAATGGTCGGGGGGCGTGGCGGCGAGGATTTCGGCGGGGGTTGGGGTGGTGGTTTCTTCTTGTGCGAGGGCTGGCGATGCCAGTGCGAAACCGGCCAGGGCAAGCGCCCAAAAGGCCGTACGCGCTGATCGAAAATAGTTGTTCATGCGACTTTTTCCTTGTTGAACTTTACAAACTTTACAGTGTTAAGAAAAGAAAGCCCCTTCCCCTGTAAAGGCGGTTTCCGTGCCCCGGCGAAGGCCGGGGTCCAGGCGAATCCTGCCGGGAGGTTTGCAGGCGCGAAGGCAGGACAGTTCTGGGCCCCGCCCTGCGGCGGGGAACACTCTGTGGGTCACACGGGTCACACCCCCTATTCGGGAAAAGATTCGTGTCCCGAAAATTGCGAAAATCCGTGCAGGATGCGAAAGAACAGGGGAAGTGGACATGGGGCGATGCTAACCGATATCGCTATATGTAGGAAAGTGGAAATTTCCTCGCTGTGTCCCCGCGAAGGCGGGGATCCATCTCCCGAGCGAGCGGCCAGGCGCAATGGCAGGAGATGGGCACCTGCCTGCGCAGGTGCACTGCTCATCACCCCTCTTTCACCCTGCGTACCGGTACCGGGATATTGCAGATATCCGCACCACCGGCGGGGTGAATAAAAAACGGATCGCGGCGATTGGCGCGGGCGTCGGCATATTTGGCGAAGACCTCGCTCTCGGTAGCGAGATATTCGAAGGCGGGAGCCGGTTTCTCGGCCAGTGCATCGCCCAACCGGATCGACGCAATCGGCACGCGCTTGCTCGCGTCCTCGTAGAAACCCAGCTGCCCCTTGCCGCGCGGCAGGCTGGAGAGATGCTCGATCCCCTCGATCACCCGCCCGACCACCGCAATATTGCGATCAAGATGGCGCGGTGCGTGGCCGATCACGGTATAGAGCTCGGCGCCACTGCCGGTGTCGGGAGAATAGCCCCGGCCCACGCCGACCGCACCGTAACAGTGGATGGGCCAGCGTTCACCAACGTTGGGATCCGACGCAGTAGGCCAACCACCCATATGGAAATTGCTAGGAGCATATGAGTCAGTCCCCATGTTCTTTCGCATCATATCGTCGAATTGTGATCCAGAGAGTTCCGGAATTTGAGCGAGAATTTCTCGTTTCGATTCCTCCATATTAATTGCCCGGAACCGCTGAACATATTCGCTTTCCGGCACCTGATCCAACCCTTCCGGCAGCGCTTTTTCCTCACTCGCGTCTCCCCATTGCACGACATAATTGTCCTGCACCCGGTTGATGCTGGTGCCGTCCCACCAGTGCGCGGCGGCGAGCTTGCGGATATTGCGGATCCAGCCCTGCGAGAAGGGTTCGGGCATCAGCTGGATGATCACGCGGCGGGGATTGCCTTCGGAATCGGCGGCGAGGTCCATGACCAGCAGGTCGCGTGGCGCGATGGTCACCCAGTCGCTGGCTGGCGCCGCATCGACAATGGCATTGGGGCTGGGATATTCGGGTTTTTCGGCGTCTTGCGCGAGGGCGGGAGCAGCTATCGCAAGCGCCGCGAGTGATGTGATGGAGAATATTCTGTTCATATAGGGGTCCCGACTTATGCCGCTAGTCCTGAGCTTGTCGAAGGACGCCTCGCGTCTTGAGGCGGGGTTCGACAGGCTCACCCCTAACGGTTTTTTCCAACATTCTGTTCTCCGCCACCCTAACCCCACACTATCGCTTGCGAAAGCCCGATTCCCGCATTAGGGAAGCCTCGCTGTCTGAACTTCGACCATATTCACGGGTCAGGCGGTATTGCGGAGCCGTGGCAGAGTGGTCGATCGCGCACGCTTGGAAAGCGTGTATAGGGCAACCTATCGAGGGTTCGAATCCCTCCGGCTCCGCCAGCTAACTATTCTCCTTAGACAAGACGGATTGTTCATCACCGGTCACATCTGTCTCATAAAGGATGCAGTATATTGGCGGGTGCAGTCGTTCGGGATGCCGAACCGGCGATGGGTATATGAACAAGAAAGACGCTGACTCGGGAACCGACGATCCCGTCGTGGGTAGATTTATACGGGGCCGAATAGACCAAGGAGTTTGCGATGACCGACGAAAGCGAGCAAGGCACTTCCGAGAGAGATAAAGGGGCAGGATATCTGGCCTATGACAAACCAGCGGATATCCTAAGCGACGACACCCTCGATAAAGAGCAGAAAAGCGCGCTTCTGGAAAGCTGGAAGACGGATATCGACAGTCGTCTCTATGCGGAATCCGAAGGGATGAGCAAATCGGAGCCGATCAGCGCAGACAAGGAAGCCAGCCTGGCTGACGAGGAGCAGCTGCTGAATCAGGCAATCGAAATGCTGGAGGGGAAAGAGCCATAGAGCTGTAACGTTGTAAGATCATTGGTTCGATGGGGATAATGCTATGCCCATGCCTATCGAACCAGAGGGCAATGAAGACCCTGTCGGGATGCATATCCCAGGCTCAATCTTCATGGCCAGCATCGACACTGATCGTGTGCAGTCGCCATGGACGTTCGGGTGGCTCGATGCCGACCATAATGTCCTTCGCCAACCCCGTATCGCTGATCTGCACCAGAATATAGCGACCGCTTTCGCGCATCCTGATTTTGGCGCCGGGATATTTCTGCTGCAAGGACCGCTCGAGTTCGTGCGCGTCCTCGGCAATGTCGTTGCTGTCCAGCGCGCGCGGCATGCCGTCGATAAGCTCGGCTGTCGAAGTGCGCAGATTTTTGATCCCGTCGCGCAATATTTCGAACGATATGAAGCCCGCCGCGACCGCATCGGCCCACCAGAAGCCCAAACCCACGCCCAGGACACCCAGGATCCCCGCAAGTCCGGTTGTCCAGTCCGCCTTCTGCATCAGGGAGTCGGTATGCAGTACCTTGTCCTGCATTTTTTTTGCGAGGGGATGCTTGAGGCGTCCGAGAATTACCGGCGGAACAACGGAATATATCAGCGCGGCAATCATCGCCCACCCCAGCCAGATATCCTGACCAAATAGGGTGATCAGACCAATGGTGGGATGTTCCTGCAGAATCAGCGTTTTGACCGATTCGAATAGCAGGTATCCGCCAACCGCCACGAGGGCGACAGCAGAAATCAGGAAAGCCAGACTGTTGACGCGCGAATAGCCATAGCGGAACTTGTCATCTGGTGCACGACGCTCAAAATGCGCGGCGATGATGAACACGATCGCCGGGATCAGGCTCATAAGGTCTTCGATCCACGCCGACTTCATCGCCTGGCTCGAACCCATGGCGAAATACATGACCGCGACAATCGAACCGATCCACAACAGGGTCCAGTATTCCAGCCGGAGGGCGCGGCGCATTTCAGAGCTGATTTCGGGAGGAACGCCGGTGTCAGTCATGGTGGCGAACCGCTTTTTCCACCAGCATGATCCAGCGATTTTCACCCGGAGCCATGCCGGCCCGCGTAACCGGTTGGTCGGATGGAACCTTTCGGTTGCCGATAGCAGCACTGAAGGTCACCGTTTTCTTGAGCGGCGAGTTTTTCGCGAACGAACCGATGATCAGGTCGATTTTGCCCTTTTCGAGCTGATCGGTCAGCAGACTTGTTTCCTCGCGCCTGAGCCTGGCGCTGGCCCCGGTAATTTTTTCGATACGTTCGACGATGACCGCGGTCTCCTCCGGATTGCTGCCGCTGACAATCCCGACGTCAAAACTTCGCAAACGCAGGATCTGTTCTGCCGTCCCGTTCGGGTCGGTTGGAATGTTGCTGCATGCCGCGAGCAGGATGACAAGGCCCAGCGCACCCAGCTTATCGGTACCCTGCGGCAAATGGCGCGATTGGGTTAGCGGATCATGCAGCATCCTGATCCTTCAGTTGGGTGACGGGGTTGGCCGCTCGATCCTTGGGCATGCGGCCCATCGTCCAGTTGCGCTGCATTCTGATCTGGGGGTTGGGGACGCACCAGATTTCCCCGGTCTCGTCGATCGCCGTAACCCATAAAAGATTATGCTCGGGGCCATAGTCGATCACGGCATGGGCAATACCCTTGCCCTTCTCTATGGCAAAAACCGGGAGGGGCGGATTGAGCTGGTGAAAGGACATAGTTGGACCTCGTCTGGTTACTGGAGCTATAACGCGGATATAGAACTGTCGGTTCCAGAAAAAATTTTGCGAAGGTCGGTTCGCAACCAATCCCGGTACCGGGCGTTTGCTGAAAAGGCGAATAATTCCAAAGAACAAGAGGGAGCCGTCTGATGGCAGCGCGCGCTTATTGGAAAGGGCAGATCAGGATTGCGCTGGTTTCGATCCCGGTCGAAATCTACCCGGCGACGAAGAGCGGTGCACAGATTTCGTTCCGGCAAATTCACGAGCCTTCGGGCAAGCGTATCAAATATGAAAAGGTCGTCCCCGGCGTTGGCCCCGTCGACCGGGACGACATCATCAAGGGTTTCGAATATGAAAAGGACAGCTATGTGCTGCTCGATCAGGACGAAATCGATGCGGTGAAGCTGGAAAGCAAGAAAACCCTGATCCTGACCCAGTTCGTCGACGCTTCCGATATCGACGTGCTCTATTACGAGAAGCCCTATTATGTCGTTCCGGCGGATGACCTTGCGGAGGAAGCCTATGTGGTGCTTCGGGAAGCATTGCGGAAGACAAAAAAGATCGGCGTCGGCCAGCTGGCGGTTCGCGGGCAGGAACATGTGGTCAGCCTGAAGCCCTGCGGCAACGGCATGGTGCTGGAAACCTTGCGCTATGCGGACGAAGTGAGGAAGGCGCAGCGCTATTTCGAGGATATTGACGACATCAAACCCGACAAGGAATTGCTGAGCCTTGCCGAAAAGCTGATCGAGGACAAGGCGGCGCCGTTTGAACCCGACGAGTATCGCGACCGCTATGTTGACGCGCTGAAGGACCTGATTGCAAAGAAACGCAAGGCAGGCGGCAAGAAAATTCTCGAGGATGTCGATGAAGGCGCAGAACCGGGGGGGCAATGTCATCGACCTGATGGCTGCGCTCAAAAAATCGGTCGAGGGCGACGAAAAGGGCGGGAAGCGCAAGTCGCGCAAGTCGGGGTGATCCATGGCAAAGACGTCCGATCCTCTCGCCGACTATAATCTCAAGCGCGATTTCGCCAAAACCCGCGAGCCCGCCGGCGAGATAGCGAAAGCGGACGGAAACCGCTTCATTGTCCAGAAACATGCAGCCACGCGATTACATTTTGATTTCCGGCTCGAGATCGACGGTGTGCTCAAGAGCTGGGCGGTGACCAAGGGGCCAAGCCTCAATCCCGACGACAAGAGACTGGCGGTGCGGACGGAGGATCACCCGTTATCCTATGCCGAATTTGAAGGCACGATCCCGAAAGGCGAATATGGCGGCGGCACGGTGATGCTGTGGGACAAAGGCACCTGGGCCCCGGTCAAGGGCAAGAGCGCTGACGATCTTGAAAAAGGCCATCTCCATTTTGTCCTTATGGGCCAACGGATGAAGGGCGAATGGCTGCTGGTCCGGATGCGCGGGAGGAAGGACGAAAAACGCGAGAACTGGCTGCTGCGCAAGATCGACGATGAATATGCGGGTGGCAGCGATGATCTGGTCGCGCGCGAACTTGCCAGCGTGACGACCGGTCGCGTCATGGCAGAAATTGCGGCCGACGAGGGAGGCGAGTTTTCGCTCGAGGGCAAGAAAGGCGAAGATTTTGCAGAAGTGATGAAGGCGTCCGCGGACAACAGCAAAGCGAAGGGCAAGGCAGCGGGACCGAAGAAGAAATCCGGTTCCGGCGTCTTGCCAAAATTTCAAAAACCGCAGCTGGCGACGCTGGTTGATATTGTGCCATCGGGCAATGACTGGCTTCATGAGATCAAATATGACGGGTACCGGTGTCTGCTGGCGGTGGCAGGTGACAAGGTCAGGATTTACACCCGCTCCGGCAAGGACTGGACCGACAAGTTCCCCGGAATCGCCGAGGCCGCCGCCGCACTCGGACTGGATTCGGCACTGATCGACGGTGAAATCGTCAAGCTGGACCGCAACGGGAACCCCGGCTTTTCAGCATTGCAGAAGGCGCTCAAGAAAGAAACTGGCGGGTTCACCCTGTTCGCCTTTGATGTGCTGGAAAGCGATGGTGAAGATTTGACAAAACTCACCACGATTGAGCGCAAGCACCGGCTGGACGCTCTGATTGGGGATGGCAATACTGCGATCCGTCCGGCCGATTATATCATCGGCGCAGGGGAGAAACTATACGATGCGATGTGCAGTGCGGACCAAGAAGGCATTATCTCCAAGCGCGCCGATGCGGCCTATCGCGGTCGGCGCTCCAGAAACTGGCTCAAGATCAAGTGCACCCGCCGGCAGGAATTTGTCATCATCGGCTGGCGTCGGTCGGACAAGAAAGGTCGCCCTTTTGCTTCGCTGCTGCTCGCACAATATGAAGGCAGTGAACTGGTTTACAAGGGCCGCGTCGGGACCGGATTTACGGAAGATATCATGGTAGATCTGGCGGGGAGGATGAAGCGCCTGGCGCGCAAAACCGCTCCGACGAAGGTGCCAAAAGCCGAGAGCCGGGACGCGAATTGGGTAACGCCCAAACTGGTAGCCGAAATCGCATTTGCCGAATTTACCGGGGACGGCCGGGTGCGTCATGGTAGTTTCCTGGGATTGCGCAGCGACAAGGCTGCCCGTGAGGTTGAACTGGAAAAGCTGGAACTGTCCCCTTCAAGCAAGGGCCAACCGAGGGTCAAAATTTCCAGCCGCGACCGGGTCATATTCCCCGATGCCAAGGCTACCAAGGGCGATCTCGCCGATTATTACGAGAGCATCGGTGCTTTGATGCTGCCGTGGGTGGCCCATCGGCCGGTCAGCCTGGTGCGCTGCCCCCGGGGACGCGCGAAAAAATGTTTTTTCCAGAAGCATGATGCGGGCAGTTTCGGCGAGCATGTTCAGGCGATCCCGATCACCGAAAAGGATGGCGGGGTAGCGGATTATCTCTATCTCGAAAATGTCGCCGGTATTCTTGCCTGCGTTCAGATGGGAACCATCGAGTTCCACGGCTGGGGATCGCGGATTGACCCGCTCGAGAAACCCGATCGGATGGTGTTCGATCTTGACCCCGACGAGGGGCTGGATTTTGGCGACGTCAAAAAAGCGGCACAGGATATTCACCGGACGCTGGCCGATCTCGGCCTTGCGAGTTTTGCCATGCTCTCCGGCGGCAAGGGCGTTCATGTGATTGCTCCGCTAAAGCCGCAGGCGGCATGGCCAGAGGTCAAGGATTTCGCCCGCCGCTTTGCCACCGCGCTGGCCCAGTCAGAACCGGACCGGTTCACCGCGACCATGTCCAAGGAAAAGCGCAAGGGTAAAATATTCATCGATTGGCTCCGCAACCAGCGAGGGTCCACGTCTGTCATTCCCTATTCGGCCCGCGCCAGAACGGGAGCGCCGGTAGCGGCTCCGGTGAGCTGGGATGAACTGGGCGATTATGACACTGCCGGACATTTCGGCATTCGGAATGCTGGTCAACTGATTGACCGGGCGAATGGACCGGACTTGCGAAACTGGTGCCGGAAAAGCCAGGCACTACCCAATCTGTAAGCTGAACTGGTTTCCGCCGGCAGAAGTGTTTGGATGACGCACAAGATCGTAAGTGCGTGCTTGTGATAAATAGCGGAATGACGCATTTTGTATCTGCGCGCATCTTCGAAGCCCTGGCCGGTTTCATCGGAAACACGCATCTTCAGAGGAACTTTTCAACAGATTAGGCCGACTTCTCGTCTTCCGAAGATGTGATCCGTTTTTATCAGAAACTACCGTAGGCCTATTTTCGACCGCTCTTCCGAAACAGCTAATCCGAAAATCAGGTCTTGGCGGCGCGGCGTGCCTCCATCTCCCGCACCAGTTCACGCGCTTCGTCGCCTTCGGGAATCGGACGCCCGCTGTCGCGCCACTCGACTGCTGCCTTGAACCCGTTCTCCTGGGCGTAACGGCGGAACCACAATCCCTCGGGGTTGTGACGAGTGATGCCGTCAAACACGGTGGCGAACATCTGGGTCTGCTCCAGCCCCATCGTTAGCATGACCTGGTTCACGACCATCTTGTGCATCGCAAGTTGACTGCGCGGCACTCCGGCGATGCGCCGGGCGAGCCGGCCGGCGGCCGCATCGAGTTCCTCTGACGGCACGACAATATTGGCGAGTCCCCATTCGCCTGCAGTACGTCCGTCGATCATGTCGCCGGTGAACATCATCTGCTTGGCGCGGGTCGGCCCTATGCGATAGGTCCACATCGCGGTCGTCGGACAGCCCCATACCCGGGTTGGCATGTAGCCAATGCGCGCATCCTCTTCCATGACGAGCAGATCGCAAGAGAGAGCGATGTCGCTTCCGCCCGCCACTGCCGCGCCATGCACCTTGGCAATTGTCGGCTTGGAGCAACGCCACAGGCTCATGAAATCATCAGTGTTGCGCTTCATCCGCGCATAATCGTCCATCGGCTCCCAGGGATGGCGTTCTTGCTGGCAAGGATGTTCGCTCATTTCCTCCGACGCGTTGGAGAGATCGTAGCCACCGCAAAAGCCCTTCCCGGCGCCTTCCACGATGATGACGTGGACCTCGTCATTCTCCTGCGCCCATTCGACGGCAGCACGAATTTCGCGTGGCATCTGGTCGTCGATCGCGTTGAGCCGCTCCGGACGATTGAGGAGAAGGCGCGCGATCCGCGGCTCTTCGGCGTCGTGATCAATCCTTAGCGAGCTGAATTCGGGCATTCTGTCCTCCATCATTTTGTAAACGGCCACATTATACAGGAATGGTTTTCTTTCACGCAAATCGCCCTTTTTGACAACCTCCTGCGTTGTTTGCCCGCACCGATAGCCTATAGGAAACTTCAATTTTCAAGCACGGTACGGAAAAGGTCTCTTCATGGTTCAACTTGGTCCAATCGCCCTGGCAGCCGACCGGCTTGTCGCCGTCGCACTGATCCTCGTCTTTGTCATGGTGATGGATCGGATCATTATCCGGGCAGAGACCAAAGCTGAAACGAATGCCGCTGTGCCACGCATTACAGCCATTACCCTGATTGCCGGCATAGTTGCCGCTCGTCTGATGTATGTGATCCAACATATAGATTCATTTTCGCGTGACGGGTGGTCTGTTTTGGCGATCTGGCAGGGCGGCTTTTCAGCCTGGGCCGGCTTTGTTGTCGCTGCGGCCCTGATTGCCTGGCGTCTGCGCCCAGTTCCAGCAATGCTGCAAGGGCAAGTTTTATTAATCGTGCTGGCGGTGAGCTGGTTCGGTACGGCGGAATGGCTGCGACCCGAACCAAAGCCAATGCCTGATCTTCCGTCGCTGGTGCAACTGGACGGGGAATTGTTCGACACTTCCGATCTGATCGAAGGCCCCTATGTCATCAATTTATGGGCGACCTGGTGTCCGCCGTGCCGGAGAGAACTGCCAATGCTGGTTGAAGCTGCTGTAGATTCGCCCGTGCCCATCCTGCTGGTCAATCAGGCAGAAGCCGCGGAAACCGTAGAGCGGTTCCTGAGAAATGAAGGCATCAAGAGCGATACGATATTGATCGATGATGCTGGAACCATGCTGCAGCGTCTGGGAAGTGGGGGCTTGCCGGTCACATTGTTCGTCGATGGCTCTGGCCGGATTGTGACAACCCATCTGGGTGAGATTTCACGTGCCGCCTTGTTTGACAATATATCACAGATCGAAAGAAAATAGCTTCGAGATCAAAGCCCTCCATACCCGTCGTCAACTTTCATCGGGTCGGGCCGATGCGACCCTCCCTTAGCAAGACAGACAGGCTCTCGGCTATTTTGTAGAAAGATATTCGATCAGTGCACGACGCTCGGCCGGATCGACAATTCCGAAAAAACCCATTTCATTCTCTGGCACAAGCGCCTGCGGATCAGCGATGAAATCGTTTAGCGCGCGTTTTGTCCAGACTGGTTGCTTCGAAGCATAGGCCCGCATGGCCGGTGAATAATCATAGCGGGTATCCGACGCCACCGCGCGACCGATGAGTTTGCGCAGGGACGGGCCCTGGGTTGTAGCATCTGAGTCTGCCAGGGAGTGGCAAGAGTAGCACTTCTGAAAGGCCCGCTCGCCCGCAATAAGTACCTCTTTGTCGATGCTCCTGGCATTCGAGACGGAAATGCAAGCGGTTGTCGCGCAGATCGCGAAACCAAAAGCAGCAATCGAGACCAGTCTCATCCGTCAATAGTCACAAGCATCACCCGGTCGGTGCCAGATTCCGGCAAGTAGATATCTTTGTCTCTGCCGAGAATCTGCCGCACCTGTGCGTTTGGGCCACTGCCCGGAATCGTGGCCACGAATTTCTCGGTTGCAATGTCGAACACCAAGGTGTTGTTGCTGGAAAAATCCGATATCCAAACATCGTCACGTTCATCCACGTAAACAGCGTAGGCCCTGGGTTTCTCGCCCGGCAGCTGCCATGAGGTCCATGTACCATCTGTCGGCCGATAACGGTAGAGCTTGCCGTTGTTCCAGCCGCTGATCCAAAGATCGCCCCTTGAATCCGACCAGACCCGGCGCAGGCCAGCATCGGCATCGGGCGGCTCTATTATCGTCACGCTGCCATCTGCGCGGTTTACTTTTGCCAAATGGCTGCCTGCCAGCGAGACGTACCAGATCTCGCCATCGGGCGTGTCGTCTATGCCATAGGGTCCGCGACCTTCAGGGTCGTCCCAAACCCGCACCTTTCCACCAGAATCGACACTGCCGTAAATACCATTCTGTCCGGTGAACCAGTGCACCCCGTCCTTGTCAAATGCGCCGGTGTTCAAGTTGGTATAGCCGGTTTCGTCTGGAAGTTTCCAGACGTCGATCTTTTCGGTGCGAGGATGATAACGGACAATCGCATTCTGACCGCCGTCCGTGATCCAGGCGTTGCCCTCAGGCCCGAGCACCACCCCGTGCGGTGCCGAACTGTCTCCCAGTGGCACCTGGCGATAGCTCCAGCTCGAGACGTCGATAATGCCGAGCGCGCCCTGGCGCTGTGCTGTGTACCAGATCTGTCCCGGTGGCCCCGGGGAAGCGTCGTGAGGACGGGCACCCTCGGGTAGCTGGATCACCCTGGTGGTGAATTCGAGATCTGATTGCTCCGCAACGTCCGTCTGCGCGCACGCTCCGGTCGTCAAGGCTGTCATTCCCAGAGTTAGGGCGATTAGCAAGCTACGCATCCACTTCTCCTTTTCACCATGGTTTTAAGGCTGTAATATACCGCCGATCCGTGTTTTGTGAAGTGTTTCAGTTTCCTGATTTCTCCACTCTTTCAGAAGTTTTCGGTCCCTTCGCACAATTTTCCTTTGACGCTATTCCCAGAATATTGGCCACCCAGTTTATCGTTGGTCCCTGGATCAGGCTCGACAGAAGAACGACAAAAAACACGATGTTGAAGATTTGAAAGGCCCCGGGAACACCTGCCACCATAGGAAATGTCGCGAGGACAATCGGAACCGCGCCGCGCAATCCGGCCCAGGACACGAACAGCTTCGACCGCCAGCCAAATTGCCGGAACGGGGCCAGGCAGATGAACACGCTAAGCGGTCTCGCGACCATCATGAGGATGAAGGTAATGGCCAGACCGGGAACAATAATATCGACGAGATTTGAAGGGGTGATGAGCAAGCCGAGAGTGAGAAACATGACCACCTGGGCGAGCCAAGCCATGCCGTCCTGAAATGTGGAAACGATGCGCTTGGACTTATAGATTCGGTTTCCCGCAACGAGTCCTGCAACATAGGCTGCAAGGAACCCATTGCCGCCAATCACCTCTGCAAGCCCGTAGGCGACCAACACGACGGCAATCGAGATGACAAAGGCAAGCCCGCCATGTCGATATGGAGATCGTTTCAGTATCTCGGGCAGTGACCATCCAGCGCCGAAACCGATAAGAGCGCCCGCTGTCATTTCGACGATGAACTGGGGAACGATTGACAATGGCGCAACGCCGGAGCTTGTCAGAAACGCCAGCGCTGCGCCGACAAGGAAAACCGCCATCGGATCATTCGACCCCGATTCCACTTCAATCAGCGCAGGTACGTCGCCATGGAGGTCCAGACCGCTGGAACGCAGAATGGCGAAAACCGCCGCAGCATCGGTTGACGCCACTACCGCGCCCAGCAAAAAACCCTGTAACGGGTCGAAATCCAAAAGTAGCACAGCGGAATATGCGACAATCGCGGCGCTGAGCAATACACCAACCGTCGCTAGCACCAGTGCGGGAGCAGCAACCCGCCGGACGTCGCGCCAGTCCGTATCGAGTCCGCCAGAGAATAATATGAAGACCAGACAGGCAATACCAATGCCTTGTGTGAGCAAGTAATCGTCAAAAAATATGCCACCCGGCCCGTCGACCCCGGCGAGCATGCCCAAAGCAATAAAACCGATCAGTGCCGGCAAACCGAAGCGACTGGAGAGGGAGCCTGCGATTACAGTGGCGATTAGCAGAATACCCGCGGCAAGCATTGCTATTTCAGGACTAATCAAGGGCATGACGCTCTACAGATACCAAAAGAGGGAAAATGGCAACATGGGGTGGCCGGATTAAGCGCCCGTCATGCAATGGAAGGCAGAGTCAAGGCCTGGATTCAGAAATCCGGCGTACTGGTCAAGCCATTGACGCTCTCGCGAAAGGTGCCAAATGCCCGCTTCGGCTTGATCGGAATCAGGATCGAAGGATGACAATTTGGGTATGAAGCAGGCATTGGACACGGCTGATTTTATGGAGGAACGGGCTCGGTCGAACTGATATTATATACTTATCAGCATCATACAGGACGATTCGAACCCTGCCGGCTCCGCTTTTATCTAGATATCGTCAATCATCTCGGCCAGGGTGGCCAGGCATTCGCGGGCGAGCAATTTGCAGCGCTCGGGCGACCAGCCCTGCTCCGGATCGGGAAGATCGCGATTGTCCTTGAACGGCATTTCCAGAGTCATGGTGACGGCGCCGAAGCGCTCCGCCAGCTGATTGGTCGACATCGACAGATTTGCTTTGCCTTCCGCTGCAGTGGGATAGCCGAGCTCGGTCTGGAAATCCGGAGTGCGCTGGGCGAGGCGGTTGCGGTAGCCGTGATATTTCTCCAGCTGCTGGTCGGTGATCGAGGGAATGCCTTCAAATCCGGCGATGAAAACCGCCGGAATCGCTTCGTCACCGTGGACATCCATTGCGAAATCAATACCGCTTTCGTCCATCGCGTTGCGGACGCACAGCACCTCGGGAGATTTCTCCGCAGTGGGTTCGTGCCATTCGCGGTTGAGATTGGTTCCTGCAAAATTGGTTCGCAAATGCCCTCTGCACGAACCATCCGGGTTCATATTGGGCACGATATGCAGTCTGCATCGCTGCAACAGCTGCCGCGCGTGGGGGTCGGCAGGATCGGTCAGCATTTCCAGCGCGCCTTCCATCCACCATTCGGCCATGCTTTCGCCGGGATGCTGGCGAGCGTATAGCCAGACCTGTTTCTCGCCGCTGCCCATTTCGAGGCAGTCGATCGGCCGGCCTTCGAGGCTATGACCGAGCGTCCGCACCGTGACCCCTTCAAACCCTGCGGTTTCCGCGATCAGGTCGTGATGGCGTTCCATGCTATAGGGCGCAAAATAGGCAAACCAGATGATATTGCTGCTTGCGGTATAGCGAATCGACAAGGTGCCGCTTTTCTCGTCATAACTGCTCTGGGCGCGGCCCCAATATTCCCGGTCTTCGCTGACACAGGCGTCGTAATCGGGCCAACCCTGCGGATAGGCGGATTCTTTCAGTCCGCCAATGGTCAGTTCCAGTTCGTCGCCGATCTGGCAGGCCACCCGGAAATGGAACCATTGAAAGAAATCGCTGTCCTTGTCCTTGCGGATGGACAGGGTCGCGGTGGTGCCCTTGACGGCATGGACTTCGATATTGCCGCTATCGAATGCGCTGGTGATTTGAATGCTCATGGCACCCTGATAGTGGCTCCGGACTCTCCGGGGAAGTCCCTGAATAGGGCTTCGGCCAATTTTGCTGCTGCCAGACCGGGCTGGGATGCTGGCGACCCCTGTTTGGCCTCTACCGATGCGCGGCCTTCCCAGACGACCATGTCGCCCTGGCGCTTCGATATGCGCACCGACAGTTCGGTGGCCACCTTGTCTTTCGGCCGACCGCCGAGATTGATTCCGACACCCAGACCAACGCCGGAACCATAGCTGCCGGTGCTGCCGCCGACACCGACCGAAACCGGAGATCGCGATCCGGCGGCGCTTATCAGCGCCCTTTCGATGGTATAGCGGGCGATATATTCGCTCTTTGCGGCATCATCTCTGGCCTCGAAAAAGCCGACTCGCTGCAATTCGCGCAGCAGGGCTGCGCTATAGGTCGCATATTCGATACTGCGACTATGCCCTTTATCCGTGACATTTGCCTCGATGGCGACGCTGCCCGGCACGATCGGAGCAGCTTCAGCGTTATGGAACCGGGTGACATCAATCGGCGGCGTCATGGCCACGCATCCGGATAACAGCAAACCGGCCAGTGCTGTCGTCGCAAATGATTGAAAACCGGCCATACTACTCACTCCTTACTTCGTCTCGCACCATATTAGAGCATATTCTATAAGACTGTGGGAAAAAATTGCATCTACGGGCGGTCGCGTTTAACCGATTGGAGAGACCAGCGCGCTAAACCGCCGATATCGGGAATCAAGAGGATCAAGCGATCATGGCGAAACCATTCACGATATTGGTCACCGGCGGGGCCGGTTATATCGGCAGCCATGCGGTGCTGGCCTTGCAGGACGCCGGCTGGCCGGTAGCGGTAATTGACAATCTGACCACCGGTTTTCGCTGGGCCGTGCCGCAGGATGTTGCCTTCCATGAAGGGGACATCGAGGATTCCGCTTTGCTCGCCCGGATTATCAGGTCCGAGAATATCGGTGCGATCATGCATTTTGCCGGTTCGATCATCGTTCCGGAATCGGTGGCAGATCCGCTCAAATATTATCACAACAACAGCGCGAAGAGCCGCAGCCTGATCGAATCGGCGGTGACCGGCGGTGTGCGGCATTTCATTTTTTCATCGACCGCCGCAACCTATGGCATCCCCGAGGAAAGCCCGGTCAGCGAATCAACGCCGCAGCTGCCGATCAATCCCTATGGCATGTCCAAGCTGATGACCGAGCAGATGCTCCGCGATGTTTCGGCGGCGCATGACCTGAATTTTTGCGCTCTGCGCTATTTCAATGTCGCCGGTGCCGACCCGCAGGCCCGGACCGGACAGTCAACCGCCGGTGCGACGCATCTGATCAAGGTCGCCGTGGAGGCAGCTCTGGGCAAGCGTGACAGTGTCGCGGTCTTTGGCACCGATTATGATACGCCCGACGGCACAGGCGTCCGCGACTATATCCATGTATCCGATCTGGCGGCTGCGCATGTGCTGGCGCTGGAAGCGCTGATCGCTGAGCCCGGAGAGAATCATTTGCTCAACTGCGGCTACGGACGCGGTTTTTCGGTTCTCGAGGTTCTTGATGCCGTCGACCGGGTGACCAACATGAAGCTTGCCCGGAAAATGGAAGGCCGGCGTGCTGGCGATCCCGATTCGCTGATTTCCGACAATCGCGCGATCATGGACCGCTTTCCATGGCAGCCCAAACATGCCGATCTCGACGAAATTGTCGCCCACGCGCTGGCGTGGGAACGCAAACTTGTCGAAATACGCGGAGAATAAAGCTGGTCGCTTGACTTTGGCGGCTGTCATCCTTAATTGCCCTGCTTCAACGCAGTCTCAGGCTGCTTTCCAGAATTTCAGAAAATCAAGGCGTGGTACCAAAATGAAAGTCCGCAACTCTTTGAAGTCGCTTAAAAACCGTCACCGGGATTGCCGCGTCATCCGTCGCCGTGGTCGCACCTATGTGATCAACAAGACGAATCGCCGGTTCAAGGCACGCCAGGGCTGACTGCCTGATTATGGCAGAAGCGTCTGCCATTTCCCAAATCGACACCGTCATCTTCGATATCGGCAATGTCCTGTATCGCTGGGACTTGCGCTGCCTGTTTGCAAAGCTGATTGCCGATCCGGAAGAACTGGACTGGTTTCTTGCCCATGTCGTGACACCGGAATGGCATTTTCAGCATGATGCCGGACGGCCCTTTGCCGAGATGGTCGCGGAACGGAGCCGCGAATTTCCGGAATATACCGATCATATCATCGCCTATTCCGAGCGCTTCCCGGAAACCATCCCGGGGCCGGTCGACGGCATGCTCGAAATTGTTGGCACCTTGGCCGATCGCGGCGTACCTCTATTCGCGATCAGCAATTTCGGGGCCGAATCCTGGACACAATTCCGGCCGCTGGCACCGATATTCGAGCTATTCTCGGATATCGTCATTTCCGGTGAAGAAAAGTTGATGAAACCGGAGACGGCCATTTTCGATCTGGCCCTGAAAAGATTTGCCCGTCGCGCCGACCAGTGTCTTTTCGTTGACGACCGGCTGGACAATATCGTGGCCGGTCAGACGGTCGGACTGGTCGGCCATCATTTCAGGGATGCGACAGCGTTCAAAAGCGAACTGAAGGCCTTGCGCCTGCTCTAGCCGCGTTTGAGTTCGTCTCCACTGAGACGGATGATATGGAGCAGGTTGGTCGATCCGGGGGTGCCAAAGGGCACGCCTGCGCAGACAATCAAGCGCGATCCTGCCTCGGCCAGCTTGTGGCGGAGGGCCATGCGCTTGGCCTTGCCGATCATTTCCTCGAAGTCGCTGACATCGCGGGTAACCACGGCATAGGCACCCCATAGCAGGCCGACCCGCCGCGCGGTATGGCGGTTGGGGGTGAGCACCATGAGCGGCACCGAGGGACGCTCGCGGGCCATTCTGCGGGCCGTGGAGCCGGAAGCGGTATAGCAGACAATCGCGCATGTCTCGATGGTGCGGGCGATATTATAGCTCGCGGCCGCCAGGGCGTCAGCGGTTGTCTCATCGGGCACGGTTTCGGTGAAGTGCACCCGGTCGGCATAGGATGGATCGCTTTCCACCTGCGCCGCAATCCGGTCCATCATCGTCGCTGCCTCGATCGGCCAGTCACCCACGGCGGATTCCGCCGACAGCATGATCGCATCGGCACCGTCATAAATGGCGGTTGCGACATCGGACACTTCGGCGCGGGTCGGCGTCGGCGACTTGATCATCGATTCGAGCATCTGGGTGGCGACGACGACCGGCCGCCCGAGCTTGCGGGCTGCGGCAACGATCTTCTTCTGCAGCGGCGGCACCTGTTCGGGCAACAGTTCGACACCGAGATCACCGCGCGCCACCATCACCGCGTCGGACAATTCGAGTATCTCGTCGAGCCGGTCGATCGCCGCGGGTTTTTCGATTTTGGCCAGCAACGCCGCCTTGCCGCCAATCAGCCGCCGCGCTTCGGCGACATCTTCGGGGCGCTGCACGAAACTGAGCGCGATCCAGTCGACGTCCTGTGTCAGCGCGAAGGTCAGATCCTTGCGATCCTTGTCGGTGAGCGAACTGACAGGCAGCACCACTTCCGGAACATTCACTCCCTTGCGGTCGGAAATTTCGCCGCCGACGATTACTTTTGTCTCGACGCTCTTGCCGTCCGCGCTGGTCACCTCCAGCCGGATTTTGCCGTCATCGAGCAACAATGTGTGGCCCGGGCGCAAGGTGCTCAATATTTCCTTGTGCGGCAGGTTGACGCGTTTGGCGTCGCCCTTTTGCTTGAGCATGTCGAGCGTGAACTTCGCGCCGTCCTTCAACATCACCGGCGGCTTGGCAAATGTACCGATACGCAGCTTCGGTCCCTGCAGATCGGCGAGGATGGCGATCGGACGACCCACTTTCTTTTCCAGCGCCCGGATTGATTTCACATTGGCCGCGTGGGCCTTGTGCTCGCCGTGACTCATGTTCATCCGGAAGGCGTCGACGCCGGCGCGGTACATCTTCTCTATCATCGCCGGACTGCCGCTGGACGGTCCGAGCGTGGCCAGTACTTTGACCTTGCGATTGCGGGAGAAGATCGGCGATGCCATGTACAAATTCCTCGGGAGCGCTTTACCTGCGCGTTGCCTATTCCTATTTCATGACAGGTTCATAACAAAAAACAACGGAAACGAACATGACCGATCAAATATCTGACGCCGCTGCCGCCGCGGCCTTTCGCCGTCTGGTCACCCATCTCCAGCACCGCCATGATGCAGAAAATATTGATTTGATGGGGCTGGCCGGATTCTGCCGCAATTGCCTTGCCGACTGGGTGATGGAAGCGACCAATGAGGCAGGCGGTTCCATGACCAAGGACGAGGCCCGCGAGGCCATCCACGGTATGCCGATGAACGAGTGGAAGAAAAAATATCAGACCGAGGCGACGCCGGAGCGGCTCAAAAAGATGAAGGAAAGCGTGGCCAAAAACGCCGACGCATCTTAAAGACGGCCTCCGAATCCGAATATAGTTTTTCAAAGGAATGAAAGAATGAGCGAAGGCAATGTTGCCGCAGACCAGCTGCGTCTGTTTATCGAGCGTATCGAACGGCTGGAAGAAGAGAAAAAGGGCATGGCGGACGATATTCGCGACGTCTATTCCGAGGCGAAATCACAGGGCTATGACGCCAAGATCATGCGCCAGATCGTCCGCCTGCGGAAAATGGAAACCCACGACCGTCAGGAAATGGAAGCCATTCTCGACACCTACAAGTCGGCGCTTGGTTTGGCCTGACCGAACGGCTAGAATGCCGGGATTGAAGACGGGAGAGCAGCGATGATTGTCACCACGACACCCAGTATCGAAGGCCGTACGATCCGCGACTATCGCGGGATCGTGATTGGCGAGGTTATCGTCGGGGCGAACCTGTTCCGTGATCTTTTCGCCAGCATCACCGACATTGTCGGCGGGCGCTCGGGCAAATATGAAAATGTCCTGAGACGGGCGCGCGATGAAGCGCTGGCGGAGATGGAGGCGGAGGCAGTCAAGCTCGGTGCCAATGCGGTAGTGGGGGTTGATCTTGACTATGAAGTGGTCGGGGAAAAAGGGTCGATGCTGATGGTGTCCGCTTCGGGGACTGCCGTCGTTACCGACTAGAATCCAGGTTGCTGGGTGAGAAGCATGTAGAGCAAGCCGCTCGTCACGACCAGGTTATAGGCCATGTGCATGACGATATTCGCCCACCAGCCGTGGCGGATTCTGGCGTAACCCCAGATGAGCCCGCCAACCGTCTGCGGCAATACCAACGGCAGCATCGCAGCCGGATTGTCGCCGGCATAGTTGAAAACATGGATGAAGCCGAAAAGCAGCGCCTGGCACCAGAAAATGAGCGGGAATATTCGGACAAACCAACTCGGCACGGGACGTTTCCAGAGCGCGACCATGCCGATGAGGGTCGCGACTGCGATTATCAGGATCAGTGGGGTCAAAATGCTGTCGTCCACCCCTATGGAATATCTCGACAGGAAGATGCCGACGGTCAATGCGACAAAGGCGAAAAAAGGCACCAGCAACCGCGGCGATCCGCTCAGCCATGACCGGAAAATCAGCTCCTCGAATATCGGTCCGACAACAACGACAAGCAACGCCAGTTGCCAGACCGGGCGGTCAAGAAAACCGGTCATATTGTTCGACATCTTGATATCAAGCGCCAGTATGATCGGGAATAGCACCACCGCAATCGCCGCTACGATGATCAGATTGACCGCGAATAGCCAGGGTAGACCGGTGGTTGGCCGGTGCCTGGGAGAGGCCATGCTATCCAGCTTCGGCGCGCGCAAAAAAGCCAGGAGATCAGCAGCAGTGTCGGCCAGGCGACCCAATGCCCATCCAATGGTTGAGTTGGCTTCAAACATGCGGCAAAGAGCCCTTCACTAAAACATCCAAACAACGGACGAATCCTATGGCAGGCCACAGTAAATTTGCAAATATCAAGCACCGCAAGGGCGCGCAGGACAAGAAGCGCGCGGCGGCCTTTTCCAAGCTGAGCCGCGAGATTACGGTGGCGGCGAAATCCGGCATGCCCGATCCGGACATGAACCCGCGCCTGCGGCTGGCGGTCAACAATGCCAAGGCCGTATCCATGCCCAAGGACAATATCCAGCGGGCGATCGACAAGGCGAGCGCCAACGAAGGCGATGACTATAACGCGGTGCGCTACGAAGGCTTTGGCCCCGGCGGGGTCTCGCTGATCATCGAAACGCTGACCGACAATACCAATCGTACGTTCACCAATGTCCGTACGATCATGTCGCGCAATGGTGGAAATCTGGGCGAGAGTGGCTCGGTGGCCCACGGTTTCGACCGCGTCGGCTATATCAAATATTCGGCGAGCGCGGGCGACGAGGACAAGGTTCTGGAAGCTGCGTTGGAAGCGGGAGCGGAAGATATTTCCTCGGACGAGGACGGTCACGAAATCTGGACCGCGATGGAAGATCTGCACGAAGTGTCGGGCGCGCTGGAATCGTCGCTCGGTGAAGCGGAGAGCGTCAAGCTGGCGTGGCGGCCTACGGTTGAGGTCGAGGTGGATCAGGAACAGGCGGAAACCCTGCTAAATCTGATTGACCTGCTGGAAGAGGATGACGATGTCCAGACCGTCTGGGGCAATTATGACGTGTCCGACGAGATCATGGAGAAACTGGGAGCCGAGTGATGTGGGAATTCGTCGCCAAAGCCGCGCTTGCAGGAGTAATCGTGGCGATGGTGGCGACCGTTGCGCAGCGCCAGCCGAGTGTCGGGGCACTGGTCGCCTCGCTGCCGCTGATCTCGATATTGGGCATGATTTTCCTCTGGTATGCCCGCCCTGATGCGGAAAATATGGCGCTGCATGCCGAAGCGACCTTCTGGTATGTGCTTCCATCTCTGCCGATGTTTCTGCTGATTCCCATGATGCTACGCAATGGTATCAGCTTCTGGCTGTCGCTGGCGGCCGGGTGCCTGCTGACGATCGGCCTGTATCTGCTCATGGCCTTTGTCGGTCGCCGCATTGGTCTACCCATCTAATATGATCATTCTCGGCCTCGATCCCGGACTTGGCATCACCGGATGGGGCGTGATTGTGGCCGATGGCAACCGGCTGTCCCACGTGGCCAATGGCCAGATCAGGACCGATCCGAAAATGGCTCTGGCGAGCCGGTTGCTTCAGATTGATCTGGAACTGACCGATTTGCTGCGGGAATATAAACCCGACGCCTGCGCGGTCGAGGAAGTGTTCGTCAACACCAACCCGCAGAGCACGCTGAAGCTCGGACAGGCGCGCGGGGTCGTGCTGCTCGGGGCCTCGCGAAGCGGGCTGGAAGTTGGCGAATATGCGGCGCGCGCGGTGAAGAAATCGGTGGTCGGTGTCGGCAAGGCGGACAAGGATCAGGTACAGGCGATGATCAGGATCCTGCTGCCCGGAGTGAAGCTGACCGGCGCGGATGCCGCCGATGCGCTGGCGGTGGCGATTACGCATGCGCATCACCGGAAAGGTTGAATGATAAGCTGCCGTTCGTCCTGAGCCTGTCGAAGGACAGCTGCTAGCCGACAGGTGCACTTCGACAAGCTCAGTGCGAACGGATTTTTTCGCACGAAGACACAAAGGCACGAAGACAAGCCCGTGGTACCATTTGCTTGGTGTCTTAGTGTCTTTGTGCGAGGCCAATCTTTGATGCCCGCTGGCGCGGGGGAGAAAGAACAAAACAAAAACTCGACAGATGAGCCTGCTGCGCTAAAACACGCTCATGATCGCAAAACTGACCGGCATTATCGACGAAATCGGCACCGACACTATCGTGCTCGATGTCCAGGGCGTCGGCTATCTGGTCTTTGCCAGCTCGCGCACGATTGCGGCGATTGGCGGGGTGGGGGATGGCGCGACCATCTATACCGAGATGCAGGTCAGCGAGACCGACATGCGGCTGATGGGCTTTGCCAGCGGCTCGGAGCGCGACTGGTTCCGGCTGCTGATTTCGGTGCAGGGCGTCGGCGGCAAGGTCGCGCTGGCGATATTGTCGGCGCTCGAACCGGGAGAGATTTCGCGCGCTGTGGCAATGGGCGACAAGGCGATGGTCAGTCGCGCCAATGGTGTGGGGCCGAAACTGGCGCTGCGGATTGTCAATGAATTGAAAGACAAGGTCGGCGGGATTGCGGTGGATCCGGTTGCCGGTGGTGGCGCGGTCCACGCGCCTTCGTCGAACAGCGCCGATGCGGTCAGCGCGCTGCAGAATCTCGGTTTCAAACCGGCTGATGCGAGCGCGGCTGTGGCGGCGGCGGATGCCGAGGTCGGCGATGGCGCGACGCTGGACGCGCTGGTGCGGCTGGCGTTGAAGAAGGCGGCACGATGAAGCGGAAGCTAAATTTCATTGTTATGGGCTTAGTATTGATGGGATCATCGGCTGCGCACGCGGCAGACGATATCTGTAAGAAAATCGCTAAATTTGAAAGCACGGGTTTTGATGGAACTGAAAGGCCTGAAGGCCGCCGTTGGATAGAGCTGCAATGGCGCGGCGTCTGGTTGGTTGAGTGGGGATTCGATTGCTCTAATTCCGGAGACCAAGTGGCAAAAGACCTTTGCGGTTGGCTGGTAAATGGAAATGTATCATTCGAATTTCAATCGATGCTCCCGCGCAGAATATTGCAGTGTTATGGTCATGAATTCCCGCCCAACGTTTCGTGGCGAGAATGGAATAGCGAGATTGATCTGTGGCGTTCTGATCGCCTGTCCCTACTGGAAATAAAGTTTGGAGACACTCAACCTGGTAATGGAGCAATACGTTTTTCGACCTTTGCTGATGACAAAGATGATGTCTTGGCTGAGCTTCCACCCGTTGGAAGACCGACACCGAACACTGCAATGCCCGCGCCTATTGCTCGAGAAGTGGAGATGATTTTTGAGAATGGCGATAAAGAATGAACGACCCTGAAGACCGCCTGCAATCCCCCGAACGCAAGGTCGAAGACATCGATGCCGCTCTGCGTCCGAAAACGCTCGACGAATTTATCGGGCAGGAAGCGGCGCGCGGGAATCTTCGGGTGTTTATCGATGCTGCAAGGCAGCGCAAGGAGGCGCTCGACCACACCTTGTTCTTTGGCCCGCCGGGGCTGGGGAAGACGACGCTGGCGCAGATCATTGCGCGGGAACTGGGGGTTGGGTTTCGGGCTACGTCCGGGCCGGTGATTGCCAAGTCTGGCGATCTCGCGGCGCTGCTGACGAATCTTGAGGAAGGCGATGTCCTGTTTATCGACGAGATCCACCGGCTCAATCCGGTGGTCGAGGAGGTGCTCTATCCGGCGATGGAGGATCGCGCGCTTGATCTGATCATCGGCGAAGGCCCGTCGGCGCGCTCGGTGCGAATCGATCTGCCGGCCTTCACGCTGATCGGGGCGACCACGCGGCAGGGGCTGCTGACCACGCCGCTGCGCGACCGGTTCGGGATTCCGGTGCGGTTGAATTTTTACAGCACCGAGGAGCTAGAGCAGGTCGTCCACCGTGCCGCGCGGCTGCTCGGTCTTGATATCGCACCCGATGGCGCCATCGAAGTGGCACGCCGGGCGAGGGGCACGCCCCGGATTGCCGGCCGCCTGCTGCGACGGGTGCGGGATTTTGCCAATGTCGCCGGGACCAAGACCGTTGACCAGAAAGTTGCCGATGCCTCGCTGACCCGGCTCGAGGTTGATCATATCGGGCTCGACGCGATGGATCGCCGCTATCTCCATATGATCGCGGATATCTACAAGGGCGGTCCGGTGGGTGTCGAAACGCTCGCGGCTGGCCTGTCGGAACCGCGCGATACGATTGAAGAAGTGATCGAGCCCTATCTGATCCAGC
Source organism: Parasphingorhabdus sp. (assembly GCA_048270065.1). Classification (GTDB taxonomy): domain Bacteria; phylum Pseudomonadota; class Alphaproteobacteria; order Sphingomonadales; family Sphingomonadaceae; genus Parasphingorhabdus. The sequence goes on along the minus strand of JBLWTQ010000012.1, from coordinate 103,628 downwards.
TTGGGCTGATTGCGCGGACCGCAAGAGGGCGGGCGCTGAATGATCGGGGATGGAAGCATCTCGGGATGTCGCCGCCTGCGGGCAAAGCGAGCGACGGGGAGTTGTTTGATTAATCCGTCATCCCAGCGCAGGCCGGGATCCAACCCAATAGCGGCAAACCAATGCGGGTTAGACCCCAGCCTGCGCTGGGGCGACGGTTTCCCCGAGCTGCTCCGCCGAAGCCCAGGTAGCATGAGTGCCGCTACTAATCCGGTGCGGCAGGATGATCGTACAGACCGGACCCGCCGATATATTCTGCGCATCGATGATGATACATTCCGACCGGTCCAGCGCCATGTCGGTGATGAAGCTGATCAGATAGCCGTCATCCTCTGACTGCGCGTTGGCGCGCGGGATGAAGGGCGCTTCCGAACCGAAACGATGCTCGCCAAAGCCATAATGTTCCGCCTCTCCGGTCTCCAGATCATGCTTGGTCAGGCCATTGAACAGAAACCAGCCCGGCTCGCCGGTGACGCTGTAGACATAGCGGTAGGGCCGGCCGGCATAGTGCTGGTTGAACATACCGAACTCGACCGGATAGTCGTTGAACAGCGTCTCTTCGCGGGTTTCCCCGGTTTTCAGGTTGAACCGCCAGCGGTGCAGTTCCGGCTTGAAACTGTGCAGGTCCAGGCTTGCGCCCATACTTTCGTAACCGGCCGGGAAATCGGTGAGCGGCGGCGGTACCGGATCATTCTGGAAATAGCCGTCGAGGACGACTTCATCGCCATCCTCGAAAGCATTCGCCCAGTGGAGCACATAGGTGGGGCTGGCCTCGAACCATTGGATGTCCTCCGGCTGGCCCATGCGCGGCAGGATGCCGAAACGGGTCGGTATATCAGGATGATAAGCCGGGATACGCAGCTTACGCTCGAACAGCTCCTCTTTCCAGAACAGCGGGCAGTCATTGAAGATCGCGTAATTTTCCGAAAAAGCCATGTCGTGCGGCAGGCGCGGGCCGGGCAGGTCGATGGGAACGAGATGCTTGAGCTGATTATCGGGACCGACAACGCCATACTGGAAATAGGGTTTTTCGATCGCATAGTTGAAGAACAGTAATTCTCCGATCGCTTCATCGACCTTGCAATGGGCGGAAATGCCGTGCGGCGGGACCCAGTCGGCCGGGCCGAGCGTTTCCAGCGTTTCCGGGTCAAGCCGGTATCCTTCGCCGCACAGGTAGAAGGTCGAAAGGATCGCTCCGCCATGGACAACAACGTCGGTCGAACTGCTGTCCTTGACGCTGCCATGGGCGGTCGTGCCGGGTCTCAGCGAATCATCTGGATTGCCCATCAGACCGACCCAGAGCGGCCTGTCGGCTTCCTGCTCGGCCTCGAACCCTTCGGTCCGGACAAAGCGGTTGCGATAGGTCGCCTTGCCATTCTGCAGACGGATGGTGTGGATCATCCCGTCGCCGTCGAAGGGATGATAGCGGCCGATGCTGTCATGAACCGGATTCTCCGTGTTGCGGACGTAGAGGCCGTCAATATCGGCGGGAATGCCGCCGATAATTTCTAGATCATCCGTTTCCAGTTCCTCGAAAACCGGGGTCCATGCGCCGTTGCGATAGGGGTGGTCATTCGGTTCCAGCGTGACCCTGACCTGATTGACCGCGGTACCCATCAGTCGCGCAGCAACTCGTTGATACCGGTCTTGGATCGGGTCTTCGCATCGACGGTCTTGACGATCACCGCGCAATAGAGGCTCGGCCCGGGGACGCCGTCGATATTGACCTTGGGGGGCAATGTTCCCGGTACAACGACGGCATAGGGCGGCACTTCGCCGATCCAGATCTTGCCGGTGACCCGGTCAACAATCTTGGTCGAGGCGCCTAGATAGACGCCCATTGACAGGACCGCGCCCTCGCCGACGCGGACGCCTTCGGCAACTTCGGCGCGTGCGCCGATAAAGGCACCATCCTCGATGATCACCGGACCGGCCTGCAGCGGCTCGAGCACGCCGCCAATGCCGGCACCGCCGGAAATATGGACATTCTTGCCGATCTGCGCGCAGCTGCCGACCGTCGCCCAGCCGTCGACCATCGTGCCTTCATCGACAAAGGCACCGATGTTGACGAAGCTGGGCATCAATACGACGCCGCGCCCGATAAACGCGCCCTGCCGGACGATCGAGCCGGGGACCGAGCGGAATCCCGCCTCGCGGAATCGGTCTGCATCCCAGTCGGCAAATTTGCTCGGCACCTTGTCCCAGTGGTTGGCACCGCCGGGACCTTCGATCAACTGGTTGTCATTGAGCCGGAAGGAGAGCAACACGGCCTTCTTGATCCACTGGTTGACCACCCATTGCCCGTCCTTCTTTTCCGCGACCCGCGCGGTGCCGTCGTCGAGCATCGCCAGTGCCTTGTTGACCGCGTCACGCTCCGGTCCCTGTGACGTGATGTTCAGCGATTCCCGCTTGTCCCAGGCGGCGTCGATTACGGTCTGCAATGCTGCGGTCATGATATCATTTTTTCTTTCACATGATGGAGGCCGGTCACCCAGCTTTCCAGATCGGATATTTCGTGATCAATATAGACGGGATCATGCTCCCGGCCAGCCCATTCTGCACCGGTGTTGATCCACACCGTCGTCATGCCCAATGTTTTCGCCGGAAGCAAATTGCGCGCCATATCTTCGATAAACAGGGCGCGGGTCGGGTCGATACCGGTGGCGGCGATCAGGCTGTCATAGGCGGCGGTCTGTGGTTTGGGAACGAGGCCGGTGTCGTGGATGTCGTGCATCTGGTGAAACAGGCCGTCCAGTCCCCGCTTTTCGAGCACCCGTTCGGCATAGGGCCGGTCGGCATTGGTGAAGACCAGCTTTTCACCGGGCAGCGCTGCAATGGCCGCACGGACGAGGGGGGCGGGCGACAGGCGGTCCATATCGATATCATGAACGAAATCGAGAAAATCCGCCGGATCGGTGCCATGATGATGCATCAGGCCGGCAAGCGTTGTGCCATGATCGTGGAAAAACCCCTTCTGGATTTTCCGCGCTTCGACCAGATCGCAGTCGAGGGTCCGGGCAATATACTCACCCATCTTGATATCGATCAGCGCGAAAAGATCGCACTCTGCGGGATAGAGCACATTGTCGAGATCGAAGATCCAGTGATCGATGTGGGAAAGTTCGGGTGGTAGGACTGACGAAGTCGGCATCATAACCAATTACCGATCTTGGTGGCATCTTCCATTTCCTGAAGCAGCGCCGGTAAATTTTTCATAATAGATTTCTGACGTTCCATAGATTTTTGTATTTGGGTGATTGCTTCTTCGCGCATTCCATCTTCTCGCATATCCTTTGCGGTGGTGTCATGATGGTTTTGAAATAAGCTATCATCTAAAAAAGTCTCTAGTGCGGTCGAAACTTTCTCGGAGTAAAGCAATTTTACGTCCCAAAAGAGGCTTCTTAATTGGTGCCATTCGTCGTCGGTAAGCTTTGCATTGACCCACCACCGATTTTGGATTTGCCTGAGCTGCTCAAGGCAAGTTTTACGTTCTTGGAATAGGCTCTGTCGAAGTTCCTGTTTTTTGAGCTTTAGTTGTTGCAGAGCGACCAACGTCGCTGCCGAAACTGCCGCCAATCCAGTTACAAGGGTCGAAAAGGCTCCCCATGTAAACGAATGCCATTCAATCAAGCCCGCGCGCCTGCATTCTCGACGTTCGCACTATTGTGGCGGAGTGCCTTCAGCACCGTGTCTACAATGCCATCCGCATCGAGGCCTGCTTCGGCATATTGCACGTCCGGCTTGTCCTGATCCTGGAACAGATCCGGCAATCGCATGGTGCGGATCTTCAGTCCGGCGTCGGTCAGGCCATTGTCGGAAGCATAAGTCAGGACATGCGCGCCGAGACCGCCGACCGAGGCCTCCTCGACCGTGACCGCCACTTCATGGGTGGTGAGCAATTTGCGGATCAGTTCTTCATCAAGTGGTTTGGCGAAGCGAAGGTCGGCGACCGTCGTGCTGAGCCCCTTGGCCTCAAGCCGAGCGGCTGCCTTCTTGGCTTCTTCGAGCCGGGCGCCGAGCGAGAGGATCGCGACCTTGGTGCCCTGTTTGACGATCCGGCCCTTGCCGATTTCCAGCTGTTCGAGCTTTTCCGGGATCGGCACGCCGGTGCCGTTGCCGCGCGGATAGCGGAAGGCAATCGGACCGCTGTCGTGCAAGGACGCAGTGTAGGTCATATGCGCCAGTTCGGCCTCGTCCGCTGCCGCCATCACGACCATATTCGGAAGCGTCGCCAGATAGGTGACATCGAACGATCCGGCATGGGTGCTGCCATCCGCGCCGACCAGTCCCGCCCGGTCAATTGCAAAGCGCACCGGCAGATTCTGGATCGCCACGTCATGGACGACCTGATCATAGGCGCGTTGCAGGAACGTTGAATAGATCGCGCAAAAGGGCCGCATGCCCTGGGCCGCGAGACCGGCGGCAAAGGTGACACCATGCTGTTCGGCGATGCCGACATCAAAGGCCTTGTCGGGATGCGCCTTGGCAAATTTGTCGACGCCGGTGCCCGTGGGCATGGCTGCTGTAATCGCACAAATTCGGGGATCGCTGTCGGCCAGCCTAGCGAGGGTTTCGCCAAAAACATTCTGATAGGCGGGCGGTCCGCCACCGGGTCCCTTGTTCTGTTTGCCGGAGACAACATCAAACTGGGCGACGCCGTGATATTTGTCATCCGCTTCCTCGGCGAATTTGTAGCCCTTGCCTTTCTCGGTGACGACATGGATCAGGCAGGGCCCTTCCGCCGCATCCCGAACATTTTCCAGAACGGGAATCAGATGCTCGAGATTATGGCCATCAATCGGACCGACATAATAGAAGCCCAGTTCCTCGAACAAAGTCCCGCCCATGGTCATGCCACGGGCAAATTCATCGGTCTTGCGCGCTGCATCATGGAGCGCTTTGGGCAGCTTTCTGGCTATGCGGCGGGCCAGCTCGCGTACGCCGAGAAATTCGCGGGAAGAAACGATTCGCGCCAGATAGGCCGAAAGGCCGCCGACCGGTGGTGCAATCGACATGTCGTTGTCGTTGAGAATGACGACCAGCCGGTTGCCGGCCGCCTCTGCATTGTTCATTGCTTCATAGGCCATGCCCGCGCTCATCGCGCCGTCGCCGATGACGGCGATCCCACGTCCCGGCTTGTTGTTCAGTTTGTTGGCAATCGCAAAACCAAGCGCGGCACTGATCGAGGTCGAACTGTGGGCCGCACCAAAAGGATCATATTCGCTTTCCGACCGCTTGGTGAAGCCGGACAGGCCACCGCCCTGCCGCAGGGTTCTGATCCGGTCGCGGCGACCGGTGATGATCTTGTGCGGATAGCATTGATGGCCGACATCCCAGACCAGCCGGTCCTCTGGCGTGTTGAAAACATAGTGGATCGCCGTTGTCAGCTCGACGACACCCAGTCCGGCGCCCAGATGGCCACCGGTGGTGGAAACCGTGTCGATCACCTCGGCGCGCAGTTCGTCCGCAAACTGGCGGAGCTGCCTCGGCTTCAGTTTGCGCAAATCTTCCGGAAAGGAGACGTCGTCCAGCAATGGTGTTTTGGAAACTGCCATATTCACTCCCTGTTTGAACCCGGCTCTAATGGCATCGTGATGCTGTGTCGAACTTTGAGCGGGCTGCTCGTCAACCTTTGCTGACGGACTGGCTGGCTTACGCACATTTCTGGCAAATGCCCCGTACCTCGATTACCGGGCGTATTGAACTGAAGCCCTGGCTTTTTGCAACCGTACGCACTTGTTGGGACAGGGGATCATCGTCAATATGGGTCGCCTCGCCGCAGGTGTCGCAGACCAGGAAGATGCAGTCGTGCGCGCAGCCGGGATGGCTGTTGGCAAGATAGGCATTGGCGCTTTCAACCCGCATGGCGAGATTGTTCGTCACAAACAGGTCAAGAATGCGGTAAACGCTGTTCGGTGCGACGCGTTTGCCCCGCGCGACAGAAACAAGCTCGGCGATGTCATAGGCCGAAGCCGGGCGAGAGAAACCGGCCAGCGCGTCAAAGATCGCTGCCCTCGTATCGGTCCATTTCTCGCCGGATTTTTCCAGATTGTCACGCGCGGCATCTGCCAGAGAATCGCCGTGATGCTCATGATGATCATGTTTTCCCATGGGGATAATTTAGGGATGTTTCCCCGCAAGGGCAATGGGGAGCGATTAATGGGTGGCGCGGTAGTTCAGATCATGGCCCAGTGCGAGAACGCCTACACCGAGCATAGTGTAGAGAACTTCTGCTCCGTCATGGCCGCCTTCGTGACCCAAGGTGATCGCTCCGATCATTATGCCCAGGCCGAGGCCACCAATAGCCGCCGGCATCATATAGCCATGGTCCAAAACACCGCGGCCGAGCGTAAACATGCCCAGCGCAATCGCGATACCGAGCCCAATTTCATGAATCAGCGGATCGAGCAGCAGGCCACCTGCCGAGGACAGGATAGCAACAATGGCAATCGTCGAGACACAATGCACGAGGCACAGGCCGGATACGAGCACGGCCATGCGATCCCCCAGGCCATCCTTGATCAAAAGGCCATTTTTGCCCCACAATTTTGCTGCCGTAAACACGACTCACTGCCTCGCTGTTTGATTGCGTGGGACCAATATAGGAAAAAGCGTGTTAAGATACAACATAACATTATCGAAATCTCCGGCCTTTTTTGCGGCTGGTATCGGTGTTTCCGGTTGTCAGGCCGCGATTTTGATCCCAAATAGCGGCCCATGACCGATCAGATCGTCCTGAAACAGCCGGACAGTCCCGCAAGTACGCGTCCTATCGCCATCGCCAACTGGCTCTATTCTGTCGCCTTTCTGGTATTCATCATGGTCGTCGTCGGCGGCATCACCCGGCTCACCGAATCCGGGCTGTCGATAACCGAATGGAAACCGGTGACCGGTGCGCTGCCGCCGCTAAGCGAAGCGGACTGGTTGTCGGAATTTGAAAAATATCAGCAGATCCCCGAATATCTGGAAATCAACGGACCGGCGGGCATGACGCTGGCGGATTTCAAGTTCATCTATTTCTGGGAATGGGTGCACCGCTTGCTCGGACGATTGATCGGCCTAGCCTTTGCGCTGCCGCTGCTGTGGTTCGCGGTCAAGCGCGCGATCCCGACCGGCTATGGCTGGCGGCTGTTTGCCTTGCTTGCGCTCGGCGGCCTCCAGGGAACTATCGGCTGGTGGATGGTCAGTTCCGGTCTGAGCGAGCGCACGGACGTCAGCCACTTCCGGCTGGCGGTGCATTTGCTGACGGCGTTGTTCATTCTCGGCGGCCTGGTCTGGACAGCGCTCGATCTACGCCAATTGGCGGCTGGTAACACCAGGCCGGCGCGGATGACCGGCCTTGGCATGGCGGTAGTGGTGGTTCTTTTTGTCCAGTTGCTGTTTGGAGCATATACAGCCGGACTGAATGCCGGCTATGTGTCGAACACCTGGCCGCTGATGAACGATTATTTCTTCCCCGGCGGGATCGAGTGGAGCAGTGGCTTGTGGGCCGCATTGAACAATGACCCCTATCTGATCCATTTTATCCATCGCTGGTGGGCGTGGGTTGTCGTTGGTTTCCTTGTCATATTGGCCCGGAAAGTACGATCGATTGATCGCCGGGCTTCGATCGCGATCCACACAGCTTTCGGCAGTCAGATATTGCTTGGAATCGCTACCGTGATGACCGGGATCAATATTCATCTGGCGGTTTTGCATCAGGCGGTCGGTGCGCTGGTCGTCGCTTCGACCATGTGGGGCGTGCATCTGATCGGCCGCGGCTCCCGATGACCCGCTCGCTTTCGCTGATCTATTCTACCTTTGGCTCCGAGGAGGAGGCCCGCAGCGCGGCGCGGACATTGCTGCAAGAACAACTGATCGCCTGCGCCAATCATTTTGCGCCGATTTTGTCACAATATGAATTTCGCGGCGCATTTCACGAGGAACAGGAATTTCCGGCCTTGCTCAAGACCACGACGGAACTGGTGAAACCGGCGACGGAACGCCTGCTCGCGTTACACAGTTTTGAAACGCCTGCGATTCTCCACTGGACGGCCAGCGCTGCGAACCCGGACTATAAGAAATGGTTGTTCGGTCAGGTGAAAAATCCGTCGCGGTAATATCATACCCGTCGGCAAAGCCCCACTTTCGCTTGACTTGTCGCAAAAACAACGCCAATAGCGCCGCGGTCGGCCGGATCATCGCGTCCGGCTTTTGTCATTTTTGAATTAAATCATTCTCCCAGAAGGAGCAAACCCCATGAAGGGTATCACCAAACAGACCCAGTCGGCCAAGCCCGCTGAAGTCGAAAAGAAATGGCATATCATTGATGCCACGGATCTGGTCGTCGGCCGCGCTGCCTCGATCATCGCCAATATTTTGCGCGGCAAGCACAAGCCGAGCTATACCCCGCACGTCGATTGCGGTGATCATGTCATCGTCATCAATGCCGAAAAGGTGAAGTTCACCGGCAACAAGACCAAGCAGAAAACCTATTACAAGCACTCCGGTCATCCCGGCGGCATCAGCGGTACTACGGCCGAGAAGGTCCTCGAAGGGCGCTTCCCCGAACGTGTGATGGAAAAAGCTGTGGAGCGGATGATCCCCAAAGGCCCGCTTGGCTTTGCCCAGATGCGTGCATTGCATGTCTTCGCTGGTACCGAGCATCCTTATGCTGGCCAGAACCCGGTGGCGCTCGACGTCGCTTCGATGAACCGTAAGAATAAGGTGGGCGCATAATGTCTGATGTAAAAACCGATCTCGCTGATCTCAAAGATATCGCTGGCCCGGCCGTTGCGGATGCACCGGCTACTGCGGACGCAGAAGCGGAAACTGTCGCTGTTGAACCGCCTGTTGAAACCATGCCCTTGCGCGAGCAGGAGCTGGATAAATATGGCCGTGCTTATGCGACCGGTCGTCGGAAAGACGCGGTTGCCCGCGTATGGCTGAAGCCCGGCAAGGGCAAGATCACGGTGAATGGCCGCGATCAGGAAACCTATTTTGCGCGCCCGACCCTGCGTCTGGTTCTCAACCAGGTTTTCGCCATCACCGAACGCGAAGGTCAATATGATGTTGACGTCACGGTCAAAGGTGGCGGTCTTTCGGGACAGGCTGGCGCGGTCAAGCACGGCATTTCGCAGGCGCTGACCAAATATGAGCCGACATTGCGGTCGGTAGTCAAGACGCAAGGCTTTCTGACTCGTGACAGCCGTAAGGTCGAGCGGAAGAAATATGGTAAAGCCAAAGCGCGCAAGAGCTTCCAGTTCTCCAAGCGTTAAGCGAAACCGGATCGAATTTCAAAAGGCGGCCTGCGGGTCGCCTTTTTTATGGTTTGGGGATTTTGGACACGCGATGCACCGGCTGTGTGATAGCGGCCCGGCTTGAAACGAACAGGATGACGGTCGTCAGTATCGCGGAAAGCAGCATCACCCAAGCAACACCGATCGTTCCGAAAGTCGGCAGAAATACCGCGAGGAGTAGCCCGAGCGCGACCAATCCGGCGAGCCTGGCGACGAGCGCATTGCGCGCGCGTCCGGCCGCTTGCAGCATCGGCTCCAGGCCCAGACCAGCCAGGCTGATGATGGTCGCGGCCCCGAGCAACAGCAATATCGGGAAAGCAGCGAGATATTCCGGACCAGAAATGAGGGCAATGATGTCCTTGCCGAGCAACAGCAAGGCGATGAACAGAATGCCGCCGCTGATCGCGGAAACCCGAAGGGATCGCCAGAACAAGCCACGCAATTCGTGCGATTGACCAATTGCGAACAGCCGGGACAGTTCGGCAAATAAGGGACGGGCGAAAACCTCCGACAGGCGGTTGAGGCTATTGGCAATCTGGTCCGCCAGACGGAACAGTCCGGCCGCCGCCGTGCCGACGAAAAAGCCGACAATGACGACCACCAGCCGTTCGCGAACTACATTGACCAGATGGGCGAGATTGGTGAATAATAGAAAAGCCAGAAATTCTTTCCGGCTCGGCGGTGTCACGGCAGGGGCCGAGCTGCCGCCTTGTAGATGATTCGGTCCAAGGCGGCGCCAAACCATCAACCACATCACCACAAAGCTGATGAATTCTGACAGTCCCCAGACGATCAGAAATCCGGTCATTGAAGGCAGGGTGAAAAACAGGATCAACGATCCGATGAAACGCACGATGGGAATGATGGCGTCGCCGAACGCATTGCCGCCATAGCGATCCTGCGCACGCAATATGCCGATTGGTGTCGACCGGACCGACAGGAATACGATCACGCCATAGCCCATGATTGCCTGCACCACGGGATCGGTCCAGTTAAACTGGGACGCGCCATACGGGAGCATTAGCCACAAGGCACCGCAAGCGGCTATACCGCCAAGAAATTCAATCCAGAAATTTTGTGCCGATAATTTCCGGAAGGCCTGGTTCTGGCCAGCCAGCAGATAGGGTACGCCGAATTGCACAACTGCTTGCCAAGTCTGCAGTTTCAAGACCGCAGTCAGCACCTGAACCGCGCCGACGATAACCATGAATTCACCAAAACCGGCAACGCCCAAGGTCCGGGTCAATATGGCGAGATAGAAAATGCTCAACACCGCGCCCACGCCTTTGGCGGAAAACAGCCAGCTGCTGTTGCGGAACACGCGGACAAGCGAATCTTCGCTGCGGAACCATCTGGTGAGCATATTGCGCGGCACGGGCTTTAACTTTTCCAACATATGATCGGGCGGTTGAGCCTCTCTTTATCGCAAAGTTCAGGTTTTTCTATCTCTCTATTGCCGAGACAAGGTTTGAATGATCCGGTGCCGCGGCCTGATGGACTCTCCTATGTGGATTTTTGAGGTGGTTTGCCGGGCGACTGCTGCTAGCAGGTCCATATGACCCAGGATAATCGCACCGCAGACATCGCCAATTTCGTCACGCATCTGGAATGCTCGAAAACGGCGGAACTTATGCCCGCCGGAACCGTGCAAAATCTGTCACCCGCCGGTGCGCCGATCTTGGTACGCTATGATCTGGACGCCGTTGCTGGCCAGCTGACCAAGGACAAACTGGCCGCCCGGCCCGCCGATCTGTGGCGCTATCGCGAACTGCTGCCGGTCGCCAGCGCTGCAAATATTGTCTCGCTGGGCGAAGACATGACGCCGCTGATCACTCTCGACAATTCGCTCGGGTCGAACGTGATCGTCAAGGACGAAGGGCGCTTGCCCACCGGGTCCTTCAAGGCGCGAGGCCTGGTGATGGCGGTGTCGATGGCCAGGGAACTGGGACTGAAACGACTCGCCATGCCGACCAATGGCAATGCGGGAGCCGCAATGGCGGCCTATGCGCGCCGTGCCGGGATGACGGCCTATGTCTTTTGTCCGGACGACACGCCCGAAGTCAACGTCCGGGAAATCGCGCTGCAGGGCGGCAAGGTCTGGCGGGTAAACGGCCTGATCAACGATTGCGGCAAGATTGTCGCCGATGGCGAAGCGGAAATGGGCTGGTTCAACCTCTCGACCCTGAAAGAGCCTTACCGGATCGAAGGCAAAAAGACGATGGGGCTGGAACTGGCCGAGCAGCTGGGCTGGGAAGTGCCGGATGTGATTTTCTATCCGACCGGCGGCGGCACCGGCCTGATCGGCATGTGGAAGGCCTTTGATGAACTGGAAGCGATCGGCTTTATCGGCTCCCGGCGGCCCCGCATGGTCGCGGTGCAGGCGACCGGCTGTGCGCCGATTGTCGATGCATGGGAAAAGGGGCTTGATCACGCGCCGCTTTGGGAAAATGCCCATACCGTCGCGGCAGGCATTCGCGTGCCGGTGGCGATTGGCGACTTTCTGATTTTGCGGGCGGTGCGCGACTCGGGCGGCTTCGCGATTGCGGTGGAGGACGAGGCGATAATCGCGGCGCAGCAAAGAATCGGGCAGAAAGACGGATTGCTGCTCTGTCCCGAAGGCGCCGCCACGGCCGCCGCTTATCTTAAAGCCCTTGAGGACGGTCTGATCAGCACAAGCGACCGCGCGGTACTGTTCAATTGCGGCAATGGTCTCAAATATCCCATGCCCGCTGCCGATGCTGTTCTTGATCGCCACAAGCCGATCGACTGGAGCGCCATTGCCAGCGCCTGATCGGCTGGTTAAGATCGCTCATGAAATGGCTTGTTATATTCGGTGTGTTGCTGCTGGTCTGTGGCGGCCTTGCTTGGTGGTTTTTTTCGCATCCGGGACCGAAACAGCTGGATCTGGTCAATGATATCATCCCCGGCGACAGCAATGCCATGCTGCTGGTGCAGGACCAGATTTACGACGACGAACAGGGCCTGGGCTTGAACATCTGGGTTCCGAAAAGCTCTGCGACTGAAAAGCTCCCCGTGATCGTCTTCATCTATGGCGGCGGTTGGCGCGATGGTGCGAAGGATCATTATGCTTTTACAGGCCGGGCGCTCGCCAATCGCGGCTATATGGTGGTGCTGCCCGACTATCGGCTGTTCCCCAAAACCCGGTTTCCCGGCTTTCTTGAGGATAGCGCCAAGGCGCTTGCCTGGGTGCATGATCATATTGGCGAGCATGGCGGTGATGTCGGTCGAATATTTCTCTCGGGTCAATCCGCCGGTGCCTATAATGCGATGATGCTGGCGCTCGACCGGCAATGGCTGGGGCGGGAAGGCAAGTCTCCGGACCTGATCAGGGGCGTGGCGGCACTGGCCGGACCCTATGATTTCTACCCGTTTGATTCCGAAACCACGAAGCAGAGTTTTGGCAAATATCACACACCCGATATGACCCAGCCGGTCAATTTTGTTCGCCCCGATGCCCCGCCACTATGGCTTTCCAGCGGCACCAATGACACCCAGGTCAGACCTCGCAATAGCAAGATTTTGCGTGACAAAATACTCGAAGCAGGTGGCGATGCTGAATATGTCGAATATCCCGATGTCGATCATCTCGAGATCATCATGGCCCTGGCCAAGCCGTTTCGTCACAAGGCCCCGGTGCTCGACGACATGGTCGCCTTTTTCGAGCGGCACAACTGATCGCAGGGTTTCGACGCGGCGCCGTTATTTTTGCAGTGCAAAACGGTTGAGATACCCGCATTTCTTGGTTATGCCGATCCGCAGAACAAGGGAATCCGATAGACATGGCCACTTTCACGCTCCCCAAGAACAGCAAGATTCGCAAGACCGGCGAATTGCACGAAGCATTGACCACCGGGAAAAAGCGACCCTTCAAAGTCTATCGCTATGATCCGGACAAGGGCGAGAATCCGCGCTACGACACGTTCGAGATTGATCTCGACCAATGCGGGCCGATGGTGCTCGACGCGTTGATCAAGATGAAGTCGGAACAGGACGCGACGCTGACTTTCCGCCGCTCCTGCCGCGAAGGGATTTGCGGATCCTGCGCGATGAATATCAATGGCAAGAATGGTCTGGCCTGCACTACTGCGATTGAAGACTGCGGGAACAAGGTCACGATCACCCCGCTCCCGCATATGGAAGTGATCAAGGATCTGGTCCCGGACTTTACCCATTTTTACGCGCAATATGCGGCAATCCAGCCCTGGCTGAAAACAGTGACGCCGGCGCCCTCGGGCAAGGAGCGGCTGCAATCGCCGGAAGACCGTGGCAAACTGGACGGGCTGTATGAATGTATCCTCTGCGCCTGCTGTCAGACCAGCTGTCCCAGCTACTGGTGGAACAGCGACAAGTTCCTCGGCCCCGCGATCCTGCTGCAAGCCTATCGCTGGCTTGCGGACAGCCGCGATGAAATGACCGGCGAGCGGCTCGATGAATTGGAAGATCCGTTCCGGCTCTATCGCTGCCACACGATCATGAACTGTTCCAATGCCTGTCCCAAGGGCCTGTCACCGGCCAAGGCGATTGCCGAGATCAAGAAGATGACCGCCGCGCGCGAAATCTGAATCGCTGGCTGGCGGTATTCATGACTGAAGTCGAGCGTAATTTTATCATCAGCGATCCTGATCCGGACTGTCCGGGCTGGAGCACATGGGTTCTCAGCGATCCCGATTGCTACAATAGTTTTCTCGGCAGAATGATTGTCCGACGGGCTGGGGACGGGCTGGGCGACGATATTGCCCGGGTTCGCATGTTTCCCGAACAACGGCACCGCAATCTCGGTGATGCTGTGCATGGCGGGACGATGATGGGCTTCATTGATTGCTCTTTATTCGCGGCGATGCGGGTGCTGGAACTGGGGCCATCCGGTTATGCCGTAACGCTGGAATTGCAGACCCATTTTCTCGGCGCCGCCCGGATGACCGAGCCGCTTGAGGCGCAGGTCGAAATTACGCGCGAAACCGGCCGTTTTCTGTTCATGCGCGGGCTGGTTGTGCAAGGCCCGGATGGTCAGGACAATATGGCCTCGTTCACGGCGATAGTGAAAAAGGCCCCCGGTCAGAAAACAGATTTGCAATGAGCAAATTCTATCAGCGTTATCTGGCACTGATAGCGCAAGGCGAACTCAAGCCCGATACCGATCAGGACGGCTGTGCGAAACGGCTCGCCCGGTTGCAGGACGAGCTGGAAGCGATGCCGCCGCGCGGGAGCCTGTTGTGGCGTACGTTCGGCAAGAAACCGCCCGCGCCGAAAGGCGTCTATATTTGGGGAGGGGTCGGGCGCGGCAAGTCGATGCTAATGGACCTATTCTATACCAATCTGAACATCCGCCGGAAGAAACGCGCGCATTTTCACGAATTCATGCTGGACGTACACGCCCGGATCCGGAAGGAACGCAAGAAGGAACTGGGCGATCCGATAGTCCCGGTTGCCGCTGCCCTGGCCGGCGAAGCGCGCTTTCTCGCCTTCGACGAGATGGTGGTGAACAACAGCGCCGATGCGATGATCATGTCGCGGCTGTTTACCGGACTGGTCGAGGCGGGCGTGACGATTGTCACTACCTCCAACCGCCCGCCCGATGATCTGTACAAGGACGGTCTCAACCGCGAACATTTTTTGCCGTTTATCGATTTGCTAAAGACACGGCTGGACGTGATTTCGCTCAATGGACCGACGGATTATCGCCGCGAGAGGCTGGGCGATGTTGATCTGTGGCACGTGCCCAACGGCGAGGCGGCAACGCAGGCGCTGAGCGAAGCCTTTTTTCGCCTGACCGACTATCCGCCCGAGGATCGCGCCAATGTTCCCTCCGCGGAGATCGCCTTGCAGGGCGGCCGGACTTTGACCGTTCCGAAATCGCTGAAGGGCGTTGGCGTATTCTCGTTCAAGCGGCTATGCGCAGAAGCGCGCGGCGCTCAGGATTATCTCGCGATCGCGCGCCACTATCATAGTGTCATCATTGTCGGCATTCCCGTGCTCTCCAAGGAAAATCGCAACGAGGCCGCACGGTTCGTGACCCTCATCGATGCGCTCTACGAATACCGGGTCAAGCTGCTGGCCAGTGCGGATGCAGAGCCCGATGCACTGTATCCCGAGGGGGATGGCAGCTTTGAATTTGAACGGACTGCGTCGCGTTTGATTGAAATGCAATCGGAAGACTATCTGGCGTTGGGCCATGGAGCCGCAGCCTAGAGCAGGCCCAGACTATCCAGATCGATCGCCATTTGTGCGGGACGTTCGGCCATCGCAGCAAACATTTTATCGCCCCGGTCGGTCTGCTCAACATGGAGCGAGGCATTGATCGCCATGATAAAACCGGAAAAGGCATGGCGGCGATAGTCGTTCCAGAACGTCCCGAAGTCGGGCGCGGGTGCCCGGGCAGCCAGATAGTCGGCGACCAGCTGCTGTTCATGCCGCCGCCGATCAGCGGGATCGGCAAAGCTGGTGCCGATCATATAAGCGACATCGTTGGCCGGGTTGCCGAGGGAACAGGTCTGCCAGTCGACCAGCGCGGCGATCCGGCCATCGGCCTGAAACAAGATATTGTCGAGCCGCATATCGCCGTGGGTGATCGTCAATTCGGGCGGTTCGTGTGCGATATAGTGGCCGATCCGGTCGATCAGTTCCTGCCCGAGATCGAGAATATCCGACGACAAAAGCGTACTGAATCTTTCCCGGAAAACGGCATAGCCTTTGGGCAGCGTGTTCTCCAGATAGCCGCTGTTTCCGGCACCATGATGCAGCCATGGATGGATCTCAAGTCCGCCGTCGGGCCTGATATTGTGGAGCGCGGCGGCGGCAGCCAAAGTGGTTTCGACCTGAACCAGCGATCCGCCGGCCAGCTGGTCACCCTGCTTGGCGGGGGCCATGTCCTCGAGCAGCAGGACAAATTCCTGTTCACTGTCGGCGATATGGGCGTGATAGCATTTCGGGCAACGGACGCCGGACCCGCCGGCTATGTCCCGATACCAGCCGACTTCCATATCGTAGAGGTGAAAGATGGCCGCTGCGCCGCGACTCGCTGGATCGGTGCTCGGACATTTGGCGATGAAGGTCTCGGGATGACCTTCTTCCGCCCAGCTGCAGGTAAAGCGGTAGCTGTCGCAGACCTGTCCGGTGCCAACCGGTGCGTGGGTCAGTGATTTGAGCGAGTCCGGTGCTGCGTCGAATATCTGTTCGACAAACGCGGTCTCGAATTCTTCTGGACGCAGCGGAAATCGTGCGCTCATGCTGCCGGATCCATCAGGCCGGTCAGGCCGCTGGTGGCGTGGGGGCCGATGAACAATTGTTCGACTATACCCATGCCCTGATGCTCGCGTCCATCAATGGTCAGCACGGCATCGCTCAGCGCCTGGATATGGACGGTGGTCATGTCGATCGCGGGTGCGGGTTCGAGAGAAATGATATCATACGCGACTTCGAGGTCGCCATGATCCATCCCGTGGCCCCAGACCGGGTGCAGATAGCCGAGGCCGGACATGTAGAATGTCCGCGCCGCATGGCCGGTTCGGGGCGTGATCGAGAGCGTTCCGTTGCCGGTTTCGAGCTGGACCTGCCGGATCCGGCGGGTGCCCGGTTGATAGTGGATATCCATCGCTGCGGGTTCGAATTCCTGCGCCTGGTCTCCGATCGCATCGACTACCCCCCGCCGGTTCCACGGCACGCCGTCCCCATCGTCGTTGCTGTGAAAAAAACCGCAGTGATCAGCGAAATTGAGCGGGGTCCACAGCCACCAGAATTGCGGGAAGGCACCGGCGGGCGGGGGCTGCGGTTCCGGTGCGCCGACCTGTCGGATGCCCCAGCTTCTGTCCCGGGTGCCGGGGCAATTGCCGATATCAATTTCCTGGCCTTCGACGGTGATCGAACCGGACCAGTGCCCGTTCTGGGTCATTCTGGTATAGTCCATCAGCAATCGCGGGCCGTCGCGGCGGATGAAGCGGGGTTCCTCGATCGGCCGGTGGCGGGCGGTGAAGCGGATGTCGGCGGTGACCGGGCTGTCGTTGCCGGTGACCGTCAGGCCAAGCTGTTGCAGCGGTTCGATAATCGTGACGGTGATCGGCCCGACCGTCAGATCGAGCCGCTCGCTCCCCATCCGTTTGGAGGCGCGCAGATTGTGCTGCTTGCCGGCAATGCCGACGCAAAAGGCGGCGTCCATGATGTCGAGTTGCGGATAGATGCCGAGCGCGGCGGCGAAGAAGATGCTGCCGTCGGCGCTGTAACCGTTGAAGAAATAGCGGTCGTAGAAATTGCGGTTGCCGCCGGACAGCGCCATCGGTTCCGGGGTCTGGTGCAGTGGATAGTCGTCGCCTCTGGTCAGCATATGTGTCTCTCCCGAGCGCCGTATCATGGCATTTCCATTTTCCTTTGCAATGTAAAAGATTGGAAGAAATGGAAGCATGTTTGGGCTGGCCCGTCATCCTGAACTGGTTTCAGGACCTCCAGCGGCTCTCCCTCTACCGGGGTCCTGAAACCAGTTGGGGTTTATCCCCTTGCGCCAAGGAGATAAATCTGCTATATAATGGGTATGACAAAAGCAAAAACCCCTACTCTCCGCCAGTTTCAAGACCGTTTTCCTACCGAGGAAGCCTGTCTCGAACATCTTATGGAAACGCGCTACGGATTGACGCATGAATGCGAAAAATGCGGCCGCGAAGCCCAGTTCTACGCCGTTACCAATCGGCGGTCCTACGCCTGCAACTTTTGCGGCCATCAGGTCTTTCCAACGGCTGATACTCCGATGCACCGGACGCGGACGCCTTTGCGCGATTGGTTCTATGTAATCTTTCTGTTCTGCGCCACGCGCAACGGGGTCGCTGCCAAGGAAGTTCAGCGCCAGATCGGCGTTACCTACAAGACCGCTTGGCGCATGTGCCACGAAATCCGTAAATATATGACCGCGCTGGACAGCGATGATCCGCTTGGCGGATTTGGCGAGACTGTGGAAGTTGACGAAACCTATATCGGCGGCTCGATTTCCGGCAAGGGCAGCGGTTACAAGGGCAACAAGACGACTGTGGTGGGAATGTTGGAGCGGGGCGGCGAATTGGTCACTCGCGTTGTCACGCGCCGCCGTAAGGCCGATATGCAGG
Source organism: Parasphingorhabdus sp. (assembly GCA_048270065.1). Taxonomy (GTDB): domain Bacteria; phylum Pseudomonadota; class Alphaproteobacteria; order Sphingomonadales; family Sphingomonadaceae; genus Parasphingorhabdus. The sequence goes on along the minus strand of JBLWTQ010000012.1, from coordinate 85,204 downwards.
CCCTTATCCTTGACCAGATATTGCCGGGAACCACGATCAACACCGATGAATTTGGTGGCTACAAGGATATCGACCAATCCGGTTATCGCCATGTCAAAGTGAACCATAAAGCCGGTGAATATGCCAAGTCTTGCGGCGCTGGTGTCAATGCCATCGAAGGCTTCTGGGCGCAGTTGAAGCGCGGGATTAACGGAACGCATATCCATGTCAGCGGTCGCCATCTTTGGAAGTATCTGGGCGAGTTTGAGTATCGCTACAACATGCGCCACGCTCCCCATCTGATGCTTGACCGGATGTTGGCTTCTTTTTCGCGGTAACGGGCGGGGCCATCGCGGCAAAAACCTTGTCAAAACGGCGGTTGATTTCATTTTTATCCATTGGCGCGGACCTCGCTTTCTTTCATCCCAAAAAAGGCGACGCTTCTTATATTCTTATCAACCATCTGCCTGACATCTTCCCATTGGGATTGTTGTATTCGGTATTGCTTGAATATGCGGACAGCTTCTGCGTCGGGAAGCTGGTTGTCCTTCACCGTCCATTCGCTGCTGTATTTTTCGTCAGGTGTATTGAGAATTTGGGTCTCCAAATCCATAGTATAAAATCGGGCCGTTTCTATCCACCTTGAAAGTAGAGATCTCCACTGTGAATGGGTGTTTTTCCATTCCTTCCAGCCCTCTGCATCCAGTGTTTTACCTGATTTCAAATCATCATATAAGATGGACGACTTCTCGATTATCAAATTCTCAAATAGCTTGAGATGTTCGCGCTGTTGCAAAGTAGCAAATGAAGTTTGCGTCTGTTCGAGATGGGCCTTAAATTCCTTTTCTAGGTTTGCTGCACCATGCCTGATTGATTTTATGTCGTTTTCTGCCTCACCATATTTCAGAACAAGGCTGTCTGTGAATCTGATAATCTCTTTCGTTTTTTCCTCAAGTTTTTCCTGCACGTCCTTTTGATCCAATTCCACCGCCTCAATCCGTTCCAAAATCAAAGAAACAAATTCTCCGTTTTGCTGTGATATGCCGCTGGTTAGTTTTGTCACCAGTTCCAGCTTGCGGGCCTGGGCTTCGCTTTCTTCACCCTGTCTCAACATAGTTTCTTTGGATTTCGATAGTTCAATCTCAAGCTTTTCAATCTTAATTTTCACATCCTGCCATTCGGTGCCTTCAGATTCTGGCTCATAATCCAACTCTGGTGCGGGCAGCACACTTATTGTTTTTTGCGTAGACCAAAACGGACGAGCAATGAAATATACACCAACAAAAAGCACGAACCAAGTGAGCGGGTTTGCTACTAGGTCAGATAAGCTTTTTGAAATTACAGGAATGCCGTCATCTAAAAAGGGCCATACAAAACCCATAATGCCGAAAATTGCTACGACCGACCAAAGCACGATACGCGCAACATTGCGCTCCCGCTCCTTATATGCCTCAAGCGCCACAGGGACCGCCAAACCAAAAAAGAAGAGTTGAATTGTTAAATTTGTGTCCATTAGCGCCTCTTTTTACTATCGCTTTCTTATGACACAAATTTTGCCTTGGCGGAAGGGGATAAACCCCAAACCAGTTCAGGATGACGATGTTGCTTCCCATTATTGCTATTGCGAACCAGTTGCAAAGATAGCGGGCAAAATGCTGCGATCTGCGGTTGAAATTGTCACGATAGAGGCCTAATCCGGTCGATAAGTTCCTTTTTTGACTCTTTTTTCTCAGGAGACTTTCCCACATGGCCCGTAACAAGATTGCGCTGATCGGCGCAGGCATGATCGGCGGCACGCTCGCCCACCTCGCAGCTTCGAAGGAAATGGGCGATGTTGTCCTGTTTGATATTGCCGAGGGCATGCCGGCAGGCAAGGCGCTCGATCTGGCGCAGGCCGGGCCGGTCGACGGGTTTGACAGCAATCTCAAGGGCACCAGCGACTATGCCGATATTGCCGGCGCCGACGTGATCATCGTGACCGCAGGTGTGCCGCGCAAGCCCGGCATGAGCCGCGACGATCTGCTCGGTATCAATCTGAAGGTGATGAAGGCTGTGGGCGAGGGCATCAAGGCCCACGCGCCCGACGCCTTTGTCATCTGCATCACCAACCCGCTCGACGCGATGGTCTGGGCGCTGCGCGAATTTTCCGGGCTGCCGCACAACATGGTGGTCGGCATGGCCGGTGTGCTCGACAGCGCGCGCTTCCGTACCTTCCTCGCGCAGGAATTTGATGTGTCGGTCGAGGATGTCACCGCCTTTGTGCTCGGCGGCCACGGCGATACGATGGTGCCGGTTCCGGCTTATTCGACGGTTGCCGGCATCCCGATCCCCGATCTGATCAAGATGGGCTGGACCACGCAGGACAAGATCGACGCGATTGTTGATCGCACCCGCAAGGGCGGCGGCGAGATTGTTGGTCTGCTTGGCAATGGTTCGGCTTATTACGCCCCGGCAACCAGCGCGATCATGATGGCGGAAAGCTTCCTCAAGGACAAGCGCCGCGTGCTGCCTGCTGCGGCGCATCTGACCGGCCAATATGGCGTCGACGATCTGTATGTCGGCGTGCCGGTGATTATCGGCAAGGGCGGCGTCGAGAAGGTCATCGAGATTGAGCTGAGCGAAGAAGCACAGGGCAATTTCAATGTATCGGTCGATGCGGTGAAGGAATTGCTGGAAGCGTGCAAGGGGCTGGATAACTCACTGGCATAAACGCAACCGTCATCCCGGCGCAGGCCGGGATCTCATGCGACAACACGGCGCGCTGGGAGGGAAATTCCAGCTTTCGCTGGAATGACGAGGAAATAGAATGAGCATACTAATCGACAAGAATACCAAGGTCATCACCCAGGGCATGACCGGCAATACCGGCACATTCCACACCGAACAGGCTTTGGCCTATGGCACGCAGATGGTTGCGGGCGTCACGCCGGGCAAGGGTGGCACGACGCATATCGGTCTGCCAAACTTTGATACGGTGGCGGAAGCCAAGGAAGCTACCGGTGCGACGGCTTCGGTTGTGTACGTTCCACCGCCATTTGCCGCGGACTCGATCCTAGAAGCGATCGATGCCGAGATCGAACTGATTGTCGCGATTACCGAGGGTGTTCCGGTGCTCGACATGGTCCGCGTCAAGCGCGCGCTGCAGGGCAGCAAGTCGCGGCTGATCGGCCCGAACTGCCCCGGCGTCCTGACCCCCGACGAATGCAAGATCGGCATCATGCCCGGCAGCATCTTCAAAAAGGGCTCGGTTGGCGTGGTCTCGCGCTCCGGTACTTTGACCTATGAAGCGGTGCACCAGACCACAGCGGTTGGCCTTGGCCAGACGACCGCGGTCGGCATTGGCGGCGATCCGGTCAACGGCACCAATTTCATCGACGTGCTCGAATTGTTTCTTGCCGATGATGAAACCAAGTCGATCATCATGATCGGCGAAATCGGCGGCAGCGCGGAAGAGGAAGCGGCGCAGTTCCTCGCCGACGAAGCCAAGAAGGGGCGTTCGAAGCCGACGGTTGGTTTCATCGCCGGCCTGACCGCGCCTCCGGGACGCCGCATGGGGCATGCCGGCGCGATCGTCTCCGGCGGCAAGGGCGGCGCGGAAGACAAGATTGCGGCGATGGAAGCGGCCGGGATACGCGTTTCGCCGTCGCCAAGTGAGCTGGGCACAACGCTGGATGCGATGTTGAAGGAGCTGGTTTGAGTTTTATTGGGGAATAATTGTGTCCCCGCGAAGGCGGGGATCCATCTCGAGAGGGTCCCTGTAGACGCAATGGTTGGAGATGGGCCCCTGCCTTCGCAGGGGCACTGAAACGGAGGAACACATGAAAGCCGGCTTTGTCTATTTCATGGCAAACCGGAAAAACGGAGCGATTTATACAGGATCCAGCAGCGACCTGGTGAAACGGACCCATCAGCACCGGAACGGGCTGATCGACGGATTTACCAAAGAGCATGATTGCAAGTTACTGGTCTGGTTTGAGGCTTATGACGATCTGGATGAAGCACGGCTTAGAGAACTGCAAATCAAGAAATGGAAGCGGGACTGGAAGGTAAAGCGGATTGAGGCAGAAAATCCGGATTGGCGGGATTTGTGGTTTGAGATTGTGAAGTGAATTTGCCGCTGCCGTCTTGTTCCCCTGCGCAGGCAGGGGGGCATCACGGAGGTGGCAGACAAAAAGGAATGGTAGAGTATCGGCTCTGACGAGCCTGAGCGGGACAAAATGCGGTTACGAATGGACGATGGATTTGGAGATGGGCCCCTGCCTTCGCAGGGGCACAGGTTCTCAGGGGCACCGGGACGCGCAAGGGCACAATGGAGTGCAATAGATTATGGGTTTTGAAAATCAGGAATTTGGCGGTCCACCGGAAACCGAACAGGGCCCGAGCTGGCAGCGCAGGCATTGGCCGATTGAGGAGGCCGACGAGCTGAACAGCGCGCTTGATCCGACGCGGATGGGGCTTGAGATCAAGGAGGTCACGGCCAAGGCGGGTGCGTCCATGTCCGATGACGAGGTGGCGGAAGCGGCCGAAAAGTCGATCCGGGCGATGATGCTGATCCGCACCTATCGGGTGCGCGGGCATCTGGGGGCCAACCTTGATCCGCTGGGGATTTCGAAACTGGAAGAACCCGCCGATCTGACCCCCGAATTTCATGGCTTTACCGCCGACGATATGGACAAGCCGGTCTATCTTGGCGGGGTGCTGGGTTTCCAGACCGCGACGATCCGCGAGATAGAGGCCGTGCTGCGCGCCAATTACTGCGGCCCGGTGGGGCTGGAATATATGCATATTGCCGATATCGAGGAACGGCGTTTTCTGCAGGACCGGATGGAGGGCAAGGACGCCGCCATCCAGTTTACGCCCGAAGGCAAGAAAGCGATCCTCAACAAGGTGATCGAGGGCGAGGAATATGAAAATTTCCTCGGCAAAAAATATGTCGGCACCAAGCGGTTCGGCCTCGACGGCGGGGAATCGATGCTGCCGGCGCTGGAAAATATCATCAAATATGGCGGTGTCGATGGCGTGCGCGATATCGTCTATGGCATGGCCCATCGCGGGCGGCTGAACATTCTCGCCAATGTGATGGCCAAGCCGTACAAGGTCATCTTCCACGAATTTCACGGCGGATCGGCCAACCCCGACGATGTCGGCGGCTCGGGTGATGTGAAATATCATCTCGGCACGTCGAGCGACCGCGAGTTTGATGGAATCAATGTTCATATGAGCCTGGTGCCCAATCCATCGCATCTCGAGGCGGTGGATCCGGTGGTGCTCGGCAAGGTGCGGGCGCAGCAGGTTGCGCGCGACGATCTCGCGCAGCACAAGCAGGTTCTGCCCGTGCTGATCCACGGCGATGCCGCCTTTGCCGGCCAGGGTATCGTCTGGGAATGTCTCGGCTTTTCCGGCATCCGCGGCTACAACACCGGCGGCTGCGTGCATTTCGTGATCAACAACCAGATCGGTTTCACCACCAGCCCGCAATTTGCCCGCTCTTCACCCTATCCGTCCGATGTGGCGAAAGGCGTGCAGGCGCCGATTTTCCACGTCAATGGCGACGATCCGGAAGCGGTGACCTTCGCCTGCAAGATCGCGATCGAATTTCGCCAGCGCTTTCACCGCGATATCGTTATCGACATGTGGTGTTATCGCCGCTTTGGTCATAATGAAGGCGATGAACCGAGCTTCACCCAGCCGATCATGTATGCCGCGATCAGGAAGCATCCCAAGGTCAGCAAGCTTTACGAACAGCGGCTGGTCGCAGAAGGCGTGATCGACGCGGATTGGGGCGACGCGACCCGGAAGGCCTTTGCCGAGCATCTGGAAACCGAATTTCAGGCAGCGGCCGACTACAAGGCGGACAAGGCCGACTGGTTCGGTGGCCGCTGGCAGGGGCTGCATATCCCGGCCGACCCGGAAACGGCGCGGCGCAACGTGGAAACCGCGATCGACGCCAAGTTGTTCGACAGTCTCGGCCGGACGCTGACCACGGTTCCCGAGGGCCACAGGATCCACAAGACCCTTGGCCGGGTTCTCGACGCCAAGGCCACGATGTTCAAAAGCGGCGAGAATTTCGACTGGGCAACCGGCGAAGCACTGGCTTACGGATCGCTGGTTTCCGAAGGCTATAATGTGCGCCTGTCCGGGCAGGACAGCGGACGCGGGACCTTTTCCCAGCGCCATGCGGTCTGGGTCGACCAGGAAACCGAAGAGAAATATGTGCCGCTCAGTACCGTGCCGCATGGCCGCTTCGAAGTGCTCGACAGTCCGCTGAGCGAATATGGCGTGCTCGGGTTTGAATATGGCTATGCCGGGGCCGATCCCAAGACTCTGGTCCTGTGGGAAGCGCAATTTGGTGATTTCGCCAACGGTGCGCAGATCATGATCGACCAGTTCATTGCTTCGGGCGAGGCCAAATGGCTGCGCGCCAACGGGCTCGTGCTGCTGCTGCCGCATGGCTATGAAGGGCAGGGTCCGGAACATAGTTCGGCGCGGCTCGAGCGGTTCCTGCAATTGTGCGCCCAAGACAATATCCAGGTCGCGAACATCACCACGCCGGCCAATTATTTCCACGTCCTGCGCCGCCAGATGCTGCGCTCGTTCCGCAAGCCTTTGGTCATCATGACTCCGAAATCGCTGCTGCGCCACAAGCTGGCGGTGTCGAAAGCGGAGGACTTCCAGGGTGATCATCATTTCATGCGGATATTGTCCGACACCAATCCGCCCGCCGACAAGGATGTGAAGCGGCTGGTGCTCTGTTCGGGCAAGGTCGCCTATGACCTGATCGAGGCCCGCGATGCAGCGGGTGACCAGAATACCGCGATCGTGCGGATCGAGCAGCTTTATCCGTTCCCCGGCGAGCCGCTGGTGGTCCGTCTCAAGCGGATGAAAAATCTCGAGACCCTGGTCTGGGCGCAAGAAGAACCGAAGAATAACGGCAGTTGGGATTTTGTCCGGTCCTATCTTGAAGATTGTCTCGAACAGGCCAATGTCGGTCCGCGCGATCCGGTCTATGCCGGACGCGCCGCTTCGGCCTCGCCGGCGACCGGCCTGGCATCGCGGCACAAGCAGCAGCAGGAGCAGCTGATTGCCGAAGCGTTGGGGCATGAGGTTGGGGGTTAGGCAGGGAAGAGTTCCCCCGCGCAGGCGAGGGTCCATCTCCCGATTGTAAATAGACGCGCATGCGGGAGATAGACTCCTGCCTTCGCAGGAGTACAGGTAGGATAGAATATGGCAACAGAAGTAAAAGTCCCGGCACTGGGCGAATCGATAACCGAAGCGACTCTGGGCGAATGGCTCAAGCAGCCGGGCGATGCTGTCGCGGCCGACGAACCGATTGCCAGTCTGGAAACCGACAAGGTGGCGCTGGAAGTGCCGGCACCGGAAGCGGGTGTGATGGGCGAGCACAAGGTCGAGGTTGGCGATACGGTCGAGGTCGGCGCGGTGATCGCGACGATCGAAGCCGGCAAGGCAGCGCCGTCCAAGGATGCGGACACACCCGCCGATCCTCCCGAAAAGGCCGCTTCCGCCACGGCTGCCAAGGCGGCGGACAAGCAGGACCAGGTTGCGGCCAGCATCACCCTGTCGCCGTCGGTCCGGCGGCTGGTGCTCGAACATGGCGTCGATCCGAGCCAGATCAGCGGCACCGGCAAGGATGGCCGGCTGACCAAGGCGGATGTCGAGCAATATGTGAAATCCGGCGCACAGCAAGCGCCGCTGGCGGAAAAGGGCGCGGCGACCGGCGCGCAGACGCCGTCCGATCCAGCGGTTTCGTCACCGGCGGGCAACCGCAGGGAAGAGCGGGTGCGCATGACCCGCCTGCGCCAGACCGTGGCGCGGCGGCTGAAAGAGGCGCAGGATACTGCGGCGCTGCTGACCACATTCAACGATGTCGACATGACGGCGGTGATGGAAACGCGCGGCAAGTACAAGGACCTGTTCGCCAAGAAACATGGCGTAAAGCTGGGTTTCATGGGCTTTTTTGTCAAGGCGGCCTGCATGGCGCTGAAGGATGTGCCATCGGTCAACGCGCAGATTGACGGCGAGGAAATCGTCTATCACGACTATGCCGATATTTCGATCGCGGTCAGCGCGCCCAACGGTCTGGTCGTTCCGGTGATCCGCAACGCCGAAGCGATGAGCTTTGCCGACGTTGAGAACACGATCGGCGATTTCGGCAAGCGGGCCAAGGATGGTACGCTGACGATGGACGACATGAAGGGCGGCACGTTCACCATATCGAACGGCGGCGTGTTCGGGTCGCTGATGTCGACGCCGATTATCAACCCGCCGCAATCGGCGGTGCTCGGCCTGCACCGGATCGACCAGCGACCGGTGGTGATGCCGGACGGATCAATCGAGGCGCGGCCGATGATGTATCTGGCGCTCAGCTATGACCACCGTCTCATCGATGGCCGCGAGGCGGTGACCTTCCTGGTGCGGATCAAGGAAGCGATCGAGGACCCGGCACGGCTTTTGATTGATTTGTAGAATTTGTGCTCCGGGCGAAGACCCGGAGCGCTGGAGGTTTGGAACAAGGGGACATGGGCAACAAACCAGGATATGTCTATCTAATGGCGAACCACCGGCGAGGCAAAACCTATCTGGGCGTATCAAGCAACTTACCAAAACGTGCTTATGAACATCGAAATGGCCTGATCAATGGATATTCAAAAGACAATGGGTGCAAAATGCTGGTTTGGTTTGAAGTTTACGACGATATTCAGGATGCCAGGAACAAAGAACGGCAAATGAAGAAATGGCATCGAAACTGGAAGATTGAGTTGATTGAGCGTGAAAATCCCGAGTGGAAAGATCTGTTTGAAAACCTATTTTAAGTAACTATTGCGTTTTGGCGCCAGAGCTCCGGGTCTTCGCCCGGAGCACAATGGAGTAAATATGACTGACAATTTTGACTATGACCTGCTGATAATCGGCTCCGGCCCCGGTGGCTATGTTGCCGCGATCCGGGCGGCGCAACTGGGCCTGAAGACGGCCTGCGTCGAAAGCCGCGAGACGCTCGGCGGCACCTGCCTCAACGTCGGCTGCATTCCGTCCAAGGCGATGCTGCACGCGTCGGAACTTTATCACGAAGCCCATTCGGGGGCGCTGGAGAAATTCGGTGTCAAGCTGACCGGCGCGAAGCTCGACCTGAAGCAGATGCTGGCCGAGAAACTGAAGGCGGTCGAGGAGCTGACCGGCGGCATTGCGTTTCTGTTCAAGAAGAACAAGGTCGACTGGATCAAGGGCCATGGTGCGTTTGAAGACAGCCACACGGTCAAGGTTGGTGACAAGAGCTATACCGCGAAAAATATCCTGATCGCCACCGGTTCATCGGTGACTCCGCTGCCCGGTGTCGAGATCGACAATAGCAAGCATATCGTGGTCGACAGCACCGGAGCGCTCGAACTGCCCAAGGTGCCCGGCCATATGGTCGTGATCGGCGGCGGCGTGATCGGGCTGGAACTGGGGTCGGTCTGGCTGCGGCTGGGTGCGAAGGTCACCGTGGTGGAATATCTCGACCAGATATTGCCCGGCATGGACGGCGATATCCGCAAGGATGCGAACCGGATGTTCAAGAAGCAGGGCTTTGATATCAAAACCGGCACCAAGGTCACTGGCTGCACGGTCAAGGGCAAGAAAGCGACGCTGACCATGGAACCGGCCAAGGGCGGTGACAGCGAGACACTGGAAGCCGACGTCGTGCTGGTCGCGATTGGCCGCAAGCCGAATATTGACGGGCTGGCGCTGGAAAAGTCCGGGGTGGAAACCAATGATCGCGGCCAGATCGATGTCGGTCACGATTTCCAGACTGCGGTCAAGGGCGTCTATGCGATTGGCGATGTCACCCCCGGTCCGATGCTGGCGCACAAGGCCGAGGACGAAGGCATTGCCGCTGCCGAATTTATCGCCGGACAGCAGGGTATCGTGAACCACGACCTGATCCCCGGCGTGGTCTATACGTATCCCGAAATTGCCAATATCGGCAAGACCGAGGAAGAGGTGAAGGAAAGCGGCGTCGAGTACAAGACCGGCAAATTCCTGTTCGCGGCCAACAGCCGCGCCAAGACCAATCGGGATACCGACGGCTATGTGAAGATCATCGCCGACGCGAAAACCGACCGCGTGCTCGGGGCGCATATCATCTCATCGCTCGCCGGGACGATGATCGCGCAGGTCACCCAGGCGATGGAATTTGGCGCGACCAGCGAGGATATCGCCTATACCTGCCACGCCCACCCAACCCACTCGGAGGCGATCAAGGAAGCGGCGATGGCGGTGCAGGGCAAGCCGATCCATATGTAGGTTCTTGTGCTCCGCACTTGATGTGGAACCCGGTCAGCAGTAGCACCAACTCCCACAGGGCTCCGGGTTCCCGCCCGGAGCACAGGGGAGAGACTATGTCGATTTTATCACTGACCACCGAACCCACAGCGACGGAAATTGCGGCCGATATTGCTGCGGGAAAACTCTCGGCTTTGGCAGCCACGGAAGCCGCCATCGCGCGCATCGAAGCTCTGGATGGTCCAATCAACGCAGTTGTCGTGCGCGATTTCGATGGAGCATGTGTCGCCGCGAAACGGCTGGATGAGATTGGACCACAAGGCGTCCAACCGCTGTTTGGCGTGCCGATGACGGTCAAAGAAAGCTTTAACCTCACCGGTCATCCCTCGACCTGGGGACTGGAGCACGCACGGAATAATATCGCGCCGTCCGATGCGGCTGTTGTGCAGCGACTCAAGCGGGCGGGAGCTGTGATAGTTGGCAAGACCAATGTCCCGCCCGACCTGGCTGACTGGCAGTCGAACAATCCGGTCTACGGCCGGACCAATAATCCGCATGACCTCGATCGCTCGCCGGGCGGCTCTTCCGGTGGCGGTGCTGCCGCTGTAGGCGCGGGGATGCTGCCCTGTGAATTTGGATCGGATATTGGCGGGTCGATCCGAGTGCCGGCGCATTACTGCGGTATCTGGGGGCATAAACCAACATTCGATGTCATCAGTCTTGAGGGTCATGGATATCCCGGCACCGATTCCGCGCGACCCGCGCTGTCCGTATGCGGACCGCTGGCGCGTTCAGCGGAGGATCTGGCGACATTGCTGGACGTCACGCTCGACCATCCGCTTCAGCGTCGGAACGTTGCGATCAAGGGTGGTCGTTTTCTGCTCATTGATGAGCAACCCTTGGTCGGATGTTCGAGCGCCTATCGCGCTGAACTCGACCGGGTCGCCGGACAGATCGAGGATGCAGGTGGCCAAGTGGAGCGGCGTTGCGCGTTGATTCCCGATCTCGAAGCAGCCCATGAAAGCTATCTCAAAATGCTCAATATCGCGATGGCCGGTGGCTTGCCTGCACCCGATGGCACTCAAGCCACTGTGCGGGACTGGTTTGACCTGTGCGATATTCAGGCGCGTGTTTATCGGCAATGGCACGATGTGTTCGGCGGGTTTGATTTTGTGCTGGCTCCGGTGAGCGCCACACCTGCTTTTCCGCATCATGATGGACAGATTTTCCAGGGTAATATTGCGATTGACGGTGAGAATTTGCCCGCTAGCCCGCAGCTCGCCTGGGCCGGAATCGCAATCTTCCCTGGCCTCCCCTCTACCGTGCTGCCTGTAGGTTCCGTAGATGGCATGCCCGTCGGGATGCAGGTGATTGGGGACAGATTTCAGGACTATCAAACGATCGATAGCGCGCGGCAGATCGGGACTCTATTGGCCATCTAACCGTTTTGCAGGAGGACCGGGCGACACGATGAAACATTATAAACTCATGCGCTGGCATGTCTGGCTCGGCTGGCTGATCGGTGTGCCGATCATCATCTGGACCGCCAGCGGCCTGCTGATGGTTGCCCAGCCGATCGAAACTGTGCGCGGCAATCATTTGCGCAGCGAAACGCCGGCGCTGGAGGCGATAGCGCCGGTCCCGCCGATGCTCGAGGGGCGACAGGCCAAGACATTGACGCTGCAGCAGAATGTTGCCGGACCCTATTGGGTTATTGCTTATGCGGATGGCGGCAGGCGGCGCGCCGACGCGATGACCGGTACCCTGCTCCCACCGGTTTCGGCTGCCGAGGCCAACGCGCTGGCGACCGCCGCCCGTTCGGATGAAGCAGCGATCCGGTCGGTCAGGCGTTTCGATGCGGATGAGGCGCCCGGGGACCTGCGCCGCGGACGGCCTGCCTGGCAGGTCGTGTTCGAGGATGATGCGCGCTTTTATATCGACGCGGACACCGGCGAGCTGATCGCCGTGCGGACCAATTTCTGGCGGGCATTCGATTTCATGTGGGGCCTGCATATCATGGATCTGCAGACGCGCGAGGACACCAGTCACCCGATACTGATCCTGTTCGCCACGATCTCGTTGCTCGGATCGATCCTCGGCTTTGTCATGCTGTTCACCCGGCGTCGGCGCAAGCGGCGGGCCGCCTCTTGAACGCGACCTTTCTCTACAGCGCGCTAGGCTGGCTTGACCTGTTCGGGATCGCGGTTTTTGCAATATCGGGAGCACTGGTTGCGGCGCGCAATCGGCAGACGCTGGTGACCTTTGCCTTTTTCGCGCTCGTCACCGGCGTCGGCGGCGGCACGGTACGCGATCTGTTGATCGGCGCGCCGGTGTTCTGGGTGCAGGACGCCCGCGTGCCGATACTGTGTCTCGGCATAGCCTTGCTGATATGGATCACCCCGGTGAAATTCTGGCGACCGGCGGCGGTTGACTGGTTCGACGCCATCGGTTTGGCGGCCTATTCGGTTTTTGGCGCTGCGAAGGCGATGCAGCTGGGGATCGACCCGGTGCCCGCCGCGATCATGGGTATCATCACCGCCAGCGTCGGCGGCGTGATCCGCGATCTGATTTCGGGCGAACCCTCGATCATCGTCCGGCCGGAACTCTATGTGACCGCCGGAGCGCTCTCGGCCTTTGCTTTTGTCCTGCTGGCGCAAGTCGGAGTGCAGGGGTTTGTCGCCGCGCTAATCGCCTTCGCTGCCGGATTTGCGCTGCGCGCGCTGGCCATTGTCAAGGGCCTGTCGCTACCCGCCTATCGGGGAAAAGAAGAGAAGGAATAGCCCAGCAGGCGATCAATCCAGTCGGTTGATGCGCGCGTGTTCCGGTGTACCCTGATCCCGCATTCCAGGCATAACGCCTGGACATCCTCGCGTGCGAGCAAGCCTTGGGCGGTTGCCAGCGCTTCACCAAAAATCGCCTTCTGACGGCGGGCCGTCCAGCCAACGACGCCGGTAACCGGCGGACTGTTCTGCCGGATAAAGGGAATGCCGTTGAATCCAAGCCATAAAAAACGGCTTTGCGGATCAAGATATTGCGGGTGGTAATTGCCTTCTGCCAAACCTGCGCGCCTGGCTGCCTCGGCGAGGGCATCTGTCATACCGCCAAAGCCGTCGATCAGACCGAGCTGCCGTGCGGTGCCGCCGTCCCAGACGCGGCCCTGTCCAATGGCATCGACCTGCTCCGGCGTCTTTCCACGGGCTTTCGAAACCAGCGTTATGAAGTCGCTATAGCTGTTTTCGACTCCGGTCTGCAAAATCACGTTGAGGTCTTGGCTGAAGCCGTCGACAAAATCGGGTTCGCCTGACAGCGGGGTAGTCTGAACGCCGTCGGCGGTGACTCCCCATTTGGTCAGCGCTTTTTCAAAACTGGGAAGAACCGCAAACACCCCGATCGATCCGGTGATCGTATCGGGTTCGGCGAAGATATGATCGCCGGCAGTTGCCACCCAATAGCCACCGCTGGCCGCTACGTCGCCCATCGAAATGACGATCGGCAGCTTCTTTTTCCTGGCTTCGAGCAACGCCAGGCGGATTTCCTCGCTGGCAAACGCCGAGCCTCCGGGGGAATCGACCCGGACCACCAGAGCCTTGATTTCGTCTTCATCCAGGGCCGTGTAAATCTGTTCGGCGATCCGTCCGCTGGCGGCCATGCCGGGACCGGTTTCACCGTCCACAATTTCGCCCGCGACAGTGATGACACCTATCGCGGAACCGTTTGTATCCACCGGGTTCGCGGCCACATAGTCGTCATAATCAATGCTTCTGAAACTGTCCGGCGAGGGTTTTTCATCGGCACCCACCTGCTCTGCAACATACCCGTCGAACGCGGTCTTGTCGGCCAGCCTGTCCACCAGTTTCTGTTTCATCGCCACCGAAGCAATGTCGCCGCCTGCGGCGGCAATGAACGTAGCGGGATCATCAGCAAACGGCTTGACCATCGCCTGCGGGCGGGACTTTTTTACCTCGGCAAGCCAGCTATCCCAGAGCACGCCGTAGAGCGCCTCGGACGCCTCCCGCGATGCCGGCGACTGGTCGGAGCGCATGTAAGGTTCGACGGCGCTTTTGTAGGTGCCGACGCGGTAGATATTGGCGGTTACGCCGAGCCGGTCGATCAGACCTTTATAATAAAGCCGGTTGCCCCCGGGGCCGGTAAAGATAATCCCGCCCATCGGATCCATCCAGATTTCTGTCGCATGGGCGGCAAGCTGGTAGCTGTCATCGCTATAGAAACTGGCGAACGCATAGATTGGCTTGCCCGCCTTTTTGGCGCGGGCGAGCGCGTCGCCGATATCGGTCAGGCTGGTCTGGCCCCCACCGACGAAACTGCTGAGATCGAGCACAATGGCTTTGACGCGGTCATCGTCAATGGTTGCGTCAATGGCGCGAACGACATCCCGCAAGCGATATTCACGCGGACTGTTGCTGCTGCTCGACAGAAAATCCTCGAATGTCGGCGCGGCCGGCTCTTCGACGATCACGCCATTCAGATCGAGCAGCAACGCGCCGTCCCGGATGGCGGCGGCATTCGGCTGGGATGACAGCAGGGCATAGAGCGCACCAAAAAACAGCAGCATGGCGATCAAGACCATGCCATCCTTTATCGCGACCAGAAATTTCCACGCCGCACGCGCAAATTGCATATTCATATCCCTGTTTTGACTGGATTGACCTGTCCTATATGGGATTGAGGCAGAATATTACCAGCGGATAAGACGCGGGACCAGCAACCGGCCGAGAATCGCGCATATTGCCACCGCCAGCGTGTACCAAAGCCCAATATAGAATATGCTGTTGAATGGGCAGTGCAGGCTATAGGCCGCAGCGCCCAAAGCGCCGGAGGACATGCCGACGAGCCAGCCTGCGCGGTTCAGCGCGACCGGTGCGCCGCGGCGGAGCCAAGCGACTTGCGCCGTCGCTATGCCGCTGGCCACCAGCATGCTGATACCGAGACATTCCAGTCCATAGCGCGGAACGAATATCGCCATATTATCCGGCGCGGCGATCATCGCCATGACGGCGGCGGTGGCCGGAAAGAGCAATGCGGCGAACAGTGCCCAGACCCAGCCCTTGAAGCTGTTGCCTACCGCCGGCTGGCTCATGGCAATAACGGCGTAGCTGCTGGTCACGCCGAGCAGGAGCAGGGCACCGCCGCGCAGGAAGAACATCGGATGCGGCATGCCCATCATGATGTCGCTACGGACACCGCCGATTACCCCAACGGCTGCGGCAAACATTGCGGCAATCGCCAGGGTGAGCGCCAGACCGTCCCGGATTTTCAGAGGCTTGACCGGCTTCAGGTCCTCGACGAGGCGATCTATCATTATGTCTGACATCATATTCACTCTTTTACTATCATTCGGTTTCAACCATCGACGAGAGCTTTTTCAGCCCGCGATGGATATTCACTTTGACCAGCGATTCCGACTGGCCGGTCATCGCCGCCGCCTCGTGGATGCTGAGTCCTTCAATCTTGACCAGGCTGATCACCTCCGCCTGTTTTTCGGGGATCATGCCGAAGAGCCGTTCCAGGCTGACCTTGGCAGTCACGTCCCCGTCCTGCGGATCGGCGACCATTTCTTCGTAAAGCTGGTCATGTTCGTGCCGATATATCTTGCGCAGGCTGTCTATCCAGCGGTAGCGTCCGATGGCGGCGAGCCATGGCAGAAAGGCCTTGGTCGGATCATAGCTGGCCCGCTTGCGGTGGAGCGAAATCAGGGTCTCCTGCACCAGGTCATCGATCGCCGCCGGGTTGATCTTGCGGGCGTAATAGCGGCGCAGCCATTTTTCGCACTCCATCAACAGGCTGGAATAGCATTGCTTGTCGCCGCCTTGTGCCTTGATCATCAAGAGCTGCATGGTTTCCTCGTTTGCGATCATGGAAGCTCTCCCGGCATGCTTCGATCAGCCGAACCTGTGGCCGAGCAAGCGATCCAGCGAGAACATCCCGCCGCCGCGCACGATCAATATACCGGCCAGAGCAACCCATATAATATGCGTCTGCCACCAGGCGTCGGGATAAACGAAGAACTGGATGACCAGGGTCATGACCAGCAATCCGGCTGCACCGACGCGTGTGAACAGACCAAACACAACCAGTATCGGAAGAAAATGCTCGGCATAGGTGGCGATCAGACCGGTGATTTCCGGATAGGGCATGCCATATTCTTCCTGAAACAGGAAAACCGTGGTGTCACTCATCTGCAGCCAGCTGCCGTCCTCGACCTTGGTCCGGGCAGACCGCCAGAATATACCAGCCAAGGCCACCCGGGTGAACAGCAGGGCGATGGCTTCTGGAACAACACCGCTCACCATGGCGGTCAGTTTCTTTATCATATCCATCCAGTTCTCTACCCTTCGAATCGCGTCAGCGCCCCGGCCCGGATCAGCTTTACAATATGCTGCATCGCCGTGGCTTCATCACTCAATTCGAGAGCATGTTCCAAAAGGTTACCCATCGTCCCGCTTTCGGCAATTTTTTCTGCAATTGCATATTCTACTCTCGTGAGCGGATGGAATAATATCTGCGCTTCCGGGCGGGCGACCATCAGCGCGTATGGGTCTGTTCCGGCCAGTTCGCCGAGTTCCCGGGACAGGGGGCCGGTGATCGCTATCAAGCGCAGCGCCGGGTGGACGGTTATCGGGAGGGCCAGCAACTGGTCTTCGGCGAGACCGGCGATGTCGGTCAGCACGACCGGCGCCGCTTCGCCGCTGCGATAAGCTTCGAGCCAGGCCCACTCGATCCGGGCGAGATCAAGCCCGGTACCGGCATAGGCACGATCGGCCAGAAAAGCGGGAAAGCCGGCAGCGATATGGTTGATGTCACAGGCCATGACATGATCCTGTTCGATATAGTCGCGCGCGAGGGCATGAAATATTTCATGACCGATACGGGCGTGCAGTCGGGGAAAGCTGTCTTCCAGGGCCACCAGCCTGGCGTGGGAAATATTGTTGGCGTGCGCCTTCAGGCCCAAAAGCGCGCGTTCGGCGCTCTGCGAAAACAGGTCGGCGGGGAAGTGCGCCGGACCTTTTTGCAGGCAGGAGACAAAGCGTGACTGGCCTTCAGCGAGCGAGGGCATGGCGCGGTTCTTCCTGTAAAGGATTGCCCAATATGGCATCGGCCTTGGCGACCTCGGCGATCAGCACGGCATATTCGGGAATGTCACTGTCCCATTCGATCAAGGTCGGTATCGGACCGGCCCGTTCGATAAAGCGGCGGTACAGGCGCCAGGTGACGTCGCTGACGATCGAGCCATGATTGTCGATCAGCAGCGGCCCGCTGTCGTGATCCTCGCGTGCGTGGCCAGCAAGGTGGATTTCGCCGACAATCGCGGGATCAATCGCGTCGATATAGGCCTCCATGTCGAGTCCGATATTGGTGGCGCTGACCTCGACATTGTTGATGTCGAACAGCAGCCCGCATCCCGCCCGGCGGCAGAGCGCGTGGATGAAGTCGGTCTCGCTCATCGCGTCGTCGCGGTAGGACAGGTAGCGGGACGGGTTTTCGATCAGGATGGTGCGCTGCAGCCGGTCCTGAACCTTGCCGATTTCGCCCGCGAAATGATCGAGCGCTTCGTGCGTGTAGGGAATCGGGAGCAGATCGGGGTAGCGGTCATGGGCGTTGCCGCTCCAGCTCAGATGGTCGGAAACCATCGCCGGCTGATAGCGATCGCAAAGATGGGCAATTTTTTCCAGATCATATTCGTTCAATCCGTCGACCGAACCCAGCGACAATCCAACGCTGTGAAAACTGACGGGATAAACCCCGGCGATGGCGGTGAGCCAGCGGTGTGCCGGGCCGCCATCGCCGAAGTAATTCTGTGGATGAACCTCAACCCAGGAAGGACGTTTCGTCGCCGCTGGGTCGTCGAGTACATGGTTATAATGCACCGATTTCAAGCCTATGCCACCCGATGGAGGGAGGGAGCGTGGCGCAGGCACGGCAGGTGAAGCGTGAGGATCAGGAATTGCGGACATCCACGGAATTTAGCGCACTCAGCTCTTTTTGGGAACCGGTTTCGCATTGCCCTTGTGTGCGGTCAGCGTACCGCCCATTTTTTCGCAGCTGCCCTTGGTGACCAGTTTCCAGGCATTGCCCTGATAGTCGGCAGTGGATGTTCCGGCACAAGTGGTGCCCGGTCCGGCCGCACAATCATTCTTGCCGGCGAGCGCGACGCCGTAGCATTTCTCCTTGGCACCTGCTGCTTCTGCAGCGGTGGCGGACAGGGACAGGGTCGCGGCGGCGGCCAGCGCAGCAGCGGCGGCGGTTGTTTTCACCATGGTAGACATAAATTTTCTCTCTCTCAAATAGGGGGACAAAGTCGAAGCCCGCCAGAGCGGACTCAATATGACATTCGCTGTACCGGAGGATCCGGTTACACTCGGCCCCAGTGACATTCCGGATTGACGGGGCAGGGAATCGCAATCGCTTGGAAATCCAACAAATTTGGATGGAATTTTTTCTCTTCTTTCCCTTGACGGAAGATGAATAGAGATTACATGGACGCTGTTAGCACTCGGAAGCATAGAGTGCTAATTCACATATATTCTGCTCTTCCGGTCGGCGATAAAAAGCTGGTCTGAAGAGATTTGGATTGGGCAAGAAAGGGAAATCTATGAAATTTCGTCCATTACATGACCGTGTACTGGTGCGCCGCGTCGAAGCGGACACAAAAACCAAGGGCGGTATCATCATTCCGGACAGCGCGCAGGAAAAGCCTTCCGAAGGCAAGGTGATTGCTGTCGGCAATGGCCTGAAAGACGACAATGGCAAGGCCACGCCGCTTGACGTCAAAAAAGGCGACAAGATTCTGTTCGGCAAATGGTCGGGCACCGAAGTCACCGTCGACGGCGAAGAGCTGATCATCATGAAGGAAAGCGATATTCTCGGCATCATCGAGTAAATCGCGATCCAAGGAATAACCCTCCGTTCGTACTGAGCCTGGCGAAGTACGATTTTCCCGCTCCAAAGTCCTTCGACAAGCTCAGGACGAACGGGTTGGAATGACGGAACAAGAAAAGGAATTTAGAACATGGCTGCTAAAGACGTAAAATTTGGTCGCGACGCTCGCGAGCGCATCCTCAAGGGTGTGAACACGCTGGCTGACGCCGTTAAGGTAACCCTCGGCCCCAAAGGCCGGAATGTTGTGCTCGACAAGAGCTTTGGCGCACCGCGCATCACCAAGGACGGTGTTTCGGTTGCCAAGGAAATCGAACTGAAGGACAAGTTCGAGAATATGGGCGCGCAGATGCTCCGTGAAGTGGCATCGAAAACCAATGATGTTGCCGGTGACGGCACCACCACTGCCACCGTACTGGCGCAGGCGATTGTCAAGGAAGGCATGAAGTCCGTCTCGGCCGGCATGAACCCGATGGATCTGAAGCGCGGCATTGATCAGGCTGTCGACGTTGTGGTTGCCGATCTCAAGAAGCGTTCGAAAGACGTAAAGGGCAGCGAAGAAATCGCCCAAGTCGGCATCATCTCTGCCAACGGCGACCGTGAAGTCGGCGAAAAAATCGCCGAAGCCATGGAGAAAGTCGGCAAGGAAGGCGTGATCACGGTTGAAGAAGCCAAGGGTCTCGACTTTGAACTCGACGTTGTCGAAGGCATGCAGTTCGACCGTGGTTACCTGTCGCCATATTTCATCACCAACCCGGACAAGATGATTGCGGACCTCGAAAATCCCTACATCCTGATTCACGAGAAGAAGCTGACCAACCTGCAGCCATTGCTCCCGATCCTGGAAGCGGTTGTGCAGGCCGGACGTCCGCTGCTGATCATTGCTGAAGATATTGAAGGCGAAGCGCTCGCGACCCTGGTGGTCAACAAGCTGCGCGGCGGTCTCAAGATTGCAGCGGTCAAGGCACCCGGTTTCGGCGATCGTCGCAAGGCGATGCTCGAAGATATCGCGATCCTGACCAAGGGCGAAATGATCTCCGAAGACCTCGGCATCAAGCTCGAAAGCGTCACGCTCAACATGCTCGGCGAAGCCAAGAATGTCACGATTGACAAGGATAACACCACGATCGTTGACGGCGCTGGCAAGAAGGGCGACATCAAGGCGCGTGTGGAAGCGATCCGCAACCAGATCGAATCCACCACCTCCGACTATGACAAGGAAAAGCTGCAGGAACGTCTGGCGAAACTCGCTGGCGGTGTTGCCGTGATCAAGGTCGGCGGCGCGACCGAAGTGGAAGTGAAAGAGAAGAAAGACCGTGTCGACGACGCGCTGCACGCAACCCGTGCGGCGGTTGAAGAAGGCATTGTCCCTGGCGGCGGTGCTGCGCTTATCTATGCCACTTCCGCTCTCGACGGTCTGGAAGGCGTCAACGACGACCAGACCCGCGGCATCGACATCGTCCGCAAGGCGCTGCAGTCTCCGGTTCGCCAGATTGCCGAAAATGCGGGCTTTGACGGCGCGGTTGTTGCCGGCAAACTGCTCGACCAGAAGAGCAAGGACTTCGGCTTCAATGCTTCGACCGATGTCTATGAAGATCTGGTCAAGGCCGGCGTGATCGACCCGACCAAGGTGGTTCGTGCAGCTCTGCAGGACGCATCCTCGGTTGCCGGTCTGCTGATCACCACCGAAGCGGCCGTGGCGGAAACGCCATCGGACGACAAGGCCGGCGCCGGCGGCGGCATGCCCGACATGGGCGGCATGGGCGGCGGTATGGGCGGCATGGGTTTCTAAACCCGGACGCTCGGCTTATGCTGAACCAATCAAGAGGGGCCGGAAGGATACTTCCGGCCCTTTTTTTGGTGCCAGATCCGTTTCCATATCGCGTCACTTGTGCGATGGAGGCTGTATCGAAAATCATAGCGACAGGATGAATGTTTATGCGAATCCGGTTTTTTCTCTTCAGCATCCCCTTATTGACCGGGCTGGCCGCTCTGCCGACGGTTCCGGCGACCGCTGCGAGAGAGCAAAGCGCGAGCGAAGCGACCAGCGAAACCGACCGCATCAACCGGTGGTTCGATGCGAAATATGAGGAAGAGCTCAAGTTCAGCCCGATCGAGCAGACATTCATCGGGCGCAAGACCGACTACGGGCTGATCGACGACTTCAGCGACGAGGGTGCCGACAGGGAACTGGCCTGGCGGAGAGCGGCGGTTGCGGAGATGCAAAGCCGCTTTGACTATGACAAGCTCTCTCCGGATGCAAAAATTTCCTATGACATCTGGGTCTATAATCTCGAGCAGGCGGAGGCGGGCCTGCCGTTCCGCACCAACCGCTATGCGCTGCATCAGCATAATGGCCTGCAAAGCTTTTTTCCGACCTTTCTGATCAATACCCACAAGGTCGATAGCGAAGCGGACATGATTGGATTCATCCGGCGCCTGTCAGGTGTGGCGACCGCACTCGACCAGCTGCTGGCGCGGGCGAAAACCAATGCCGCAGCGGGAGTCCGTCCGCCGCGTTTCGCCTATGAAGGGGTCATCGATCAATCGCGTAAAATCATCAGCGGTGCGCCGTTTGAGGACGGCTCCGACAGCGCCATCTGGGCCGCGACCGAGGAAAAGCTGCAGGATCTGGTTGAGAATCAGGTGATCGACGAAACGCGGGCCGATGAGTTACGCGGTGAAGCGCGGACGGCGCTGATCGAAGCATTCGCCCCGGCCTATCGGCGGATCATAGCATGGTACGAAGCAGACATCGCCAATACGGACGCTGTTCCCCGGGGTGTCGGCGCGCTGCCCAACGGACGTGCCTATTATGAGTATCGCCTCGCCAACCAGACGACGACGCAGCTGACCGCCGATGAAATCCACGATCTCGGCCTGTCAGAAGTGGCGCGCCTGCGGGCCGATATGGAAGCGGTCAAGGAAGAGGTCGAATTTGATGGCGATCTGCAGGCTTTCTTCAGGTTTATCCGCGAGGACGACCGGTTCTATTTCTCCGATGATGATGCCGGTGCAGAGCAATATATCGCGACCGCCAAGGGGCATATCGAGGCATTGAAGGCGAAACTGCCGGACTATTTCGGCATATTGCCCAAGGCCGACCTCGAGGTCCGCCGGGTCGAATCCTTCCGCGAACGCGACGGCGCGGCCCAGCATTATCGCAGCGGAACCCCAGATGGCTCGCGACCGGGCATCTATTATGCCCATCTCTCCGACATGCGGGCGATGCCGATTC
Organism: Parasphingorhabdus sp.; assembly: GCA_048270065.1. Classification (GTDB taxonomy): domain Bacteria; phylum Pseudomonadota; class Alphaproteobacteria; order Sphingomonadales; family Sphingomonadaceae; genus Parasphingorhabdus. Next base: position 62,814 of record JBLWTQ010000012.1, on the reverse strand, counting down.
CGACGCTGGAGGTGATTGCCTATCATGAAGGTCTGCCCGGCCATCATATGCAGATTTCGATCGCCCAGGAACTGACCGGCATCCCGACATTCCGCACCCAGGCGGGCTATACGGCTTACAGCGAAGGCTGGGGACTCTATTCGGAAAAGCTCGCCAAGGAAATGGGCGGCTATCAGGACCCAATTTCCGAATTCGGGCGGCTCACCAGCGAGATCTGGCGGGCGATCAGGCTGGTGGTCGATACCGGTCTTCATGCCAAGGGCTGGAGCGAGGATCAGGCGGTGGCCTATTTCCTCGAGAACAGTTCGATTCCGGAAGCGGCGGTGCGTTCGGAAGTGCGCCGCTATCTGGTCCAACCGGGGCAGGCGACGAGCTACAAGATCGGGATGATCAAGATTCTCGAGCTTCGCGCGCGGGCGCAGGATCAGCTGGGTGACCGGTTTGATATACGCGCCTTTCACGATGTAATACTCGGCGGCGGCGCGCTACCGCTTGGCATATTGGAAAAGCGGGTCGATCAATGGATTACCGAAATGAAAATATCCTGAACGGCACCCGGATATTCTGATCGACGGCCCGGACGTTAAGCATTTTCTTCCTTGGCGAACCAGTTGGTGAACAAGACGCGCGCCAGCCAGAACAGGATCAGCAAAAATATGATCAATTCCGGAGCAGAAAGAACACCGCTTTCTCGCAGGACTTGAGGAAAAGCGTTCGCGCCCGGTCCGGTGAATAGCGAACCAGCAGCGATGAAAAATGCGAACAGCATGCGCCAGAGATGGCGTGCGATACGCTGCGCTCCCTTGACCCCTCCCTGCACCAGATTGCGGATATCCAGAAACCCTCCAAGCGCGGCAATGGTGGCCAGGAAAAAATAGGGTCCCGAAGGATAGCCGTTTTTCAAGCCTGTCGGATCGTTCATTGCTTGCATGCCCAAAATGATCAGGATTGCGGTTACGACAAGGATCAAGATAAGAGCGGCAACTTCAGGAAGACCGGTTTTCCCCTCCGCGCCTTTTGCGGCCATCGCACCGGTAGCGGTCAGATAAAACGCCAGTGTTCCGCCAAAAACGGCAATGAACTGATCGGGAATGAACCAGGCTGCCCATGCGCCGGCGGCAGATGCAATCAGCATGGAGTAGAGAAAAATATTGCCCGCCATGCGATGCCGATGACTACCTTTTTTGAGAATAACTGCCATAAAACCGGCTAAAATTGCCAAGCCGCCAGCCGTAATATGGGAAAGCAGAAGAACGGTCATCAATTGGGGTCCTTACAACATGAGCAGATGCGAGTGTATTATATACATAATACAGATTGTCCAGCGCATGATGATTGTTCGCGCCAACCCGGCTTGCGACCCATTCGTTCTTTCCGTGTTGGTCAGAGAAGTATAGAGGCAGCGTTGAGCGGGTAGGAGTTGAACTCAATATGGTCTGCAGCACATTTGAACTTTTCAAGATCGGCGTCGGGCCGTCGAGTTCGCATACAATGGGGCCAATGCTGGCTGCCGCGCAGTTTGTCGAGCGGGTCAGCGATAGCGGCAGGCTCGGCGATGTCACGCGGCTCGAGACAAGGCTGTTCGGTTCGCTGGCGCTGACCGGCAAGGGCCATGCCACCGACCGGGCGATATTGCTGGGGCTATCAGGACAACGACCGGAAAATATTGAACCGGATGCCGCCGATGTGCTGGTCCATAATATTCGGGAACGGATGCGGATTAGTCTGAACGGCCGTCACGAAATCGCGTTTGACGAGGATGCGGACCTGATCTTCGACCAGAAAAAGCGGCTCGACTTCCACAGCAATGCCATGCGGTTCAATGCGTTTCATGATGATGAACTGGTCGCGACCCGGGTCTATTATTCGGTCGGCGGCGGTGCGGTTCTGGATGAGGACCAAATCGGCAGCAATAATCCCGAAAGCGGGCTGTGGGATGTACCGCACCCTTTCTGTTCGGGTGCGGATCTGCTCAGGATCGCGGCCGATGAGCAGCTGTCGATTGCCGAGATCATGCGCGCCAACGAGCGCACACGGCAGACCGATGACAAAACGAGTGCCGGTATCCGAGCGATTGCCGATGCGATGTCCGCCTGTATCGATCGCGGGATATTGCAGGGCGGGATTTTGCCCGGCGGGCTTCGGGTCAAGCGGCGCGCGCCGCTGATCCACGCACGGCTGATGGAGCGGCAGGAGCGCGCGCTGTCCGATCCGCTGACGATATTGGACTGGGTCAATCTTTGGGCGCTGGCGGTCAACGAGGAAAATGCTGCTGGCGGCAAGGTGGTGACCGCGCCGACAAACGGCGCCGCCGGGATCATCCCGTCGGTGTTGCGCTTCTACGAACGGTTCGCGCCGAAGGCCGACGCAGAAGGTGTCGAAAACTTCCTGCTGACCGCCGCCGCGATTGGATCTCTGTTCAAGGAAAACGCCTCGATCTCCGGAGCCGAAGTCGGCTGTCAGGGGGAGGTCGGTGTCGCCTGTTCGATGGCCGCTGCTGGCCTGACCGCTGCCTGGGGCGGGACCCCGCTGCAAGTGGAAAATGCCGCGGAAATTGGCATGGAGCATAATCTCGGCCTGACCTGCGATCCGGTCGGCGGGCTGGTGCAGGTGCCGTGCATCGAACGCAATGCGGTGGGCGCGGTCAAGGCGATAGAGGCCGCGCGGCTGGCGATCCTCGGCGATGGCACCCACCGGGTCAGTCTCGACGAAGTGATCGAGACGATGCGCAAAACAGGGCTGGATATGAGCGATCGTTACAAGGAAACGTCTCAGGGCGGACTCGCGGTTAATCTGGTCGAATGCTGAACCCGATGGAAGGAGTCACCGATGAAAAAGCTGGGCATAGGTCTGTTGGTTGTGGCGCTGCTCGTTGTGGGAGCCGGCGTTCTGTTTCGGGAACAGATTGGGCAACGGCTTTTTGCGACTGCTGTCGAAACGGCGGTTGCCCGTGATGTGATCGGCGACCTGCCCGACGGAATGCATGTCGTGCTCTGCGGTTCCGGTTCGCCGCTGCCCGATCCGACCCGCGCGGGACCCTGTTCGGCGGTCATCGTCGACAGCAAGATTTTTCTGGTCGATATTGGCGGTGGCGCGGTCCGCAATCTCGGGCAAATGGGTCTTGCGCCCGGCCAGGTGGAGGCCTTGCTGCTGACCCATTTTCACAGCGACCATATCGACGGCATGGGTGAACTGATGTTGCAGCGCTGGGCCGGTGGTGGACGGACATCGCCCTTGACGGTGATTGCACCGGAAGGCGTGGAGCCAATCGTCGAAGGCCTCAATGCCGCCTACGCCGCCGATGTTTCCTATCGCATCACCCATCATGGCGCGGACATCATGCCGCCGTCGGGTGCGGGAGGAGAGGCGCAGCCCTTCGCCATGCCGCAAGGCGCAGAGCAGCGGCTGATCTATGATGCCAATGGCCTCACGATCACCGCCTTCGCGGTCGACCACCGCCCGGTATCGCCTGCGGTCGGCTATCGGTTTGACTATAAGGATCGCTCGGTTGTGTTCAGCGGCGATTCGGTGAAAAGCAATGTCGTCGAACAAGCCTGCAACGGCTGCGACCTGCTCGTCCACGAAACGCTCAATACGGAAATGGTCGGGGTCACCGAACGGGCGCTCCGAAAGGCCGGGCGTGATCGTCTGGCCCGTATCATGGCGGATATCCCTGATTATCACAGCACGCCGGTGCAGGCGGCCTTGCTTGCACAGGCGGCGAAGGCCAGAATGCTCGTCTTCTCGCATATCGTGCCGGCGTTGCCGCTCGATTATCTGGAAAGCTATTATATCGAGGGTGTCCATTCCGCATATGACGGGCCGGTTGTGCTGGGGAAAGACGGCATGCTGTTCAGCCTTCCCGCCAATACCGACAGTATCGAACAGGAAAATTTGCTTTAGCCGATCGGCAGGGGCTTATGCCAAGCGCGCCACTGGCCGCATTAGTGCCAAAAACCTAGGCTCCGGCTTGCCGGAAGCGCAACCCCCAGAGCGACAGCCCCATGATGGTCAGCGCATAACCGATCGCCATGATCGAAATGCCGGGCCATCCGCCATATTCGTAAGTAGCTGCGCCCAGCCAGCTCGACAGGCCGCCGCCGATAAACATGATGACGACATAGATGGTCATCAGCCGGGTCCTGATTTCCGGCGCACGGCTGAACAGGATCGTCCGGCTGCATATATCGACCGATGCACCGCCAATGCTGTTGAAAATCACCGCGATCACCAGCAGCCAGAGATTGGCGCTGGCGAAGGGGAGAAGCGCGACGCCGGCCAGCTGTACAAAGCAGAAGTAGACGCGCGCGCGTTCGGCCCCGATATGATCCGCGAACCGACCGGCAAAAGGCGATCCGAAGACATTGACGATGGCGATGATCGCAAGATAGCCGACCGTATCGACGCCGTAGCCAATGCGCGGCAGATGCAGGCCTATCGCCAGCCACAGCGCAAGAAAAAGTCCGAACGAAAGCGCCTGGATCAGTCCGCCCAGTGGCACTTCCGGCAGGGATTTCATGATCGGCCAGAGCGAGCGGAGCAGTTCGCCGTAGCGCGGCGGCGGATCACCGGACGGTTTTTCGTCCTGTTTGCGCTCCATGATCGCGGGTAGCAGGACTACCAGCAAGGCCATGCACGCCACGCCGACCCAATAGGCCGAGCGCCAGCCAAAATAATGGCCAAGCAAGCCGCCGCCCACCCGGCTGCCCAATATCCCGAGGGTGACGCCGGCGGTCATGATGCCGGTGACATGGCCGATCCGTCCGGGAGCAACGCGCCGGGTTACATAGGCGGGCAGCAGATAGGGCGTGATGGTGAAAAAGCCGAGTACCGAGGAGGCGGTGACGAATAGAAGGAAGCTTCCGGACAGCGCCATCGCCAGCATCGCCAGAAATTGTCCGACGACAAATATCGTCACCAGCTTGCGGTTGTTGATCCGGTCACCGAGCGGCAGCAGCAACAATATCCCCAGCGCCAGGGCGATCTGGTTGAGGGCAGGCGCGAGTCCGATCGTCGCACCGCTGACGCCAAACTCTTCCGCGACGGGCGTGACCAGCGGATGGATATAATAGCCGTTGGCAACCACCGCCGCCGCCGACAGCGCGAACAGGAAAAGTCTGAACTCGCTGATTCGGGCGGGCGTATCGCGTTCAATTGGTTCGGGACTGCTCATTTCCGTGTGCGCCTACGCTATAAGCGTGAAAGCGGAAAACAAAATTCCCGCACTATTGCCGATCAATAATATCTGCGAGATCCGAGGCCTGCTTTGCGTAGTTCCGGTCCCGCAACATGGCGACCAGTTTGGGATCGGCGACATCGGGATGGCCGCTGTTGAAGGGCGGATGCGGATCATATTCCAAGCCGAGCTGGATGGATTCAGCCAATTGTTGTCCGCCGATCTCCGCAACCACGGTCAAAGCAAAATCGATGCCCGAGGTCACCCCGCCCGCCGTGATGACATTGCCATCTTGCACCACGCGCGCTTTTTCATGCGTCGCACCGAATTTTTCGAGCAACGAAGTATAGGCCCAGTGGCTTGTGGCGCGTTTGCCTTTTAGTAATCCAGCAGCCCCGAGCGCCAGAGAACCCGTGCAAACAGAGGTCACATATTGTGCAGTGGCGGCTTGATTCCGCAAAAATTGCAGCGTGGCTTCATCCTGAATCACATTCCTGGTGCCGAATCCGCCGGGGACACAAAGCAGGTCGGCCTGCGGGCAATCGGCGAAATTGGTCGAGGGGAGAATGGCAAAGCCGCTATCGGTCTTTATCGGCTGTATTGCTTTGGCCGCAGTGTTGACCACGGCCCCCGGAATCCGGCAAAGCACCTGCGCCGGTCCGGTGAAATCCAGCTGGGTGATGCCGTCGAACAGCAGGAAGACGATATGGAAGGGATTTGGGTTTTCGGTCATGGGGCTACTCCTAAGTGAGAGAAATGCCCAGGCGATCGGCTTTAAAAATTCGTCCGCTCCCCGATGGTATCCCATCCTGATTTCGCCAGTCACGAACGGGTGCCAGCATAACAGCATTGCCAGCGCGAACAAACCGGAACTTGTTCCGGCCAGCAAATATTCATCGACCTGGCTGTATGCCATATTGGTGGCGTATGTGACTGAGAAAAATTGGCAAGATCGCGCCAGATCCCTGACAGCGGTGATCGCCATTCATGCCGCGATTGGCTATGCGCTGGTGAGCGGCCTGGGAATGGAGGCGGTGAAAACCGTTACCACAGGTTTCAAGGTCATCAATGTCACCGCTCCGCTGCCGCCGGAGCCGGTCCCCGACAGAAAACCGGCAGAAGCCGAAGAGGGAGCGGCCTCGCCCGAGAATCTCAAGGCCGAGGCAACCCAGATTGTGGTGCCGAAACCGGAGATGAGACTGAACATCGAATCGCCCGTGGTTGCTGCGCCGATCGCAGGTGCGGACAATGACAATGACGCCGGCGCTTCGGACCGGCCGGGGCCTGGCTTAGGCAGTGGTGGCCAGGGCGAGGGATCCGGCAGCGGGAACAGCGGCGATGGTGCCGGCAGCGGCGGAATAGTTTCCGGGCCACGCCATCTGTCCGGCATGATCACTCGCAGGGACATCCCGCGTTCCGTCTGGAAAGCCGGAAACCGGGGCAATGTCGTCGCCCATTTCACCGTCGGTGTTGATGGCCGCGCGAGCGATTGTCGTATCCGGCAATCCAGCGGCCATCCGGTTCTCGATGCGACCACCTGCCGGTTGATCGAGGAGCGCTTCCGCTTCGAACCGGCGCGAGACGCGCGGGGCCGGGCGGTTGCGCAGCCCTATGGCTGGTTACAGGAATGGTGGCGGGACGGCCGGGGTCCGCAGCGGGGGGACTGATCCTGCCTTACATCCCCATATAGCCGCGTTTGCCGACCGGTACGCCCTGCATGCGCAGCAGATTATAGGCCGTGGTGACGTGGAAAAACAGGTTCGGCAGGAAGAAGCTCAGCACATAGGTCTGGCCGTCCATCTCCATCGTCTGCTCCGGGCCGACCGGCAGCGAGATCTTCAAACCGGCATTGCCGTCAATAGCGGAATCCTCCGTGGCAGCGACCTTCTCCGCACATTCGGCGATACGGGCGATCAGGGCGTCAAAAGTTTCGCCTTCCATCGGTATGTCCGGCAGCGCATCGGGCGCCGTGCCACTCATCCGTGCGGCACCGCGAACGGCAAACTCGGTGATCATCTGCACCTGCCATTTCAGGTCGTTCATGTCGGGGAACAGGCGCGCGCCGAGATAGGCTTGTTCGGTAGCTCCGGTCGCTTCGGCTTCGGCCCTGGCCTTGGCAAGAACCGAGGTCAGGCCGCGGAATGCCTGGGCAGTCGAGCCTTTGAGGATTTGGGAAAGGCTGGTGGTCATGTTGCTTCCTTCTGAAATCGGGTTGAGGGCGAATATCTAAAATATGCCGGCGAGCAGATAGCCGCCCAGCGCGATGAAGCTGCCAAAAGTTGTGAACGCGCCGATCGCCCGGAAGATCGGGAAAATCCTGCCCTTTTCGGCGCCTTGCGACCCGGCAACAGTCGACAGGGCAATCGCGTGCAAGATACGACCGATAATAAAAACAATGGCGATGATCCGGACAACATCATTCGGCACGACGGTCATTTCCGCCAGCGCCAGAACGACGATGAACAGCGCTGCATTTTCTGCCAGATTACCATGGCGCCGGATTTTGCGCTCCAGCGCCGGATCGTCACCCGTGCCCAGATTGACCCGGTTGCGAATGCGGTGCGTGCCGACAAGCATCATCAATATCCCCTGCAGGATGATGAGCACAGCGCCAGCGACAGCCGCGATTATCGGTACGGTCATTCAGTATTCTCCCGGTTCACATTTTCTGTCGGGGACTTGCGGCAGTTGGTGAGCGAGTGCAAGATTTTTAGTGGCTGAAAAAAGGGGAGTCAAAGCAGTATATTGCACATCATTGGTGCAAATATTAGCCATGCAAAGCCAGGCCTTTTCCGCTACGGCTCAAGCTATGGACTGGGAAGATGTCAAAACATTCCGCGAGGTGATGGGCGCAGGTACGGTGCGCGCTGCGGCCAAGCAGCTGGGAGTGCATCACAGCACCGTCAGCCGCCGGATCGAACATCTGGAAAAAGCACTCGACAGCCGGTTGTTCGAGCGCCGCCCCGAAGGCTATTTCCCCACTGCATCGGGAGAAGAATTGGCCCGGGTCGCCGACCAGTTCTCGGAAGAATTATTCGCGGTCGAGCGTCATATCGCCGGGCGCGACAATGAATTGGCGGGGAGCCTGAAAGTGACCATGGCGGAGCCCTTCGCTGTCACCATATTTGCGGACCGGCTCTCGGAATTCTGCGCAACCTATCCTGGCTTGGATCTGGAAATCATCACCAGCTTCGACTTGCTGGACGTGGCCCGGCGCGAAGCCGATATTGCGATCCGGATGGACAATAATCCACCCGATGCGCTCGTCGGCAAACGGCTGTTTCCTTATTGCACCTCAATCTATGCCAATCCGCAATATCTCGCCGAACAGGATTTTGAAAACCGTCCGGAGGATGCAAGATGGCTCGGCTGGACTGATGGCGAGAGCCGCTTTCCAGACTGGACCCAGGATACCGAATATGCGCGGGTACCGGTTTGGGGCAATTTTTCCAGTATCGGGCTGCAGGTGCGGCTGGCGCGAGCCGGGATGGGCCTGATCATGGTGCCATGCATTGCTGCGGATGGGGTGCCGGGGCTGGTGCGGGCAACCAATCGTGACCCGGTGCCGTCGCGCGATATCTGGATTTTGACCCATGAAGATTTGCGGAGAACCGCCCGGGTTCGTGCCTTCATGGAATTTGCAGAAACGGTGCTACGCGACAACAGAGCCGTTTTGCAGGGGGCTGTGCCGCGCTAGCGTCCAAACTGTCAGGGTCTTGTCGGATTTTATCCATTTTTCAGAAGCTTGGAGGCAAATCATATCAATTTATTAACCAACAATCTGCACAGGCCTTCAATCTATCGCCGATAGTGGAGCGCTTCATGAACCCATCCATATCCGGTATGTCGCCGATCCGGCAGACAGCTATCATTTCGGCGATCGCGGCGCTGCTGTCTGTCACGTTCACCGGGGCGATCTATTACATTTTCTACGGAATGGACGATCGTTTCTGGCCGGCGTTAAACATGTCGCTGATGATACCCTGGGCAATCACGATTCCGCTGGGTCTCTATATGTCCAAACAGCGGTTCAAGCTCGTCGAACTGACCAACCGGCTCACCGAGGCGCGCGTAAAATTGCGCAAGGCCAACAGGGCGCTTGAACTGCGAGCCAATTTCGACGGGATGACCGGTTTGCCCAATCGCGACAATTTTCTCGACCGGCTGGACAAGTTGCGTGCCAATCAGATGGACAATGTGCTGATGATTGTCGACGCCGACCATTTCAAATATATAAACGACAGTTTCGGGCATCTGATCGGGGATCAGGCGCTGACCATGCTAGGCAGGGTTTTCCGGAAAACATTACGCAAGAATGATCTCGTCGGACGGATTGGCGGCGAGGAATTTGGTATATTTCTGCCCAACACCAGTGCGGCGGAAGGCAAGATTATCGGCGAGATGATTCGCCATGAGATTGAGAATATGATTTTCGAACCATATAAGAACATGCGCCATGTGATCACCGTGAGCATAGGTGTGACCGAAATAGCTCCACGGCAGGAACGCTCTATACTCATGCGCAATGCCGACATCGCTCTGTTCGTCGCCAAACGGCGCGGGCGCAATCAGGTGGTAGTGTATGAGCCAGGCATGAATGCCAAACCCCGTCCCACCCATGACATGGCGCTCGATCTAAAGTCGGATTTGCCGGATTCGAATTTCCAACAACCCAGAATTTGAAATGACGAAGGCTGTCAGCGCTGCTAGTGCTGGCGGCCATGACGAACTCTCCAGACAGCAAAACCAATCATCTCTATCTTGTTGACGGCTCGGCCTATATTTTCCGGGCCTATCATCGCCTTCCCCCGCTGACCAATGTGCACGGTGAGCCGGTCGGGGCCGTCTATGGCTATACGACCATGTTGTGGAAGCTTGCCGACGAACTCAACAAGGCCGATGGCCCGACTCATATGGCGGTGGTGCTGGACAAGGCGGGAACCAGCTTCCGCAATGATCTCTACGACCAATACAAGGCCAATCGTCCCGAGGCGCCGGAAGACCTCAAGCCGCAATTCCCGATGATCCGTGATGCCACGCGGGCCTTTTCGCTGCCGCTGATCGAGGAAGAAAATGTCGAGGCCGATGATATGATCGCCTCCTATACCAAGGCCGCACTGGAAGCCGGGTGGAAGGTGACGATCGTTTCGTCCGACAAAGACCTGATGCAGTTGATCGAGCCGCATGATGACGGCCGGGTCGACATGCTCGATACGATGAAAAATGCCCGGATGAACCGCGCGACGGTCGAGGAGAAATTCGGCGTCGGGCCGGAAAAACTCGGCGATGTGCTCGGGCTGATGGGCGACAGTTCGGACAATATACCGGGAGTCCCGGGCATCGGGCCGAAGACCGCGTCGAAGCTGATCAATGAATTTGGTGATATTGAAAGCGTACTTGCCGCAGCGCCGGAGATGAAAAAATCCAAGATGCGCGACAATCTGATCGAATTTGCCGAACAGGCGCGGCTGTCTCGGGAGCTGGTGACGCTTCGGGAAGATTGCCTGCTGCCGGACACGCTTGAAAGTTTCCTGATTCAGGATATTCCCCGTGATCCGTTACTCGCATTTCTGTCGCATCACGGGTTTAACAGCTTGCTCAAGAAACTCGGCGGCAATGGGCAGGCCGAGCCGCAGAATCCCGATGTCGACAATGAAGATTTGGCTTTGGCAGCGATAAAAATACCGGACGCCCCGGCCATCGATCGTTCAAAATATGAATGCGTGCAGACGATCACGGCGCTCGACTTCTGGATTAAACGCGCCACCGAACAGGGCGTCTGCGCGGTCGATCTGGAGACCGATAGTCTCGAAAGCGTGACCGCGCGCGTCGTCGGTGTTTGCCTCGCCATCGGCCCGAACGAGGCGTGTTATATCCCGCTTGGCCACGGCAGCGGCGACATGTTTGGCGAGACACCGGAGCAGATCGGCTTTGACGAAGCGCTGGTAAAGCTGAAGCCACTGTTCGAGGATGATGCAGTGCTCAAGGTCGGGCAGAATCTGAAATATGATATGGGCGTGCTGGCGCAGCATGGCGTCAAGATTGCGCCGTTCGATGACACATTGGTGATGAGCTTCAATCTCGATGCTGGTCTGCACGGCCACGGCATGGATGAACTCAGCAAGCTGCATCTTGGTCATGAATGTATCAGCTTCAAGTCGCTCACCGGCACCGGCAAGAAAGCAATCGGCTTTGCCGAGGTGCCGCTCGACAAGGCGACGGAATATGGTGCCGAAGATGCCGATGTGACGCTTCGCCTTTGGGAAAACCTGCGCTTGCGCATGGTCCCCGAACGTGCGACCCGCGTCTACCAGATGGTCGACCGGCCGCTGGTGCCGGTCATTGCCAAAATGGAAGAAACCGGCGTCCTCGTCGACCGCGAGGAACTGGCAAGGCTGTCGAAGACCTTTGCCGATGAAATGGTAAAACTGGAAAAGCAGATCCATGAACTTGCCGGGGAAAGCTTTGCGATCGGCAGCCCCAAGCAGCTGGGAGAAATCCTGTTCGGCAAGCTCGGCCTGAAGGGCGGCAAGAAGGGCAAGTCGGGACAATATTCGACCGATGTCACCGTACTCGAACGACTGGCCGGCGATGGCGAACCGATTGCGCAGAAAATTGTCGACTGGCGCCAGCTTGCGAAGCTCAAATCCACCTATACCGATGCGCTGCAGGAGCAGATCAATCCGCTGACCGGCCGGGTCCACACGTCCTACAGCCTGAGCGGGGCGCAGACCGGGCGATTGTCGTCGACCGAACCGAATCTGCAGAATATTCCGATCCGCACCGAGATCGGACGGCAGATCCGGCAGGCTTTTGTCGCCGCACCCGGCAATGTCATTCTTGCTGCCGATTACAGCCAGATCGAACTGCGGCTGGCCGCGCATATCGCTGATGTGGAGACGCTGAAAGAAGCGTTTGCAAATGGTGAGGACATCCATAACCGGACCGCACGGGAACTGTTCGGAGCGGAGGACCGCGATGCCCGCGCCCGCGCCAAGACGATCAATTTTGCGATTCTCTACGGCATTTCCCGATGGGGCCTGGCGCGGCGTCTCGAAGTCGATGCGGATGAAGCACAGGGCATGATCGACACCTATTTCGAACGGTTCCCCGGTATCAACCGGTATATTTCCACTACCCTGCAGTCGGTCCGCGAAACCGGCTTTACCGAGACATTGTTCGGCCGCAAAACCTGGTTCGAGCGGATCCGGTCGCACAACCAGGCCGAACGCCAGGGCAGCGAACGCGCGGCAATCAATGCGCCGATCCAGGGCACCAGTGCCGACATTATCAAGCGCGCCATGGCGCGCATGGGACCGGCACTAGCCGATGCCGGACTGGGTGACGTCAAGATGCTGATGCAGGTGCACGACGAGCTGGTCTTCGAACTGCCCGAAGGCGATGTCGCTGCGGCCAGCAAGGTGATCCGTTCGGTCATGTCGGGTGCAGCGGAGCCTGCGGTAAAATTATCGGTACCGCTTGATGTGGATATTGGCACGGGCAAGAGCTGGGACGAGGCGCATTGAGCCGAAGGCGGCGCGGCTCTGCACCTCTCGATCGAAACTCAGGTCTTGATCCACAAGCGGATGACAAAGCCGACCGTGCCGACCGCAAGCACGCCCATCGCCCAGTAAGCCAGCATCCAGATCAGACGTCTCGGCAATGGCGCTCCGTCGGCAGTTTTGCCATTTTCTGAAAGCGGATCAAACGCCATCAGTGATAACCGTCCGATCCGACCTTGCCGCGAAACACCCAATAGGCCCATCCGGTATAGGCGAGAATGACCGGGACCATGATGCCTGCGCCTATCAGCATGAACCACTGGCTTTCATAGGGGGCGGCGGCTTCCCAGATGGTGATACGGCCGGGGATCACATCGGGCCACATCGACACACCAAGGCCGACAAGGCTCAGTCCGAACAGTCCGAGCGCGTAGAAGAACGGCGCGACCTCCTTGCGTTTGGACAGGCTCCGGAAAAACAGCACCGAGACGATGAGCGTCGCGAGCGGAATCTGGGCGGTGGCCAGTACGCCGGGATAGGCAAGCCAGCGGGTATAATATTCCTCTTCCAGAAAAGGCGTAGCCGCGCTGACGGTAATGATTGCCAGCAATAACAATATACCCAGGCGGCCGGCGTAGCTGTAACACTGACGCTGCAACGGCCCCTCGGTTTTCCAGATCAGCCAGCAGCACCCGAGCAGCGCATAGCCGACCAGCAGGGCGAAACCGGTCAGCAGGCTGAACGGGGTCAGCCATTCCCACCAGCCGCCGGCATAGGCGCGGCCCTCGACCGTAATGCCCTGCAGCAATGCGCCAAGCGTAACCCCCTGGGCAAAGGTCGCGATGACCGATCCGGCGGTAAAGGCAAAGTCCCAGCGGGCGCGGTGGGAGGGATCCCGCCAGCGGAATTCGAAGGCGACGCCGCGCAGGACCAGCCCCAGCAACATCGCAATGAGGGGCGCATAGAGCGCTGGCAGGATGATGGCATAGGCGAGCGGAAAGGCCGCCAACAACCCGCCGCCACCGAGCACCAGCCAGGTTTCGTTGCCGTCCCATACCGGCGCAATGCTGTTCATCGCCATGTCGCGATCCGGTCCGACCTTGAAATTGGGAAACAATATGCCGATGCCGAGATCAAATCCGTCCATGATCACATAGACGACGACGGCAAAGGCGATAATGCCCGCCCAGATGACGGTCAGGTCGATACCGGTCATGTCGCTGCTCCTTCGTCACTATCGCCTTCGAGAACCGCCGCTGCGGGTGTGATCCCTGCGGTGCGAATGGGAGCGTCGTCAGGCGCTGGTTCATGGGCTTCCGGCGTTTTGGCGGCGAGCTTGAACAGATAGACTATGCCGGCGCCGAAGACGACGAAATAGACGACGACAAATGCCGCCAGTGACGCCGCAACCGCGGGGGCATCAAGCGGGGCGGCGCTTTCGCTGGTCCGCAGCAGGCCATAAATGGTGAAGGGCTGGCGTCCGACCTCGGTCGTTACCCATCCTGCCAGCACCGCGATAAAGCCGGAAGGTCCCATCACCAGTGCCGCGCGGTGCAGCCATGGCGAGTCATAGAGATTTTTGCGTGCGCGCGCGAACAAGCTCCACAGTCCGATGCCGAGCATCGCAAAACCAAGGCCAACCATGATCCGGAAGGACCAGAACACGATCCCTACCGGCGGCTCGTCCTTGTCAGCAATCGTATCGAGTCCGGCAAGCGGCGCATCGAGATCATGTTTGAGGATCAGTGATGACGCCTTGGGTATTTCGATGGCATAATCAACGCGTTTTTCGGCGCTGTTGGGAATGCCGAACAGGATCAGCGGCGCACCGTCGGGATGGCTCTGATAATGGCCTTCCATCGCCATCACCTTTGCCGGCTGATGCTCGAGTGTGTTGAGACCGTGCAAATCGCCCATGAATATCTGTGTCGGTGCAACCAGTGCCGCCATCCACATCGCCATCGAGAACATCTTGCGCGCACCGGGATTGGTCTTGTCTTTCAGCAGATGCCAGGCGCCGACTGCCCCGACGGCAAAGGCGGTGGTCAGATAGGCGGCGAGCACCGTATGCACCAGGCGATAGGGAAAGCTGGGATTCCAGACGATATCCCACCAACCCGCCGCGGGCACAAATTGCCCGACATCGTTGATCGCAAAGCCGACCGGCGTCTGCATCCAGCTGTTCACCGACAGGATCCAGAATGCAGAGATGAATGTGCCCACCGCGACAGCCACAGTCGCGACAAAATGCAGTTTGCGGCCAACCTTGTTGATACCGAACAGCATCACACCGAGAAAACCGGCTTCGAGGAAGAATGCGGTCAATACTTCATATGCCATCAGCGGGCCGATGATCGGACCGGCCCTGTCGGAAAATACCGACCAGTTCGTACCGAACTGATAGGACATGACGATACCGGAAACGACGCCCATCGCGAAGACGATGGCAAAAATCTTGAGCCAGTAACGGTACAGGTTGGCGTAGACGCCATCATCCGTTTTCAGCCAGAGGCCTTCGAGGACAGCGAGATAGCTGGCGATGCCGATGGTGAAGGCGGGAAACAGAAAGTGAAAGCTGACGGTAAACGCAAATTGTATCCGTGCCAGATTGATTGCGAGATCATTCTCCAGCATGTTTTTGACCCCGTGGATTTACCTTGTTGTCCAGCGCATAATTACCCGGCCCTCTGCAGTAGATCAAGAACAGCGATCCCAGAATCGCGATATTCTTGAATAGGGGACCCACATGACCGGGCGCGATATGGACGGTGATGGTGATCGGGACCAGCGTTACAAATATCAGAAGGGCCGAAAGCCGGGTCATCCAGCCCAGGGCCAGCATCACGCCGAAAATGACGAAGACAAAGCCCGACAGCCACAGAAGCCAGGAGGGGTTGCCGGCCAAATTTATCACAGTCCACCAAGGCGACGCCACCATGCGATCGAGCATGTACTGATGTTCGCCAAAATGCCCCAGCCCGCCAATGATGAATATCAGGCTGGTCAGGACACGAAAAACGGGATCAGCCCAGTCCTTCAATCTCTCGGACGGTGCGATATAGGCCTCTATCGTCCGCATCATATCATGCCTCTTGCCATCCAGCTGTCATTATTATTGTCGGCCTTGTCTTCACTGTCCGCAATTGCAATTAACGTAGAATAGGCTCCATTTTGCGAAAGGAAGACCTGACCCGACAATTGTTCCAGAAAATGCGAGCGTTTGAGCCGGTCCATCACCGGGCCTTTGACTTCGGACAGATGGAGCGAAATGCCGCCATCCTCGAGCCGGTGATTGATCGCCTCGATACTCTCCAGCGCCGAGGCGTCGATCGCATTGACCGCCGAACACATCAGTATCACGTGCCGGACGGTTTTCTGGTCGGCAACCTGTTCCAGGATGAATTCCTCCAGCCAGCGCGCGTTGAGATAGGTCAGGCTTTCATCGATGCGAATGGTCAATATCCGGGGATCGGTGAAAACCTTGTGCCGATCGACGTTGCGGAAATGTTCGGTTTCGGGAACCCGCCCGACGATGGCTGCGTGGGGGCGGGAACTGCGCCAGAGGAAGAGCGCAAGGCTGAGGCCGACTCCGGCGATCACGCCCGGCTCCACGCCAGCGAGCAATGTGACTCCGATGGTCGCCGCCATGGCCGCAAAATCCATCTTCGAATAGCGCCAGATTGTTTGCGGGGTTTTTAGATCGATCAGGCTCAGCACCGCTACAATGATCGTCGCGGCCAGGGTAGCGATCGGCAACGATGCCAGCCAGGGGGTCAGAAACAGCGCAGCGATAGCAATCCCAACCGCAGTAAAGGCTCCCGCCGCGGGCGTCTCCGCGCCGGCGTCAAAGTTGACCACCGAGCGTGCAAATCCGCCGGTGACGGGATAGCCACCCGAAAAAGCTGCGGAGATGTTGGCCGCACCGAGGCCGATCAGTTCCTGGTCAGGATCGATTCGCTGACGGCGTTTTGCTGCGAGTGTCTGACCAACCGATACCGATTCCACAAATCCTATGATGCTCAATAGTAGCGCTGGAATGGCAAGCGTTTTCCACAGTTCCAGATCGATCAGCGGCACCGAAAAGGGCGGCAGGCTTTGCGGGATATCGCCGACTACGCTGACCCCCTTGGCCTCGAGTCCAAAGACGATCGTGACAATGGTGGAAACGGCGACCGCTGCAATCGGTCCGGCCTTGGCGAGCAATTCAGCAGGCCGCGCGGGCAGGCCAACCCGCATCAGCAACGGTTTTAAACCCTTGCGGACCCAGAAGAGAAAGACGGTGGCAGAAACACCGATGATCAATGTTGGCAGATTGGTTGTCCCGATCGTTGCGGCAATGCTGGAAACCAGCTCCGGCATGGCTGCGCCGCTCGCCTTGATTCCGAGGATCGACTTCAGCTGACTGGTAGCAATGATGATGCCGCTGGCCGTGATGAATCCCGACACCACCGGATGGGAGAGCAAATTCGCCAGAAAACCGAGCTTGAATATGCCCAGAAGCAGGAGGAACAGGCCCGAGAGCAACGCCAAGACCAGGGCAGCTGCAATAAATTCCGCGCTACCGGGAGGGGCAACGGCGCTTGCTGCAGTCAGAGTCATAAGGGAAACCACCGCAACCGGCCCGACCGCCAAGGTCCGGCTCGTTCCGAATATGGCATAAGCGACCAGCGGCAGGATGGAGGCATAGAGACCGATCTCCGGTGGCAGTCCTGCGAGCATGGCATAAGCCAGACTTTGCGGGATCAGCATGATCGTGACGATGATCGCCGCGACACCATCATTGGTCAGCGTCGTGCTGTTATAGCGACTGCCCCAATCCAGGATCGGCAAATAGCTGGAAATTTTCATCGACGTCTCAATCCGAACCGATGCGGTGGGGCTTGACCATCCATTCGCGTCCCTTCAGCATGCCGTGCCAGTAGACCGGCGGGAGTATCGTATCCTTGAGCAGCCACGACAGCCGCGATGGTCGTGTGCCGTCAATCAACCAGTTGGGAAAGCTGGGGAGCAATTTCCCGCCATAGCCGAATTCGGCGAGCACGACCTTTCCGCGCTCGACGGTCAGCGGGCAACTGCCGTAGCCATCATAATCAGCCACTGGCGGCTGTCCGTCGAGCGCGGCGAGGGCATTGACGGCAACGACCGGGGCCTGTTTGCGCACGGCTGCCATCGTCTTGGCATTGGGGGCACTGCAGGCATCACCCAGCGAGAATATGTTGGCATATTTGCTGTGCCGCAGGGTTGCGGGATCGACAGCGACGAAGCCATTTTCGGCCGCGAGCGGACTGGAACGGATAAAATCGGGAGCCACTTGCGGCGGGACCACATGGATCATGTCGAAGGCCACTTCGACTCTTTTGGTTTCTTCGCCAAGCGTCTGTTCAAAGGTCGCAATCCGGGCCTCGCCGTTCACTGCGACCAGTCTGGATTGCAGATTCAGATGAATGTCATAGCGCTCAACATATTCCATCAGGGCGGGCACATATTCCTTAACGCCAAAGAGCGCCGCTCCCGTATTGTGAAACTGTATGTCAATATCACCCAATACGCCCATTCGTTCCCATTTGCTGCACGAGAGATACATCGCTTTTTGCGGTGCGCCGGCACATTTAATCGGCATTGGCGGCTGCGTGAACAGAGCCGTTCCGCCGTTCAATTGTTTCACCAGACGGAATGTATAGGGTGCGAGATCGTAACGGTAATTGGAGGTGACGCCATTTTTGCCCAAAGCTTCCGGCAGGCCGTCAATTGCCGCCCAATCGAGTTTGATCCCCGGACAGACAATCAATATGTCATATCCGATGCTCTGTCCGTCAGCCGTGAGGATAGAATTATTGGCGGGATCAAATGACGTGACTTCGGATTGGATCCATTGCGCGCGGTCCGGGATCAGTTTCTTTTCCTTGCGACGCGTGAACTCGGCAGAAAAGGCGCCTCCTCCGACCATGGTCCAGCCGGGCTGGTAATAATGGTCGTCCGCCGGGTCGATGATCGCGAGCGAAATTTTGCTGTCGCGCTTCAGCATGCTGGCAGCGGTAGCAATGCCGGCTGTTCCGCCACCGACGATGACGATATCAAAACGACTCGAACCAACTGTGGAGGAGGAAGATACTTTTGACATTGTCTGCGCCATATCCGTCAGTTTCGTCGATCGCGCACCCGACCGGCAATAGGCGAGCGTGGGGGCAGGAAGGGTGGCGAGCGCTTCCCTCATTTTTTCGCCGTCCTGATCGGTGATGGCTCCGGCTACCGCCGGAACATAGGCAAATTGCAGGCCAGCCTTTTCTGCTGCCTCTGCCACAGCGGATGAGCGGGGATGCCCGCCTTCTTCGTTATCGGGCCGGTTGCAAATGATCGATTTGAAGCCAGCTTTCGCCAACGCCGGGACGTCGTCAAGCTCGAGCTGCGCCGAGACGCTGACGACATCGTTTAACTTTACAGTCTCGGGCTTGCTCGTCATCCTGTATCCTTCGCGGAAATGTCGTTGTTTAACTTGTCACCCGGTGAACGACCATGCCGGCAAGCAATGCGGCAACGAATGCCAGGGCGGGCAGGGGATTGATCGCCAAGTCGGCCAGACCGGGCCCTGGACACAGCCCGCTGATGCCCCAGCCGGTGCCGAAAAGCACCGCCCCGACAATCAGTTTGCGATCGATGAGCGTGGTGCCGGGAAGCGAGAATTGTGCATCGGCCAAAGGCTTGGCGAGCCTTTGCTGGATGACCCAGGCCAGCGCCATCGGAATCATGGCCCCACCCATCACAAAGGCGAGCGTCGGATCCCAACGGCCGAACAGATCGAGAAAACCCTGCACCCGCGAGGGATCAGCCATGCCCGAATAGGCAAGACCAGCGCCAAATAGCGTTCCGGCGAACAGGGCGACCAAAATCTGTCTCATAGGAAACCTCCTGCACGCATCAGCGCAACCGTTACAAATCCACTGCCGATAAATATGGCCGTGGCGAGCAGCGAGCGCGGGGATAGTCTCGACATCCCGCAGACGCCGTGGCCGCTGGTGCAGCCAGAGCCAAGGCGCGTCCCGTAGCCGACCAGCAGCCCGCCGATAACAAGCGGAATGATCGAAGACGGAAAGCGGGTTTCAACACCGCCAAGGACTGCGGATACGATAAAAGCTCCGAGCGGGAGGCCGATGACAAAGGCGATGGCGATGCCGCGCGGTGTCCCGCTATCGGCAATCCCGGTTGCGCGGGCGGCCAAGCCGCTGACTCCTGCGATGCGGCCAAGACCGAGCAGCATCACTGCGGCGGCTACACCGATTATGAGTCCGCCGATCAGGCCTTCCAGCGGCATGGCATGGGGGAATGCAGCGAGCATCAGACGCCGTTCAACGGTACTTTGAGATACCGCACTCCGTTATCTTCAGCCGGCGGCAAATGGCCTGCCCGCATATTGACCTGGACAGACGGCAGGATCAGACGCGGCATGTTCAGCGTCTTGTCCCGCTCGGTCCGCATTTTGACAAATTCATCTTCACTCACCCCGTCATGTGCATGAATATTGCCCTTCCGCTGCTCCTCAACGGTGGTTTCCCAGACATATTCGTCCCGGCCCTCCGGCAGATAATCATGACACATGAACAGGCGGGTGGTATCGGGCAGCGACAAGAGCCGCCGCATGGATTGGTAAAGCTTGCGCGCGTCGCCGCCCGGAAAATCAGCACGGGCGGACCCGTAGTCCGGCATGAACATGGTATCGCCAACAAAGACAGCATCGCCGATGACATAGGCGATGTCCGCAGGCGTGTGGCCGGGGACATGCATTACGGTCACGTCGATGGTTCCGATCTTGAACGTGTCGCCATCGGCGAAAAGATGATCAAAATCCGATCCGTCCCGCTGGAATTCGGTGCCGGCGTTGAACAGCTTTCCAAACACATCCTGTACCTTGGTGATATGTTCGCCAATGGCGATTTTGCCGCCGAGTTTTTCCTGCAAATAGGGCGCCGCCGACAAATGATCGGCATGGGCATGAGTCTCGAGCAGCCACTCGACCGTCAAGCCGTGCTCGTTGACATAGTCGATCACTGCATCGGCGGAATCGAAAGAGGTCCGACCGGAAGCCGGATCAAAATCAAACACGCTATCGATGATTGCGGCACATTTGGTCTCGGCATCATGGACCACATAGGTAACGGTAAAGGTCGCCTGATCAAAAAATGCCTTGATTACGGGTATGTTGCGCTGGGCGCGGGAGATCTGTTCTGCTGCATGAGCCAATATCGAATCAGTCATCAAAAATTCCTCATATTCATATTTACATAAATCATGTAATGAATTAGTAGTGCTGCGTCAACATGCCAGCACTGTCAATTCTGAGAAAGGCCCGATGTTAGTGACAGACGAACAGAAAATGAAGTCCGGTGCATTGCGTATTGGCGACACCGCTCCGGATTTCGAGGCGCGCACAACCCATGGCCCGGTCAAACTTTCCGATTATCGTGGCCGGTGGCTGGTCTTTTTTTCGCACCCGGCTGATTTCACGCCGGTATGCACCACCGAATTTGTGGCGCTGGCGCGGCACCAGGATAAATTCGAAGCACTGGACTGCGCTTTGCTGGGTCTGTCTGTGGATAGCCTTTATGCGCATCTGGCTTGGGTCCGCGCCATCGAGAAGAGATTTGAGGTCAGCATAGGATTTCCCATCGTTGAAGATCCCAGCATGGCCGTTGGTCACGCTTTTGGCATGATCGATGAAAATGCGGTGGATTCTGCGGCGATGCGGACCAGCTATTTTATCGACCCCGAGGGCATTATTCGCGCAACTACATGCTATCCGCATAATGTCGGACGCTCGGTCGATGAGATGATCCGCATGCTTGCAGCCCTGCAAATGGCAGACAAGGGTAATGTGCTGACGCCTGAAGGGTGGCAACCCGGTGAGGATGTTCTGGAAATACCGCCGCTATCAGCTGAAAATATCAGCCGTGCAGACGACTGGTTCTGCCATGTGGTAAAAGCCCCATGACGGCAATTTTTGAAAGTCGCGACCAAGCCGATACGGCAACCGAAAAGCTGAAGGTCTATGCACAGCCGCAACGGCTGATGATCCTGTCCTACCTGCTGCGCGGCGAAAACACCGTCAGCAACATCGATACGGCGACTGGCATCGGTCAACCAGCGCTCAGCCAACAACTGGCGGCTTTAAGGCGGGCGGAAGTCGTGAAAACACGGCGTGAGGGAAAACAGATCTGGTATGACCTTGCCGATGAAGCATCCCGTCTCTGTGTGAGAACGATGGAGGCTATGCTGACGGACAGTCCCGATCCGCAACGGATTATGGAGGCGGCGACATCACCGTGCACGTCAGTTGAAAAGCCATTGACCGGCATCGGCACGGCGGGATTTGCAAAAATTTTATAAAAAAGGAATATCTCGATGAGCGATCACAGCGCTGACCAAAACCTGCAACCAGAAGAGCTGCAACCGGAAGACTGGGCAGGTGAAATGGGATTGAAATGGCTGGCCAATCTTTCCCTGTTCGAAGAAATGATCGCTCCGATCGGCGAGGCATTGCTGGCACGAGCGGATTTTCAGCCCGGTGAAACCGTGATTGATCTGGGTTGCGGTGGTGCTGCTACGACGCTTGCCATTGCGCAAAAGGTAGCGCCTTCCGGCACGGTTATGGGTGTCGACATTTCGCCCGATCTCATAGCAGCGGCTCGGGAGCGCACGATACAGGCGGGCGCGACAAACATAGAATTTACCTGCGCCGATGCATCCACGGTTAAATTGCCGGATGCGCCCTATGATCGCCTCTTCTCCCGTTTCGGCAGCATGTTCTTTGAGGACCCGTTTGGCGCTTTTCAAAACCTTCACGGCCTGTTGCGGAAGGGGGGCCGCATTGATCTGGCGGTATGGGGACCCCCGCGCGATAATTTATGGATGATGGAGATGATGGGCGTCGTCAGAAATCACGTCGATGTTCCTCCAGCGATTCCCCGCGCGCCGGGGCCATTTGCTTTTGAAGATCTGGAATATCTGGGTGAGATATTGAGCGGCAGCGGATTCACCGATGTCGACGTTATCGCATATCAAGGGCTGCAACCCGTCGGCGGCGTTGGCGCGACGCCCGAGAAAGCCGCCGATTTTGCTTCCGGCGCAATGGCGACCGGTCGTTTGTTGAGTGATAAAGGCGATGCCGTAATCGAAGCCGCTCGCCAGGATCTGATCGATCTTTTTGCCCGACATCATGTCCCCGGAAAAGGCGTTATGATGCAGGGCAAAGTCTGGTTGGTGTCTGCTATCGCCTGAGGGGCCAGCCGACGCCTGCCTTTAAAAATGCTATTGAAACCATCGGTTGTCCACGAGGCAACAGGTAGCACCCTTCATGCTATCCTTGCCATATCGCATTTACGCTGCTTTGGCTTTGGCAATCATGGCCGCGACCTCGTCCAAAAGCTGCAGACGCTGCTTTTTCAACTCCTCACTCCGCTCATCAGAAGCGGCTTCCACTTCAGCTTCAATGCGGTGAATTTCTTTGTTTATGTCGTGATAACGATCTGAAACCGTCTGGAAATGCTGGTCTGTCACCTTTAGTTGATGAAGAGTATCGCCATCTTCCGGAAATTCGGCATGGAGATCGTGCAATACGTGGCTCATATATATTCCTTTGCTGCCATTGATTCATTTTCTCGAGTTGCAGCCGGGTGAAGCCAGGGTCTTCGAACTCAATCCAGTGGCAAGTCGATTCATCAGATATTCGCAAACACAGTTCGCCCCTATCAGGAATTCTACCTAACGCCGGCTTTCAGCACAGGTTGAAAATTATAGCGGGTTGGATGTCTGGCAAACGATCAGAAAGGCTTGTTTTCCAGCTGGCACAGTAGGACAATGGCACTGTCTGCAGGCCTCGGGGGGCGTTCTACCATGATCACCACCCTTTGGTTCTTGCGGCTATCTTGACAAGGTTCCAAATAATCTTAGGCCGACATATTCAAATCCGATTTCAATCAAAGTCCTGGCTTTGAACATCAATGGAGAATTCAACATGCGTGAAGCTGTCATCGTATCCTACGCCCGCACCGGGCTTGCCAAAGCGGGTCGTGGTGGTTTCAACATCACGCCGCCAATGACGATGGCGGCGCACGCGATCAAGCATGCAGTATCCAAATCGGGTGTGGAAGGTGACTTTGTCGATGATTGCCTGATGGGCAATGTGGCGCACGGCGCGCCCAATATCGGACGCAATGCGGCGCTGCTCGCCGGCCTGCCCAAAACAACGGCGGGCGCAACCGTCAACCGCTTCTGTTCCTCCGGCATGCAGACCATCGCGATGGCCGCAAACCATATTCGCGGCGATGGTGCGGATTGCGTCGTAGCGGGCGGCGTCGAGAGCATTTCGATGCAGGGACCCCGGGCTCCGGAAGGCAGCATTGACGAGGAAATCCTGAAAATTGCCCCGGCGATCTTCATGCCGATGATCGAAACCGCTGATATTGTCGCCGAGCGTTACAACATCAGCCGCGAATATCAGGATGAATATTCCCTGCAATCGCAGCAGCGGATGGCGGCAGCGCAGGAAGCCGGCCTATTTGCCGATGAAATCGTGCCGATGCAGACCAGGATGAAGCTGGTCGACAAGGAAACCAAGGAAGAAACCGTTGTTGATTACACGGTCGACCGGGACGAGTGCAATCGCCCGTCGACGACATTGGAAGGCCTAGCCAAATTGCCGCCGATCATGGGACCAGATAAATATATCACCGCCGGCAACGCCAGCCAGTTATCAGACGGTGCTGCTGCCGTCCTGTTGATGGAGGCCAAAGAGGCAGAACGCCGTGGACTGAAACCACTGGGCCGGTTTGTATCGTGGGCTGTAGCCGGATGCGAGCCGGATGAAATGGGCATTGGCCCGGTATTCGCCGTTCCCAAGCTGCTCGAACGGCAGGGTCTGACGGTTGACGATATCGATATCTGGGAACTTAACGAAGCCTTTGCGAGCCAGTGTCTTTACAGCCGCGATCGTCTCGGGATTGATCCGGATAAATATAATGTCAACGGCGGCTCGATCTCGATCGGCCATCCGTTTGGCATGACCGGTGCGCGCTGCGCCGGGCATTTGTTGCAGGAAGGCCGCCGGCGTGGCGCAAAATGGGGCGTGGTCACCATGTGCATCGGAGGCGGCCAGGGCGGCGCCGGACTGTTCGAGATATATCCCTGAACATACGTTCTATTCACAGCTTGACGCATATTAAGGAATAGTAGCGGTTTTGGAAAAATTAACAGAAGAACAAGTCGAGCGCCGGCTGTCGGAGGCTGTGACCCATCGCTCCTCCGTGCCTGCGGAGAAGCTGATAGGCGGATTGCTCCGCACCTTTGATCTCACCAACGAGGGCGAAGACGAGTTTATCTTTCCGGCGCTCAGTTCGACTGCCCGCGAACGCATTTTTGGCGGTCAGGTGATTGCCCAGGCGATTGTCGCGGCCGATCGCACGGTGGATGACGAAAAGCATATCCATTCGCTCCATTCCTATTTTCTGCGGGCCGGGGATGAGACAAAACCGCTGCATTTTCGGGTGCACCGCGACTTTGACGGGCGCAGCATTTCCAATCGCAGGGTCGTGGTCCGGCAAAATGACAAGGTCATCTTCAACCTGACTGCCTCCTTTCAACGGCCAGCCGAAGGACTCGCGCATCAAATCGTCATGCCGGATGTTCTGCCGCCCGAGCAATGCATGAGCGCAATGGAGCAGATTGCCCGTAACCCGCAGATTTCATCCGAAGATATCGACCGGATGAGTGTACCGCGGCCGTTTGAAGTTCGCAGCTTTCGCCCCGAGGAAAAAACCGACGACGCGCGCCAATATCAATGGTTCAAGACGGTTGCGCCGCTGCCGGACGATCCGCTGACACACCGCGCCGCGCTGGCCTTCGCATCCGACATGGGATTGCTCTCGACGTCGATGATTCCGCACGGGCTGCACTGGACCACACCGGGGCTATTCTCGACCAGCCTCGACCATGCCATGTGGTTCCATGACGATTTCAGAGTTGATCAGTGGATCTGTTACGTCATGGACAGCGACTGGACCGGCCATACGCGCGGTCTCAATCGCGGGTCTCTCTACACAGAGGACGGGCTTTTGGTGGCGACGGCCGTGCAGGAAGGCATGATCCGCCTGAAACCGAAAAGCGATTGATCCTCAGAAAAGCGACTTCAGATCCTTTTTCAAGATCTTGCCATTTGCGTTGCGCGGCAAGCCATCGCTACGGAACAGGATTCTCACCGGCACTTTGAAATTCGCCAGTCGTTCGCGCACCCATTCCTGCAATTCCGCTTCACTGGCCGTTCGTCCTGGAACCAATTGCACAATGGCCGCGGGTTCTTCGCCCAACATCTTGTGATCGATGCCGATCAGAGCAGCGTCCATCACGGCAGGGTGATCATAAAGGACATTCTCGACCTCGGATGAGTAGATATTCTCCCCGCCGCGGATGATCATATCCTTCGCACGGTCAACAATATAGCAGAAGCCCTCATCGTCCAGTCGAGCCAGATCACCGGTACGCACCCAGCCATCGACAAAGGTTTCGGCACTTGCTTCGGGACGTCTCCAATAGCCTTTGACGACCATCGGGCCACGCGCCCAAAGTTCACCGACTTCGCCAATCGGCATTTCGTGCGCTCCATCCTCGCTCATGACCTTCAGATCGGCTGCGGCTACGGGCGGGCCGCAACTGGTCGGGCGATTGAGATAATCCTCGGCGCTATGACCTGTAACCGTCGCGGTTGTTTCGGTCATGCCCCAGCCATTGCCGGGCAGCGCGCCAAAGACTTCATATATTTTCCGGGCCAGTTCCGGTGCGGAAGGTGCTCCACCATAGCTGATCGAATCGATCGAACTCAGGTCAAAGTTTTTGCGTTCAGGATGTTCGATCAATTGCCAGGCAATAAACGGCACACCGCCGGTTGCATTGACCTTTTCCCGCTCGATAATTTCCATTGCTTTCACGGTGTCCCATTTATGCAGGTAAACCATCTTGTGGCCGCCCTGAATGGTTGGCATCATGATGGCCGAGCAGGCCGTGCAATGGAACATGGGGACAACGGTCAGACCGACCCGGACCGTCGGTTCGGGCATTTCATTGCCCCGTCGCAATGCCGCAGCCGCTGCGGAATAGCCGACCGAAATAGCATTGGTTGTCAGGTTGCGATGACTGCCGAGCGCGCCTTTGGGCTGTCCGGTCGTGCCACTGGTATAGAAGATTGTCGCGGGGTCATCCGGTGCAATGTCCACGGCGGGCAGGTCCTGATCCGGGAGATTGCCGTAATCATTGGGCCGCCCGATAATCGCTTCGAGCGGTCGTGCCGGAGCGGCCAATGCGCCTGGGCCGCGCGCGACGATGACATGTTTCAGCTCGGGCAAGTCAGCCAAATGGGGGGAAATCCGGTCCCATCTTTCGGCATCGCAGAGCAACACACTGGTCTCCGAATTCTCCAGTCCAAAAACCAGTTCCTGGTCCGTCCACCATGCATTGAGCGGGACCACAATGGCTCCGATAGAGGCCGCAGCAAAGAAAACCACCGGCCATTCGGGCAGGTTGCGCATTGCCAGCGCAACCCGATCTCCCTTGGAGACGCCAATTTTCTGAAGCTCCACGGCGAGCGCAGCGACGGCGCGATACCAGTTGGCATAGGTGACCCGCTCATTTTCGAAAATCAGAAATTCGCCGTCACCATGGCCGCGCGCATGTTCGGCCAGAGCGGCAAGACTGGGATGCGCGTTTTTCCAGACGCGGGTCGCCACGCCGTCGATATCGACCGTCTCCATTTCGAATGGCTGTTCCGGCGCGCATAATAAGGCTTCTACTTCTTTGCGCGATCGCAGCGGCCATCCAGCAGGCGGTGTCCACTTTTCCAGCGGATCTATTGCTTGGGTTGCCAATTTATTCTCTCCTATTCGATAAACGTAGATCTACCCGTTAAACTTTTCGCCCTTGCTCGCCTTTTCCCGGAGCATATCCGCGACCGGTAGATTATGCTTCTCCAGCCCGGCAACGACCTTGTCGAGTCCAATCGTGTCGGCCCAGTACATCGGGCCGCCGGTATAAAGCGGCCAGCCATAGCCGTTGATCCAGACGACATCGATGTCGCTCGCGCGCTGTGCCATGCCTTCTTCGAGAATTTTCGCCCCTTCATTGACCATCGGATAAAGCAGCCGCTCGCGAATCTCGTCTTTCGAAATGTCGCGTTGCTCCTTGCCGGCTTTGGCCGCAAATTCAGCGATGATCTGCTTGACCTCATCAGAGGGCGTGCGTTGCCGCGCCTCGTCATAATCATAAAAACCCTTGCCGACTTTCTGTCCCCAGCGACCGACGGCGCACAGCGCGTCACGCAGTGTTTCGATACGCTCCGGATCACGGTGCCATCCGATATCCATGCCGGCCAGATCGGACATCTGAAACGGTCCCATGGGAAATCCGAAATCGAGCAGAACATCGTCAATTTCCCAGTAATTGGCGCCTTCCATGATCATGGCATTGGCCTGTTCCTGACGCGGGCTGAGCATCCGGTTGCCGATAAAGCCGGGGCAGACGCCCGAGACCGCTGCGACTTTGCCGATCTTCTTCGACAGCTTCATCGCCGTCATCAGCACATCGTCGGCGGTCTTCTCGCCTCGGACGATTTCGAGCAATTTCATCACATTGGCTGGCGAGAAAAAATGCAGACCGAGGACATATTCGGGCCGCTTGGTCACCGCGGCGATCTCGTCGATATTCAGATAGCTGGTGTTGCTGGCGAGAATGGCGCCCTGCTTTACGATTTCGTCCAGCTTGGTGAACACGTCTTTTTTGACATCCATATTCTCGAACACCGCTTCGATCACCAGATCGCAATCGGCGAGATCGTCATAGGACAGGCTGGGCGTCAAGATGCTCATCGCATCCTCGACCTGCTGTTCTGTCATGCGGCCGCGCTTGGCGGTGTTCTCGTAATTTTTGCGGATCACACCGACGCCCCGGTCCAGTGCATCTTCCTTCAATTCGACAATGGTTACAGGAATGCCGGCGGACAGAAAGTTCATCGCGATACCGCCGCCCATGGTCCCGGCCCCCAAGATTCCGACTTTCTTGATCGGGATAAGGTCGATGTTGGGATCGATACCATCAATCTTGTTGGCCGCCCGTTCGGCAAAGAAATAATGCTGCATGGCCGCCGCCTGGGTACCGGACATGAGCTTCATGAACAGCTCACGCTCTTTTTTTACGCCATCGGCAAAGGACAGTTCGCCCGCTGCCTTCACCGCCTGGATACCGGCTTCGGGTGCCTCGAAGCCGCGAATTTTGCGGCCGTTTTTCTGCCGAAATTCGTCGAATATGGCCGGATTCCTGATGCCGTCGTCATTGGCAGTGCCCTCGGATGAACGCGGAGGCGGCTTGCCAATTTGTTCACGCGCAAATGCGATTGCGTCGTCGGCCAGACTGGCCTCGCCGACAATCTTGTCGACCAGCCCGATGGCTTGCGCTTTGGTGGCCGATATCGGGTTGCCGATCACGACCATCGGCAAAGCGGCCTCCGCACCCACGACGCGCGGCAGGCGCTGGGTTCCGGCGGCGCCGGGGATCAGGCCCAGTTTGACTTCCGGCAGGCCCATTTTCGCAGAGGGTACGGCGACCCGGTAATGACAGGCCAGAGCCACCTCGCAGCCGCCGCCGAGAGCGGTCCCGTGGATGGCTGCGACAACCGGCTTGCTGCTGGCTTCCAGCCGATCGAGGGCGTCGCCGAGATTGGGTTTCTTCATCGGCTTGCCAAATTCGGTAATATCGGCTCCGGCAAAAAATGTCCGTCCATCACAGCGAATGACCACCGCCTCGACTGCATCGTCCGACAGGGCCTCGTCGATGCCATCGACCAGTCCCTGGCGAACCGCCGCGCCGAGCGCATTGACCGGAGGATTGTTGGCAATGATGACCAGAATATTGCCATGCTTTTGGGTGGTTACGACGGACATTTTTTTCTCCTGCAAGGCCATGTTTTGGTGACCGAGTGATGCGACACGGCATGAATGTAAACCGCGGACATGGGCGAACGGATCAGATATCACAAAGGCTAAGAATTTGAAATCAGGCTTTTCTCTTGAGCGGGAGAAAGCGAGACAATCGATGCATATTTATCGCCTTTTCCGTTTTTCGCCAGCCTCGGTCGATGCTGCGCCGCGCAACTTGGAACGGCATTGTCACATCAACTTGGCTAGCGATAGGTGCCGGGTTGGGATAGCGTCGGCAGATGCAGAAAATCTCGTTTGAGCGGCATCGATTTCCATCTGAATTCATTGTCCATGCGGTTTGGCTTTACGCAAGGTTCACGCCATCTGATCAATCACTCCTTGTTCAAGAAGTTGAGAACTGGCGCTTTCCGCGGCTGGAAAGTTGCGGCCCTGAATATTTGATCATCAAGCCACGGTCATTCTTGCGCCTCGACCAAGTTGATGTGACAATGCCATCTTTTTCCCACGACCGAATCCGTTGGACTTTAACTGAATAGCAGGATCGTATAGACAGGTGTATCTATGAATGGTGTGAAAAGCGCTCTATCCCTTTCTCTGGTCTTGGTTCCCGCGATGCTTCTTGTGGGCTGCGGTTCTGCAGATGAGGCCGTGAAAGTGCCGACCTGTACCGGATTGTCCGACAATGAAATGATCTGGATACCGGGCGGTACCTTCGTGATGGGCGAGAACCCGCGCTATCGGGAAGAAGGGCCACCGAATGCAGTCTCCGTCAAGGGCTTCTGGATCGATGCGCATGAAGTGACCAATGCGGAATTCGCGGCTTTTGTCGATTCCACCGGCTATAAAACAATGGCCGAGCGCGACCCGCCAAAGCTGCCGGGTGCACCCCCCGAAATGCTTGTTCCCGGCTCGGCGGTATTCAATATTCCCACGCAGGAAGCTTCCCGATGGTGGCGATGGGAAACAGGGGCCCAGTGGCGACACCCTTCGGGACCGGCTGAGTCTATCGATGGCAAACCGAACGAGCCGGTTGTGCAGATCGCCTATCAGGATGCACAGGCCTACGCGAAATGGGCGGGCAAGCAATTGCCCAGCGAAGAACAATGGGAATATGCTGCGCGAGGGGGCCAGGAAGCGCTTCCCGAGCCGGTTGATGAAGATGGTGAGCCGCAAGCCAATTATTACCAGGGCGTGTTCCCCGCAAAAAATTTGGGAACCGATGGTTATATCGGGCGCGCGCCCGCCGGGTGTTTCAAACCGAATGGATACGGCCTCCATGATATGCTCGGCAATGTCTGGGAATGGACCAGCGCGCCCGGTGCGCGCGAAGATGCCAGCGAACCGGTCAATGTTATCAAAGGCGGTTCCTATCTTTGTGCAGCCAATTACTGCGCCCGCTACCGGCCTGCTGCCCGGCAATTTCAGGAGCGAGGCCTCGGAACCGATCATATCGGCTTCCGGCTAGTAGATAACAGTCGCCCGCCGCCCGAAAGATAATGCCGGAATCACAAATTGACGAGATGGCAATGCGGCGATTCTGCGTACGAAACATTTGTTGGATTATCGATCCCGCTCTCGGGCAACTGGCTTAAGGGATAGGGTCGGCATATGCACTGCCTTCAGGATCTGGCCGTACGTCCAGTTCAAGACTCTATACGCCCATTCATAGCTGTGCTTCGATCGGAAGCTGGACGTAATTAAAAATTTGAGTGGCGCCGCCAAAATCCCATGGATGCTCTTCCAAAACGCCAATGAGAACTGCAATGAGCGTTAGCTCTATTTTTGCACTGCTCATGATGAAAATCCAGTTTTGCCTAGTGCATTTTTGTACTCTGTCGCACTATTAACTCCACCGCCAATTGGATGGTACGATGGGGCGGCTCGGCACATTTGCCGGTCGTCAACATTTCCACCGCAAGCTTGGCCGATTCAGCAATCGGCTGACTCACGGTCGTCAAGGGAGGCCAAATCATCTGCGCAATGTCGCTGTCGTCAAACCCGGTTACTGCGAGCTCGTCCGGTATTTTGAGGTTGAGGCGGGAGGCTGCTGCGACAACGCCTGCTGCCATTTCGTCGTTGGCTGCAAAAACTGCGGTTGGATGTTCTGTCGCTGACAACAAATCCGTTCCCCGGTCAAAACCGGACCGGAATCCGAAATCGCCATCCAGTTGGATGACCTGATCCGAATCATATCCCTTCTCTCGCAGCGCGCGTAAAAAAGTTGCTTTGCGAAGATGGGATGCTTTGTGGGAATCCGGTCCGTTGACGATCGCGAAGGATCGATGCCCCATTTCCCAGAGATGTTCGACCATCTGCTCAACCCCCGCGCCGTCGTCAGTAATTATACGGTCTGATCGTTCGGGGTCGGTCATTGGATTGAGGCGAACAAAGGGAACATTATGTTTCTCAAGCAGGTCCAGCAGGACCGGACTGTCTGTTGTCGGTGGTGACAGAATGACGCCATCAAATCGCGCGCTGATGAGGCTGGATTCGAAACTTGCAGCAAAATCCGGTGCGTCCAAACTTACTTCCTCCAGCGCGAGATGGTGGCCAATTTTCCGACAGGCATCAACCGCACCCCAGTGAAGCATCGTCAAATAATGCGGCGAGGGATTATCCGCAATTGCGCCAATCAAAAAAGACTTCGTGCCGGCAAGTGAGCGGGCGGCACTATTGGGCCTGAACCCCAGTTCCAAAACCGCGGCCTCAACACGTTCGACGGTACTGCTCCGGACATTGGGCTCACGGTTAATGACCCGCGAGACCGTCTTCCACGAAACACCAGCTCGCTCCGCCACATCGACAATGGTTGCTCTTCTTTTCAGCATATATCTTCTATTGCCTGCTATCTGAGGGAGAGTTGATCGCGTCAATTGATAGTTTGTTACCTGAATAACGTCAACGTTGTCAGAAAATAATTGACAACGTTGACATTTAGATCCTAAAGCTCAATAGAGTGATCAGGAATTGAATTATCGAAAGCAAATTCCGAGACTTGGGAGGGGATAAAATGAAAAAAATCAGGACAGTGCTATTATCTTGTCTGTGTACAACCGCAATTGCCACGCCAGCATATGCGCAGAACGAAGCAGATGCCGATGACAATGTCATCATCGTCACCGCGCAAAAGCGCGAACAGAATCTGCAGGATGTATCCGTGTCCGTCCAGGTTGTGACGGACGAACTGCTGGAAAATCGCAACCTCAATCAGGTTGAGGAGCTGAATAAACTGGCACCCGGGTTTACGGTTGCTTCCGGCGGCAATGATGCTGGTCGTTCACTGGCTGTACGCGGCGTTGGAACCCAGTCATTCAGTCGCGCTGTCGACCAGTCGGTAGGCCTGGTGGTTGATGGCGTTTCGGCGAGCAGCCTGGCAGCGGCGTTGCTTGATTTCAGTGACGTTGAACGCATCGAGGTTCTGCGCGGACCCCAGGGTATGTTGTTCGGGAAAAACGCATCTGCGGGCTTGCTGAATATCACGACCAAAAACCCGACGGACTATCTTGAAATTGGCGGCGGCTTTACCCTCGCGAGCGCCGGTGAAAGAAAATTGGACGCGCATATCTCCGGGCCGATCGTGGGTGATACGATCATGGCGCGTGTAAATTACTATATGAACAAGCGCGATCCATTAATCCGGAATATCAATCCGAATTCGCCCGATTTGAACGATCGCGATGAGTGGGGATTGCGCGCCAAGCTCCTGATTGAGCCGACCGAGGATTTTTCAGCCTTGTTCATCTGGAACCATGCCGAGCGGGAGCAAAATTGCTGCATTGCGCCTGCGGTCGTCGCCGTCGGCCCGTTCAACATTCCCCATGGCCCTGAAAATGATATTGTAAACTCGTTTGGAAGCGCACCGGGCAGGACCAATTATGATGGTTACTCGATGGAGTTGAATTATGATACTGGCGGGCCGACAATCACTTCGGTGACGGCATATAGTGATAACCGGGATGCGAACAATACCCAAGCCTTCGGTCTGCCCATACCGGTGACCTTCGACAACAGCGGTATGACAAGATATGAGCAGTTTACTCAGGAACTGCGACTGACCTCACCGCCCAGCGATATGCTGGAATATGTCGCAGGGCTCTATTACTACAAGAATGATATGACCCGCGCCTTTCAGCGCATTCTGAACGGTCCGCTGTTCGGGGCGCCGCTTAACCTGAGCGAAATCAACGATGTTACTGCCGAAACGGAGAGCTACGCTGCCTTTGGCCAGTTAACCTGGCATATCGGCGACCAAACGCGCCTTTTGGCCGGATTGCGCGTCAACCATGACAAGGTTTCGGTTGAGCAGACACTGAGCTTCATTCCTGGGACGATTCCGGGACAGCCACTGGGTACACGTAGCGGATCGTTATCGGACACTCACTTGTCCTGGCGTTTCACACTGGAGCAAGACATTACATACGATGCCATGGTTTACGCCTCCGTTGCGCGCGGTTACAAGGGGCCTGCCGGCAACACGCTCAATACCGGCGTGACCGCTCCACGAATTGTCATTGACCCGGAAGTTCCTACGGGCGGAGAAATTGGCATTAAATCACAATTCTGGGATCGCCGCATCACCCTCAACGCATCGGCCTTCTATACCGAATTCAAGGACTTCCAGACGTCACTTTCAAATGGCGGGGTTCCGGCTCAGTTCTTCCTAGATAATGCCGGGAAGCTTGAAACCAAAGGCATTGAAGTTGATCTGTCTGTCAACCCGGTAGAAGGCCTCTCCCTGAATGCAGGGCTTGCCTATGTCGATGCGACCTTCAAGGACTATACGGGCGCTGCCTGCTATCCCGGACAGACAGTTGCGCAGGGCTGCGTAGGCGGCGTCCAAGACCTGTCTGGTAGCGAACTGCCCAATTCTCCGAACTGGACGGTTACCTTGACCGGGCGCTATGAACTGGAAATGGATGATTGGCCGATTGTTCCTTTTGTCCAGGGTTCCTATTACCATCAAAGCAGCACCCAGACCCAGACCAACGGCAGTCCCAACACGATTCTCCCCAGCTATGATCTGGTGGACGCGGCTGTCGGATTCCGTAGCCCGGATGACTTCTTTTCCGTACAGTTTTTCGTCAAAAACCTGCTTGATGACTTCTACGAGGCTTCCCTGAGCGATGCCGGTACTGTGGTGGGATTGCCGTTAACGCATTTCCTGAACTATGATTACAAACGCCGGATGGGTCTGTCGCTTAGGCTCAATTTCTAATTACAGGCCCGAAACGGACGGCATATGCTGTCGTCGATACCAATCGACAAGGGAGGCCGCATCGCAAAGAGGTGGCTCCCCTTCTTTTCTGTGACAACAATACAGAAAAACAGAATAATAGGGGAGAATGGCTCTGGAACCGGTAGCAACCAGTATCACCGCTGAAGAAGGTAAAAACGGAAACGCGCCCTTCGCTATGGTTGCGGCGGTTGTGGCGCTGTTCTTTATCTGGGGCGGGCTGACGAGTCTGAACGATGTTCTGATCCCCAAGCTCAAGGGGTTGTTTTCCCTTACCTACGCAGAAGCAATGCTCACGCAATTTGCCTTCTTCATGGCCTATTTCATCGTATCGCTGCCCGCCGGGCACCTGGTGGCCCGTGTCGGATATCTCAAAGGAATTGTCTTTGGGTTGGGCATAATGGCATTTGGTTGTCTGATGTTTGTACCCGCCTCGGGTTCTGGTATCTACGCCACATTTTTGGCGGCTCTTTTTGTCCTTGCTGCCGGGATCACGATTCTTCAGGTCGCCGCCAATCCCCTCATCGCCAATATGGGCAGCGCAGCCACCTCGCACAGCCGCCTGACCTTCGCACAAGCATTCAACTCATTGGGCACCACGATCTTCCCGCCGATCGGCGGCGCGCTTATTCTTGGTGCTACGACCCCGGGCAATGAGACGACAGCGGTCAGTCAGGCCTACGTCGGCATTGCCATAATACTTGCGCTGATTGCCGCCTTCTTCTGGTGGCGACGGTCGCAACTCCCGACAAATGCGGAAGCGGCGCCGCGGCTTGGCGGCAGTTTTGGTTTGCTCAAACAGCCTCGCCTGGGCGGCGGTGTCGCATCGATTTTTTTCTATGTCGGCGCAGAAGTAGCCATCGGATCAATGCTGATAAATTATCTCAGCCAATCGGATGTGATGGGCGTTAGCGAAATGACCGCCAGCAGTTTAATTGCGCTATACTGGGGCGGTGCAATGGTCGGACGTTTTGTCGGTGCCGCCGCCTTGCGCCTGTTCTCGCCGGGCAAAGTGCTTGCCAGCGTGGCATGCGGAGCAGCCGCACTGGCGCTTGTTTCCGCTTTTTCGACCGGCGAATTTTCCGGTTGGGCATTGTTGGCTGTCGGACTGATGAATGCCATCATGTTCCCGACAATCTTCAGTCTGGGTGTAGAAGGTTTGGGTGAAGAGACACCGCAAGGGTCCGGTCTGCTCTGCATGGCGATTGTCGGCGGTGCGCTGATTCCGGTTGCGGTCGGCCTGCTCGCGGATGCCACCAGTCTTGCCACCTCCCTGATCATTCCTGCAATCTGTTATCTGCTGATCGCCCTTTACGGATGGTCAGCGCGAAACCCAGCATAAAAGCCAGCATAAAAAGGATGTTATCATGCGTTTTGCCCTATTTGCCCTTACCACCGCAATCGCGAGTCATATCGTGATGACCCCAACTGCAACTGCTCAAACGACGGATGACCCGGACGCGAAAGCTGCTGCAACCGAAGCCGCTATGACGGATGACGAGCGTACGAAACTAACCCTCGGTATAATGCCGCTACCCATGTTTCCAACCGAGATTCCAGAGGATGCCATTCCCGGTGCCGGTTATATACCGGGTGTACCGCGTTTGGGCGTCCCGGCGCTAAAGGAAACCGACGCAAGTCTGGGCGTGACCTATGTTGGCGGGTTACGAAAAGATGGCGCAACTGCCTTGCCCTCTGGCATGGCGATGGGCTCCACATGGAATCCGGAACTGATGCGCAAAGGCGGGGCGATGATCGGCAGCGAGGCTCGCGACAAGGGTTTCAATGTCATGCTTGCAGGCGGGATAAATCTTGTCCGCGATCCGCGCAATGGCCGGACCTTTGAATATCTGGGTGAAGATCCGCTCCATAGCGGTTTGCTTGGCGGTGCAGCAGTCGCAGGCATCCAGTCCAACAACATCGTTTCCACCCTCAAGCATTTTGCCATGAACGGCCAGGAAACAGGTCGGCACTTCATCAACACCAAAATCAGTGACGCGGCAGCGCGGGAGAGTGATTTGCTGGCGTTCGAGATTGCAATTGAAAAAGGTCAGCCGGGCGCAATCATGTGCGCCTATAACAAGGTCAACGAAGTGCAATCCTGCAACAGTAGCTATTTGATGAATGACATTCTCAAGCGCGATTGGGGATATAAAGGCTGGACCATGTCCGACTGGGGCGCAGTGCCCGGCATTGAATCGGCTCTGAACGGACTTGACCAACAATCTGGCTCGCAGCTCGATGATGCCGTCTATTTTGGCGACATGCTCAAAGGAAAAGCGGCCACCGATCCCGCGTACAAAGCGCGGTTGTCTGATATGAATCGCCGTATCCTGCGTTCAATCTACGCAGTTGGCATTGATAAAAACCCGCCGGTCATCAAGCCGATAGATTTTGAAGCTAACGCCAAGGTTGCCGAGCAGGTGGCCAAAGAAGGCATTGTCCTGTTACATAATCGGGACGGGGCCTTGCCGCTCGCCAAGACCGCCAAGACAATCGCGGTCATTGGTGGCTATGCGGATAGCGGCGTGCTTTCCGGTGGCGGATCGTCGCAGACACAAGGCGAAGGTGGCCCCGCGATTTCGGTTCCGCTGGGCGGCGAAGGCCCGTTTGCTGCTTTTTTTGCCCAAGCCTACCATCGGTCTGTCCCCACAAAGGCGATCAGGGCCGTCGCTAAGGATGCGGAGATTTTCTATCGCAATGGCGAATATATCACCGATGCCGTGGCAGCTGCCAAAAAGTCGGAGATTGCCGTCATCTTTGCGACACAGTGGCAAACCGAAGGGCTGGACGTTCCTGATCTCAATCTGCCCAAAGGACAGGATGCGCTCATCGCTGCCGTTGCCGAGGCGAATCCGAACACAATTGTCGTACTGGAAACTGGCGGCCCGGTTTTGATGCCGTGGCTCGACCAAACGGCAGCGGTCATTTCCGCCTGGTATCCCGGTGCGCGCGGGGCGGAGGCCATTGCGTCGGTCTTGTTTGGAGACACAAATCCATCGGGCCGGTTGCCGGTCACTTTCCCGGCGAGTCTGGAACAGCTGCCCCGTCCAAAGCTGGACGGTATCGACACGATCGAACCCAATTTCCTGGGAAAAGGAAAACCGGGCCAGACACTGGATACCGATTACAACATTGAAGGTTCTGACATCGGCTATCGCTGGTTCGCCCGAAAGGGTGCGAAGGCGCTGTTCCCCTTTGGCTATGGGCTGAGCTACACCAGTTTTGAACATGGCGGATTGGAAATTGAATCTGGCAAAGAGATTACTGCCAGATTCACGGTTCGCAATAGCGGCAAACGTGCCGGTGCCGATGTGGCGCAGGTTTATCTGGTGTCTGCAAATGGGGTGAAGAAACAGCGGTTGGCAGCATTCAAGAAGGTTCAACTTGCGCCTGGTAAATCAGAAAAAATCTCCCTCACAATCGATCCGCGCATTATCGCCAATTGGGAAGATGACGGCTGGCATATCGCGGGCGGCAGCTATGAGTTCGCTCTGGGCAGGTCTGCAGAGGATTTGGGTCCGGTAAAATCTGTACAGCTGCCCGAAAAAAAATGGGGGTATAGTTCCAAATGAAAACATGGCTGAAGCGTCTGGGACTGATCTTCTTATTGCCTGTGCTGCTGCTTCTGGGACTAGGGTTGTGGGTTGGATATAAAGTCATTTCCTATAATCAGGATGACAATGAAACGCACCTTGCGGCCAAGCAGGAATATTTGAAGGGCATCGCAGCATCAGCCAATAGTCCCGATGACACCAGGCGTCCCAATGTTGTTTTTATACTCTATGATGATCTTGGGTACGGCGACATTGGAGTTACCGGCAGCAAGGCGATCAAGACTCCCAATATTGATCAGCTGGCTCGGGACGGTGTTCAGCTCACCAACTTCTATTCTCCTTCTCCTGTATGCACACCTTCAAGAGCAGGATTTCTTACCGGCAGATTTGCGCCCCGCTCCGGGCTGCCCGATGTTGTGTTTCCTGCCGGCGACAGGCTATCGTTGCTGACAACGCTCAGCGGCAAGAACAACCGGCTTCCAGCGGAAGAAATAACCATTGCCGATATGCTCAAGGCCGCTGGCTATCGCACCGGCATGATTGGAAAATGGCATCTGGGAGATCGCGGCCCATCACTGCCCAATGATTTCGGTTTCGATCAGTATTTCGGAACCCTGTACAGCAATGACATGACGCCGCTCGCATTGTACCGCAACGAAGAAATAGAGGTGCAAGACCCGGCAGACCAGACCAAGTTAAACCAGCTTTATACGGATGAAGCCATCCGCTTCATTGGTCAGGATGATGCAGCGGACAAACCATTCTTCCTCTACTTCGCCCATAATTTTCCTCATATTCCGCTATTTGTTCCAAAGGATCGCGAAGGGAAATCAACAGCGGGATTATATGGCGATGTCGTCGAATCTCTGGACTGGGGCGTTGGACAAATTGTCGATCAACTCAAAGCCAGCGGCCAGTATGAGAACACCATCTTCATTATCACCAGCGACAACGGGCCGTGGTATCAAGGTAGCCCTGGCGCTTCGCGCGGCCGTAAGGGCTATACATTTGAAGGAGGAATGCACGTTCCTTTCATCATTCACTGGCCTGACGGGCTCCAAGGTGGCAAAACCCTTGAAGGGATGAGTATGGGAACCGATCTCGTCCCGACACTTGCGGACTGGCTAAAAATCCCCCTTCCCAAAGACCGTATTATAGATGGTAAATCCATTCGCTCGATGCTGGAAACCGGTGGAGATACACCGCATGACTATCTCTATTATTTCGCCAGCGATCAACTGATGGCGGTGCGCGACAGCCGCTTTAAATATATGGACAAACGCAAGTTGCAATATGGGCCTGAACCAAGCGCTTTTGCCTTCGGTGTAGACCAGGGACCGTGGCTGCTGGACATGCAGAATGATTCCAATGAATCTTACGATAGTTCCGCGCACAATCCAAAACGCGTTACCGAGCTTGCGAAAGCGCTGAACGCCAAGCGTGATGAGATGAAATCCAATCTACGCGGCTGGATCAAATAATCGCGAATTCTAAAACAAACTAGGTGGGGCAATTTTTCAGGCTGTGCAGGAAATCATCGTAGCAGATATTGGCGGTACGCATGCCCGGTTTGCGATAGCCACGATTGATGGCGGCAAGATCATCAGTCTGGCCGACAAAGTGACGATGCAGAGCAGCGAACATGCCAGCCTGCAGATCGCCTGGGAAGAATATGGCAGGCAGCTGGAACGTAACCTACCACGCGAAGGAGCGATTGCCGTCGCTGGGCCGGTGGGTGGTGAAGAGATTTATTTCACCAATTCGAGCTGGATGGTTCGTCCAGCAATGATTCCGGAAAAACTCGGTCTTGATCGCCACGTGCTGATCAATGATTTTGGTGCTGTGGGTCATGCGGTTGCAATGCTTGATGCCAATATGTTTAGTCATATTTGTGGACCGAACGAACAACTTACCAGTGATGGTATCATTTCCGTAGTTGGCCCGGGCACCGGACTTGGTGTGGCCCATGTTTTACGCACATCGCAAGGCTATCATGTAACAGAAACAGAAGGCGGTCATCTGGATTTCGCCCCGCTGGATGAGGTCGAGGACGCGCTATTGAGTTTACTGCGAAGGCAGCGCCGCCGGGTCTCCGTGGAACGTTTGGCATCCGGTCCCGGTCTAGCAGTCATCTATCAAGCGCTGGCGAAACTGGAAAAGCAACCTGCACAGGATTTGGATGACAAAGCATTGTGGTCGTTGGCGCTATCAGGAAAGGATAGCATTGCTACGGCGGCATTTGACCGCTTCTGCATGTGTCTGGGCTCGGTGGCGGGAGATCTTGCATTGGCGCAAGGTGCTAAATCGGTGGTGATCGCCGGAGGTCTCGGCTTGCGCATAGCAGACCAGTTACCATTATCAGGTTTTTGCGAGCGGTTTGTAGCAAAAGGACGCTTCAAATCCCTGATGGAAGGGATTTCTGTCAAGCAATTGCTGCACAACGAACCGGGACTCTATGGCGCTGCCGCTGCATTTCTGAAGGCAAACCCATGACCCGGAAAATCATCAAAATCGCTTCATTTCGCTGCAAGCGAAGCCGACCAACCGCAGATCGGGAACTAGCCGATGACCAGAACACGCAAATGGACTTCAGATCGTCGGACGCTCAACCCGCTGCTGCGCGCAGACCAAAAGTTACGCAAATATTCTAAGCGGGCATATGTCTCAAATTGTCTGAGGACGGACATCCCCTACCACAACATGCATCGCCAAACCGGAGAGGAATACTGGAAATGAAAAAGCTCAAATCGTCAATTCTCGCTATCTTATGCGTTATTGGATATTCTGCATCGGCAGGCGCCGCTCCGGCTGCAGCACCGGTCGAAACAAAAAAGCGGCCGAAC
Source organism: Parasphingorhabdus sp. (assembly GCA_048270065.1). Lineage (GTDB taxonomy): Bacteria > Pseudomonadota > Alphaproteobacteria > Sphingomonadales > Sphingomonadaceae > Parasphingorhabdus. The sequence continues at coordinate 21,536 of JBLWTQ010000012.1, read as the reverse complement.
TTCATCATCGTGCTGACCGATGATCAGCGTTATGATGCGCTTGGCATATTGAACCCCCGGCTAAAAACTCCGAACATGGACAGGCTGGCGCGCGAGGGGATTCATTTCAAAAATGCCTTCGTTACTACCAGCCTGTGTTCGCCCAGCCGTGCATCCCTTCTTACCGGCAGGCCGATGCGCGAACATGGTGTGGTCGACAATAATTCCGATCTCGCGGCCAGCCTGGATACATTTCCAAAATCATTGCAGCGCGCCGGCTATGATACGGCCCTGTTCGGAAAGTGGCACATGGGCGGAGAGGATAGCTCGCCCCGCCCCGGTTTTGATCGCTGGGTCAGTTTCCCGGGACAGGGATATTACTATCCCCGCGGGATGATGGGCGATGTACCATATTTAAACGTCGATGGCGACAAAATTGACCAAAAAGGTTATATCACGGATGAGTTAACCGACTATGCGCTGGACTGGCTCAATGGGCGTGCGGGCGATCAGGATCCGTATATGGTCTATCTGAGTCACAAGGCGGTTCACGCATTTTTTGAACCAGCGGCTCGCCATGATGGCATGTATGAGAAAATGAAAATAAAGGACGTTACGCCATCAGCGGAAGAAATGAAGTCCGAACCGATGTGGGTGCAAAACCAGCGAAATAGCTGGCACGGTGTGGATTATCCCTATCATTCGGAACTGTCCATGATCGACTATCAAAGGGACTATTTTGAAACACTGACCGCCGTTGACGAAAGCCTTGGCAGGCTGATCGACTGGGTGAAAAACAGCAAGGAAGCCGACAATACCTATATTATCTTCCTGTCCGACAATGGATTTCTGTTTGGCGAACACGGGCTGATCGACAAGCGCAATGCATTTGAGGAATCGATGCGCATTCCGCTGTTAATCTGGGGGCCGGGGAACATGCGTGAAAATGCTGTGGAAACCGCTTCCGTTTCCATGCTGGATATTGCTCCCACCTTGATTGAACTGGCTGGCGCAAAAACTGATGCTCCGCTCAAGGGTCAGAGTCTCGTACCGCTTCTCAAATCGAGCGTGGACGAGTGGCGCAACGAAATGATTTACGAGTATTTCTGGGAATTTAATTATCCCCACACGCCAACCCAGTTTGCAATCCGCGATGATCGATGGAAATATATTCGCCTTCACGGGGTTTGGGATACAGATGCGTTATATGATCTGGAAAATGATCCGGGCGAAAAGCGCAATCTGATCAATGATCCGAACTATCTGGAGGTTCGGCTAGGACTCCAAAAGCGCCTGCACGCCGCGATTGAACGTGGAGATGGAAAAGGCGAAGTGCCGTTCACCTATAAGTTCAATCAGGGCGCTGTGTTTCGTTCAGAAACGGGCGCCAAGGCTGCCGATTTTCCACAGCGCTGGAAAAGGGGACCAAATGATCCTGAAGCATTTGAACATGTACTCCCCGATGGGCCTGACAAGCCAGCCATGCTGAAACGGATAGATGCGGCAATCAAAGAAAGCAGGATGCGGAGTGTAACATCGGATGACTAGTGAGACATTATCTGCGAGCGATTATTTCGACACAACGCGTTTTCGATCGTGAGACCGTCAAAAATTACGAACTTGGAATCAAATCCAGCTGGCTCGACCGCGCGCTAACTGCCAATTTAACATTGTACCGAATGGATATCGCAGGGTTCCAGGATCGCGCGTTCGACGGAGTCAGCTTTGTTGTACGAAATGCCGGAAACTTGCGGCAGCAGGGTTTCGAGTTCGACACGATTATTGCTCCCTCTCGGAATTTTAAAGTGTCGGCATCGATTGCCTATCTGGACTCGGAGTTTACGTCTTACCCGAATGGCGCCAATCTTCCTGGGCTAGGCGGCACCCAGGACCTGACCGGCCAGCCAAATTCATTTTCGCCAGAATGGGTCGCAAATTTGGGACTCGACTGGACTGGTTATATTGGGGACACCGGGCTGACGTGGGCGCTAAACAGCAATCTTTCTATGGTCGCTGACCAGTTCGCTGGTAGTTCGATTGATGCCAATCCGCAATCAATCGCAGACGGATACATTTTGCTCGGTGCCCGTTTCGCCATCAACGGTCCTGATGATCGATGGACGTTGGCCGTTTTCGGGCGTAATCTCACCGATGCCAACTATGTGCCGCTATCCGTGTATCAACCGCTTGCCGGAGCGTTAGGTCTGAACAACACGGTATTTCCGGGTAGCACCGCCAATCGTTTGCAGAAGAGTCAGCCACGAACTTTGGGAGCAATGGCGACATTTCGCTTCTGAATTCGTGAAGTGTATGAGGAACCAGCCTCGTTGGCCCGAACCGGATATTAGGCCGCCTTTTATCCCTAACACTCCTGAACCAAACCAGTTTGGGATCAGGCTCATTAACTGAGTGGTCTGACTACAGCCGCCGATACCTGGGGCGGCTGGTTCGTATCTCCTGGCTCGCACCCGATATCATAGGAGCCATAATGGATAGAACGCAGCCTGTTAATTGGACCGGCCGCAAGCTTACGCACGCCAATGCGACCCCGCCCGATTGGCCGTGTCAGAGGAAAATGTTCGGGTTCGGCGGACCGCTCAACCCTCAATCGCAATCTGCATCCGACAGCCACGAAAGGGCCTGCGGGACGATGGTCCACGCACTCGAGTAAGCTAGGGAAAAATTAGCGATTAATCACGCCATGTCGAAGCAGGGCCGAAGACGGTCGGAAATGGGAAAACTCGGTGGTGCCGCTTAGAGGATTCGAACCTCTGACCCCCGCATTACGAATGCGATGCTCTACCAACTGAGCTAAAGCGGCATCGCCGAAAAGGATGAGCGTCGGCCTCATGCATTTTCATCGATCGCGGGCCATTACCAGCAGAGCTTTGCCGTGACAAGTCCGCGCGATCGATAATTCGAATGGTCGTGACTTGCAACCTCGTGCTTCATAACCAATCGGCCCCGAAGGCATTATCAGGAAATTTACCATATTTTTACCATAGGCGATGCATATCAATCTGGAACCAATGGAATTGCAGTGGGGCAGCATGGAAAACCTACGAAATTATGGCGATCTTAACGATCAGGATTTGGCTTCGGCACCCGATTACACCGCCTATGACGATGATGACGGCGCTGTCGAAGCGCCGCCAGCCATCGGGCAGGATGAGCGCCGCATGCATGTGCGCGCCTATAATTTCTGGGCCGGTCTGCTGGGCGACCGGCAATTTCCCAACGTTGAAGATCTGACACCCGAATCCGATGACGATTTCGGCCCGAACAGCGTTCTGCTCGATTTTACCGATGGCGTTGAAAATCCGAGGATCCAGTTTCTCGGCCGGACGCTGCGCGAAGAATGCGAGATTGATGATTCGATCACCGCGGTTGCCGATGTGCCGGCGCGCTCCCTGCTGTCGCGGATCACCGATCATTATTTGCAGATCATTGCCAATCAGGCGCCGATCGGCTTTGAAGCCGAATTCGTCAATGAGCGCGGTGTCACGATCATGTATCGTGGCATCCTGCTGCCCTTTTCCACCGATGATCATACCATCGATTTCATCTATGGTGTGATCAACTGGAAAGAAGTGGCCGCCGATGCTGTCCGGCAGGAGATCGAGGAGGAGGTCTCCCGGGCGATGCTTTGCACTCCGCCAAAAGTTGCGGCGGGACCGGTCTGGGACGATGGACCACATTCAGCCAATCTGGATGAGCTTGAACTCACCCCGGAGCTGGAGATCGTGCCAGATGATTCTGCCGTTGCCGACGCGGGGCAACTCGATGACGATGCAAGTTTGGCGGACTGGTTGTCCGCAGCACGCAACAGCGCCGACAATGCGGCGCATTGCGAACAGCGCACCCGTGCAGCGCTCTATGCTGCCATCGGTCAAGCCTATGATTTCTATCTGATGACCGAGCAATATCCGGAAGATTATCAGATGCTGCTCGCGGATTCGGGTCTCGCGGTCCAGGACCGCGCGCCGATGACGCCGATTGTGAAACTGGTATTTGGCACGCACTATGACAAGACCAGGCTGACCGAATATGCGACCGCGCTCAAATATGCGAAGCGCAATGCTATTGAAAAAGGTTCCCTGGGCAATTTCCTCAGCCAACATGATGGTGGCCTGAAAGCGATTGTCCATATCGAACGGAAAGCAAGCCAGCCGTCTGGCATGCTGTCCAAAGCCTGGACACTTGGAGAAGATCTGCTGGCGAAACTTCGCTCTGCACCGTCGCGGCGACTGCAGGATATTAACGCCGGCGATTCCGAATTCGTGGTGCTGGTTGCGCGCAAGGATATGAATGGCGATCTGGCGATCGTCGGTCCGGTCATGGGCAACGACAGGCTGACGAGCCAAGCGCTCAAACATACCCATTTCTGATTGTTCGCCAGTAGGTTCGCACCGGCTGCTGGATAGTTCGCAGGGGCGTATGTGCCCAAAATATCACAATTTTCAATATTCCCAGACTGCATCCGAAAAGGATCGGTGAACCTCTTGAGCGGGTTGTGGAATAGGCGCATAGCGTGGCCATGCTGACGAGATGATGACTCGTCTGAATCCACCTGGAGGACAAATGGCAGCCAATCGTAAGCCTAAAGCCACGCGGGCAAGCAAACCGGCCGACGGTCTCGAAAAGGCACTGGTAGCGGCGTTTCGCGAAAGCGCGTTGCCGGGCGAAAATATCGGTTTTGACAAGAAAGCTTGCGAAGAAGCGGCACGGTTTACCTTGCAATGCGCCCACCAACGTCAGGGCAGCGAAGCCAGTCTTTCGCTGGAAAGCGTCAGCGGTCAGCCGACCCACAGGCACTTGCGTCTTGCGATAGTCAACGACGACATGCCCTTTCTGGTCGATTCGGTCTGCGCCACCATTGCCGGGTTTGGCTTGACCGTGGAGCGGCTGATCCACCCGGTTATCGCTGTACAGCGGGATGCCAAAGGCAGGTTGATCGAGATTGCCGAACAGGCAACCAGCGGTGAAAAACGCGAATCTCTGATTTATATCGAACTGGAAAGAACCGACGCCCGTGTTCGCCGTGAACTGATCAAGGCGCTGCGCTCGAACCTCAAGGATGTTGCTGCCGCTGTTGCCGACTGGCTGAAGTTGCAAATCGTGTTGGGTGAAAATGCCGATGCCCTTCCGGAAGGAGAAGGCGCGACCTTGCTGCGCTGGTTCCTTGATCGGAACCTTACATTGCTCGGCCATGAAATCGTCGACACCGAGGGCGGCCGCACAGCGCAACTGGGCCTGGCGCGGATGCGGCCACAGCCGATCCTGTCCGAAGAAAGCCGACGGCGCGCGTTCGAATGGTTTGAAAATGGCGGAAAGGCACCGCTGATCATCAAGTCCAATCAGCTTTCGACGGTCCATCGGCATGTCCTGATGGATCTGATCATAGTCCCTGTGAGGGACAAGGCCAGGGTCACGTCGCTGTCGATCATCTCCGGCATGTGGACCAGCGCCGCGCTGGCAGCCCCGCCCGAAAATATTCCGGTATTGCGCACCCAGCTCACCCGACTGTTCGACAAGTTTGAATTCTCGGAAGCTGGTCATGCCGGGAAAAGTCTGACCCATGCGCTGACGGCGCTGCCCCATGATCTGCTCATCACTTTCGCCCAAGACGATCTCGAAAAACTCGCGCTGATCTCGATGTCGCTGATCGATCGTCCGCGGCCCAAATTGCATAGCGTGATATCGCCATTGGCTCGCCATCTGTTTGTCTTCGTGTGGCTTCCGCGCGAACAGCTCTCGACCGAGCGCCGACAGAATGTCGAAAATATGCTGTTGGACGCGACCGGGGCGAAAATATTGAGCTGGTCCAATACCCTGGAAGAAGGCGGGGTATCTTCCTTGCGCTACACGCTCGACATGGGGACCGATGGCAGAATCCCGGACCCTGACCTGCTCGATCAGGAGCTGGAAAATATGGTCCGGGGCTGGAAGCCGGAAGTCGAGCGAAACCTGAGAGAAGCGGGACAGGAAAACCGGGCAGCGATCCTGGCACAGCGCTATGCTGATTGTTTCCCGGGTACTTACCAATCGACTTATGGAGCGTTGGAAGCCGCGAAGGATATCATGCGGTTGTTCAGGCTCGAGCGAGGCGGCCAGCGCTCGACCCGGCTCTACCGGCTGGCCAGCGATGCAGATCATCTGCTGCGGCTGAAAATCTATCATCTGGGTGGTGCGCTGCCACTGTCCGATGCCGTTCCGACGCTGGAGAATTTCGGTTTTTCGGTGCTCGAATCAGTTCCGACCCCACTGGAGGATGGTCGGCTGGGCTATATCCACGATTTCCTGCTTGAACTGCGGACCGAGGAACGGTGTGACCGTCTGATCGCCCGCTCCGATGAAATCGAGGCGGCGATCACCAGCGTGTTGGACGGTGAGGCCGAGAATGACGCCTTTAACCAGCTGATCACGACAGCGGGTATCGACGCTCGCTCGACCGTGTGGATGCGGGCCTGGTTCCGCTATCTGCGCCAGACCGGTCTGAGCTATGGCCTGATTACCGTCGTCGAAGCTTTGGCCGAGGCGCCGGACGTCACTGCGGCGATGATCCTGCTTTTCCGTGCCCTGCACGATCCCGATTTCGAAGGTGACCGGTCAAAAGCTGCGAGCCTCGCGACACGCGACATTGAAAGTGCCCTGGTCAGCGTCCATGCAATTGACGATGACCGGATCTTGCGTCTGTTTCGGGCGGTGATTGAATCCATATTGCGCACCAATGCGTTCGCCTACCAGGCCGGGGAAGCACTTGCCTTCAAGATCGAGAGCGCCAAAATCCCGGAACTGCCCGCTCCGGTTCCCTGGCGAGAAATATTTGTCTACAGTCCGCGTGTTGAAGGTATCCATTTGCGGGCAGGACCTGTGGCTCGTGGTGGTCTGCGCTGGTCGGACCGGAGAGACGATTTCCGGACCGAGATACTGGGTTTGATGAAAGCCCAGCGGGTCAAGAATGCAGTGATTGTCCCGACTGGTGCGAAGGGCGGTTTTTTCGCCAAGCAACTGCCTTCGGGCGATGACCGCGACGCGTTCATTGCAGAAGGTACCGAAGCCTATAAAATTTTCATCACCGCCCTTCTTTCGGTGACCGACAATATCGTCAAAGGTAAAGTCGTTCCTCCTTCCAGGGTGGAACGTCTCGACGAAGATGATCCCTATTTTGTTGTGGCGGCCGACAAGGGTACCGCCAGTTTTTCGGATATCGCCAACCAGATCGCAATCGACCGCGGTTTCTGGCTGGGCGACGCATTCGCCAGCGGCGGCAGCAACGGATATGATCACAAGGCTATGGGGATTACCGCACGCGGCGCCTGGGTCTCCGTGCAGCGTCATTTTGCCGAAGCCGGTGTCGATGTCCAGACTGCGCCCGTTACGGTGGTTGGCGTCGGTGACATGTCAGGTGATGTGTTCGGCAATGGCATGCTGCTGTCAAAGAGCCTGAAGATAATCGCTGCCTTTGACCATCGTCATATTTTCATCGACCCGGATCCGGATCCGGCCAAAAGCTGGGTAGAGCGCAAAAGGCTGTTTGATCTGCCTCGTTCCAGCTGGGATGATTATGACAAGACATTGATCTCGAAGGGCGGCGGTGTCTTTTCACGCAGTTCGAAGAGGATAAAAATCTCGAAACAGATTGGCAGTCTTCTGGGTCTGCCCGATGATATCGAGACAACCCCGACGAAATTGATGAACGCCATATTGGCTTGCAACGCGGATCTGTTGTGGTTCGGCGGAATTGGCACCTATGTGAAGGCTGCATCCGAGAATCACATCGAAGTCGGCGACCCGGCCAATGACAAAATTCGCATCAATGCCGAGCAACTGCGGGTCAAGGTCATTGGCGAGGGAGCCAATCTGGGCGTGACCCAGGCAGCACGCATCGCCTTTGCCGCCAAAGGCGGTCGGATCAACGCTGACTTTATCGACAATAGTGCGGGGGTTGATTGCTCGGACAATGAAGTCAATATCAAGATCGCTCTCAATGCGGAACTGGCCGCCGGCCAGCTGAAGCCGGACGCTCGCAATGTGCTGCTCGAATCGATGACCGATGATGTCAGCGCGCTGGTCCTTGAAGATAACCGGCTGCAGGCATTGGGTCTCTCTATCGCCGAAATGGGCGGTGCCAAAAATCTGCCGTCCTTTGTTCGCCTGATCGATCAATTTGAAGAGCAGGACCATTTGAACCGGGCCGTCGAGGGGCTGGCCAGCAACGAAGACCTGATCCGTCGCGGCCAGGAGAACAGGGGGCTGTATCGGCCGGAACTGGCTGTATTGATCTCTACCGCCAAGCTGGTGCTGCAGGACGCCATCGAAAAAAGCGATCTGGGGGATGATCCCGCATTGAACAGCGAGTTGCTCGCGGCATTCCCGGCCGCGATGCAGAAGGAACATGAATCGGCTGTCCTCAACCATCAGTTGCGTCGCGAAATCATTGCCACCAAGCTGGCAAACCGGATGATCAACCGGCTGGGCCTGATTGATCCGTTTGAATTGTCCGAGGAAGAGGGCTGCTCACTGGGAGAGGTGGCGCGCGCATTCGTCATGGCTGAACGCCTGTTCCACGCCGACCGACTTTGGCACGCGCTGGAAGTGGCGGATATTGCTGAAGATATCCGAATAACCCTGTTCGATCGCCTCGCTTACGTCCTGCGCTCGCATATGGCGGATTTGATGCGGATCGGTGTTTCCGATGACCGGATTGACGATACTGTCAATATGCTGGCGCCGGGCGTGACGGCACTCAACGAAAATGTCGACAATCTGATAACCGCCGAAGGGCGATTGCAGGCCGCCAAACAGACCAAATCACTGGTTGAGGCAGGTGCGACGCCGGAGATCGCCGCCCAGATAGCCGATATCTACAAGAACGACGGTGCAGCAGGCATTGCCTATCTCGCTCACAGTCGCGAGATTGATCCCCTAGAGGTAGCGGTTGCCTTTACCGCGCTCGGCAGCCAGCTCGGCCTGGACTGGGCACAAATGACCGCCAACCGGATCAATCCGTCCGATCCCTGGGACCGATTGCTGGTGGCGGGTCTGGCACGCGATTTTCAGCAGATGCGTCTCGATTTTCTCCGTCGTACCCGGGGCAAGGATATGCCGCAATTTGTCGAAAGCTGGGCCGAGCGCAACATCGACCGCGTGGCCCAATTCAGGAAGATCATGGACCGGGCACAGCAATCGTCGAAACCTTCCATCGCCATGCTGGCGCAAATTGCCGGGCAGGCGCGCCTGTTGCTCTCGCGCTAGAACCAGATTCCGAGGGTATGGAGGGCTACGCCGACCAGTCCGCCGACCAGGGTGCCGTTCACCCGAATGAATTGCAAGTCGCGGCCAACGGCACTTTCTACCCGATCGGTGATCGTCTGGGCATCCCAATCGCGGATCGTCTCTGACACCAGCTTGACGATATTGTCGCCGTAACTGGCGACAACACCGATGACGGCGCGCCTGCCAAATCTGTTGATCTGACGATTGAGCAGTTCGTCCTGCTGCAGGCTTGTACCCAGTTGAGTAAGCGCGTCACCAAATTGGCCAGCCAGCGCGGCATCGGGGTCACGAGCCGCCCGGAGCAGCGCTTCCCTGCCTTGTTCCCAGATTCCATCGAGCCAGGATGCAATAGCCGGATTGTCAATCATCTCGAGCTTCCACTCGTTCACCTTTTTACGAAGATCGGGGTCATGTTTCAGCTCGCTGGCCAGTTGCGCGAGGCTCTCTTCTGTCTTGGCGCGGACCGGATGATGGGGGTCGGCTGCCATGTCGGCGAGCAGTTTATAGAGACCGTCTAGCACCTCATTGGCAACGCGGTCGTCAAGGCCCGTCCAGCGCATCACCGCATTGGCGCGGTCGGTTACGATATTGCGAATCACCACTTCATTGGCATCCAGCGTACGATAGGCCCAGCGGATGGTCGAATCGATAAGCGGCCCGTGACGATGCTCCGCCATAACCGCATCCAGAATCTGCCCCATCGGTGTTGCGATGTCGAGGCCAACGGCCTGCTTCTTGACGGCACCCTTGAACATGGTCCCGAGGCGATCCTTGTCGAGCGAGGCAATGGCGTCGCCGAGCAGGCGCGACGCCCCGAATTTGAGTCGTCCCTCCCCTCCGCTGGGCGATTTCAGAAAGCGTCCAATGCCGCTGGCAAGGTCGACATTTCTCATCCTTTGGGCAACCAGCTGTGAAATCAGGAAATTGTCTTTGAGAAAATTGGCCAGCGTGTCGCCGATCCGGTCCTTGTTGCGCGGAATGATCGCGGTATGCGGAATAGGCAGGCCCATCGGGTGGCGGAACAGGGCGGTAACGGCGAACCAGTCCGCCAGGCCACCAACCATCGCAGCCTCGGCGAAGGCCCGAACAAATCCCAGCGCCGGATGGATCGATTCATAGCTTTTTGAGGCGAAATATATGACAGCCATGACCACCAGCATGCCGGTGGCGATGATTTTCATATCCTTGCCGGCATTATTGGTTTTCGTGGCAGAGGTTGCCCCGTTTCCGCTGCCTGTCTGTGACGATATTGGCTTCACTCGGCGGGCTGGACCCCGGCATTGGGGCGATCATGTCGGTCATCACCGGGTTCAAAGGTCAGCATTTTGTTGCGCAACCACGGCCCGGCCCGGCGTTCGAAACCGTCCGCCAGACTGAAACCTGCAGGAACGATAACCAGCGTCAGCAAGGTCGAAACGATCAGGCCGCCAATCACTACAATTCCCATTGGCGCGCGCCAGGCACCATCACCGGACAAGGACAAAGCGGTTGGCACCATGCCTGCGGTCATGGCTACTGTCGTCATGACGATCGGCTGGGCCCGCTTATGCCCCGCATCCATGATCGCCTCGAACTTCGGCACCCCTTTCTGCATTTCCTCAATTGCGAAATCGATCAATAGAATCGAGTTCTTGCTGACGATGCCGAGCAGCATAAGCACGCCAATCAGCACCGGCATGGACAGTGATACGCCCCAAGCCCATACCAGTAACATGCCGCCGAGCGGCGCCAGTGCAAGCGAACCCATATTGACCAATGGCGACATCAATCGCTTGTAGAGCAGAACCAGGGTCGCGAAGACCAGCAGAATGCCGGCGATCAGCGCGATAATAAAATTGACGATAAGTTCCTGCTGCCATTCGTCTTCACCAAAGGCTTCATTGGATACGCCTGTCGGCAGATTCTTCATGATCGGCAGCTCAGAAATCTGGGCCATCGCCTCGCCCTTGATGACATCCGGAGCCAAATCAGCGCCGACAAATGTCCGTCGGTTCTGGTTATAGCGCTGGATCGACGTTGGTCCGGAACCGAAGCTCACCGAGGCCACACGGCTTAGCGGGACGGTGCCACCACTGGCAATGGGAATGGGCAGGTTCTGGATGGTCGTCAGATCTGTTCGCGATGCGATGGGTAACATGACACGGATCGGAATTTGCCGGTCCGACAGAGAAAATTTTGCCGCATTCTGGTCGATTTCACCCAATGTCGCGATCCGGATTGTCTGGCTGAGCGACGCTGTGGTAACGCCGAGTTGGGATGCCAGATCCATATGAGGCGTGATGATAATCTCCGGACGGCTGAGATCCGATGCGATACGAGGCGCTCGCACCAGATTGATGCCTTTCATCTGCTCAACCAACTCGGCAGCAGTGGCATCCAGCAGCTCTGGATCGGATCCTGTCAGCATGATGGAAATATCACGTCCGGTGCCCCCGCCACCACTCTGTGACTGGAAAGAAACCCGGGCGTCAGGAATTTTCTGAAGCTCCGGCGCCAGGCTGCGTTCAAATTCGATTGATGTTCTCTTGCGATCTTCCTTCAGGGTCACAAACACCGTCGCGTTTGTTTCGCGCACACGGGTCAGTGCGCGCTCGACTTCGGGTTGCGCGTACATCAGGTTCGACACCCGGTCGGCGATCTTTTCGGTCTGTTCGAGTGTCGTTCCCGGAACAACCTCAATCTGGACCCGGCTGTTGTCCTCATCGGTTTTCGGTTGAAATTCCGAGGGGGTTATCATGAACAATATTACCGTCAGTCCAAAGGCAAGGATGCCGGTAGCCATCATCCACATGCGGTGATCATGACCCCGGGCGCGGAAACGACCGGACCGATAGGCATACCAAAGAGAGAAGCGCCCACCGATGACACCGCTCACCCGTTTGATGATTTCAACCAGCAGGCGCGCCGCGAAGGCACCTGCGACAATACCGCCTATAAGACTCAGGATCGCCCGTAGAAAATCGCTGGGTATCAAAGTCGTAAGCAGGCCATGGACCATGCCGCCGATAGCGCCTGCTGCGCCAACGAAGACTGCTGCGATCAGGGTGAACAGGATAAAACCAATCAGATATTGCCACCACGCGGCCTTGGCGGGGACCAGCGTTGCCCGGATGCGATCGGCCTTTGAACGGTCCAATACCCACTGAAGCAATCGCATATATCGATCCATCCAGACCCCTTCGCCATGTTCGGCCTGGCCTTTTGCCTTGAGGAAATAAGCCGCAATCATCGGCGTGATCATACGTGCGACCGCAAGGCTCATCAGCACCGAAATAACCACGGTAATACCGAAATTTTTGAAGAATTGACCGGATATCCCGGGCATCAAGCCGACCGGCAGGAATACCGCGACAATACAGAATGACGTGGCGACTACCGCGAGGCCTATCTCGTCGGCGGCATCGATCGATGCCTGATAAGCGGTTTTCCCCATACGCATATGACGCACAATATTCTCGATCTCGACAATAGCATCGTCGACCAGCACGCCCGCAACCAGGCCCAGCGCCAGCAACGAGAGGAAATTGAGATTGAACCCGAGCAGATCCATGAACCAGAAGGTCGGAATCGCCGACAAGGGGATGGCGATGGCCGAAATAACCGTCGCTCGCCAGTCGCGCAGGAAAATAAAAACCACGACGACGGCGAGAATTGCGCCTTCGATCATCGCCAGCATCGAGCTTTTATATTGCGACTTGGTGTAGGTGACGCTGTTGAACAGCGGGATGAATTCGATCCCTGGAACTTCTTCTGCAATCTTGTCCATGATCACAATCGCGTCGTCATAGACTGTCACATCGGAAGCGCCGCGCGCCCGGGACATCGCGAAATTGACGACCTCGACGCCCTTGACCTTGCTGATGGAACTGCGTTCGCCGAAAGAGTCGTTCACTTCGGCGACATCGCTTAACTTGATCATCTTGCCGTTGGGCAGGGATATCTGCGTTTGGGACAAATCATATGCATCGTCGGCATTGCCCAGAACGCGGACCGATTGCCGCGTACCGCCCACTTCCGTGCGACCACCCGCAGCATTGATATTGATTTGACGCAACACACTGTTGATCTGGCTCGCGGTAACGCCAACTGCCTGCATCCGATCGGGCCGGAGAATCACCCTGATTTCCCGGTCGACCCCGCCGAACCGGTCGACCTCGGCCATTCCGTCAACGGAGAGCAGCCGTTTGGCCACGGTGTCATCAACAAACCAGCTGAGTTCTTCAACCGTCATATCATCGGCCTTGACGGCAAAATATGCGATCGGGCCACCCACCGCGTCCACTTTTGACACTTGCGGTTCCAGAATACCGTCGGGCAAGGACCCGCGAATCTGATCAACAGCATTTTTCACTTCATTGACGCTGTTGTTCACATCCGCGCCAATTTCAAACTCGACAAATGTTCTGCTGCTGCCTTCGCTTGCGGTCGAGCTTATATTCTTGACGCCACTGATTGACCGGACCGCTGCCTCCACCCGTTGGGTGATCTGATTTTCAATTTCGGTCGGTGCAGCGCCCGGCTGCGAGATCAGCACGTTGACCGCCGGAAACTCGACTTCCGGATTATTCACGACATCCATGCGGTTGAAACTCAGCAAACCAGCAAACAGAAGCGCAGCGAAGAGCACCAGCGGGGCTACGGGATTGCGCGTGCTCCAGGCAGAAATATTGCGAAGGTTCATCGATCAGGCCTTAAATTTGCACACGATTCACGCACCGCCGGCTTTCTTCTGGACTTTCGGCTGAACGGTTTCACCGGGACTCAGGAAGCCGCCTGCCCGCAGCACTACCCTCTCGTTTCCGGTCAAGCCGGACGTGACGGAAAGTCCCTCAGCAGACACTGCACCGATCTCGACATCGCGCCGCACCGCCTTGTTGTCCGGTCCGACAATATAGACAAAGCTTCCCTTGCTGTCATTCTGCAAGGCAGACTCCGGCAGCACCGCTGCCTCGGTTGTTCCGCTCTGGATTTGCGCACTGGCAAAACCGCCTGGCCGCAAAGCGCTGTCATAGCCCAAAGCAATTCTGGCAGTGCCCTGACGGGTCTGCGGATCAATGATCGGAGAAATCTGCCATACCTGTCCGGTCAGAACCTTGTCGGTGCCGACCGGAGTAACTTCCACCGGAATGCCGACCGAGATATTGGCCAGATCACTTTCACCAAGCTGGGCCTGCAATTCCATTTCGCCGTTTTGTGCCAACAGGAAAAGCACGCCGCTGCCCTGTGTCACCGTCTGTCCGGGTTCGACAGTGCGTTCCAGTACGATACCGGCCTTGGGAGCCACGATATCCAAGCGGCTATTGCGTGCCCGGGTTTCATTTAACTGGGCCTGTGCCACCCGCAAACGGGCGGCGGCGGAATCGCGTGTTGCCGTCAATCGGTCAATATCTGCCTTGGAAATAAATCCACGTTCCACCAGTTGCTCTGCGCGATCGAGATTTGCCTGGGCCAGATTGAGATCGGCGCGAGAGACGCCGACCGAAGCCTCTAAGCTTGCCGCTTGCTGGGATTGAACGGACCGGTCGATACTGGCCATGATCTGGCCCTGCCTGACCCAGTCACCGGCATCGACATAGACGTTGGTGACCCGGCCTCCCTCCCCGACGACACTGACCGGAATCTCCCGTCGTGCGGCCAAGGTGCCCGTTGCATTGATTGTTCGTGTAATCTGCTGTTTGCCGGGAGACATGACCGTGACCATAGGCGCCTGGCTCGCCGTATCTTCGTCACCCGTAGCTCCGAAAAAATAATTATAGCTAATATATGCCAGCAGAAGCGCCACAGTAACCGCCGCTGCGATAATCAGCCGGCGGCGATTGGTATTGCGCTGATCAGGATCGTCCATAATCGCGATTTCATCGCTGGGGATGGTGGATTCATAGTTCATGTTTTTACTCTTCGGTCAGGCCCATATCGCATTCTTGCACGGCAATACACAAAAGAATCGCTGAATTTCCGGTCTATTCGAATTTTCAGCGACTGTGTTACCTCAATATGGCACTAGCGGCAACCCGGAACAGTATTCGGCCAGTTTCACAAGCCAGGCTTCGACCAACAACCAATATCATCTTGCGAAAGGGCCGATTCGTAAACGAACCGGCCCTTCAAATTTGTATATTTTATTCTGAAAAGCAGGTTTTAGCGCACCCGTCCACGCTGGATGAGGTTTAATATCAACAACAGCACCACTGCGCCCACAAAAGCAGTGAACAAACCGACGATCGAGAATTGCTGAATACTGCCGCCAAAGCCAAAATAACTGCCGACAAAGTTGCCGATTACCGACCCGATAATGCCAACAACGATGTTCCAAAAAACACCCATGGAGGCGTCACGCCCCATTACCATGCTGGCCAGCCAGCCTGCGACGCCACCGACGATCAATGCAATAATCCAACCCATATGTTCCTCCTGATTATTTGCGAGCCTGATTTTTACACTCGCGAATACAGTTACCTAGAGGATTACTTCCGAGACTTGAAGGGATAAAAAAAGACCGCCGGTGTCTGTCCGGCGGCCCATCAACGATCTCAGCCGAACAACTGTTCGTCAATATTTTTGCTGACGCTCGTACAAGTCGCGATAATGCTGGATTCGCGTGACCCGCAAGCCAGGCATTCCGGACCGGTCAACAGCCCGCTGCCAGGAAGCAAATTCTTCCAGCGAAAGATCGTAGCGATCACAAACTTCATCAACGGTCAACAGCCCGCCGTTGACCGCCGCGACAACTTCTGCCTTGCGACGAACCACCCAGCGAGTCGTACCAGGTTTGGGCAGATCACCAATGGTGAGTGGCTCACCAAGTGGACCAACAACTTGCGCAGGTTTTATTTTCTGGTTTTCAATCATACTACCCTCAATTTTGCCTTGCGGCATTTGGCCCTGTTTTCCGTTTCGTCTGGTCTTCGTAACAGCAGAGCTTTTCGATTACCTGAATTGCCAAGGTAAACGCCGTGTTCATAATTTCGATTATCCATGCATTTCGTTGATTTCCCCATGCGCTAAATCCGGTCGAAAGCAGCCGGACACGAATAATTTGGCTTTCTGGTGCGGGGTGCCCTCGGCTAAACTCTGTCCGGCAAAAAATGCCATCCGGTTTTTCATGAACGACTGGCGGACCGCCGCATTCGTGCCTGAAAGGCCTTGCTTGGCGGCGACATAATTTCGCGCCGACTCGCTGGATGACTGTCGCGCAATGGCGAGGGCGAGCAAGGCCCGATGATCCGGAACCGCAAAAGCGATGGCATCCGTTGCATCCAGCGGTGCCCATTTCGGGTATTTATGGGGGAAGTTCATATCCATAAACACCGGTCTAGCAGCCAAGATATAAACATGTGTAAAAGGGGCGTTCACACGGTCTTAGGACTGGTTAAGCAATTCTTTCTTGTATCGAGCCAACTCGTGCCAAAATGAACCATATAGGGGCGTGAAAACGCAAACGCTCGTAGCGCTGGCGCAAACGGCGGTACTTCTTTAGGGACTGCAATTGATATGACGGATAGAATCAACGCAAATTTCCAGCTCGGTGACGACCTGACGGGCAAGCGAATCGTCGTGGCCATGTCGGGCGGCGTCGATTCGAGCGTCGTAGCGGCGCTGGCTGCGCGAACCGGCGCGGAAACCATCGGTATTACCTTGCAGCTTTATGACCATGGTGAAGCCGTGGGGCGCGTGGGCAGCTGTTGTGCCGGGCAGGATATTCGCGACGCCCGCGCTGTGGCCGACCGGCTGGGCATCGCTCATTATGTCTTTGACCACGCCAGCCGGTTCAAGGACTCGGTCATGGATGTCTTTGCCGACGAGTATATGGCGGGGCGGACACCGATTCCCTGCGTACAGTGCAATATGGGTGTCAAATTCACCGACCTGCTGCAGTTGTCCCGCGAACTGGGTGCCGACTGTCTGGCAACAGGCCATTATGTGCGACGGGTTGCTCTACCGGGCGGTGCAGAATTGCATCGGGCACTCGATCCGGCGCGCGACCAGAGCTATTTCCTGTTTGCAACCACCCAGGATCAGCTGGATTATCTACGCTTCCCGCTAGGCGATATACCCAAGACCCAGGTTCGTGAAATAGCCGAAGACATCGGGCTGGCGGTGGCGTTCAAGCCAGATAGCCAAGATATCTGCTTCGTTCCCAATGGCGACTATGCCAGCGTGGTGCGCAAATTGCGCCCGGAAGCGGACGATGATGGCGAGATTGTTCATATCGACGGGACCCCAATGGGACGGCACAAGGGACTTATCCATTATACCGTGGGCCAGCGCAAAGGTCTCGAAATTGGCGGCCAGGCCGAACCACTCTATGTTATTCGGCTGGAACCGGAAGCGAAACGGGTTGTCGTCGGCCCCAAGGCCGCGTTGGCGGTCGCGTCGGCTTCACTCCGGGACATCAACTGGATTGGCGGTGATTATGCCGGCCCGGTCGAGGTGAAGGTCCGTTCGATGGCCAAACCGACCCTGGCCCGGCTGGAAGGAGAAAAGCTGGAATTTCATAATCCGGAATTCGGCGTGGCTCCCGGCCAGGCAGCGGTTTTCTACCACAAGGAGCGGGTGTTGGGGGGTGGCTGGATAGACGGCACCAATGCGGTGGAGCAGCAGTGGTTGGCGGGCGTTGAAGTTTAGGGTCCGTTTCTGACCTATTCAGCTTGCAGCTGCGCGTCGGTCAGCATGACGCAGCCCCAGCCTTCCCGAAACTCGGCGGTGGCTGATTCGATTAACAGGGCGGAAGCCGTTACCCTTTTGCGTTCGTCATCCACTGACAAGCCGATCATTTCCATGCCCGGTTCAAAATCCTTGGTGCAGTCCTCGATATCCCTTCCTCCGACATAGTGGCAGGAACAGGCTACCCGGGCACCATAAGCGGTGCCGATATCCAGCTGTCCTTTGATGGAACTGTAGTTGTACGCCAATAGCGCGATCAGGACGAGCAGGAACAGGACCCCGACATACAGTGCAGCGCGCTTCTTTGTCGGCGGAACTCGGGATGTGTCTTTAACGGTTGCCATGGCGGCTCCTATTGGTGCAACGACACCATATGCACAAGATTAAACTCGCCCTGATTTCGGCCCTGATGGTCGGCCTGTACGGATGCGGGGCATCCGGTAAGCCGGAAGCAGCACCACCGAAAAGTGCCGCCGAACTCGCTTATATCTCGGACGATAGCCCGATCGGAAAAGCGGCGCTGGATGCGGCAATTGCGCCGCTGTTCGAAGACCCGGCGATGGCGGAGACGCGGGCCCTTCTGATCATGTACCGGGGAGAAATCATCGCTGAACGTTATGGCGAGGGCTATGATGAAGACACAAGATTCATCAGCTGGTCGATGGCAAAAAGCTTCACCGGCGCGTTGATCGGATTTCTCGTCGCGGACGGTCGGCTGGTGCTGGACGATCCTGCTCCCGTTCCCGCTTGGCAAAGGCCCGGTGATCCGCGCGGCGACATCACCCTGCGGCACTTGCTCCACATGTCGTCCGGTCTCGATCATACCGAAGTACCCGAGGAGGGAGGCAAGACAATTTACGAGGTTGATACCAATCGCATGTTGTTCCTCGATGGTGCCCAGGATGTGGCTGCCTATGCCGAAGCCCGTCCCATGGAGGCCAAGCCGGGTGAAAAATTCGAATATAGCACCGCCACCAGCATGATTCTCTCGGACATCATCGCCCGGACCCTGACCAGGAGCACCGATCCACAAGTTCGGCGCGACGTTACCCTCCGCTTTATCCGGGGGCGACTGCTCGAACCTCTGGGCATGGACAGTGCCTATCCGGAATTCGATCCGAGCGGCACATTTCTGGGCGGCAGCATCATTCAGGCGACGGCGCGCGATTATGCCAGATTCGGAGAATTCCTGCGTCACAACGGCGCAAGAAAAGGGGCACAGCATCTGCCGGTCAGCTGGGTCAAGTTCATGAAGACATCTTCGCAAAACGACCCGGCCTATGGTGGCCATGTCTGGCTCAACAAAAAACGTCCCGACGGCCGCAATCAGGTGCTTTTTCCGGATGATGGCCCGGACACCATCTTCGCCGCACTCGGGCATCTGGGACAGCAGATTGTGGTTTCACCCGAGCAGAAACTGACCGTGGTCCGGCTCGGCAAGACCCAGGACGATGTCCTTGCGCCAATGAGTGCCCAGATCGGCCGGATCATGGCGCTGTTCCCGATCAGGGGTTAGCTCCTGGCCAGGGTCAGGCAGCTACAGCCGAAACGATCCTTCCACGACGGTCACACATTTTCCGCCCAGCCAGGCACGGTCGCCGTCGAGACGGCAATTGACATAGCCTCCACGCTGGCTCGCCTGGTGGGCGGTGAAGCTGTTGCGGCCCAATTGTTCCGCCCAATAAGGGGTCAGGACGGCATGAGCCGACCCGGTCACGCTATCCTCGTCAACTCCGCCGCCGGGCACGAACACCCGGCTGATGACATCGGTGTCGGTGCCCGGCGCGGTGCAGATGAATTGCGCGTTGCCAAGCGCGGCCAATGCTTTCAGATCCGGCTTGAGCGAGAGAATGTCTTTCGCCTTGCCATAGCGAAGAAGATGATAGCGCCCCTCATGAAACTCGGTTTCAAGCGGACAGCCACCGACCAGGACGACGATTTCCGCCATCGCTTTCGGCGCCGGAGGATAGGCCGGGAGATCCAGTGCATAGCCTTCGCCGTCCCGCTTTACGGTTAGAATGCCTGCTTGTCGTGTCCGGAAGGTTATTTGCTGCCGCTCAGGGTCTTGCGACAATATAACATGTCCGCTGGCGAGTGTCGCGTGACCGCACAGTGCGATTTCCACCGTCGGGGTAAACCAGCGCAACTCGTAATCCGCATCGCCGCTTTCATCGGGCAGATAAAAGGCAGTTTCGGCAAAGTTATTTTCGTCGCCAATTGCCTGCAGAACCGAATCATCGAGCCATGCTGCGAGTGGCATCACCGCTGCCTGGTTGCCGGTAAAGGGGCGGTCGGCAAAGGCGTCAACATGATAATAAGGCAGGTTTTTCATGGGTAAAGCAGTCCTTCCGTCCAGCCCTCCCCGTTCCGAGAAAATACCCGCCGTTCGTGCAACCGGTGTTCCCGGTCCCGCCAGAATTCAAACAATACAGGCGTCAAAAGATAGCCGGACCAGTGCGGCGGGCGCGGTACATCACGGCCGTCAAACCGCTCGGTCATTTCCGCAAACCGCGCTTCGAAGGTTGCGTAATCGTCGAGCGGGCGGGATTGGTCCGATGCCCATGCCCCCAGTTGTGAATCCCGGCTGCGCGTGGCAAAATAGGCATCCGCTGTGGCGTCTGCTACCGTGGAGAGTGCGCCTTCAATCCGGATCTGGCGGCGCAGGCTTTTCCAGTGAAACAATATCGCTGCCTTGGGATTCTGGGCTATATCGACCGCCTTGCGGCTCTGCTGGTTGGTGTAGAAGACAAAGCCATCCGGGCCGTGGCCTTTTAGCAATACCATCCGCGCCGATGGCTGCCCCCCGGCATCGGCGGTGGCAATGGTCATGGCATTGCTATCATTGATTTCGGTTGCGCGGGCTTCGGAAAACCAGCTGTCGAACAGGGAAAATGGATCGGTCATAGATTGTCTTCTAACAGCATGCGGATCGCCCGCAAACAAGCAAAATTTTGCCCGGCGATGAAGGGCGGATTTCTGCTAGAATGATAGCTAAGGAGGGGCGCCATGAACTGGGATATGATCTTCACAATCACCAATAGTTATGCGTTGTTGATGTGGCTCATCCTCGCGTTTGCACCGCGCCGCGAAGCGATACTGACCGGCTTGTTTTACGCCGGCATTGGTATTCTGGCCTGCACCTATGCTGCAATTATTATTCCGTTAATGACCGGCTTTATTGATGGCGGCAGCGGCGAAGCTGCGGATTTCACGACCTTGGCAGGTGTCCGGCAATTGCTATCGAGTCCAGGTGGGGCGACCGCAGGATGGATACATTATCTCGCCTTTGATCTGTTCGTCGGGCTTTGGGTCGCAGGCAATGCGGATAAATACGGCTTTGCGCGCTGGCTGCAGGTCCTGATCCTGTTCTTCGCATTCATGCTGGGGCCATTGGGGCTGGTTCTATACCTGCTTTTGCGGTTCACACGGCACAACAAGGTTGCAGATGCCGACATACCCGCATAAATCAGTGGAGTTGAAAATTGGCGGAAAATTCCAATCTCTGCACGATAAGGATTTGAAAAAGGGTAGATAATGATAGATCCCTATCAAGCATTGGGTGTCGCCAAGGGCGCGAACGAGAAGGAGATCAAGAGCGCCTATCGCAAGCTGGC